>CAVSIC010000011.1:0-3287 GCA_963727905.1 uncultured Microthrixaceae bacterium
GGGCTCCCGTCCGACGGTCAGCGCTGTCCGTGGCGCCGGCAGCGCCACCATCGGCCCGTCGGTTGGTGACGAGCTGCGACCGGAGTTGGGCTCCACTCCGGCATCGGGTCGCCGGTGTCCAGATCCCGCGGCACGAAGATGTCGTCGAGGCCGCCGTGGTCGTCCTCTCCCCAGTCCATGTGTCCAGGTCTACCGACGACGTGTGACAGTCACCCCCGCCGCGTAGTGGTGACGGTGGTGATGGTCGTGCCGCCGTCGGGCGACGGCTCGGCGGTGGTGAGGCGGGTCTTGCCCCGGCGCTTGGTGCGGGTGCGGTAGGGCTCGGCCTCGGCGACGGGCTCGACCTTCCAGGCCTCGTCGATCGGGGCGGCGACGTGCTCGGTCGACACGCTCGAGCCGGGCAGGACCGCCGCCAGGACCCGGGTGCGCATCTCGGTCGACAGCTCGGCCGTCGGCCAGCCGGGGGCCCACTGGCGCTGGCGGCGGTCGGCGACAGCCAGGCCGGCGGCGCGGACGGCGCTGTTGACGGAGACCTCGGAGAGGAGGCCGGGGGCGGCGGTGGCATCGCCGGCGAGGTAGCGGGCGTCGCCGCGGTCGATGGCGGGGCGGTCGCGCCAGGTCGTGCCGACGGGGTCGGCGGCGGAGGACCCGCGCTCGACGATGAGCGAGCGGCGCCAGACCTCGTGGGAGCGCCAGTCCCCGAGCGCGTCGACGGTGCGCTCCATGCGGGCGACGGCGTCGTCGAGCGAGGCGCCCTCCGGCACGCCGAGGTGGGCCTGGATCAGGTCGACGCCGGGGGGCGCGAGCGTCGGGTCCGCCCAGGTGAAGCGCTCGGCGAGGATGCAGCCGCCGAGGTCGGAGCTCAGGTCGAGGGCGAGCGCCCGGAGGCCTGGCGCGCCTTCGACGGCGACGTCGAGGAGCGCGGTGCGGGCCATGGGCCAGTCGATGTCGTCGTCGAGCAGCGCGCTGGCCGCCCGGTGCGGGAGGGCCACGATCGTCGGACCCGAGGGCAGCTGGTCGACCGGCGAGTCGAGCTCGATGCGCACGCCCCGCGCCCGAGCGGCGGCCTCGAGCGTGGCGATGAGGCTGGACCAGCCGCCGCCGATGTAGCGGACCCGGTCGGGGCGGGCCATGCTCCGGCGGCACCCGTCCCACACGGACTCGGCGGACAGGCCACCGGGGTCGTGGTGGAACGTGTAGAGCCCGGTGAGGTGGCGCAGGTGGTTGCCGATGCGGCGCCCGAAGGACTCGGTGGCCCAGGTGGCGAAGTCGACGTCGGCGGGCGCCTCGCGCTTGAGGTGCATCGCCACGTACGAGGGGAGGACGCCGACGCCGAGGTGGACGCCGCGGTCGTCGACGACGCGGATGCCGCGCCCCGTGTTGCGCCGCAGGCGCAGCTCCCGGTGGAGCCGTCGCTGGCGCAGGAACGCCATCACGGCGCCGCCCTCGTAGACCACGTGGGGGCCGAGGTTCACGCCGTAGGGGCCGTCGCCGCTGGTGGCGCGGCCGCCGAGCTGCGGGCCGGCCTCGTGCAGCACCACGGGGGCGCCGGCTTCGGCGGCGGTGATGGCGGCGACGAGGCCGGCGAGGCCGCCGCCGACGACGGTGATGGGCGTGTCGGTGGCGGTCATCCGTCCCACCTCTCCTTGAAGGCTTCGCGGGCTCGGTGGAGCCCGGACTTCACGGTGCCGAGCTCGAGGCCGAGGGCGGCGGCGGCATCGCGTTCGGACAGGTCCTCGAGGTCGCGCAGCACGAGCAGCGCCCGTTGGGGCGGGGTGAGGGCGGCGAGGGTGGCGCGGACGTCGACGGGGGTGTCGAGGTCGGTGATGCGGGTGACCTCGGGGAGCTCGGCGACGAGGACCTCGCGCTCGTGGCCGGTGTGGCGCAGCGCCTGGCGGACCGCGATCCGGCGGGCCCAGCCCCGGAAGGCGGCGGGCTCTCGGAGGGTCGGGAGGTTCTTGATGATGGTGATGAGGGTCTCCTGCATGGCGTCGGGACCGTCGTCGAGGGCGATGGCCCCGCAGATCCGCCCGATCCAGGGCGCGAGGTCGGTGAGGAGGGCGTCGATCGCGATCGGGTCGCCGTGCTGCGCGGCACGGACCTGGTCCTCCACGGCCATATGGAGCACCACGGAACCACAAAAGGTTCCCGCCGCCTCTCTTGGGCAGGACGAGAGGAGGACCCGATGGTCGAGGTCACGGTGGTCGGTGGTGGGATCGGCGGGCTGGTGGCGGCGGTGGCGGCCCGCGAGCAGGGCCACCAGGTCACGCTCCACGAGGCGCACGACCGCCTCGGCGGGCGGGCGTGGACGACGGCGGGCGACCGCCGGGCCAACTGGGGCCCGCACGTCTTCTACACGAACACGAAGCTGTGGCCGTGGCTCGACGAGCGGGGCCTGACCCGCCCGTTCACCAAGCTCCCGGCGGTCCGGTGCCGAAGATGGTGCTGCGGGTGGACGGCGGCGGCCACCGCGTGCCCCCGGTCCGGACGGCCCGGGCGATGCTGCAGCTCCGCAAGGCCGACGCGCCGATCGACCGCTCGTTCACCGACTGGGCCCGCGAGGTCGTGGGCGACGACCGGGCCGTGGCCCACGTGGCGAGCTTCGTCGGGGTGGCGACCTTCCACCACGACCCCGGCTCGCTGTCCGCCGCGTTCGTGGTGGAGCGGCTGCGCCAGGCCACGATGGTCCCGCCGACGGTCCGCTACGTCACCGGCGGCTGGGCGGCCGTGATCGACCGGCTGGCCGACCGGGCCCGCTCGCTCGGCGTCCGCATCGAGACGTCGAGCCGGGTCGACTCGTTGCCGACCGGCGGCCCGGTGGTGCTGGCGGTGCCGCTGCCGGCGGCGTCCGCGCTGCTCGGTGAGGACGGTGTCGTGGACGGGCGCCCGCACGGCGCTGCTCGACGTCACGCTGACCAAGCGCCGGGGCGACGCGTTCATCGTGTCCGACATGGACGCGTCGGGCTGGGCCGAGACGTTCTCGATGCCCGACCCGACGCTCGCCCCGAAGGGCGAGCACCTGGTGCAGGTGCAGGTCGGCATGCGCCCGGACGAGTCGCGCGACGAGGCCATCGCCCGGGCCGAGGAGCTCCTCGACGTCGGCTACCGCGGCTGGCGCCAGCGGGAGACGTGGCGCCGCCAGGCCAAGATCGAGAACGAGTCCGGCGCGCTGGATCTGCCGGGGACGTCGTGGCGCGACCGCCCCGCCATCGACCGAGGCAACGACGTCTACCTGGTCGGCGACATGGTCGCCGCGCCCGGCATCCTCGCCGACGTCAGCTGCTCCT
>CAVSIC010000012.1:0-8017 GCA_963727905.1 uncultured Microthrixaceae bacterium
TCGCCCGGGTGGCGATGGGGTGCGTGCGCCTCGGCGGGCGCGGTGCGCTCGTGGGCGCGGCCCTCGACGAGATGTCCTTCGACACGCTGTCGGTCACCGGCAAGACGGTCTTCTGGGTCCTCGAGGGCAACGCCGACCCCAAGTCGTTCATCCCGCGGATGATCGACCTGTGGCAGCAGGGCCGGTTCCCCTTCGACCGCCTCATCGAGGAGTTCCCCCTGAGCGAGATCGACGCGGCGGAGGAAGCCTCGCTGTCCGGCCGGGTCGTGAAGCCGGTGCTACGGCCGTAGCGGTCAGCTCTTGAGCAAGGCGTCCTGGGTGGCCTGATCAGCCGGGAAGAACTGCTCGATGCTCAGCTCGGCCAACGTGACGTCGAGCGCGGTGCCGAACGTGGAGATCGTGCTGAACAGCGACAGCACCGAGCCGTCGGACTGCTCCAGCTCGATCGGGAGGAACAGCAGCGAGGCGGCGTCGACGAGCTCCACGCCGCCGTCGACGACGCCCGGGTAGCCCCGCACCTCGTCGAGCAGCGCCGCCAGGCGCGGGTCGCCGCTGAGCGCGGCATCGCGCCGCAGCTGGGTGATGAGGTGCTGGCTGTACTCGGCGAGGTTGCGGACCCGTGAGGCGAGCCCGTCCGGGTGCAGGCCCAGGCGGTACACGTTGATGGGCGGCTCGAGGAGGTGCGCGGCGACGCCTTCGGTGAAGAGGCCGAGGGCGGGCGTGTTGGCGCTCACGAGGTCCCACGACCGGTCGACGATCACGGCCGGGTACGGCTCGTGGCCCTGGAGGATCCGGTCGAGGGTGATCCGCACGGGATCCATGTCCTGATCGTCGAGCGACCGCTCGGCATAGGCGGGCGAGTAGCCGGCCGCGAGCAGCAGCGAGTTCCGTTCCCGGAGGGGGACATCGAGGTGCTCGGCGAGGTGCAGCACGAGCTCCCGGCTGGGCTTCGACCGGCCCGTCTCCACGAAGGACAGGTGCCGGGCGGACACCTCGGCCTCGACGGAGAGATCGAGCTGGCTGAGCCGCCGGCGCTGGCGCCAGCCCCGCAGGAGGTCCCCGACGCCGGCCGGGGGCGAGATGGTGGTCACGGGTCGACGGTACCGACGGGCGCGGCCGTCGTCGCTTACCTCTCAGGTAATCGTCCTGCGTCGCCGAGGAGCGCAGGGTGGACGCATGACCACTACTGCGAACATCACCGCCACCACCACCGAGACCCTGGTCGACAGCTACTTCGACATGTGGCTGGAGACCGACGACGCCGCGCGGGAAGCGAAGATCAGCTCCGTGTTCAACGAGCACGGTCGGCACGTCGACCCGAACGCCGACGCCAACGGCCACGACGGCCTGGCCGAGATGATGGCCGCCGTCCACGCCCAGTTCCCCGGCCTCGGCATGCGCCGGACCACCGGCATCGACCAGCACAACGACCAGCTGCGCTTCGGATGGGAGCTGCTCGGCGCCGACGGCTCCGTCATCGTGACCGGCATCGACGTCGCCCAGGTCGGCCTCGACGGCCGCCTGTCCCAGGTCGCCGGCTTCTGGGGCGACCTCCCCACTGGTTGACCCCCACCTCACTCCAGAAAGCGTGGGGGGCTCGCTGTGCGGCCTGCCACCATGGGCCGCATGGCGAGCTCTCCCACCCTCACCGAGACCGATCGCACGAAGCTGCGGCGCCACTCCGAGCGCGGGGACTTCGACCGGGACGCCGCCGACGCGATCCTCGACGAGGCCTACATCGCCCACGTCGGCTTCGTGGTCGACGGGGCGCCCAAGGTCCTGCCGATGACCTACGGGCGCATCGACGACGTGCTCTACCTCCACGGCGCCGCCGCCAACGCGATGCTCAAGGCGTCGTCCGGCACCGAGGTGTGCGTCACCGTCACGCTGCTCGACGGGCTCGTGCTCGCCCGGAGCGCGTTCCACCACTCGATGAACTACCGCTCGGTCGTGCTGCTCGGCACCGCCGAGAAGGTCGAGGACGACGACGAGAAGGATCGGGCGCTGGCCGCCATCGTCGACCACGTGGTCCCAGGGCGCAGCGAGACGTCACGTCCCACCAGCGCCCTCGAGCGGAAGAAGACCGCGGTCATCCGTCTCGTGATCGACGAGGGCTCCTGCAAGATCCGCACCGGCGACGCCCTCGACGAGCCGGAGGACCTGGCGCTGCCCCACTGGGCCGGCGTCGTCCCGCTGCGCCTCGTCCCCGGCGACCCGATCGCCAACGCCGACCTGCCGGCCGAGCTCGCGGTCCACCCGCCGGCCGCGAACCTCTTCGTCCGCTAGCCCGCGGACGCGGCGAGCACGTCGCGGGCCGCCGCCAGCACGGGCACGCCCGTGTCGCTGACGACCTTGGCGAGCGCCTGGTCGAGCGTGGGCAGGTGGGCGTCGCCGCCCAGCACCACGAGGTCCGCGGCGATGTGGACGGCGCCGATCACCGCGCCGTGCTCCTCGGCTCGGGCGAGCGCGGCCAGGAGGCCGGCTTCGGCCTCCTCATCGGGCCCGGCGAGCGCTCGGACCCGCAGGATCTCGCTTTCCGCCGCGGCGGAGCCGGTCTCGGCCACCAGCTCGAGGGCCCGGTCGGCCGCGCCGCGCGCTCCGTCCCGGTCGCCCAGCCGGAGGAGCACCCCGGCCACACTGCCGTACATGGTCGCCGAGTGGGCCCGGACGCCCAGCGCGTGGAACATCTGGACCGACATCAGTGCCTCGGCCGCGAGCGCGGGCCCGCGCTCCGGTCCCGCCTCGGCCGCCTCCAACGTGCGGAGCAGGATCGACCCCCAGAAGAGCCACGCGTCGAACCCGTGGCGGGTCGACAGCTCGACGACCTCTTCGGCGCAGGCTCGGCCGGTCTCGACGTCGCCGAGGTGGAGGTGCATCGAGCCCTCGAGCAGCAGGACGTACCCCAGGGAGAAGGGCCCGAGCGGGAACGGAAGGCGCTCGCAGCGATGCCGGGCGGCAGCCATCTGGTCGACCGCCACCCGGAGGTCACCCAGCCACCCCATCGTGAGGCCGTTGTGGACGTACATCGACGCGATCGGATCGAGGGGCATCGCCCAGGCATCGGGGACCGAGGTGTCGTCGGCCCCGATCTCGCCGATGTCGGCCACCGCCACCTGCAGCCGGCGGCCGGACTCCCTGAAGTTGCCGCGGTGGAACTCGATCATCCCGAACCCGGCCTCGTTGGTGGGCAGCATGTGGCGGCGCGATCCCGCCGACAGGGGCCGGAGCGCGGTGGAGACGGTCCACGCCCGATCGAGGTCGGAGCGGTTGATGTAGTAGCCCCAGGCCGCGATGAGGGTGCGGTAGAGCTCGGGCCCCTCCGGCTGGGAGATGCAGAGCCCGAGGCTCTCGCGGAGGTCCACGGTGGCGTGCTCCGAGCCGAAGCCCTCGGCCGACACGGCGATGAACGCTCGGGCCAGGCGGAGGCGGACCTCGAGCCGGTCACGATCGCCGCCCGGCGGGGCCGCGGCGACCGCGTCGAGGGCCCGGTCGAAGTTGGCCCGGGCCTCCTCCAGCGAGCCGCGCTGGCGGGCGTCGTCGGCGGCGTGCTCCAGCGCCACCGCGGCGGCTGCGTGGGCGCCGCTGCGCTGGTGGTGCTCGGCGATGAGCGACCAGTCCGCCCCGGCGGCGATGTCGCCGGCGGCGAGGGCGTGGGCGGCGACGGCGTGAAAGCGCTCACGACCCGACGGCGGCTCCAGCTCGTAGGCGACCAGCCGGACCAGCTCATGGCGGAAGCGCACGGTGCGGCCGTCGCCGTGGTCGGGCTCGAGCACGCTGCTGTCCATCAGCTCGGTGAGCGCCTCGTCGAGCTCGTCGGCGGTGACTCCGCTCACCCTGGCCAGCAGATCGAGGTGCACGGTGCGTCCGATGGCGGCCGCCGCACTGGCCACCACCCGGGACTCGCCGAGGGAGCTCAGCCGCGCGGCGAGCGGCTCGTAGAGCGCTCGGGGGATCGACCCGTCGTCGTCGGCCGGATCGGAGGGCTCGAGGACGGCGTCGTCCCGACGGGCCCGCACCAGCTCCTCCACGAAGAGCGGCACGCCGTCGCTGCGGCTCACGACCTCGGCCGCGATGGCGGGAGAGAGCTCGCCGTCGTGGTGGCGGATGAGCTGCACGCACTCGTCGGGCCCGAGCGGTCCGAGCTCGAGCCGCTCCGTGGCCGTGCCGAGCGATCGATCGTCCCGGCTGGTGACGAGGACCAGCAGGCCCGGCGGGCCGGAGGTCACCAGGCGGGCGACCACGCCGCGGCTGGCGTCGTCGAGCCAGTGGAGGTCCTCCAACACGACGACCCCGGAGTGCCCGTCGAACCAACGGCACACCACCTCGTGGAGGGCGTCGGCGATCTGGCCCTCGAGCAGGCGGGCCTCCACCTCTACGGGGGCGTACCCGGCCGACGGGGCGATGCCCGCCACCGGAGCGATGAGGGAGAGCAGGTGCGAGAGGCCGTGGCGCTCCAGGTAGCGCCGCAGCGTGGAGAGCTGCTCGGAACCGGGTCGTTCCCGGCGAATGTCGGCCCACTCGCACACGAGCTCGCGGATGGCGAACAAGCCCTGGTGGCGGTGGAACGGTGAGCCGCCGAGGTCGAGCACGATCGTCCCGCGCGGGAGCTCGTCCACGAAGGCGCCGACCAGGCGTGACTTGCCCACGCCGGCATCGCCGACGACCACGGTGGCGAGCGGACGCGGTGCGGTGGTCGCCTCCGCCAGGCGGTCGCGCAGCGCCGCGAGCTCCGCGTCGCGGCCCACCAGCGGCGTCGGCCAGCGGCGGGAGATCCGGTTGGGCCGGGGGTGCTCGGCCACCACGCGGTGGAGGCCAGGCACGCGCTCCACGCCCTTCATCTCTCGTGCTTCGAGGGGGGAGGTGAGCACGCTGTCGGCCACCAGGCTCCGGACCTCGTCGGTGATCGCCACGGTCCCCGGGGCGGCGGCCTCCTGCACTCGGGCGGCGATGTTCACGGCCAGCCCGTAGAGCTCTTCGGTGTCGCGCTCGAGGTACACGAGCCCGCGGTGCACACCGACACGGGCGGCGAGCTCGTCGCCGGCTCGCTGGCGGATCTCCGCGGGGAGGTCGGCCAGCTCCCGGTGGATGGCCATCCCCGCCTTGACCGCCCGCAGGGCGTCGTCCTCGTGGGCGACCGGGTACCCGAACACGGCCAGCATCCCGTCGCCGCGGGTGTGCACCAGGTGGCCGTCGAACTCGTCCTCGATCACCCGGCGGCAGGCGTCCTTGTACGCACTCAGGACCGTCCGGTACGTCTCCGGGTCGAGGCGTCCGGACAGCGAGGTGGACCCGACCAGATCGCTGAACATGATCGTGAGCCGGCGCAGCTCGTCACGGGTGGCCGCGGGGGCGGGCGCCTCGCCGTCGGATGGCAGGCCGGAGGCCCCCGTGACCGGGACGAGCGAGTCGGGGTCGATGCCGGCCGTGGCCGCCGCGGCGCGCGCGACGAGGTCGTCGAGCTCATCGTGAACTGACCGCCCGGCCTCGTCGTCCATCGGTCCCCAACCTAGGGCGGGGCGGCCTTCCCGGACCGCAGGACCTCGTACTGGCGCTTGGGGTGGGTGCAGGGCACGCGGCGGGCGGCGGGTCCGGCGTCCGGATCGCCCTCCAGCACGTCCGCGCCGTCGGGGGCGTACTGCAGGATCCACGCCTTCCGAACGGCATCGGAGGTGTTCGGCCCGGTGAGGTGGGGCGTGAGCGACGAGAACACCACGGCGCCGCCGGCGGGCACCTCGACGGCGATCGCGTCGGGCACGTCGGTGAGGCACTCGTGCCCGAGCGGATCGACGTACCAGTGGGCCAGCGTGCCGAGGAGGTGCCGGCCGGGTGCAAGGGTCGGGCACCCGTTCTCGAGCGTGGCGTCGGTGAGCGCCACCCACACGGTGAGGTAGGCCTGCGGCTCGACGTAGACGTAGCCGTTGTCCTGGTGCCACGGCACCCGGCGGGGCTTCTCCGGCTTCTTGTAGACGGCCTGGTCCCAGTAGAGGCGCACGTCCGGGCCGATCAGCTCGGCGCACAGCTCCAGGATCCGGGGGTGCCGGCTCAGGTCGCGCAGCACCTCGCTGCGGGCCACGCCGTGCGGTGCCACCGTGAGCGCGCCGGTCTCCGCGATCGAGAACCGCCCGTCGGGCTGGGTCTGCAGGAAGGCGTCGACCTCGGCCTCGATGGCATCGAGCTCGGTCAGCGCGGCGGCGACCTCACCGGCCGAGAACAGCTCTGGCACGAGCACGTACCCGAGCTCGTCGAACTGCTCGACCCCGGTGTTCGCCCAGGCGAACTCGGTGTTCCACGGATGCGGCTCCACCGGCCGGAGCCTACGGTTCCCGGCCATGACCTATCGCGTGATCCAGTGGGCGACCGGGACCGTGGGCATCCACGCCGTGCCCGCCATCGTGGCCCATCCGCAGCTCGAGCTCGCCGGGCTGTGGGTGCACTCCGACAGCAAGGCCGGCCAGGACGCCGGCGTGCTGTGCGGCGGCAAGCCGGTGGGGGTCACCGCCACCCAGGATGCCGAGGCGCTGCTCGCGCTCGACGCGGACTGCATCTGCTACACGGCCAGCTCCGACATCCGGCCCGGCCAGGTGGTCGAGGACCTGTGTCGGATGCTGGCCGGCGGCAAGAACGTGGTGAACACGTCGTTCGTGCCGCTGCTGTTCCCGAAGGCGGCCGGCGACGGCGTCTACGACCAGCTCCA
The DNA here is from genome assembly GCA_963727905.1 of uncultured Microthrixaceae bacterium. Classification (GTDB taxonomy): domain Bacteria; phylum Actinomycetota; class Acidimicrobiia; order Acidimicrobiales; family VFJN01; genus VFJN01. The sequence continues at coordinate 6,695 of CAVSIC010000012.1, forward strand.
GGCGGCCTGCCTCGAGGGCGGCTCGAGCTTCTTCACCTCGGGCATCGACCCGGGCTTCGGCAACGCCGGCATCACGGTCCACGCGCTCGCCCTCTGCAAGGAGGTGCGCTCGGTCCGGATGATGGAGATCGTCAACTACGACACGTGGGACAACCACTTCACGATGTTCGAGATCATGGGCTTCGGGAAGGACGACCCCTCGCAGTCGCTGCTCCTGTCGCCGGGCAGCACCGCGATGGCGTGGGGCCCGGTGCTCGAGCTGGTGGCCGCGGGGATGGGCCTGCCGCTCGACCGCATCGAGGAGCGCCACGAGATCATCCGCGCCGACCGCGACATCACGATCGCCTCGGGCACCGTGGCCAAGGGCACCATCTCCGGCATGCGCTTCGAGATCGTCGGGGTGGCCGACGGCGAGGAGCGGCTCGTCGTGGAGCACGTCACGCGCCTGCGCGACGAGGACGCCCCCCACTGGCCGCAGGGCCAGGGCTACCGGATCCTCATCGAGGGCGAGCCCCACGTGAAGATCGAGGTCGAGCTGTCCTCCGACGTCGGCGACCACAACCACGCCGGCTGCCTCGCCACCGCGATGCACGTGGTGAACGCCATCCCCTCGGTGGTGGAGTCCACCCCCGGCGTGAAGACGATGCTCGACCTGCCGGTGTACTCGGCGACCGTCTAGCTACAGATCGGGCAGGCCCATGTCGAGGTTGGGCTGCTCGATGCCGCCGTCGACCTCGACCACCTTGCCCGTGACGTAGCCGCCGGCCGCCGAGGCGAGGAACAGCACGGTCGCCGCGATCTCCTCGGGGTCACCGATCCGCCCGAGCGGGGTCGACGACTCCATCTCCGTCCGCAGCCCGTCGTCCTGCAGGACGATGTCGAGCGCGGAGGTGGCGATCGACCCGACCGCGATGGCGTTCACCCGGATCCTGGGTGCCAGGTCCTGGGCGGCCAGGCGGGTCCAGTGCGAGAGGCCGGCCTTGGCCGTGCCGTAGGCGACGTAGCCCCGGCCCGACGTGCGGCCCATCATCGAAGAGATCCCCACCACGGCCCCGCCGTCGCCCTCGAGCATGAACGGCACGGCGGCCCGGGTGAGGGCATGGGCGGTGGCGACGTTCCAGGAGAACGCCTCGATGAGACGCCGCGGCGACGTGTCCATGAACGGCCGGGGCATCGAGCCGCCGACGTTGTTCACGACGATGTCGACCCGCCCGAAGGCGTCCTTGGCCGCCTGGGCGAGGCCGGCGACGGCATCGAGGTCGCTCAGGTCGGCCGGGACGATCACGGCCTTCCGGCCCGCGGCGTGGATCTCCTTCGCCACCT
>CAVSIC010000013.1:0-30220 GCA_963727905.1 uncultured Microthrixaceae bacterium
CGGCCACGACGGAGGGAAGGTCGTCTTCGAGGGCGCCCCTGCCGAGCTGGTCAAGAAGAAGCCCACCCTCACGGGCAAGCACCTGGCCGAGTACGTCGCCTGACTACCCGGCCGAGGTGACGAGCCGGGCCACGTCCTCGATGAGGGCGGGGCCGTCGGCGCGGATGCCCTCGACGGCGCCGGCCAGCTCCTCGGCCACGGTGGACCGCTGCTCGGTGGGGAAGCTGAGCCGTGGCCGCGCGGCGAGCTGGCGGTGCAGGCGGTCGGCCACCATCGCCGGGTCCGCGTAGGCCGCCCAGATCGGCTGGTCCCCCTGACGCCGAGCGAACCACTCGAGGCGATCCGTGGCGGTGGGCTCGTCCACGGCCACCTGGGCGAGGACCGTCGATGGCCCGGGCGAAGCCGGTGGTCACCTCCGGGTCGTCCACCAGCAGGCCGTCGAGCAGGAGCTCCCACCCCGCGTGGCCCACCGCCCGGGAGGGACCGCGCCCGATGCCGCGGGCGAGCAGCGCGCCGGGTGAGCGCGATCGAGCCGGTGGTGAAGCGGAGGTCGGCGTGGAAGGCGGCATCGGTGGCGCGGTGGACGGCGATGCCCGCGGCGATGGCCGGCCGGGATCGGGCCGACTCCAGCCGCTGTCCGAGGAGCGACTCGAGGTCGGGCAGGACAGCACCGAGCAGGTGCTCGTCGTCGCTCGTCGTGCGCAGCGCGACCCGGACGTGGCCCAGGAGGTTCACGCCGCCACGCTACGGACGGCTACAGCGAGGACAGCACCTCGGCGCCGAAGCGCTCGAGGTTCCGCTCGTCGGCGAAGTCGCTGAACCAGAGGTAGGCGCGCTCGATGCCGCGGGTCTCGAGGTCCCGGAGGTGGCGGCGCACCACCTCGCCGTCGCCCGCCACCCGGCCCGGCATGTGGCCGAACCGGCGGGCGGCCGTGGCGAGGACCTCGTCGCTGGTGGCGGGGTCGGGGGCGTAGGTCACCATCTGCTGGATCGAGGGCCGGGCGTCGCCGACCTTCGGCCGGAGCTCGTCGAGCAGGTGCACCTTGTCGACGGAGAGGTTCCACCAGTCGGCGTGCTCGGCCACGAGGCGCAGGGTCTTCGGGCCGGCGCCGCCGATCACGATCGGGATCCGGCCCAGCGGGGTCGGCTGCTGCTGTCCGCCCCGGACCTGGTGGAAGCGGCCCTCGAAGTCCAGGGGCTCGCCGGTCCACAGGGCTCGGACCACCTGCAGCGTCTCACCGAGGCGCTCGACCCGATCGCGGGGCTCGGTCGCTGCCCACCCCGAAGGTGGCCAGCTCGGTGGGCACCGAGCCCCACCCGATGCCGAGCTCGAACCGCCCGCCCGACGCGTGGTCGACGGACACGGCCTCGCGGGCGAGCACCGCCGGGTGCCGGAACGCGTCGCACAGCACGAGGTGGCTGATGGTCAGCGCGGGAGGTGTGGGCGGCCAGCCAGGTGGCGGTGACCATACGCGTCCCACATCGGCTGCTGCTCGGCCATCGGCGGCGCCAGGTGGTCCATCAGCGCGACGCCGCCGAACCCCGCCGCCTCCGCGGCCTGCGCCTTTCCGACCATCGCCTCGAGCGACATCCGCATCTGCGGGAGGAAGAGGTGGACCTCGATCGGCACGCCGGCAACGTAGGCGGGATCAGGTGAGGCCGCGCACCACCGCCAGCAGCGAGCCTGCCCCGGCGGTCACGAGCACCGCCGTCCGCACCTGCGCGGCATCGAGGCGGCGCGCCGTCACCCATCCAGCGACGAGGCCGACGACGCCGCCGGCCACGAGGCCCAGCGGCAGCTCGTCGGGCATCCCGAGCGTGGCCAGGCCCACGATGTTGATGCCGAGGAAGAAGGCCTGGAGGGTCGGCCGCGCCACCTCCGGTGACCACCCCGCGGTGGTGCCGAACAGCACCACCGGCGGTCCGCCGATGCCGGCCGCCACGTTGATGGCCCCGCTCAGGGCGCCGACCACGATCGTCCCCGTCACCCCGGTGATGCGCCGCAGCGTGCGGCCGCGGGCCACCGCCACGACGCCGACGAGGCACAGCAGCCCGGCCACCACGGTGAGGCGGTCGTCCTGGCTGCCCCGGATCAGCGTGCCCACCACCACCGTGGCCACCACGGCGGGCACCAGCAGCCGGCCCGCCGCCCGCGCATCGAGGTGCCGCCGCCCGCCCGCGAGCAGGAACAGGTTCACCGCCATGGACAGCAGCAGGTTGAGCTGGACGCCGGTCGGCGCGCCGTAGGCGGCGACCAGGAACGGCGCCGACACCAGCGAGAACCCGAACCCAGTGACCGCCTGCGCGATCGCGCCGAACAGGACGGCGACCGCCGCCACGACCTCCACGTCAGGTGGGGGCCTGGGCGGCGGTGCTGAACGCCGTCGTCGAGGTGCGACGTGTCGTTGAAGCGGCGCAGCGATCCACCGGTCGCCCACGACGACGAGCTGTGAGATCGACGCGTTGTCCGCGCCCGAGAACGCAAACGGCCGCGAGCCCGTGGCGATGGCGAAGAGCTCGCCGATCCAGGCGCCATGGGTGAACACGGCGACCCGCTGGTCGGCGTGCCGCGCGGCGATGGTGGCGACGGCCCGTTGCACCCGCGCCCGGAAGTCGGCGGCGGGCTCGGCGCCCGGGATCACGTCCCAGCGCTCCTGCACGGCGATCTGGGCGGCGATCGGGTGGCCCTCCATCGCGTGGCGACGGACGAGGCCGCCTTCCCACTCGCCGAGGTGGACCTCGCGCAGGTCGGCCAGCACGACCGGCTCGATCCCGCGCCGGGCGACGAGGGGAGCGGCCGTCTCCGAGGTGCGCCGGAGCGTCGAGACGTAGATGGCGTCGAGCGGCTCGACCTCGAGTCGGTCCGCCACCCGCTCGGCCTGCTCGCGCCCGGTGGGGTGGAGCTCGGGGTCGCCCTGCCCGTCGCACAGCTCGAAGAGCTCGCCGTCGCGCGCCGCGGCCGACTCGCCGTGGCGGATGATGAGGAGCTCGACCGCGCCGGGGGGCGCGGCGAACCGGACTTGTCGGTACTCGCGGGGCTCGGCCATCGGCCGGGACCCTACGTGGCAACAGTCAGGCCAGGACGATGTCCGCCGCTCGAGCGGCCTCGTACCGACGCTGGACGTCTGGCCAGCTGATGACGTTCCAGATCGCCTCGAGGTAGTCGGGCTTCCGGTTCTCGTACTGCAGGTAGTAGGCGTGCTCCCAGGCGTCGATGGCCAAGAGCGGGACGGTGCCCTGGCCGTGCTGGCCCTGGTGGTCGTGGACCTGCTGCACCACGAGGCGCCCCGCCATCGGCTCCCAGGAGGCGAGCGCCCACCCGGCGCCCTGGATGGTGGCGGCGGCCTGGACCATCTGCTTCTTGAAGCCGGTGAACCCGCCGAACCCCTCGTCGATGGCGGTGCCCAACGTGCCGGTGGGCTCGCCGCCGCCGTCGGGCGACAGGTTGGTCCAGAGGACCGAGTGGAGGACGTGCCCGGAGGTGTTGAAGGCGAGCGTCGCGCTCGATCGGGGCGAGGGCCTCGAAGTCACCCTTGGCCCGGAGGTCGGCCAGCTGCTCGAGCGCGCTGTTGGCGCCCTTCACGTAGGCAGCGTGGTGCTTGTCGTGGTGGAGCTCGAGGATCCTGGCGCTGAGGTGGGGCTCGAGGGCGCTCGGCGTCGTACGGGAGGTCGGGAAGGGAGTAGACGGCCATGGGCCGGGCACTACCCGCTGCGCGTCACTCCGACACGTGCAGGGCGACGTACTTGGTGCTCAGGTACTCGTCGATGCCCTCGGGCCCGCCCTCGCGGCCGATCCCGGACTGCTTCACGCCCCCGAACGGCGCCGCCGGGTTGGACACCAGGCCCTGGTTGAGGCCGACCATGCCGGTCTCGAGCCGTTCGACCACCCGCAACGCCCGCTCCAGGTCGCGCGTGAACACGTAGGCGACCAGCCCGTACTCCGTGTCGTTGGCGGCGGCGATGGCCTCCGCCTCGTCGGTGAACGTGGTGATCGGTGCGACGGGCCCGAAGATCTCCTCGCTGCAGCACGCGCGCATCGGCGGGGACCTCGGCGAGGACCGTCGGCGGGAAGAACCACCCCTCCCGGTCGGAGACGCGGCGCCACCCGTGGCCACCCTCGCGCCCCGGCTGACCGCGTCGTCGACGAGCGCGGCGACGTCGTCGCGGGCCTGCTCGTTGATCAGCGGCCCGACCCTCACGTCGGCCTCGGTGCCCCGCCCGACCGGCATGGCGCCGAGCTCGGCGGCCAGGCGCTCGGTGAACTCGGCGGCGACCGACGCGTGGACGAGGAACCGGTTGGCCGAGGTGCACGCCTCGCCCATGTTGCGCATCTTGGCGATCACCGCACCGGCCACGGCGGCGTCGAGGTCGGCGTCCTCGAACACGAGGAAGGGCGCATTGCCCCCGAGCTCCATGGACACCTTCAGCACCTGGTCGGCGGCCGAGGCGATGAGACGTCGGCCGACCTCGGTGGACCCGGTGAAGGAGAGCTTGCGAAGCCGCGGATCGGTGATGAGGGGATCGACCACCCGGGCCGACGGAGGTCGAGGTGATGACGTTGCACACTCCGCCCGGAAGCCCCACCTCCTGGAGGATGTTGGCCAGGGCGAGCATCGACAGCGGCGTCACCTGCGCCGGCTTCACCACCATCGTGCAGCCGGCCGCGATGGCCGGGCCGACCTTGCGGGTGCCCATCGCCATCGGGAAGTTCCACGGCGTGATCAGCAGGCACGGACCGACCGGCTGGCGCATGGTGAGGAGGCGGCTGCCGCCGGCGGGGTTCGGCGCGAACCGGCCGTCGATGCGCACGGCCTCCTCGGCGAACCACCGGAGGAACTCGGCGGCGTAGGCGACCTCGGCGCGGGACTCGGCGAGCGGCTTGCCCATCTCCAGGGTCATCAGGAGGGCCAGGTCGTCGATGCGCTCGGTGATCACGTCGAACGCCCGGCGCAGGACCTCGCCCCGCTCCCGCGGCGGCGTCGCCGCCCAGCCGGCCTGGGCCTCCACGGCGGCGTCGAGGGCGGCGACGGCATCGTCGGCCGTGGCGTCGGCCACCTGGCAGAGCACCTGGCCGGTGGACGGGTCCTCGACGGCGAAGGTGCCGCCGCCCGCGGCCTCGCGCCACGTCCCGCCGATCAGGAGCCCGGTGGGCACCCCCTTGACGACGGCCTGCTCGTGGGCTGCATCGGTCATGCCTGCAGCATGTCAGGACACGGCATCCGTGGGCAGACCGAGTCGCCAGGCGGTGGCGGCCAGCGCGACGCGGTTGGGGGCATCGAAGCGGACCAGCAGCTCCGCGATGTCTCGCTTCGTGGTGGCATCGGACTGCCCGAGCTCGCGCGAGATCTCGCGGTTGGCCCGCCCGCGCACGACGAGGTGGAGGGTGCGCTCCTGCCGAGGGGTGAGCGCCGGGTACCCGTGGGCGGCCTGCACGATCGTGTGGGACACGACGTTCAAGCCGCGGCGGCCCGCCTCGAGCGCCTCCGGCAGCGCGGCGGGCTCGGTGGCCGACACCACGGAGCGGACCAGGCCGCTCGTGAACGCGTCGACGGCGCGGCGGCAGGCCACGGGGGTGGGCAGGAGCACCAGCACGTCGAGGGCGGGCACATCGGGGCGGTCGACCAGGTGGTCGGCCACCCGGGCGGCCGCAGCCTGAGGCGCCTCGACGCGGGACCACCCGGCCTGCTCCACGGCGAAGGACAAGGCGTAGCGGGTGGCGGTGTCGCGCAGGTCCAGGTGGACGAGGCGCGGCGGCTCGTCGGCCGCGCTCACGGGCCGCACCCGGGGTGCGGTGGCCCGGGCGCGGGCGCGTTGGCCGGCGGCACGAGGTGCACGATCACCTCGCCGCGCCGGGTGCCGAGCGCCTCGGCCACGATCCACCCGGACCAGGGCGAGGACTGCAGCTCGGCGGGACGGACGACCTGGATGCCGTCTGGTCCGTCGGCCCGGTAGCGCACGGCGGCCGGGGCACCGGCCAGCTCGGCGACGACGACGTCGGCGCGTCGGCCGGCCAACGCTCGGCAGGCCAGCGCCTCGCCCGGCGCGGTGGCGTCGCTGAAGCGTGCCCACACTTCGCGCTCGCCCGCGGGCGCCCCGACGAGGAGGTGCAGCTCGCCGGACCAGCCGAGGGGGAGGAGGAAGCCCCGAAACCCCGCCGGCCCGTCGTCGACCGGCTCGAGCTCGCCCGGGAGCGTCCTCCCGGAGTCCTGCCCGACGAAGCGGCCCACCGACGACGGACCCACCGGCACGGACCGGACCCGTACGTCGAGCCCGGCCTCCCGCACGGCCGCCTCGATCCGCTCCGGCCGGTGCTCGAGGTCGACCAGGGTGACCTCCACGATCCCGTCGTGGACGCGGACGACCACCTCGGCCGCCGCGGTGGTCGGCCCCGGGACCAGCACCAGGACCAGGGCCACCGCCGCGGTCGCGCCGGCGGCGACCGCGGCCACCAGGGGCCGGCGCCGTCGGCGGCGCACCTCGCGCCGGGCGGCAGCGAGGAGCTGGTGGCGGAGCTCGTCGACGAAGGGCGCCCCCGGGCTCACGGCAGCACCATCTCGGCCACGAGTATGCGGAGGCCCCGCGCGACGCGGATCCGGGCGGTGCCCTCCGTGCAGCCGAGCCGGCGCGCCACCTCCGCGTAGGGCAGGTCGGCGCCGATGCGCAGGAGCACGGCGGAGCGGAGCGGGTCGCTCAGGGCGGCGAGGGCACTGATGAGCTGCGGTCGCATCAGCTCGGCGTCGGCCACGTCGACGATGCGCTCGACCTCGTCGAGGGTGGCCGTGGGGCTGACGATGCGCAGCCGTCGTCGGTGCCGGGCATCCACCTCGCCCCGACGGAGGTACCGGTGGAACTGGTGCTGGGCGATGCCGGCCAGCCAGGCCCGCCCGCTACCGCGCTCCGGGTCGTAGGTGCGCAGGCTCGCCAGCGCCTGGGCGAAGGTCTCGGCGGTGAGCTCCACCGCGACGTGGTGGGAGCCGGTCTGCGCGACGAAGTACCGGAGGATCGACGGGTGGCACCGGTCGTAGAAGCAGCCGAACGCCTCGGGCTCCCGCCTCGCGCGGACGAGCAGCGACCCCTCATCGGGATCGCTGCTCGGCGGTGCTGGGGTTGGTTGCGCGCGGGCTCCGCCCGACCGCCTCGTGACCACACCCTCTACTTGTCGTTGAGCCCCTCGGCCGTTACATCGCCGGCCGGGCGGTCAGCCGCCGCGGACGGCGCGGAGCCCGCGCCAGGCCAGGTCGGCCACGAGCGCGGCGAGCTGCTCGGGCGGGTCGACCTTGCCCTCGGCCACCCAGAGGCGGCTGGTGCCCTCGGCCAGGCCCACGAGCCCGTGGGCCAGCTGGCGCCGCTCGGTGGAGGTGAGCCCCTCCACGTCGATGAGGGTGGCGATCGCCTCGGCGATGGCGCCCTCGACCTCGGCCACCCGGGCGGCGAACTCCTCGTCGCGGCGGGTGCCGCCGCCGAAGAGCACGCGGAACGCCTGCTCGTTGCCGGCCACGAACCGGAAGTAGGCCTCGAAGCCGAGCTGCACCTGCTCGTGGGGCGAGCGGGCCGCCGTGGTGGCCTTGGTGATGGCCTCGAGCAGCTGGCCGCCGACCTCGTCGAGCAGCTCCCGGTACAGGTCCCGCTTCGAGCGGAAGTGCTGGTAGAGCACCGGCTTGGTGACCCCGGCAGCCTCGGCCACGTCGTTCATCGAGGCCAAGTGGAACCCCTGCTCGCCGAAGACCTCCAGCGCCACCTCGAGCAGCTGCTCGCGGCGACGGGCCGCGGGGAGCCGGGTCGCGGGGGGTCGGGGAGCCACCGGGAGATCGTAGGCCGTCCAGATCGGCAGGAGTCCGACCCGCGGGCGACGAAAGAGTCGGTGTGCCGACCCGTCCCAAGAACCCCGCGTCCACGGCCCGCCGGCCCGTGGAGCCCTTCCGGCCCGTGCCGGCCCGCCGCCGGGGCGTGACGCTCCTGGCCGCCCAGGCCCGCCGCGCCCGCTTCCGCGTCGACTCCCGCTAGTCCCCAAAGGGGACGAAGCGGGCGATTCGGGTCAGTGGGGAGGGGTCGACAGCACAGCTGATCCCTGCCCTCGTCGGCGAAGCCGGCGAGACGGGGTAGCGGTGGGAGTTGTCCTACGAGTGCTCGTGGTTGATCAGGCTTCGGGCGACCTCGCCCTGGCCCATGGCGGTGAACGCCTCGTTGATGCCGTCGACGCCGATCTCGCGTGAGACCAGCTCCTCGAGCATGAGCTGCCCGTCCTTGTAGAGCTGGATGAGCTTCGGCACGTCCTCGTGCACGTTCGACGAGCCGTACCAGCAGCCCTTCACCGTCTTGGCCAGGTACAGGAACGTGAAGGCGGCGTTGAGGTTGAGCATGACGTCCATGCGGGGGACGCCCACGAGGATCGCCTCGCCGCCGTTGCGGGCCATGTTGATGGCCTGCTCGATCGTGGCACCGAGGCCGATGACCTCGAAGGCCACGTCGGCGCCGCGGCCGCCGGTGAGCGCCTGCACCGCGGCGACGGGGTCGCCGTCGTCGGCCTTCACCAGGTCGGTGGCGCCGAACTGCTCGGCCATCTTCAGCTTGGACTCGAACATGTCGACGGCGATGATCCGCTCGGCGCCGGCGATGCGGGCGCCCTGGATCACGTTGAGGCCGACGCCGCCGCAGCCGATCACGGCCACGGTGTCGCCCTTGCGGATGTTCGCGGTGTTGAGGGCGGCGCCGACGCCGGTGAGCACGCCGCAGCCGATGAGAGCCGCGAAGCGAAGGTCGACGTCGTCGTCGATCTTCACGACGGAGATCTCCGGGACGATGGCGTAGTTGCCGAACGTGCCGCACATGGCCATCTGGCGCAGCGGCTGGCCGTCGAGGGTCAGGCGCGTCGTGCCGTCGAGCATCCCGCCCATGGCCTGCATCGCGCCCTTCTCGCACAGGAAGCCCTGGCCGCGGTTGCAGTAGAAGCAATCGCCGCACTCGGGGACGAAGGACAGCACGACGTGGTCGCCGACGGCGACGGAGGCGACGCCGGGGCCGACCTCTTCGACCACCCCGGCCCCCTCGTGGCCGAGGACGATCGGCCCGGGGAGGGGGATGGTGCCGTTCTGCACGGAGAGGTCCGAGTGGCACACGCCCGAGGCGACCACCTTCACCTTGACCTCGCCGGCGCCGGGCGGCGCCTGCTCGATGTCGTCGTGGACCACGAGGTCCTCGCCGGTGCTCATCATCACCGCTGCCTTGACCATCTGCGCTCCCCCTGGAGTGATCTGACTCGAAGCGCCGACCCTAGCGGGAGCCCTACCGGCCCAGCTCTCGGTCCTCCCGCTCGGCCGCCTTCACGGCGTAGCCGAACACGATGGCGGGGGCGAGGATCAGGGAGCCGATGAGGAGCGAGGCCACGATCACCGTGCCCGTGACCCCGGCGAACCCCGAGAAGAAGCCGATGAGGAAGCCGACCACGGCGACGCCGAACAGGCCGTAGCCGACCCGCTGGCCGAGCTCCACGAGCCGGGCGATGCGGGCCCGACGCTCGCGGATGGGGTCGACGCTGGGTCCGGTCACGGGGACCAGCCTGCCCCAGCGAGGAGGGCGGCGAGCTCCGACCGCAGCCGGTCGAGCCCGAAGTGGGCCCGGGCCAGCGCCAGGTTGCGGTCGTGGAGGGCCTCGTCCGGTCGGACGAGGAACCCGGCCACCGCTTCGGGCCGGTCCGGGCGGAACCACTCGAACCCGAGCGCGCGGAGCTCCTCGGCCACCGGGTACGGGCCCACCGCCGCCGGGCGGCGGTGGATGGCCGCCTCGATCGGCGGGTTGCCGAAGCCCTCCCAGGTGGACGGGAACGCCACCACGTCGCAGGCCGCGTAGGCGTCGGCCATCGTGCGCGGAGGGGGGCGGTGGATCACCCGGCACGCCGCGCCCGCCAGCACGTCGGCCAGCTCGTCGTCGTAGCCGTCCTCCGCCGGTCCCGCGAGCCAGTAGGTGGCATCGAGGGCCTCGGCCAGCGCCACCGCGGCGGGCACGTCCTTCCGCGGGATCGCCCGCACCGGGTGGAGGACGAGCAGCTCCCGGTCGGACACCTCGAGCTCGGCGCGCGTGCCGATGCGGTCGCCGGGGGCGACGTCGAGGTCGAACGCGTTGTAGATGGTGGTGGCCTCGATGCCGCGCGCGGCCAGCTCGCCGCGGGTGAGCTCGTTGATCGTGACGTGGCGCCACGCCGGGTCGTCGGGCGGCAGCTCGGTGATGTGGGCGAGGGCGGCTCGCTGCCAAGCGGGGTCGTGGTGGTGCAGGACGGCGGGGCGACCGCGGAGCGCCTCGGCCACCTGGCGGGCGGCCGGTAGGTTCAGCGGGATCGTGCAGAGGTTCTCCACCACCACGAGGTCGGCGCCGCCGAGCGCGGCGGCCACGGCGCCGGGGTCCGGGGCGGCGGTGGCGCCGAGCTCGAGCCCGGGCACGAGGTGGTCCACGGGCCCGTCGCCGGCCACGGTGCGGACGTCCCAGCCGAGCTCGTCGAGCACCCGCTGCCAGGTGGCGGCCACCACCGAGACGCCGTCGTGACGTCCGAGGCGGAACGAGACGAGGGCGACGGTGGCCACGATCAGGCGACGCTAGACGAGCGCGCCCGACGCATCCTCGGGGCGGCGTGGCGGCGCGACGGCGACGCCGGGTTCTGCGTCCCGAACGCCACGACCTACCCGTGGCAGTGGCTGTGGGACAGCTGCTTCCACGCCGTGGTGTGGGCCCACCTGGGCGACGAGCGGGCGGGCCTCGAGCTGGCCGCCGCGCTGGCCGACCAGGACGAGGACGGCTTCGTCCCGCACATCCGCTACGCCGGCGGACCGACCCCCCACGCCCCGTTCTGGGGCCGCCCGACCACCTCCTCGATCACCCAGCCGCCGATGTACGGCCACGCCGTCGCCGAGGTCCTGGCCGCCGGCCTGCCCGTGGCCGATGAGGTGGTGGAGCGCGCGGCAGCGGGCCTGCGCTTCCTCCTGCACCGGCGCCGGCGCTCGTCGGGTGGGCTCGTGGAGCTCTGCCACCCGTGGGAGTCGGGCTGCGACGACAGCCCGCGGTGGGACGGCGCGCTCGCGGAGGTCTGGACCCTCGCCGGTTGGCGGGCGGCGAAGGGCTCGCTGCTGGAGACCGTCGAGCGCACACCGGGGGCGCGCCGATCGCGCAACCCCGCGTTCACGATCGGCTCGGTCGGCTTCTCGGCGCTGGTCGGGTGGAACGCGCTCGAGCTGTCGCGCGTCACCGCGGACGAGGACCTCGTCGCCGCGGCGCGCGAGCTCACCGAGGCGATCGACGCCCGCTGGGACGACGACCTCTGCACCTGGGTGGACGACGGCCCGACCGCGGGCGGGTCCGGTCGCGTCCGCACGCACGACGCGCTGCTCCCGTTGCTGCTCGTCGACCGACCCGAGGCGCGGGCTCAGCTCACCGACCCCGTCGCACTGGGCGCGCCGTACGGTCCACGGCAGGTCCACCGGGCGGAGCCGACGTACGACCCCACCGGCTACTGGCGGGGCTCGGCCTGGCCCCAGCTCACCTACCTGTCGTGGCGGGCGGCGAGGTGGGCGGGCGACGGCGGGAGCGCGGCGTCCTTCCAGAAGTCGCTGTCCGGCGCCGTCTTGCGCAACGGCTTCGCGGAGCACTGGTCGCCCGACTCGGGCGACGGGCTCGGCGCGTCGCCGCAGTCCTGGTCGACCTTGGCCGCGGTGGTGTCGGCGGGCTGATCGGGCTCGGAGTCGGGCACGGGCCACAGCCCGTCGTCGTCGACGTCGGGGGCGCGGGAACGGCGACGGCCGAAGTCGCGGGCGGAGTCGGTGAGGCCCACGAGGATCAGCAGGTCGCCGAAGGTGACCACCTGGTGCAGCCACGGCACCGGCACGATGGCGCCGAGCCAGCCGAACGCGTCGCGGTCGGTCTCGAGGTGTCGGGGCGAGGCGATCTCGTGGTCCGCCAGCTCGTCGGCCTCCACCACGTCGGCCGCCACCAGCGCCTTCGGGCGGACCGGCATGCCGTTGTCGAGCACCACCGCGGCGAGGTTGAGCACGAGGCCCAGGCCGATCACGGCCACGCCGGTGATGTTGCGGTTGACCCCGGCGAACGACGCCAGCATCGCGATCGACAGCGCGTCGCACAGCACGGCGAGGTCGCCGTGGAGCAGCACCGCGCCCATGGCCAGCACGATGCCTGCCGCCACCAGCTCGGGCCGGTGGAGGTGCGGCATCGCGGCGTGGCCACCCACCGGTCGCCGAGCGCGACCGGAGACGAAGCCGCCCGCTGCGGCGAGGACCAGCAGGACCACGACAACGACCGTACCGATCCCGGTCGTCCCTCGCCGGGACCTCCGGGATCGGGCCTCGCCGCTAGCGTCGGCGCGATGGTCGATGAACGCACCTCGGAGTCGGCAGCGGTGCGCTACGAGGTGTCCGATCGCATCGCGCGCATCACCATCGACCGCGAGGAGCGGCGCAACGCGCTCTCGTGGGCCGTGGTGCGGGAGCTGCGCGACGCGTTCGCGCGGGCGAAGGCCGACTCCGACGTCGGCGTCGTGGTGCTCACCGGAGCCGGGGAGCGGGCGTTCTGCGCGGGTGCCGACCTCACGGGCATGAGCGCGGGAGCCGGGTTCACCGAGCTGCACGACGGCCGTGGCGAGATCGCCGAGCTGTTCCGGGACCTCTACGCCCTCGGCAAGCCGACGATCGCCCGCGTGCGGGGCTTCGCCCTGGCCGGCGGCTTCGGCCTGGCCCTCGCCTGCGACCTCGTGGTCGCGGCTGACGATGCGGTGTTCGGCACGCCCGAGATCGAGCTGGCGCTGTGGCCGCACATGATCACGGTGCCGCTGATCCGCTCGATGGCCCCGAAGAAGGCGCTCGAGCTGATGCTCACGGGGCGCAGGGTGGACGCCACCGAGGCCGAGCGCATCGGGTTCGTCACGCGGGTCGTGCCCGTGCCCGAGCTCGACGCGGCCGTCGACGGGCTCGCGACGACCCTGGCGGGCCGCTCACCGATCGCGCTCCAGCAGGGCCGGGACTCGTTCTACGCGGTGTGGGACCAGGAGGCCGATGCCAGCCTCACGCTGCTCCACTCGCTCCTCACGATCACCGCGTCGACCGACGACGCCGCGGAGGGCATCGCCGCACGGGCCGAGAAGCGCCCGCCCCGCTGGACCGGTCGCTGAGCTCGCGGGGTCAGGCGCCCGGCGTGCCCTCGTACCCGCACTCGCGGGCGTAGGGGAGGATCGCCTCGAGGCCCGTGTCGCCCTGGAGCTCACCGGTCTGGAGCGCGGTGATCACCTTGTCGGCGGTGCACTCCGCCTGCTCGTGGGTCATGCCGATGCCCTGTTCGATGCCCGTCACCATCTGCGACCTCATGTCCTCCGTGATGGCGAAGCCCTCCGGTGCGGTGCCCGACGACCCCGTGTCGAGGGTCCCGCCGTCGGTGGTGTCGGGCACGGTGATGCCCGGGGCGACCTCCTCGGGCAACGCCGTCACGCTCCCAGGGCCGAAGGTGCTGCTGGTGCTGGCGTCCTCTGCCGAGTCGCCGTCCCCGCGGGTGACCAGGAACGCCCCGACGAGGACGACGAGGAGCAGCGTGGCGCCCGCCGCGAGCAGCCGACGGCGCCGGGCCTGGTCGTGTTCGGCCCGCTCCGTGACCGCGGTCGCGGCCCATGACGGCGTGGAGTGGACGGGCTGCGCAGCGACGGGCTGCGGCGCGACCGGCCGGGGCGGGAGCGGCCGCGGTGACCATGCGGGCACCGCGGCCGGGCGCGGTGTGGGGAGCGGGCGCGGCAGGACCTGCTCGACGGGGCGGGGGACCGTGGACCGCCCCCACCCGGAGAGCGCCACCGGCACCTCGGGCCGCGGCGTCGGTGCTGGTTCGGGCTCCGGCTCGGGCTCGGGTTCCGGCTGGGGTTCGGGCTTCGGCTCGCGGATCACGACCGGTGGTCGCCACTCGAGCGTGGTGACCTCGGGCTCGGGTGCGGGCTCGGGTTCGGGCTCCGGTTCGGGCTCCGGTTCGGGCTCCGGCTCCACGTAGAGGTCCTCCGCGGCGCGGCCGCCGTCGGCCACGTGCGCGGTCCAGCGCTCGCCGTCCCAGTAGCGGTGCTCGTGGTGGCCGAGGGGATCGTGGAGCCAGCGGGCAGGGCCCTCGGACATCGTCAGGGGTTCGACCCGGTGATCTCGTCGAGGGAGATGTCGCAGCTGTCGAGGTAGTCGAAGAAGTCGCCGAAGGCGTCCTGCTGGTCGAGCTGGCCCTTGCTCACGGCCTCGCCCATCGCGTCGGCCAGGCACTCGGCCTTGTCGCGGGGCAGCCCGAGGGTCTGCTCGTACTGATCGGCGAGAAGGTCGCGGAACGAGTCCAGGTCGCCGATGTCCGGGATCGTGTCGTCGCCGTCGGTGTCGCCGGGGGTGCTGCCGTCGTCGCCGTCGTCCGTGTCGCTGGAGGACCCGTCGGGGTTCACCTCGCACTCGCGGACGGCATCGGCGTACGCCTCGACGAAGTCGGTGCCGACGTCGCCCGTGGGCGCGGTCTCGGCGTCGAAGTCGACGCCCTTCAGCCGATCGCTCCCGACCTGGTCGACGATGCGGTCGGCCAGGCAGTCGGCGTCGTCGTCCGCGAGGCCGGGGGTGCCGTCCTGGAGGGAGTCGGCCAGCCGGGTGGAGATGGCGGAGGAGCCGCTGTCGTCGTCGTCGCTCGAGAGGGCGAGGAAGGCGACGATGGCCACGACCACGAGGATGCCGACGCCGATCAGGATGTTGCGGCGGGAGCCGCCGGAGCCGTCCGTCGACGCGGGACCGATCGGGGGCGCCGACTCCTCTGCGGCCAGGCCGCCGTAGGAGCTCGACGAGGTGGGGTCGGGGAGGGTCGGCAGGGGCTGGGTGTGGTCGGGGGTCGAGGTGACCTCGGTGGGGGCGTCGGCACCGGAGGTCGACCCCACGGAGGTCGGGTCCGACCACGAGGAGGGCGTCGAGGCCGGCGCCCACCCGGCGACGGGCGATGCCTCGGCCGGGCCGTCCGGCTGGGCCGGGGTGGGCTCGTCGGGCTGGTTCCAGCCCGACGGGGTGGTGGAGGCGGCCGGAGCCGCCGGTTCGGCGTCGGCCGCGGGCTCGGCGTCGGCGGCAGCGTCGGGCTCGCTCGTGGTGGCCGGCTCCTCCGGCGTCGCCTGGACCGGCGGGGCCCACGAAAGCGGGGTCGCCGGCTCGGCGTCGTCCGCGGGCTCCGTGGCCGCCGGCTCGGTGGCCCCGGGCTCGGTGGCAGCCGGCTCGGACACCTCGGCCGCCGACTCGGGCTCCGTGTACGGATCGCTGCTCGCCACGCCGGCGTCGGCCACGTGGTCCGTCCACTGCGTGCCATTCCAGTAGCGGTGGTCGTGACGACCCGTCGGGTCGGTCTGCCAGCTGGCGGGGAGATCGGTCATCTGGGGCCTCGTCTCAGGAGCGGGCGGAGGGAAGGTGTGTCAGGACGGGATCTTGCACTCGGTGCGGGCGGTCTGGGCGACGGTGGCGAGCTCCTCGGCCAGCTCGTCGCTCGGCTCCTTGGCGCTGAAGCCCACGTCGTTGACCTTGTCGGCGCCGATCTCGTCGACGATGAGCTTGGCGTAGCAGTCGGCCTGGGCCTCGGTGAGGGCGTCGTCGCCCTTCTGGAGGGCCGAGGACAGGTCCTCGCGGACGTCCTTGGCGCTGGGGTCGCTCTGCGAGCAGGCCCCGAGGAGGAGGCCAGCGGCGAGGAGGACGGCGAGGAGGGGGCGGGTGCGCATGTGGTCCTTGGAGCGGGGGCTTGAGCGACGGGCAGGCCGGACGAGCATAAGCGCCCCGGACCACTGCCTCTCAGGCGCGGCGCGGGATGCCGGTCAGGGCCAGCTTGACGATCTTGCGGGGGGCCTCGGCCAGGCCGACGAACGGGGCCGCCCGCCGGGGCAGGTACACGGTGCTGGTCCCCCTGAGGACGCCCTGCACGATGGCGACGGCCAGCTTGTCGGCGGGGGTGTCCGGAGCGAGCTGGATCCGACGAAGGCGCCGGAAGGCCAGGTGGAACGGGGCATAGCCCTCGCCCTGCTCGAGCATGTCGGTGGGCACCCCGGCGACCATCACCGTGGTGACCCCGATCGGGAGGCCTTTGAGCTCGTCGCGCAGCGCGGCGGTGCCATGGGCGACCCCCGCCTTGGTGGCGGCGTAGGCGGTCATGCCGGGCGTCGAGGCGACTCCGGCCAGCGACGCCACGTTGACCAGGTGGCCGCTGCCGCGGGCCAGCATCCGGGGGATGGCCTGGTGGCACAGGTCGAGGGTGGCGATGAGGTTCAGCTCGACCTGGTCGGCGACCTTGTCACGGGGCGTGTCCCAGAGCGTGGCGCCGTGGTGGAGGCCGGCGTTGTTCACGACCACGTCGACGGGCCCGGCCTCGTCCTCCACCCGGGCGATGAGGTCGGCGCGGGCCGCACGGTCGAGCAGGTCGCAGGGGTGGGCCGTGCCGCCGAGGTCGCCGGCCAGCTTCTCGAGCGCCTCCCGGTCACGGGCCACCAGCGCGACGCGCGCTCCGGCCGCGGCCATCGCGCTGGCGATCGCCTGGCCGATGCCGCGCGACGCCCCCGTGATCAGCACCCGCTTCCCCTGCAGCTCCATGGCGCACCCCCTCGTCGGGCGACACTACGACCTCGGCCCGCCGCTACGGTCGGCCGACGTGATCCACCTCGACGACCGCGGGACCGTCGCCGTCCTCACCATCGACCGGCAGGACCGGCGCAACGCCGTCGACCACGAGGCCCTCGAGCAGCTCCTCGACGCCCACGGCCGTTCGGGCGGTGCGAACGTCCTCGTGCTCACGGGGGCCGGTGGTCACTTCTGCGCCGGCGCCGACCTGTCCGGGGTCGAGGACCGCTCGTTCACCGACCTCCTGCGGAGCGTCCTCCTCACCTTGCGCGACGACCCGCGCCCGGTGATCGCCGCCTGCGACGGCGCCGCCCTCGGGGCCGGCACCCAGCTGGCCGTGGCCTGCGACCTCCGCGTCGCCACCGAGGCCACCCGCTTCGGCATCCCCGCGGCCAAGCTCGGGCTGGCCGTCGACCACTGGACCGTCGACCGACTCCAACGGCTGGCGGGCGCCGGTCCCGCCCGCGCCATGCTCCTGGCCGCGGAGACCTACGGCGGCGACGAGGCGCTCGCGATGGGCCTGGTCCAGCGCCTCGGCGACCTCGACGAGGCCCTGGCCTGGGCCGACGACATCGCGGCGCTGGCCCCGCTGACGATCGCCGCCCACAAGGCCGCCCTCAACAGCCTCGAGGACGGCGGCGAGGACGACCTCGCCGCCTACGACCGCGCCTGGCAGAGCGACGACCTCCAGGAAGGCCTCGCCGCCTTCACGACCCGCCGCCGCCCCCAGTTCAAGGGCCGCTAGGCGCCGACGGCGGCGGCCGAAGGGCGCACCGATGCGGCGGCGGGGTGCCGCTGCGGCTCCGTCGGCGGCGGTCTCACCGTCCCGTCGCCGAACCTGCGACACCGGCGAGACGCATCCGTTGCCCGGGCGTCGCAGGTTCGGGTGGCAAGGCCAACTCGCGATGCGGGAGAGACGCATCTGTCCTCCCGGCGTCGTCGGTTCGCCCAGAAGGCTTCGCGTTCCGGCCAATGTCTGTCGCTGCTCACCCCACCCGTACTGGCGCGAGTTCATCGCTTGCTTCGGCGAGCATCCTGCGCCAGTTCGGTGGCAACCGGCTCCTCGCTCCAACCGGCGCATGTTCCTCGTGGATCTGAGCGAACATCTCGCGCCAGTTCCGGTGGGGCTCGCGATCGGTGCCTGGGCCGGAGCTCGACGGTGACACCGCTGCGGTGGGCGTGGGCCGGGAGGCCGGCCCGCCGGCTCGTTGCGCCCTAGAAGTTGCTCGGCAGCATCCGGCTGAACTCTTCGAAGAAGAAGAAGAGGCCGACCATGAAGAACGGCAGGCAGACGCCGTAGGCGGGCCACTTCTGCCACAGCTGGCTGAAGCAGTAGGCGAAGATCCAGATGGCGCCGCAGAGGATGAAGAGGACGACGGCGGGGACGCGGGACGAGGTCTCGCCGCTGATGTCGTCGAGGCTGGAGGGGGCGCCGGCCACCTGGGCGGCCAGGGCGACCTGGTCGCCGGCCAGCTCGGCCACGATGATGATGCGCTGGGCGGCGCTGAGCTTCGGGTGGCAGGCGGTGAGCGTGAGGCGGTTGTCGCCCTTGTCCTCGAGGACCTCGACCTGGCTCGGCGACACGATCATGTGGCCGTCGCCATCGCCGTCCTCGTCCTTCACCTCGTAGCGGAAGGTGCCCTGGACGGTCTCCACGATGATCTCGTCGCCCGGCTCGAGCTCGTCGACCCGGTTGAACGGGGCGCCGTAGGTGGTGCGGTGGCCGGCGATGGCGGCGTTGCCCTTCTGCCCGGGCAGCGGGGTCTCGGGGTAGTGGCCGGGGCCCTTCTTGAGGTCGCCGACGCCGACGCCTTCGACGACGTTCTTGTCCACGCCGATCTTGGGGATCCGGATGATGGCGGTGGGCTCACCCTCGGGGACCGGGTCGATCGCGGGCGCCTCACCCGGCGCGTACTCCGGGGCCTCGGCCAGGACCTTGTCGAACTTCTTGCCCAGCTTGTCCTGCGCCTGGGCCTCGCGGATGCCGGTGCCCCACAGCTGGTAGGCGACGAACAGCAGCAGCAGCGTGCCCACGGTGATGCACGAGCGCCCGACGGCGCTGAGGATCTTGGCCAGATGCATCGGGGGGACGATACCGGGGCAGGCGATTCCTGCCGGGGCGGGCCCCGTCAGTACCCTTGGCCCGTCCCATGGAGCCCGTCGTCCACCTCCGCGGGGCGGTGACCCTCCTGGGTCGGTTCCCGGCCCTCGCCGGGATCGACCTCGACGTCGCCGCCGGAGAGATCGTGCTCCTCCGCGGCCCGAACGGGGCCGGGAAGACCACCCTGCTGCGGACCTGCGCCGGCCTCCTGGCCGTGGCCCGGGGCGAGGCCAACGTGCTGGGTCACGACCTCACCGACCGTCGCGAGGCCCGCGAGCTGCGCCGCCGGGTCGGCCTGCTCGGCCACGCCGGCGGCCTGTACGACGAGCTCACGGTGGCCGACAACGTCCGCTTCTGGGGCCGCGCCGCGGGGGCCGCGGCGGCCGACATCGACGCCGCCCTCGACACGTGCGAGCTGACCGGTCGCCTGGCGAACGTCGCCGTCACCCAGCTCTCCGCCGGTCAGCGCCGGCGCACCTCCCTCGCCTGCCTGCTGGCCCGCCGCCCCGAGCTGTGGCTGCTCGACGAGCCCCACGCCGGCCTCGACGCCGCGGGGCGTGACCGCCTCGACGGCCTCATCCGCGATGCCGTGGCCGCCGGCGCCACCGTCGTCGTCGCCTCGCACGACGTCGAGCGCACCGAGGCCCTGGCCGACCGGGTCGTCCACCTGGCCGGCGGCACCACCGACATCGCCCCCGTGCCGACGAGGCGCCGCAAGCGGGAGCCCGCCCTTGTTCCGTGACGCCACGCTGATGGCCGGCAAGGACCTGCGGGTCGAGCTGCGCTCGCGGGTCACCACCCAGCAGGTGGCGCCGTTCGCCATCCTCCTGCTGGTGCTGTTCGGCGTCGCCCTCGACCCGGACCGCGGGATCCTCGACCCGGGCCAGCTCGGGCCTCTACTGGATCGCCGTGCTGTTCTGCGCCCTCCTCGCCATCCAGCGGGCCTTCGCCATCGAGTCGGCCGACGGCGGCCGCGACGCCCTGCGCCTCAGCGGCCTCGACCCGGCGGGCATCTTCCTCGGCAAGGCGATGGCGGTGGCCGCGCAGCTGGCGGCGCTCGAGGTCGTCCTCGCCCTCGGCGTGGTCGTGCTCTACGGCGCAGAGGTCACCGGCGCGGTCCTGCTGCTGGTCACCTGCGTGGCCGCGACCATCGGGCTGGCCGCGGCGGGCACGCTGTACGGCGTGGTGGCCGCCGGACTCCGAGTGCGAGACACGCTGCTGCCGATCCTGCTCCTGCCCGTCCTCACCCCGGTGCTCATCGGCGCCACCCGGGCCTTCGACGCCGCCCTGGGGGGCGCGGCGTCCGACGGCTGGCCCTGGTGCGGCCTGCTGGTGGCCTTCGCCCTCGCCTACACCGCCGTCGGCACCCTCGCCTTCGGCACCCTCCTGGAGGAGTCCTGATGCCCCCCTCGGCTCGCGCCGTCCCGGCCCCCGTCGACCCGACCGACGCCGGCACGGCCTCGGCGGCCACCCGCGCCCTCGGCCTGGCCACGTTGGCCGGCATGGCGCTGCTGCTCGCCTTCTCCTTCTGGTGGAGCCCCGACGACGTGAACCAGAGGGACCTGGTGCGGCTGATGTACGTGCACGTGCCGATCGCCATCTGGTCGTTCGGCGCCTGCGCCCTCACCACGATCGCGTCGGTGATGTGGCTGCGCCGCCGCAGCGAGGGCTGGTGGGTGCTCGGCGGGGCCGCCACCGAGATCGGGATGGTCCTCACCGGGATCACCCTCGTCGTCGGGTCGATCTGGGGCCGCCCGACCTGGGGCACCTGGTGGGACTGGGACCCGCGCATCACCTCGGACGCGCTGCTGTTCGTCCTGCTCGTCGGGTACCTGGCCCTGCGGCGGGTCGACAGCGAGGCCGGTGACCCCGCCCAGCGCGGCGCCCGCTCGGCCATCGTGGGCCTGCTCCTGTTCCCCAACGTGATCGTCGTGCACTTCTCGGTGGACTGGTGGCGGTCGCTGCACCAGACGGCCACCATCACCCGGCTCGACCCGACCATCGAGGGCACGATGCTCTTCACCCTCATGCTCGGGATGGTCGTGTTCGGCCTCGTCTTCGCCTGGCTGCTCGTGCACCGCTTCCGGCTGGCGTGGCTCGAGGAGCGGGTGCAGGCCCGCGGCCTCGACGACGCCCTCACCGAGCGCCGCGCCGAGGCCGGCATCGCCGGCGGGACCGCCTGATGCTCGCCTTCAGCCACCCCGGATACGTCTTCGCGGGCTGGGGCATCTCGCTCGTCGTCCTGGCCGGCTACGCGCTGCGCACGATCCTGCGGGGCAAGCGCCTCGCGCGGCAGGTGCCGCCGGAGGAGCGCCGGTGGACCTGACCCCCGGCGTCGCCACCCCCCGGCGCCGTCGCAACCCCGCCGCGTACGTCGTGCTGGTGGTGGTGCTCGTGGCCCTCGGGTTCGTGGTGAGCAAGGCGCTCTCCTCGGCCTCGCTGTACTTCTACAACGCCGATGAGGCGATCGCGAAGCAGGACGAGCTGGGCGACAAGCGCTTCCGCCTGCAGGGCACGGTCCTCGGCGCCACCATCGCCCTCGACGAGTCCCGTGACACGGTGGACTTCACCGTGGCGTACAACGGCGCCCGCGTCGACGTGCACCACGACGGCTCACCGCCCGAGCTGTTCGAAGCCGGCATCCCGGTGGTGCTCGAGGGACGTTGGGACCCGAGCGGTGAGTTCTTCGACAGCGATCGCATCCTCGTGAAGCACTCCGAGCAGTACGAGGCCGACAACGGCGACCGCCTGCAGGACGCGGAGGAGGGCGGCACGACGTCGTCGGCGCCGTCGACCACCGCCGCTCCGTGAACAGCGTCCTCGGCACGGGCGGCCTCGTCCTCGGATCGGCGGCATCGATCCTCGGCGCCCTCACGATCGCCGTCGGCCTGCGCCGCCGTCGCCCAGAGCTGCTCGAGACGGGCTGGAGCTACTCGCTGCTGCTCCTGATCGGCGCGGTGGTCGCGGTGATCGGCATGCAGCGGGCGCTCATCACCCGCGACTTCAGCGTGGCGTTCGTCCACGACAACGGCAGCAGCCGCACCCCGGCGCTGTTCAACGTCGCCACGATGTGGTCGGCCCTCGAGGGCTCGATCCTGCTCTGGGTGCTCATCCTCTCGGGCTTCACCGTGCACGTGGCCCGCAAGTTCCGGGCGCGCCTCAGCGATCCGCTGGTGGCGGGCGCGCTGCTCGTGATGTTCGTGGTCGCCGCGTTCTTCTTCCTGCTCACCCTCGGCCCCGCCAACCCCTTCGGCCGGGTGTCCGTGCCCGTCGGCTACGACGGCCCCGGGCCGAACCCGCTGCTGCAGGAGCACATCCTCATGGCCTTCCACCCGCCGATGCTCTACCTGGGCTTCGTCGGGTTCACGGTGCCGTTCGCGTTCGCCATCGCGCGCGCTGGCCACCGGTCGGCTGGGGGAGGGGTGGCTCATCGAGACCCGGCGGGCCACGCTCCTCGCCTGGGGCTTCCTCACGATCGGCATCGTGCTCGGCGCCTGGTGGAGCTACGAGGTCCTCGGCTGGGGCGGCTACTGGGGCTGGGACCCGGTGGAGAACGCGTCGTTCCTGCCGTGGCTCACGGGCACCGCCTACCTGCACTCGGTGATGGTGCAGGAGCGCCGCGGGATGCTTCGGGTCTGGAACCTGTCGCTGGTGTGCGCCACGTTCGCCCTCACGATCCTGGGCACGTTCCTCACCCGCTCGGGCGTGCTCGAGTCGGTCCACGCGTTCAGCGACGGCGACATCGGCGCCTGGCTCCTGTCCTTCTTCGGGCTGACGGTGGTCGTCACGCTCGGGCTCATCGGGTGGCGAGGCGACCGGCTGCGCTCGCCCGGCCGCATCGACTCACCGATCTCGCGCGAAGGCGCGTTCCTGGCCAACAACGTGCTGTTCGCCGCCTTCGCCTTCGTCGTGCTGCTGGGCACGGTGTTCCCGCTGCTGGCCGAGGTCGTGCAGGACGAGAAGGTCACCGTCGGTCCGCCGTACTTCGACCGCATGACCACACCGATCGGCATCGCCCTGCTGTTCATGATGGCCGTCGCCCCGGTGCTCCCGTGGCGCAAGGCCTCGGCGGAGGTGCTCTCGCAGCGCCTCGTGTGGCCGGCCTGGGGCGGGGCGGTCACGCTGTTCCTCGTCGTCGCCTTCGGTGCCCGCGGGCTGGCCCCCATCGCCACGTTCGGCCTCGGCGGGTTCGCCGGCGGCGCCGCGCTCCGCCAGGTGGTGCTGGCCACGCGGCGCCAGGGCTGGCGCGGGTTCCTCGGCCGTACGAACGGCGGGATGATCGTGCACCTCGGCGTGGTGATCATCGCCGTGGCCATCGCTGCCTCGGGCAGCTACGTGCAGGAGTCCGAGGCCCGCTACGAGCAGGGCCAGACCCGCACGGTGGCCGGCCACGAGATCACCTACCTCGACACCTACACGGTGCAGGAGACCAACCGGCTCGCCACCAAGGTGCGGCTGCGGGTCGACGGCGGGCAGGTCTACGAGCCCGCCCTGTCGCAGTACCCCGGCTTCGGGTCGCTCGTGCCCACGCCGTCGGTGAAGACCGGGCTCAAGGAGGACGTGTTCCTCACGATCACCCGCCTGCCCGACGAGGACGACCCCGACGGGCCCGTGGTCATCCGCGTCCTCATCGAGCCGATGACGCTGTGGCTCTGGGTGGGCGGCGGGGTGATGGCGTTCGGCACGCTGCTGGCGGCGTGGCCGGGGCGCCGCCGACGGCCGACCGACCCGGTCTCGGCGCCGGTCGAGGTGGCCGTCTCGTGAGGGGGCGCACCGTGCTCGCCATCGCCGCGCTGCTCGGCATCGTGGTCGCCGCGCTGGTCGTGGTCCTCGCCACCCGCGACCCCGCCGGCGAGCGGGCGTCGCAGTCAACGCTCATCGGCGAGCTCGCCCCGGCCGCATCGGGCACCACGATCGACGGTGACCAGGTGTCCATCGATGACTTCCGCGGCCGATGGGTCGTGCTCAACTTCTTCGGCAGCTGGTGCACCGGGTGCATCACCGAGCACCCCGAGCTGGTGGCCTTCGACCGGTCCCACCGAGACGACGGCGACGCGGTGCTCATCGGCGTCACCTTCGACGACAAGCTCAAGGACGCCCGCGCCTTCTTCGCCGACCGCGGCGGCTCCTGGCCCGTGATCAACGACCCGGAGAACAGCATCGGTGTCGCGTACGGCATCGCCCAGGTACCCGAGAGCTGGCTCATCGCGCCGAACGGGATCATCGTGGAGCGCTTCGCCGGCGAGGTCACCGCCCGCGAGCTCGACGAGGCGATCGCCCACTTCGAGGGGCCGAGCTCGTGAGCGCCGCTGGCGTGTTGCGATCGAGAGCGTTCCGGCGCTGGAGCTGGCTGGTGATCCTGGCCCTCGTGGCGGTGTCCCTCGTCCGCAACGGCGTCGATCCGGGATCGCCCCGCACCACCGACGAGCGAGTGCGCTCGATCGCCCAGACGATGAAGTGCCCGGTCTGCCGGAGCCAGTCGGTGGCGGACTCCGACGTCGCGGCGGCCAGGGCCATCCGCACGGAGATCGCCAAGCGCGTCGGCCAGGGCCAGGGCGACGACGAGATCCGCGACGCCATCGCCTCCACCTACGGCGAGGACGTCCAGCTCATCCCGCCCCGCAGCGGCTTCGCCGGGCTGGTGTGGATCATCCCCGTGGTCGCGCTCGTGGTGGCCCTCGCCGGCCTCACCGCCGCCTTCGCCAGGTGGCGGCGGCGGGAGGACCTCGACCTGGGGGACGCCGAGGCGGACCGACGGATCGTCGACCAGGCGCTGCACGACCAGGCGATGCACGACCGGGCGATGCACGACCGATGAGCGACGGCATCGACCTCGAGCACCTCGAGGACGAGCGGGACTTCCTCCTCGCGTCGCTCGAGGACCTCGAGCGCGAGCACGCGGCCGGCGATCTCGACGACCTCGACTACACGGCCCTGCGCGACGACTACACCGCGCGCGCGGCACGCGTGCTACGCGCCATCGAGGCCGGCGCCTCCCCGACGGCGGCTGCACCGGCCCGCGACCGGCGCCGCACGGTGGCGGTGGTCGCGCTCGTGGCCCTGTTCGCGGTGGTGGCCGGCGTGCTCGTGGCCCAGTCGGTCGGGCGGCGCAACCCGGGCGACACCGCCACCGGCGGTGTGCGGCAATCGGTCACCGAGAAGCTGAACGAGGCCGGCCGGCTCCTGGCCACCGACAGCCCCGCGGCGCTCGAGCTCTACGACGAGGTGATCGCCCAGGACCCCGGCAACGTCGAGGCCATGACCTACCGGGGATGGGGCCTGTACCTCGCCGGCGAGGCGGGGGAGGGGCTGACCTCGCTCATCGAGGCCGCCACCGCCAACCCGCGGTACCCCGACGTCCACGCGTTCCTGGCCATCGTCTTCTTCCGCAACGGGCTGCTCGACGAGGCCAGCCGCGAGCTCGACCGCCTCGATGCGCTCCAGCCCCCGTCGCAGATCCGCCAGCTCACCAGCGGCCTGCGCGACGACGTCGAGGCGGCCCGAGCCTCGACCACCACCGCCGTCGCTCCCTAGGGGGACCGCAGTCTCGGCGGGGAGCGGCTACGCGGGCGGGGGCAGGTAGCGGCCCTTGGCCAGCTGCCCGCCATCGCGGCTGAAGGCCCAGGTGGAGGCCTTCTGCCATCGGAGGTCGTCGTGCAGCCTCACGCCGTCGCGCACGAGGTGCTCGAGGAGGTCGGGGATCACGTCGCCGTGGCTGCAGATCGCCGCGCCCACGTCGCGGAGCTCCTCGTCGAGGGCCAGAGGCCCCACGGCTCCGGCGCCCTCGGCCAGGCGGTCGTCGGGCTCCACGGCGAGCCCGAGGCGCTCGGCCAGGGGCTCGAGCGTCTGGATGCACCGCGTGTACGGGCTGGCGAGCAGCCGCCCGATCCCGTGGTCGGCCAGCGTGCCGACCAGCCCGTGGGCCTGCCGCCACCCCCGCTCGGAGAGCGGTCGGGTGTGGTCGGGTCCGTCCCAGTCCGAGCGGTGTCCCGCGTCGGCGTGGCGCACGACGTACAGCTTGGCCACGAGCGAGGACGCTAGCGGGCGCCCGACCCGCCGCCGGCCAGCGCGCGGAGGTCGGCGAGGATGCCGGGGAGGGCGGACAGGGCGGCGTCGACGTCCGCGTCGACGGTGGACCACCCCGTGGACAGGCGGAGGCTGCGGTGGGCGTCGACGCCCATGGCCGCGAGCACCGGTGAGGGCTCGAGCGACTCGGAGGCGCAGGCCGAGCCGGAGTGGGCGGCGACGCCGGAACGGTCGAGGCCGAAGAGCACGGCCTGCGGCTCGATGTCGTCGATGCCGAGGCACACGAGGTGGGGGAGGCGGCCGGCCGGGTCGAGGTCGCCGTAGGGGCGGACCCCCTCGAGCGCGGCGCAGGCGGTGAGGATGCGCTCGCTCCAGGCCCTCTGGTCGGCGACCTCCCGCTCGAGCCCGCCACCGCTCAGCGCCTCGGCGGCCGCGCCGAAGCCGGCCAGGGCGGCGACCGGTTCGAGGCCGGCGCGGCGGGCCCGCTCCTGGTCGCCGCCGACGAGCAGTGGACGCACCCGCAGCCCGCGGCGCACCAGCAGCGCGCCCACGCCGGCCGGTCCGCCGAGCTTGTGGGCCGACACGGAGAGCAGGTCGATGCCGAGGTCGTCGAACGCGATCGGGACGCGGCCGACGGCCTGGGCCGCGTCGACGTGGAGCAGCACGCCGCGCTCCCGGCAGGCGGCGGCGGCCTCGGCCACCGGTTGCAGCGTGCCCACCTCGTGGTTGCCCCACTGGAGGTGCACGAGCGCCGTCGCCGGGGTGATGGAGGTGAGCAGCTCGTCGAGGTCGACGCGGCCCTGGCCGTCGACACCGACCACGGTGGTGGCCGAGTGGTCCTCCGCGGCCCGGCGCACCGCCGAGTGCTCGACGGCGGCGAGGACCTGGTGCTCGCCCCGATCCGCGGCGCCCCAGCACGCGGCGGCGATGGCCTCGGTGGCCCCGCTCGTGAACACCACCGACCGGGGTCGGGCCCCGAGCAACCCCGCCACCTGCTCGCGCGCCGTCTCCACGCCGCCGCGCGCGGCCATCCCCTCGGCGTGGATGCGCCCCGGGTCACCGACCGGCTGCGCCAGCCACGCCGACATCGCCGCGAGCGCCTCGGGCCGCAACGGCGACGTCGACGCATGGTCGAGGTAGTGCCGCGTTCTGGCGTTGTCCGGCGACGTCATGTGTGGAGATCCAACGCCAGAACGGGGTGGTCGCTCAGCCGGTGATGGAGGTGACGCACTTGTCGTCGCCCATCGGGCGGCTCGACGAGGTGTCGGCCTGGGCTTCGCCGTAGAGGGCGCTGAGCATCCCGCGCACGAGGCCGCGGTCGACGGCGCAGAGCACCGGGTGCTCGATGGCCGCGTTGCCGAACGGGCAGTGGTCGGAGACGATCTGCAGGCCGTTGCCCTTGCCTTCGGCGTGGGCGGCGAACCCGTGGGCCGTGAGCGCATCGGCCACGGCGTGGAGCGCGGCGCGGAAGGAGCGGGGCACCTGGCCCCTGGCGAGCACCTCGGCGTCGGCCGGGTCGGTGCCGCCCATGGCCTGTGCCATCGCCAGGCCGTACTGCAGCCCGACGTCCTCGGCCATCGCCTCGGCCGTGTCGGCGGGCAGGAGGGCGAGGGCCCGGCCGAGCAGCGACGTGACGAGCTCGTCCTGGCGGACCGGGAGCTCGAGGGCCATGTCGGGAGCGCTGACGCGGTATCGCTTCGACGGGCGGCCGGCGCCGGCCCCGGAGCGGCCGGTGGCCACCTCCACGTACCCACCGCCCACGAGCTTGTCGAGGTGGTGGCGGGCGACGTTGGGGTGGAGCTCGAACGTGTCGGCGACCTCGCCCGCCGTGACCCCCCCGTCGTCGTCGCTGCGGTCGCGGACGAAGAGGTAGATCTGCCGGCGAGTGGGGTCGCCGAACGCCGAGGTGATCGCCGTGACCGCCGACGAGAACTCGGTGGGCGTGAGCGACCGGTCCATCGGCCGGTATTCTACCTATGCCCGTAGTGGAAATCCCCGTGGGCACCCCTCGACCCCGGAGCCCCCCCAACGTGCCCGTCACCGTCGACCAGGTCATCGAAGCGCTGCGTCCCGTCGAGGACCCAGAGCTGCACCGCTCCATCGTCGACCTGGACATGGTCCGGGACGTCGCCGTGGCGGCCGACGGGAGCGTGGCCCTCGAGGTCACCCTCACCGTCGCCGGATGCCCCCTCCGCAACGAGATCCAGAGCCGCGTCACCGGCGCGCTCACCACGATCGGGGTCCCGTCGGTCGACCTCTCCTTCGGGGTGATGACCGATGAGCAGCGGGCCACCCTCCGGGAGAAGCTCAACGGCGACCCGGCCGCCACGGCCGGGAGCCAGCAGTCCCACGGGCACGCCGAGGGCCGCGCCATCCCGTTCGCCGATCCCACGAGCACCACGCGGGTCCTGCTGATCGCGTCGGGCAAGGGCGGCGTGGGCAAGTCGTCGGTCACCACCAACCTCGCCGTGTCGCTCGCCCAGCGCGGCAAGAGCGTCGCCGTGATCGATGCCGACGTGTGGGGCTTCTCGATCCCGCGCATGCTCGGCGTGGAGCACCCGCCCGCCGTGATCGACTCGATGCTCGTGCCGCCGATCGGTGCCGGCGGCGTGCGCTGCATCTCGATGGGCTTCTTCGCCAAGGAGGACCAGCCCGTCATCTGGCGGGGGCCGATGCTCCACAAGGCGCTCGAGCAGTTCCTCACCGACGTCTTCTGGGACGACCCCGACTTCCTGCTCGTCGACCTGCCCCCCGGCACCGGCGACATCTCGCTGTCGCTGGCGCAGTTCCTGCCCAACGCCGAGGTCTACATCGTCACCACGCCGCAGCCGGCGGCCCAGAAGGTGGCGCAGCGGGCCGGCTTCATGGCGCAGAAGGTCAACCTCAAGGTGCGCGGCGTCATCGAGAACATGAGCTGGTTCGAGGGCGACGACGGCAAGCGCTACGAGCTCTTCGGCGCCGGCGGCGGCGGTGCACTGGCCGAGCTGCTCGAGGTCCCGCTCCTCGGCCAGGTCCCGCTGCTCACCGAGCTGCGGGCCGGAGGCGACACGGGGCACCCGATCGTGCTCTCCGACCCGTCCAGCGAGGCGGCGCAGGCCTTCGCCCGCATCGCCGAGCGGGTCGAGGTCGAGCTGGCCCCCACCCGGCGGGCCCACAAGGAGCTCAAGCTCCTCTAGGAGCCGAGCCGATAGGCGAGGCGACCAGACAGCACAGCGGCCTTGTTTCGCCGCAGCGGCTCCCCAGTGGCCCATCCGCGCATCTCTGTAACGGTGGGCGCGCTCGCCGGTACGACATCCGGTGGACGTCGCAGAGCCGTACCGTGAGCGCGTGGAACCCACCGCCACACCCGTCGAGTACCCCCCGGAGGACCGGCGCGTCGGGCGACGGGCGGTCCTCGGGATGGCGGGCCTCGGCGGGCTCGGGATCCTGTTCGGGGCCAAGGTGCAGAACGGCCTCGAGCGGCTGCTCCGCCCCATCACGTCGAACGACCGCACCGGGCTGAGCGTGTTCCTGCCCACCGGCGGTCGGTTCCGCATCTACACGGTCACCGGCGACCTGCCGGCCAAGGCCGACGCCGACTACCGGCTGGCCGTCGACGGGCTCGTGGCCCGGCCCGCCACCTACGACATCGCTGCCGTACGGGAGACGCTGCCGCAGACGCAGCTCACCCGCGACTTCCAGTGCGTCACCGGCTGGCGGGTCCAGGACGTGCCCTGGCAGGGCGTGAAGCTGGCCGACCTGCTCGACGAGGTCGGCGCCGATCCGGCCGCCACCCACGTGCGCTTCCACTCCTTCGACGGCGTGTACACCGAGACCCTCACGATGGAGCAGGCCCGGCGCGACGACGTCCTCGTCGCCCACCGGATGGAGGAGCGCAACGTCACCCGCGAGCACGGTGGCCCGGTGCGGCTCTACGTGGCGCCCATGTACGGCTACAAGTCGCTCAAGTGGCTCGAGCGCGTCGAGGTGGTCGAGGGTCTCACGGCCAAGACGGACCCGGGCTACTGGGAGCAGCTCGGCTACGACACCGACGCCTGGGTCGGTGGATCGAACCGTCGCGATGACGAGGCGACGTGATGGCCACCACCATCGATCGGCACCTCGGCGACGAGGTCGTCCGCTTCGACCGGACCGAGCGCCTCCTGCACTGGGCCAACGCGATCCTGTTCCTGATCCTGCTCGGTACCGGCATGACGCTCTACGTCGGGTCGCTCGCCACCCTGATCGGCCGCCGGGTGCTGGTGAAGGACATCCACGTGATCAGCGGGCTGCTCCTCCCCGCGCCGCTGCTGCTCGCCTACGCGGGGCGCTGGCGCGAGGGCCTGCGGCGCGACGTCCGCCGCCTCGCCCGCTGGTCCAGCGACGACCGGCGCTGGCTCCTCAGCCTCGGCCGCCGGGGGCGCACCACGATGGGCAAGTTCAACGCCGGCCAGAAGCTCAACGCCACCTTCGTGCTGGGCTG
>CAVSIC010000014.1:0-31083 GCA_963727905.1 uncultured Microthrixaceae bacterium
GCCCGCCGGCGTGAACTGCTGACGCCCGTCCGCCGAGGTCGCGCATCGCGTACGGTGCGCAGCGTGCGGGTGGACATCGGCGACGGGGTGCGGCTGTTCTTCGACGTGGCCGGCTCCGCGCTCCGCCCCACCGACGACGCCATGGTGGAGCAGCCGACGCTGCTCGTGCTCCACGGCGGGCCCGGGTTCGACCACTCCGGGTTCCGGCCGTACTTCGACCGCTTCGCCGACACGCACCAGGTCGTCTACGTCGACCACCGGGGCCAAGGCCGCAGCGACCAGCGCCGGGACCCCTCTGGCTGGGACCTCGACACCTGGGCCGACGATGTGGTGCGCCTCTGCGAGGCGCTCGAGATCGAGCACCCGGTGGTGCTCGGCAACAGCTTCGGCGGGTTCGTCGCCCTCCACTACGCCGCCCGTCACCCCGACCATCCGAGCCGCATCGTGCTGTCGAGCACCCAGGCCCGTCGCCACCGCGAGGACACGGCGGCCCGGTTCGAGGCCCTCGGCGGTCCCGTCGCCCGCCACAACTACGAGGCCATCTTCGACGGCGACATGTCACCCGAGCTGCTGGGCCAGCTACCTCGAGCTGAACATGCCGCTCTACAACCGGCGCCCTGAGCCGTTCGGCCCCCGCCGGGCCTGGCGCAACGACCGCGTCCTGCACCACTTCACGCTCACCTTCGCCGGCTTCGACCTGCGGGCCGACCTGCCCCTGGTGCGCTGCCCGACGCTCGTGCTCTGCGGCGCCCAGGACCCGATGACCCCCGAGGTGGCGTCTCGCGAGATCGCCGACCTGCTCCCGGACGGCCTGGCCCAGCTCGAGGTGCTCGACGACTGCGGCCACGGCACCTTCCGCGACCAGCCCGAGGCCACCGAACGGATCCTGCGCGGGTTCCTGGCCGGCTAGCGGCGCGCGGCGAACGGGCCGCAGTGGAGCAGGGTCCCGAACCCGTCGAGCTCCTCGAAGGTGACGATCCGCGTGGGGTCGGCGATCATCGCCGAGGCGCGGTACACCCCGGCCTGCAGCGGTTCGAGGGTCACGGTGGTCCGGAGCGATCCGGCGAGCGCATCGACTTGGAGCTCGAGGAGGTCGTCGTGTGGGATCACCGCGAAGGTGGCGTCCCGACACCGGTACTCCCCGCAGAGCCGGTCGTCCGCGGAGGCGCCCGGGGCGGCCTCCAGGGGGCCAGGCACGGTCACGCCGGCCCGCTCGAAGAACCACTCCGACAGCCCGGCCCACAGGAACATCGCCGCCGGCGCGGTGTTCGCCAGGAGGGCGATCCCGGTGCGCGTCGCCGGGATCCACCGGAGGAACGACCCCTGCCCGGACGCGCCGCCATCGTGGCCGAACACCACCTGGCCACCCCATCGGTGCACCTTCCACCCGAGTGCCTGGTGCGTCGCGGCGGCCCCGCCAGAGGCCGGCAGTGCGATCGACTCCTCCCCGAGGGCTTGCCACTCGGCTCCCAGCGCCTGATCCGCGAACGAGAGCGCGTCGCCCGCGGTGCTGAACGCGGTCGACCCGGCGGGGCCCAGCGCCCGGAGGCCTACTGGCGGGTCGGCGGGCCGAGCGTCGAGGCCCATCCCATGGTGGCCGTTGGCGGCCCCCGGCGGCGCCTCGAGGTCGAACGTGGTCCTGGACATCGCGAACGGTGCCAGCCGCTCCTGGATCGCGGACTCGAAGGGACGAGCTGACAGCACCTCGATCGCCCGTCCGGCGAGGACGTACCCGGTGTTGCTGTAGGCCCAGCTGGCCCCGGCCGGGAACACGGTCGGCAGCTCCGCCGAGCGCTCGGCGTAGGTTGCGATCGCGTCGGAATCGTCGCCGAACCCCTGCCAGTAGGTGCCGTCGATCCCGGTCCGGTGCGTCAGCACGTGACGCCACGTGATCGGCGACGGACCAAGCGTCGGTGGGGCCGCGCCGGGCAGCAGCCGCTCGACCGGCTCGTCGAGGGATCGCCCGTGCTGGTCGAGGACCGACCGGAGCACCGTCGCGGTCACCGTCTTCGTGATCGACCCGAGCCGAAACGGGCTCGTCGGCGTCGCGGGAGCGTCAGCCCGGGAGTCGAGCAGACCGCAGGCGACGTTGGTCTGGCGCCCGTCGATCGCCACGCTCAGCTGCGCCCCAACGACTCCACTCTTCGCCGCCAGCGTGTCGAGCCGTTCCTGCAGCACAGCGCCCTCGGCAGGACTCGAACCTGCGCACACGGCTCCGGAGGCCGATGCTCTATCCGCTGAGCTACGAGGGCTGGGTCGACCAACCTAGCGGACGGCCTCCGACGGCCGGAAGGCCGGCCCGGGGGTCCGGTGGTGCATCCGCCCCACGCCCGATCGACTCACGGATCGGCTCCCGTGGTGCAACCGCCCGATGTTGTCGGTCCGCTTTCGGCGCACGCTCCGGACGCGCACTCGTCCGTACCGAGGCCCGCTGCCCCGGGGGCAAGGTCGTGGTCGGTGGCGGGTACTACACGAACTCGCCGGCCGCGAACCCCTTCTGGAGCATGCCGCTCGGCAACGGCGGCAACGGTTGGCAGGTCCAGCTCAGCGCGAGCAGCCAACCCTTCACCGCGACCGCCTTCGCGATCTGCGTCGACGGGTCCTGACGACCGACGGCGGTCTGGGCGGCAACCGACTGCAGGGATGGCGGGGTGGCACCGGTACTGTGCTGCGATGCCGTCGGCCACCGTGCTGCTCGTCGAGGACGACCCGGTGATCCTCAAGCTCCTGGAGGTCAACTTCGACCTCGAGGGGTACTCGGTGCTGCTCGCCCACGACGGGGCGGAAGGCATCGACCTGGCCCGGTCGGAGCAGCCCGACCTGATCATCAGCGACATCATGATGCCGAACGTCTCGGGCATCGAGCTGGTGCAGACCCTCAAGGCCGACGACGCCACGTCCGGGATCCCGATCATCCTCCTGTCGGCGAAGGCGCAGACGGCCGACATCCGATCGGGGATGGAGGCGGGGGCCGACGACTACGTCACCAAGCCCTTCGAGCCGCTCGAGCTGGTCGAGCACGTCCAGGCCCTCCTGGCCCGCTGACCCGCCGGAAGCGACCGTGATCCGCCACACCCTCACCACCGCCGTGCGCGCCGCTCTCGAGGCGGCCGGCATCGAGCCGCCCGCCGAGGTCCAGCTCGAGCGGCCGGGCCGGCGCGAGCACGGCGACTGGTCCTCCAACGTGGCGCTGGCCACGGCCAAGGCCCACGGGCGCAAGCCGCGCGACGTGGCCGAGGAGCTCGCCGCGTGGCTCAACGCGAACCTGCCCGCCCACGTGGAGCGGGTGGAGCTGGCCGGTCCGGGCTTCGTCAACTTCCACCTCCACGACACCTGGCTCCACGAGGTCCTCACAGACGTGGTGGCCGCCGGTGAGGCGGGCTACGCCCGTCCCGACCTCGGTGGCGGCTTGCGCGTCGACGTGGAGTTCGTGTCGGCCAACCCGACCGGCCCGCTCCACGCGGGCGGCGGGCGCTGGGCCGCCTACGGCGACGCCCTCTGCAACGTGCTCGAGCGCTGCGGCTACGTCCCCCACCGGGAGTACTACCTCAACGACCGCGGCGTGCAGATGGAGCTGTTCGCCGCGTCGCTGGCCGCCCGCAAGGCCGGGGAGCAGCTGCCGGCCGAGGGGTACCAGGGCGAGTACATCGTCGAGTGGGCCGCAGAGATGCCTGCCGACGCCGACCCGGCCGAGTGGGGCTACGAGCGCGTGAAGCAGGACCTGGCCGCCAGCCTCCGCGGCATCGGGGTCGAGTTCGACACGTGGTTCTCGGAGAGGAGCCTGGTGGAGTCGGGCGCCATCGAGGCGACGCTCGCCGACCTGCGCGAGCACGGCGCCGCCTTCGACGCCGACGGCGCGGTCTGGCTGCGCAGCACCGACGACGGCGACGACAAGGACCGCGTCCTCGTGAAGTCCGACGGCGAGCCGACCTACCTGCTGCCCGACATCGCCTACCACCGCGACAAGTTCGCCCGCGGCCACCAGCTCCTCATCGACGTCTGGGGGGCCGACCACCACGGCTACGTGAGCCGCCTCAAGGCGGGGATCGAGGCGCTCGGCCACGCGCCGGAGGAGCTCGAGATCATCCTCGGCCAGCTCGTCTCGCTCGTGAAGGGCGGCAAGGAGGTCAAGCTCTCCAAGCGGTCCGGCGACATCGTGCTGCTCGACGACCTGGTCGAGTCGGTCGGCGCCGACGTGGCCCGCCTCACGTTCCTGCTGCAGTCGCTCGACACCCGACAGACGATCGACCTCGACCTCATCACCGCGCAGTCGAACGAGAACCCTGTGTTCTACGTGCAGTACGCGAACGCCCGGATCCACTCGATCGGGCGGCGGGCGGCCGAGGCCGGGATCGAGCGGGCGCCCTTCGCCGACGCCGACCTCGCGCTGCTGGTGCACGAGCGCGAGCTCGATGTCCTGCGGAAGCTCTCCGAGCTCCCCGAGGTCGTGGCCCTCGCGTGCAACGACCGCGCCCCGCACAAGATCACCACCTGGGTGCGCGAGCTGGCCGACCGGTTCCACGGCTTCTACCACGACTGCTACGTGATCGGGGATGTCGCTCCGGAGCTCACGCAGGCCCGGTTGTGGCTCGTCGAGGCCGCCCGCACCGGGCTGGCCATCGGCCTCGATCTGCTCGGGGTCTCCGCCCCCGAGGCGATGTAGGGGCGCGGCACCCGATGAGCGGCGCGCTGCCCCGGAACCTGCTGCCCGACACCGCCGAGGTCGGGACCGACGGCCGCCTCTCGGTCGGCGGCTGCGACCTGCTCGAGCTGGCCGAGCGGTTCGGCACGCCGCTCTTCGTCTACGACGAGGCCCACCTGCGGGCCCGGTGCCGCGAGGCCGTCGCCGCGTTCGGCGACGGCGTGGCGTACGCGTCGAAGGCGTTCCTCTGCCTCGCGATGGCGAAGCTGGCCCACGAGGAGGGGATGCACCTCGATGTGGCCACCGGCGGGGAGCTCCACGTGGCCCTCACCGCCGGCGTGGCCCCCGACCGGTTGGTCCTGCACGGCAACAACAAGTCGCTCGACGAGCTCCGCAGCGCCCGATCCGTCCGTGTCGGTCGGATCGTGGTCGACAGCTTCGACGAGCTCGACCGCCTGAGCGCGCTCCATGCCGATGATGGGCTGGTGTCGAAGGTGCTGATCCGGGCGACCCCGGGCGTGGAGGCGCACACCCACGAGTTCGTGAAGACGGGCCAGGTCGACTCGAAGTTCGGCTTCGGCGTCGTCGCCGGCGACGCGGCGCGGGCCGTTGCCCGGGCGCAAGACGCACCTGGCGTCGAGCTGCTCGGCGTGCACATGCACATCGGCAGCCAGGTGTTCGTCGCCGACTTCTTCCACCAGGCCGTCGAGGTGGTGGCGCCCTGGGTGCGCGAGCTCGGCCTCGAGGAGCTGTCCATCGGCGGTGGCCTCGGGGTCGCCTACGTGGACGGCGAGGAGGCGCCCTCGATCACCGAGTGGGGGACCTCGGTCCTGTCGGGCTGCCGTGACGCCGGCATCGAGGCGCGCATCCTGGCCGAGCCGGGCCGGGCGATCGTCGCGCAGGCCGGCATCACGCTCTACACGGTCGGCACGGTGAAGGAGGTGCCCGACGTGCGCACCTACGTGTCGGTCGACGGCGGCATGTCCGACAACCCTCGCCCGGTGCTCTACGGCTCGGGCTACGAGGCGTTCCTCCCGCGGGCAGCGAACGCGGAGCGGCCACGGCGCGTCACCATCGTGGGCAAGCACTGCGAGTCCGGTGACGTGCTGGTGCGGGAGGCGCAGGTCCCTTCCGACCTCGCCGTCGGCGATGTGCTGGCCACGCCCGTCACCGGCGCCTACGGCCACTCCATGGGGTCGAACTACAACAAGGTCCTGCGGCCCGCAGTGGTGTTCGTGGCCGACGGCCAGGCCCGCGAGGTCGTGCGCCGCGAGTCGTTCGACGACCTGCTCCGCAACGACGTCCCGTAGCTACTCCGCCCGCAGCACCTCGCCGGGGGAGCGCCGCACCGCCCGGTGGGAGGGGAACAGCGAGAGCAGCTGGGCCACGACCAGCCCGGCTGGCACCAGGAGGGCGGTGGCGACAAGTGCCATCGGGCTGACGACCTCGAGCGGGACTCGCTCGGCGATGAGCGTCCACCCGGTGCGCCCCAGGGCGAGGCCGAGAGGGATGCCGAACACGAGCCCGATCACGAACACGACCCCGGCCTGGACGTTGATGATCCGACGGGTGCCACGCCGGGTGAAGCCGATCGCTCGCAGGACGGCGAACTCGCCGGCCCGGACCCGGGCGGTGGTGACCAGCACGTGCAGGAGCGCGGCCACCGCGAGCGCGGCGAGGAAGGCGGCGAGG
This sequence comes from uncultured Microthrixaceae bacterium, assembly GCA_963727905.1. GTDB lineage: Bacteria > Actinomycetota > Acidimicrobiia > Acidimicrobiales > VFJN01 > VFJN01. The sequence continues at coordinate 6,335 of CAVSIC010000014.1, forward strand.
AGGGTGGGCAGCGAGCGCACCCCCTCGAGGTTCGAGAGCTCGGGCGGCACCGCGCGCCCCTGGGTGGAGGCGCCGAGCGGCCCGACAGCCCCCTGGAGCGCGGCCAGCCCCTGCTCGTCGGAGACGCCGTCGCCGAAGTCGGTGACCAGGGAGCGCTCGGCCGCGTCGGCGATGGGGGCGATCTCGTCGTAGTCGGTCGGGACCAGCCAGAGGCCCTCGTCGAACTGGGCGTGCACGTCGACCGGGAAGAGGGCGGTGCCCACCACCGTCATCGTCCTGCCCGCCGATCCCACCTCGATCCGGTCGCCGACCTCGACGTGCAGGGTGTCGGCGCTCCCGGGTCCGAGCGCCGCCTCCCCCGCGCGTTCGGGGGCCCGGCCGTCGAGGACGGTCAGCTGGATGGGCGACCGGTCCGCTCCGTCGATCGATCGGACGCTGTACGTGGGCAGTCCGGTGGTCTGCCCTGCCTGGACGACGTTGCGGTCGATCTGGGCGACCACGGCCACCTCGTCGAGGTCGGTGACCGCGTCGACGAGGTCCTGACGGAACGACGTGGGCAGCAGGAGCGCCGCGTCGGCGGGCACCACGGATGCATCCCACACCGAGCCGGCCCGCTCGGGATGGTCGAGGGCGCTCTGCAGCCCGGCTCCCAGCGTGAGGGCGGCGGCCACGCCGACGACGCCGACGGCGGCCCCCACCAGGGCGGGCCGCACGGGCACCCCGTTGCGGCCCCGGCCCTTGCGCAGGGCGAGCGTCGTCCCGATGCCCACCGGCGGTGACGCGTGGCCCCGCACCCACTCCACGAGGCCCCTCCGCTCGCCGGTCGCGATCGCGCTCGGGCGCCTCGCGACCAGCCAGCCGGTGACGAAGGTGGCGGTCAGGAGGAGCGCCGCCACCAGGACTGCCCCGGGCAGCACGATGGGGGCGTCGAGCCTCGTGCCGAGGTCGGGGTCCACCCGCCTGGCCGCGCCGATCGGGAGCCAGCGCGACGCGATCACGGCCGTGGCCACGCAGGTCGCCAGGGCGACGGCGCCGGAGAGGAGGTGGGCCAGGGTGGTCGCGGCGGCGATGGACACACGCCGCATGCCGATCGCCTCCAGGACCCGTGCATCGGCGCCGACGCGGGAGGCCGACCGCCCAGCCACCTGGCCGGCGAGCACGAGCCCTGCGAGCGCGATTGCCGCGCCCAGCAGCATCAGCGCGGTGCGCTCGACGTCGGTGGAGGCGGTGACGCGGCGGGCGGCGTTGTGGAGGTCGAGGACCGGCGTGCCCACGGCGAGGTCGGTCGTGGCGTGGGCCTCCAGCGCGGCCATGTCCGCGGCCGGGTCCCGCAGCTGCGCCACGCCGTTCTCGATGTAGCCCACGTCCGCGGGGTGCCGGTCGATGAGCCCGGGAGAGGCGAGCACGAACCCATCGGCGACGAACAGGGGCTCCACCGGCGTGCGCACGATGCCGACGACCTCCATGGTGAGGTGCAGCCGCCCGGGCTCCTGCTCCGGCGTGTACGGCGCGAAGCCGAACGTGTCGCCGACCTCGATCCCCTCAAGTCGGGCGAAGGCGTCGGCGACGACGACCTCGTCGTCCGCGCTCGGGTCCCACATGCGTCCATCCATCACCACCGGCGCGTCGACGTCCTGGCCCCAATCGCCGACCGGCGTGAAGAGAAGGCCTTCGGGCTCGCCCTCGAGGTCACCGAACACGAGCCCCCAGACGGCGACCTTGATCACCTCGGGCTCGGCTTCGAGCTGCGACCAATCGGGGTGGTAGGCGCCGACCTGGCCGGGGAACACCACGGCGTCCGACGCGTTGGTGCGGTCGTTGAGACGGTCGAGGGCGCTGCCGGTGCGGAGCGCGCCGGACACGGATGCCACGGCGAGACCGCCGGTGACGCCGGCGATGAGGCCCAGCGTGACCAGGCTGGCCCACCGGCGGCGCCGGTCCGCGCGGGCCCACATCCGCGCTGCCGCCCACGATCCGCTGGCCACGCCGTCAGCGTACGACGGGTCCGTCGCGGTGGTCAGTGGGCCAGCCGGTGTCGTGGTTGGGGTGCTGGCACCACCGGCCTGTCTCGTAGGCTCGCCCGTCGTGACCATCCGCGTCGTGCTGGCCGAGGACAACACGCTGCTGCGCGAGGGCGTCGCCCGCCTCCTCGAGCGGGCCGAGGGCATCGACTTGGTGGGCACGGCGGTCGACCGGCCCGAGCTCGAGCAGCTCATCGAAGCCGTCGACCCCCAGGTGGTGGTCACCGACATCCGGATGCCGCCGACCGGCACCGACGAGGGCATCCAGATCGCCGCCCAGCTGCGGGTCGACCGGCCCGAGGTCGGCGTGGTGGTGCTCAGCCAGTACGCGGAGTCGGCCTACGCCCTGGCCCTCCTCGACGGCGGGTCCGAGGGGCGGGCCTACCTGCTCAAGGAGCGGGTGAGCGACGTCGACGACCTGCTGGCGGCGATCCAGGAGGTCGCTCGGGGCGGCTCGGTGATCGACTCGAAGGTCGTCGAAGGGCTGGTCTCGGCCAAGCAGCCGCGGTCCACCGCGATGGAGCGCCTCACCCCGCGGGAGCGGGAGATCCTCGGCGAGATGGCCCAGGGCAAGAGCAACGCCGCCATCGCCGCCACCCTGGTGCTGTCCACCCGCGCCGTGGAGAAGCACACCAACTCGATCTTCTCGAAGCTCGACCTCACCGAGGAGGTCGACGTGAACCGCCGCGTGAAGGCGGTGCTCCTCTACCTGTCCGACGCCGGCGGGGGAGGGTAGCCACACCCCCGGCAGGCAGGGCCGCATCCTGGGCAGCCCGGCCGGTTCAAGGGATGATGGCCCCTGCCAATGGCCGATGCCGCCGTCTCCGTCCTGGTCGTCGACGACCAGACCCCGTTCCGCCTCGCCGCGAAGGCGGTCCTGCGCCGCGCCGAGGGGTTCGAGCTGGTGGGCGAGGCCGCCGACGGCGACGAGGCGGTGGAGCGGACCAAGGAGCTGCGCCCCGACCTCGTGCTGATGGACATCAACATGCCTCGGGTGAACGGCATCGAGGCCACCCGCCAGATCGTGGCGGAGGTGCCCGGAACCATCGTGTTCCTCTGCTCGACGTACCAGCAGAGCGACCTCCCCGAGGGGGCGGCGGCATCGGGCTTCGCCGCCTACGTCAACAAGGAGGAGCTGAGCGCCGACCTGCTTCGCCAGCTCTGGGACGGCCGACCCACCTCGTCCCGCGGTGCCTAGTCCCGCAGTGCGATCGCCCGGCCGCCGCCGACCGGCGGTGCGGGCGGGCCACTCGCCGACGAGGTTGGCCAGCAGGAGCAGACCGGCGGCGGCCGCCGCCAGCAGCGCGAACGGGATGCGGGGGTCGCCCGCCGCTCCGAGCTGCTCCGCGAACGCGGTCCACGCCACTCGGCCGAGCACCACCCCGATCGGCAGCCCGATGACCAGTGCCAGCAGGGTGACGATGTTGAGCTGCCAGCGCACGGTCTGGCGCAGATCGCCGCGGTCGAGCCCGATCGCCGAGAGCACCGCGTAGGTGCGCAGCCGGCGGCGGACCGACGAGCTCAGGGTGAGCCCGAGGGCGAGCACGGAGGCCGCCCCGAGCAGGCCGGCCAGGAGGTTGGCGGTCCGGCTCGCCGGCGCCAGCCCGACGACCTCGCTCGGGCGGAGGTCCTGGTAGGCCTCGATGTAGTTCACCGCGATGTCCGGGGGGTACTCGCTCATCGTCGCGGACGATCCCCGCGACGATGTCGGACTCGGCATCATCGGCGTCGACGCCGTCGGCGAGGTGCACGAGGACCAGGCTCGGGTAGGCGTTCTCGTTGGCGGCGGAGATGCCCCCCAGCGTCATGAGGGCGCCCTGGCCCAGGCTGGGGTGAGCGCTGGCCGCCGGCCCGATCGCCGGCAGCGCCACGAGTCCGACGACGCGCAGTCGGTCCGCTGGCCTCGTCGATCTCGTCGCCGACAGCCACCTCGAGGTCCCGTGCCGTGTCGGCGCCGAACGCCACCTCGTCGTCCTTGCGGGGCAGGCGGCCCTCGACCACCGTGACGAGCGGATCGCCTTCGACGGGGAGGTACCCCATCCCGTTGACCTCGTTGTCGCCGAAGGACAGATCGCCGAAGCCGGCGAGGGTGAAGCCCTCGACGCCACGCGACGCGGCGGCGGCCTCTGCTCCGTCCGGGTCGAAGGCGTCGTACCCGCCACCCGAGTGCAGGGCGAGGTCGGCGGTCCAGCCGTAGCTGGCGGGGGTGTCGAGCAGGGACCGAACGCTGGCACCGAACGTCAGGGCGCTGGCCACGGCGACCACCGCTACGACGCAGGCGGCCAGGGTGGATCGGGTGGGGACGCCGTCCCGCCGTCCCTCACCGCCCAGCGCGTGGCCGGCACCGACCACGGCCGCCGGGCCGAGGCCGGCGGCGGCGATGCGCCCGACGAGCCAGGAGGGCCGAGGCGTGGCAGGCGACCCCGACAGCGGGGCGCGGACGGCTCGCCGAGCCGCCAGCACCGCGATGAGGCCGACCAGGAGGGCGACCGCGGCGCCACCGACCAGCACCACCGCGGCGTCGACGTCCAGGCCGCGGTCGGGCTCGACCTCGCGCACCGCGCCGATCGGAGACAGCGGCGACAGCGCCACCGCGATCGCCACGGCGCCGAGGGCGCCGCCGACCGCGGCGATCACCGGTGGAGCGGCCGCGACGACGAGGCGGTCGGTGCGGGACAGGCCCAGCGCTCGCAGGACCCGGCTGTCGGCGCCCCCGGCCGCGGTCAGAAGCCGGACGGCACCGAGCCCGCCGAGGGCCAGCGTGGCCAGCACGGCGGCCACGCCGAACACCCCGAGCGCGACCGCCACCGGCCGCACCGACCGCTGCACGCGATCGACCTGGGTGTCGGTGCGCTGGACGTTCACCTGGAAGCCCTTGTCGAGGATCGACTCGAAGGCCCTGATGCCCTCGTCCACGCTGGTGCCGGGGGTCAGCCGCAGACCCTGCCAGACGTACCCGCCGGCGAGCTCCTGCATGTCCGCCGTGAACGCGGGCGTCGCCAGCAGCCGGGGCGAACCGTCGAAGTCGTCGCTCAGGACCTCCTCCGGGAACAGCCCGATGCCGACGACGCGGGCCTCGGCGCGTTGCAGGACCGGAGCCTCGGTCGGATCGGCGTCCTCGCCGCCGCTGAGGTCGGGCACCACGAGGTGCACGGTGGTGCCGATGCCGAGGCCACCGTCCGCGGCCGCCTGGTTCACAGCCACCTCGTCGACGCGGTCGGTCCGGGGCAGCCGGCCCTCGACCACGGCCACGCGGTCCTGCTCGATGAACCGACCGTCGAGCGATCCGACCACCTCGGCCTGGAGGTCGGCGACGTTCCCGTCGTCGTCGACGAGGAACATGTTCTCGAGGCCGACGTAGGTGGCGTCGGACGCCACCTCAGGGAGCTCCCGAGCCCGTTCGACGAACTTGAGGACGACGTCGAGCCCGGCGTCGGCGCCACCGCCGCTGCCGTCGTCGTCGGAGATGGGGTTGAGGGCGACGTCGGACGCGTTCGCCGACTCGAGGTAGCGGGGGAACGCCGACGCCGTGCGGCGGGCCCCGGCGATCGAGGTCAGCGCCACCCCGCCGGCGAGCGCGATCACCAGCGCGAGGCCGACGATCGCTCGGCGGTTGGTCCGCAGCGCGTGGCGGATGAGCGAGGTGACGGCGCGGGTCACAGCGGGAGGTCCCCGCGGATGGTGGCGCCTTCGCCGGGGGCGGAGCGCCAGTCGACCGTGCCGCCGATGGCCCCGAGGCGGTCGCTCATGTTGACGTAGCCGTGGCCGGCGGTGGCGGCGGCCACGTCGAAGCCCGGCCCGTCGTCGGTCACGGAGAACCGCAGCCGGCCGTCGGCCTCGCGCACCTCGATCCGGACGCTGGCTTCGGGCGCGTGCTTCGCCGCGTTCTGGAGCGCCTCGAGGCAGCAGAAGTACACGGCGGCCTCGTGCTCGCTCGGGTACCGACCGACGCCGTCGGCGTCGACCGACACGGACAGCGGGCTGCGCGACGCAGCGGCCCGCAGGGCCTCGGGGATGCCGCTGTCCATGAGGAGCGGCGGGTAGATCCCGTGGGCCAGGTCGCGCAGCTCCTGGATCGTCTCCTTCACCGCGTCGGCGAGCGCGTCGAGCATCTCGACGGCGCCCTCCGGGTCCTCGCCGACGATGTCCTTGGCCAGGCGGAGGTTCACGGCGAGGGCGACGAGGTGCTGCTGGGCGCCGTCGTGGAGGTTGCGCTCGATCTTGCGACGCTCGGCGTCGCCGGTGGCCACGATGCGGGCCCGCGAGGCCTGGAGGTCGGCGTTGGCCTGCTCGAGGTTGGCCAGGCTCTCCTGGAGGGCCGAGTCGAGCTGCACGTTGTGGAGGGCGAGACCGACCTGCCGGGCCAGCTCGGTGAGGACGCGGTCGTCCTCCTCGGTGAAGTGGTCGCCGTCGGTCGACCGCTCGATCACGAGCAGCCCGAGGAGCTCGCCGCTGTGCGATGCCGGGGCCACCCGCAGCTGGGCTCGATCGCGACCCTGGAGCAGCGCGGGGAGCCAGACCTCGAGCCAGGCATTGCCCGTGACGCCGGCGCGGGTGACGACGGGGGCGGCCTCGGCGTCGAGGAGCAACGGGGCCGCGGTCCGGTCCGGCACCGACACCGCCAGCTCGAGGTGCCGTGCCGTGCCCGTCCAGATCTCCGCCCGGCGAAGGACGAGGACCTTGCGCAGCGACTCGGCCAGCTGCAGGAGCAGCTCGTCCATGGGGATCGACCGGCTGAGACGGCTGCCCCACGTGCGGAGGACCTCGTCCGGGGGCTGGCGCTCGCCGTACACGAGCCGGTTGGCGCTCTCGGCCAGCCGGTCGCGGGCGGGGGCGTAGGCGAGCGACGCCACGGCCGCCGCGAGCATCGAGAGCACGAGGAGGGTGCGCTCGGAGTCGGCCGGTGAGCGCCCGAGGCCGATCACGATCACGAAGTAGACGACCACCACGACGGCGGTGAGGCCGGTGGCCGAGACCGTGTGGACGAGGACGCGATCGACGCGTCGCGAGATGCGGGGGCTCGTGCCGGCCGCGAGGGCGACGGGGACGAGCGCGGTGGCCGCGGCCGCCGCTTCCGCGGCGTGCGACGGCCAATCGATCAGGACGCGGAGCGCGAGGAGGACGAGCGCCACCTCGACGATCACCGCGACGGCGCACCCGATGAGCTGGAGCCGCTGCCGGGCGATCCCCGTGGAGCGGAGGTAGGTCTGGTGCGTGGCCGGGAGGCCCAGGAGCAGTGCGGTCACGACCGCGGCCGCCACCGCGGGGACGGCCGGCACCCGGTCGGCGAGGGCGAGAGCGATCCCCGCGCTCAGGGCGACGGCGTAGCCCAGCAGCGCGCTGCGGCGCCGCGCCGGCTTCCCGAGGCTCCCGTCGGGGATCACGAGCTCCAGGTGCAGAGCGATCGCCGGGATGAGCGAGGCGGCGAGCACGTGGACCTCGGCCAGGTCGCTCGACGCCGCCGTGGCCGCGCAGACGGCGCCGGCGAGGGCGGCACCGGTGACGACGAGGCCGAGCCGCTCGTTGCCGCGGGCCGACACCACCAGCCCGGCGAGCGCCCACGCCGTGACGACGCCGGCCCGCACCCAGCTGCCGGCGAGCACGTCGTCGGCGCCGAGCGACGCCGCGGCCAGCGCGACCCCGGCGAGGGCGGCCAGCGCGGAGGCCGCCCGCACCACGCCGGGGACGGAGGCGTCAGCGGTGGCAAGCCCCTCGAGCTCAGGGTGGGTAGCGGCGGTCACGGGCTTCCCGCGTCGACGACCTTGCCGTCCTTCATCCGGGCGATGCGCCCGGCGGCGGCGGCGACGTCGTCGTCGTGGGTGACCATGAGGATCGTCTGGCCGCCCGTGTGCAGCCGGCGGAAGAGCTCGATGACCTCCTCGCCCCCCTCGGAGTCGAGGGCGCCCGTGGGCTCGTCGGCCAGGAGCAGCGTCGGCTCGTTGGCCAGCGCGCGGGCGATGGCCAGGCGCTGGCGCTGCCCGCCGGAGAGCGATCCGGGCGCCGCCTTGGCCTTGTCGGACAGCCCGAGGAGGTCGAGCAGGTCGCGCCCGCGGGTCTCGGCCGGCTTGCGCTTGGTGCCGGCGACCATCGCGGGGAGGGCGACGTTCTCGAGGACCGTCATCCCCTCGAGGAGGTTGAAGAACTGGAACACGATGCCGATGTGGGAGCGGCGCAGCTGGGCCAGCTCGTCCTCCGTCTTGCCCGTGATCTCCTCGCCGGCCAGGCGGATCGAGCCCTCGTCGGCCTGGTCGAGCCCGGCGATGAGGTTCAGGAGGGTGGACTTCCCGCAGCCCGACGGTCCCATGATGGCGACGAACTCACCGGTACCCATCTGGAAGTCCGTGCCGCGCAGGGCGCGCACCGGCGCCTGCTCGGCCTCGAAGGTGCGCCGCACCCCCTGGACGTCCAGCACGAGCCCACCGGAGGTCGGGGGCTGGGTGAGGGTCGGCTCGGTGGTGGTCATCGGGTGCTCCAGTCGATGCGTTCGATGCGGTAGGTGCTGACCGGGGTGTTCCGGCCCTTCACCAGCTCGGGTGGGTTCTCGGTGGCCTCGGGGCGTTCGGTGAGCGCGTCCCAGCTGGCTGCGCTGAGGATGGTCTGACCGCCGGGCCGGGCCATCTCCTGGAGCCGCTGGGCGAGGTTCACCGTGTCGCCCACGACGGTGTACTCCAGGCGCTCCTCCGAACCGAGGAGGGCGGCGGCGGCCACCCCGGTGGAGATGCCGATGCCGAGGAGGAACTCCTCGCGCTCGCTGCCCTCCCAGGCCTGGTTCAGCTCGTGCTGGGCGCGGTGCATGGACATCGCGGCGGCCAGCGCCTGCTGGGCGTGGTCCTCCTGCGGGAACGGGGCGCCGAACACGGCCATCACCGCGTCGCCGACGAACTGCATCACGGTGCCGCCGGTGTCGAGGATCGCCCGGTTCATCGCGGCGCGGTGCTCGTTGAGCTGGGCGGCGAGGTTGGTGGGGGAGGTGTGCTCGGAGATCGTGGAGTAGCTGCGGATGTCCGACATCAGGACGGTGACCACCACCTCCTCCGACTCGCCGATGTGCTTGCCCTCGAGGCGCAGCTTCTCGGCCACCCCGCCGGGCAGGAGGCGGGAGAGGGTCTCGCCTTGCTCCTCCCGGTCGACGATGGCCTGGTGGAGCATCCGGAGGCGGCGGAGGGCGGAGTCATCACCGGTGGACGCGCCCTTGGCCAGCACCAGGAACAGGTGCTCGACCGCATCGGACACGGCCTCGGGGGTGGTGCCCCGGGCCACGGCGATGGCCTTCATCGGCCGACCCTCGGCGACGAACGTCAGGAGCTCCTGGTCGGCCTCGCTCAGATCGTGCTCGTGTTGCTGCACGGGCCGCACCAGCGCGTCGACGATGGCGGGGTCGAGCAGCGTGCCGCCTGCCGCCACGGACCGGATGGCGTCGACGAGCTGATCGCCCTCGGCCAGCCGGTCCTTGAGCAGGTACGAGTAGCCGGCGGCGCCGTCGGCCAGCAGGGAGACGGCGTACTCCGGGTCGTCGTACTGGGAGAGGATCACGATCCCGGTGCCCGGCTGGCGCTGACGGATCTCCTTGGCCGCGTCGATGCCCTCCCGCTGGAAGCTGGGCGGCATCCGGATGTCGGTGACCACCACCTGGGGGAGGTGCTCGGCGGCCGCCGCCAGGAGCTCTGGGTGGTCGGCGGCCTCGGCCACCACCTCGAGGTCGGCCTCGCGGGCCAGCAGGGCGCGCACGCCGGTGCGGACGATGAGGTTGTCATCGGCCAGCACCACGGTGATCACATCGCCTGCCGCCATCGGTCCCATCCAGTCACAGGTCGCCCGCCCCCACCAGGGGGCAGCCAGGTCGCACGCAGGTGGTGGCAGCCCCACCCCCCGGACACCGGGTCGCTCCCTGGGCCTGAGCCCTTCGGGGGCGGAGGATACGGGAGCGGGGCACACGGCGACGGAGGAGCGGGCGATGCGGATCGAGTCGAGGGTGGTGGGGATCTCCTGGATCCCGTCCGAGGCGATCAAGGGCGCGATGAAGGCGCCGTTCGAGCTGGGCATCGCGCACTACGACCTGCCCCTGCCCGACGTGCTCGGCGACCTCGAGGACTGGAAGGCCCGCGATCTGTTCCGGATCGCGAACGATCTCCGCGCCTGGATCGAGGTCGACGGAGGCGCGATCGTCGGCTGCGGCTACAGCGGGGGCGGCGTGATCGGCTCCACCACGATGGGCCTCGGATCGGCCTCGGCCACCTTCCAGGCCGTCGCCTACCCGGACCTCCAGGCCGAGCCCGAGGTGGGCGACGGCTGGGTCCGCTTCCGGCAGACCGCCGGTGGCCGCACCGGTGTTCCCGCGCCGCGCCGGGTCAACGCGGCACCGTTCCTGCAGTACCACGCGCCGACGGCGTGGTCGACGCTCGACCTCACCATCCGGACCGATGGCACGCTCGGACTGGGACGTGGTCGGGGCCAGCCCGTTCCCGCGGCACTGGATCTACGGCCCCGACGGCACGCTGGCGGCCAAGACCGGCCTGGTCGACTTCAAGGACTGGTACCGCCACGCCTTCGAGGGCAACGACCCGTGGGGCGGCGAGGACTCGCCCGCCCTCGTCGCGGCGGTCGAGACCGCCCTCGAGCGCCAGCTGTCCCGCGTGATCATGGGCGAGGGCAAGCCGAAGGTCCACAAGATCAAGGCGGGGGCCGCCCTCACCCAGCAGGGCGAGGAGGCCGACTCGATCTTCGTGCTGCTCGACGGCGTCATCCAGGTCGTCGTCGACGGCGAGGACGTCGCCAGCCTCGGACCGGGCGCGCTGATCGGGGAGCGGGCGGTGCTCGAGGGTGGGCGGCGGACGGCCACCCTCATCGCCGTGTCGCCGTGCAAGGTGGCCGAGGCCCGCAAGGTCGAGCTCGACCTCGCGCTGCTGGCCGAGGTCTCCGCCGGGCACCGCCGCGAGGACGCCGCAGGGGCGGACGGACCCGGGTGAGGGTCCACGTCCTCGGCGTCCGGGGGTCCACCCCGGCGCCCGGGCGGGCGTTCGCCCGCCACGGCGGCAACACGTCCTGCATCGCGCTCGCCCGGGACGGCGAGCGGCCGAGCGTCGTGCTCGACGCCGGCACCGGCATCCGTGGCCTGGCGACGCTGCTCGACGGCGAGCCGTTCCGCGGCGCCCTCCTGTTCGGCCACCTGCACTGGGACCACACCCAGGGGCTGCCGTTCTCCCGCGCGGTGGACCACGACGCCGCGGAGGTGCGGCTCTGCCTCCCCGACCAGGAGGACGGCCACGACGCCATCGACGTGTTGCGCCGCGCGATGTCGCCACCGCACTTCCCGATCGGCCCCGAGGCCCTCCGCGGCCGGTGGACCTTCGAGTCGCTGCCTCCAGGGTTCCACCACGCGGGCGGCTTCGAGGTGCTGGCCATGGAGATACCGCACAAGGGCGGGCGGACGTTCGGCTACCGGATCTCCGACGGCCGCACCGCCATCGCCTACCTGTCCGACCACGGCCCGATGGCCCTCGGGCCCGGACCCGACGGCTGGGGGCCCTACCACGATGCCGCGCTCACCCTGGCCGACGGCGTCGACCTCCTGATCCACGACTCCCAGCACACCGCGGCCGAGCTGCCGGCGGTGACCCACTTCGGCCACTCCGCCGTCGACTACGCCGTCCGCCTCGGCGAGCTGGCCGGGGCCCGCACGGTCCTGCTCTTCCACCATGACCCGAACCGCACCGACGACGAGGTCGACGCCATCGTCGGAGGCTTCGCCGACCGGCCCATCCGGGTGCTCGCCGCCGTCGAAGGCACCGCCATCGACCTCTAACCCCGGTTCTGGCGCTGTTCGGCGACGCCAGGAGTCGCAGAACAACGCCAGAACGGATGGGGGAGGGGGTCTGGGGCGGGCCCTACGATGGCCGGATGCCGAGCCCCGCCGACGCTCCCGAGGTCCTGCGCGTCGGCGTCCTGGGGTGCGGCAACGTCGGCGGTCCGCTGGTGGAGCTCATCGCCGCGCAGGGCGGCGCGATCGAGGCCCGCACCGGTGTGCGCCTCGTCGTCACCCGGGTGGCCGTGCGGGACCTGTCCAAGCCGCGTCCCGCCGGCATCGACGCCGCGTTGCTCACCGACGACGCCGGCGCCGTGGTCGCCGACCCGGACATCGACCTCGTGGTCGAGCTCATCGGAGGCGTCGACCCTGCCCGGGACCTCATCCTGGCCGCGCTCAAGTCGGGCAAGCCGGTCATCACCGGCAACAAGGCGCTGCTGGCCACGGCCGGAGCCGAGCTCTTCGAGGCGGCCGAGGACGCCGGGGTCGACCTGCTCTTCGAGGCAGCGGTGGCCGGCGGCATCCCGATCATCCGCCCGTTGCGCGAGTCGCTCGTGGGCGAGCAGATCACCCGGGTGCTCGGCATCGTCAACGGCACCACCAACTTCATCCTCACGCGCATGGCCGAGTCGGGGGCGGGCTACGAGGAGGCGCTGGCAGAGGCCCAGGCGCTGGGCTACGCCGAGGCCGACCCCACCGCCGACGTCGAGGGCTACGACGCCGGCGCCAAGGTGGCGATCATCGCCAGCATCGCGTTCGGCGCCGCGATCGTCGCCGACGACGTGCACCACGAGGGCATCACCCGCATCACGCCCAAGGACATCGAGTCCGCCGACCGGCTCGGCTACGTCATCAAGCTCATCGGGGTGGCCGAGCAGGCGCCCACGGGGGAGATCGGCGTCCGCGTCCACCCGGCGATGGTGCCGCTGGCCCACCCCCTGGCCTCGGTGCGGGAGGCGTTCAACGCGGTGTTCGTCGAGGGCACGTCGGTCGGCGAGCTGATGTTCTACGGGCGCGGAGCCGGCGGCGGCCCCACGGCCAGCGCCGTGCTCGGCGACCTGGTCGACGCCGCGGTGAACCGGAAGAAGGGCTCCCACGCGTCCATCGGCCGGCTCGGCACGGCGCGCATCAGCTCCATCGACGACGTGGTGTCGGCCTACTACCTCGACCTCGAGGTGGTCGACCGTCCTGGTGTCCTCGCCCAGGTCGCCGGGGTGCTCGGCGAGCACGGCGTCTCGATCCGCTCGATGGAGCAGGAGGGCCTGGGCGACGAGGCCAGCCTCACGTTCATCACCCACCGCGCCCGCGAGGCCGACGTGCGCGCCACCCTCGCCGACTTCGAGGCCCTCGACGCGGTTCGCACCATCGGTTCGGTCCTCCGCGTCGTGGGCGACGGCTGAGGCAGCCCGTGCTGAAGTACGTGTCCACGCGCGGGGCCGCGCCCGAGCTCGGCTTCGGCGACGTGCTGCTCGCGGGCCTCGCCGACGACGGCGGCCTCTACGTCCCCGCCGAGTGGCCGACGCTGTCCGACGGCTGGGACGCGCCGGGCCGGCCCTACGCCGACGTCGCGGTCGAGGTGATGTGGCCCTACGTCGACGGCGCGATCGATCGAGCCGACTTCGAGCGCCTCGTCGCCGAGTCCTACGCCACCTTCGACCACCGCGACGTGTGCCCCGTGGTCGAGGTCGACGGGCTGCACCTGCTCGAGCTGTTCCACGGCCCGACGCTGGCGTTCAAGGACGTCGCCCTGCAGCTCGTCGGTCGGCTGTTCGACCACGAGCTCACCGCCCGCAGCAGCCGGGCCACGATCGTGGTGGCCACCTCCGGCGACACGGGCTCCGCCGCGATCGAGGCCTGCGTCGGCCGCGACACCCTCGACATCGTCGTGCTCCACCCGGAGGGCCGCGTCAGCGACGTCCAGCGCCGGCAGATGACCACGGTCGACGCGCCCAACGTGCACAACGTCGCCGTGGAGGGCACCTTCGACGACTGCCAGGACCTCGTGAAGGCGTGCTTCGCCGACGTGGCCTTCCGCGATCGAGTGCAGCTGTCGGCGATGAACTCGATCAACTGGGCCCGCGTGATGGCGCAGGTCGTCTACTACGCCACCACCTCGGCCCGCATCGGCCGTTGCTCGTTCACGGTGCCGACCGGCAACTTCGGCAACATCTTCTCGGGCTGGATCGCCGAGCGGATGGGCGTCCCGATCGACCAGCTCGTCATCGGGTCCAACCGCAACGACATCCTCACCCGCTGGGCCGAGAGCGGCACCCTCGTGGCGGACGAGGTCGTCCCGACGTTCAGCCCGTCGATGGACATCCAGGTGTCGTCGAACCACGAGCGCCTGCTGTTCGAGCTCCTGGGCAGGGACGGTGGCCGCACCGCCGAGCTCCTGGCCCGCTTCCGCGGGGTCGGGTCGGTGGAGGTCCCCCGGGATCCCCGCTTCGACGCGGCCAGCGTGGACGACGAGGCCACCCTCGAGGTCATCCGCGACCTGCACGCCCGTACGGACATGCTCGTCGACCCCCACACCGCCGTGGGCATCGGCGCCGCCCGGGCCCGCCGGCGCGATCCCGACGTGCCGATGGTGTGCCTGGCCACCGCCCATCCCGCCAAGTTCCCCGACGCGGTCGAGCGGGCCACCGGGGTCCGCCCCGCCTTGCCCGAGCGCCTGGCGGATCTGCTCGAGCGCGAGGAGCGCTACGACGTGCTGCCCGCCGACCTGGGCCTCGTGCAGCGCCACGTCGAGGCCGCCGTCGCCCACCGCTGACCGGTCGTCCCCTTTCGTCCCGTTCGCCCGGATGGACAGGCGATGCACGTGGGCATGGCGAAGCGTGGAGAATGGTCCGGTTGTCCGCCCCCGTGGAGGTCCCTGTGCTCGCCCGCCCCCGTCGTCGTCTGCTCGCCGCGCTCCTGGCCGTCACGTCGGTGGTGGGGGTCGGGTTCGTGGCGTCGCCCCACGCCGAGGCGAAGGTCCGCTGGGCGACCTTCGCGAGCTCGACGATCCACCCGGGCGTCCAGACGGACAGCCCGATCGGGCAGTGCACCGCCAACTTCGTCTTCTACCGGCCCGAGCTGAACGAGATGTACGTCGGCCAGGCGGCCCACTGCACCGGCGGCGGCGACGCCACCGTCACCAACGGGTGCGGGGCGGACAGCCTCCCCCTCGGGACCCCGGTCGCGATCCAGGGCGCCTCCAAGCCGGGCGTCCTCGTGTACAGCTCCTGGCTGGCGATGAACGCCGCCAACGAGCAGGACCCGTTCACCTGTGCCTACAACGACTTCGCGCTCGTCAAGGTCGACCCGGCCGACCACGCCAAGGTGAACCCGACGCTCCCGCACTGGGGCGGGCCGCGGGGCATCAACAACACCGGCGTGGGCATGCTCGAGCCGATCTTCTCGGTGGGCAACTCCGGTCTGCGCCAGGGCATCGGGCTCCTGATGCCCAAGAGCGGCCTCAGCCTCGGCACGAGCGAGCGCGGCTGGGTCCACCAGGCGTACACGCTCACGCCGGGCATCCCCGGCGACTCGGGCTCGGCGATGGTCAACAGCACCGGCCTCGCCACCGGCATCCTCTCGACCATCGAGATCACGCCGCTGCCGGCCTCCAACCTCTTCATCGACCTGGCGAAGGCGATGAAGTACGCCCAGTTGCACGGGATGCCCCGCCTGCGCCTCGGCACCGCCACCGTGGCGTTCAACCCGAACCAGCTCCCGCTGGGCCTCGGGCTCGGCACCTAGTCGCGCCGCAGCTCCGAGGAGATCGCGTCCAGCAGCGCGTCGTACTCGGTGTGCGCGGGGAACTGCGGGAACTCGGCGATCACCTTGTCGGGGGCCCGGAACAGGAACCCCGCATCGGCCTCACCCAGCATCGTCGTGTCGTTGTAGGAGTCGCCGGCAGCGACGACCTTGTACTCGAGGCCGCGGAGGGCTTGCACCGCCTTGCGCTTCTGGTCGGGCTGGCGGAGCCGGTAGTCGACGATGCGGTCGTCCTCCACCACCAGTCGGTGGCAGAGCACCGTCGGCATCCCGAGGTGGGCCATGAGCGGCGCGGCGAACTGCTCGAAGGTGTCAGACAGGATGATCACCTGCGTCCGGCGGCGGAGCTCGTCGAGGAACGCCAGTGCCCCCGGCAGCGGACCGAGACCGTCGATCACCTCGGCCACGAGCGACATCGTCAGGTCGTGCTCGGCGAGGAGGTCGAGCCGGTACCGCATGAGGACGTCGTAGTCGGGCTCCTCGCGCGTCGTGCGGCGCAGGGCGTCGATCCCGGTGCGCTCGGCGACCGCGATCCAGATCTCCGGGACGAGCACGCCCTCGAGGTCGAGGGTCACGATGGTCTGTCGCTCGGCCGCCACGAGGTGGAGTCTGACGGATCTCGGGCGGCGTCGCGAAACCGGACACCGAGCTACACGGGCCGGATCGCCTCGGCGGGCTCGAGGCGGGCGGCGCGGGCGGCGGGGGAGATCCCGGCGAGCGCACCGATCACCAGCGCCGCCCCCAGGCCGATCCCGACGGCCGTCGGCGGGATCGCCAGCGTCATGTCCTGCAGCCGGGCGTAGCCGAAGGTCACCGCCGATCCCAGGGCCACGCCGAGGGCTCCGCCCACGCTGCCCAGGAGGACGGCCTCCAGCAGGAACTGGGTCCGGATGTGGCCGCGGGTGGCGCCAAGGGCCCGCCGCACCCCGATCTCGGTCCGGCGCTCGAGCACGCCGATCACCATCACGTTCGCGATCCCGATGCCGCCGACGAGCAGGGCGACGCCGCCCAGCCCGAGGAGCAAGGCGGTGAGCGTGTCGCTCACCGCCTCCTTCGCGGCGAGCGCGTCGGACGGGTTCGAGACGTCGACCTCGCCAGGCGACTCCGGGTTGGCGGTGGCGGCGAGGATGCCGCGCACCGCGTCGAGGGCCTCCGGCTCCACGACGGCGTAGATCGTGGACGGGGCCGGATCGGTGTCGAACGTGTCGGCGGCGACCGGGTAGCCGACGAACGCGGCGGCATCGAGCGTGGCGTAGAGCGGGATCGGGTCGAGGATCCCGATCACGGCGAAGCGCTCGGATCCGATCTGCACCTCGCGGCCATCCGCCGCCTCGACCCCCAGGCGCTCGGCCGCGGTGGCACCGAGCACCACGGTGGGGAGCTGGGCGGCGGCGCCGTCGAGCCAGCGCCCGGTGGCGACCGAGGCGCCGACGGCGTCGAGCAGGTCGACCTCCGCAGCCAGGGCCGAGATGCCTCCGGTCTCGGCCTCGGGGATGACGTCGCTGCGTCGGACGGTGGCGTCGACCTTCGTGACCGCGCTGGCCTGCTGGATCGCGTCGAGCCGGCGGATCCTCGCGGCGGACGAGTCGGGGAGCGTGACGGTGCCGCCGGTGAACGACTGGCCGGGCTCCACCTGGAGCCGGTTCGTGCCGAGCGCGTCGAGCTGCGCGATGAGGTCGGCCCGGCTCGACTGCGAGATCCCCATCACCGCGACCAGCGCGGCGATGCCGATGGCGATGCCCATGGCCGTCAGCACGCTGCGGAGCCGGCGGGTCCGAGGCCCGACGAGGGCCAGGCCGACCACGTCCCGGGGACGGACGTGGCTCCGCTCGAGCGTCATCACCTCGAGGCGCTCCCCGAGTCCGAGACGACCCGACCGTCGCGCACCTGCACCGCGCGCGGCAGTCGGGCGACGATCCCCGGGTCGTGGGTGATGAGCACGATCGTGGCCCCTCGGCCGTGGAGCTGGTCGAACAGGTCGAGGATCGAGGTGCCCGTGCCAGAGTCGAGGTTGCCCGTCGGCTCGTCGGCCAGGAGGAGCGCCGGGGCGCCGACGAGCGCGCGGGCGATGGCGACGCGCTGACGCTCGCCTCCCGAGAGACGGCTGGGCCGGTGGTCAGCGCGGTGGGCCAGCCCGACGTGCGCCAGGGCGGCGAGCGCCCGGCGGCGCCGCTCGCCCGCGGGCACGTGGGCGTAGACGAGGCCCAGGCCGACGTTCTCCACCG
This sequence comes from uncultured Microthrixaceae bacterium, assembly GCA_963727905.1. Lineage (GTDB taxonomy): Bacteria > Actinomycetota > Acidimicrobiia > Acidimicrobiales > VFJN01 > VFJN01. Next base: position 24,142 of record CAVSIC010000014.1, read on the forward strand.
CGTCGAGCCCGTCGATCAGGTTGAACGACTGGAACACGAAGCCGAGCCGTCTCCCGCGCAGCGCAGACAGGTCGCGGTCGTTCAGGGCGGCCACCTCGTGGCCGTCGATGCGGAGCTCGCCCTCGGAGGGCCGGTCGAGGGCGCCCAGGAGGTTCAGCAGGGTGGACTTCCCCGAGCCGGACGGCCCGACGATGCCGACGTACTCACCGGTCCGCACCACGAGGTCCACGCCGGCGAGGGCACGGGTGACCGGCGGTCCCGCGTACTCCTTGCCGACCCCGCGCAGCTCCAGGACGGCGGTCACGCCGTGACCACCGTGTCCCCCTCGTCCACCGAGCCGGTGATCTGCACGAAGCCGTCCGCGAAGCGCCCGAGCTCGACGGCCACGAGGTCCGTGGTGCTGCCCGAGCGGACCACCTCGACCGCGTACCCGCCACCGGCCACGGCGACGACGGCCTCGACGGGCACCGCCAGCGCGCCCTCCACCGTGTCGGTGGCGAGGTGGACCGTGGCAGGGCTCTCGTCGAGCGCCTCGATCGCCTCGGCGGGGGTGACCTCGAGGGCGATCGTGGCGGTGCCGGCCTGCCCGTTGGCCCCCGGGGTGACGGTGGCGGTCGACGCGACCGAGGTGATGGTGCCGTCGACGGTCGTGTCCCCGACCTCGACGCGCACGGCACTGCCCTCCACGGCGTAGGCGCCGTGCTTGGCGTCGAGGTCCACGTGCACCAGCCGGTCGACGCCGGTGACCTGCAGCACCTCGCCGGAGCTCGGGCCGCCCAGGCGGGCGGGGACCTGGGCGACCCGGACCTTGCCGGCCGCGTACCAGACGTCGGCGGGGTCGACGCGGCCGGTGGCCTCGCGCCCGAGGTCCTTCTGCCACGCCCGCACCGCGTCGGCGGTGGTGTCGGTGTACTCGTCGTTGACCACGAAGCCGTTGCCGTACCCGAGGTCGACGAGGTTCTGCTCGAGCTGGCGGACGTCGGGGCCGTCGCTGGACGAGCTCTCGAGGCTCCGCCACATCGGCAACGTGCCGACCAGCAACACGGGGCCCGCTCGCCCGTCGACGTCGTACAAGGCCTGGCCGACCTCCACGACGGTCCCGGGGGCGGGCAACCGGGTGATCGTGCCACCGGGGGTGTTGGGGGCGACCGGCTGGCGCTCGCCGTACCCGACCGACCCGCCGACCTCGATGGCGCTGACCAGGTCGCGACGCACCACCTCCGTGGTGGACCGGGCGGCCTGGGCGGTCTCGGCGCCAGCGGGCTGGTCGTCGTCGCCGTTCCCGTCTCGGAGCAGGAAGGCGCCGGTGGGGATCGCCGCGGCGGTGGCTGCGATCCCCACCAGCGTCAGGAACCGACGGCGGGTCGGTGCCGCCGCGCCTGCCATCAACCCGGCCCGCCCGGCCCGCCGAACGCGGTGCCGCAGGCCTCTTGGGCAGCACGGAAGGTGGGATCGTTCGGGTCGTTGTCCCCGAGCGAGATCTGGGCCATGCCGCTCGAGTCGAACTCGGGGTCCGGGAAGTCCTCCACCCCGTGCTCGCGCATGCACTGGGCATGCTCGAGGAGCTGGGCCTGCATCTCCGCCGCTTGGGCAGGGTCCCCGGCGTCGAAGCCGCCGCCCGCGTCGAGCAGGTCCTGGCAGGCCTCCTGGGCCTCGGGCAGGTCGGGGTCATCGGTGCCGGGGCCCTCGATCAGCACCTGACCGCCGCGCATCTCCGGATCGGGGAAGTCCTCGACGCCGTGCTCACGCATGCACTCGGCGAACGCGAGGGCGCCCTCCTCGGGCGAGGACGGCGAGTCGTCGCTGCCCTCCGCGGTGGTGGTGCTCGACCCGTCGAGGGTCGGCACGTCCGCCCGATCGGCGGTGTCGTCGCCCCCTCCGCAGGCGCTGAGGCCGATGAGGAGGACGGAAGCGGTGATGAGGGTGGTGGTTCGTCGTGTCACGGGGCGGACCTTCCGCTCCGTCCCCTCAAGAACGGGTGAAGCCACCTGAAGATCTCTTTAGAGAGGCGCTCCCGCCGGGTGGGCGCACCTGGGCATCCTGGGCTCGTGCGCGTGCTCGTGGTCGACGACGAGGTGCCCCTGGCCGAGGCCATCGCCGCGGGGCTGGTGGCCGAGGGCTTCGAGTGCGATGTCGTGCACGACGGTGCCGACGGCCTGTGGCGGGCCACCGAGCAGCGCTACGCCGCGGTCGTGCTCGACCTGCTGCTCCCGCACATCAACGGCTTCGAGGTGTGCCGCCGCCTGCGGGCGCAGGGCAACTGGACGCCGGTGCTCATCCTCACGGCGAAGGACGGCGAGTTCGACCTGGCCGAGGCGCTCGACACCGGCGCCGACGACTTCCTGTCGAAGCCGTTCTCGTTCGTGGTCCTGTGCGCACGGTTGCGGGCGATCATCCGCCGGGGCCACACGCCCCGGCCGCCGCTCCTGCGCTGCGGCCCGCTCGCCCTCGACCCGTTCAGCGGCGAGTGCCGGGTCGGCGAGGACGAGGTGGCGCTGACGCCCCGGGAGGTGGCGGTGCTCGCCGCGATCCTCGCCGGCGGTGGGGCCGTGGTGCCCAAGCACCAGCTCCTCGAGGAGGTGTGGGGGGTCGACTTCGATGGCGACCCCAACATCGTCGACGTCTACCTCGGCCACCTGCGGCGCAAGCTCGACCGGACGTTCGGGGCCACGGAGATCCTCACCGTCCGCGGGCTCGGCTATCGGATCGTGGCCGGTGCGTAGGCCCTCGCTCCGTTGGCGGATCGCAGTGGCGGTCGGGCTGGTCACCGCGTCGCTCGGAGGGCTGCTGGCGCTCGTGCTCGTGCGCACCGTCGACGAGCGCTTGCACGCGAACGCGCGCAACGAGGCCGTCCGGGCCCTCGAGCGGGCCCAGCTCGACGTGCTGATCGGACGCGAGCTGCCGGACCAGAGCACCGACCAGCCCGGCGCCCCGGTGATCGAGCAGTTCACGCGGTCACTCGACGGGTACGACCCGCTGGCCGAGCTGCCGGCCGACCAGCGGCGCAAGATCGAAGCGGGGGAGACGGTGGTCCGCCGGCAGACCGGGATCGGCGGCGAGCCGATCTACGTCGCGATGTCCGCCGTGGATGACGGGCGGGGCGGTCGGGTCACGCTCCTCGCAGCGACGCCGCTCACGCTGACCGAGCGGACGATCCGCACCGTGCGCACGGCGAGCCTCGTCGCCGTGCCCGCCCTGTCGCTCATCCTGGCCGGGCTCGCGTTCGTGCTGGTGCGCCGCTCGCTGCGGCCGGTCGACGAGATGCGCACCGAAGCCGACGCGATCAGCCACGGCACGCTGCACCGGCGGCTCACCCCCACGGCCGGGTCGCCGGAGCTGGCGCGGCTCGCCACCACGATGAACGACATGCTCGGACGGCTCGAGCAGGCGTCGGCGAACCAGCGGCGCTTCGCCTCGGACGCGTCGCACGAGCTGCGCAGCCCGCTCGCCACGATCCGCGCGGTGGCCGAGAACGCGGCCCGAAGCCCCGAAGGATGGGATGGCACCGCCGGTGCGGTGATCGGGGAGGTCGACCGACTGGACCGGCTCGTGGCCGACCTGCTCGCGCTGTCGCGCCTCGATGAGCTGGGCGCCGCCCGAGCGGAGGTCGACCTCGACGACGTGGTGCGCACGCACCTGGCCCGCGTCGCCCACCTGGTGGACGCCGTCGATGGCAGCGGCGTCGAGGCCGTGCGCGTGCTCGCCGACGTCGCGGCCGTCGAGCGCACCGTGGGCAACCTCCTCGACAACGCGGCGCGGCACGCGCGGCACCGCGTGCAGGTGACGGTGCGACGCGAGGGCGCCCGCGCGGTGGTCGTCGTGGAGGACGACGGGCCGGGCATCCCCGCCGACCAGCGGCAGCACGTCTTCCTCCGCTTCGCCCGCCTCGACGAGTCCCGCCAGCGCGGGGCCGGCGGCGGGGGCCTCGGCTTGGCGGTCGTCGCGGCCGCGGTCGCCGCGCACCACGGCACCGTCACGATCGGCGAGTCCGACCTCGGCGGCGCCCGCCTCGAGGTCCGCCTCCCGATGGTGGAGTAGCCGGATCGATCTGCGGGCTCCCGGAGGCCCATGCGGCGCAGCCGCAGCCTTCAGGACTCTCCGCTGATCAGGAATAGCGCGTGACGAAGCCTCGCTGGCGGAACGTGCGCAGCATGCGAGCGCAGAACCAGGCGGCCAGCGCCAGCATCGCGAGCCCGCCGAAGCCGGCCCGGGCGAGGTCGCCCCACGGCATGCCGTCGCCGGCGAGCAGAGCGCGTCCTGCCTCGAAGGCGTAGGTGGTGGGCAGCGCGTGGGCGAGCGGCTGCAGCGGGCCCGGGATGGCCCGGATCGGGTTGAACACCCCGGACAGGGCGAGGATGAGGAACGGCGTCGCCCACGTGAGGATCTCGGCGCTCTGGCCGAACCGCAGGATCAGCCCGATCATGATGAGGCCGAGCGCCCAGCCGGCGACGAGCAGGCAGAGCCCGGCGAGCAGCACGCCCCAACCGAGCTCGCCGAGCCAGAAGTCGTAGAAGAGGTACGCGCAGAGGTTCACCGCGGCGATCGCCACCACCAGCTTCCCGAGCCCGTAGATCACGATGCCGAGCAGGTACTCGAGCTCGCGGATCGGGGTGGTGAGCATGTTGAGGAGGTTGCGGCTCCACGTCTCCTCCATGAACCCGGTGGCCAGCGACACCTCGGTCTGGAAGAGGAAGTGGTTGAGCATGATCCCGGCGAGGAGGGTGGGCGCGCCCGCGCCGGTGCCGCCCTGCTCCGCGGCGAAGCGACCGAGCGAGCCCCAGAGGAGCACGTCGATGGCGGGGAACACCAGGACCTCGAACCAGCGGTGCGGCGATCGGGCCACGACGTAGTTCAGGCGGCGCACGATCGTGCGAGCGCGGAGCCAGGGGAGGGTCGCAGCCGGCTCGCGGCCGCGCAGGTCGACGGCGGTCATCAGAGCGCCCCCAGGTCTTCGCCAGGGTCGTCCTCGGCGATCACGGTGCCGGCCAGGTGGAGGAACACGCCCTCGAGGTCGCCGTGGCCGAACTCCTCGGCCACGTCGGTGGGGGAGCCGTTGGCGACCACCTTGCCGGCGGCGAGGAACACGACGCGCTCGCAGAGGCGCTCGACCTCGAGCATGTTGTGGCTGGTGACCAGCAGGGCGGTGCCGTCGTTCGCAGCGACGTCGAGGAGCCCCGCTCGCACGCGGTAGGCGACGTCGGGGTCGAGGCTGGCCGTCGGCTCGTCGAGCACGAGGAGGGCCGGGCGAGCGAGGACGGCCTTCACGATCCCCACGAGCGTCCGCTGCCCCGACGAGAGCTCCATGCACATGCGGTCGGCGAGGTGGGTGATGCCGAAGCGCTCGAGGCCCTCGTCGACGACCGCGTCGCCGTTGCGGCGGGCGTAGCCGTAGAGCCCCGCGAACACCGACAGGGCCTCCCGCACCCGCAGCTTCTCCGGGAGCGGCAGGTAGCCGGCGACGAAGCCGACCTCGGACATCGCGGCGGAGCGCCCGCCGGGGAGGTGGTGGCCCACGAGGTCGATGGTCCCGGCGTCGGGCGTGATGGCGCCCAGGAGCATCAGCAGGGTGGTGGTCTTGCCGGCGCCGTTCGGCCCCAGGAGCGCGACGCGCTCCCCGGCGTCGACCGAGAGGTCGACCCCGTGGACCGCCTGTACGCGGTCGAACGCCTTCTCGAGGCCCTTCGCCTCCAGCACCTTGCCCATACGGGCGGCAGTCTTGCGGGCTGGGCTTCCCCCGTCGCCCCGGTTTCCGGCCGCGCGGGGCCCCGCGCTAGGTTGGCGGGCGTTCCGCCAAGGGGGCGTGGCGTGGAGCGCACACCGACCGGGTCACCGGTGCCGGACGCTCCTCCCGCTCCTCGCCCGGCGATCCCCGCAGCTCGCACCGGCTCCCGCCGCGTCCGCTGCCCTCCCCCTCTCTCCGACTGAAACCGTGAGGTACCCACCATGAGCGTGGACTCCACCGCCCTCGAGCGCAGCGCCCTGGAGCGCAAGGACCGCGACGAGCTCGTCACGATCGCCCAGGCCCTCGGCGGCAAGCCCACCGCCCGGGCCGCCAAGGCCACGATCGTCAACCTGATCCTCGAGCTCACCGGCGTGTCCGATGGCGACGAGGCGCCCGCCGCGGCGCCGGCCAAGGCGACCCGGGCCCGCAAGGCCGTGGCCGAGGCACCCGCCGCCGCCGCCGCCCCCGAGCCCGAGCCCGTCGCCGATGCCGACGACGAGCCCGACGACGATGACGCCGACGACGCGAACCAGGCCGGGGCGACCGAGGTCGCCGACCAGCCCCGCCCCTCCGGCCGCGAGCGCCAGGGCGGCGGTCAGCAGCCCAACAACGGCAACGGCAACGCGAACGCCAACGGCGGGGCCAACGGGAACGGTGGCGACGACGGCGACGACGACGGCGGCAACCGCCGGCGCCGCCGTCGGGGCCGCAACCGCGGTGCCGCCGAGGGCCAGGGCCAGGGCCAGGGCCAGGGTGGCGGCGGTCCGGCGGAGGAGTGGGTCGGCGACCCCGTCGACGTCGAGGGCGTGGTCGACCTCCGCGAGGAGGGCTACGGCTTCCTCCGCGTGCACGGCTTCCTGCCGTCCCGCGACGACGCCTACATCTCGGTGAAGCAGGCCCGGCAGTTCGGCCTCCGCCGCGGCGACCTCGTCGGCGGCGCCAGCCGTCCGGCCATGCGCAACGAGAAGAACCCGGCCCTGCTGCGGATCGACTCCGTCAACGGCGCCCCGGCCGACGGCTCCCGCGGGCGTCGTCGCTTCGACGACCTCACCCCGCTGTTCCCGGACACGAAGCTCAAGCTCGAGCTCGACCAGTCGTCCACGGACATGACGGCGCGGATCATCGACCTCATCGCCCCGATCGGGAAGGGCCAGCGCGGCCTGATCGTCTCGCCGCCCAAGGCAGGCAAGACCACGATCATGAAGCAGATCGTCCGGTCC
>CAVSIC010000015.1:0-44246 GCA_963727905.1 uncultured Microthrixaceae bacterium
CACAGCGCCTGAGCGCCAGCGAAGGCGCCTAGAAGCACAGTGCTCAGCGCTCCCCCGACGTGGCGATTGCTGCGGGACGCAGCGATCGCAGCGTCCCTTGACAGAACAGAGGTGCGCTGGATCATCGAGCGGGCCAGCGGCCTGACCTCGGCGGAGCAGGCCTCGGCGCTCGACGACGTGGCCGACGCCCGCCATGCCGCCGCCTTCGACGAGATGGTGCAGCGACGGGCGGCGGGGGAGCCCCTGCAGTACGTGCTCGGCCAGTGGGGCTTCCGCACGCTCGACCTCTACGTCGACCCGCGGGTGCTCATCCCCCGGCCGGAGACCGAGGTGGTCGCCGGCCTCGCCATCGACGCGGTGCCCCCCGGCGGCCGGGTCGTCGACCTCGGCACGGGATCGGGGGCCATCGCGCTGTCGATCGCGGCCGAGCGGTGGCCCGACGTCGAGGTCTGGGCCACCGATGCGTCGGCCGACGCGCTGGTGGTCGCCCGGGCCAACACCGCCGGGCTCGGTCGCCGCGGCGGCGTGGTGCGCCTGGCCGAAGGTGACTGGTTCGACGCGCTGCCGGGGGAGCTGCACCGCGGCTTCGACGTGGTGGTGGCCAACCCGCCGTACGTGCCCGACGGCGCGCTGGTGGCCCGCCAGGTGCGCGACCACGAGCCGCACCTTGCGCTGTTCGGCGGCGACGACGGGCTGGGCCACGTCCGTCGCATCGTGGCGGAGGCCCCCACCTGGCTCCGGCCCGGCGGCACCCTCGTCGTCGAGATCGGCGACGACCAGGGCGACGCGGTGCTCGACCTGGCCCAGCGCGGCGGGGTTCGCCGATGCCGCCATCCACGAGGACCTGACCGGCCGCGACCGGGCCTTGGTGGCCCGCGCTGGTGTTGACTGACGCTTCGTGGACGCCCCGCTGCACCTCGACGCCACCGACGAGCTCGATGGCGTCGTCGACCCGATCGTGGAGGCGCTGCTCGACGGGGGCGTCGTGCTGCTCCCCACGGACACGCTCTACGGGATCGCCGCCCTGGCCTCCGACGAGCAGGCCACGGCCAAGCTGTTCGACCTGAAGGCCCGGACGGCGACCACCCCGATCGCGGTCCTCTGCGCCGACGCGCGGCAGGCGGCCTCGCTGGTGGACCCGGCGGACGAGGCGGTCGTCCGCTCGTGCGGCGAGCGCTGGTGGCCGGGACCGCTGACGCTGGTGTGCCGTCGGCGCCAGGGGGTCGAGCTCCACCTCGGCGACCCCGAGGGCACGGTCGGTCTGCGCGTGCCCGACCACCCCGTCGTCCGCATGGTGGCCGAGCGGGTCGGGCCGCTGGCCACCACGAGCGCCAACCGGAGCGGCGAGCCCCCGGCCGTCACGGTCGAGGAGGCGCTGCTGTCACTCGGCGAGGGCCTCGCCGTGGTCGTCGACGGCGGCACCATCGAAGGTCACGCGTCCACAGTGATCGACACGACGTCCCGCCCCTGGCGCACGTTGCGCGAGGGCCCGATCCCCGCCGACGACGTCATTGGCCACTCTCAGGCCCACCTGCTGTAGGGGTTTCGGCGCCGAACCAGAGGTTCGTCACCGAGCTGTGAGGCCGGCCTTCGGCCGACTCACCTTCGGGCTCCGGGGATGGCGAAGCCACACCCTGCGCCAGGCGAGGGGGCTCCCGCCCCCTCCCACTCCCCGGGGCGCGCGGCGGGCGGGGTGCCCGAGGGGTGCCACCCCTCGGCTGCGAAGGGTGTGGCTCTGCCATCCCCTGAGCGGAGACGAGTCGCGCGAAGGGCGGCCTCAGAGCTCGAGGACGAAGCTCCGCTTCGGGCTCGAAGGTTCAGCGCAAGCTGAACCTCCCGTCGGGGCGGAGGTCGGCCTTCCGGCCGGCCAGCTCCTCGGTGAGCATCGCCTGCATCTGGTCGGCGTCGCTCGTGGAGCCCCAGGCCCGCTGCCCGTCGGGGCGCAGGCCGACCACCAGGCCGCTCTCGGGTCCGCCGCGCCCGTGGAGCACGGTGTACGACTCGATGTCGATCGCGCCGTCGGGGGCCTCGTCGATGGTGCGACGGGGGAGCGCGTCGACCTCGTCCTGCAGGTCGGCGTGCCGGAACGGCGTGGCCGGCGGCTCGGTGCTGTAGACGCCGAAGGCGTGCTTCGTGATGAACCCGCCGTTGGCGGTGACGAGCCCGATGCTCCCGGGGTCGTCGCGCAGCACGCCGGCCATGGCGGCGATGGAGTGCGTGACGTAGTTGTTCCACGGACCGCCGGCGAACGACAGGCCGCCGGTGACCGTGAGCGGTCGGTCGAGGCCGAGGCCGAGCTCGTTCGCCGCGATCTCCACCGCGCTCGGGAAGCAGGAGTAGAGGTCGACGTGGGCGAGGTCGTCGACGCCGATCCCCGCCAGTGAGAGCGCGGCGCCACCGGCGAGGCGCATCGCGGGGGAGGAGCGGAGGTCGTCGCGCTCGGACACGAAGTAGTGGTCGTGCGCGTCGGTGCCGCTGTGCGGGAACACCCAGCGGTCCCGGGGCACGCCGAGGGACTCGGCCCGCTCGGCCGAGCACAGGATCACGGCGGCGCCCTGCTCCACCGCGTTGTTGGAGTTCATGAGCTTCGTGTACGGGAAGCCGACCCAGCGGTTGTCGTCGCTCGGGGTGCGGATCTCGTCGGCGCTGTACTGCCGCTGGATCCAGGCATGCGGGTTGGCGGCGGCGACCGCGCTGAACCCCGCCCACAGCTCGGACACGGCGACCAGGTGGTCAGCCACGCTCCGGCCGTTGGCGATCCGGAGGGCCTGCTCGAAGATCGGGTACACCTGCACGGGCATCATCACGCCGCGGGCCTGCTCGCCCGGGGCCGACATCGCCACGTCCGGCGTCGACTGGCGGGCCTTGGGGACGTCGTCGCCCTGTTCGGTCCAACCCAGCTCGGCGTTGCCGGCCCGGGCCGCCATCCGCGTGCGCCAGGCTTCGGCCCCGCCGATGAGGACGAGGTCGGCTCGACCGGCCTGGATGTCGAGGCAGGTCTGGTTGACGAGCGTCTGGGGGCCGTTGCCGCCCATGCCCGACAGCGTGGTGTCGCGCGGGGTGGCGCCCACCCGCTCGGCCACGAGGGCGGCGGGGTCGCGGTACCGGAAGGACAGGATCGACACGATGTGCACCGCGTCGAGCCCGGTGAGCGCGGCGTCACCGACGCCGCTGTCCTCGGCGGCCCGTCGCGCGGCCTCGACCACCAGGTCGACCGGCTCGAGGGGGGCTTCGCCCCGGTCGACGCGATGGCTGAGCTGCCCGGCCCCGATGAGGACCGGCGTGCGGGGGTCGACCACGGTGCTCTTTCCCTCCCAAACTTGACCGATTAGTCAAGTCTAGGGACGAGGGTCGGCGCATCTACAATCTCCCCATCGACCTCCTCCTCGTCTGCACCGCGAACCAGTGCCGGTCACCCATGGCGGAGGCCCTGCTGCGGGACCTCATCGCCACGAACGGGCTCCCGGCCCGGGCCATCTCCGCGGGGCTCTACCCGTCGGGCAGCCCGGCCACCGCCGACGCGATCAAGGTCATGGCCGACCGTGGCCTCGACCTCGACGCCCACCGCAGCCGGCAGATCGACGACGCGATCCTCCGTCCCGCCGACCTCATCATCACGATGACCCGGGAGCACGTGCGCGAGGTGGCCGTCTCCGACGTCGCCTTCCTCGAGAAGACCTTCACGTTGAAGGAGCTCGTGGCGCTGGGCGACGCGGCGGGGCCCCGCCGCAGCACCGAGCCGCTCGAGAGCTGGCTGGCCCGCCTCGGCGCCGACCGCAAGCGCTCGGCCCTCCTCGGCGTCGGGCACGACCCCGCCTTCGACGTCGAGGACCCGATCGGCGGCACCACCGCGCAGTACCGGGGCACGGCCGCCGAGCTCGACGGGCTCCTCGGACGGATGGTGGCCCTCCTGTGGCCGGAGCCCCGGGCCCGCGCCGCACAGGCGCGGACGGCACAGGCGCGCGGCCGAGGGGCGCTCCGCATGAGGGTCGCGATCGGGGCGGACCACGCCGGCGTCGAGCTCAAGGGTCACCTGGCCGCCGAGCTCGTGCGGCTCGGCCACGAGCCGATCGACCTCGGCACCCACGGCACCGAGTCGGTCGACTACCCGCCGATCTGCGCGGCGGTGGGCCGGGCCGTCGTGGCCGGCGAGGCCGACCGCGGCATCGTGCTCGGCGGGTCGGGTCAGGGGGAGCAGATCGCCGCCAACAAGGTCCACGGCGTGCGCGCCGCGCTCTGCAACGACCTGTTCACCGCCCGGATGAGCCGGGAGCACAACGACGCCAACGTCCTGGCGATGGGGGGTCGGATCGTCGCCTTCGGGCTGGCGAGCGAGATCCTCGAGCTGTGGCTGGCCACGCCCTTCGAGGGTGGCCGCCACGAGCGCCGGGTCGCCCAGATCGCCGACATCGAGCGCGAAGAGTGAGCGAGCTCGCGAGCGAACCAGACAGCGCAGGGCCGCAGTCGCGCAGGCCCGTCACGAACCGGTCGGACGCGCTCGACGACCGGCCTAACGAGGAGTGCAGCTGACCATGCCCTGGCCGCAGAACCCTGACGACGAGATCTTCGGGCTGATCGACCGGGAGGTCGAGCGCCAGAACACCACCCTCCAGCTCATCGCCAGCGAGAACTTCACCTCGCCGGCGGTCCTCCGGGCGACGGGCTCGGTGCTCACCAACAAGTACAGCGAGGGCTACCCGTCGAAGCGGTACTACGGCGGCAACGAGGTCATCGACGAGGTCGAGAACGTGGCCCGCGACCGGGCCAAGGAGCTCTTCGGTGCTCCGCACGCCAACGTGCAGCCCCACGCCGGCGCCAACGCCAACATGGCCGTCTACCTGGCGCTGCTCGACCCGGGCGACAAGGTCCTCGGCCTGCGCCTCGACCAGGGCGGGCACCTCACCCACGGCTCGCCGGTGAACGCCAGCGGGAAGCTCTACGACTTCGTGAGCTACGGGGTCACGCCGAGCGATGAGCGCATCGACCTCGACCAGGTGGCGGCGCTGGCCCGCGAGCACCGGCCGAAGATCATCGTCACCGGGGCCACGGCCTACCCACGGATCATCGACCCGCGACCGTTCCGCCAGATCGCCGACGAGGTCGGCGCGCTGTTCATGTTCGACGCCGCCCACATCGCCGGCCTCGTGGCCGGGGGCATGCACCCGAACCCGATGGAGCACGGCGCCGACATCATGACGCTCACCACCCACAAGACCCTCCGCGGTCCCCGGGGCGGGGCGATCCTGTGCACCGCCGAGCTGGCCGAGGCGATCGACAAGTCGGTCTTCCCCGGGCTGCAGGGCGGCCCCCTCGACCACGTGGTGGCGGCGAAGGCGGTCGCGTTCGCCGAGGCGGCCACGCCCGCCTTCAAGGAGTACGCCGCCCAGGTGGTGGCCAACGCCGCCGCACTGGCAGAGGCGCTGGCCGGCCACGGCCTCCGGCTCGTGTCCGGCGGCACGGACAACCACCTCATGCTCGTCGACCTGCGCTCGTTCGACCCCGACCTGTCGGGCAAGAAGGCCCGTCTCGCCCTCGACAAGGCCGGCATCAGCCTCAACGAGAACACGGTGCCCGACGACCCTCGTCCGCCGTACATCACCTCCGGTCTCCGCATCGGCACGCCGGCGGTCACCACGCAGGGGATGGGCACGGCCGAGATGGCCACCATCGCCGAGCTCATCCACCGTGTCCTCGTGGGTCGAGAGGACGAGGCCGAGCTGGCGGCGGTGCACGACGACGTGGTGGCCCTCTGCTCCAAGTTCACGCCGTACCCGTAGGCGGGCGGGCGCTCGGTCGTGGCTGACTACCTGTGGCCCTTCGCGCCGATCGTCCTCGTCGCGGCCCTGGTCACCTGGGCCGCCACGCCCTACTTCCACCGGCTCTCGTTCCGGATCGGCGCCGTGCAGAAGCCCGACGAGCGCCGCGTCCACACGCAGCCGACGGCGCTGCTCGGCGGCGCCGCGATCCTCCTCGGGGTGCTGGCGGGTCTCGCGGTCGCGTGGCTGCGGAGCGACTTCGACCCCGTCTTCCAGGCGAGCACCATCCCGCTGGGGGTGGCGCTGGCCGCGGTGGTGATGTTCGGCGTCGGACAGCTCGACGACCTGCGCCAGGTGTCCCCCCCGGCGAAGATCGCCGGCACGGTCCTGTCGGCCACCACGCTGTCGATCGCCGGAGTGAGCATCATCTTCTTCCGCATCCCGTTCGCCGGGCTGCTCTCGCTCTCGCCGGACATGTCGACGCTGCTCACCGTGCTGTGGGTGGTCGGGATGACCACCGCCATCAACTACATCGACGGCCTCGACGGGCTGGCCGGCGGGATCGTGGCCATCGGGGCCGCCGCCCTCCTCCTCTACTGCGAGCGCCTGGACGACATCGGTGCGCTCGGCCCGGACAACGTCGGCCCGATCGTGGCCGCCGCGGTGCTCGGAGCCTGCCTGGGGTTCCTGCCCCACAACTGGCACCCGGCCCGGATCTTCATGGGCGACGCCGGCGCCCTCCTGCTCGGGATGCTCATGGCGACGTCGACGATCGCCGTGGGCGGCAACACCGACGCGCAGTTCTCCGGGCAGACCTTCTTCTTCTTCGCCCCGCTGTTCATCCCCCTGGTGATCCTCGGGGTACCGGTGTTCGACACCGCCTTCTCGATCCTGCGACGGGCGCGGCGGGGGCTCGGGGTCACGGTGGCCGACAAGGACCACCTGCACCACCGCCTCATGCGCCTCGGCCACGGTCAGCGACGGAGCGTGGCGATCCTGTGGACGTGGACGGCCCTGCTGTCGGCCATCGTCCTCTACCCGACCTACAGCGGCGAGGGCGACCTCTACATCCCGTTCGCAGTCCTGGCCGCCGGGCTCGGGCTCTACACGATGTTCGGGGCGGGCCTCCACGCGAGCGAGGCCGACGCAGAGGCCGACGCCGACTAGGAATCCAGCGTGCTTCCGTCATACTGTTAGGTATGCCGTACACCTCGCTCCGCCGTTCCATCGCCGCCGCCTCCATCGGCCTCCTCGCCCTCGGTGGCCTCGCCGCCTGCGGGGACGACGACACGAGCACCGACACCGAGACCACCTCCCCGGAGGATGTGAAGGCACCGATGTCCGAGGTGCTCGCCGGTCTGCCGGTCATGGTCGACCACGGCGCGGAGGCGGCCTCCGCCGCCGCCTCGGGTGACTACACGAAGGCGCTGGCCGAGTACGAGGAGCTCCACGAGATCTGGGAGGGCATCGAGGGCACCATCAAGGACACCGACCTCGACATCTACGAGCGGATCGAGACCGCGCAGGGCCTCATCAAGGACGGCGCCGAGAACGACAACGACGAGCGCATCCAGCAGGGTGCCGACGACCAGGAGATCGCCGCCGCCGAGTTCATCGCCGCCCACTCGGCCGACGCCGGAAGCGGCGCCAGCGCCACCACCACCACCGCTCCCGCGGGCGACGACGGCTCGACCACCTCGACCACCCAGGGCGGGGCGGGCGACAGCTACGCCACCGACGAGGGCATGACCTCCTAGGCCGTGCCCCGCACCTCGCGCCTCGCCGCCGGCCTGCTCCTCGCGGTCGGGCTCTGCGTCCTGGGGAACCTGGGCGCGGGTCCCGCCGGTGCCAGCCCGTCCTCGCCCGCGGCGCCTGCGGCCGAGTGCTCGCAGGGCTCGCTCTCCAAGCAGGAGGCCATCGACCAGCTCGCGGAGGTGCGGGCGTCGATCGACCGGACGCTCCGGCTGCTCGACGCGGACAAGCGCGACGAGGCGTTCGCCGAGGCACGGAGCGGCTACCTCGGCTGCTTCGAAGCCGTGGAGGCCCCGCTCGACGTCGTGGCGGGCATCGACTTCCGCTTCAGCGTGGAGGACGTGTTCGCCCGCGTCCGCGGGCTCATCGAGACCGAGGCCCCCACCGGCGAGGTGCGCGACCGCATCGTCACCCTGCGCGGGCTGATCGACGAGGCCGAGCGGAAGCTCACGGCCACCGGGTTCGGCGCCCCGGCCCTCATGTTCGGCCAGTCGTTCACGTTGCTGCTGCGGGAGGGACTCGAGGCGGTGCTGCTCCTGTCGGTGCTCCTCACCTATCTGGAGACGAGCGGGCACGTACGCCAGCGCAAGCCGATCCTCGTCGGCGTCGGGTTGGCCGTCGTCGCCACCGTCGTCACGTTCTTCGCCGTCGACGCCATCTTCTCGGCGCTGCCGTTCGGTCGAGAGGTCCTCGAGGCCGTCACCGGCCTCCTGGCGGTGGCGATGCTGTTCTACGTCTCGTTCTGGCTGATCGCCCGTCTCGACCAGCGGCGCCGCATGGAGTTCCTCCAGGCCCGGGTCTGGAAGGCGGCGTCGGTCGGCTCGGCCGCATCGCTGGCCCTCGTCGGCTTCACCGCGGTGTACCGCGAGGGCTTCGAGACGGTGCTCTTCTACCAGGCGCTGTTCTCCTTCGGGCAGGGCCTCCGGCTCTGGATCTTCCTCGGCATGGGCGCCGCCGCCGTGGTGCTGGCCGGCGTCGCGTGGGCGGTGCTCAAGATGGGCCGGTCACCTCCCGGTGAAGCGCTTCCTCGCCGGCGCGCTCATCGTGGTGATGGCCTCGTCGATCGCCGTGCTCGGCAACGCGCTCCGCGCCCTGCAGGAGGCGGCGGTCATCGACCTCCACGTGCTCGACTCGTGGCCCCGCCTGCCGATCTTCCTGGCCCAGGCCACGGGGTACTTCCCCACCGGGCCGAGCGTGATCGGGCAGCTGGTGCTGCTCGTCGTCTACGTGCTCGGCGGCATCGTCACCTACGGCTACGCCCGCCGGCGCAAGGCGCTGGCCGCGCCCGTGGACGACGCGGCGCCGGTCGACGAGCCCGCGCTCACCTAGGCCGCTTCGTGGGCGTTCGGATCGGCGTCGACGTCGGGGGGACCTTCACGAAGGCGGTGGCGATCGACGTCGCCACCGGCGAGGTACGGGCCCGAGCCGTGGTGCCCACCACCCACGACGACGCTCAGGGCTCGGCCGCGGGCGTCGTGAAGGTGGTCGCCGAGGTGGCCCACGCCGCCGGGGTCGGGCGACGTCGAGCTCATCACCTACTCGACGACGCAGGCGGTGAACGCCCTGCTGGAGGGCGACGTGGCCACCGTCGGGGTGCTCGGCCTCGGTCGCCAGCCCGACCTGCGCAAGGCGGCCAAGCGCACGCGGCTCGACAAGGTGGAGCTGGCCCCCGACAAGCGCCTGCCCACGGTGCACGAGATGGTCGACCTCACCCGCGGCTTCGACGAGGCCGCGGTCTCGGCCGCGCTCGACCGACTCGTCGCCGGCGGGGCCACCACGATCTGCGTGGCCGAGGCCTTCGCCCCCGACGGCGGCACCGACGAGCGCCGGGCGGTGGAGCTGGCGCTCGCCCGCGGCCTCCCCGCCTGCGGATCAGCGGAGATGACCGGCCTGTACGGCCTCGAGCTGCGGGCCGTCACCGCCGCGCTCAACGCGTCGGTGCTGCCGATCGCCGTCCGCACCGAGGAGCACGTCGAGCGGGGCGTGGCCGAGGCCGGCGTCCACGCTCCCGTGATGGTGATGCGCGGCGACGGCGGGGCCACCGATCCCGCCGGCCTGCGTCGCGAACCGGCCCGCGCGCTCTACTCCGGCCCGGCGGCTTCCGTGGCGGGGGTGCTGCGCCACACCCGCCTGGTCGAGGGCATCGTCATCGAGGTGGGCGGCACGTCGACGAACATCGCGGCGGTGCGCGACGGCCGGCCGGCCCTGTCGTACGTGCAGGTCGCGAGCCACGCCACCGCAGTGCGGGCCCTCGACGTCCGGGTGATCGGGGTGGCCGGCGGCTCGATGGTGCGGGCCCGCAAGGGCCGGCTCTACGGCGTCGGTCCCCGCAGCGCCCACATCGCGGGGCTGCCGTACTCCTGCTACCTGCCGGCCGAGCGCCTCGAGGGGGCGGTGGCCGAGCTCGTCGCCCCGCGCCCGGGCGACCCAGCCGATCACGTCGCGCTCCGCCTGGCCGACGGCGGCGGCGCGGCCCTCACCAACACCTGTGCCGCGATCGTCCTCGGTGTCGTGCAGCCAGGCGACCACGCCGCCAACGGCGCGGACGAGGGTGCCGCCGTGGCCGGGTTCGCCGCGGCCGGCCGGCTGCTCGGCCTCGACGGGCACGAGCTGGCCGAACGGGTCCTGAACACGTCGGCCGAGGCGGTCGGCAGCCTGGCGATGGCCGTGGCCGACGAGTTCGACCTCACCCGGCCCACGATCGTGGCCGTGGGTGGGGGAGCGGGCGGCCTCGGTCGCCACGTGGCCCACGTGCTCGGCCTCGAGTGCATCGTGCCCGACCTGGCCGAGGTCATCTCCGCCGTCGGCGACGCGCTGTCGTTCGTGCGGGTGGAGCGCGAGCGCACCGTGGTGGCCGGGCAGACGGTGGACGTCGTCGGGCTGGCGGAGGTGGTCGATGCGGCCTGCGTCGAGGCAGGGGCCGAGCCGGGCAGCGTCGACGTGCGGGTCGAGCTGGATCCCGACGGCACCGTCGTGCGGGGCGTCGCCACCGGCTCGGTCGGCTCGGCGGCCGAGGCCCTCCCCGGACGTCAACCCATCTCCGAGGCCGAGGCGGGGCAGCTCGTCAGCCCGTTCGGGAACCACCACGCCAGCGCGGTCGGTCGCCACTGGGTCACCGGGGTCTCCGGCGATCGAGGTGGCACCCTCGCCTCCGCCGTCATCCTCGACCGCTTCGGCGACGTGGTCGCCGCCGGGCTCGGGGCCGTGCGCCGGCTCCCTGATGACGGCCTCTCCGACGTCGTCGACCTGGCCACCCGGCGGAAGGGCCCGGTGACCATCGAGCCCACGGCCTGGGTCGTCCAGGGCAACCGCGCCCTCCAGGTGCCGCCGACGCAGCTCGTCGCCGCCTGCCACGATCTCCATCCCGAGCGGGGCCCGGCGGTGGCCGTGGTCCTCCAGGGCTGACGACTGCGGCGACCCCGCCTACCCACCACCGAGGAGCCGCATGGCCATCTACGTCCCCCCGAGCACCCGCCGCCGCCGCCTCGTGCTCCTCGTCGCCGCCGGCCTGGTGGTCGGGCTGCTGCTCGGCTTCGTGGTGGGCCGCGGGACCGCCGAGGGCATCGACGACGCGGTGGAGTCCGTGCGGGACCAGGCCGCGGACGCGGCGACCGCGCTCCAACGGATCCCCATCGAGTACGAGCAGGCCCTCGCGGGCGGCGAGGGCGAGTCGATGGCCACGATCGCCGAGGCCGTCGACGCGGCCCGCGACCAGCTCGACGCGGCGTGGGACGAGGCCACGTGGTTCGGGCCGGGCCCCCGGCAGACGCTCGACCGGTACTTCCGCGAGCTCGACGTGGCCGTCACGGACCACGTGGAGCTGCACGAGTTCGAGGTGGTGGTGGCCAGCCTCGTGGAGCTGATCGGCACCACCTTCGGCATCGACACCCCCAGCAGCAGCTGACCGGAGCGTCAGGTTCGCGACGGGCGGAAACCTGGGTTCGCGATGTTGCTAACCTGCTCGCCCGGTCGGAGTGGAGCGGAATTTGCACACTTCGCACTCGATCTTCTAGATTGCGAATGTATTCACAAGCGCTGGTCGCGAGACCGGCTGGATGGTCCCGAGGTCCTGGACAACGGTGTTCGATCTCTCCGCCAAGCGTGAGCTCAACAACGGGTTCGGCAACGCGTTGTCGACCGCCGTGGAGCTGGCCGTGACCCCCATCGTCATGGCGCTCATCGGATGGCAGATCGACCGCTGGCTCGGCACCTTCCCGGGGTTCTTCCTCTTCCTCTTCGCGTTCACCATCGGCTACGTCACCTGGAAGCAGTTCACGGGCTACAGCGCCACGATGGACCGCAAGCAGCAGGAGCTGCTCGGGCCGAAGCGCACCGAGGACACCACGCCCTCGAAGGACGCGCCGTGAGCTACGCCGACCGCCTGGTCCCGGTCCCGCCCGCCCCCGAGGTGGAGCGCGAGCTGGCGGTGGACATGCTCCGGCGCGGCGTGTGGTTCGTCCCCGGCATCGTCCTGCTCGCCGGCCTGATCTGGGGCACCGACGGCGCCTCGTCCGCCCTGGTGGCCATCGCCCTCGTGGCCGTCAACCTCATGCTCGCCGCCCTCGGTCTCTCCTGGGCGGCCAAGCGGTCCTTCAACACGATCATGGCGATGTCCCTCGGCGGCTTCGCCGTCCGCATGGGCCTCGTCACCGCCGTGCTGTTCGCGGTGCGCAACGCCGCATGGATCGACATGACGGCGCTCGGCATCATCGTGCTCGTCACGCACCTGGGGCTGCTGTTCTGGGAGATGCGGTTCGTCTCTGCCTCGCTCGCCTTTCCGGGCCTCAAGCCCACCACTGCCAAGGAGGTCGTCGACTCGTGATCCTCGGGTTGGAGTTCCCGCCCATCTCCCATGTCGTGGAGTGGCCCACCCTGTTCGGGAGCGGCGCGTTCTCCGTGAACAAGGTCGTCATCCTGATGTGGGTGTCCGCGGCCATCGCCTTCACGGTGCTGTTCGTCGGAGGCCGCAAGCAGGCCCTCGTGCCCACGGGCATGCAGAACGTCGCCGAGATGGCCGTCGACTTCGTCGAAGACGGCATC
Organism: uncultured Microthrixaceae bacterium; assembly: GCA_963727905.1. Classification (GTDB taxonomy): domain Bacteria; phylum Actinomycetota; class Acidimicrobiia; order Acidimicrobiales; family VFJN01; genus VFJN01. The sequence continues at coordinate 12,549 of CAVSIC010000015.1, forward strand.
GTGCTCCAGACGATCGGTGAGGACGGGCGGAAGTTCACGCCGTTCCTGCTGACGCTGTTCACGTTCATCCTGACCTGCAACATCTGGGGCCTGATCCCCGGCGTGCAGATGCCGGTCAACGCCCGCATCGCGCTGCCGATGTTCATGGCGCTGCTGGTGTACGTCATCTACCACGTGGTCGGCGTGATGAGCCAAGGGCCCATCAAGTACCTGAAGTCGATCATGTTCATGCCCGGCGTCCCGAAGGTGATGTACGTGCTCCTCACGCCGATCGAGCTGGTCACCAAGTTCATCTCGCAGCCGCTCAGCATGGCGGTCCGGCTCTTCGCCAACATGCTCGCCGGTCACCTGCTCCTCGTGAGCTTCGCGGTGATCACGGCGGCGGTGGCCCAGGTCGGCCCCACGCTCGGCATCTTCCCCTTCTCGTTCGGGCTGCTGGTCTTCCTCAGCACCTTCGAGATCCTGGTGGCCTTCCTCCAGGCGTACATCTTCACGATCCTCGCGGCGGTGTACATCGCCGACGCGATGCACCCCTCGCACTAACTGAGAGAAACAACCAAGGAGACATGACCGTGCTGCAACTTCTCGCTGAGCAGGACCCGGGCGAGCTCGTCCAGGGACTCACCGCCGTCGGTCGAGGCATCGTCTACGGCGGCGCTGCGATCGGCCCGGGCGTCGGCATCGGCATCGTGGTGGGCAACGCCATCACCGCCATGGCCCGTCAGCCCGAGTCCGCCGGCATGGTGCGCACCACCATGTTCCTCGGCATCGCCTTCACCGAAGCCCTCGCCCTGTTCGGCTTCGTGCTCTCGTTCATCATCTCTGGCTGAGGAGGCCACCGTGCGATTCCGCACCCGCGCAATGCTGGCGAGCACCCTGCTCGCCATCGGCCTGTCAGTCGTCGGGCTCGTCGCCTTCGCTCCTGTCGCCTCCGCTCAGGAGGAGGAAGGTGGCACCTCCGAGGCCGAGACCGAGGAGATCATCCACCACGCCGAGGAGCTGGCGGAGGAGAACGACGCCACCCACGCCGACATCGAGTGCATCCCGATCCTGGTCGACGGCGGTCGCGTCGACGACTGCCAGGAGGCACCGAGCCCGATCCTGCCCGCCACCGATGAGCTGGTGTGGGGCACGATCTCCTTCGTCCTCCTGTTCCTGCTCGTCGCGAAGTTCGGCTTCCCGGCGATCAAGAAGGGCATGGAGGGCCGCACGGAGCGGATCCGCGGCGACCTCGCCGCTGCCGAGGACGCCAAGACCGAGGCCGTGGGCGTGCTCGACAAGTACCGGGCCGACCTGGCCGACGCCAAGGCCGAGGCCGGTCGCATCATCGAGGGTGCCCGGCAGGCCGCCGACGCCCTGAAGCGCGACCAGGAGACCCGTCTCCAGGCCGAGCTGGCCGAGCTGCGCAGCAAGGCGGCCGCCGACGTCGAGGCCGCCAAGGTGCAGGCGATCGCCGACCTCCGGGGCGAGGTGGCCCAGCTGGCCATCGGTGCCGCCGAGGTCGTCGTGGGCCACAGCCTCGACCAGGCCACCCAGGTCCAGCTGATCGAGGACTACATCAACCAGGTGGCCAACCAGCGATGAGCGCCAGCGAATCGCCGAACCCACAGGCATCCCGGCGCCGCGCAGCGGCGACGTCATCGGCTGGCGCGCGGCGCTCCGACCTCGGGGCTGGCAGCCGATGAGCACCGGCGAGGATCGCACGCTGGCCTACGCCACCGCGCTGTTCGGCGTGGCCCGCTCCGAGGGCAGCTTGGCGGAGGTGGAAGACGAGCTCTTCCGCTTCGCCCGGGTGCTCGAGGGCAACGACGAGCTGCGCACCACGCTCACCGACGCCGCGCTGCCCGTCAGCCGGCGCCAGCAGATCATCGAGGACCTCCTCGGTGGCCAGGCCAACCCGCTCACCACCGCGCTGCTCTCGATGGTCGTGGCCGCCGGTCGCTCACGCGACCTGCTGTCGATCACCGAGGAGCTCGTGCGCATGAGCGCGGCCGAGGCCGACAAGGCCCTGGCCGAGGTCCGCTCCGCCGTGGAGCTCACCGACGACCAGAAGGCCCGCCTGGCCACGGCCCTCGGACAGGCCACCGGCAAGGCGGTCGAGCTCAAGGTGGTCATCGACCCCACCGTGCTCGGCGGCCTCGTGGCCCAGATCGGCGACACCGTGATCGACGGCTCCGTGAAGACCCGCCTCGACCAGCTGAAGACCGCGTTCTGACGCTGACGACCTGACGCAACACCTACCGCGAAGGAAGAGACGACGCAGATGGCAGAGCTGACCATCAACACCGCAGACATCGCTGCAGCGCTCAAGAAGAACCTCGAGGGGTTCGCCCCGGGCTCGACGCCGCGCAGGTCGGCCGGGTCATCGAGGTGGGCGACGGCATCGCCACCGTCTCGGGCCTCCCGGGCGTGGGCGTGAACGAGCTGCTCGAGTTCGAAGGCGGCATCCGCGGCCTGGCGCTCAACCTCGACGAGGAGTCGATCGGCGCCGTGGTGCTCGGCGACGGCGGCGCCGTCCGTGAGGGCTCCACCGTGAAGGCCACCGGGCAGATCCTGTCGGTGCCGGCCGGTGACGGCGTGCTCGGCCGCGTGGTCGACGCCCTCGGCAACCCGGTCGACGGCAAGGGCCCGCTCACCAACGTGCACGACCGCCGGATGGAGATCCAGGCGCCGGGCATCATCGGCCGCAAGCCGGTGCACGAGCCCCTGCAGACCGGCATCAAGGCGATCGACGCCATGACCCCGATCGGCCGTGGCCAGCGCGAGCTCATCATCGGCGACCGCAAGACCGGCAAGACCACGATCGCGATCGACACGATCATCAACCAGCGCGGCCTGGGCGTGAAGTGCATCTACGTGGCCATCGGGCTGAAGGAGTCCACGGTCGCCAACACCGTGGCCACCCTCGAGCAGCACGGCGCCCTGGAGTACACGGTCGTCGTGGTGGCCGGTGCGTCCGACCCCGCGCCGTTCAAGTACCTCGCCCCGTACGCCGGCTGCGCCATGGGCCAGCACTGGATGGAGAACGGCGAGCACGCGCTCATCGTCTACGACGACCTGTCGAAGCAGGCCGAGGCCTACCGCCAGGTGTCGCTGCTCCTCCGCCGCCCGCCGGGCCGCGAGGCGTACCCGGGCGACGTGTTCTACCTGCACAGCCGGCTCCTCGAGCGGGCCGCCAAGCTGTCCGACGCCAACGGCGCCGGCTCGCTCACCGCCCTCCCGGTCATCGAGACCAAGGCCGGCGACATCTCCGCCTACATCCCCACCAACGTGATCTCGATCACCGACGGCCAGGTCTTCCTCCAGGACGACCTGTTCAAGTCCGGTGTGCGTCCCGCCTTCGACACCGGCCAGTCGGTGTCCCGCGTGGGCGGCGCCGCCCAGATCAAGGCCATGAAGACCGCCGTCGGCACCCTGAAGGGCGACCTGTCCCAGTTCCGCGAGCTCGAGGCGTTCGCCTCGCTGGGCTCCGAGCTCGACAAGGTCAGCCAGTCGGCCCTCGACCGCGGCTACCGCCTCGTCGAGCTGCTCAAGCAGAACCTCAACAGCCCGATGCCCGTGCAGGAGCAGGTCGTGTCGCTCTACGCCGGCACCAACGGCTTCCTCGACGGCGTCCCGGTGGAGGACGTCCGCCGATTCGAGGACGGGCTCCTCGACTGGTTCCGCACCCGCCACGGCGACATCCTCGACGGCATCAAGTCGACCGGGAACATCCCGGACCAGGACGCCTTCGTCGCCGGCCTCCAGGCATACACCGACCAGTTCCAGCCCACCGGTGGCACGCCCGAGGTGACACCCGCCGCGGTCGTGGCCGCCGACGCGGTCCTCGCGGACACCGAGACCGAGGCCCACTAGTCCCATGGCCGGCGGCACCGAGCGGATCCTGCGTCGACGCATCAAGTCGGTGCAGTCGACGAAGAAGATCACCAAGGCGATGGAGCTCATCGCCGCCAGCCGCATCATGAAGGCGCAGCAGCGCGTCAACGCCGCCCGTCCCTACAGCGAGCAGATCACCGAGGTGATCCGCAACCTCGCGGCGGCCGGCGCCGGTTCGTCGTCGCCCCTCCTGCAGCAGCCCGAGTCCGTCGGCACCGTGGCCTTCGTGGTCATCGCCGGTGACCGCGGCCTCTGCGGTGGGTACAACACCAACGTCATCCGGACCGCCGAGCGGTCGATGGCGGCGCTGCGGGCCGAGGGCAAGCAGACCCGCCTGGTCACCGTCGGCAAGAAGGCCACCGGCTACTTCCGCTTCCGGGGCTACGAGATCGACGACGCCTTCATGGGCTTCTCCGACGAGCCGACCTACGAGGACGCCCGCAAGGTGGCCGAGGCCGTCGTCGGCCGCTTCGAAGCGGGCGAGTACGACCAGGTGGAGATCGTCACCACGCAGTTCATCTCCACCGGCGTCCAGAAGGTCATCGAACGCCGCTTCGTCCCGCTCGAGCTCGACACCGCGGCCGCGGAGTCCACCGGTCCCTCCGCCGACTACGAGTTCGAGCCCGAGGCCGGCGAGATCCTCGACCGTCTCCTGCCTCGCTACGCCGAGGCCCGGCTCTACGCCGCGCTGCTCGAGGGCTCGGCCTCCTTCTTCGCCGCCCAGCAGCGAGCGATGAAGTCCGCCACGGACAACGCCGAGGAGCTCATCACCAAGCTCAGCCGCGTGATGAACCGTGCCCGCCAGGACTCCATCACCACCGAGATCATGGAGATCGTCAGCGGCTCCGAGGCGCTCCGCGCCGGGCAGTCCGACGGCTCCGACCTGCTCGCCGACAACGCCCTCAGGGTCGCCGACTTCCTCCGCGGCCAAGGCCACCACCACACAGCCGATCACACGCACTGATCCGGGAGATCCGAATGACCGTCACCGAGAGCACCCCCATCCTGAAGGACGGCCGCGTCGTCGCCATCGCCGGCCCGGTGATCGACGTCGAGTTCCCGCCCGACGCCGTCCCGCGCATCAACACCGCGCTGTCCTTCGACATCACGATCGACGGCAAGGCGCAGGAGGTCCGCGCAGAGGTCGCCCAGCAGATCGGCGACAGCCGCGTGCGGGCCATCTGCCTCCGCCCGACCGACGGCCTCGTGCGCGGCACCGCGGTGCGCAACACCGGTGCCGGCCTCTCGATGCCGGTCGGCGACGCCGTGCTCGGCCACGTGGTCAACGTCATCGGCCAGCCCCTCGACGTCCCGGCCCTCGACGAGAGCAAGATCGAGGCCTACTGGGAGATCCACCGCCCGGCACCGGACTTCGACACGCTCGAGCCGCAGAAGATCGTGTTCCCCACGGGCATCAAGGTCATCGACCTCCTCACCCCCTACCTGCAGGGCGGCAAGATCGGCCTGTTCGGCGGCGCCGGCGTGGGCAAGACCGTGCTCATCACCGAGATGATCAACCGCGTGGCCAGCCAGTTCGGCGGCGTGTCCGTCTTCGCCGGCGTGGGCGAGCGCACCCGTGAGGGCACCGACCTCTTCATCGAGATGGGCGAGACCGTCATCGACGAGCACACCACCGTGCTCGACAAGGCGGCCCTCGTGTTCGGCCAGATGGACGAGCCCCCGGGCGTGCGCCTCCGGGTGGCCCTGTCGGCCCTCACCATCGCCGAGTACTTCCGCGACGTGAAGAACCAGGACGTGCTCCTGTTCGTCGACAACGTGTTCCGGTTCGTGCAGGCCGGCTCCGAGGTGTCCACCCTCCTCGGCCGCATGCCGTCCGCCGTGGGCTACCAGCCCACCCTCGCCGACGAGATGGGCGTGCTGCAGGAGCGGATCACCTCCACCCGCGGCCGGTCGATCACCTCGCTGCAGGCCGTGTACGTGCCCGCCGACGACTACACCGACCCGGCGCCGTTCACCACCTTCACGCACCTCGACGCCACCACCGAGCTGTCCCGTGACATCGCGGCCCTCGGCATCTACCCGGCCGTGGACCCGCTGTCGTCCACCTCCACCATCCTCGCCCCCGAGGTCGTGGGCCAGCGCCACTACGACGTGGCCCGCCGCGTGCAGCAGACGCTCCAGCGCTACAAGGAGCTGCAGGACATCATCGCCATCCTCGGGCTCGACGAGCTCACCGAGGAGGACCGCATCACGGTGGCCCGGGCCCGCAAGATCCAGCGGTTCCTGTCGCAGCCGATGTTCGTGGCCAAGAACTTCACCGGCCTCGACGGCGTGTTCACCCCCGTGGAGGAGACGGTCGACTCGTTCGAGCAGCTCGTCAACGGCGACCTCGACGACCTTCCCGAGCAGGCCTTCCTCAACGTCGGCGGCGCTGACTCCGTGCGGGCCAAGGCCGCCGAGCTCCTCAAGTGAGCGAGCGGCAGCGAGTGAGCGGGCGTAGCAGCGGCGTCTCTGGCTCAGCCGCGTCCGCCTCGGAGTTGTCGGAGACTCCTCGATGACGCTCCACGTCGAGCTCGTCTCGCCGGAGCGCATCCTCTGGACGGGTGAGGCCGAGATGGTCATCGCGCGCACCCTCGAGGGTGGCGAGATCGCCTTCCTCACCGGCCACGCCCCGTTCGTGGGAGCCCTCGACATCGGCCGGGTGCTCATCCGGGAGGAGGGCGGCGGCGACCAGCTCCTCGCCGTCCACGGCGGGTTCGTCGAGGTGTCCAACGACCGGGTCACGATCCTCTCCGACGTGGCCGAGCCCAAGGACCAGATCGACGTGCCCCGTGCCCGCACCGCCAAGGAGCGAGCCGAGGCGGACCTGCGCACCGACGCCGACAGCGACACCGCCGCCCTGGCCCTCCGCCGGGCCGAGCTCCGGCTGTCGGTGGCCGAGGCCAGCTCAGCCGCCTCCGCGCACTAGGCCGGACCGGCCTTCGGCCGGAGCGGCCTTCAGGCCCTGTCGCTCACCAGCACCCGGGCGAGGTCGAGCGCCGCGTAGCTGGCCGACTCCGGGAACTGCGCCACGACGTCGCGCAGCCGGGCATCGTCGCCGGTCTCGCGGTGGAGGTCGGCTGCGACGCGAAGCGCGATGAACGCGACCTTCTGCTCGCTGGCGAGCTCGAGGGCTGCATCCAACATCGCCAGGCGCTCCGCAGGGTCGTCTTGCACGCCCGCGAGGTGGCGCAGCGTCTCCGCGTCGTAGAAGCGCATCCCGGTGCGCTCACCGATGGCCAGCGACTCCTCGAAGGTGGCGCGGGCCAGCCCCCGCTCACCGGCCGCGGCGAACAGCCGCCCCTGGCAGGTCGTGTAGTAGGTGAGGAACACCCACTGGTCCATGGTCTTCCACATGGCGAGGTAGCCGCCCAGCGTGTGGCCGAGCCGGAGGATCTCGGCGGGGTCGTCGCCTCGGTCGATCGCCCGTAGGGCGTTGGAGACCTCCCGTTGGGTGGAGGCCACGATCGCCCATTGGTCGAACCCGTGGCGGGCCGAGATCTCGTCGATCTCGTCGAGGAGGGCGAGGACCCCATCGTCGAGGCCGAGCTCGACGTGCATCCAGACCTCGAAGGTGATGAAGCCGGCGAGCGTGAACGCACCGGTGGGGAACGGGAGGGCCATGGCCGCGGACCGCGACGCGCGGACGTGCTCCCTCCAGCCGGCCACATCCCCCATGAGGAACCGGGCCATCGCCACCGTGCCGTGGTTGCACACCCGTGGGTCGAGCGGCACGAAGTACCAGGCCTCGTAGGCGTCGACCTGATCGAAGGCGGCGCCCAACACGATCGCCTCCTCGGCGAGTGTCAGAGCCCTCCGGAGGTCGCCGCGGTAGAAGGTGGCCATCGCCTCACCGGTCTTCGCGAGGTATCGCGCGATGCCCCGGAGCGGGCCGGTGACCTCGGACATCGGCATGTAGAGCGCGGTGCAGCGGTCGAGCTCACCTTTGGCCATGCAGTAGGCCGCGATGCAGGTGAGCGTGCTGACCAGCCCGTCGGGGTCGTCTCCGGACGCCACGAGCTCGAGGCACCGGTCGTAGTCCGCCATCGCGGTGGCGCTGGTGTTGCCCTCGAGCGAGACCGCGAGGTACCCGCGCCGCAGCCGGACCGCCACCTCCTGCACGGGAAGGTCCACCCCGGGATCGCTGACCATCTCCACCGCTCGGGTGAGGATGGCCCGGGCCTCGAGGAGGGCCCCACGCGTCCGCGCCCCGGCGGCGGCCCGCAGGAACGCGTCGGCGCCGGCTCTCAGGTCGCCCGCCGCCTGGAGGTGGGCGCCGAGCACGAACCAGTCCACGGCCTGGCCATCGGCCTCGGCGGCCAGCATCGCGTCGGCGACCAACCGGTGGAGCTGCTGCGAGCGCAGGGGTGGCTGGAGGTCCTCAACCACCGCCCGAACCAATTCGTGGTGGAACCGGAGATGGTCGGGACGCAGGGCATGCGGCTCGAGGATGCGGTCGTCGAGGAGGGCCTGGATGCCGTCGTAGACCTCCGCCGCCGGCAGCGGGGTGGCACGTACGAGCAACGCGCGGTCGACGTCCCGACCGAGGGTCGCGGCCACGGCCGCCACCTCCATCGCGTGCGGCGCGACGTTCAGTCGGGCGACGAGCGGCTCGTAGAGCACCTCGGGGACGCCGCGAGCATCCTCGTGCATGCCCGCCATCGCCAACGTGAGCTCGGCGGCCGTCGGTTCGGGTCCATCACCCTCGAGCAGGGCGGCGCGGACGAGCTCGCCGGCGAACAGCGGGATGCCGTCGCTGCGCTCGACCACCTGCCGGACGAGCTTGGCATCGAGGTCGTCGCCGCCGAGGGCGACGACGAGGTCGACGCGGTCCCGATCGTCGAGGGGCGCGAGCACGAGGCTGGTGGCGAGGTCGCCACGAGGGACCGCAGCGGGATCGCGGCTCGTGAGGACGACCAGCAGCCGAGGCTCGTCCTCCCGGATCAACCGACCGACCAGGTCGCGCGTGGCGCTGTCGACCCAGTGGAGGTCCTCGACCACGACGACGGTGCCCCAGTCGCCGAAGCCGGCCCTGACGAAGCGAAGGATGGCCTCCTCGATCTGCTCCCGCAGTCGGCGATCGTCGGACTCGACGCGGTCGTACCCCGCGGCCGGATCGATCCCGAGCGCGGTGGCGAGGAGGGCGACGCCGAGGTCGTCGAGTCCCGCTTCGGTTGCCGCCCTGCGCAGTCGACCAAGTCGATCGGGACCGTCGACCGCCCCGGCGAGCCCGGCCTGCTCCTCGATGAGCCGACGCAGGGGCCAGAGGCCGGCGCCGGTCTGGAGGCCGGACCCGCCCAGCTCGAGGATGGTGGCGCCGTCGACCGCAGCCTCCATCTGCAGCTCCGCGATGAGTCGCGACTTGCCGATGCCCGCCTCGCCGACGATCGCGACGCAGGTACCGCTCTGCCGGGTGCCCTCCCGTGCGGCTCGCCACCCCTCGAGCAGCACTGCGAGCTCGGCCTCGCGGCCGACGAGCCGCGCCCGTGGGACCGCGGTGGCTCGCCCTGGACGGTGGGCTCGGACGGTGTGGCTGGCGAGGGGTTCGGCCACGCCCTTCAGGTCACGGGGTGGGTGGGAGTCGAGGACGTACTGGTCGCTCAGGAGGGAGCGCACCTCGTCGGACACGACGAGGGTGCCCGGGTCGGCCAGCGCCTCGAGGCGGGCCGCCACGTTCACCGCGAACCCGTAGAGGTCGCGCTGGGCGCGGTCGAGGAACACCACGCCCTTGTGGGCCGCGATCCGAACCTCGAGCGGCGCGCCGAGGTCGTCCGCCAGCCGGCCGGACAGGTGCGCGATCTCCTGCAGCAGCTCGAGCGACCCCTGCACCGCCCGGTCCACGTCGTCCTCGTGGGCCTCCGGGAACCCGAACGCGGCCAGGACCCCGTCACCTCGGAAGGAGATGATCGATCCCTGGTAGCGGGACTCGAGCACCTCGCGGCACAGGTGCTGGTAGTCGACGAGGACGGAGTGGTACGCCTCGGGCTCCATGCGGCCCGACAGCTCGGTGGACCCGACGACGTCGCAGAACACCACCGTGAGCCGCCGGATCTCCCCGGACGGCGGGGTGCTCGTCTCGCGGAGGTGCGTGGCGTCGAGGTTGTCGGCGTCGCTGGCGAGCACCTCGTCGGCCAGTGCGTGGGCGGCGGCGACGTCGCCGCGGTTGAGGGCCTGGATGGCCCGCTCGAGGAGGTCGTCGATCGGCGGGCTGTCGTCGTGATCGCTCACGGAGCCGTGGCCCCCACCATCCAACCCGCCATGGGCGCGACCCTACCGTCGGCTCCGGCGGGGCTGCCCGGCGCGTCCCAGCCGTGGGGTTAGGGTGCGCGGGTGCCCAGGCATCGGCTCGGTGTGGTCCTCCTCGTGCCGGAGCCGCGGTCCCTCGAGGTCGACGGGCTCCGCCGGGCGCTGGGCGATGAGGCGCTGGCCCGGATCCCGAGCCACATCACGCTCGTGCCCCCCGTCAACGTGCACAACGAGGAGCTCGCTGTCGCCTTCGACGTCCTCCACGCCGCGGCGGCGGTCTGCCCGACGCTCGCGCTGACGCTCGGGCCGGTGACCTCCTTCATGCCCGTGAACCCCGTGGCGTACCTGGCCGTCTCGGGCGAGCCCGAGGCGATGTCGTGCCTGGTCGGGCTCAAGGACGACCTCCACACCGGACCCCTCGACCGACCGGAGGACTGGCCCTACGTCCCGCACGTCACGGTGGCCAGCGAGCTGGCGGAGGACCGGCTGCTGGGCGCGGTCGAGGTGCTGGCCGACTTCCGGGTCGAGGTGGCGTTCGAGCGCGTGACCGTGCTGGCCGAGCAGCCGGGTCGCGTGTGGGTGCCGGTCGCTGACGCCGCGCTGGGGGCCGCATGACCACCGTGCTGGCTCCCGAAGCCGACCCCGACGTGACCCCGCCCGCTCCGCGCGACCTGCCGTGGCCCTACCTGCTGCTGGCCGTGCTCGTGGGCTACCTGCCGTTCGTGGTGCTCGGCTACGGCACCGACATCGACGTGGCCAACGTGCTGCGGGCCGGCGAGTCCATGCTCGACGGGGACTACACGATGTCCCGAGGTCCGGGCGCGGCGCTCCACGAGGTGGCCACCGCGCTGCTCGATCGCCTCGGCGGGCCGATCCTCGTGAACCTGGTGGCCGTCGGGTTCGCCCTGCTGGCGATCTGGTGCGTGCACCGGCTGCTGGAGCGCGACGGCGCCCGCTGGCCCGTCCTCGCCACGGCGGTGCTCGCCGCCAACCCCTGGTTCTGGGTGGCCAGCACCTCGCTCGGCGACTTCACGTGGGCCCTGGCCCTCGGGCTCGCCGGCGCCGTGGCGGCGAGGGCTGATCGCCGGGTGCTGGCGGGCGCGCTGTTCGGCCTCGGCATCGGCTGCCGCGCGTCGACGGTGCTGTTGGGGTTGGCCTGGCTCGTGGCCGAGCGGACCGGTGATGATGATGAGGATCGTCCCTCGTGGTCCGACACCGCCCGGACCGCAGGGGCCCTCGTCCTGGTGGGTGGGCTCTGCTTCATCCCGCCCTGGCTGTCCGTCGACCGCTCGCTCGACTTCCTCCACAACGAGCTGGAGTTCGCCGGGTGGCGCGTGCACGCCGGGCGCTTCGTCGTGAAGAACCTGGCCACGGCCACGCTGGCGGGGACGGCGGTCCTGGTGCTGGGCGGCCGCCGGCTCCTCTCGGGCCTCGGGCGGTGGAGGTCGTCCGCGGTCGTGCGGTTCGCCGTGCTGACGATCGTCCTGTGCGAGCTCCTGTTCCTCCGGCTGCCGTTCAAGCCCGTCCACCTCCTCCCGGTGGTGGCCGGCACCGCGCTGCTGGTCGGCGCCGCCCGGCTCGAACGGCGGGCCTGGCTGATCGCCCTCGTGGCCGCCCAGGTGGTGGCCGCCTTCGTCGGCTCGACGATCGCCGCCCCCGACCGGCCCGACGACGCCGACGGCGGCCACCTCTCCGTCCGCATCGCCGACGGTGTCGTGGTCAACGACATGCGCTGTCGCCTGGCCGACCTCGACCGAGGCCGCTGGCCGGACGGCGACAGCACCGCCGAGCACGCCGAGGCCACCGCCAGAGCCGAGGCCAACTTCTTCTGCCAACGAGACGCGTGGCGTGACAGCTAGGGCAACCCCGCACCGACGCGGCGGCGGGGTTGTCCCGCCGAGGGCTACGTAGCGGCAACACCCGACCCTGTGTCGCAAATGTGGGCTGACACCACGTTTTCGACACATGCTCAGGACCACCCCCGAACTTGTGTCGAGGACGTGGGCTCACGCCACGTTTGCGACACAAGTTCCGGGGGGGGGGTGGGTGATACCGCTGCGGACGGCGTGACCCGAGCGGGAGTTCGCCGCCTCGTTGCGCCCTTGACCTGTCGCCGAGGTGTAGGCCCTACTCGAAGTCGATGGCGCTGAAGTCCCTCAGCTTCTTGAGGCGGTGGCTGGCGTTGATCTGGCGGACGGTGCCGGACTTGGAGCGCATCACGAGCGACTGGGTGGTGGCGCCGTCGCCGTCGTAGTGGACGCCCTTGAGGAGGTCGCCGTCGGTGATGCCCGTCGCGCTGAAGAAGCAGTTGTTGCCGGACACGAGGTCGTCGGTGGTGAGCACGCGGCTGATGTCGTAGCCGGCCGCCTCGGCGGCGGCCCGCTCGGCGTCGTCTCGCGGCCACAGGCGGCCCTGCTGCTCGCCACCCATGCACTTGAGGGCGGCGGCGGTGATCACGCCCTCGGGGGTGCCCCCGATGCCGAGCAGGATGTCGGCGCCGGAGTCGGGCCACGCAGTGGAGATGGCGCCGGCCACGTCGCCGTCGGGGATCAGGCGGATGCGGGCGCCGGCGGCCCGGACCTCGGCGATGAGCTGCTCGTGGCGGGGACGGTCGAGGATCACGGCGGTGACGTCGCGCACGGTCTCGCGCTTGGCGGCGGCGACCGCCTTGAGGTTCTCGGTGACCGACTTGGTGATGTCGATCACGCCGACGCACTCGGGTCCGACCGCGATCTTCTCCATGTAGACGCACGGACCCGGGTCGAACATGGTGCCCCGCTCCGACACGGCGATCACCGAGATGGCACCGCCGCGACCGAGCGCGGTGAGGGTGGTGCCGTCGATCGGGTCGACCGCGATGTCGGTGAGCATCGGGGTGCCGTCGCCGATCCGCTCGCCGTTGAACAGCATCGGGGCCTCGTCCTTCTCGCCCTCCCCGATGATCACGATCCCGTCCATCGGGACCGTGTCGAGCACGACCCGCATGGCGTCGACCGCCGCCCCGTCGGCCCCGTTCTTGTCGCCACGGCCCATCCAGCGGCTGGCGGCCAGCGCGGCCGCTTCGGTGGTCCGGGCGAGCTCGAGGGCGAGGTTGCGATCGGGGCGCTGCTTGGTCATGGGAGGCGAGGCTACAAGACGGGCCTGTCGGTCCCCGGAGGGGGCGAACCCCCTGGCCCATGGGAGACTGCGGCCATGGGACTGGTGTCCAAGCAGGGTCAAGAGGATGACGACGACGAGATCGGGGAGGTCCGGATCACCGGGTTCGGGGCCCTCGACGACCCGGAGCCCGATGCCGTCCTGATCGACCTGGCGACCTGGGGACCGGCCGCCCGGGCCGCCCTCGACGAGCGGTTCCACCTGCTGGAGGCCCCCCACGCCTGGGACGGGTCGACCCTCGTGGTGCCCGAGCCCAGCCTGGCGTGGATCCAGCGGGTCATCGAGTCCGTCGAGGACGAGCGCACGATGGCCCTCGACGAAGAAGACGACCAGATCGCCTACGACCTCGCCGGCTGGGACGACCAGCACCGAGCGGCACTCGAGGCCCGGCTCCGCGACGACATGATCCCCTTCGACATCACCGACGACGAGCTCGTCGTGCTGGAGATCGACGAGGTCCGGGTCGACGAGGCCATCGACGCCATCCTCGAGCCCGAGGGCGCCGCGCCGGATCCGTTCGCCGCCGCCGTCGGCTCGACGGGGGGCGAGGCCCGCATGGAGATCATGGGCGAGCTCTTCGTGGCCGCCGACCGGCTCGTCCACGACCCCGACGACGGCGAGGGCCGCAGGACGATCGCGGAGGGCGCCGCCGAGGCCGTCACCCACGCCCCGCCGTACGGGATGGACCGCACCTGGTGGAGGGAGCTCGGCGACCGCCTCGACGCGTTCGTGCGATTGCTCGACGGCGGCGCGCCCGCCGAGTTCCAGGACAACGCCATCATCCAGGCCGCCACCGCCCTGCGCGACGACCTGCGGCCCTTCGTGTAGGCGCCAGAGCCCGGATACCGTGCTCCCGTGATCCTGGCCGAGCTCGAGGTCTTCCACTCCCGGCCGATCGCGCCCACGCGGCGGGTTGCCATCGGTCGTACGAACCTCCCGGTGGATCCTGCGCCCGGGTTCGGCGGCCTGCTCCTCGGCGGCATCGTGGCGGGCCACATGGACGAGCTCGACCCGGAGCTGTTCGACGACCTGCACCGCCTCACCCTCCAGCTCGAGGCCGGCCTCCGCATCCCGCAGCCGCGCCTGCGCCATCGCTTCCAGACGGACCGGGTCGGCCTCACCCGCAGCGTCCACCGCCTCCTCGGCAACGGGGAGGACCTGGAGTTCGACTTCGAGGTGAAGGGCGCCGCCGCGCAGCACATCCTCGCGGCGGTCTACGCGGCCGGTGCGCTGCCGCTCGTGTCGCGGGCTCGGGCGCTCGCGGTGATCCGCCTGGCCATGCGCTGGTCGGGCCCGCTCGACCAGCGCTTCATCGCGCACCTGTCCGGCCTCGACCGCCACCGCACCTGGTCGCCCCGGGCGGCGGGCGACCCCGTGCGCTGGGCGATCGCCCTGCTGGGCCTCGACGGCGACGACCCGGACTCGCGCGTCGTGCCGGAGCGGCTGGTGGTCCAGCGCCGCTTCCGCGAGATGCTGCGCGACATCCACCCGGACCACGGTGCCGAGACGGCGGGCGCGGCCGACCGGATCGCGGAGATCACCGAGGCCCGCCGCATCCTCCTCGCGCGATGAGCGAGCGCAGCGAGCGAATCGTGTTGCAGCTGCTCTGCCCGGCACGGAGTGCCGAGTGCTCGCTGCGTGCATCCCGAAGGGTGCACCAGTGAGCCCGCGCACGGCGAAGGGCCCCGGCGGCCTGCTGCTGTTCCCGGGCGCCGGCAGCCCGGCCAGCCACCCCAGCCTGCGGGCCATCGAGGCGGCGGTCGCCCCGCTCCCGACCAGCCGCGCCGACTTCCCCTACCGCAAGGAGGGGCGCCGGGCCCCCGACCGCCCGCCGAAGCTGCTGGCCGCCGTGGTCGAGGAGGCCGGGCTGCTGGCCGCCCGCGCCGGCGTTGCCCCCGACCGCCTGCTGCTGGGCGGCCGGTCGATGGGCGGGCGGATGTGCTCGATCGCCGTCGCCGACGGCCTGCCCGCCGCCGGCCTGGTCCTCATCAGCTATCCGCTGCACCCGCCGGGGAAGCCGGAGAAGCTCCGCACCGAGCACTTCGCCCGGATCGAGGTCCCGTGCCTCTTCGTGTCCGGGACCCGCGACAGCTTCGGCACGCCCGCCGAGATGGAGCACCACACCGCCGCGATCGCCGGCCCCGTCGAGCACGTCTGGATCGACGGCAAGGGTCACGACCTCAAGGGGGCCGACGACGTCCTCGCGGCCGAGGTCAGCCGATGGGTGGCGGCCCTGCGCCGCTGAGCCGCGGGTCCTCGGGGTTGAGCTCCTCGAGCTCGAGGTGGGCGGTCTCCGGGTAGGCCACGAGGATCAGGATCCCGACGATGAGGGGTCCGACCGACAGCACCGCCAGCGCGGGGCCGAGGCCGTCCCAGCGGTCGGACAGCACGCCGGCGCTCACGAGGCCGATCATCGTGCCGAGGGTGCCGAGGAGCGCGATCGCGCCCCCGGCCCGGCCGCGGAGCGAGGTGGGGAAGAGCTCCGGGCCGTAGACGCCGAGCGCCGGGATGGCGGCGGCGCCGATCACCGAGCCCACGAGCGACAGCGTCCACATCCCCCAACCGCCGTTGAGCATCTGGAAGACGGTGAACGCGGCGCCCCCGAGGACCGCCACGGCGCCGACGCCGCGCCGGCCCCGGGTGTCGGCGATCCGTCCGCCGATGAGCACGCCGAAGAACCCGGGGAGGTTCGTGGCGACGCTGAAGAGGCTGATGCGCGCCGCGGAGAAGCCCCGCTCGTCGCGGAGGAACTCGTTGAGCAGCTGCGAGGCCGGATCCTTGAACAGGTTGAGGAGGAAGGCCGACACGGCCAGGAGCGCGAGGCGGCGCCCGTGGCCCTGCAGGGGCACCTCGTCGTGGGGGACCTCGTAGCGCCGCGACTCGGGGAGGGTGCGGGCGGCCCATCGCAGCACGAGCAGGCCGAGGAGCGGCAGCAGGTACAGGATCCGCCAGGCCCGTTCGCCGAGGTCGGCCAACGGGAGGGCGAACAGGCACACCCCCACGCCGAGGGCGCCGTACAGCCCGAGCACCGTGATGCCGTAGGCCCGCGCGCCGCGGGGCATCTCCTCGGCCGCGATCACCGTGAGGAGCACGGTGCAGGACGACACCATCGTCCGCACCACGAGCTGGCTGATCCCGACGCCGACGAGGTTCGGGGCGAGCGCGCCGAACGCGCACGCGACGCAGCCGACTCCGGCCGACAGGAGGAGGAGGCGGCGCCGACCCCGCCGGTCGGCCATCGCGGTGATCAGGATGGTGGCGAGCACGCCGATCCGCACCACTGCGAGCGTGGTGCTCTGCGCGGTCTTGCTGGCGTCGAACTCGTCCGCGGCGAAGGTGACGGTCTGCGTGAGCAGCGTGCCGAGGTAGCCGGCCACCGCGGCGATCACGCAGAGCGACCCGATCGTGGCGCCGGCCCGCCCGTCGATCACCTCGGGGGGTGCCCACCAGGGCGTCCCGGGTCGCCCGGCTCGGCGGAGCGTCCGGCGGTGGAGCCAGCTGAACGGGAACCGTCCGTAGCCACCGACCAGGCGGTAGCGCAGGACCTCGGTGACCTGGTCGCCGTTCCGGGTGAGCGTGCGCTCGTAGCCCTCGAACGGCCCGGCCGCGGCCTCGTACCGGCCCGGATCGTCGGCCCGCTCCACCACGACGTCGGTCCGCTCCCGCCACAGGTCCTGTCGCTCGGCCTCGGCCGCGGTGAGGGTGCGGGTGAGTCGGGGCAACGTCAGTCGGGCTGCTCGGTCTCGTCGTCGCGCTCGGTTCTGCTCGCGCATGGCCCGCTTGTTGGCGAGGGCGAGGAGTCCGGCGAACAGCGAGATGGGGACGAGGACGAAGAGCATCTCGTCCCAACCGCCCTGGTGGGCGACGAGGAGCGCAGCCGCCGTCATCGGAGCACCAGCAGCGCGGCCGACACGACGGACACGGCGGCCACCGCGCTCGCGACCCAGGTGACGCGCATGCCCCGGCGCCGACCGAAGCGGCCGATGGCCCCGTCGTGGGCGAGCACCACCGCGGCGATGTGGCCCGCGAGCAGCACGCCGAGCTGGACCCACCGGATCCACCCTGCGGTGATCAGCCCGGTGGTCGGGTACCAGTCGATCGTGCCGAACCAGTCCTCGCCGCGGCCGAACGGGTCCGAGGCCAGCGCGATGAGGTTGACCCCCTCCACGAGGAAGAGCGTGAGGTACTGGGCGAGGAACCAGCCGAGGGCCACGGGGAGGAACGCCACGCCGAAGAGGTTCGTGACCGCCGTACGAGCGCCGGCGTCTTCAGCCTCGTCGTCGCCCTCCCCGCGCTCGGCCGATGTGATGACGCGGATGCCGACGAGGACCACCATCCCCACCACCGCGGTGAGCCACACGAACCCGACCGTGAACACCCCGGTCCGCCCCCACCCGGTGGTGGTGCCCGCGACGTCGACCCACCACTCGGTGCCGGACAGCGCGTCGAACGCGGCGGTGCCCACCAGCACGATGGCGAGGGGCAGGAGGGCGCCGGTGCCCCGACCCGGCCTCGGGCGCACCAGCCCGGCGATGCCCACGGACAGCCCCGCGAAGCCCTCGCCCCGCATCAGCCACCGGGTCCCCCAGAACACCCCGCCGGCCAGCGCACCCGCGGCATAGATGATGAGGAAGGTCGCCGCGGAGCGGGGTTCGCCGACGCCCTGGTAGGCGACGAAGAACCAGCCGAAGGCCCAGAGCGACGCGGCCGCCGTCCACACGGGGGCGAGGTGCTCCCGGCTCGGGAGGTTCGGTCGCATCTGCTCGACCCACTGGACCACCGGCACGAACGGGTTGATCCAGCGCACGAGGTCGCCCGCGAGCAGGCAGACGAGCGGCAGCGGGAGCCACCAGGCGATCCACACGGCCCGGTTGGCCAGGTTGGAGCCCGCCTGGTCGGGCCCCGCCAGCGCGAGGTAGATCACGCCCAGGAGGAGGGCGGCACCGATCGCGTGGCCCACGATCCACCGGCCGCGGCGGTCGCTGCGGCGACCGCCGTTGATGTCGTCGGCCCAGGCGGCGTCCTCGTCGAAGGCCTCGGGTCCCACGGCGGCCAGCCGGGCCTCGGTCCAGCCCGTGCGCAGGCCGAGGGCGGTGGCGAGGACCGCGAAGGCCCCGATGTAGCCGAGCAGCCAGGCCGGGGCGGGCAGTGACCCACCGCCGAGGTTGTGGGCCAGGAGCATGGGTCGGCATCGTACGTGGGGGCTGGCCGGGAACACAGGTCGACGCCAGGACGTTGCAGCAGGGGAGTGGTCGTGGCGTTCCCCGCTGCGCGACCATGGACGACCCCCGGGAACAGGAGCCCAGCCCGTGCTGGAAGACAAGGTGCGCACCACGATCGAGGCGATCCGCCCGGCCATCCAGGCCGACGGCGGTGACATCTTCCTGCGGGGCGTCGACGTCGAGACCGGCGTGGTCCAGGTCGAGCTGGTCGGGGCGTGCGTGAGCTGCCCGGCGTCCACCGTCACCCTGAAGGCCGGGATCGAGCGGATCCTCAAGGACCGCGTCGAGGGCATCACCGAGGTGGTCAACGTCGGCGAGACCCTGCTCGACGGCACCCCGGTCTCCCTGTAGGTCCGCCTTCGGCGGAGCGAGACAGGTTCCTGAAGGCTGCGGCTGCGCCGCGTGGGCCTTCGGCGAGATCCGCAGGCTCAGATCCGCAGGCTCGCAGGGCACCGCAGCAGGTCCCGGTAGCGTCGGCGGCGATGGCCGACACCGCCGACGACCTCCTCACGCGAGCCCGCTCGGGCGACCGCGGTGCGCTGGCCAGGCTCCTGTCGCTCGTGGAGCGAGGCGGACCGGAGGGGCGTGAGGTCGGACGGCTGACCCACCCGCTCGGCGGTGCTGGCTACACGGTCGGCATCACGGGTGCGCCGGGTGCCGGGAAGTCCACCCTGACCAACGCCCTCCTCGGCCGGGTGCGCGCCGACGACGTCACCGTGGCCGTCCTCGCGATCGACCCCTCGTCGCCGTTCTCGGGTGGCGCCATCCTCGGTGACCGCGTCCGGATGTCCGACCACACCCACGACTCCGGCGTCTACATCCGATCGATGGCCACCCGCGGGCACCTCGGCGGGTTGTCGCTGGCCACACGGGAGGCGGTCCGAGCGCTCGACGCCTCCGGGTGGCCCTGGATCCTCATCGAGACGGTGGGCGTCGGCCAGGTCGAGGTGGAGGTGGCCAGCGCCGCCGACACCACCGTCGTCGTGGTGAACCCCGGGTGGGGCGACGCGGTGCAGGCGAACAAGGCCGGCCTCCTCGAGATCGCCGATGTGTTCGTCATCAACAAGGCCGACCGACCCGGGGTCGACGAGGCGAAGCGGGACCTCGAGCGGATGCTCGACCTCACCGACCGCCAGGGGTGGCGCCCGCCCGTGGTGGCGACCACCGCACCCACGGGCGACGGGGTCGACGAGCTGTGGTCCGCCATCGGCGACCACCGGCGGCACCTCGAGGACACCGGCCAGCTCGAGCCGCGGCGCGCCGCCCGGGTGGGCGACGAGCTCACCCGCATCCTCGCCGTGCTGCTGCACGAGCGGGCCGTGGCCGAGGCCGGCGACCGCCTGGCCGACGTCGCCTCCGCGGTCTCCGAGCGCACGGTCGACCCGTGGACCGCGGCCGAGGCCCTCCTCGACGGCTGACCTCCGTTCTGGCGCTGTTCTGCCACGCCTGGCGTCACGTGGCAACGCCAGAACGGCGGGTCGTAGGGTCCCCGGCATGTCCGAGCTGGTGCTGGTCGAGCGACGGGACGACGGCGTCGCCGTGGTCACCCTCAACAACCCCAAGGTCAACGCGCTGTCGCGTGCGCTGCTGGCGGACCTCGAGCGGGTCGCCCTCGCCCTGCACGCGGACCCGCCCGGCGCGGTGGTGGTCACCGGTGGCGACCGCCTCTTCGCGGCCGGGGCCGAGATCTCCGAGTTCTGGGGCGGCGACGCCGTGATCCCGCACGACGAGGTCCTCGCGCTCGGCGATGGCTTCTACCGGGCCCTCAACGCGGTCGCCGCGATCCCGCGCATCACGATCGCCGCCATCAGCGGCTTCGCCCTCGGCGGCGGGTGCGAGCTGGCCCTCGCCTGCGACCTGCGGATCGCCAGCGAGAAGGCGAAGCTCGGCCAGCCGGAAGTGCTGCTCGGGATCATCCCCGGCGGCGGCGGCACGCAGCGCCTGGCCCGCCTGGTCGGCCCGGCCAAGGCCAAGGACCTCATCCTCGGCGGCCGCCAGGTCGGCGCGGCGGAGGCGCTGGCGATGGGCCTCGTCGACGAGGTCGTGGCCCCCGACGAGCTCCACGACCGGGCCCTGGCCCTCGGCGCCCAGTACGCCGCCGGCGCGGTGGAGGCCCAGGCGATCGCCAAGCGCGCCATCGACGAGGGCCTCGAGGGCACGCTGGCCGAGGGCCTCTCCCTCGAGCAGCAGCTCTTCGCCGACAGCTTCGGCACCGACGACGCCGCCATCGGCGTCAAGAGCTTCCTGGAGCAGGGTCCAGGCAAGGCGGGATTTCGGTCCGGAACCAGAGGTTCCGAACCGAGCTGAGCGGAAGCGCCTGCGGCACTGCTCATCTCCGCTCAGGGGATGGCGGAGCCACGCCCTTCGCACCGTGAGGGGACGCTGTCCCCTCACACGGTCCCTGAGGTGGAGTGCGAGGCCCCGCGAAGGATCCGGCTCCGCCGTGTCCTGAGCTGGCAATGAGTCGGCCGAAGGCCGGCCTCAGAGCTCGGTGCGCAACCTCTGGTTGCGCACCGACTAGCCCCAGGAGATGAGGCCGAGCTCCACGGGGGTCACGAGGCCGTCGTGGTGGGGGACCACCCTCACGGTGGCGCCGTAGCGACCGGCCTGGTTGCAGGTGAAGGCCCCCGTGTAGCGGAGGTGGCCGTCGTCGGCGGGGCCGGCCTCGGTCATCGGCACGATGGTGACCTCGGCGAGCTCGCCGCCCTGGCCGACCGGCCCGTGGATGAGCTGGACCTCGACGTCGCCGGGCCCCAGCTCGCCGAGCGACATGATCGCCTCGACCGTGCGCTCGGTGCCCAGCTCGGTGACCGACTCGGGCAGGTCGAGGTGGTCGACGTGGACGCTGGGCCAGCCCGCCACCACCCGCTGCTTCCAGGCGGCCAGGTCCCGGGCGGGGCCGTAGGCGTCGGCGGCGCGGGCGTCGGCGGCCGCGCCCGTGGGCTCGTAGAGCTGCTCCGTGTAGTCGCGCACCATGCGGGCGGCGCTCACGAACGGGGCGAGGGTGACGAGCGAGTGCTGGATGCGCTGGACCCACCGGCGGGGGACGGGGCCCTGCGAGCGCTCGTAGAACAACGGCACGACCTGGTGCTCGAGCAGCTCGAACAGCGAGCCGGCCTCGAGGGCGTCACGCCGCTCGAGGTCCTCCTCGAACTCGGCCGAGGAGATGGCCCAGCCGTTCTCGCCGTCGAAGGCCTCGTCCCACCAGCCGTCGAGGATCGACAGGTTGAGGCCGCCGTTGAGGGCCGACTTCATGCCCGAGGTGCCGCAGGCCTCGAGGGGGCGGCGGGGGTTGTTGAGCCACACGTCGCTGCCCTGCAGGAGGCTGCGGGCCACCGCGATGTCGTAGTCCTCGAGGAACACGAACCGGTGGCGCACGTCGGGGTCGGAGGCGAACGCGGAGATCTGCTGGATCAGCGCCTTCCCGGAGTCGTCGGCCGGATGCGACTTGCCGGCGAAGATCAGCTGCAACGGTCGATGACCGGAGAGCAGCAGCGCCTTCAGCCGGTCCGGCTGCGAGAGGAGGAGCGTGGCGCGCTTGTAGGTGGCGAAGCGGCGGGCGAAGCCGATCGTGAGGGCCTTGGGGTCGAGCACCGAGTCGGTCCACTCGACATCGGAGGCGGACAGCCCGCGGCCCATCAGCTGGGCCCGGAGGCGGGACCGCACGAAGTCGACGAGCCCCTCGCGGGACTGCTCCCGGACCCGCCAGATCTCGTCGTCGCGCACCTCGGAGAAGCGCTCCCACTCCTCGGCCGGCGCCTCCGGCCACTCGGGCAGCACGTTGCGGTGCAGGAGGTCGCTCATCTCCGGCGCCACCCAGGTGTGGGCGTGCACGCCGTTCGTGATGGAGATGATCGGCACCTCCTCGGTGGGCACGTCGGGCCAGAGGTCGCCGAACATCTCGCGGCTGACCGCGCCGTGCAGCGCGGCCACGCCGTTGGACCGGCCGGCCAGGCGGAGGCCCATCACGGCCATGTTGAAGCGCTCCTCGGGGGCGTCGCCGGGGCGGTGGCCGAGGGCCATCAGCTCGTCGAGCGAGATCCCGACCTCCGCCGCCCACCCGGCGAAGTACTGCTCGATGAGCTCGCGGGGGAAGCGGTCGATCCCGGCCGGGACCGGCGTGTGGGTGGTGAACACGCACCCGGCGCGGACGGCTTCGATGGCCTCGCGGTACGAGAGGCCCGGGTCCTTCACCAGCTGGCGGATGCGCTCGAGGCCGAGGAACCCGGCGTGGCCCTCGTTGGTGTGGAACACCTGGGCGTCGATGCCCAGTGCGTCGAGGGCCCGCACGCCGCCCATGCCGAGGAGGATCTCCTGGCGGAGTCGGTGCTCGGTGTCGCCCCCGTAGAGGCGGTCGGTGACGCCGCGGAGGTCGGGCGGGTTGGCGTCGACGTCGGCGTCGAGGAGGTACAGGGAGATCCGACCGACCTCGGCCTTCCAGACCCGGGCCACCAGCGGCCGCCCGGCGAGGTCGACCTCCACGAGCACGTCGTCGCACGGCACGAGCGCCATGCCGTGGGGATCGAGGTCGGGGTACCGCTCCTGCTGCCAGCCGTCGATCGACAGCGACTGGCGGAAGTAGCCGTGGCGGTAGAAGAGGCCGATGCCCACCAGCGGCACGCCGAGGTCGCTGGCCGCCTTGAGGTGGTCGCCGGCGAGCACGCCGAGGCCGCCGGAGTACTGCGGCAGCGCCTCGGAGATGCCGAACTCGGGGGAGAAGTAGGCCACGGAGCGCAGGGGCGAGTCGTCGCGGGCCTGGAACCACCGGTCGCCGTCGACGTAGCGCTGCAGCTCCTCGCGCACCTCGCCGAGGAAGCGCATGAACGCGGCATCGCCGACCAGGGTCTCGAGCCGCTCCTGGTCCACCAGGCCCAGCAGCCGCATCGGGTCGTGCACGGTGGCGTCCCACGTGTCGGGATCGACCCAGCGGAACAGGTCCCGGGTCTGGCTGTCCCACGACCAGCGCAGGTTCATCGCCAGCTCCTCCAGCTCCGCGAGCTCGGGGGGAAGTGACGGCCGGACCGTGAAGCTGCGCGAGGCCTTCATGCGCCCCGACCCTACCCACCAGCAGGGTCCTGCCATCCGGGCCCGCCGCATTGCAACCAACCGTTCACGCACAGCGCAGAAGGGCGGCCGTGCCCCGAACTTCACCGCCGCGGCTGGTTGGGGGCACCAGAGGCCGTGCCGGGGCACGCCCATGCCCCCAACGCCGCGCAATCGCCGGAACGCGGAGCCGACGTTCGGGGCACCTACAGGCCGTCGCAGGGCACCCCATGCCCCGAACCTCACGGCCGAATGTGGTTGGGGGCACTGGAGGCCCTCTCGGGGCACCCCATGCCCCGAACGCCGCTCAATGGCCGGAGTGTGCCGCTCACCAGGTCCACCTACGCGGGCGCGGCGAGCGTGCGCCGTGTGCTCGCCCCGCTGCCGCCGGCGCGTTCTCCTACGATCCCCCGGTCCGGGTTCTCGTCGAGAGTGGGGGTGCGCGTGGCGCAGCAGGTGCGTGGGGTGGTGGCGAGGGCCGTGAAGCAGCCGGTCACCGTCGAGGTGATCGAGGTCCCCGACCCCGGGCCCGGGCGAGGCCGTGGTCCAGGTGCAGGCCTGCGGGGTGTGCCACACCGACCTGCACTACCGGGAGGGCGGGATCAACGACGAGTTCCCGTTCCTGCTCGGGCACGAGGCGGCGGGCGTGGTCGAGTCCGTCGGCGAGGGCGTCTCCGACGTCGCGCCGGGCGACTTCGTGATCCTCAACTGGCGGGCCGTGTGCGGGCAGTGCCGGTCGTGCCGTCGGGGGCGCCCCTGGTACTGCTTCTCGACCTTCAACGCGACCCAGAAGATGACCCTCGACGGGGTGGCGCTGTCGCCGGCCCTCGGGATCGGCGCGTTCGCCGAGAAGACGCTCGTGGCGGCCGGGCAGTGCACCAAGGTGTCGTCCGCGGTGAAGCCGGAGGTGGCCGGGCTGCTCGGCTGCGGGGTGATGGCCGGCCTCGGCGCCGCCCTCCACACCGGTGAGGTCGGGCAGGGCGACTCGGTGGCCGTGTTCGGCTGCGGCGGCGTGGGCGACGCCGCGATCGCCGGCGCCGCGCTGGCCGGCGCCACCACGATCATCGCCGTCGACCTCGACGCCCGGAAGCTCGAGCTGGCAAGGCAGTTCGGCGCCACGCACGTCGTCGACGCCTCGAAGGACGACCCGGTCGCGGCCATCCAGGCCCTCACCGACGGCAACGGCGCCGACGTGTGCATCGAGGCGGTCGGCAACCCGAAGGTGTTCGAGCAGGCGTTCTACGCCCGCGACCTCGCCGGCACCGTGGTGCAGGTGGGGGTACCCAACCCGGAGATGCGCATCGAGCTGCCGATGATCGACTTCTTCGGTCGGGGCGGCCGCCTCAAGCCGAGCTGGTACGGCGACTGCCTCCCGAGCCGCGACTTCCCGCTGATGGTCGACCTGCACCTGCAGGGCCGGCTCCCGCTCGAGCTCTTCGTGTCCGAGACGATCGGCATCGACGGCGTCGAAGCGGCCTTCCACAAGATGGAGCGGGGCGAGGTCCTGCGCTCGGTCGTGGTCTTCTGATGCCCGTCGAGCGCGTGGTGACCTCGGGCATCTTCTCCCTCGACGGCGACGACTTCGAGGTCGACAACAACGTGTGGCTGGTGGGCGACGACGCCGAGGTCCTGGTGATCGATGCCGCCCACGACCACGAGCCGATCCTCGCCGCCGTCGGTGGGCGCCGCGTGGTCGGCATCGTGGCCACGCACGGCCACAACGACCACATCAACGCCGGGCCGGCGCTGGCCGATGCCACCGGGGCGCCGATCCTCCTCCACCCGGCCGACGCGGAGCTCTGGGGCCAGGCCCACCCCGGGCGGTCCTGGGACGCGGACCTCAGCGACGGCCAGCGCCTCGCCGCCGGCGGCCACGAGCTCGTGGTGCTCCACACGCCGGGGCACACCCCTGGCGGGGTCTGCCTCTACGACGAAGCCGACGGGGTGGTGTTCAGCGCCGACACGCTGTTCAACGGCGGCCCGGGCGCCACGGGGCGCAGCTTCTCGAGCTTCCCGGACATCCTCCAGAGCATCCGCACGAAGCTGATGACCCTGCCGGGCGACACCGTCGTCCACACAGGCCACGGCGACGACACCTCCATCGCCGCCGAAGCGCCGGGCATCGACGCGCTCTGAGACGGGCACGAGCGGGTAGGGCCCGTAACGTGAACACCGTGCTCCCCCCGATCCTGATCGACGACGTGCGGCCGCGGACGCCGTCGGGCCTGGCCGCCAAGGGCGTGGTGGGAGAGGTCCTGCCGGTGTCCGCCGTGCTGGTGGCCGATGGGCACGACCGGCTCGGCGCCCGGCTGCGGTGGCGCACGGCGGGCACGCGGGCCTGGACCACGGCACCGCTCACCGAGCAGCCCGACCACCGTTGGACCGGCAGCGTCACCCCGGAAGCGATGGGGCCTCACCAGCTGGTGGTCGAGGCGTGGACCGACCGCTACGCCACGTGGCGCCACGAGGTCGAGGTGAAGGTGGCGGTCGGGCAGGACGTCAGCCTGGAGCTGGAGGAGGGAGGTCGGATCCTCGAGGTGCTGGCCGCCAAGGTGAAGGGCCCCGACCGCGAGCGCCTGGAGGTGGCCGCCGCCGGGGTGCGCCGCACCTCGTGCTCGCTGGACGTCCGCCTCGACGCCGCCTGCGACGACGCCGTCGCGCGGATCGCGGCGGCCATCCCCGACGCCCGCCACTCGGAGTCGACCACCCACTCGGTGTGGGTCGACCGGCGGCTCGCCGCGGTGGGCGCCTGGTACGAGCTGTTCCCGCGCTCCTTCGGCGGGCTGCGGGGCGCGGCGAAGCACCTGGACTACGTGGCCGAGCTCGGCTTCGACATCGTGTACCTGCCTCCGGTCCACCCGATCGGCGTCACCCACCGCAAGGGCCGGGACAACACCCTCGTCGCCGGACCGGGCGATCCCGGCAGCCCCTGGGCCATCGGTGCGGCCGCCGGCGGGCACGAGGCCCTCGATCCCGAGCTGGGCACCTTTGCCGACTTCGATGCCTTCGTCACCCGGGCGGGCGAGCTCGGCATGGAGGTGGCGCTGGACTTCGCGCTGCAGGCGTCGCCGGACCACCCCTGGGTGCGGGACCACCCCGAGTGGTTCACCCGGCGGCCCGACGGCTCCATCCGCTACGCCGAGAACCCGCCG
Organism: uncultured Microthrixaceae bacterium; assembly: GCA_963727905.1. Classification (GTDB taxonomy): domain Bacteria; phylum Actinomycetota; class Acidimicrobiia; order Acidimicrobiales; family VFJN01; genus VFJN01. The sequence goes on from CAVSIC010000015.1 coordinate 39,244, forward strand.
AAGAAGTACCAGGACATCCACCCGATCGACTTCTGGCCGGCGGACGACGCGGACCGCGTCGCCCTCTGGGAGGCGTGCCGCGGCGTGCTCCTCGGCTGGGCTGAGCGGGGCATCCGCGTGTTCCGCGTCGACAACCCCCACACGAAGCCGGTGGCCTTCTGGGCCTGGCTGATCGAGGAGGTCCACCGCGACCACCCCGACCTCGTGTTCCTGGCCGAGGCCTTCACGACCCCGGAGATGATGGCCAAGCTGGCCGAGGTCGGCTTCAGCCAGAGCTACACCTACTTCACCTGGCGCACGGCGCCCTGGGAGCTGCGCGAGTACGTCCAGGAGCTGACCGCCGGCCCGCTCGCCGACTACATGCGACCGGCCTTCTGGCCGAACACGCCGGACATCCTCGCGGGCCCGCTGCGGCGCGGCCCCCGGGCCGCGTTCGCGCTGCGCCTCGTCCTGGCTGCCACGCTCGTGCCGACCTACGGCATCTACTCCGGCTACGAGCTGTGCGAGAACGAGCCGGCCGCGGAGATCACCGAGGAGTACCTCCACTCCGAGAAGTACGAGCTGAAGGACCGCGACTTCGCCGCCTTCGACTCGCTGGCCCCGTTCCTGCGCCGCGTCAACGAGATCCGCCGCGCCCACCCGAGCGTGTGGGGCCTGCGCGACGTGCGCTTCCACCACAGCGACGACGACGAGCACTTCCTCGTGTACTCCCGTGGGCACGCGGACCGCGACCTGGTCCTGGTGGTGGTCAACCTCGATCCGAACGAGGTGCACGAGACCACCGTGCGGCTCGACCTCGGCGCCATCGGCCTCGCCCCGGCCACGCCGTTCCGGGTCACCGACGAGCTCACGGGCGAGACCTACACGTGGTCGGGTCCCGACGCCTACGTCCGGCTCGACCCTGGCAACGGGCAGGTGGCCCACCTGTTCGGCGTCAGTGCGTGACGCGCTCCAGGCGCACTGCGCACTGCTTGTAGTTCGGCTCGCGGGAGATCGGATCGAACTCGTCGAGCGTGAGCCGGTTGACGCAGGCCTCGTCGTAGTGGAACGGGATGAACACCTCGCCGGCGCGCACGATCGGGGTGACCCGGGCGACGATGCGCTCCACGACCCCCCGCGACGAGGAGACCCGCATGAGGTCGCCGGTGCGGATCCCCAGCCGGTCGGCGTCGGCGTCGTTGATCTCCACCCACGCCTCCGGGGCCAGCCGCTCGAGGAGCGGGACCCGCGAGGTCTTCGTGCGGGTGTGCCAGTGCTCGACCGTGCGACCGGTGTTCAACAGGAACGGGAACTCCGGACGCGGCTTGTCGCGGAGCTCCTGGCGGTCGACGCAGTGCAGTCGGACCTTGCCCGTGGGGTTGGGGAAGCCGCCGTCGGCGTAGAGGCGAGGTGACCCACCGAGCGGCAGGTCGGGGTCGTCGGCGGGGCAGGGCCACTGGACGCCGCCGGCCGCGTCGATCCGCTCGTAGGTGATGCCGCTGTAGTCGCACAGGCGTCCGGCGGACACCCGACGCCACTCCTCGAACGCGTCCTTCGGCTCCGTCCAGCCCGGGTAGATGCGGTCGCGCTGCCCGAGGTGCTCGGCCAGGCCGAGGAACACGTCGAAGTCGGGTCGGGCCTCCCCCGGCGGCGGCACCGCGGCCCGGACCCGCGACACCCGGCGCTCGGAGTTGGTGAAGGTGCCCTCCTTCTCGCCCCAGATGGCGGCGGGGAGCACGACGTCGGCCAGCGCGGTGGTGGGCGTCTCGAACCCGTCCTGCACCACCAGCAGCTCGAGGCGCCGAAGCGAGTGCTCGAGCACCTCGCGGTTGGGGAAGGACACGAGCGGGTTGGTGCCGATGATCCAGAGCGCCTTGATGCGCCCGTTCATGACCGCGTTGATGATGTCGGGATAGGCCCGGCCGCGCTCGCTGGGGAGGTCGTCCGTCGAGACGCCCCACAGCTCGGCCAGCTCGGCCCGGGCGGCGGGGTCGTCGTAGGCCCGGTAGCCGGGCATCGAGGCGGTGAAGCCGGTCTCGCGCGTTCCCATCGCGTTGCACTGCCCGGTGATGGAGAACGGCGACGAGCCCGGCTTGCCGATGTGGCCCGTGGCCGCGGCCAGCGAGCAGATGAGGGCGACGCTCTCGGTGCCCTGCACCGAGTGGTTGATGCCCATGGTCCAGGCGAAGGTGCACCGCTCGGCGGCGCCGATCGCTCGGGCGGACTCGACCAGGGACTCGATGGAGATGCCGCACTCGGCGGCGACGCGCTCGGGGTCGTAGGCGGCGACGTGGGCCTCGAGCTCCGCCAGCCCCACCGCGTGCTCGGCCAGGTACGCCCGGTCCACGCGCTCCTCGGCGAACAGGAGGTGGAGGAGCCCGTTGATGAGGGTGATGTCGGTGCGCGGCTTCAACGGGAGGTGCTGGTCGGCGATCATCGCCGTCTTGGTGACCCGGGGGTCGACCACGATCAGGCGGGGCCGGTGCGGGCCCATCAGCCGCGGGGCGATGAGCGGGTGGTTGTCGGCGACGTTGGCGCCGAAGAGGACCACGAGGTCGGCGTCGACGAAGTCGTCGTAGCAGCCGGGAGGGCCGTCGCTGCCGAAGGCCAGCTTGTAGCCGGAGGCGGCCGAGGCCATGCAGAGGGTCGTGTTGCCGTCGTAGTGGGCGATCCCGAGGCCGAGGCGGGCGAGCTTGCCCAGCGCGTAGAACTCCTCCGTGACGAGCTGACCCGTGGAGAGGATGGCCACGCTCTCGGGGCCGTGCTCGTCGATGAGGTGCCGGAACGTGCCGGCCATGTGCCCGAGGGCGTCGTCCCACGACGCCGCCTGCCCGTTCACCACCGGGGTCGTGAGGCGGCCGGGGGCGCCGATCGTGTGGTGCTCGGTCAGGCCCTTGGGGCACAGTCGCCCGCGGTTCACCGGGTGGTCGGGATCGCCCTGTACCGCGACGGCCTTGCCGTCGCGGACGCCGATCAGCATCCCGCAGCCGACGGAGCAGTAGCCGCACGTGGTGCGCACCCACTCGTCGGGTCGGCGAGACGCGCTCATGGGGCCGAAGCGCTCGTCGTGCTCGTACGTGTAGCGCTCGCCGCCGTGGCCGAAGCCGAGGCGGTCGACCAGCGAGCCGAGCGGCCCCGGGAGGGTGGGGACCTTCACGCGTGCCGCTTCGATGCCCGTGCGAACGACCCGGGCATGTCGAGCGGCACCACCGTCACGTAGAAGAGGTAGCGGCCGACCAGCTCGGCTCCAGCGAGCACGAGCAGGGCGACCAGGGGCAGGCTGGCGACGATCAGGGCCGCCCCGGCCAGCCAGCCGAGCACCATCCCGATGGTCGCCATCCGGAACCAGCCGAGCGTGAGGCGCACGACGCCCCACTGCTCGATGCGGTCCCCGCGGCCGAGCCGCAGGAGGTTGGCGGCCGTGGCGAGCGCCTGGACCCCGATGCCGAACAGGGCGACGGTCGGGTGCCCGGTGAGCAGGGGCCCGATGATCACCGCAGTCGCCCCGAACCGGACGAGGGTGAGCGGCGAGTGCCAGCCGGGCCGGCCCGGCACGATGTAGAGCCGGCCGCTGGCGAACACGCCGGCCGCGCCCACGACCGCCGCCACGGGAGCGGCCGGCGGAGCGACGACCGCCAGCGCGGCGAGGCCGCCATAGGCGCCGAACAGCGCCACCTCGCGCGACAGCCAGGAGCGGCGGAGGTTGCGGAGGGCCTTCCAGGCGTGGACGGGCCGGCCGAGGTGGAGGAGCGAGGCGCCGAGGGCCACCACCGCGACGACCGCCGCGATCGTCCGCTCGACGGTGCCGGTGGCCGTCGCGCTGGCGCCGGTGGCGGCCTGGGTCAGCAGCGTCAGCCACACGAGCGGCCAGTGCGGGTCCTCGGGCCGCAGCGACCAGGCGCTGCCGCTGTACGTCTCGACCGGCACGTCGGCGGGCAGGGCGATGCGGGTGGTCGACAGCGTGAGGCTCGCCGACGGGAGGTTGGGGGCGTCGCCGGCCGAGTGGTCGGCCCGCCACTCCTCCACGTTCACCTTCTCGACGGTGATCGCGAACGTGGGGCAGGCATCGACGCAGGCCGGCGCCCGTCCGTCCTCGAGGCGGGGCAGGCACATGTCGCACTTCGTGACGATGCGCCGGTCGGGCTGGAAGGCCGGGACCGAGTAGGGGCAGTTCCAGGTGCAGTACTGGCAGCCGATGCACTCGTCGGCCTGGTGCGCCACCACGCCGTTGTCGAGCTTGATGTAGGCGTTGGTCGGGCAGCCCTCGAGGCAGGCGGGCTCGAGGCAGTGGTTGCACGACATCGAGAGGTGGAAGCGCTTGGTCTCGGGGAACGAGCCACCCTCGATCTCCCCGACGCGCCGCCACGCGATCTCCGGCGGGAGCCCGTTCTGCTCCGCACAGGCCGCCTCGCACGAGTGGCAGCCCACGCAGGCGTCCATCGAGAAGGCGAAGCGGTACTGCTCACCGGCGTCGAGCGCGAGCAGCTCGGGCCGATCGCCGCCCGGCGCGACGACGGGGGCCGGCGGCTTGGTCGTTCCTCCCACCCGGCGCGTCGGGAGCGGCAGCTCGGTGATCGTCACCGGATGCGCACGTGGACCCGGTCGCCGGTGATCCGCGCGTCGTGGGTGGCGACCGTGTGCTCGGGGGAGTCGATGCAACGTCCCGTGGCGAGCTCGAAGCACTGCTTGAAGATGGGCGACGCCACGACCGGCACCCCGCCGCGGTCGCCGACGATGCCGCGGCTCAGGACGTTGGCCCGCGAGATGGGATCGTGGTTGTCGATGGCGTGGAGGGCGCCGTCGCTGAGGAGGAACACGGCGACCTGGCGACCGTCCACCATCACGGCGACGCCGCGATCCGGGGTGAGCGCGGCGACGGGGGCGACGTCGGTCCAGGCGGTGGCGCGACGCGAGACGGACATGGTGCTCACTGGTGCTCCCTTCGGGTCGCACGCAGTGAGCTCTCGTCACTTCGTGCCGGGTAGTGCAGCTGCAACATCGTTCGGTCGCTCTGCTCGCTCACA
>CAVSIC010000016.1:0-37882 GCA_963727905.1 uncultured Microthrixaceae bacterium
GCCACGTCGGCGGCCTGATCGGTGGGTTTGCGGCCGGGTGGATCTTCGCCGACGCCGGGCCGAAGCTGCCCGACCCGCGCCTCGCCATCGCGGCGGTCACCGTGCTCGGGTTGGCTGTGGCCGGCGGCTGCGTCCTCATCGCCTGACAGGGCAGGGGAGCGGCTCGGCCAGCAGCTGGTACCCGCGCCGGACCCGCGTGACGATCTCGAGCCCGGTGGGCTGCAGGTGGCGACGCAGCCGCGAGAGCACCGCGTCGAGCGCCCGGTCCTCGTCCGCGGACCCCCAGACCTCGCGCTCGACGACCACGCGGGACACCACGCGGCCGGCCCGTGACGCGATCGCCGAGAGGACCTGGCGCTCCCGGTCCGGGAGCATCACCCGCACCTCGTCTCCGACCACCAGGCTGCTCTGCACGACGAGCTCGCGGTCGCCGGCCCGGAGGTGGAGGTGCCGGTCGCCCAAGGTCCCGGCCAGCGATCGCACCAGCAACCCGAGCCGACCCACGGCGGGGGCGCAGGTCACCTCGATGCCCCGGTCGCGGGCCGCTTCCGCGGTGGCCGGACCGACGCACGCCGCCACCACCCGGGTCCGGAAGGCAGCGAGCAGCGCATCGAGCGACCCCTCCGCCTCGGCGATGCGGCAGATGCTGGCCACGGCGGACGGCGAGGTGAAGGTGATCACGGTGAGCTGGCCGTCGAGGGCCTCGCGCACCAGGCGGCGGGCCGGTCCCTCGTCTTCCGGGGGTGCCCACCGGTACACGGGGATCGCCGTCACCTTGGCTCCGGCCTCGCGCAGTGCCTTGAGCGCCCACGGGGTGTCGTTGCCGTAGAGCTGCACGGCGACGTGCTGGCCGTCGAGGCGCTGGGTGGTGATCCAGTCGACCATGGCCTCGAACCGCTCGGTCGGCTCCCGTCGCCGCACGGGCAGGCCGAGCTGCGCGGCGGCCCCGTAGGCCTTCGGGCCGCGCACGTGGATCGCGCTGCCGGCCAGGAGCTCGAGCAGCGCGTCGGCCAGGCCCCAGCTCTCGGCGGCGCCGAGCCACGCCCGCAGCCCGATCCCGGTCGTGACGAGGAGCATCGTTGGCGGCTCGTCGAGCAGCGCGATGGTGGCGTCGCGCATCGGGGTGTCGTCGGCCAGCGGCAGCACGCGGAGGACCGGGCCGTGGATGACCTCGGCGCCCATGCGGCGGAGGAGCTCGCACTGCTCGTCGGAGCGGCGGTCGCCGGTGACGCCGATGCGGTGGCCCGCGAGCACGGGGATCTGCTCGCAGAGGTGCCGCACCCGCTCCATGTACCCATGGTGACGGTCGCGCGTTTCGGCAGCGTGTCGACGTCGTGCACCGATGCTGCGCGATGCCCGCCGCGTCAGGGGTGGGTCCGTGAACGCTTCGTTTCGGAGCGTCAACACGTGGCCTCGAGGCCCGTCGCTCCTTCGTCGTCGGTCGTTCTCGGCTGGGAAACCTTCCGCCGCGGGGTGGTGGTCGACTGCGCTCGTGGCCGGGACCCGGTCGCACCCCCCCCGTTCCAGGAGCCCGGTTGCCCTTCCCGTTGATCGAGGCACGTGCAGCAGAGGCGGACGCTGCGTCCGCCAAGGTCGCGCTGGCTCAGACGTCGATGCTGCGACTGGCCGCTCAGGCGGTCGTCGGCGGCGCGCTGCTGGGAGCGGCGGTGCTGCTGATGCTGCTGGCGACGGCGTCGCTCATCGCCGAGGGCAGCGACCTCGCGACGCCGACACGGGCGCTCGTGCTCGGACTTGGCATCGCCCTGTCCGTGGCCATCGGTGCGGAGCTCTTCCCGTCGACGGTGCTCACGATGGTGCGGGGCGTCGCGCGTGAGGGCGTCGACCTCGGCGACGCCACGCTCGTCGCGCTCACCTCCTTGCTCGGCAACCTCGCGGGGGCGATCGCCATCGCCGGCGCCGTCGACGCCGCCGGTGTGATCGTCCGGGGGGATGCGTCCGTGCAGCAACGGGCACTCGGCGCGCTCGCCATCGACCTCGTCGCGCTGAGCGGGCTGGAGCTGCTGCTCGTGGCGGTCCTCGGCTCCGCGGTGCTGTGCGCCGGCCTGTGGCTGGCGAGCCGCGCCGGAGGGCCGCGCGCGCGCGTGCTGCTCCTGTGGGCGGCGGCCGCCGTCGCCACCGGCTTCGGCCTGGGTCTGTCGGTGGTCGGGGCTGCGGTGCTGGCGATGGGTGCGCTGAGCGACGTCGCGGTCTGGGGAGACGTCAGCCGTCACGTCGCGGCCACGGTCCCGGGTGCGCTCCTCGGAGCGGGGCTGGTCGTGGCCTTCACCACCGTCCGGTCGAAGCCGGCCACCGAGGTCGCCGCCAGCGAGTCGGCGCCGGTCATCGAGGTCGAGCCCCCTGCGCCCAAGGCGGCGCCCGCGAAGAAGGTCCCGGCGAAGAAGGTCCCGGCGAAGAAGGTCCCGGCGAAGAAGGTCCCGGCGAAGAAGGCGCCCGCGAAGAAGGCGCCCGCGAAGAAGGCCGCCGCGAAGAAGGCGACTCGATGACGGTGTCGACCGTGGGTACGCGGCTGGTGGTCGGCGGCGCCGTGTCGCTGGTCGCGCTCGTGCTCATGGCGGCGCCGGCGGCCGCGCACACCAAGCTCATCGCGAGCAGTCCAGCGGCGGGGGCGACGGTCACGGAGCTCACCCGCATCGATCTCCGGTTCACCGAGCCGATCGAAGTCGCGGCGAGCCACGTCTGGGTCACCGACGTCGCCGGCTCCCTCGAGCTCGCCGGCCTCACCTCGATCGACGGCGACGGCCGGAGCCTCACCGTCCCCGTCCCGCCCCTGGGGGAGGGGGAGTACGAGATCACCTGGCACGTCCTCGCCGCCGACGGCGACCCGGTCCAGGGCTCGTTCACGGTCACGGTCGCGCCGGCGTCGGCCGCTGTGACGCCCGCTCCGCTCGATCCGGCCGCGGACTACCCGCCGGACACGTCGCTCGCCATCCCCCTCGAGTCCGTGCGCGGCGTGGGGGCCCCGCCGGACAGCGGCGACCACGGCCACGGGCCGGGCGACCTGACGAAGGGGCTCGCCCGCGGCGTCCTGGACACCTCGCTGGCGGTGCTGATCGGCGGCCTCGGGTTCATCGCCCTGGTGTGGCCCAAGAGCGCCGCGCTCGTCCGGACCCGCCAGGTGCTGTGGGGCTCTGGCGGCATCGCCGCCATCGCGTCGCTCGAGCTCACCGCGTTCCAGCACGCCGGCGCGACCGGGATGAGCACCTTCGCGGCGCTCGCCCCCTCGCAGCAGCTCGGGGCGCTCGACTTCCACTTCGGGCGCGTGGGCGCGGTGCGGGTCGCGCTGATCGTCGGCGTCCTCGTGCTCGTCGCCGCCCTGGTTCGAGCCTCCAACCGCCCGGTGCCGTCCCGGACCTGGATCGCCGTGGCGATCGTGCTGGCCGTCGCGCTCTCCGAGACGATGGTGCTGCTCGGCCAGTCGGTGTCGATGGCCAGCGTCCTCGGCCTGGCCCGGCTCACCCACGTGATCGGCATCAGCGCCTGGATCGGTGGCCTCGTGATGCTCCTCGCGGTCGCGCTCCCTCGACGGCGCACCGCCGAGCTCCTCGCCCTCCTGCCGCGCTTCTCCGCCTTCGCCACCACCGCCGTCGTCACCCTCGTGGTCGGCGGGGTGCTCCTCACCTGGGATCACCTGGCCGGGGTCGGAGACCTCACCGCCACGTCCTATGGCCGGGTGCTGCTCGCCAAGCTCGTCGTCGTCGGCCTCGTGCTGATGGTCGCCGCCCTGTGCCGGGCCCACGTCCGGGACTGCCTCCGTGCGCCCGCGCGCCTCGACGGCACCGCCATCGCCCGGCCGCTCGTGATGTGGGCGGGCGTCGAGGTGGGCCTGCTCGCCGCGGTGCTCGCCATCACCACCGTCCTCGTCACCCGGGTCCCGCCGGCATGACGTCCCCCCGCATCGTCCCCGACCAAGGAAGGCCCTCGTGAAGAACCGACCAACGGAGCGAACCATCGCCCGGAGGCGCCTCGGCGCTGCCGTCCTCGCCCTGGCCACCGTGGCCGGCGGCTGGGCGATCAGCACCGACAGCGCCTCCGCGGCGACGACCACCGTCAACGCCAAGGACTTCGCGTTCACCCCAGCGGCCGTCACGGTGAGGGTCGGCGACACGGTGCGGTGGGTGAACGGGGATGCCGAGGCCCACGACCTCCAGGCGAACACGTTCGGCTCCGGTGAGCTCCCGGCCGGATCGTCGTACTCGCACACGTTCACCGCGCCGGAGTCGGTCAGCTACTTCTGCAAGATCCACACCTACATGACCGGCACGGTCGACGTGGTCGCCGCCAGCGCGGCGCCCACGCCGGCTCCCGCGGCGCCGGCCGCGCCGCGCAACACCACGGCCACCACGGCTCCCGCCGTCGCGGCTCCGACCACGGCCCCCACGCCGACCACCACGACGATGCCCAGCTCGAGGACGTTCCAGGACGTGCCCGACGACCCGACGGCCCGGACGCCACCGGTGTCCGATGGCCGCTCGCGGGGCGTCGCCGTACCGCCGTCGGCCACCAACCCGCCGTCGTCGACCTCGGCGCCCGCCACCACCGCCCCGCCTCGCGGGTCGACGTTCCAGGACGTCCCCGAGGATCCCTCGGCCCGCCACAGCCCCGGTGGGGACACGGTGACCGCCCAGTCCGTCGCCCAGGAGACGGTGGACGAGGAGCACGGCCCGGGTCCGCCTGGGGTGGTCCACACCGATGGGTTGGGTGACGGCACCCAGCTCGCTCCGTTCACCGTCGTCGACGGTGTGAAGGAGTTCCACCTCACCTTGGACGAGACCGAGATCGAGGTCTCACCGGGAGTCAAGAAGCCGGCCTACGCCATCAACGGCGCCGTCCCGGGACCCGTGCTGCGGGTCGACGAGGGCGACAAGGTCCGGATCATCGTCGACAACCAGCTCCCCTTCCCGACCTCGACGCACTGGCACGGGATGATCCTCCCGAACGACCAGGACGGCGTCGGCGGGATCACGCAGCCCCACATCGAGCCCGGCACCACCTACACCTACGAGTGGACGGCGGTCGCCACCGGCACGCACTGGTACCACGCGCACTCGTCCGGCCGGCACATCGGCAAGGGCCTGTACGGGGCTCTCGAGGTCGTCCCGAAGAAGGGCGACATCGAGGCCGACCACGACTACCGGCTGATGCTCGGCGACACGGACCTCGGGTTCACGATCAACGGGCGCTCGTTCCCGTCGACCCCAGTGCTCGAGAGCAAGGTCGGCGACACCGTGCGCCTCCGGGTGATCAACACCGGTGACCAGGTGCACGCGTTCCACCTCCACGGCGTGCCCTTCCGGGTGATGGCCCAGGACGGCATCCGCAAGGACCAGCCCGAGAGCATGGACACGCTCACGATCTCCCCCGGGCAGACGTTCGATCTGCTGTTCACCCAGAAGTACGCGGGTGACTGGATGATCCACTGCCACATGTTCATCCACTCGCACATGAGCGGCGACACCCACCCACCGGGTGAGAGCGGGATGAACGGCATGTCCGCGATCGTCCGGGTGGCCGAGCGGTCGCCCGACGATCCCCCGATCACCGAGGCGGTCTCGTCGACCGCCGACTCCGGTGGCGATGACGACAGCTCCCCCGTGGTGCCCGCCATCGCGGCGCTGCTGGTGCTGGCCACCTTCGGCCTGCTCTACCGGCGCACCCTCCAGCGCTCCCCCCTCACCCCCTAGCAATGCGGAAAGGAACCCCTGCCATGCGTCCGTTCACCTCCAAGGTGCTGCGAACCAGGCGACGACGAGTCGTGCTGGGCGTAGCACTCGCGATGTCTGCACTCGCCGGGACGGTGCCCATCGGCGGGCTCCTCCCGACATCGACGGCTGAGACCGCGCCGCCGATCACGGTGCCGCAGCTCGCCATCCCCGACGTGCCGTTCCCGGACCTCCCCGCCTCGGCGGACCTGGAGAGCCTCCTGGAGATGCTCCCGGCCGGCTTCGACATCGACGATCTCGATCTCGCCGGTCTGGACCTCACCCAGGGCGACGACATCAAGAAGCTGCTCGGCAGCCTCCCGATCAACGTGATCGACACCACGTTCAAGCTCACGGACACGCCCGGGTCGTGGTTCGACTCCGGCCTGCAGCTCTTCGGCGGCAAGTCGCTGTCGGTCATGGAGCTGCTCCCCGGGGTGAAGAACCACGTGAAGTTCATCGTCGGCCCGGACACCGGGACGCAGACGGCGCACTCGGCGACCTCGCTGATCCGCCCGGTCGGCGCCGCGAACATCGATCAGGAGTCGGGCTTCGTCGGTGAGAAGGAGTACGAGATCACCGAGCCGGGCCTGTACGCGTTCACGTGCAAGATCCACCCGTACATGCTCGGGGCGATCGTGGCCGATGACCCCCTCACGACCGGCGTGGACTTCGGCGACCAGTCCATCGTGAAGATGTACGACGGGAACACGGTGGTGCCGACGTTCTCGGACATCATCTTCCGCCTGGTGAAGACGTTCTTCACCGCCACGGTGACCTCGAACTGGCAGAAGTACCTGCCGAACGAGTCCGTGACGTGGGACCCGGTGTACCCGACGGCCCCGATCCTCACGAGGAAGGCCGACGGAACGCCGACGTTGCTCCCGTCGCTGGACGCGTTCTTCCAGAGCTACTTCCACGAGCCCACGGTGCTGCCGCCGGGCAACGTGAAGCCGGCGGTGCCCGGTGTCGGTGAGGTCTGGATCGACACCCAGTTCGAGGAGACCGCCTCGAAGTCGAAGCCGGGCACATCCACGGCGATCGACGTGGAGAAGTGGCAGGTCACCAAGAAGGTGGCCTTGCCACAGATCGACATGAACAACCCGCACAACATGTGGACCGACAAGGACCAGACGGTCATCTACCAAACCGAGTGGTTCAACAACAAGCTCGACGTCTTCGACCGAGAGTCATTGGAGCTGATCCGCCAGGTCACGGTGGGGCAAGGCCCGTCGCACGTGATGACGCGGACCGACACGGACCAGCTGCACGTCGCCCTCAACGGGGGCAACGCGGTCATCGAGCTCAGTCCCTACGCCACGAAGATCGATCGGACCCTGTTGGCGCAACGAGAGGGCGAGCCCATCGCCCATCCGCACGCCCACTGGATGAGCTCCGACGGTCAGCGCATGGTGACGCCGAACCCGAACAGCGGCGACGCCACGCTCTTCGATGTGCCCTCGGGCTCGATCGTCCAGAAGCCGAAGCTGGCGGATACGCCCATCGCCTCGTCGATGGCCCCGGACGACTCGAAGTACTACGTGGCCAACCTGCTCGGGAACAGCATCTCGTGCGTGTCGATGGACGTGACCAAGCCGGCCTGCGGAAGCCCGGCGACCGTCCGGAAGACGATCCGCCTGGATGCGAACTACGACCTGGTGACCGGACCGAAGGACGGAGGCCCCGTCGGCCTCCTCCCGATCCAGATCCCGGTGAGCCCGGACGGCAACTACATGCTGGTCGCGAACACCTCCTCCGGGAAGGTCGCGGTCATCGACACCCGGTCCGACGCACTCGTCAAGTACCTCCCCTGCGACCCCGGTTGCCACGGCATCAACTTCGGTGCGAAGAAGGGCGGCGGCTACTACGGCTACGTGTCGAACAAGTTCTCCAACCGGATGTTCGCCATCGACGGCGATCCCAACGGTGACGGGAACCCGGCCGACGCGGCCATCGTGGGCAGCCTCGTGATGAACGCCACCGGCGCCACCCGGATGGACGACGTCGTGAGCGGGCTCGCCGGCCAGGGAGGCCAGGGCGTACTGGCCATCCCGGTCGTCTACAACGGCTGGGTCCAGAACCTCCCGGCCGACTGGAAGGCGAAGCTGACCGCGCAGCAGCTCAACCCCGTGGGCTGACCTTCCGCAGCCCGTGGGCGCTGACCGCCCGTCCCGTGCGTCGTCGCATCGGGACGGGCGGTCTCGCGCCCGGGCCGACGGCCTTGGGTCAGTGGCGGGCGTGGCGCTCGGCGAGGCCGCGCAGGTTGCGCTTCCAGATCCAGCGCAGGACGGGCTTGGCCCCGAAGGCGGTGATCGGCCCACCGAGGTACCAGGGGAAGTGGAGCCGCTCCTTCCAGGTGAACCGGGTGCGATCGCCGCGCAGCTTGCGCAGGGTGAAGCGGCCCTTGCCGGTGACGAGGCCCTGGTGCGACACGCCCATCGAGCGGCCGGGCTGCCACTCCGTGATCTCCATCACGTCGACCATCCGGAACGGCCCGACCTTGGTGTCGCACTCGTAGCGGGTGCCCACGCCAGAGGTCCGGTCGGTCAGGAACCGGATGGCCACCGCGTCGTGCATCCAGTCGACGTGGCCCGCCAGGTGGGCGAGATCGGCCCAGACCCGCTCCGGCGGGGCATCCAGCGTCGTCCGGACCCGGATTCGTGCCATCCACACCAGTGTCACACCCCCTCGGTGCAAGGAGGGTCCATGACCTTGTCACACCCCCTCGGTACCGTCGCTCGCATGCCCACCACCGCCCTGTTCGTCGCCTTCGGGGGCCTCGCGCTCGTCGGCGTGGCCCTGTTCGTGGGCCTCTCCGCCGTCCGCTCGGCCTCGGAGAAGGCCACCCACGCGGCGGAGGCCCAGCTGGCGCTGGCCCTCGAGCGGCAGGCCGCCGCCCTGCGCGCACAGCTCGGCGAGGACCGATCCCACACCGTCCAGGCGGCCGCCGACATGGCCGCCCGCATGGCCGGGGAGAAGCTCGGCGACAGCCTGGCCACCGGCGGCAAGCACCTCGACCTCCGGGCCGAGGCGTTCGACACCAAGATCGCGGGCATCGAGCAGCAGCTGCTGCGGATGGGCGACCTCGTGTCCAACCTCCAGGTCGAGGGCGCGCAGCAGCACGGGCAGCTCATCACCAACCTCCGGCAGGCCACGGCCAGCACGCAGGCGCTCACCGAGACCACCCAGCACCTGCGCCAGGCCCTCGCGAGCCCGAAGGCCCGGGGCCAGTGGGGCGAGCGCATGGCCGAGGACGTGCTGCGCACCGCTGGCATGGTCGAGGGCGTCACCTACCGGAAGCAGACGGGCCTCGCCGGCGGGTCGATCCCCGACATCAGCTTCTTCATGCCCGGGGGGCGCATGCTCCACATGGACGTGAAGTTCCCGGTCGACAACTACCTCCGCCACCTCGAGGCCCCCACGGACCACGAGCGCGACGCGTCGGCGAAGGCCTTCGTCCGCGACGTGCGCAACCGGGTCAAGGAGCTGTCGGGCCGCGAGTACATCGACGCCGACACCACCCTCGACGAGGTGCTGCTGTTCATCCCCAACGAGAGCGTGTGGGCGTTCATCCAGGAGCGGGACTCGCAGCTCATCGACTTCGCGATGGAGCAGAAGGTCGTCCTGTGCTCGCCGGTCAGCCTCTTCGCGGTGCTGGCCGTGATCCGCCAGGCCGTCGACCAGACCCGCCTCACCAAGACGTCCGACGAGATCCTCCAGTGCCTCAGCGCCTTCCGGGCCCAGTGGGCGAAGTACTCGGAGGCGGTCGACAAGGTGGAGCGCCAGTTCTCCACCGCCCAGAAGGGCCTCGACGAGCTCACGGGCACCCGCCGTCGCGTCCTCGAGCGCCAGCTCGACCGGATCGACGACCTGCGCAGCCAGCGGGGTCTGCCGGAGGCGCCGCCGCTGCCCTTCATCGAGGTGCTGGGCGACGGTGAGGTGGAGGTCGAGCGCCGGGCTCGGGGCGACATCCGTCCCTGGGGCGCGGCTGAGGCCGGCTGAGGCCAGCGACAGGCGCGCTTCGCTAGCGTCCGCCGGATGCGTCGCACCCTCCTGCTCGGCATCCTCCTCGGCATCCTGATCTCGGCGGTGGCCGCCCTCACGCTCGTGGCCACGATGCCCAGCGACGAGGAGATCCAGAAGATGAGCCTCGAGGAGCTCGGCATCACCGACCTCCAGGACGGGTTCATCGGGCAGATCATCCAGGACTTCATGGCCCCGGTGCAGGAACGGGTGCGCGACCGGGTGGTGGACGACGTCTACAGGAGCGTCGGCCTCGCCGCCGCGCTGGTCGTCCTGATCACCGCCGCCGGGGTCGTGCTCATCTCGGCGGACTCCCGTCGGCGCGCGAACGGGGCGAAGGCAGCACCGCCGTCCTCGTAGGCTGAGCCGGTGCCCGACCGGTTCTACGTCACGACGCCGATCTACTACGTGAACGACGCGCCCCACGTGGGGCACGCGTACCCCACGGTGATCGCCGACGCGCTCGCCCGCTGGCACCGCCTCCTCGGTGACGACACGTACTTCCTCACCGGCACCGACGAGCACGGCCTGAAGGTGGCCCAGTCCGCCGAGGGTGCCGGGCGCACCCCGCTCGAGCAGGCCGACCTCAACTCGGCCCGCTTCCGGGCCACGTGGGACGAGCTCGACATCGCCTACGACGACTTCATCCGCACGACGGAGCCCCGCCACCACGTGGCCGTGCAGGCGCTGCTGGAGCAGATCCGGGCCAACGGCGACATCGAGCTCGACACCTACGAGGGCCCGTACTGCGTCTCGTGCGAGGCGTACTACCAGGAGGCCGAGCTGGTCGACGGGCAGTTCTGCCCGATCCACACCAGCCGCGAGGTCTCGATCCTCAAGGAGGAGAACTACTTCTTCCGCCTGAGCCGGTACGAGCAGCGCCTCATCGACTGGATCGAGGGCAACCCCGAGGTGATCCAGCCGGAGGGGAAGCGCAACGAGGTGCTCGGGTTCCTGCGCCAGGGCCTCGCCGACGTGTCGATCACCCGCACCTCGCTCACCTGGGGCGTCCCCGTGCCGTGGGCCGAGGGCCACGTCTTCTACGTCTGGTACGACGCGCTCATCAACTACGCCACGGCCATCGGCTACGGCACCGACCCGGAGCGGTTCGACACCTGGTGGCCCCACGTCCACCACGTGATCGGCAAGGAGATCATCCGGTTCCACTGCGTGTACTGGCCGGCCATGCTGCTGGCCGCGGGCCTGGAGCCGCCGCACCGGATCCACGTGCACGGCTGGCTCCTGCTGGGCGGCGAGAAGCTGTCGAAGTCGGAGACGGGCCAGGCCAAGCTCACCGACATCGCGCCCTCGCGCCTGATCGAGGACTTCGGGGTCGACGGCGTCCGCTACCACCTCCTGCGCGACACGCCGTTCGGACCGGACGGCGACTTCAGCTACGAGCGGGTGGTCGAGCGCTACAACAGCGACCTCGCCAACAACTTCGGCAACCTCGTGTCCCGCGTGGCCACGGTGGTCGACAAGAAGTGCGGCGGCACCGGTCCGGCCCCCCGGCCCGACAGCCCGCTCGCGCCCGCCGCGGCGGACTCCTACGAGGCCACCGCAGCCGCCTGGGCCGATGTGACCCCGTCGATCGCGCTCGACGCCACGTGGCGCCTCATCCGGGAGGCCAACGCCTTCCTCGAGGCGAACGAGCCGTGGAAGCTGGAGCCGGGCCCCGAGGTCGACGCGGTCCTCGGCGACGCCCTGGAGGCCGTCCGCATCGTGGCCATCCTGGCCAGCCCGGCGATCCCGGCCGCGGCGGCCGCGGCCTGGACCCGGATCGGGCTCGACGGCAGCCCTGAGGACCAGCGCCTGCCCGAGGCCGCCGCCTGGGGCGGCTACCCGGGTGGCCTCCCGGTCGCCAAGGGCACGCCGTTGTTCCCCCGGCACGCCGGATAGGGACCCGCCGATGGCCCGCTGGATCGACGACCACTGCCACCTCGAGCTGGACCCGGCGCGGGCGGCGGCCCAGGTGGCGGCGGCCGCCGAGGCGGGTGTCGAGCGGCTCATCACGGTCGGGTGCGACGTCGACCAGTCGGCCGCCTACATCGAGGCGTCCCGCCGTCACCCCGGGGTGGTTTGGGCCACCGCCGGCGTGCACCCCCACGACGCCTCCGGTGGCATCGGCGGCCTCGACGCCCTCCTCGTCGAGCCCGAGGTCGTGGCCGTGGGGGAGTGCGGTCTCGACTACTTCTACGAGCGATCCCCGCGTGACGTGCAGCGAGAGGTGTTCGTGGCGCAGATCGCGATGGCCAAGGCCCACGACCTCGCGCTCGTGATCCACACCCGAGACGCCTGGGCCGACACGTTCGACGTGCTCGATGCGGAGGGCACGCCGGAGCGGACGGTGTTCCACTGCTTCACCGGGGGGCCCGACGAGGCGCGCCGCTGCCTCGACCTCGGCGCGGTCCTCTCGTTCAGCGGGATCGTCACCTTTCCGACGGCGCCGGAGCTGCGGGAGGCCGCGGCGCTCTGCCCGCTCGACCGGCTCCTCGTGGAGACCGACAGCCCCTACCTGGCCCCCGTGCCGCACCGCGGCAAGCGCAACGAGCCGGCGTGGGTCGTGGCCGTGGGAGCGGCCGTCGCGGCGGCCAAGGGGGTCTCCGTGGACGAGGTCGCCGAGGCCACCTGGACCACCGCCGAGGCCACCTACCGCCTCGTCTGACCCCCTGACCAGGGGATTCGCGGTCCCCGAGGGGCCGGTGCAGATGGTGGTCAGACGAACTTCACGGGTGATGTTTGCAATCACGTTACGGGTCCCCGTAACGTGCGAGCCCGATGCGCCCAGCCCTCCGGAAGAGCCGCCCGCGCCACCTGGCCGGGTCCGAGCGCACCCCGTGGGAACCCCCTCAGCTGGCCGCCGACTTCGACATCGACGCCGCCCTCGACGCCGAACAGGACTACGACTTCGACGCGCTGTTCGCGGGTGAAGCCGAGGCCGACGAGTCTCCCGCTCCCCGGATCCGGGCCGCCCGCCACAAGATCGCGTTCGCCGTGTCGGTCACGCTCGCGGCGGTGCCGTTCCTCGTGCTCGACAACTTCCAGGCCACGGCCGAGTCGCCGGACACGCGCAAGGTGCAGGCGGCCGCCGGCGCCGCCAAGGAGCAGCTGCGCGACACCGTCCGGCTGCCCGCCGAGGTGGCCTCGAGCGAGGTCCCGCCCGTCGAGGTCACGATCGGCAAGGCCACCATCTTCATCGGCGAGGCGACCACCAGCACCACCGCGGCGCCCGCCGTGGCCCTGGCCGAGGCGCCCACCACCACGGAGAAGCCGACCACGACGACCGTGAAGCCGACCACCACCACGGCGAAGCCGACCACCACCACCTCGACCACCGCGAAGCCCGCCGTCGCCGCCCCCGTGCCCGGGGACCCCGACGATCCGAACACGTGGGAGAAGCTCGCCAAGTGCGAGTCGGGCGGCAACTGGCAGGCCGTGAGCACGCCCCGCAGCGGGATGCAGTACTACGGCGGCCTGCAGTTCTCCCTCGCCACCTGGCAGGGCGTGGGCGGCACGGGGTACCCGCACGAGGCCCCGAAGGCCACGCAGATCGAGATGGGCAAGAAGCTCCAGGCGCGCCAGGGCTGGGACGCCTGGCCCACCTGCGCCCGCCAGCTCGGCTGGATCTGAGCTGTTGCCTGCTCCGGCAGGCCTCCGCAGGTGGCTCCGGGGGGATGGCGAAGCCACGCCCCCTTCGCCGGTCTGCTGCACGTCCGTCATGCTGACGGGGTGACGCACTCGCCGGCCGGCATCCACGGGCTGCTCCGCGCCCACGGGCTGGAGCCCAGCCGGGCCCTCGGCCAGAACTTCGTGGCCGACGCCAACACGGTGCGCCGGATCGCTCGGCTCGCCGGCGTGGGCCCCGGTGACCGGGTCGTGGAGATCGGCGCCGGGCTCGGCTCGCTCACCCTGGCCCTGCTCGAGGTGGGGGCCGAGGTCACCGCCGTGGAGGTCGACCGCCACCTGCTGCCGGTGCTGCGGAGCGTCGTGGAGCCGGCCGGGGCGGTGGTGGTGGAGGGCGACGCGATGCAGCTCGACTGGGCCGCCCTGCTCGGGGACCGCACCTGGTCGCTGGTGGCCAACCTCCCGTACAACATCGCCACGCCGCTGGTCCTCGACCTCCTCGAGGGGGCACCCCAGGTCGAGCGGATGCTGGTGATGGTCCAGCTGGAGGTGGGGGAGCGCCTGGCCGCCGGGCCCGGGTCGAAGGCCTACGGCATCCCGTCGGTGAAGGTCGGCTGGTGGGCGCGGGCCAAGGTGGTCGGCAAGGTCCCTCCGAGCGTCTTCGTGCCCCCGCCGCGGGTCGACTCCGCACTGGTCGAGGTGGTGCGGCACCCGCCCCTGGGCGAGGAGTCCGAGCGGAGGGCCGTGTTCGAGCTGGTGGAGGCTGGGTTCGGCCAGCGCCGCAAGATGCTGCGCCGCTCGCTGGCCGACCGGGTGACGGCGACCGCCTTCGTGGAGGCCGGCATCCGCCCTGAGGCGCGGGCCGAGGAGCTGGTGCTGGACGACTGGCGCCGCCTGGCGGCGGCCGTACAGTCCCGCTGATGGCCGACGTCCTCCTCGCCCCGGCCAAGCTCACCCGGTCGCTGCGGGTCACGGGCGTGCGGCCGGATGGCCTCCACACGATCGACGCCGAGATGGTGTCGCTCGACCTGGTCGACGAGCTCGTGTTCGAGCCCGGTGACGGCCTGGTGCTCGAGGGTGCCGGGCCCGACGTGTCCTACGGCGACGACAACCTCGTCCGCCGGGCCCTGCGGGCCGTCGACCGCACGGCCCAGGTGACCCTGCGCAAGCGGATCCCGTCAGGGGCCGGCCTCGGCGGCGGCTCCTCCGACGCCGCCGCCGTGCTGCGCTGGGCGGGGTGCTCCGACGTGCACGTGGCCGTCGCCCTCGGCGCCGATGTGCCGTACTGCCTGGTGGGGGGTCGGGCCCGGGTCACCGGGATCGGTGAGGAGGTCGAGCCGCTGGCCCCGCTGGCGCTCGCGTTCACCCTCCTCACGCCGCCGGTCCACTGCGCCACCCCCGACGTGTACCGGGCCTGGGACGACCTCGGCGGCCCCACCGCCGCCGGCCCCAACGACCTCGAGCCCGCCGCCCTGGTCGTGGCCCCCGAGCTGGCCCGCTGGCGCGACGAGCTGCAGGAGCGCACCGGGCAGGTCCCCGTCCTGGCCGGGAGCGGGTCGACCTGGTTCGTGGAGGGGGTCCACCCGGGCCCGGGCCTGACGGTGGTCCGGACCCTCGGCTAGGTGCGCGTGGACCGGGCGAAGGCGCGGACCGCCAGGAGCGCGAAGCCGGCAAGGATCGCCAGAGACCACAGGATCGACCGGAGCACCCAGTCGCCCGGGTGGGCGCCGTCGTCGAGCAGGGCCCGCGCCGCCTCGATGGCCACGTTGACCGGCTGGTTGCGGGCGAAGGCCTGGAGCCCGCCGGCCATCGCGTCCACCGGGATCCACGATCCGCTCAGGAACACCAGCGGCAGCACCGGGGCGAAGCCGAGGAAGGTGGCGGTCTGCACGTCGCGCACCGCCAGACCGACGGCCGCGAAGACCCAGGTCAGGGCGAACCCGAACAGGAGGATCACCCCGAGCCCCGCCGCGTTGCGGGCCGCGCCGCCGTGGGGTTCGAAGCCCATCGCCAGGCCCACGACGACGAGGAGCACCATCGCGGCTGCGTTGCGGGCGAGGTCGGCGAGGGTCCGGCCGACCAGCAGCGCGTGACGGGCCATCGGCAGGCTCCGGAACCGGTCGACGATCCCCGCCTGCAGGTCGACCGCGAGGGCGACGCCCGTCGACCCGGCGTTGAGCACCGTCGTCATCACCAGCACTCCAGGGAGGAGGTACTGGATGTAGTCGACGCCGGTGTACTGCTCGACGAGCGTCCCGAAGATCGGGGTGAGCGTCACGAGGAACAGCACGGGCTGCACCAGCGCGAAGAACAGCAGCTGCGGCGTGCGGAGGAGGTGGCGCAGGGCTCGACCGGTGAGGGCGAGCGCGTCGGCGGCCCCGGTCCGACGCCGCGTCACGGGCAGCGGCTCGGTTGCCTCGAGGGGCGGAAGGGGTTCCGGCGAGCTGGCGACGGCGGCGCCCGGGGCCACGCCCGTGAGCGCGAAGAAGACGTCGACGAGGCTGCCCCCGACCTCGCGCTTCAGCTGGTCGGGGGTGCCCCCGGCGATCACGCGGCCACGGTCCAGCACCACGACCCGGTCGGCCAGCTGCTCCACCTCGTCCATGTGCTGGCTCGTCAGCACCACCGTCGTGCCGGCGGCGGCGAGCTCGCGGACGTGGCGCCAGACCTCGGCTCGGCTGCGGGGGTCCAGGCCGGTGGTCGGCTCGTCGAGGAGGAGCACGGCGGGACGGCCGACCAGGGTGGCGGCGAGGTCGAGCCGGCGGCGCATCCCGCCGGAGTAGGTGCCGGCGCGCCGGTCGGCGACGTCGACGAGGTCGACCTGCTCCAGCACCGCTTCGGTCCGCTCGCGCCGGTCCGCGCCGCGGAGCCCGTACAGGCCACCGATCAGGTCGAGGTTCTCGCGACCGGTGAGGAGCTCGTCCACGGCGGCCAGCTGGCCGGCCAGGCCGATCAGCGAGCGCACCGAGGCGGGGTCGGCCGCCACGTCGTGGCCGCCGAGCAGCACCCGGCCGCTGTCCGGGCGCAGGAGGGTGGCGAGGATGCGCACGAGGGTGGTCTTGCCGGCACCGTTCGGACCGAGCAGCCCCAGCACCTCGCCCGGTCGGACGGTGATCGACACGTCGTCGAGGGCCAGCACGTCGCCGAAGCGCTTGCTGGCGCCCTCGACCCGGATCACGCCGGGACGAGCTGGCGGGCCCAGCGGTCGTGGGTCCGGTGCTCCACCGCGCACCGGGCCACGAGCTCGTTGCGGGCGGTGGACGACCACTGGCCGGTGGCGGTGACGTCATTGTGCCGTCGCACCACCGTTGATATCACAATGTCGATCCTGTCAAGGGGTGGCGCTGCGCTCGGGGGGGAGGGCTCGAACCTCCAACAGCCGGCTCCAAAGGCCGGTGTTCTGCCAGTTGAACTACCCCCGAAGGTGGTACCGGGAGGTTACGGGGCTTTGGCTCCCGTGACGGGTCCCCGATAGCGTGGTCTCCCTCATGGGTTCACTGATCAAGAAGCGCCGCAAGCGCATGCGCAAGAAGAAGCACAAGAAGATGCTGAAGCGCACGCGTTGGCAGCGCCGGGCCGCCGGCAAGTAGCCGGCCACCCGCCAGCACAACAGATCTCGTCCACCGACCGCCCTTCGGGGCGGTCGGGGCGCGTACCGCCCCGAGGCGCGCGCCTGGCCGCCCTCCTCGCGCGGTAGACAAGAACCGTGACTGAACGACGGCTGTCTGCGGTGGTGCTGGCGGCGGGCGAGGGCGCCCGCATGCGGTCCGCCCGACCCAAGCCGCTGCACCTCCTCTGCGGCCGGGCGATGGTCCTCTACGTCCTCGACGCCCTCCCCACCCCCGAGCTCGACCGGGCCGTGGTGGTGGTCGGCCACGGCGCCGAGCGGGTCACGAAGAAGCTCACCGAGGACAGCGCCGGGCTCCGGCTGGAGTTCGTCGAGCAGCACCAGCAGAAGGGCACCGGCGACGCCGTGGCCGTCGGGCTCACGGGCCTGCCCGAGGACGACCTCGACGACGAGGACCGCGACCTCCTCGTGCTCCCCGGCGACACCCCGCTGCTGCGGCCCGAGACCGTCGCCGCCCTCGTGGCCGAGCACCGCCACTCCGGGGCCGCGTGCACGATCCTCACCGCCCAGGTGGCCGACCCGACCGGCTACGGCCGCATCGTCCGCGTCGGGAACGACGATCGCATCCAACGGATCGTGGAGCAGGCCGACGCCGCCCCCGACGAGCTCGAGATCACCGAGATCAACACCGGGATCTTCTGCTTCCGGCGCAACCTCCTGGCCCCCGCCTTGCGCATGGTCCATCCCGACAACGCCCAGGGCGAGTACTACCTCACCGACGTGGTGGAGGTGCTGGCCGACGCCGGCCACAAGGTGGTGTCGCTGGTGGCGGACGACCCCGCCGAGACCGCCGGCGTGAACGACCGGGCCCAGCTCGCCTCCGCCGAGGCCGCGCTGCGGGCCCGCACCAACCGGGAGTGGCTGGCCCGGGGCGTGTCGATGGTCGACCCGGCCGCCACCTACATCGACACCACCGTCGAGCTGGCCGCCGACGTCACGATCTTCCCGGGCACGATCCTCCAGGGTCGCACCACCATCGGCGAGGGCGTCGAGATCGGGCCGGGCTGCCGCCTGGTCGACTGCTCGGTCGGCGAGCACACCACCCTCGATCACGTCGTCGGCCGCCACAGCGAGATCGGCGCCGACTGCCAGGTCGGCCCGTACGCGGTGCTCGAGGCGGGCTCGCACATACCGTCCGGGACCCGAACCGGGCCGTTCTACACTGCGGTCACGGCGGCGGGCCTCGACGACTGACCGCTGGCCTCCCACCCGGCGACGAGGGGTCACATGGAGCTGGTCACCAAGAAGAAGCTCACCCTGCTGGCAGGGCGCTCCCACCCCTCGCTGGCGCTGGAGATCGCCGAGCACCTCGGCGTCCCGCTCGTCGACCCCAACCTGGAGGAGTTCGCCAACGGCGAGATCCACTCCCGGCTGTCGGAGAACGTCCGAGGCGCCGATGTGTTCATCATCCAGACCCACGGTGCCAGCGGCGACCTCACGGTGAACGACGTGATCATGGAGCACCTGATCATGATCGACGCCGCCCGGCGGGCGTCGGCCAAGCGCATCACCGCCGTGATCCCGTCCTACGGCTACGCCCGGCAGGACCGGAAGGCCGAGAACCGCGAGCCGATCACGGCCAAGGTCGTCGCCAACATGTTCGCGGCGGTGGGCACCGACCGGCTGATGTCGGTCGACCTCCACTCCGGACAGATCCAGGGCTTCTTCGACCGACCCTTCGACCACCTCACCGCGATGCCGGTGCTGCTCGAGTGGGTGCGCGACAACCTGCCCGTGGAAGAGCTGGTGGTGGTGTCGCCGGACGCCGGTGGCGTGAAGGTGGCCGAGCGCTACCGCAACGCGCTCGGGCGCCGACCTCGCGATCGTCCACAAGCGGCGGGTCAAGGGCGTGAAGAACACGGTCGAGGCGATGGAGATCGCCGGTGAGGTCGAGGGCCGCTGCTGCATCCTCATCGACGACATGATCGACACCGGCGGCACCCTCGTGGCCGCCGCCGAGCAGCTCGCCTCCCGCGGCGCGTCCGAGATCTACGCGGCGGCCACCCACGGCGTGCTGTCGGGCCCGGCCATCGACCGGATCAAGAACTCGGCGATCACCAAGGTCGTCGTCACGAACACCCTGCCCCTCCCCCCGGAGAAGCAGATCGACAAGATCGAGGTCCTGTCGATCGCCAAGATCCTGGCGGAGACCATCGACGCCGTCTTCGAGGACAAGAGCGTCGGCGAGATCTTCGGCGGCGCCAACCAGAACTGACCCCGCCCGATCGCAACCTGTCGACATTTCGCACGTGGACACGTGCCAAACATCGACGGGTTCGCGGTGTTGCTGGGGATAACGAGGTGAAGGCGGCGGTCCGGACTCGGCGAACCGAAGCGTCGACTCGTCGGACGAGCTCGTCAGGGCGATGCCATACGTCCTCCTCATCGATCGGGACCACGTCGAAGCCGCCTTGCCTGAGCCGTCGGAACCGCAGCGTGTCGTTCCGTTCGTCGACGATGCTCGAGTGATAGAGCTCGCTCTGCACCTCGAGGATGATGGGAAGGTCGTCGGCTGCGAAGTCGACGCGCCCGATCCAGCCCGCGTCGTCCCCCAGATCGACTTGGCGACGGAAGGTCGGCAGGCCGGCGCGCTTGAGGATCTGCATCACTCGTGACTCGAGCCCGCTGGCGGGCGGGACGTAGCTGACGGGGCGATCGGCAAGGACCTGCCGCATGACTCGGATGCCGGGTCGGCCACGCTGCGCGAGGTCGTCGAGCATGCGGCGCAGCGAACCGCCGCTGACCAGCCGCATCGACCACGCGGTGTCCACCATCCGTTCCATCCGCTCGATCCACCAGGGCAGTTCGGCCCCCCGGCGTCGGGTTCCGGCAACCTCGAACAGCGCTCGGGCCGGCACGATGGTCGGCACGCCGCGGTGTCGCATCACATGGTGTGCCGGGAGCAGGACGCTCTCGTGTCGAACCAGCCCCCGCTCCGGCCGACGAACGTGACCTCGGATGCGATGGACCTGCCACGGCTCGAGTGCGTTGCCAGGGACGCGGAAGAATCCCAGAGTCGAGCTACCCGCGAGGGCCGCCCCAGGTCCGCCGTCGAGCACCGCCGTCATGGCTCGTTGCTCGAGCGTCTCCGGAGAGCCCGCGAGCCGGATGACCCGGGGCGCAGCCGATTCCCATCGTCCGCTCGTCACGAGCCAGCTCCGGGCGGAGCGGGAGATCTCGAGCTGATGGGTCCCGACCACCCCGTGCTGGTCGGCGGCCAGCCTTCGCACGTCTGCTTCCTCCATGACCCCAGGTTCTCGTCCTGGTGTGACACCCCACCCCGCACCCCGTCGCCCCCACCCCTCCCGAAATCCGTCGACATTTCGCACGTGGACACGTGCCAAATGTCGACGGGTTGCGATTTGGATCGTGTGGCGGTCGGCTTGGGGCGGGGAGGGGTCAGCCGGTAGTCTCGACCCCTCACAACCGAACCTGCGCTCCGGCGCGATCTCAGAGGTAGGAGCCTTCCGATGGCCGAGATCACCCTCCATGCCACCCCGCGTGCCCCCGAGGGCACCCGTTCCGTCCGACGGCTGCGGTCGACCGGCAAGGTCCCCGGCGTCGTGTACGGCCTGGGTGGCGACCCGATGAACCTCACCGTCGACTGGCGGGAGCTGCGGGCCGCCCTCGTCACCGAGCAGGGCCTCAACGCGGTGATCCACCTCGACATCGAGGGCAGCACCACGCCGACGCTGGTCAAGGAGATGCAGCGCCACCCCGTGCGCCGCAACGTCCTGCACGTCGACTTCATCCGGGTCGACCTGGACAAGACCGTCGACGTCGAGGTGGCCATCTCCCTCGAGGGCGAGGCCGAGGCCGTCACCCGTGAGAACGGCGTGGTCGACCAGATCCTCACGTCGCTGCTCATCACCGCCAAGCCGAACGACATCCCGGCCGGCCTCACCATCGACATCTCGAGCCTCGAGATCGGGCACTCGCTGCACGTGAGCGACATCACGCTCCCGGCCGGCGTCACCACCCACGTCGATCCCGACGAGACCGTGGTCGCCGCCCAGCACGGCGTGTCCGATGCCGACCTCGAGCCCGAGGGCGAAGAGGGCGAGGCCGTCGAGGGCGAAGAGGGCGAGGGCGCCGAGGGCGAGGCTGCTGCCGATGGCGGCGAGGCCGCGGCCGAAGGCGACGGTGGCGGCGAGGCTGCTGCCGAAGGCGGCGACGAGGGCTGATGCTCGGTCGTCGGGGCGGCGCCGCCGAGCGGCGCGGCACCCCGGCCGACCTCCTCGTGGTCGGCCTGGCCAACCCGGGGGGGAGTACGCCGGCACCCGCCACAACGTCGGGGCCGAGGTGGTCGAGCTGCTGGCCGACCGCCACGGCGCCAAGCTGCGGAAGGGCAAGGAGCGCTCGCTCGTCGACGAGGTCACGGTCGATGGCAAGCGCCTCGCGCTCGCCATCCCGCAGACCTACATGAACCTGTCCGGTGAGGCCGTGGCCCCGCTCGTGCGGCGCCACGGCATCACCGACCTGCACCACCTGGTGATCGTCCACGACGAGCTCGATCTCCCGGTCGGGCGCATCCAGGTGAAGGTCGGGGGCGGGCTGGCCGGCAACAACGGCCTGAAGTCGGTGAAGGCGCACCTGCACACCGACGACTTCGTGCGGGTCCGGATCGGGATCGGCAAGCCCGCCGGCCGCCAGCAGGGGACCGACCACGTGCTGAAGAAGCCGGGCAAGGCGGACCGCCTCGAGCTCGACGTCACCGTCGTCGAGGCGGCCGACGCGGTGGAGGTCCTCCTGGCCGAGGGCCCGGCGGTCGCCATGAACCGCTTCAACACCCGGCCCGAGCCCGGGTAACGAAGTCTCCCGGTAGCGTCAACACCTCCTGATGGTGCTCCGTGACCTCCCCCCGCTGCTGCGCGAGGAGCCCGGCTTCGCGTCCGTGCTCGGTCGTTCCTCCGCGGTCCTCGCCGTGCCCGAGCCCGCGCGCGCCCTGGTGGTGGCCGGCCTCAGCACGCTGAGCAGCCGCCGTCCGATCGTGGTGGCGGTGCCGACCACCGGCGATGCCGACCGGCTCGTCAACGACCTCCGCGCCTTCCTCGGCGCCGACGCCGTCGAGTCGTTCCCCGCCTGGGAGACCCTGCCGTTCGAGCGGGTGTCGCCGTCGGTCGAGACCATGGGCCGCCGGCTCCGGGCGCTGTGGCGCCTGCGGGACCCGGAGCGGGCGCCGCGGGTCCTCGTGGCTCCGGCCCGAGCACTCGTCCAGCGCCTCGGCCCGGGCGTGGCCGAGATCGAGCCGGTGGTGGTCGCGGCGGGGGAGCGGCGAGACCGCGATGAGCTCGTGGCCGAGCTCGTGCGGGCCGGCTACCGCCGCGAGGAGGTCGTCGAGCACCGTGGCGAGCTGGCCGTGCGGGGCTCGATCGTCGACGTGTTCCCCTCCACGGCCGACCGCCCGGTGCGCATCGACCTCTGGGGCGACGAGGTCGACCGGCTCACCGAGTTCGCCGTGAACGACCAGCGCTCCACCGCGGTGCTCGAGCGGGTGGAGCTGTTCGGGTGCCGTGAGCTCCTCCCCACCGAGTCGGTGCGGGCCCGGGCGGCCAAGCTCGTGGCCCTCGAGCCGTGGGGGCGGGAGCAGTGGGAGCGCCTGTCCGAGGGCCAGGTCTTCGACGGCATGGAGTCGTGGCTGCCGTGGCTGGCCGAGGAGGAGCAGGTGCTGCTCGACCTCGTCGGCGACGACGCGCTCGTGCTGCTGCTGGAGCCCCGCCGCATGCGCGACCGCGCCGCCGACCTGCTGGCCGAGGAGGCCGACCTCGCCAGCAGCCTGTCCCGCACCTGGGGGGCGGGCGACGACGAGGAGTTCCCCCGGCTGCACCTGTCGTTCGACCGGCTCCTCACCCACACCTCGGCCGCCGCGTGGACGGTCACCACCGCGCCCGAGGGCCCCGACGTCGCCACCGTGCAGTCGATGGGCGTCGCCGCCGCGGCGGGCGACCCCGAGCGGGTGGTGCGGCAGCTGGCCGACCTCCAGGCCGACGGGTACCGGATCGTCGTCGCCGCGGACGGCGAGGGCTCGGCCGCCCGCATCGGCGAGCTGCTGAGCAGCCACGGCGTGCGAGCGGAGATCGAGGTCCAGCCGCTCGAGCGCGGCTGCATCCTCCCGGCCGTCCGCCTGGCCGTCCTCGCCGAGCACGACCTCACGGGTCGACGCGTCGCGCACCGCAAGGCCCGGGCCCGGCGCCGCGACTCGCAGGGGTTCTTCGACGACCTCAAGGCGGGCGACCACGTCGTGCACCACCAGCACGGGGTGGCCCGGTACGCGGGGATGGTGAAGCGGACGATCGGCGGGGTGGAGCGGGACTACCTGCTGCTCGAGTACAAGGGCGACGACAAGCTCTACGTGCCGTCGGACCAGATCGACGCGGTCCGCCACTACACCGGGGGCGAGGCCCCGACGCTCAGCCGCCTGGGCGGCGATGGCTGGCAGAAGGCCAAGGCCCGGGTCCGCAGCGCCGTCACCGAGATCGCCCAGGAGCTCGTCGTCCTCTACCAGACCCGGCTCCGCACGCCCGGCCACGCGTTCCCCTTGGACACGCCGTGGCAGCGCGAGCTGGAGGACGCCTTCCCGTTCCAGGAGACGCCCGACCAGCTGGTGGCGATCGCCGACGTGAAGGGCGACATGGAGGCGGAGCACCCGATGGACCGCCTCGTGTGCGGCGACGTCGGGTTCGGCAAGACCGAGGTCGCCATCCGGGCCGCGTTCAAGGCCGTGCAGGACGGCAAGCAGGTCGCCGTGCTGGTCCCCACCACCCTCCTCGCACAGCAGCACCACCAGACGTTCGGCGACCGCTTCGCCGGCTACCCCGTCCGCGTCGAGGTCCTCTCCCGGTTCCTCACACCGGGGCAGGCCCGGCAGGTGGCCGAGGGAGTCCGCAGCGGCGAGGTCGACGTCGTGGTCGGCACCCACCGCCTCCTGTCCGAGGACATCGAGTTCAAGGACCTCGGGCTCCTCGTGGTCGACGAGGAGCAGCGCTTCGGCGTCAGCCACAAGGAGCAGATCAAGCAGATCCGCGCCGGCGTCGACGTGCTCACGCTCACCGCCACCCCCATCCCCCGAACGCTCGAGATGAGCCTCACGGGCATCCGCGACCTGACGCTGCTCAACACGCCGCCGGCCGACCGGATGCCGATCCTCACCTACGTCGGCGAGTACGACGACCGGGCCGTCGGCGAGGCGATCCGTCGCGAGCTGCTGCGCGAGGGACAGGTCTTCTACGTGCACAACCGGGTGGCCGACATCGAGGCCACTGCCGACCACGTGCGCGAGCTCGTGCCCGAGGCGCGGGTGGCGGTCGCGCACGGGCAGATGGACGAGGGCACCCTCGAGCAGCTGGTGATCGCGTTCTCCGACGGCGAGTTCGACGTGCTCGTGTGCACCACCATCATCGAGTCCGGCATCGACATGCCCACCGTCAACACGCTCGTGGTCGACCGGGCCGACCTCCTCGGCCTCGGCCAGATGCACCAGCTCCGCGGGCGCGTCGGCCGGAGCGGCCAGCGGGCCTACGCCTACCTCTTCGTGCCCCCGGACCGCGTCCTCAGCGAGGAGGCCTACGAGCGCCTCCGCACGATCGGCGAGGCCACCGACCTGGGCTCGGGCTTCAAGATCGCCATGCGCGACCTCGAGATCCGCGGCGCCGGCAACCTGCTCGGCACGGGGCAATCGGGTCACATCGCGGCCGTGGGCTACGACCTCTACTGCCAGATGGTCAGCGAAGCGGTGGCCGAGCTCAAGGGCGAGCCGTTGCGGGAGCCGGCCGAGATCAAGCTCGACCTGCCGCTGAACGCCCACCTGCCGCGGGAGTACGTGACCAAGGAGGAGCTCCGGCTCGAGGCCTACCGGCGGCTGGCCAACGTCACCACCCCGCCCGAGGTCGACGACATCCAGGCCGAGTGGCAGGACCGCTACGGCCCCCTGCCGCCACCGGCCGTCGACCTGCTCGCGATCGCCCGCCTCCGGGCCGAGGCCGCCCGCACCGGCGTGCGCGAGGTCACGGTGGTGAAGCCGGGCGGGTTCGGGCAGCAGCCCTCCACCGCTCGGCTGTCGCCGCTCGTCCTCAAGGCCAGCCAGCAGATCCGCCTGAAGAGACTGCACCCGAAGGCGATCTACAAGGAGCCCGACCAGCTCCTGATCATCCCGGTGATGGCGAAGCTCCACCCCGCCGAAGCCCTCGTCGACCTCCTCCGCGAGCTCGATCCGCCCGGCGCGTAGGCCCTAGCGTCACCCCCTAGTGTCTCGTCCCGTGCTCCGCCGCCTGCTGCTCCTGCCCGCTGCCGCGCTCGTGCTCGTGCTGAGCACCGGCTGCGCGGCCGACGTGGCCCCGGCCGTCACCATCGACGGCGACAAGGTGAGCGACAAGGACTTCCTCGACGAGGTCTCGCAGTGGGCCCACAACCCCGCCGCCTACCCCGCCGAGAGCCTGGCCCAGCACAACCCGGGCACCTACCCGATGCAGCTCGTGTCCGCGATCCTCGGGCAGCGCATCGACCTCGCGCTGAGCCACGACGAGTTCGTCCGCCAGGGCCTCGAGCTCACCGACGAGATCCGCCAGCAGGCGGTGGCGCTGCTGTTCCAGGGCGACATGCAGACCGCGGAGCAGGCCCTCTCCGGCTTCAGCCCCGGGTACCGCGAGCGCTACGTCGAGGAGATCAGCGAGCAGCTGGCCCTCCAGGACGCGCTCGGCGAGGCCGCGTACTCCGAGTGGCGGGACCGCGCCTACCTCGAGTCCGACGTCGAGATCAGCCCCCGCTACGGCACGTGGAACGGGAGCAACGGCTCCGTCACCCCGCCCGAGGGACCGAGCCAGCCCGCCGGCGCCGTCGACTTCCCGGTCTCGTAGCGCGCACCTCGCCATGCCCGACCGACCCCGCGTGGTGGTGGCGGGCCTCGGCCCGGCCGGCCCCGACCTGCTGACCGCCGGCACCCTCGCCGTCATCGAGCAGATCCCGCGACGGCTGCTGCGCACCCGCCGCCATCCGGCCGCAGTCGCGGTGGGCGAGGCGACGGACTTCGACGCCGCCTACGAGGCCGGCGGCACGTTCGACGACGTGTACGCCTCGATCGTCGAGGGCGTGCGCGCGGCGGCGGTCGAGTCCGGCGAGGTGCTCTACCTGGTGCCGGGTTCCCCGGTGGTGGCGGAGCGGACGGTCGAGCTGCTCTTGGCCGACCCCGATCTCGACGTGGAGGTCCTGCCCGCGCTCTCGTTCCTCGACCTGGCGTGGGCGCGGCTCGGCATCGACCCCGTCGCCCTCGGCGTGCGCCTGGTCGACGGCCGTCGCTTCGCGGTGGAGGCGGCCGGCTCACCCGGCCCGCTGCTGGTCGGCCAGTGCGATCAGGGCCACGTGCTGTCGGACGTGAAGCTCAGCGTCGACGACGGGCCCGACGTGGTGGTGCTCCAGCGCCTGGGCCTCCCCGACGAGTCCATCCGCACCGTGGCGTGGGACGACCTCGACCGCGACGTCGAACCCGACCACCTCACGTCGCTCTGGATCCCCCGGCTGGCCGAGCCCGTGGCCGGCGAGGTCGCCCGGTTCGCCGAGCTCGTGCGCACGTTGCGGGCGGAGTGCCCGTGGGACCGCGAGCAGACGCACGCCAGCCTCACCCGCCACCTCCTCGAGGAGACCTACGAGGTGCTCGACGCGATCGACCACCTCGACGTCGATGCCGGCACCGGGTTCGCCGAGCTCGAGGAGGAGCTGGGCGACCTGCTGTTCCAGGTCGTCTTCCACGCCGTGCTCGGCGCCGAGGAGGGCCAGTTCACGCTCGCCGACGTCGCGCGGGGCGTGCACGACAAGCTCCATGCCCGGCACCCGCACGTGTTCGACCCCGAGGCCGCCGCCACCGACGTCGACCAGCTCACGGTCGACTGGGAGCGGCGCAAGGTCGAGGAGAAGGGCCGCTCGAGCGTGATGGACGGCATCCCCGGCACGCTGCCGTCGCTGGCCTACGCGGCGAAGGTCCAGAAGAAGGCGGCCTCGCAGGGGGTCGACTGGCGAACGCTGGTGCCCGACGACGACCCGTGGGCGGCCAGGATGCTCGATCTCGTCGACGAGGCCCGGGCGGCCGGCGTCGATCCCGAGCTGGCCCTGCGCCGCGCGGTGCTCGCCGCCGCCGACGCCTTTCGTGCTCGCTCGCCTTCGGCGAGCTCCCCCGAGCTCTGAGGCCGGCCTTCGGCCGACTCACCCTCAGCTCAGGACACGGCGAAGCCGGATCCTTCGCGGCCGAGGGTCCCGAAGCCGACCGCCCCGACCGGATCAGTGGATCTCGAGGAGGGCGTCGAGGAGCTCGAGGGCGGCGGGGCGGAGGCCGTCGAGCGCCGGATCGAGCGCCGCCTCGCCACCGCGGGCGACGGCGGTCCGGGCGGCCAGGCTGCCGACCTCGCGGGCGACCGCCACCAGCACGGCCCGCTCGACGATGTCCGGAGCCCGCCGGACGACGCGGTCGACGACCTCGGCGGCGGCCACCTGCGCGGCGGCCCAGGTGATCTGGCCGACCACGCCGATCGTGAGCTCGACCGCGGTGCGCCACACCTCGCCGCCGTCGCTGGCCTCGGCGGCGCGGTGCGCCACGTCCAAGGCGCCCTCGGGCGGGTCGCCGCCCTCCACGAGGTCGGCCAGCAGCGCCTGCGCGGCGCTCTCCGCCACCTCGACCGACTGCTCCACGTCGTCGCGGCTGCGGCCGAGCCGGGACGCGGCGCCGTGGAGAGCACGGTCCCAGGCCGTGGCCAGCGGCACGGCCGCCACCTGCTCCGCCGAGGTCGGGTCGGCCATCCGAGCGTCGACGGCTCGGGCGGCGGCCGCTCCCGCCAACCGCCAGGCCTCGGACGCGGATGCGGCGCGGGCTGCCGCGCGGACGGCCTCTGCGACAGCGCCCTTCGGACGTCGCGAGCTCGGCCCGTCGGGCCGCGTCCGGGTCCCCTCCAGCGCGGCCAGCTCCACCGCGGATGCGACGGCGTCGGGGATCCCCGTCCACGCCGCCTCGGAGGCCGCGACCCAGGCGCTCGCCTCGGAGGCCGCCTCCCAGGCCGCCCACGCCTCGTCGGTGGTGGGGTCGGCGCCGACCGAGCTGAGCTCGGCCACCGCGGCGTCGAGCAGGGCCAGCTGGCGGGCGCGGTGGCTGCCGTCGACCAGGCGGCGGACCTTCTGCACCTTGGCGGCGATCGCATCGCGACCGGCGGCCCGCAGCCACGCGGCCGCTTGCTCGCGCGCCAGCCAGTCGGCGGCCCGCCACGCGCGGGCCTCGTCCACCGTGCTCAGCGGTCGCCACGGTGCGGCGGTGAGCCCGAGCCCGCGCGTGCCGACGAGGCGGGCGGCGTAGGGCTTGAGCTGCTGTCGGGCCGATCGGTCGAGACCGGAGGCGTACCAGCGGGCATAGGCCGAGAGCACCGGCGAGACGCCGCGCGGCACGTCGCTGTGCGGCTCGTGGCCGATCCACGACGCCAGCTCGAGGAGCGTGAGGCGCAGGCCGCGCCGGGGGTGGGGGACCGCGTCGAGCGTGACGTGCTCGAGGTCCGGGCCGCCGCGCGCGCCGGTCCCGTTCGCGCGGGTCCGTGATCGCGTCGTGCGGGTGGTCGCGAGCGAG
Organism: uncultured Microthrixaceae bacterium; assembly: GCA_963727905.1. GTDB lineage: Bacteria > Actinomycetota > Acidimicrobiia > Acidimicrobiales > VFJN01 > VFJN01. The sequence goes on from CAVSIC010000016.1 coordinate 28,589, forward strand.
CTTGGCCAGCTCGACGTCGGTGACCAGCAGGTCCTTCAGCGCCTTCGTCGCCTGTTCGACCGCGTCGAACCGTCGCTCGAAGCGGGGGAGCCAGTCGTCCGGGTCGCCGAGGGTGACGACGAGTCGACCGTCCTCGAGCACCTCGCCCTCGAGGTCCTCGTGGCCACGAGCCCGCAACCGGTCGAGGTGGCCGGGCCCGAGCACCTGGAAGGGGAACGCGTCCGGGACCACGACGTCGCCGACCTGCGCGGCCACGGCGTTGGGGGCCGCCCCGCCGTGGGCGGGCCAGCCGCGGCCGGGGACGCCGGTGCCGATCCCGGCGAAGGTCTCCTCGAGGTCGACGCACGCGTACGTGGCCCGAACGTCGCGGGCCACGTCCTCGAGCACCGCGAACCGGGCCAGCAGCGCCTTCGTGTTGCAGGCGGGCCCGCCGGTGGCGAGGGTCAGGTGGGGGGCGTGGCCGAAGGTGAGCGAGGCCGTGCGGATCCGGCGGTCCAACCGACCCTGCACGAGGTCGCACCAGGTGCGGGCCGCCACCGCGGCGTGCAACGTCGCCGCCGCGTCACGTCCGGTGACCTCGAACGGGGCGCCGAGCAGGCGCACGGCCACGGGCTCGTCCGCGGTGGCGTCGCCGAGCACCCAGTCGGCGGCGATCTCCAGCCACGCGAGCGGGATCTGGCCGTCGGGTCCGGCCGGCGGGGGGAACAGGCGCAGCACCGCGGCGTTGGGCACCCGGTCGAGGCCGTCGAGCGGGCCGGCGGCCTCGAACAGGTCGACGTCGGCATCGTCGACCCCCGAGCGGGCCAGCGCGGCGGACACGACGTCCGGCACGGTCTGGAGCGCGTCCTCGCCGATGTCGAGGCTCCCCACGCGCAGCAGGGGCCCGCCGGGGGAGAGCACCACGGCGGAGAGCATCGCCGGGCCGAGGTCGAGGAGGTCGGCCCGTGCCGCGTCGAGGCCCGCGAGGGCGGCGTCGGGCGACGCGGCCCCCCTCACGAGCACCAGGAACCGACCAGCGAGGTCGCCGGGCAGGTCCGCGGCACCGGCGGCGAAGCGGATGGCCAAGGCGCGGAGCCTAGGCCCGGCCACACCGGCTCCAACGGCGATGTCCGGCATGTCCGGAAGTTGCCGCGGGCCCGGTGATCGCCGAACATGCCTGGGCCGGGCGGCCCCACAGCAGTACCATCCGCCACACTCGCAACAGGAGCAACAGCCAGTTCCATGTCTGACATCGAGCACGTCGAGGGACGCGAGGTCTTCGACTCGCGCGGCAACCCCACCGTCGAGGTCGAGGTGTTCCTCGCCTCCGGGGCCACCGGTCGAGCCATCGTCCCGTCGGGCGCGTCCACCGGACAGTTCGAGGCGGTGGAGCTCCGCGACGGCGGCGACCGCCTCCTCGGCAAGGGCGTCCTCACGGCGGTCGGCTTCGTGAACACCACGATCCGCGACGCGCTCGAGGGCATGGAGGCCCTCGACCAGCGCGGTGTCGACCTCCTGATGCTCGACCTCGACGGCACGCCCAACAAGGCGTCCCTCGGTGCCAACGCCATCCTCGGCACCAGCCTCGCGGTGGCCCACGCCGCCGCCGAGGAGAGCGGGCTCCCCCTGTGGCGCTACGTCGGCGGGGCCAACGCGCACGTGCTGCCGACGCCGATGATGAACGTCCTCAACGGCGGGGTCCACGCGGACAACAGCGTGGACTTCCAGGAGTTCATGATCATGCCGGTCGGCGCCGCCAGCTTCTCCGAGGCGATGCGCTGGGGCGTCGAGACCTACCACACGCTCAAGCAGCTGCTGCACGACCGCGGGCTGTCCACCGCCGTCGGCGACGAGGGCGGGTTCGCACCGGACCTCGACGCCAACGAGGACGCCATCCGGCTGCTCATCGAGGCCATCGAGCGGGCCGGCTTCACGCCGGGCGAGCAGATCGCCATCGCCCTCGACCCCGCCACGACCGAGCTCTACACGGACGAGGGCACCTACGCCCTCCCCGGCGAGGGCCGCACGCTCACGTCGGCCGAGATGGTCGACGAGTGGGCCCGTCTCTGCGCCGCCTACCCGATCGTGTCGATCGAGGACGGCATGGCCGAGGAGGACTGGGACGGCTGGAAGCTCCTCACGGACAAGATCGGCGATCAGGTGCAGCTGGTGGGCGACGACCTCTTCGTCACCAACGTGGAGCGCCTGCAGCGCGGTGTGGACACCGCCACCGCCAACGCCATCCTCGTGAAGGTCAACCAGATCGGGTCGCTCACCGAGACGCTCGAGACCGTGGGCCTCGCCACCCGGTCCGGCTACGCCTCGGTGATGTCGCACCGCTCGGGCGAGACGGAGGACGTCACCATCGCCGACCTCGCCGTCGCCACGAACTGCGGGCAGATCAAGACCGGCGCCCCGGCCCGGTCCGACCGCGTCGCCAAGTACAACCAGCTGCTGCGCATCGAGGCGGAGCTGGGCGACACGGCGGCGTACCGGGGGCTGGTCCGCTGATGGGTCGCCTGGGGCGCACGCTCGGCCTGGTCGGCGGCGGGACCGGTCTCGTGCTCGCGCTCGGGCTCGGGGTGTTCCCCACGCGTTCCTTCCTCGACCAGCGGGCGGACGTGAGCGACGCCGAGCGGCGGCTGGCGGTACTGCGCGAGCAGAACGAGGTGCTGGCCGACCAGCTCGAGCAGCTGAGCACGCCCGAAGAGGTCGAGCGGCTGGCCCGCGAGGAGTACAACCTCGTGCGCCCCGGCGAGGAGGCGTACTCGGTGCTCCCCTCGCCGCTGCCGGCGCTGGAGCTCCCGCAGGTGTGGCCGTTCGGGCCGCTCGGCGGACCCCCCGACGCCCAGTAGCCTCTCCGGTTCCATGACCGCGCACGTGGAGGCCGAGGGCCTGGTCCGTCGCTACGGCGACCTCGTCGCGGTCGCCGGCATCGACCTCGCCGTGGAGCAGGGTGAGATCTTCGGGTTCCTCGGACCCAACGGCGCCGGGAAGACCACCGCGGTGCGGATGCTCACCACCCTCCTGCGCCCCACGGAGGGCACCGCCCGCGTGGCCGGCTACGACGTCGTCCGCCAGGCCGGCGACGTGCGCCGCAACATCGGCGTGGCCCTGCAGGCCACCGCCATCGACGCGTTGATGACCGGTCGTGAGCTCATCCGCCTCCAGGCGGTCCTCCACGGCATCCCGAAGGCCGAGGCCCACCTCCGCGGCGACGAGCTCCTCGCCCGGGTGGGTCTCACCGGCGCGGCCGACCGTCGGATCGGCCAGTACTCGGGCGGGATGCAGCGGCGCCTCGACCTCGCGCTGGCCCTCGTGCACGAGCCGACCGTGCTGTTCCTCGACGAGCCCACCACCGGACTCGATCCCACGAGCCGCCTGGCGGTGTGGGAGGAGGTCCGCCGGCTCAACCGCGAGGGCACCACCGTGTTCCTCACGACGCAGTACCTCGACGAGGCCGATGAGCTGGCCGGGCGCATCGCCATCATCGACAACGGCCGGATCGTGCGCGACGGCTCGCCGGCCACGCTCAAGGCCGCGGTCGGGTCGCACACGCTGGTGATCACGGTGCCGACCGACCAGCACGACCTGGCCGGGCAGGTCCTGCAGCGCTTCGGCGGCGCCCGGCCGGGCCGCGCCGGCGAGCTCGCCATCGGCCTCCCCGGCGGACCGCCGGCCGCCTCCGACGTCCTCCGCGCGCTGGGCGACTCCGGAGTGCAGGTGGATCACCTCCAGCTCGACGCGCCCAGCCTCGATGACGTGTTCGCCGAGGCCACCGGTCGGCGGCTCGAGGGGGCCGCGCCCGCGGAGGCCGCGGAGGCCGACGGGTCGTGACGGCCGTCGTCGTGGGCGCCGGGCGCGTACCGCGGCCCCCGCTCGGGTTCCGGCAGCACCTCGCCCAGGTCGCCGCGCTCACTCGGCGCGGCGTGAACCGGGCGATCCGCCAACCCCACGTGTGGGGGGTCGGGCTGTTGTTCCCGATCTTCATGGCAGCCGTGAACACGTCGACCATGAGCAAGGTCGTGAACTTCGACGACTTCCCCGAGGTGGACTCCTTCCTCCAGTTCCTGCTCCCCGCCGCGATCACGCACGCGGTCCTCTTCGGCGGCCTCACCGCCGGGACGGACACCGCCATCGAGCTCATGACCGGCTTCTTCGACCGCCTCGTGGTGTCGCCGGTCTCGCGCACCGCGATCATCGTGGGACGGATCATCGGCTCGGCGGTGACCGGCGGCCTGCAGGCCCTGGTGCTCATCGCGCTCTTCTTGCCGTTCGACGCGCCGGTGCGCGGGGGACTCGTCGCCGTCGGCCTCCTGGTGGCCTACGCCATGTTGATGTCGATGGTGATCGGCGGCTTCGCGGCGACCTTGGCGTTCCGGGCGGCCATGCCGGAGGCCATCGGCAACCTCTTCCCCCTGGCGGTGGTCGCGCTGTTCGGTTCCTCGGCGTTCTTCCCGACGTCCCTGATGGAGGGCTCGTACGGGGCGTTCGCCCGCCACAACCCCGTCACGTGGATGCTCGACGGCATCCGCGTCCAGGTCACGTCCGGGGTGGACTGGTCCGAGGCGGGTCGCTCGCTGGGCACCGCCGCCGCGCTCGCCGCGTTCTTCCTGTTCACCGCCAACCTCGCGCTGCGAGGCCGGATCAAGCGGGCTACGTGAGCGCGTCGGTGGCCCTCGTGCGGGGCGAGAAGCGCACCGCCCGTTCGAACCAGGTCGCCTGGGCGATGGCGAAGCGGAGCCTCATCACGACGCTCCGGGTGCCGGCGGCGGTGCTCCCGTTCTTCCTGATGCCGTTCTTCTTCGTGGTGATCTTCTCGGGCTCGTTCTCGGCGTTGACGGAGCTCCCGCACTTCCCGACCGACAACGTCCTCAACTGGATGGTGCCCTCGTCGATCCTCCAGGGCGCCGCGTTCGCGGGCATGGGCGCCGCGTTCATGACCGTGCGCGACATCGACAGCGGGTTCTACGACCGGGTCCTCCTCATGCCCGGCGGGAGGGGCGGCGTGGTCCTCGCTCCGGTGCTCGCGGCCGCCGTGCGCTGCCTGTTCACCGTCTTCCTGGTGTTCCTGTTCGGCATGGCGCTGGGTGGCGACCTGCCGGGCGGCGTGCTCGGGGTCGTCTCGCTGTTCGGGACCTCCCTCGGCGTGTCGACGCTGTGCGTCGGATGGGCGCTCGGGGTCGTCTACCGGCTCCCCGCCCAGAGCGCCGCGCCGCTCCTCATGGTCGGCATCCTCTTCACGACGTTCCTGTCCACCGCCAACGTCCCGCTCGCCGACCAGACGGGGTGGATGCACTCGGTGGCGCGGGTCAACCCGTACACGAACATCCTCGAGCTGGCGCGCCAGGGGATGATCGGGCCCGTCACCTGGGCGCAGACCTGGCCGGGCCTGGTGGCGATGGCGGCGTCGATGGCGGTGCTCTGGGCGTTCGCCCTCACCGGTGTCCGTCGCTTCACGCGGTGAGGGAAGATGGGGTCTCGTGCCCGAGCTGATCCACACCCTCCGCCTACCCGTACCGGTCGACCGGGCCTGGGCGGCCCTCGACGATCCGGACCTGGTCGCGTCCGTCTTCCCCGGCGCCGCCGTGAGCGACCGGGGGTCGGACGACGTCTCGGGTGAGCTCTCCGTGAAGGTCGGCCCCGTCCGGGCCCGCTACGCCGGCGCCGTCCGGGTCACCTGGCGGGACCGCCCGGCCCGCCGCTTCGTGCTGGAGGCGACCGGCGACGAGGTCGACGGCCTCGGCACGCTGCAGGCCACCATCCACGTCACCCTCAGCGAGGCCGACGACGGCGCCGCCACCGACGTCGAGCTGCGGACGAACCTCGCCGTCACCGGTCGCGTGGCCCAGTTCGGCGACGCCGTCCTCGACGACGTCCTCGGCCGCCACCTGCAGGGCCTCGCGTCGGGCCTCGAGGCAGCCGGCTTCCCCGAGGCATCGCCCCGGCCCGACCTTCCCGAGCGGGGTCGCGGGCCCGAGCCGACCTGGTCGACCCAGCAGCTGCCGTCCGCCTTGCAGGACCTCGAGGAACCGGATCCGGTCGAGCTGCACGAGCTGCCGGCCGAGGACCTCCGCCCGGAGCCCGTCGCCTCGTCACTGCCCCCGCCTCCGCCACCTCCCGTCTCCGTGACACCGGAGCCCGAGCCGGTCGTCGTCCCGCCTCCTCCACCTCCGCCCGCGCCGTCGCCGGAGGTCCTGAGCTGGACGCCACCGGCCCCGGATGCCGACGACGCGCCGACCCCGTCGCCGCCACCCCCCGTCCTGCGGCCCGACCGTCCGGTCGTTCGCGTCGTCACCCGCAAGGCGCCCAAGCCGAGGTCGATCCGCGCCGCGGGTGGCCCCACGCACCCGATGCCCGCCATCGTCCCGCCGCCCGACCCGCGGCCCCCGGCCCCGGAGCCCGAGGCCGCGTCGCCGCCTCCACCCCCGCCGCCTCCACCCCCGCCGCCGCCCCCGCCCGCCCCGCGCCCGGAGCCGACACCGCGCCCGGAGCCGACACCGCGCCCGGAGCCGACACCGCGCCCGGCGCCGACTCCGAGCCCGACACCGGTCCCGGAGCCGGTCCTCCTGTCGCGGCCGGAACGGTCGGCCGAGGCCGCCGCGGAGGACGCCTCCCTGGCCGCGAAGGCGGCTCCCTACGCGATCGTGCTGCTGCTCCTCTGGATCCTGCGGAGGATGTTCGGCTCCGACGACCGGTGACGGACGCCGACGACCTGGCCGCCGTCGAGGCGCTCCTCGGCCGGCGGGTGCAGGGTGACTTCGAGATCGTCGTGCGACACGCCGACGGCTCGCCCGTGGTGCTGCGCAACGCCCCGCTGATGCACGACGGCACGCCGATGCCCACCCGCTACTGGCTGGTGGGGGAGCCCGAGCGCACGCTGGTGTCGCGGCTCGAGGCGGCCGGCGGGGTGCGGGAGGCGGAGCAGCAGATCGATGCCGCGGAGCTGGCCGCCGCCCACGACCGCTACGCCGCAGAGCGCGACGCGGTGCTCGCCGCCGGCCACGTCGGCCCCCGGCCCTCCGGTGGGGTCGGGGGCACCCGTCTCGGGGTGAAGTGCCTGCACGCCCACTACGCCTGGCACCTCGCGGGTGGCGACGATCCCGTGGGCCGCTGGGTGGCGGACCGCCTCGTCGACGCGTCCCAGTAGTTTCACGACCTATGCCCACCCTGGCTGCCATCGACTGCGGGACCAACTCCACCCGCCTGCTCGTGAGCCGCGTCGAGGGCCGCTCCATCGAGGCGGTCGACCGCCAGAACACGATCACCCGGCTGGGCCAGGGGGTCGACGCCTCCGGCCGGCTCGATCCGGCGGCCATCGAGCGCACCCTCGCCGCGCTGCGCGGGTACAAGGGCTCGCTGGAGCGCCACGGTGTGGAGGCCCTCCGCATCACGGCCACCTCCGCGGCCCGCGACGCCGACAACGCGCACGAGCTGTTCGATGCGGCCGAGGCGATCGTCGGCGTCCGCCCCGAGCTGCTGAGCGGCACCGAGGAGGGCCAGCTGACCTTCGCCGGGGCCACGGCGGGGCTCGACCCGACGGAGGGGCCGTTCCTGGTCGTCGACATCGGGGGCGGCTCCACTGAGCTGATCGTCGGCACCACGTCGGTGGAGGCCGTGCGGTCGCTCGACCTCGGCTGCGTGCGGCTCACCGAGAAGCACCTCGAGAGCGACCCACCGGCGCCCGAGGAGCTGTCCAACGCCATCGGCGAGGCCACGTGGCTCCTGGAGGAGGTCCTCCGCGAGGTGCCGGCGTTCACCGAGGCGAAGACGCTGATCGGCGTGGCCGGCACGGTGACCACGGTCGCGGCCGTGGAGGTCGGCCTCGTCGAGTGGGATCGCGACGTCATCCACCACTTCGACCTGAGCCGGGCGGCCGCCGAGGACGTGTTCCGCACGCTGGCCACGGAGAAGCTGGCCGATCGGATCCACAACCCGGGCCTCGAGCCGGCCCGGGCCGATGTGATCGTCGGCGGCTGCTGCGTGCTGGTCTCCGTGATGCGCACGCTCGGCGCCGACCGCATGCTCGTGTCCGAGTCCGACATCCTCGACGGGCTCGTGCAGAGCCTCGCCACCCGAGGTGTCGCATGACCCTGCGGCCGGACCGCCTCCTCATGGGTCCCGGTCCGTGCAACCCGTACCCGGCCGCCGTCGCCGGCCTCGGCCGACCGATGCTCGGTCACCTGGACCCGGAGTTCATCGAGGTGCTCGACGAGGTGTGCGCCGGGCTCCGCACCGTGTTCAGCACGGCCAACGCGCTCACGCTGCCGATCAGCGGCACGGGGTCGGCGGGGATGGAGGCGGCCGTCGTCAACGTGCTCGGCCCCGGCGACGTCTGCGTCGTCGCGGTGAACGGCCTGTTCGGGCAGCGCCTCGCGGAGGTCGCGGCCCGCTGCGGGGCGGAGGTCGTGGTGGTCGACCACGAGTGGGGCACGCCGGTGGACGCCGAGCGCGTCCTGGCTGCGCATCCGGCTCCGAAGGTGATCGCGGTGGTCCACGCGGAGACGTCCACCGGCGTCCGCTCCGACCTCGCCCCCATCGGCGCGGGCAAGGGAGATGCCCTCCTCCTCGCGGACTGCGTCACGAGCCTCGGCGGCATCGAGCTCGACATCGACGGCTGGGGCATCGACCTCGCGTACAGCGGCACGCAGAAGTGCCTCGGCGTCCCACCCGGCCTCGCCCCGCTCACGGTGGGGGAGCGAGCGCGTGAGCGCCTCGTCGACGCGCTCGCAGAGCTGGTACCTCGACCTGCGCCTGCTCGGCGCCTACACCGGCGCGGCCACGGGCCGCCGCACGTACCACCACACGGCGCCGGTCTCGATGGTGCAGTCGCTGCGGGGTGGGCTGGCCACGCTGCTCGACGAGGGCATCGACGCGGCCTGGGCACGACACGCGACGTGCGGGGCGCTCGTGCAGGACGGCCTCGAGTCGATGGGGCTGGAGCTCTTCGCCCAGGAGGGCCACCGCCTGCCCCAGCTCACCACCGTCCGGGTGCCGGACGGGGTCGACGACGCGGAGGTGCGGTCCGCTCTGCTCGATCGGTGGGGGATCGAGATCGGCGGTGGCGTCGGCGCCTACGCCGGTCAGGTGTGGCGCATCGGCTGCATGGGCCACACCGCTCGCCCCGAGAACGTCGAGACCCTCCTCGGCGCGCTCCGCGAGGTGCTCGCGCGCTGAGCGCGTGGGTGTGACAGACGACCCACCGCCGCCCGGGAGGCGGCGGGAGGCGAGCGGTAGGGTGCGATCGTCGGTGGTCGGCGGTCCGCCCGCCGCCGACCACCACCTCCGCCCCCGGGTCGCTCCAGCACGCCGGGG
>CAVSIC010000017.1:0-33237 GCA_963727905.1 uncultured Microthrixaceae bacterium
GGCCATCCAGCCCGCGCCGAGCGAACCCGTTCCCCGCTTCTCTGTGCGCTGAGCGTCGGATTGCGACGGTTTCGCGCATTCAGAATCGGGGTGTCGCTAGCGTGCGCGGGATGCGCATCGGGATCTTCGCGGGGGACGTGTCGGGGGACGGGTCGATCGACGCGATCGTCGAGGCGGCGGGCACGGCGGCGGAGCAGGGGTTTCCCTCGTTCTGGCTGCCGCAGATCTTCGGCGTCGACGCCCTCACCGTGATCGGGGCGCTCGGTCGGGAGGTTCCGGACATCGACCTCGGGACAGCCGTCATCCCGACCTACCCGCGGCATCCGGCGATGCTCGCTGCGCAGGCCCTCACCGCCAACGCCCTCGTCGGCGGGCGCCTGCTGCTCGGCATCGGCCTGTCGCACCAGTTCGTCATCGAGCAGATCTTCAAGATGTCCTTCGACAAGCCCGTCCGGCACATGCGGGAGTACCTCTCGATCCTGCGGCCGCTGATCCACGAGCGCGCCGCCTCCTTCGAGGGCGAGACCCTCGGGGCCCAGGTCGGCGTGGACATCCCGGGCGCCGAGCCGTGCCCGATCCTCGTCGCCGCCCTCGGGCCGCAGATGCTCCAGCTGGCCGGTCGCCTGGCGGACGGCACCATCACCTGGATGACGGGGCCGAACACGCTCTCTGACCACATCGTCCCCACGATCTCGGCATCGGCCGCCGAACACGGCCGGGAGGCGCCCCGGGTCATCGCCGGCGTGCCGATCTGCGTCACCGACGACGTCGACGCCAGCCGCGAGCGCGTCGGCCAGGCCCTCGTGACGTACGGGTTCCTCCCCTCCTACCGGGCGATGCTCGATCGGGAGGGCCTCGGGGGGCCGGGCGACTTCGCGCTGCTCGGCGACGAAGCCACCGTGGCCGCCGGGCTCGCCACCTACGACCATGCCGGCGTCGACGACCTGCTCGCCGCCGACGTGTCCGCCAGCTCCGACGAGCGGAAGCGCACCCGCGAGCTGCTGCGCTCCCTGCTGTAGGCCCATGCCGTCGCCGATCCTGCAGGCGCTCTACGAGGGCCGGCGGGCCGATGCCGAGGCCCTGGCCGCCGATGCCGTCGACCTCGACCTGCTCGACGCCGCCGCACTCGGCGACGGGAGCGCGGTGCGGGCGCGGCTCGAGGCCGGGGCGTCACCCCACGAGACGTCCGACGACGGCTTCACCGTGCTGCACTACGCGGGGTTCTTCGGCACGCCCGACGCCGTCGCCGCGCTGATCGCGGCGGGGGCCGACCTCGACGTCGCCTCACGGAACGACATGGGCGTCCGCCCGATCAACAGCGCCGCGGCTGGGCCGCACGCCGCGGACAGCGTCCGGCTGCTCCTCGCCGCGGGGGCCGACGTCGACGGCCGCCAGGCGTCGGGCCACACCGCCCTCGACGAGGCCGTCATCCGCAACGACGACGAGCTGGCCGCCCTCCTCCGCGCCCACGGCGCCACCGAGGCGAGGCAATAGGTTCCGCCGGCCACCGCCCGAGGCGATCAGTTCCGCATGTGGAACCGATCGCCTCGCCTGGGCCGTCGCGGAACCTATGACCTCGCCTGGTTCAGCGGGCGATCCAGCCGCCGTCGATGGCGAGGACCTGGCCGGTGACGTAGCTGCTGGCGTCGCTGGCGAGGAACAGCAGCGCACCGTCGAGCTCGTGCTCCTGACCGCCCCGCCCCATCGGGCAGGTGCGGTTCATGAAGTCGACGGCGCTCTCGTCGGCCGAGTCGCCGAACATCAGCGCGGTCATCTCCGACGGGAACCACCCGGGCGCCAGCGCGTTCACCCGCACGCCCTTGCGGGCCCACTGGCAGCCGAGCTCCCGGGTGAGGCTGATCACGGCGCCCTTCGACGCGCAGTACGACGCCTGCTTGATCGGCGTCGACGCCACCAGCCCGAGGATCGACGCCACCTGCACGATCGACCCCGACCGCCGCTCGATCATGTGGCGGCCGGTCAGCTGGCTGAGCAGGAACAGCGCGTTCACGTTCACGTCGACCACCTCGCGGAACGTGTCGATCGGCTCCACCTCGGCGGGCGACGGCGTGCCGATGCCGGCGTTGTTCACGAGGACGTCGAGGTGGCCGTCGATCGCGATGGCGTCGGCCACCAGCCGCTCGCAGTCGGTGTCCACCGACACGTCGCAGGTGACGGGGATCAGCCGGTCGCCGAGCTCGTCGGCCAGGGCCTCGAGCCGGTCGGTCCGGCGGGCGGCGGCCACCACGGTGGCGCCGGCGGCGTGCAGGACCCGGGCGAAGCGGTTGCCCAGGCCGGAGGAGGCGCCGGTGACGACGGCGACCTTGCCGTCGAGGCGGAACGGGGTGGTGATGTCGACTGCTGCTGCGCTCATGGGTTCGGACGCTAGGGCGTGGCAGGCTGCGGGCGTGAAGGTGCGCATCGGGTACGGCCTCGGGGTGCGGGCGTCGAGCGACCAGGACGGCTTCGCCGCGCTGGTCGACGGCCTCGAGCGCCACCGCTTCGACTCCCTCTGGCTGTCCGAGCGGATCACCGGCGACTGCCCCGACCCGATCGTCGGCCTGTCGTTCGCGGCGGGGCGGACGACCAAGCTCAAGTTCGGCTTCTCCGTGCTGGTGGTCCCCGGCCGCAACCCGATGCTGCTCGCCAAGGAGCTCGCCACCCTCGACCGGCTCTCGAACGGGCGCCTCCTGCCCGCCTTCGGCCTCGGCGCCCCCGACCCGGGCGAGCACCAGGCCTTCGGCGTCGAGCGTGACGAGCGGGCCAAGCGCTTCGACGAGGCGCTCCCCCTCCTGCGCCGCTTCTGGGCCGGCGAGACCGTCGACCACGAGGGCCCGTTCCACCACTACGAGGGCGCCCGCGTCCGACCCCTCCCCGTGCAGGACCCGCTCGAGATCTGGCTGGGCGGCATCGCCCCCTCCGAGCTCAAGCGCTGCGGCCGCCTCGGCGACGGGTGGCTGCCGTCGTTCTGCACCCCCGACGACCTCGCCCGGGGCATCCCCACCATCCAGCAGGTCGCGACCGAGCACGACCGGGCGATCGACCCGGAGCACTTCGGCGCCCTCATCCCCTACGTGGACGGCGAGCTGCCCGACATCGTGGCGGCTGGCATCAAGGCTCGCCGGCCCGAGGTCGACCCCACCGAGGTCGTGGCGTCCGGCCTGCACGGCCTCGCGAAGATGATCGAGCAGCACGTCGAGGTCGGCGGCTCGAAGTTCGTGGTGATCCCGTTGGCGGAGCCGCCGAGCTGGGACGACCACCTCGGCGAGGTCGCCGCCGCCCTCCTGCCACTGCAGAAGTAGGAGCCACCCCCCGCGTTCTTGTGTCCTCAGACGCCGGAACACGACGGGTCAGAACACAGGAACGCGGGGTGGGGGTCGCTAGGGTCCCGCCGCATGAAGTTCGGGATCATGTTCGCCAACGTCGGGCCCATGGGCACCGCTGCCGGAGCCAAGGCCATCGGCCAGACCGCGGAGGCCGCCGGGTTCGAGTCGCTCTGGACCGTGGAGCACCCGCTCGTCCCCGTCGGGTACGAGTCGTCGTACCCGTACAGCCCCACCGGCAAGATGCCCGGGCCCGAGTCGAGCGACATCCCCGACACCCTCATCTGGCTGGCGTTCGTCGCCGCCGCCACCAGCACGATCCGCCTCGGCACCGGCGTCCTGATCCTGCCGATCCGCAGCCCCATCCTCATCGCCAAGGAGATCGCCACCCTCGACAAGCTGTCCGAGGGGCGGGTCGAGCTGGGCGTCGGCGTGGGCTGGCTCGAGGAGGAGTTCGACGCCATCGGCGTGCCCTTCGCCGAGCGCGGCAAGCGCACCGACGACCACATCGAGGTGCTCCGCAAGCTCTGGGGCGAGGGTCCCGCGTCGCACCGCAGCCAGTTCACCTCGTTCCCCGACGCCTACAGCCGGCCCCGCCCGACCCAGGAGCGCATCCCGATCGTGATCGGCGGGCACACCAAGGTCGCCGCCCGACGCGCCGGGCGCCTCGGCGACGGGTTCTTCCCCGGCAGCGGCACCAAGGCCGAGCTCAAGGAGCTCATCGCCATCGTGCGCCAGACCGCCGAGGAGCACGGCCGCGATCCCGACGCCATCGAGATCACCTCCGGTGGCGAGGGCGCCCTCGGCAGCGGGGCGCTCGCGGAGGTCGAGGCACTGCGCGAGCTCGGCGTGTCGCGCGTCATCATCCCGCCGCTGGCCTTCGACCCGGCCGGCCAGGCAGAGGCCTTCGGCAAGTACGGCGAGGACGTCATCGCCCAGTCGATGTAACGCCGCGGCCGAGGACCGGCAATGAAGGTCCATGCCGCGCACCACCCGCCTCCTCGCCGCAACCGCCCTCCTCGCGGGGGTCGTCCTAGTGCCCCACGGCCGACGCATCCGCAGGTGCGGCTCACGGAACCGGCATCAGGGCCTCCGCTCGACGGCGACGGTCGGCGACACGCGTCGAAGCGACGCTGGTCCTCGTCGAACACGAGCACGGCTGCCGGAGAGCAGCCTCGACTCACCTGATCACGCGACATCCTCGTTCGTGCCGTCGTGTGGATCCACTGGCCCGACACCGACGGCGATTGCGCCGTGCCAGAACGGATGGTTCTCTGCACCTGAGCAGCGACGGAATCGGGAGGCTACCGGGACTTCGTGTGCGCCGGGGTGCAGTTCTCTGTTGCTCCGGAGCCAAGTTCCTCCACGGGCCGGCAGCGCTTCACACCGATGACCGCCGTAGAACTCGCTCGCTGCACCCGGATCGATACATCTCGATTCGAGTGTCAGTCGAGTTCGAGGTGACGATTCTGCAGAGTTCCCAGCACCGACGTCTCTGCGGACGACGGAGTCCAAACGACGATGCTGGCCTCGTCCTCCGGAGCATCGGACTGCCGACCCTTCGATCAACGTCGTTCAGCGCTGGCGCCGCGCGCGATCACGATCGAGGCGGCGGTGCCGGGGTTGGTGGTGCTCAAGGGGGCTTCGCCGCTGAGTCGGCCGGAGCCGGGCGGGACCTTTGGGTTCTCCGTCGCGGTCACCAACACCTCCGCGGTGGTGCTCACGATCACGGGGATCGTGGACGACGTGTACGGGGACCTGGCCTCGCAGGGGACGTGCACCGATGCCGTGGGCACCACGCTGGCGGCCGGCGACTCCTACGCCTGCGAGTTCACCGGTGACCTGACCGGCAACGCCGGTGCCACCCAGACCGACGTCGTGACGGTGACCGCGGTGGACGACGAGGGGAACGAGGTGTCCGACGAGGACGATGCCGTGGTCGCCCTCACGGACGTGGCGCCGAGCGTCGAGGTGGCGAAGACGGCGCTGCCCGAGGTGCGGGTGGCCCCGGGCGGGCTGTTCACGTTCGGCGTCTCGGTGCGCAGCACGAGCGTGGAGCCGGTCACGATCACGGCCCTCACCGACGACGTGTACGGCGATCTCTCTCAGCGCACCGGCTCGACGTGCGGGGCCGCCGTGGGCACCGTGCTCGAACCCGGCGAGGCCCTGGCCTGCACGTTCGAGGGCGAGCTCACCGGCGCCGCCGGCTCGGCCCAGACCGACGTGGTGACCGTCACCGTCACCGACGACGAGGGCAGCACGGGCACGGCCCAGGACGACGCGACGATCCGCCTGGTGGCGCCGGGCGAGGTGCCCACCTCCACCTCGTCCACGTCCACCACCCGGCCCCCCTCACCGACGACGACGGCGCGTCCCCCACAGCTCGCCGCGACCGGCGCGGACGCGCGCCAGAGCGGCCTGCTGGCCGGCGCGTTGGTGGGGGTGGGCCTCCTCCTCACGGGCCTCGGCGCCACGGCCTCGAGCCGTCGTCCGAGGTCGACCGACTGACCTTGCCAGGCCAGAGGGGTCGGCTCCGCCCGATCCCCCTGCGAACCGGGCGGGACGCCCGGAGGCGACGAGGGCCCAGGACACTGCCCCGTCGACCCCGGCCGATGCCCGGACGGGTGAGGCCCCAGCCGCCGCCGGCTGGGGCCTCCTCGCGTCAGGGCCTCAGTCCACGGCGACGACGACCACGGTGACGAGGACCGCCACGAGGTTGAACCAGGCGTGGCCGAGGATCCCGGGCCCGAGCCGGCGGTAGCGCTGGGCCAACCACCCGAAGGCCACCCCACCGAACCCGATCGGCACGACCACGAGCAGGTTCCCGAGGCCGAACCCGAACGAGATGTGGGCGAGCCCGAAGAGCACGCCCTGGATGCAGAGGGCGAGCCAGTCGGGCACGACCCCCTCGAGGGCCCGCAGGAGCAGCCCCCGGAAGAACAGCTCCTCCACGATCGGGGCCAGCACCAGGGCCACGACCGCGAACGTGAGGAGGAGCGCCACCGTGGGATCGCCGTCGGTGGGCAGCGTGTCGATCTCGTCGGCGTCGATCAGGTCGCCGAGCACGATGGCGAGGATCACCGCCAGCACCACCCCGCCGCCTCGGGCGGCCAGCGACCCGACGAGGCCCCGCCACCAGTCGCCCCGGCCGTACGTGAAGCCGTAGTCGCGCCGGAACCGGCCCGGCGTTCCGAACCGGCGCTGGACCACGATGCAGCCGAGCACCAGCCCGGCGTAGAGCCCGATGGCGCTGGCGGCGAGGAGCTGCGCGTCCGTGTCCAGCCCGACCACCGCCGCGACGACCGTGGCGGCGATCGTCAGGACGATGCTCCAGACCACCGCGGCGATGGTGAGGCCGAGGGCCGGCCCACCGAGGACCATTCGCTCGTCGTCCGGGTCGCGGCCCGGCTCGCGGATCGGCGAGGCCGACACCACGCCGTCCGAGGCGACCCAGCCGGCCCACCGGACCCCGTCCCACCAGCGCAGGACCTCCTCGGACCCCAGGGGGTCGGGGTACCACCCGGCGGGGGTGCTCGCGGTGGTCGTGCTCATCTCCCCTCCTCCACCTCGCTACGGTGCCCGGCATGATCCGACTGAGCGTGCACTACCCGAAGACCGAGGGCGCCACCTTCGACCACGACTACTACCGGGACAAGCACGTCCCGCTGGCCGTGGAGACCTGGGGCGCCAAGGCATCGATCGACAAGGGCATCGACGGCCCCTACGAGGCGTCCGTGTACTTCGAGTTCGAGTCGCTCGAGGCCCTCGCGACCGCCATGGGCAACGAGGGCACGGGCGCCATCATGGTCGACGTCGCCAACTACACGACCATCACTCCGGTGATGCAGACCAGCGAGATCGTCTCCTAGCCGACGGCGACCGTGGCGAGGCCGGTCGGCGACGGGGCCTCGAGCAGCCCGGTGAACGCCGCCGCATCGACGGGGCGGCTCACCACGTAGCCCTGCACGACGTCGCAGCCCATCTCGCCGAGGGTAGCCAGCTGCTCCGCGGTCTCGGCGCCCTCGGCGACGACATCGACGCCGATGGTCTTGGCCAGCGAGATGAGGGCCTCCACGATGGCCCGCTTGGAGCCGGGCAGGTGGACCTGCTCCACGAACGTGCGGTCGACCTTGATCACGTCGACGGGCAGCGTCACGAGGTGGGTGAGCGACGACTGGCCGGTGCCGAGGTCGTCGACGGCGAGGCGGATGCCGAGCGAGCGCAGCTCGTCGAGCGTCGTCAGCGCGGACCGGCCGAGCGTGGTGAGGTCGGTCTCGGTGAGCTCGAGGCAGAGCGAGGTGGGCTCGACCCCGTGGACGGCCAGCAGGTCCCGGACCTCGGGAACGAGCTGCGATCGGCTCA
The DNA here is from genome assembly GCA_963727905.1 of uncultured Microthrixaceae bacterium. GTDB lineage: Bacteria > Actinomycetota > Acidimicrobiia > Acidimicrobiales > VFJN01 > VFJN01. The sequence continues at coordinate 7,686 of CAVSIC010000017.1, forward strand.
GCTGGCGGGCGGACAGGTTCACGGCGAGGTGGAGGTCGTGGCCGGCCTCCTGCCAGACGGCCAGCGCCCCGAGGGCCTGGTCGAGCACGGTGCGGCCGAGGTCGAGGACGAGTCCCGTCTCCACGGCGACGTCGAGGAAGGCGGCCGGCTCGAGGACGCCGAGCACGGGGTGGCGCCACCGGGCCAGCGCCTCGACGCCGATGATCCGGCTCTCCGAGATCGACAGCAGTGGCTGGTAGGCGACCTCGATCTGCCCGTCGGCCAGGCCCCGACGCAGCTCGGCCTCCACCCGGAGGCGACGCTGGGCGTCATCGCGGATGGCGTCGTCGAACACCACGTGGTGGCCACGGCCGTTGCCCTTGGCGCGGTAGAGCGCGGTGTCCGCGTCCCGCACCAGGGTGTGCGACGTCGAGCGGTCGCCGGCGCGGGCCACCGCGACGCCGATCGACGCACCGGTGGTGACCTGCAGGTCGCCGATCTCCACGAAGCCGTCGAGGCCCTCGAGGACGCGCTCGGCGACCACGGTGGCCTCCTCGGGCCACTCGAGCTCCTGCAGCAGCACGCAGAACTCGTCGCCGCCCATGCGGGCCACGGTGTCCCCCGGGCGCAGGAGGGTGGAGAGCCGCTCGGCGACGGCCTTGAGCACGAGGTCCCCGGCGTTGTGGCCGAGGGAGTCGTTCACGACCTTGAAGTGGTCGAGGTCGATGAACAGGCAGCCGGTCCAGGTGTCGGCGCGGGCGCTGTGGGCGAGGGCGGTGGCGGCGCGATCGTGGAACAGGAGGCGGTTCGGCAGGCCGGTGAGCGGGTCGTGCATGGCCAGGTGGTTCAGGCGGGCCTGCGCCTCGCGGCGCCCGGTCACGTCCTCGAGCTGGACGAGGGCGGTGGCGCTGCCGTCCTCCAGCGAGGTCAGGCCGAGGCGGACCCACGGGCCCGGTCCGGAGGCGGCCTCCAGCTGCACCTCGGTGACCTCCAGCTCGGTGTCGGTACCGAGGGCGGGCAGCTGGTCGACGTCCGCGAGCAGATCCACGAGCCGATGGCCGGCGAGCTCCCCGGCGGGCCGGCCGACGATGCCGGCGAACGCCGCGTTCACGCGCACGAGGCCGCCGGAGCCGTCGATGAGGGCCATGCCGTTGGGGGCCGACTCGAACGCCCGGGCGAAGGACTGGCGGGCAGCCAGCTCGCGCTCGACCGCCAGCTCCTCGCGCAGGGTGGCGGACAACGCCTCCTGCTCGAGCTCGTGCTGGCGCCGGCGCAGGTCCTCGAACAGGACGGCGTCGTCGTCCGGCGCCCCCTCCACCCGTCGCTGGCGCCAGTAGTTCACGGCGCACACGGCCGTGAGGGCGTCCCAGAGGCCGAGGTGAACGTCGATCCCGCCGTGGGCCCAGCCGTGGTCGGCGATCAGGGCCAGGGTGTGCTCGACGTGGATCACGTGCCCGATGCCGCAGGTGAAGAAGATCAGGCCGGTGCTCAGCCCGAGGGCGTTGCTCCAGAGCTGCCCGGTCCTGGCCAGCGGGAACAGGATCGACCGGGCGATGGCCAGGTACGCGACCATCAGCGTGATGTTCGCGACGAGGCCCACCTGGTTCCAGATCACCGCCGAAACGTAACGAGGCCGTGTCTGGGCGTCTGTAGGTCGATCAGGCCATTTCTCGCCCGGCCCGCGCCGTTTGGCCTACGGACAGCCCATGTGGGCGCCGAAGCTGCCTTCGCCGTAGAAGATCTGGTCGAACAGCACCACGAACGGGTTGAGCAGGAACTCGAGGAACCCGCCGATGATCTGCCCGATCTCCGGGAGCACCAGGAACTTGGCGGTGTCCGTGGTGGTGAACCCGTTGGTCGTGGTGGCGAAAAGGCCCGGCGACGTCGTGATGTGGGCGTGGTACGAGGTGATGTCCACGTCGTCCCACGAGATGTCGATGTCGCACGGGACCAGGAGGTTGATGTTCAGCCAGTCGGCCTGCTGGTTCACCGTGAGGTCGATGAAGTCGACGTCCATGTCGATCGGTGCCGTGTCGAACCACCCCGGTGTGGTGAAGATCGGGATGGTGGGCTCGATGCCGTCGGCGATGTGGACGGTGAGCTCGAGTCCGATGGGCCGGATCTCGTGATGGACCAGCTCGGGGTCACGGAGCTGGAAGCCGAAGCGGTCGTAGTCACCGCTGACGTCCACGAGGATCCCGGGTGAGACCTCCATCGTCGAGAAGTTCGTGATGTCGAGGCCGATGCCGGTGCGGAGGCTGAACTTGATGCCACCGGCGGTGTCGAGGCTGAACGGGCCGATGTCGAAGATGTTCGCCCCGCAGCCCTCCGGAGAGAAGTCCCAGTTGAGCAGGGCGAGGGTCTGCCGGCTCACCTCGAGGTGGAGGTGCTCCGTCTTCGGCGCCGACGAGTCCAGCTTGGACACCTTGTACTTGCCATCGCCGGTGTTCTCGAAGTGGATCGAGCGCGACAGGTTCGTGGCGCCGACGTCGAGGAGCGGCGGGTCGGGATCCGGATGGGCCATGTCGTCCGACGTCATCGCGAAGTCGAGGCGCAGGTTCATGTCCAGCGTGTCCGGTGTGTTCGCGTCGGCCCGGTAGTCGAGGGTCGGTAGCGAGTTCGGCGTCGTGTCGCAGGCCTTGACGAACGAGGAGTCCTGCTTGCCGTTGCCGGTCATCAAGATGTTCACGTGCGCCGGCACCTGCTTCAGGTCCGCCTGGATCTGCGGCACGGTCTCCATGTCGGGCTGCCCGGGGAACACCACGAGCTCCTTCTGCCACATCAGGACGTCGAGCGACACGTTGGCGATCGACGATGCGGGGTCCCGCAGCCCGTCGGCACCGAGCTGGTCGAGGTCGATCTCGGTGTCGGTCTGGTCGGCGTGCTGGGTGCTCGGCTTCGACTGCAGCTTGAACTTGAAGCCGGGTGACAGATTGGAGATCGTCCCGACGAGCTTGAGGTCGCAGGCGCTGCAGTCCGGATCGTCGACCTTCGGGACGCCGGCGTGGACCTCCATCTGGACCTGGCCGAGCGGGGCGTCGCCGAGGAGGACGAACTCGAAGTCCGTCGGGGCGTCGTCCCCCTCGGGGCCGGTGACGATCGGCGGGACCTTGAGGTCGTAGCCGACCGGCACGGCGTTCAGGACGGCCTTCACGAGGATGTCCTTGCTCGCCTCCTCCTGGTGCTGGAGGTCGATGTCGATCGTCAGCACCGACGGGAGGCCGCCGTGGTGGTAGTCGCCGAACTGGAGGAAGCCGGACGTGTCGAACACGTTCCGCGTCTCCTCGGTGAGGCGGCCGAGGCGCAGGTCGAGGGTGCTCGGCGCGTCGATCAGGAAGATGCCGATCTTCGACACCCCGTTCGCGTCGTCGCGCATGGTGAGCCCGATCGGCCGGGTCGCGTCAGGGCCGAGGTCGAGGTCGTCGACCAGGCCGACGGGGCCGAGCCCGATCTCCATGTTCACGTCGAGGTGGCCCGTCCCCGTGTCGGACACGACCCGGGTCTGGTCCTCGGTGAGGTCGATGTCCAGCTGGAGGTCCGGGGTGATCCCCAGCGTCCCGAGGACCTCCGCCTCGCTCGACTCCTCGTCGACGAAGTCGAGGTACACGGAGACGCCATCGAGAGCGGTCGCCAGCTGGAGGTCCGTCTCGACGGCCTTCACCGGGCTGTCGGGGTCGCCGGCGGTCTCGTGGATGAGGTCGAGGCCGAACCGGCGGACGCCGGCCAGGCGGATCTCCGCGGCGGTTCCGCCTCCTGCTCGCTTGTCGGAGGTCACCGACAGGCGGTTGTCCGTCGGGGTGGCGGGGACCGTGCCGTCGGGTCGGTCGGTGAAGGCCAGCGCGACGGCCCCGAGGGGAACGCTGACCGGCTGGTCCTCGGCGAGGTCCACCTCGTCGATCGGCGTCGTGGCGTCCTCGAGGGCCGAGAACCGCAGGCGCTCGGGGTCGATGACCGCGCCGAACGAGGAGGGCACCTGGCGCAGGTCGACGCTCACGGCGCTCTTCGACGCGTTGCACGCGGCGGTGCTGGCGCTCAGGATCGAGGCGGCCACCCGGCCCACGGGCGCAGCGGCCCGATAGGCGACCTGCTTGGTGCTCCCGTCGGCGAACAGCTCCAGATGCGTCGGGATCGGTCCGGTGCCCGTCATCGGGTTCTTGCCGACCCGCAGGACGACCTCGTTGTTCGGGTCGTAGTCGCCCGCGGCCGTCTTGCCCTTGATGGTGACGACGGCGGCGTCGATCGGGTCGATGGCGTCGTAGACGACCTCGTGGGTGGTCTCGGGCTCGGCGCACTCGTCGAGCGTGCCGGTCTGGCGCCGGTGGTAGTCGACGACGACCTCCTTCGGCACCTTGTCGACGACGGCGTTGACCTCACCGTCGGGATCCTCGATGCGCGCCGTCATCGTACGGGCGGCGTCGTTGACGATCTTGGCGTGCAGGTCGAGCTCGCCGTTCTTCTGGCCGTCATCGTGCATCGAGACGTCGGCGTACTTGAGACCCGTGTACCTGGCCTCGACCGCGGCGCTGTCGTCGTCGGTCTTCGCGACGCCATCGGTTCCCTTGTCACCCTTGACCACCGCGTACTGGTCGGTGGTCGGCCGCGTTCCGTCGACGCCGTCGGTGAGGACGAGGAGGTCGGCGTTCTTGGCGTACTTGATCGTGGCCGTGCCGAGGGCGGCGGAGGCGTCCGCGGCATCCTTGTCGGTCTTGGCGTTGAAGAAGACGCTGTTGTCCGTCGGGTGGGTCCCGACCTTGACGTTGAGGAACGGCGGAAGCGACGTGAGGGTCCCGTCGAGCCGGGTCACGCCGGTGCCGCTCTTGTCGAAGAGCCCGACGGCGAGGTTCTTGGCCTGGCTGGACGAGGCGTAGGTCAGGTCCACGTCCAGGTTCTTTCCGGGCGGCGTGTTGAGCGCGTCGCCACGAAGGTCGGTGATCACGTGGATCCGCCCGGGGACGTCCTCGGCGTGGCCCGTGAAGCTCCGCTGCACGTCACCGTCCACCCGCTCGAGCGTCCCGAGGTCCACGGTGGGCACGGTGATGATCGCGTCCGGGTCGTTCACGAGCGAGCCCTTGTAGGACACGTCGACCACGCGGGGGTCGGCCTTCGGCTTGGGCAGCTTGGCGACGACGTCGACGCGGGTCGGCACCTTCGTCACGTCAGCGTTGAAGGAGCTCACCGTCTGCGTGGCGTCCGGCGCGTTGTACGCCGCCATGCTCGGGTAGTCGGCTCCCTGCACGTTGAGGTGGTCGACCGTGGCGTTGCCCGTGTAGCCGACCGTCCAGCTGTTCTCGGCCGAGTCGTTCACGATGTCGAGGCCGATGGAGGACGGCAGCTTGTCGGCGAGGGCGGTGACGCTCTGGATCGGGCAGCACGGCCCCGGGGGGGTCCCCGGGTAGCGACGGAGCAGGTTCATCATCAGCTTCGTCTGGACGTTGGTGTTGACCGCCGTGGTGTAGCGGGTCTTGTTGGCGCCGGCCGACGTGGTCTGCAGCTTCAGGTTGCCGTTGACGTTGGTGGGCACCGGCGTGAAGTCCAGGGTCGCCGTGGTCGACTCGGTGGCGGCCGTGACGTTCCCGGTCCGGAGCAGCTTGGAGTAGCCGGCGATCAGCTGGCTCCGCGCTTGCGGCTGCGTCTGCTTCATCACGAAGGCGATGTCCGGGTTGCCCTGGGTCGCGTCGGTGAGGTTCTTCACCGTGGCGGTGACCTCGCTGTGCTTGGCCAGGGAGAGGCCGGGCTGGAAGAGCGACTGGAAGCCCACATCGGCGCGGGCGCCGGCCAGCGGGATGTCCCACGAGGCGGTGACGTTGGCGGGCACGGGCGGCGGGTTGCCGACGAGCAGCGGGGCGAGGCGGTCGACCGCGAACAGGATCGAGACGCCGGTGGGGAACTGCGGGTTGACCGTCGGCAGCAGGTGGGCCATGAGGTCAGGGGCGTTGTCGCCCTGGACGTCGAGCATCATCGGCAGGCCGAGGACGGTGCTCTGGCACTTGATGCCGTTCGTCTTCGCGCCCTCGAAGCAGACCGTGTAGCTGGTGGAGTCGAGGATCGACCGGACCAGGTTCAGGAGGTCGGTGATCGACGGGAGCGACAGGAGATCGGGGAGGGAGATCGGCAGCCCGGGGAGCTGGAGCGGCGAGCCGAGGAGCGGGAGCTTCGGGAGCGTGAGCCCGCGGACGAAGTCGAGGAGGTCGCTGATGACCTGCGTCACCGGCGTGATCAGGCCGAGGACGCTCGGGACGCTGAGGCTGGGCACCGTGATGTTCGGGAGCTGGCCGTGGCCCAGCGCGGCGAGCGCGTCGGCAACGGGGTTCGGCGTGTCGACGATCGGGCCCGGGGCCATGGGGTTCGGCTCGGTGATCGGATCGTTGTGGAACACCACCATCCCGAGCGCGGCCTTCACCATCTCGACGGGCAGGGGCTGCGGCGGATCGACCGAGGTGTCCAGGCCGTAGGTGGGATCGGAGGCGGCCAGCGCGTCGCTGAGACCGGTGATCAGGCAGCCACGGGTGAGCGTGTCGCGCGAAGCCGGGGCGAACCCGATCTCCTCCGAGATCGGCAGGGGCACGGGCTCGCCCGCGGTGTCGACCCAGGTCTGGAGGTCGAAGTCGGGATCGGTGCCGTTCAGGCGGGCGTTCCAGCGGGTCGTGAAGTCGGTGCGCTCGGCGGGCGTGGCGTGCACGTCGCCCTCGCAGGAGAACATCGGCGTGTCGGGAGGGTCGAGGGGCGGGTCCTCGACCTGCTCCGGGGGCGGCGGCGGGTCGGCCGACGAGAGCGAGACCGCGGGCGCGAACACGGAGGCGAACATCGCCACCGCGGACAACACCGCCAACCGGGCGAGGAGTCCTCGCCGGCTCCGAGCGTCCAGGCTCCTGCGCGCTGATCGGCCCATCGTGCTGCCTCCCCACCTCGCACCCCATCCCCGCCAGCCGACGGGTCGCCCGGTGAGCCTGCCCCAGGACCGGGGGGCCGTCATCCGTGCTCAGTACGGAACCGGGCCGGAACCCGGTTCCAGGTGGGAAGATGGCGCGATGGCCGTGTCCGAGCGACCGGCGGGCCCGGCTCCCGACCTGGGACAACGAGGGGTGAGCCCGCGCGAGCGCGAGGTCCTGCTGGCCCTGGCCGAGCGGCTGACCAATGCCGAGGTGGCCGAACGCCTGGGCGTGTCCGAGCGCACCGTGGAGTCGCACGTCTCTTCCCTGCTCCGGAAGCTCGATGCCGCCAACCGCCTCGAGCTGGCCGCCATCGCCCGATCGCTGCCCGACCAGCGCCCCCGCGACGGGCGGCCGACCTCCTCCCCGCTGCCGGGGGCGCTGGCGATGATGTCCGACCCCACGGGGTACGTGGGCCGAGCCTCGGAGCGGGCGCGCCTCGACGCGGCCTGGGCGAGCGCCGCCGCCGGGCAGACCCTGGTGGTGCTGCTCACCGCCGAGGCGGGCATGGGCAAGAGCCGCCTCGCCAGCGAGCTGGCCGCCCGGGTGCACGCCGAAGGCGCACAGGTCCTGCTCGGTGGCTGCATCGAGGAGGGACGTCGTCCCTTCGAGCCGTTCGCCCAGGCCATCGCCGCCGACGTCTCCGCCCTCGATCCGCTCGAGGTCGACCGCCGGGTCGGCAACCGGCGCGAGGCCCTGTCGCGGCTCGCTCCCGACCTCGCCGACCATCCCGACGCGGCCACCGGCGCCGAGGTGCTCGACCCGGCGTCGGCCCGGCTCGACGTCCTGTCCGGCCTCCAGGGGTACCTGGCGAGGGCCGCCGTCACACCGACCCTCGTGGTGATCGAGGACGTCCACTGGGCGACCGGGACCACCCTCGACGCGCTCCGGCACATCGCGCGGACCGGCGGGACCGCTCCCCTGCTCCTCCTGCTCACCGCCCGCGACGCCAACCCGGACCTCGACGAGGGCCTGACCCTGTTCCTCGCCGACCTCGCCCGCATCGCCACGGTCGAGCGGATCGCGCTGGCCGGCCTGGCCGCCACGGAGGTGGCCGAGCTGGTCGGGGTGCTGGGCGGCGACGACGACCCCGCCCACGTCGTCGCCGAGACCGACGGCAACCCGCTCCTCGTCCGCGAGATCGTCCACCGCTTCGACGCCTCGGCGGGGGCGGCCCTGCCGGGCCTGCTCCTCCGGCGCTACGCCCGCCTCGACGGCGACGACCTGGCCCTGCTCGACGTGGCGGCCGTGCTCGGCGCCACCTTCGACGCGGAGGTGATGGCCGAGGCCTCCCATCGCACCCTGACCGACACCCTCGAGTGCCTCGACCGGGCCGCGACCGCCGGGCTCGTCGCCGAGCATCCCGCCCTTCCCCTCCGGTGGGGGTTCGTCCACGCCCTGTTCCGCACGGCCCGCTACGACACGATCTCGCCGCGGCGCCGGCTGCAGCTCCACCACGCGGTCGTGGTGGCGCTGTCCGACCGGGCCGACGACCCCCGCGTCCTCCCCGAGCTGGCCCGCCACGCGTGCATCGCCGCCCCGGTGGGCGACCCGCGCGATGCCATCGACCTCTCCGTGGCCGCCGCCGCGGTGGCCGAACGGTCGCTGGCGTTCGGCGAGGCGGCCGCCCACCACGCCCAGGCGCTCGAGGTGGCGGGGCTCCTGCGCCCACCCGACCCCGCCCTGGAGCTGCGCCTCGCCATCCGGCACGGCGAGCTCCTGCAGGGGGCGGGAGACCCCCGGTACCGCGACGTCCTCACCTCGGCGGCGCGGGCCGCGCGCGCCGCCGGCGACGCGCTCGCCCTGGCCGAGGTCGGGTGGGCGATGGTCCGCTACGGAGGGCCCGGGCACCCGACCGCCGACCAGATCCCCGACCTCGCCTCGATCACCAAGGAGGCGCTCGCCCAGATCGGCCCCGAGCCGACCATCGCCCGGGCCCGCACCCTCGCGGTGGCCGCCGAGGAGCTGTGCTTCGTCGACCCGGACCGGGCCGCCCGCTGCGCGCACGAGGCGCTCGACATCGCCCGCCAGATCGACGATCCCGCCACCATCGGCCACGTCCTGCTCTCGTACCGCATCGCCGCCCGCACCCCGGACAACGAGGCCGCCCGCCAACCTGCGGCGGACGAGCTCATCGACCTGGGTCGGCGCCTCGGGCAGCCCACCTTCACCATGCTCGGGCTGGCCACGCGGGCGTGGAGCGCTCGCGAAGCGGGCGACCTGGTGCTCGCCGACGCGGCGATGAACCAGGCCACCGAGGCCGGTGGTGATCGCACCCTGCCGCCGACCTTCACCGCGGCCGTCACCATGTTCCGGGCCGCCGGGCAGGCCCTCGCCGGTGACCTCGACGCGGCCGAGAAGACCGCGGAGACGGTGTTCGCGCTGGCCACGGACGGCTTCGATCCCACCAACTGGTACGGCCCCGGCCTGGTCATGTTCCGGCACAGCCAAGGCCGTCTCCCCGAGCTGGTCCCGCTGCTCGAGGCCGCCGCCGGCCAGACCGGGCTCACCGCCGTGTACGGCGCGGCGCTGTCGGTCGCCTACGGCCACGCGGGGCGGGTCGACGAGGCCCGCATGCTCCTGCGGCAGCTGGTGGCCGACGACCTCCACGACGTGGGGGCGAACTTCACCTGGTTGGCCGCCGTGGTGGCCCTGGCCGAGACGGCCGAGCTCACCGGCGACGCCGACGCGGCGTCGGTCCTCGAGAAGGCCCTGTGGCCCTACGCCGGCCGGCTGGCCGACCTGCCCCAGGCGGTCGTCGCTCCGGTGGACCTGGCGCTGGCCCAGCTCGCCCTCACCCGGGGGGATGCGGAGACGGCCGCCGAGGTCGCCACCCGGGCCGTCGAGGCGAGCCGGCGACGAGGGACCGTCGTGTACCTCGCTCGGGAGCTGATCCGGCAGGCCGTCGCGGCTCGTGACACGGGGACAGCGGACCCCGCCCCAGCAGTCGACGAGGCACTGGCCATCGCCGACCGCACAGGGGCGGTCCTCATCCGGCAGGAAGCCGGACGGTTGGGGTTGCTGTCCTAGCGCTCCCGGCCCCCATCAGCGGATCACCACCCCGAGGATGGCCACCCAGAAGGGCGCCACCGCCAGGACGGCGAGCCACACACCACGCATCGGCTCGCTGTCCTGGTCCTCACGCACGTCCTGTCGCACCCGGACGCTGCTCATGCGAGCCGCCGGCGCCGCGCGTCGGCGAACATGGCCAGCACGCCGAGGATGAGGAAGATGTCGGCGGCGATGACCCAGCCCCGGAGGCCGGCGCCCGTGCGAGGCAGGTCGGAGCTGACCACCGGTGGGCTGCTGGCGTCGAGCAGGCGGGACGGCACCAGCGTCACCGAGTCCGAGTTGTTCGTCGGGTCCGGGTCGGGCACCGGCGAGCTCACCGTCGCCGTGTTCGTGATGGGCACGTTCACACCCGGATCGCCGACCGCCACCTCGATGACGATGGGCGGGGCCAACCCGGGGGCCAGCGCCGGCCGGGTGCAGGTCACGGTGTCGCCGAGCACGCAGGTCCAGCCGTCGCCCGCCGCCGCCGTCGCCGTGAGGAACTCGGGGAGGAGGTCGGTGACGGACACGTCAGTGGCAGTGGACGGTCCGAGGTTGGTCACCCTGAGGGTGTAGGCCCCGGTGAAGTCGACCGTCGGCACGACCGTCGCCTCCTTCTCGATGGCCAGGTCGGCCACCGCGGCGAGCTCGACCGAGGCATCGTCGTCATCGGTCGCCTCGTTCTCCTCGTCGTCGGTCACCGTCACCGTGACGGTGTCCTCGATCTCGGCGGCCTCGTTGCCTTCGAGCTCGAGGGTGAAGGTGCAGGTGTACGTGTCCCCCTCCTCGCCCGCGGCGGCCAGCTCGCCCCCGACCTCGCAGGTGGTGGCGGTGACGAGGTCACCGACCGCCGTGAGGTCGATCTCCGTGGCGTCATCGCCGGTCCCGATCGTGTCGACGATCGACGTGATCGTGACGGGCTCGGGCGACGTGTTCACGACGGTGACCTCGAAGTCGGCGGGTCCACCGGGAGCGTCGACCTCCGTCGTCGTCGCCGTCTTGGAGACCGTGATGGAGGGCAGGACGTCGGTCAGGGCGACCTCGGCCGTGTCGGCCTCCGTGACCTCGTTGCCGTCGTCGTCGGTGGCCGTCGCGGTCACCTCGTCCTCGACGGTGTCACCAGCGTTGCCGCCCACGTCCAGCGTGAACGAGCAGGTGTAGTCGTCGTCGACGGGGAGGACCTGCGGGAGCACACAGGTCGTCCCGTCGACCGCGGTGACGTCGAGCTCGGGCCCGCCCTCCACCACGTCGGAGAGATCCGTGATCGTCACCGCCTCGATGGACCCGTTGGTGAGGGTCACCGTGTAGGTGACCGCGCCGCTCGGCTCCGGGACCGAGGCGACGTCGGCGTCCTTGGTCACGCTGATGACCGGGAGGACGTCATCGACGGAGACCTCGGCCATCGCCGTCTCCGTGACCTGGTTGCCGTCGTCGTCGCCGGCCGAGACCGCGACCTCGTCGTCGACGTCGTCCCCGCCGTTGCCGCTCACGAAGAGCTGGAACGTGCAGCTGGTCGAGTCCTCGAAGCCGAGGGTGTCCCCTACCAGTGCGGCGCAGGTGCCGGGCAGGGTGGTCACGTCGATGGGGTCCCCGCCGTCCACCCGGTCGAGGATGGCGTCGATCACCACGGACTCGACCGACGTGTTCGTCACGTTCACCGTGAAGGTCACGACCGCACCGGGCTCGTCGACCGACGTGGGTGACGCCGACTTGGTGATCACGATCGTCGGGAGGACGTCGGTGACGGCGACGGACGCGCTGGCCGTGTCCTCGGTCGAGTGGTCCTCGTTGTCGGAGGCCGTCACCGTGACGGTGTCGCTCACCGGACCGTCGGAGGCATCGCCCTCCACTGCCAGCACGAACGTGCAGCTGGTGGAGGCGCCCCCGCCGAGGGTGGTCCCGACCAGGGCGGCGCAGGTGCCGCCGGCGGCGAAGGGCGCACCGCCGGCGACGGAGTCGGAGATCGAGTCGATCTCGATCGCCTCAGCCTTGTCGTTGTGGATCCCGACGGTGAACGTGACGTCGTCACCGGGCTCGGCCACGGCGGTCGGGGCGGCCGACTTCGTGATGCTGATCTCGGGCAGCACGTCGGTGAGGGTGACCTGGGCGTCGTCGCTCGCATTGGTCGAGGTCCCGTCGTCGTCGACGGCGTCGGCCCGCACCACGTCGGTGACGATGTCACCGGCGTCGCCGGAGACGGTGGCGCTGAAGCTGCAGGAGTAGGTGGCACCGAAGACGAGCACGTGACCCACGGCTGCGCCACAGGTCGTCGCGGTGATCGGCGCGGCCACGATGGTCAGGTTCAGGGCCGGTCCGCCCGAGATCTTGTCGGTGAGCGAGGTCAGCGTGACCGCCTCGCCCGAGGGAGAGGTGTTGGTGACGGACACGTTGTAGGTGGCGATGCCACCGGGCTCCGGCACGGCTGGTGTGGTGGTGGCCTTGCCGACGGTGAGGGAGGGTGCCACGTCGGTGATGCGGACGCTCTCCTCATCGTCGTCCTTGGCGACGTTGGCGTCGCTGTCGGTCGCCTCCGCCTCGACGGTGTCGACCACGGTCTGTCCGGCGTTGCCCGACACGTGGAGCACGAAGGTGCAGTCGACGCTGGCCAGCGGGGCGATCGGCTGGCCCTCGAGGGGCAGGCACGTCGTGTCGGCACCGGGCAGGTCGAAGATGTCGATGGTCGACCCGTCGTCGTCGCCGCCGGAGATGCTGTCGGTGAGCTTCGTCAGGACGAGGGGCTCGACCGAGCTGTTGGTGATCGCCACGGTGTAGGTGACGTCGTCACCGGGCTCGGCGACGGCGGGGACCGACGCCGACTTGGCGACGGTGATCGTCGGCGGCGGGGCCGAGTTGGTGAACGTGCAGGTGGTCTGCACGTCGGGGCTCACCAGGATGTGGGCCGGGTCGCTGTTGTTGTTGCAGGTGGCGTTCAGCGCGAACGGGCCGTGCGGGCCCTCGGCCACGGCGTACGAACCGGCCGGGACCGCAAAGGTCGTGAAGGCGTCGACGGCCGCGGTCGGATGGAGCTGGAAGGCGGTGTGGCCGGGGATGTTCGACGTGAAGTCGAAGGTGCCCGACGGGGCGCCTTGGAGGTCCTTGATGATGCGGATGGAGCCGGGGTTGAGCGTGTTGGTGAAGGTGCACTGCCACGCCGACCCTTCAGCGAGCACGAGCCCGGTCGGGCTCACCTGCTCGACGGCCTGGGTGGCGAGGTCGTTGCAGGAGGCCGCGGTCTTCGTGAAGTGGGCGGTGTCGGCCTCGACCACGTCGTAGGTGCCGGGGGCCACGGGGCCGAACGAGGTGGCCGAGGTGGCGTCGGTCATCCCGGGTACGGAGGCGACGGTGTCGCCGTTCTTGCGGAGGCTGAAGCTGAACGCCTCCGGGCGACCTCCGGGCACGGTGACCTTGTCCACGCTCACGGTGGCGGTGCGGACCTGCCGGTTGAAGACCTCGCAGTTCATCGCCTGGTAGGGGCCGACGGCGGGCAGGACGTGGCCGGTGGCCGGCTTCGAGGCGCCGATCACGTTCGCGCCGACGTCGTTGACGACGAGCTGGGCCGGCGTGCCGTCGAGGTTGTTCAGCCAGCAGCGCTGGCCGTTGTAGACCCAGCCGGCCTTGGCCTGCTCACCCAGGGTGATCGTGGTCGAGCCGGAGGGTGTGGCCGGGTCCCAGGCGAAGTTGGCGACGCCGTCGGTGGTGGCGAGCGTGGCGGTGGCGCCGGCGTGCGGCGAGGGTGCCGTCCACGCCAGCGGTGTGGGGGCGAGCGAGACATCGAAGCTGAAGACGTCGGCGGCGCCGGCGGCGACCGTCTGGCCGTTGGCCAGCTGGAGCTGCTTCACCACGTTGAGCGAGGGACCGCAGAGCTCGCGGACGAACCGGGCGACCGTGGTCTTCAGGTTGGTGAAGTCCTGGACGAGGGTGAAGTCCGCCTTGCCGAACTCGATGCTCGGGGTCTCGCCGGAGAAGGTCAGCTCGTCGGGGCCGGAGATCGCCTGGAGGCGGGCCTTGCTGTTCGCGTTGGAGATGGCGCTGCCGACGCCGACCACGAAGAGGTGGGCGGGCTGGGCCTTGATGAGGTTGGCTTCGGCGACGGCTGCGTCGAGATCAGCCTGGGTGGTCGTGCCGTTGCCCTCCAGATCGCCGCCGTGGCCGTCCGGCTCGTCCTCGTTGCGCCGGGTCGGGTCGCCGTCGGTGATCACCACGGTGAGGGGCGCGTGGCCCGCCGGGCTCCGGCGCACCATCTCGAGGGCGTCGTCCCAGTTCGTCGTCCCCGAGGAGTTGAACGTCGGGACGTCGAGGTCCGCCGGGTCGACGAAGGCGAGGTCGCTCAGGTCGTCGCCGCTGCCGGGCTCGGCGGTCGCACGGTCGGAGAAGCTGAGCAGCTGGACCTTCGACCCGGTGCCGATCATCGCGTCGTTGAAGGTCTGGGCGGCCGCCTGGACCGTCGCGTTGTTCCCGCCGATCGAGCCGGAACGGTCGATCACGATGGTGACGTCCGTGCCACAGCTGGCGGCGAGGTCCGGGTTGGTCGCCGGAGTGGGCGAGGTAGCGGCCGTGGCGATCGCCACCGGGACCGACACCAACAGGAGGACGAGCGCGGCGAAGGTCGCCACGGTGCGCGTCTTGGTCGTCATGGGAGAGGTGCCCTTCGAAAGCTGGCGGCCCGACCGGGCCGTTCCACCCGAATCTCGGGTGGGGCTCCGGGGTCGGTTTCGCCTCGCTCCCCCCCTGCCTAGCGACCAGTTCGAATCGGCAGGGGGATCTGTGCTTCCCCACCGGTGACCGTACGGACGGCCCGCGCTGCTGTCTCTAGGGCGGACGGGCCATTCGACATGGCCCGAACAGCACACCAAACCGGAGATCAGGCGCGGTCGCCGCTCCTGCGCAGCTGCTTCTGCTCCGTCATCGCCCGATCTGCGAGGTCGAGGAGCGCACCGGGCTGGTCCGTGCCGGCGCTCAGCGCGGACCCGACGGTGGCCCGCACCTCGACCATGGTGTCGCCGACGTGCAACGGCGCGGCCAGCGCCTCGCGCACGCGGCGCGTGACCATCGCGAGGTCGCGCGCGTCCGTGAGGTCCTCGCAGATGATCGCGAACTCATCACCCTCGAGGCGGGCGGTCAGGTCGGTGCCGCGCAGGCAGGCCTGCAGCCGCGCCGCGAGCACGACGAGGATCTCGTCACCGAGCTCCCGTCCCAGCCGGTCGTTGACGTCGCGGAAGTCGTCGAGGTCGAGGTAGAGCACCGCCACCTGCGTGCCCGTTCGGGTCGCCCGCTTGAGCGCGTGCACGAGGTGCGCCCGCTGGAGGAGCCGCCCCGGCAGTCCCGTCAGCGGGTCGTAGAGGTCATCGTCGGCGTACGCGCTGTCCGTCCATGCCTGCATGGTCATGCGCATGCACCTCCGTGCAGCCGATCTCCACCCGCCTCCCAGAGCGTAGGAACCCCGGGTGTCGGTGTCTCTGGACCGATCGGGCCATCGCGCGTGATCATCGCCTTCGCGGTTTGGGACCGTTGACCCATTCCGCGCCAATGGTCGCGGTGGGACCCGGCTCAGACGTGCGCCTCGACGAAGTCGGCGACGACGTCGGGGTCGATGCGGTGGAGGGTGTCCATCGAGTGGCCGGTCGTGCCGAGGTCGACGAGTGTCGTCGCTCCGTGGGCGTCGGCGAAGCGGTCGTAGCCGGAGGAGATGTCGTCGTTGCTCGCATACAGGAGGAGCACGGGGATGGAGGCAAGGGCGCGGGCCAGGTCGATCGGGTTGGCACCCTTCGGTAGCGGGTCGAGGTTGGACTCGATCGGGGTCCTGCCCCACGGCCGCGTTGATGTACGGACCGAGCGGCGACACCCGACGTTGGTGCTCGAGGTCGAGGCACGGTGCGGCGAGCACGATGCAGGCGATGTCCGCCGGCTTGGCGGCCGCGGTCTGGATGGCGGTGGCCGCGCCCATCGAGGTCCCGTAGAGCACCGCCGGCCCGGTGCCGCTCAGCGTGCTTCGATGCTGTTCGATCAGCCCGCGCGTGGTGGTCACCGCCTTCTCGGTCCCCCACCACTGCTCCATCGGCAGGGTGGCGGCGATGACCGAGAAGCCGCGGCGGACGAGGGCCTTGCACGGGTGCTCGATCGCGTCGAGCCCCGTGAGCTCCTCCGTGGATCCGAAGGCGCTGTGGCAGTAGACGACCGGGTTGCGGGCCAGTCGCACGCGCGGCTCGAGGGTGGCGACGTCGCCCGAGCAGGTGGCGTGCATCACGTCTCCCGGGTCACGTCAGGACCGCCCAGAGGCGGGCCTTCGCCATTCCCTGGAAGTTGACGTCCGTCGAGCCCTTGTCCTTGCTGTCGTACACCTGGACCCTGGCGGTGTAGGTGCCGGGACCGAGACGGGCCACCGTCGACCGATCGACGATCGTGAAGTGGGCGCCGGCGCCGGCGAGCGCGCACGTCGCGCCGTCCATCACGGTGCCGACCGGAGCCGACGACCCGGCCCCGTGGACGATCGAGAAGGCGCCGAAGGTCTTCGGGTCCGTGACGTAGCAGTTCGGCAGGAAGAGGTGGACCTGCGCCACCTTGCCGGCCGGGACGGTGAACGGACCGATGGCGAGGTTCGGGTAGTCCGTGGTGACGTTGGAGAACGAGCGGGCCGCGCTGTCGGTGGCCGAGCCCAGCTCGACGCCCGAGGGCGACTCGAACGGGGTGAGCTCGTGGATGGCGTGCTCGCCGTCGCCGATCCAGAGCTGGTTGGTGTCGGTGGCGTAGGCCTGGCTGCCGGCCTTGAGCACGGGGTTGCTGGAGAGCAGCGCGGTGGCCGTGCCGGTGACGGCGTTGACCACGTCACCCAGCGTCCCTCCGAGCACGCCGTCGAGCGGCAGCAGGTCGTTCGCCGACGCCGTGCTCGCTCCGGCCGACCGCACGGTCGTGCCGAGCGCCACCGTCGTCGCGGCCGCGCCGATGCCCAGTCGCCCGATCAGCGCCCGGCGGCTCAGCCCCGGCCCCAGCGGGGCCCGCTTCTCGCCCTCGGCTCGCGGCACGGCATCCACAGACAGAAGTGTGCACGCGCAACCATCCGACCGGTACGGGCCGTTTGACCCAATTTTCGAGTCAGCGGGTCAGCAGGGGACGCTCGTCACACCCTCGGCCATGGCGCTCTCGGCGATGCACGGACTGCCCCCGTGATCGAAGCAGCCGACGAAGTTGAAGCTGAGGGCCAGAACGCCCGCCAGCACAAGGGCACGGAAGCGAGTCATGGGCTGATCGTACGCCTCCGGCCATCGAGGCGCTCGGAATCTGATCCGGCGCGATACTCGCGGGCCGTGCTCCGCGCCGCCCGACTCGTCCTCGCCGCCGGCCTCCTGGTCGTCGCCACCGGCTGTGGTGGGGCGGCAGATCTCCCCCCGGCGGACGAGCCGGCGCTGGCCCGGACCGTCGAGCCCTACCTCGAGCCGCTCGGCCTCCAGTTCACCTACGGAAGCCTCGAGCACACCCCTGCGGGGGAGCACCTCGCGCTGTACGTGGAGCCGGTCGGCCCCACGACCGACGAGCAGTACCTCCAGCGACTGCTCGAGTCGGCCGTGGCGGTCGTGCCCGCCATGTTCGGCACCTACTCCGACCTGCACAGCCTCGACATCTGCCAGGAGCCCGTCCCCGCCGGGCCCGACGACCCCAAGCGACCGGAGCCGCGCACGGTGCTGGTGCTGAGCCGTCGCATGGCCGACCTCGTCGACGACTGGTCCACGGCCACGCTGGTCGATCTGATCGTGGCCACGCGCACGGGCACGGGCGGAGCCGTCACCGTCGACGACGCCATCGCCCAGCTGCCGGCGTACGTCGACGCCGTCGCGGAGGGCGACCGGCGGAGCCCTCCGGACGAGGACGACGGCGGATACTGAACCGTCGCGCGCGGCTCGATCACGCGATCGCGATTGCGTGCACCCTCTGGTGGCTGAGCCAGCTGTCGGCCCCGGTGACCGCCTCGGGGCGCCGCCAGCGGAACCCCTGCGCGAGATCGCACCCCATGGCCCTGAGCGCGAGGAGCTGCACGTCCGTCTCGACGCCTTCGGCGACGACGCTGACCCCCAGCGCATGGGCGAGATCGATGACGCTGGCGACGATCGCTCAAATGGGGACCTTCGTCCCTTGGCGCCAGAGCGTTCCTGTTGGATGCTCGAGCCCATGAACCCCTGGCCGAGCAGCGCAGCCCGAGTGGTGGTGGCAGTGCTCCTCCTGGGGGCGTGTGGCGACGGAGGCTCGAGCCAGAAGGACACGGACGAGAGGTTGGACGGTCGGACGTTCCTGTCCGAGTCGGTCGACGGGCATGCACTCGTCCCGAACACGAGCCTTCGGCTGTCGTTCGACGACGGCCAGGTCTCCGCCCAGGCCGGCTGCAACAGCCTGAGCGCCCCGTACACGGTGGTCGATGACCGGTTGGAGGTGCCCGGGGACGGGATGGTCACGACGGACATGGGGTGCGACCCGGAGCGACACGCCCAGGACGAGTGGCTCGCCGCCCTCCTGCAGGACCGGGCCCGGGTCGACCTGCGGGGCAGCTCCCTCACGCTCACCACCGTCGGATGCCACCTTGCACCTCCTCGATCGCGTCGTCGCCGACCCCGATCGTCCGCTCGCCGGGACGCGCTGGAGGGTCGACACCGTGCTCCAGGGCGACGTGGCCTCGTCGGTCCCCGGGGACCGTCCCGTCATGCTCGAGCTCCTCGACGACGACGTCCTCATCGCCACATCGGACGGCTGCACCTCGGTCCGAGTCGAGGTCAGCGTCGACGCCAAGGAGCAGGTTCTCCACGTCGGAGAGGTGGTCGTGGACGCCATCGGGTGCCCCACGCCGTGGGATGCGACGGTCCAGCTCCTCCGCACCGGCCGCATCGACTACGCGATCGAAGCGACCCGGCTCACCCTCACCACCGAGGAGGTCGGGCTCTCCGCGGTGGCGGACTGACCCCAGGACCCGCCGAGCACGGTCATGTCGCGACATCCCGTCCTCGATGGCTGTGGCCCCGACCGTCTTCCGACGATCCGACCCCAGCCACGCCTCGAGCTGATCGCTCAGCCTCCGCTCGTCACGCATCGGTGAGCGAAACCTTCCTTGTCGGACATGTCCACCACCATGGCGCGAGTCGAAGCCAGGGTGCCCGGGGCGGGGTTCGAACCCGCATGACCCTTGCCAGGCCAGAGGGGTTTAAGCCCTCCGCGTCAACCAGTTGCGCCACCCGGGCGGGGGAAGCGGGAACTCAGAGCCTAGGTTTCCCCACCGATGGTGACCGTGAGGGACATCCCCACCGCGCACACGCCTCCCGGCGGGTACGGCGACACGATGCCGCCGCCGGTCCTGGCGGGGTGCGACGAACCGCTGGTCGCCGGCGCGCCGGACCTGCGGGGGACTTGGCGCGTCGTCGCCCTCGAGTCCGGCGGCGAGCCGCAGCCGGCTGGGCACCCGGTCTGGCAGCACGTGGAGCGCGACGAGCAGGCGGGTGATCGGTTCGTGGTGACGGCCGGCGGCATCGTCCACGACGGGGTGGCCGACGGCACGGTGGAGCACGGCGTCCACGACGTGATGCAGACCGACTTCGTGTCGCCGATCGTGGTGGTGGCGACCTACGAGGAGGGCGCGCTGGTGCTGCGGCCCGAGGGCCTGCCCGGCGTCGAGGTGCGCCGCTGGCGCGAGGGCGACCAGCTCGTGTGGCAGTACCACACGGTCTTCACCGCTCGACTCGAGCGGGCCGACTAGCGCCGCGTCCTACGCGACGACTGCGGCGGCGCCGGCGAGGTCGCCGTCGCCACGGAACAGGTGCTGGTTCCCGTCGCTGAACCGCATCACGGCCCAGCCCTGGACCTCGTGGCCGTCGGCGGTGTGGGCCAGGAGCTCGTGCCGTCCGGGGCGCAGGTGGACCCGGTCCTCGGTGCGGATGGTCAGCTCCCAGTCGTTGGGGCCCGGCACCTCGTCGGGCTCGCGGACGACGAGGAACACGTCCGCGTAGGAAGCGGCGACGCTCACCCCGTCGACGGCGAGATCTCGCAGCAGCACGCGCCAGGACCGCACGCTCCGACCCTAGGCAGCCGGCCGCTCCTCCAACGGGCGGGGCTTCGCTCCCCAGGGCTCGAGCGCCACCGGGTCGTCGGCGGCCAGGGCGGCCCACAGCCCGCCCCGGGCGAAGTCGGCCGGAGGGCCCTGCAGCCCGTTGGCGGCCACCACCCCCTCGACGAGGTCCGCCAGGACCGCGGGCCAGGGCCGGCCCCGCACCACCACCGCCACCATCGCCCCGCCCGGCCAGCGCTTGATCGACCGCTGCACCCCCCGCAGGCGCGGCGGGCTGCGGAACCCGGGCACGGCGAGGCCCTCGGCGCGCGCGGCCGCCCCGAGGGCCTGCACGGCCCGGACGAACCGGAGGGACGACGACTGCACCACCCGTCCAGTCAAGCGGTGAGGTGTGACAGCGTCGGCAACGCCGACGCCGCTGAAGGGCGGGCGGCGGGGCTGAGCGGTGTGACATCGCCGACGGCGTCGCACCCGGTGCCTACCGTTGGGACGTGTCAGCCGCCGATCCGCCGCCTCCTCCCCCGCCCCCGGGCGCGCCGGAGGAGCAGGCCGCCGACACCCTCACCCCGGCGCAGCGAGAGGTCCTCCAGGTCCTCGGGGCCCGGCCGAACGAGCGGCCGGAGTTCGACCCCCGGCTGCGCGACGAGCTCCGGGCCGAGCTGGAGGAGCGGCTCGCCCCGCTGGTCGAGCTGCTGCCCGACAAGGAGGACCTCTGGCTGGGGAAGCGGCCGCTGGCCAACGTCCACGGCTGCGAGGGGCTCTACCTGGCCAGCGAGGCCGAGGACTTCGCCTGGACCCCCCAGATGGCGGTGGGCACGGTCGCCCACAAGGCGATCGAGCTGTCGGTCCACTGGCGGGGCGAGACCATCCCCGGCGAGCTCGTGGACGAGGCCATCGCCCGGCTCATCGATGGCTCCAACAACCTCGCCGAGTTCCTGGGCGGGCTGCGGGAGGCCGAGCGGGCCGACCTGCGCAGCGGCGCCGTCGAGCGCACCACCATGTTCCTCGAGTGCTTCCCGCCGCTCGAGGCCCGGTGGCGGCCGGTCACGGAGAGTCGGCTCCGGGTCGACCTGTGCGACGGACGGGTGGTGCTCAGCGGCAAGGTCGACCTCACCGTCGGGCGGGCGGAGGGGTTGCGGGCCGGGAAGGTCCTCCTCGACCTCAAGACGGGTGGGTTCTCGCCCTCGCACCGCGACGACCTGCGCTTCTACGCCCTCATGGAGGCCCTGCGGATCGGGGTCCCGCCCCGGCTGGTGGCCAGCTACTACCTGGACGGCGCCCGGCCCCACGACGAGCCCGTCACCGAAGCCGTGCTGCGCAGCGCCCTCGAGCGCGTCGTGCAGGGAGCCGAGGCGATCGTCGAGCTGCTGTACCTGGGTCGCACCCCCGTGCTGAAGCCCGGCTCCC
This sequence comes from uncultured Microthrixaceae bacterium, assembly GCA_963727905.1. Taxonomy (GTDB): domain Bacteria; phylum Actinomycetota; class Acidimicrobiia; order Acidimicrobiales; family VFJN01; genus VFJN01. The sequence continues at coordinate 29,091 of CAVSIC010000017.1, forward strand.
CCTGCCGGTGGTGCCCCCAGCGGACCACCTGCGTCGAGGGCATCCGCTGGCTCGAGCACCGGGACGACGAGGACGGCCTACCCGCAGGCGCCGAAGACGACACCTGGTAGCCAGCCGGGGGGCCAGCAGTAGCATCTGCCCCCTATGGCTCCCCCCAAGCCGACCAAGACGGCGACCCGGACCCCCGCGAAGCAGCGGGCCGCGTCCTCGGTCGCACTCGTGCCGGTGCCGAAGCCGGACGACGACGCCGTGCTGTCGGATCCCCGGCGCTCCGACGTCGACGAGTGGGGGCGGTCCGAGCGCATGCGGTCGTTCGCCCGCCGGGCCTACAAGCCGCTCTACGACACGTGGCACCGCGTGGAGTGGGAGGGCCTCGAGCACATCCCCACCACCGGCGGGGCGCTGCTGGTCTCCAACCACGCCGGCGCCATCCCGTCCGACGCCCCGGCGATCATGCACGGCATCGAGACCGAGCTCGAGCGGCCGGTGTACGGCCTGGCCGACGAGCTGTTCAAGCAGCTGCCCGTCGTCGGCACCCTGTGGTCCCGGGTCGGAGGCGTGCTCGCCCATCCGGACAACGCCTACCGGATCCTGCGGGAGCAGCAGCAGCTCGCCCTCGTGTTCCCCGAGGGCACGAAGGGCACGGGCAAGACCTACGGCGAGCGCTACCAGCTGCGCCGGTTCGGCCGCGGCGGCTTCGTCCAGATCGCGATGCGGGCCGGCGTGCCGATCGTGCCGATCGCCGTGGTCGGCGCCGAGGAGGCCATGCCGATCCTCTGGAAGAGCCCGCAGCTGGCCAAGCTCGTCGGCCTCCCCTACCTGCCGATCACCGCGAACATGCTCGCCTTCGCCGGGCTCGGGCCCCTCGGGGGGGCGCTGCCGCTGCCGGCCAAGATCAAGATCCGGGTGCTCCCGCCGGTGCACTTCGACGTCGAGCCGGATCAGCCGCGCTACTCCCGCAGCCGGATCATGGACGAGTCCGAGCACATCCGGCAGCAGATCCAGGAAGCCCTGTACGAGATGCTGCGCGCGCGCCGCTCGGTCTGGTTCGGGTGAGCGGGATGGGCAAGCGCGTCCTCATCACCGGTCTGGCCACCTTCTGGGGCGGCCGCGTGGCCCAGGCCCTCGAGCAGGACCCGTCGGTCGACGTCATCGTCGGCCTCGACCGGTTCGAGCCCACCGTGCAGCTCGAGCGCACCGAGTACGTCCGCAGCGACGAGAGCTACTCGATCCTCGCCCGCATCGTGAAGGCCGCCCGGATCGACACGATCATCCACACCTTCCTCGCCGTCGACTCCACGCAGATGTCGTCGCGCACGATGCACGAGATCAACGTCATCGGCACGATGAACCTCTTCGCGGCCGCGTCGGCTCCCGGATCGACCGTGCGCACGGTGGTCGTGAAGTCGTCCACGCTCGTCTACGGCGCCTCCCCCAAGGATCCGGTGTGGTTCCTGGAGGAGAGCCGTCGCGCCGAGGCGCCCCGCAGCATGGTCGAGCGCAGCCTCCTCGAGGTCGAGGGCTACGTCCGCGACTTCGCCGTGGACAACCCGCACGTCACCGTGGCCATGCTCCGCTTCTCCAACGTGCTCGGCCCCGACATCACCACGCCGCTGGCCAAGGCCCTCGAGCTGCCGTTCGTGCCGGCGATGTTCGGCTTCGACCCCCGCTTCCAGTTCGTCCACGAGACCGACGTGGTGCGGGCGATGCTCTACGTGCTCGACCACCAGGTGCAGGGCATCTACAACGTCGCCGGCGACGGCCTCCTGCCCTGGAGCGAGGTCGCCGCCATCTGCGGCAAGCGCACCGTGCCGCTGCCCCCCATCGGCACCAGCCTCCTCACCGGTCCCATGCGCCGCCTCGGCGTGGAGCTCCCGCCCGAGCTGATCGACCTGCTCCGCCACGGCCGCGGCGTCGACAACCGCCGCCTGAAGCGGGCCGGCTTCGACTACCGCTTCACCTCCGCGGGCACCGTGGCCGACTTCGTGGAGGCCGTGCGCCTCCGCAAGACGGTCGGCGGCGCCCCGGAGTACCAGTACGAGCGTGACGTCGAGCAGTTCTTCCGCCACTCCCCCGCCGTCCACGACGCCTAGGACGCTGTTCGACGCGTCGTCGTCCGGGGCCGCTCCGTGCGGGAATGAGCCGTACGGCCCATGTCGGGCTGCGCGCTCCTGCCCGACCATGGCGAGATGCGCTTTCTGCTCCGCTCCTCCGTGGCCGCCGCGATCCTCCTCGGCGGTCTCGCCCTCTCCCCGTCGGTGAACGCCGCCGAGACCGACTGGACCGTCCTCCGGCTCCAGCCCCTGGCCGAAGGTGACGAGGTCCAGGTCAACGACCTCAACGACAGCGGCACCTCGGTGGGCGAGAGCGGGGCCGTGCCCGTGACCTGGGATGCGAGCGGCGAGCCGACCGAGCTCGAGCTCCCCGAGGGCTGCCACTCCTTCGGCGGCCGGGCGATCTCGGACTCCGGCCACATCGCCGGAGCCGGCTTCTGCGAGGAAGGCGGCTTCGTCGCCATCCACTGGTCGCCCGACGGCGAGGCCGACATCGCGTCGGCGCCGGGCTACCAGCTCGAGGGCGTCGACGAGGCGGGCATCTCCGTCGGCTTCGCGCTCGAGGAGAGCGACGAGGGCAACCAGCCGCAGGCGATGGTGTACCTCGAGGGCCAGCCCGTGCTGGAGCTGCCGGACGGCGGCGCCGAGCAGAGCATCGCCTTCGACCTGACCAGCTGGGGCTACGTGGTCGGCGCCGTCGGCGGCGTGCCCGGGATCCCCCAGGACGTCGCGGTCGGCTGGTTCGGCACGCAGGTCTTCCCGCTGGTGAGCACCGGCCTCAACACCGCCGCCTACGGGGTCACCGAGCAGGGCGTCGCCCTCGTCGGCACCTACGACGACGACTTCGAGAGCCAGCGCGGCTTCCTCGTCGCCCCCGGTCGCGGACCGGTCGCCCTTCAGAGCGGCGGCGACGCCGACGTCGTGCGCGACCTCAACGACCTGGCCATCGTCGTGGGCACGCGGATCACCGGCGACGTGCAGGACGGCCGCTTCTACCTCGCGGGGACGTCCATCAGCCTCACCGACGCGGTCTCCGACGACGACGCCGCCGAGTTCGGCCTCACCCGCCCGACCGGGATCAACGACAGCGCCTGGGTCGTCGGCTACGAGGAGGACGGCTCCGGCTGGCTCCTCAAGCCCCCGGCCGCGGCGTAGAGCGCTCGGCGACCTCGCTTCGCCACGTGGCCTCGGTGGCGTCGACGAAGCCCTGATGGGAACCAGCGTCCATGTCCCGCCTCCCCCACGAGCTCGAGCGCACGCGGGCCCTGCGAGGCAATAGGTCCCACAAACCTGCGCGTGAGGCAATGAGTTCCGGATACGGGACCTATCGCCTCAGGCCCGGGTGAGTCGAACCTATTGCCTCGCGAGGGGCTTCGTGAGGACGTGCTCGTCGTAGGCGACGTCCTCCACCTCGGAGTGGACGATCCGGTCGGTGAGCGTCCAGCCGGCGCGCTCGTAGAGCTCGATGGCGGGGGCGTTGCCGACCATCGTGTGGAGCTCGGCTTGGTCCACGCCGGCCGCGGCCAGCAGGCGCTCGGCCTCGGCGAGCAGCAGCCGGCCGATCCCGCCGCCCCAGTGATCGGGGTCGACGAACAGGTGGATGACCTCGCGGCCACCGACCGTCGTGTGCCCGACGACGGATCCGTCGACCTCGGCGACGACGGTCGTGACCTCGTCGTGGTCCGGAGCGAACCAGAGCTCGAACAGCCAAAGCCGCCGGTTCGGGTCGAGCCCCACCACGACCCCGGGCTCGAACAGCGAGCTGAACGCCTCGAGCCAGCAGCGGTGGTGGTAGGCCGCGACCGTGTGGGCATCCGATGGCCGGGCGGCGCGCAGCACCACTGCGGGACCGGTGCTAGTTGCCGTTGACGCTCCAGTGCCAGGGCTCGCTCGGCAGGTTGTGGAAGCCGTAGCTGCCAGCGTGGGCGTTCAACCATTGGAAGCAGGGACTGCTGCGCGAGCTGATGGCGCCGCCACCGTTGCAGGTGAAGTCGACGGCGAGGCCTCGCTCGTGCATCGACTGGCCGGGACGGGCGGTGGGGGTGCGGCACGACGACGGCGGCGAGTCGTAGACATCCGGGCAGCCGTTGCGG
>CAVSIC010000018.1:0-191776 GCA_963727905.1 uncultured Microthrixaceae bacterium
TGTTGGGCTACGACAAGGTCGCCGAGCTGGTCAAGGAGTCGACGACCTCGGGCCGGTCGATCCGCTCACTCGTGTTGGAGCAAGGCCTGCTCCCCGAGGACGAGCTCGACGAAGCCCTCGACCTGCTGCGCCTGACCCGCGGCGGCTGAGCCGAGCCTTCAGCCAGCGGCGGGTGAACCCGCGAACGGGCTCGGGTCGCCGGCGGCGGGGATGAGCGGGGCGCTCCAGGCGTTGCTGACCGCGAGGCCCTCGGCGACGTCGCGCCACTCCAGCGGGTCCCAGCCTTCAGCGGCGGCGACGAGCTTGCCGTCGCCGCGGATGTGGACGAAGGCGGGGAGCTCGTTGAGGCCGAGGGCCTTCACGGCGGCCCGGTCGGGGTCGGCGAAGGTGAGGACCTTGTCGGCCCACGGGCCGAGGAAGCTCCGGGCCTCGTCGGCGGTGCCGGTGACCACGAAGGCGGTGCGGGCATCGGCGCCGGTGAAGTGGGTGAGGATCCGCCCGGCCGGCTCGAGGATCCAGCTGCTCTCGTTGGTGAACGGGTCGAGCACGACGACGGCGAGCTGGAAGGTCTTGAGCCACTCGGCGATCGTGCGGGCCTCGCCGTTGAGCGGCGCGAGCTTCAGGTCGGCAGGGGGGTCGGTGGCCACGGCGGCAGACGTTAGTGGCCGGGCAATCGCCAGAGCAGATCCCGAGGCGGCCCTACGGCCGGCGGGCGAGGTGCCCCGTGATCGCCTTCAGCCAGGCCTCCGGCTGGTCGGCCTGCGGGGAGTGGCCGGCGTCGACGATGACCTCGAGCACCGCCCCTCGGATGGTGGCGGCGAGGTCCACGGACGCGCCGCGGAGGCCGGTGTCGTTCTCGCCGACGACGACCGTGGTCGGCAGGTCCAGCGACTCGAGCTGCGGGAGGACCGACTCGTGGGTCAGGAGCTCCTCACCGAGGGTGGCGAAGGCCTCGAGGTCCATCCGGGCGTAGTTGCGGCGCAGGTACGCCCGGGCCCGGTCGCCCTCCTCGCCGACGCCGAGGAACGGGGCGATGACCTCGGCCACCGCCTCCATCCCGTTTTCGCGGGCGTTCTCGAACCCGGCCCGCATCCACTGGTGGTTGCCGTTGTCCTCGCTGGCCTGGGCGCCGGTGTCCATGAGGATCAGGGACCGGAGTCGCTCGGGGTGGCGCAGGGCGTAGCGCATGGCGACGATCCCACCCATCGAGTGGCCGAGCAGGTCGAACGGCGGCAGGTCGAGGTGCTCCACCACGCCGGTGAAGTCCGACACGAGCTGGTCGAAGCTGTAGGTCGACGCGTCGCCGGTGTTCGTGCTGTCGCCGTGGCCACGGTGCTCCACGGTGATCACCCGGCGGTCGGCGGACAGCGGCCCGACCACGCCGGCCCAGTCGTCGGCCGACCCGGTGAACCCGTGCACCAGCACGAGCGGGTCGCCCGCTCCGTGCTCCTCGACCGACAGCTCGACGTCGTTGACGGCGATCAGCACGGCGCACCGCCCCGAACGACGGGGTACTGCCGGTCGGGGGCGTCGGCCACCTCCCGGGTCGCCGGTGGGCCGGCGTTCGGGTCGCCGCGGAGGACCTCGGCGCCGATCGGCGCGTACTGGAGGATGTAGGCCTTGCGCACGGCGTCGGTCGCGTTCGGTCCGGTGAGGTGGGGCGTGAGCGACGAGAACACCACCGCGCCGCCGGCGGGCACGGGTGCGCACACCTTGCCCTCGGGCTCGGTCAGGCACTCCCACCCGAGCGGGTCGACGTAGGTGTGCTGCAGGGTGCCGAGCCGGTGCAGCCCGGGCACGACCCACGGGCAGCCGTTGTCCTCGGTGGCGTCGGTGAGAGCGAGCCAGATGGTGAGGTACTGCTGCGGCTCGACGAACGCGTACCCGTTGTCCTGGTGCCAGGGGAAGCGGCGGGGCTTCTCCGGCTTCTTGTACACGGCCTGGTCCCAGTAGAGGTTCACGTCGGGTCCGACGAGGTCGGCGCAGATGCCGGCGATCGTGGGTGCCTTGCTGAGCGTGCGCAGCACGTCGGACTGCGCCGCGATGTGGGCGGTGAACGTGATGGCGCCCCGCTCGGCGATCGAGATGCGCTCGCCCTCCAGCCCGGCGAGGAACGCGTCGGACTTGGCCTCGAAGCGGTCGCACTCCGCGGTGACGGTGGCCAGGGTGGCGGCGTCGACGAGGTCGGGGACGACCACGTAGCCCAGCGCGTCGAAGTGCCGGACCTGCTCGGCCGTGAGTGTTGTCGGCTCGTTCACCTGGTCCTGCCAGGTGAAGCCCCGGTTCCACGGGTGCCGCACCAGCGCGTCGGTCTGCATGTCAGATCTCCTCAGGGTGTGGCGCGACGGCGCGGCACAGGTCGTCGAAGTAGTTGCGGTAGAGCTCCACCAGGGAGACCTCCGGGTCGGTCAGCCACAGCACGGCGGCCCCCTCGAGGAAGGCGACGACCTCGGCGGCCTTGGCGGGGCAGTCCAGGTCGGCTCGGACCTCGCCGAGCTCCTGGCCCTCGCGGAGCCGGTCGGCGATGGTCCCGCGCAGGAAGCGGCTGCGGAGCAGGAAGTAGTCGTGGGTGACGGCCTCGCTGTCGAAGCTCTCGACGCCGAGCACGGTGTGCAGCGCCGCCAGGCCCCGCTCGCCCTCGGACTGCTCGGCGAACCGGACCGATGCCTTCAGCGCGGCCAGTCCCCGGACGTCGCCGCCCGGCACCGGCGATGCGGCGGCCCGCCGGTCGCGCTCGGCGATCACGGCGAGGAGCAGGTCCTCCTTGGACCCGAAGTGGTAGAGGATCCCGGCGGGGGAGACGCCCACCTTGTCGGCCACCGCGGCGAGCGAGCCGTCACGGAAGCCGCGCTCGGCGAACACGGTGATGGCCGCGTCGATGATCGCCTCCCGCTTCTCCTGGCCACGCTTGGCCTGCCCGGTGAGACCGGCCTGCCCCCGCAGCTCGGCCCGGCGGGGTGTTCCCGCCATCAGGCCCGCACGGTGACGAAGTCGTTGACGATGCCCTCGACGCGCTGCGTCGTGCCCGTCTGGGCGTAGTGGTACACCATCGCCGCGCGGATGCCGTCGGACTCGTTGTCGGTGGACCGGTGCATCAGGTGGCTGTCGAAGAGCAGCAGGTCGCCCGGGTCCATCAGCACCGGCACCGACGCGCTCATGTCGTGGTCGACGATCTCCACGTAGCCGTAGTTCGCACCGGGGCGGCGGTCGGGCACGTGGTCGTGGATGGGCTCCCGGTGGGAGCCGGGGATCACGTGGAGGCAGCCGTTCTCGAGCGTGGCCTCCGAGACGGCCAGCCACACACCGAGGATCGGGCGGGCGGGGTCGAACGGGAAGTAGTGCGAGTCCTGGTGCCACGGCTGGCCCCACGCGCCCGGGTTCTTGAAGATGAACTGCGAGAGGAAGCAGTCGAGCTTCGGGCCGACCAGCTCGGCGACGAGATCGGTCACCGAGGGGTCGCGGCAGAACTCCTCGAAGACCGAGTCGCGGTGGAGCTTGAACACCTTGGACACGAGCTCCTCGGGGAGCCCGTCGCGGCCCACGAGGTTGGCCTCGGGGAGGACGAGCTGGTCGCCGCCGATGCCCTCGGCCCGCTCCCGCGAGATCTCGATCACCCGCTCGAGCATCCGCTGGCAGGTGGCGGCGGAAGCGAAGCCGGGCAGGCGGACGAACCCGTCCTGCCGGAACGCGCCATGGTCTATCCTGAACACACGTTCAGGGTACGAGGGCTGTCAAGACCCCTCATTGACCAACGGTCAGCGAACGTCGTATGTTCGCCCCGTGGGGGAGACGGCGGTGGAGACGACGCGCGCGGCGCAGAAGGCGGAGACGCGCAAGCGGCTGCTCCAAGCCGCCGTCGAGGTGTTCGGGCAGGGGTCGGTCACGGCCACCCCGGTCGACGCCGTGGCCGCCGCCGCCGGCGTGTCCAAGGCGACGCTGTTCTTCCACTTCGGCAGCCGGCTCGACCTGCTCGAGGAGGTGGCCGGCACGGTCTACGGCCGCGGCCTGGCCTGGCGACCCCGCACCCCTGGCCTCGAGGCGTTCCTCGACACCTACTTCGACTCGCAGCGCCTGCCCGAGACCCGGTTGGTGTGGGAGATCGGCGACGTCCTCACCGTCGAGGGCCGCGCCACGCCGACCGCCGCCTACCGCCACCTCACGGCCTACCTGGCTGAACGCCTCGCCGAGGACGGCGTCGAGCCGGACACGGCCGAGCGGCTCGCCGGGGTCGTGGCCCCCGCCGTCCTGCTGGTGGCCCGCCGCGTGGCGTACCGCGAGGCCGAAGCGGGCGAGCTCGAGCGCTTCCGCGCAGACCTGGCCACCCTCATCGCCCCGTACCTGGAGGCCGCGTGACCGCGCACCCCACCGATCCGCTCGAGCTCGTCGTCCCGCTGTCGGGGGCCGACTGGTGGAAGGTCGAGGCCTCGGGCGATGTCCCCGCGCTCAAGGTGACCGACGGCCCGATCGGCGCGCGGGGCGAGCGGTTCGCGGGCGGGCCGGCGTCGGTCGGGTTCCCGTGCCCCGCCGCCCTCGGCGCCACGTGGGACGTCGAGCTGGTGGAGCGCGTCGGGCGAGCCCTCGCGGTGGAGACGAAGGCCAAGCAGGCCCATGTGCTGCTGGCGCCCACCATCAACCTGCAGCGGTCGCCGCTGGGCGGCCGGCACTTCGAGTGCCTCTCCGAGGACCCGGTGCTCAGCGCCCACCTCGCCGTCGCCTACGTCGAGGGCCTGCAGGGCGGGGGCGTGGCGGCGTGCGTGAAGCACCTCGTCGCCAACGACACCGAGGCCGACCGCTTCGAGATCTCGTCCGAGCCCGACGAGCGCACGCTGCGCGAGTGCTCCCTCCTCCCGTTCGAGCACGCGCTGCGGCGGGCGGGGGCCTGGTCGACGATGGCGGCCTACAACCGGCTGCACGGCACGCACTGCTCGGAGAACCACCGGCTGCTCACCACGATCCTGCGAGACGAGTGGGGTTGGGACGGTGTGGTCATCTCCGACTGGTTCGCCACCCGCAGCGCGGCGCCGGCCGCCAACGCCGGGCTCGATCTCGAGATGCCCGGCCCGGCGTTCCAGTGGGGCAAGGCGCTCGCCGCCGCCATCGAATCGGGCGAGGTCAGCGTCGACACGATCGAAGCCAAGCGGGAGCGGCTCACGCTCCTCGGCTCACGTACGGGGGCCGACCGGCACCCGCCCGGACCCGATGGTCCGGGCGGGGGGCCGGCCGAGCTGGCCGTGGCCCGCGCGGCGGCGGCCGCGGGAGCTGTGCTCCTGCGCAACGACGTGGTCGACGGCGCGCCGGTGCTGCCGCTGCCGGGCGGGATCGCCACGCTGGCCGTCGTCGGCCCGCACGCCGACCGCGAGGTCCTGCAGGGCGGTGGCAGCGCCCGGGTCACCCCGACCGACGCGGTCACGGTGGCCGGCGGGCTCCGCGAGCACCTCGGCGGCGCGGTCGTGGTGGAGGCCGGCTGCGACGCCAGCCGCGGCACCCCGGCCATCGAGGGCCGTTGGCTCACGCGCGCCGACGGCACCACCGGCGTCGACGTCGAGATCCTCGACTCCACGGGCGCGGTTCGGCAGCACCTGCGGCCCCGCGAGTTCCGGGCGGTGTTCCTCGATGACCCGGCCGAGGCGATCGACGGCTGGACCGTGCGGGCCTCGACCACCCTCACCTCGCCGGCCACCGGGCAGCACCGCTTCAAGCTCAAGACCGTCGACGAGGCGCAGCTGTACGTCGATGGCGAGGCCGTGGGCGACGCTGGCGGGGGAGCGGTCGTCGACCTCGAGGCCGGCCGGCCCGTCGAGCTCGTGGTCGAAGCCCGCAGCCAGAACCCCGCCGCCCGCCTGGCGGTGGAGCTGCGCATGTCGCTGCCCGAGCCGGAGGATGCCTTCGAGCGGGCCGTCGCGGCTGCGGCTGCCGCGGACGCCGCGGTCGTGGTGATCGGCCTCGACGGCGACTGGGAGACCGAGGGCCGCGACCGCGACCACATGGACCTGCCCGGCCGCCAGGTGGAGCTCGTGCGGGCGGTCGCCGCCGCCCAGCCCCGCACCGCGGTGGTCGTCATCGCCGGTGCGCCGGTCGACGTGTCCTGGGCGGACGAGGTCCCGGCCGTCGTGTGGGGCTGGTACCCGGGCCAGGAGGGCGGCCGGGCACTGGCCGATGTCCTCACCGGCGCCGTCGAGCCCGGTGGACGGCTGCCGTGCACCCTGCCCCGTCGCATCGAGGACACCCCGGCGTTCCTCGACACGCCGCCCGACCCGGGCGTGCTCCGCTACCAGGAGGGCCCGTTCTGCGGCCACCGCTGGTACGACGCCCGCCGCGTCGAGCCGGCCTTCGCGTTCGGCCACGGCCTCGGCTACACGACGTTCGCCCTCGGCCCGCCGCAGGTCCCGAGCGATGCGTTGGCGCCGGGCGAGGACGTCGTGGTCGAGGTGCCGGTCACCAACACCGGCGACCGGGCCGGCGCCACCGTGGTGCAGCTCTACGTCGGTGACGACATCGCGTCGGTGCGGCGGGCGCCACGCGAGCTGCGCGGCTTCGCCAAGGTGCACCTCGCCGCCGGCGCCTCCACCGTCGCCCGCTTCGTGCTCGGTCCGAGGGAGCTCGCCTTCTGGGACGCCCGCGCCGCGTGCTGGCGGGCCGAGGCCGGCACGTTCTCCGTGTGGGCCGGGCACTCGTCGCGCGACCTCACCAAGCCGGCCCGCCTGATCCTGGCCGAGGACTGGACAGCACCTCCGACCGGCCCCGTCGGCGGCGCCGGCGCGGCGACCACGATCGCCCCGCCCCGATGAGGACCACCCCACGCGTTCTGGCCCGGATCTCACGACCCCTGGGTCGTCTGTTCCGGGCCAGAAGCAGTGGGGTGGGGGTGCTCTCGCCCCGCCGCCGCGACACCCTGGGCCTCAGCGCAGCCGCGCTGGCCTGGATCGGCGGCCTCGTCCTCGTGGCCGTGGCCGGCGAGGCCGTCGTGGTGCAGCGGGTCGACCGCGCGCCCGTGTCCACGAACGCGCCGGCCGACGAGATCGTGTCGCCCGAGGTGCTCGAGGACTTCCCGGACAGCTTCACGGGCGGTGTCACGCAGGGCGACGTCGATGGCCTGCTCGGCGCGTTCACCCCGGACGCCGGCGACCCCGACCTCGGGGTGTCCGACCCGATCAAGTCGACCCCCACCACCGTCGGACTCCTGCCGGCGCTGCCGGTGATCGAGCTCCCACCGCTGCCGAAGGAGCTCGACCCGATCCTCTCGGTCCTGGCCCCGTCCGTGCGGACGGTGTGCTCCACGACCGGCGTGGTGATCGTGCTGAGCGCGCTCGTGAAGGGCGACCTCGAGGGGGCGGGCGTCCCGGTGTCCCAGGCGCTCACCTACCTCGCGCCGATCCTGTCGGCCTGCGCGCTGTTCCCGCAGGGCCAGCCGAGCATCTGCGCCGTCGACACGGCCATCAACAACGCGGTCATCCCCAAGGACCTGCAGATCCTCGTGGGCGTGCCTCCGCTCGCCGCCCTCGGGCTCGACCAGGTCGACGCGGTGGTGGGGGCCCTCACCTCGGCCGGACTCCCGATCCCTCCCGGCACCTCCGAAGCGGTGGCCGACGCGCTGGGGTGTGAGCTGCGATGAGGTCGCTCATCCGACGCGCCCTGCCGATCGCCCTGGCCCTGTCGGTGGCGGCATCCTGCAGCACGTACCGGCTGGGCGACGAGCGGCTGGCCTCGGACGAGCGGGGCGGCGACGGCTCGTCGCAGGGGAGCCCCGAGATCATCGACACCAGCGAGGGCGTCGACGTGAACGCCGTGCCCGGTCTCGAGCCGGGCGCTCCTGGGGTCGACGGCCGAGCCCCGGCCACCAACGCCACCACGCCGGCCGGCACGCGCACCGCGTCGGACCGCGGTGTCACCCCGGACAGCATCAAGCTCGGGATCATGAACACGTCGGCCGACGCCATCGGCGACCTCGGGACCGAGTACAAGGGCCGCACGATGGCGGAGATCTCGAAGCCGTTCATCGATGAGGTCAACGCCCAGGGTGGCATCAACGGGCGCAAGGTCGTCCCGGCCTACACGGGGTTCAACCCGGCCAGCGCCGACAGCATGCTGGCCGCCTGCGTGGAGCAGGCCGAGGACAAGAAGGTGTTCGCGGCGCTGGCCCTCGTCGGGTTCTACGGCGAGGGCGAGGTGTGCATGGCGAACAAGCAGACGCCGACCCTGAGCCCCAGCAACTCGGCCGAGTACACGCTCTACGACCGTGAGCAGGGCTGGGTCCGCCAGACGTCGATGAACAAGGACCGCGGCCTGCGGAACTGGATCGACTGGATGGCCCAGTCCCGCACGGCCGTACCGGCCACCAAGATCGGGCTCATCTACACCGACGTGCCCGAGGACCGGTACGTCGTCGAGAAGACCGTGCTCCCGTACCTCGAGTCGAAGGGCCTCAACGTCGCCGAGGTCGCGGTGTTCACCCTGTCCTCGATCGACGCCATGGTCGGCGAGGCGCAGCGGGCCGCCTTCAACTTCAAGGCCCACGGCATCGAGCTCGTGATGCCCGTGACGAACTTCCTCCAGATGTTCCTCTTCGTGCAGCAGGCCGATCTCACCGGCTACGTGCCCCGCTACTCCGTCAGCGACTTCGGGGCGATGGCCACCGATGCCACCGGCTTCTACCCGGCCTCCCAGTGGGAGGGCGTCACCGGCGTCACCTCGACGTTGGCCGGTCAGCCGCTGAAGGGCGAGGTCCCCGACATCCCCGCCGCCCAGGAGTGCCTGCGCGTGTACAACGACGCCGGGCTGCGCTTCAACATCGTCCCGGAGTCGGGCAACCCCGACCCGGTCGAGGTCGTGTCGATGCTGCAGGCCTGCGAGCACATCGCGCTGTTCGCCGACGCCGCCCGCCGGGCCGGCATCAACCCCACCCGTCGCTCGTTCCTCGACGCGGTGGGCAACACCGGGCGCTGGTCGCACCGCGTGGTGCTGACCCCGCCGCTCACCTTCCGGCCCGACCGGTACGACAGCGTCGACAACTACGCCGTCGTCCGCTGGCAATCGAACTGCCACGGTCCCGACGGCTGCTACCGCCGCATCGAAGGGTTCCGGCCCGGCCAATGACCGCCCCCGCCTCCGGCTTCGCCCTCGACATCCGCGGCATCGACTTCTCCTACGGGCAGGTCCAGGTGCTGTTCGGCATCGACCTCACCGTCCCCGCCGGCGAGGCCGTGGCGCTGCTCGGCACCAACGGCGCCGGCAAGTCGACCCTCCTCAAGGTGGTGTGCGGCCTCGTCGACGCCAGCGCCGGCACCGTGTCCTACTTCGGCGACGACATCACCCGTCGCTCCACGGACAAGCGCGTGGCCGCCGGCCTGGTGCAGGTCCCGGGCGGCCGCTCCACCTTCCCGTCGCTCACGGTCGAGGAGAACCTCCGGGCCGGCGCGTGGACCTTCCGCCGCGACCGCGCGCTCGTGGCCGAGCGCCTCGAGCGGGTGCTCGAGCTGTTCCCGGAGCTCCGCGATCGGCTCACGCAGGCGGCCGGCACCCTGTCGGGCGGACAGCAGCAGATGCTCGCCCTCGGGCGGGCCCTCATGCTCGAACCGCGCGTGCTGATGATCGACGAGCTCTCGCTCGGCCTCGCCCCCGTGGTGGTCGAGCGACTGCTGGAGACCGTCCGGACGCTCAACGCCGACGGCACCACGATCGTGCTCGTGGAGCAGTCGGTGAACATCGCGCTGTCGCTGGCCACCACCGCCTTCTTCCTCGAGCGGGGGACCGTCCGCTTCGGCGGCCCCGCGGCTGAGCTGGCGGACCGTGACGACCTCGTCCGCTCCGTCTTCCTCGAGGGCGCCGGCCAGGCCCTGTCCGGGAAGAAGGCCTGATGGATCTGGTCCTCGTCCTCGACTGGCCGTTCCACGTCGAGTTCCCCGTCAGCGTCATCTTCCTCGGCGCCATCGTCGGCCTCTCCTACGGGCTCCTCGCCACCGGGCTCGTGCTCGTGTACCGGGCGCAGCGCATCATCAACCTGGCTCACGCCCAGCTCGGAGTGGTCGGCGCCGCCGTGCTTGCGTACGGGAAGCTCCAGCTCGACCTGCCGTGGGCGGTGGCCGCCGTGCTCGGCATCGCCGTGGCCGCGCTGGTGGGCGTGATCGTCGAGCGGACGGTGCTGCGGCGTCTCGCCGACGCGCCGCGCGTGATCGTGCTGGTGGCCACGATCGGCGCGGCCCAGCTGTTCGTGTTCGTGTCGTACCTGATCCTCAAGGCGATCGACGACCGCGGCCTGGCCTTCCCGCTCCCGTTCGAGGACCGGGTGGCCATCGGCAAGTACCTCGTGCTGACCGACACCCACCTGCTGATCCTGCGGGTCATCCCGCCCGTGGCGGTGGCCGTCACCCTCATCCTGCGGTTCACGAGCTTCGGGCTGGCCGTGCGCGCGTCGGCCGAGAACAGCGATGCCGCGAAGCTGGCCGGCATCCCCACCAAGCGCATCGCGATGGGGGTGTGGGCCCTCGCCGGTGCCATGGCCGCGGTCAGCTCGATCTGCCTCGCCCCGGACAAGGGCCTCGCCCTCACCGACACCCTCGGACCCGAGCTCCTCGTGCGGGCCCTGGCCGCTGCGGTCCTCGCTCGGATGATGTACCTCGGCCGGGCCTTCGCAGCCGGCATCGCCATCGGCGTCCTCGAGCAGCTCGTGTTCTGGAACACCACGAACAACGGCGTCACCGAGGTGGCCATGTTCTCGGTGATCCTCGTGGCCTTCGCCTGGCAGGCCCGCACCCGTGAGGGCAGCCGGGCCGAGGAGCGCTCGAGCTGGGAGCTCACCCGCCTCATGCGCCCGCTGCCGAGCCGGCTCGCGGCCGACCGTCGCGTGCGGGCGGCGGGGTGGACCGGCCTCGCCGTGGTGATGGGAGTGGGCGCCGTCGTGCCGTTCTGGCTGAGCAACTCCCAGACCTTCCTGCTCACCGGCATCGTCACGCTGGCGATGCTGGCCGTGTCGGTCAGCCTCCTCACCGGCACGAGCGGCCAGATCTCGCTCGGCCAGGTGGCCTTCCTCGGCCTCGGGGCGGCGGTGGCCTACCAGGTCACGAAGGAGCTCTCGCTCCCGTTCCTGCCCGCCGTGCTGCTGGCCGGAGTGGCGGGCGCGCTCGCGGCGGTGGCGATCGGCCTGCCGGCGCTGCGACGGCGCGGCCTGTTCCTCGCCGTCACCACCCTCGGGTTCGCGCTCGTCACGCAGAACTGGCTGCTGGCGCGGGACTGGATGGCCGGCGTCGGCGCCACGCTGCACCGCCCCGAGATCTGGGGCGTGTCGTTCTCCGGGCAGCACGCCTTCTACCTCGTGGCCCTCACCGGCCTGCTGCTGGCGATGCTGCTCACCCGCACGGTCCTGTCGGGCCCGCTGGGCCGGACGATGGTGGCGATCCGCGACAACGAGTCGCAGGCAGCCGCCCTCGGCGTCGACACCACCCGCGCCAAGCTCCTCGCCTTCGCGGTGTCCGGCTTCATCGCCGCCTGCGCCGGCGCGCTGTACGGGTACGGAGCCGAGCAGTTCGCTCCCGCCAACTTCCCGGTGGCCGACGGGCTGCGCATCGTCTCGGTGGCCGTCATCGGCGGCCTCGGTTCGATCAGCGGCACGGTCGTCGCGGCGTTGCTCGTGTTCGGCGTCGACCGCCTCGTCGACGTCGCCGAGATCCGCCTGATGATGACGGCCCTCGGCCTCCTCGTGATCCTGCTCTTCCTCCCCAGCGGCTTCGCCGGCCCGATCGCCCGAGTGCGCGACTGGGCCGCCGCCAAGATCGCCCGCGACGCCCGGCCCGACCCAGAACGCGAACCCGTCGACATTTCGCACGTTGATGCGTGCGAAATGTCGACGGGTTCGAGTGGTGGAGTGCCGTCGACTGCGGAGGTGGGAGCGTGACCGCCCTCCTCGAGGTGCAGGACATCCGGGTCAGCTTCGGCGGCGTGGTAGCGGTGGACGACGTGTCCTTCGCCGTCGGCGAGTCCGAGGTCGTCGGGCTGATCGGCCCGAACGGTGCCGGCAAGACCACCCTCTTCGAGGCGATCGCCGGCTTCACACCGTGCACCGGCCAGGTCCTGCTCGGCGGCGACGACATCAGCGGGCTGCCCCCGCACCAGCGGAGCCGGCGCGGCCTCGTGCGGTCCTTCCAGGATGCCGCCCTCTTCGCCGGGCTGACCGTGCGCCAGTGCGCGATGGTCGCCCAGCAGCACGCCCTGCCGGTCCACGCGTGGAAGGCGCTGCTCCGCACGCCGGGAGAGCGCCGCGCCGAGGCCGAGCGGGGCCGTCGGGCCGACGAGGTGCTGTCCGCCTTCGGCCTGTCCGGCTACGCCGACGCGCTCATCGCCGAGCTGTCGACCGGCACCCGCCGCGTGTGCGAGCTCGTCTGCGCGCTCACCCTCGAGCCCCGCGTGCTCCTGCTCGACGAGCCGTCGGCCGGCCTGGCTCAGCGCGAGGTGGAGCAGCTGCCCACCCTGCTCGGCCGGGTGCGCGACCTCACCGGCGCCACGGTGCTCCTGGTCGAGCACGACCTGCCGCTCGTGCTCGGCATGTCGAGCCGGATCCTCGCCCTCGAGTCGGGCGCCGTGATCGCCGACGGGACCCCGAAGCAGGTCCGCAACGACCCCGAGGTCCAGCGCAGCTACCTGGGCGGCGACCCCACGGCGATCCAGCGCAGCGGGAAGGTGCCTGCCAAGGCCCGGCGATAGCGTCGACCCGATGCACCCGATCGAGCGGCTCCGGTACGTGGCCCGCGCGTCGGGGGCCGACCAGACGATGTTGGTGCGGGAGACCGCCCAGGCGCTGTCGGCGTTCCACGACGACCCGGCCGGCCTGGTGGCCGCCGCCCGGCGCATCGTCGACCGCCACCCGACGTCGGGGCCGCTGTGGTGGCTCTGCTCCCGGGTGCTCACCGCGCCCGACTCCCACCACGAGGCGTGGGACGCCGTCGACGAGATCTCCGACGATCCCACGGCCAACGAGCTCGCCCACGCCTTCGTGGCCGACAGCACCGTCTGCCTGGTCGGCTGGCCGGAGGTGGTGGGCGACGCCCTGCCCCGCCGGGGCGACATCGAGGTGCTGGCGGTGGACTCGCTGGGGGAGGGGAGCGGCCTGGTGCGCCGCCTGATGCAGGCCGGCATCGACGCCGTCGACGTGCCGACCTCTGGCCTCGGCGCGGCGGTCGCCGCCGCCGACGTGGTGCTGCTGGAGGCCGTGGCCGCCGGCCCCGACGGCTTCCTCGCCGTCAGCGGCTCGTTGGCCGCCGCCACCGTCGCCCGCCACCACGAGATCCCGGTGTGGGCCGTGGTCGGCGTGGGTCGCCGGCTCCCGGCCCGCATGTGGACCGCGCTCCAGGCCCGTCGTGACGCTCGCACCGAGGACCCCTGGGACCTCGACGAGGAGCTCGTGCCCTTCGATCTCGTCGACCGGGTGTGCAGCCCCGGCGGCCTCGAGTCCCCCGCCGACGCCGCCCGCCGCACCGACTGCCCCGTTGCCCCCGAGCTCTTCGACCGCGGCAACGCCCCTGGCACCTACACGGGATAGACCCCACGCGTTCTGGCCCGGAACTGTCGACCTATAGGTCGACAAACTCGGGCCAGAAACCGTGGGGTGGTGGTCAGCCCTGGTGGGCGGCGGCGAAGATCCGGCCGACGTTCTCCTCCGAGAAGAACTCGGTGGGCGAGGTGGTGCCGGCGTTGACCCGGGCGAAGCCGTCCATTGCGTCCTGGTTGCCGAGCATCGCTCCGAGGAGCTGCTGCATCTCCGGCGGCGGCGGTTCGAACGACGCGATCTGCAGCGTGAGCTCGTACATCGGAAGCGCCCGCGCGTCGCGCGCCTGGTGGTACGCCGCCATCGCGTCGTCGTAGGGCCGCTCGCCCGACAGCGCCTGGTCGACGGCCGTCGAGCACAGCTCGGCGTCCTGGAACGCGTCGCTGATGCCCATCGCGGTGATGAAGTCGCGGTTGTAGCCGGCGTCGCCGACCAGTGCCCACCCCGAGCCGTACGGCCTGCGGAAGTAGTTCGGCACCGCCGTCCCGACCACCCGCGTCTCCCGGGTCGCCCCCGCGAGGCGGGCGGCGACCTCGGGCACGAGGTCGAAGATGGCGAGGTAGCTGCCCTCGATGTCGGACTTGTGGTCGTCCATCTGGGCGTACGGCCATCCGCCCACCACCATGGTGAGGCCGTCGTTGGTGGGGGCGATGGCGAACCCGCGGTCGCCGCGGTTGTACACCTCGAAGCGCCCGTCGCACGGGAGGTCGCTCCAGTACGAGTAGTAGCCGCAGAGCTGCCGCGGTCGCTCGTCGTACTGCTCGGCGCCCACGGTCCTCGCCACGAAGGACTTGAGCCCGTCCGCTCCGATCACGACGCGGGCGCGCTCGGTGGCGACATCGCCGCCGTGGGTTCCCCCTCGGATGCCGACCACCTGGTCGCCGTCGAAGACGAGCTCGTCCACCCCGAAGCCCTCGCGTACCTCGGCCCCGGCCGCCAACGCGCCGTCCACCAGGATCTGGTCGAGCACGGTCCGCCGCGGGCAGTAGGCGACGGGGAAGTCCGGTGTCCCCGGCGCCCCCGAGACGGCGATGGGCCCGAAGTCGAAGGAGTACGTGTCGATGGGCGGGCACCCGGAGGCCACGAGCCGGTCGAGGAGCCCCCACCGGCTGAGCGCGGCGGCTCCCACCGGGTGGACGACGTGGGTGGACACCGTGTCGCTGGGGAACGTCGTGCGGTCGACGACGAGGACGTCGTAGCCCTTCTGCGCGAGCAGCATCGCCGTGGGTGATCCCGCGCACCGGGCTCCGACCACGATCACGTCGTACGTGCCGTCGGCCATGTGGTGGCCTCCCTCCGAGCCCGTCCGGGCTCCCGGGAACAGTCCGCGCTCCTCGCGCCCGCGTTACGACAGCCGTTACCCGGCCAGGTCGGCGATGGCGGCGTGGATCGACAGGATCCGCCGCGACTCCTCCACGTGGAGGTTCTCGATCATGCGGCCGTCGAGGGTGACGACGCCGCGGCCCTCGGCCTCGGCCTCCTCGAAGGCGGCGATCGTGCGCTCGGCCAGGTCGACGGCGTCGGCGTCCGGGGCGAACACCCCGTTGCACGGCTCGACCTGGCTGGGGTGGATCAGCGTCTTGCCGTCGAAGCCCATCTCGCGGCCCTGCCCGCACTCGGCCAGGAAGCCGGCCTCGTCCTTGATGTCGTTGTAGACGCCGTCGAGCAGGACCTTGCCCGTGGAGCGGGCGGCCAGCAGGCACAGCGCCAGCGAGTGCAGCAGCGGACCGCGCCCGGCACGCGCGCCGCGTGCAGCTCCTTCACGAGGTCGTTGGTGCCCATCACCAGGACCGTGAGGCGGTCGGACGCGCCGGCGATCTCCTCGGCGTGGAGCATGGCCTGCGGGGTCTCGAGCATCGCCCACAGCTTCGTGCGGTCCGGGGCGCCGTTCGCCTCGAGCGTGGCCACGAGCTGGCGCACCTCGTCGGCGGTGTTCACCTTCGGGACGACGATGGCGTCGGGCCCGGCGGCGGCGATGGCCTTGAGGTCGTCGTCGTGCCAGGGCGTGCCGAGGCCGTTGGCCCGGATGGCCAGCTCGCGCCGGCCGTAGCCGCCGCCGGTGACCGCCGCGCACACGCGCTCGCGGGCCTCGGGCTTGGCGTCGGGGGCGACGGCGTCCTCGAGATCGAGGATCAGCGCGTCGGCGGGGATGTCCTTGGCCTTCTCGAGGGCCCGCTCGTTGGCGCCGGGCATGTAGAGGACGGACCGGCGGGGCCGCAGCAGCGCGTCGGACACGTCAGCCCTCCTCGACGGCCGCGTACAGCTTGGCCAGCTCGGGGTCTCGGGCGGCGAGCTGATCGGCCAGCTCGAGCATCACCTTGCACTGCTTCACGGAGGCGTCGTCCTCCATCTTCCCGTTGAGCATGACGGCGCCGGTGCCGTCGCCCATGGCCGCGACCACCGCGCGGGCATGGGCCACGTCGGCGGGATCGGGCGAGAACACCCGCTTGGCGATCTCGATCTGCGCGGGGTGGAGGCTCCACGCACCGACGCACCCGAGGAGGAAGGCGTTGCGGAACTGGTCCTCGCAGGCGACGACGTCGGCGATGTCACCGAACGGCCCGTAGTAGGCGTAGATGCCGTTGGCGGCGCAGGCGTCGACCATGCGGGCCACGGTGTAGTGCCAGAGGTCCTGCTGGTAGATCGTGCGGTCGCTGTTGATGTCGCCGTCGATCGGGTCCTGGCGCACGAGGTAGCCGGGGTGGCCGCCGCCGACGCGGGTGGTCTTCATCCGCCGGTTGGCGGCGAGGTCGGCGGGGCCGAGCGACAGCCCCTGCATGCGGGGCGAGGCGGCGCAGATCTCCTCGACGTTGGCGACGCCGCGGGCGGTCTCGAGGATCGCGTGCACCAGGATCGGACGATCGAGCTTCGCCTTCGCCTCGAGCTGGGCGAGGAGGCGGTCGACGTAGTGGATGTCCTCCGGCCCCTCCACCTTCGGGATCATGATCACGTCGAGCTTGTCGCCGATCTCGAGGACGGCGGCGGTGAGGTCGTCGAGCCCCCACGGCGAGTCGAGGGAGTTCACCCGCGTCCAGAACTGGGTGTCGCCGAAGTCGACCGTCTTGCCGACCTCGAGCAGGCCGGCGCGCGCGGCCTCCTTGTCGGAGGCGGGCACGGCGTCCTCGAGGTTGCCGAGCAGGACATCGACGGTGGGCGCGAGGTCGGGGAGCTTCGCCACCATCTTCGGGTTCGACGGCGGGAAGAAGTGGATGACCCGCGACGGCCGGAACGGGATCTCCCGGAGCGGCGCCGGGGCGCCGACGGCCAGGGGGCGGAAGAAGTCCTTGGCGGAACGCATGTGCTCCACCCTAGGAGCGGCCCTAGGCCTGGGCCGACTCGACCATCCGGCGGGCGATGACCTTGAGGCACAGGGTCTCGTCGGCGCCTTCGAAGATCGACAGCACCCGGGCGTCGACGAAGTAGCGGCTCACGTCGTACTCCTCGGCGTAGCCCATGCCGCCGTGGATCTGCATGGCCTCGCGGGTGACCCACTCGGCGGCCTTGCACACGTAGGCCTTCACCATGGCCGCCTCGAGCGCGCCCTCGCCCTTGGCCATCAGCCGGGCCACCGCGTAGGACGACTGGCGGGCGGCCTGGATGATCACGGCCATGCGGGCGAGCTTCGCCTGGGTGAGCTGGTACTCGCCGACGGGCTTGCCGAACACGGTGCGGTCGACGGCGTACTGCTGGGCCTCCTCGTAGGCCGCCTGCATGACGCCGACGGCGCGGGCGGCGGTCTGCAGCCGGCCGTTCTCGAAGCCGGCCATCTGGAGGTAGAAGCCCTGGCCGAGGCCGCCCTCGAGGCCGATCAGGTTGGCGTCGGGCACGAACCAGTCGTCGAAGGCGATCTCGTAGGAGTGCATGCCGCGGTAGCCGATCGTGTCGATCGGGCGGCCCTCCATCTTCCCGCCGCCGGGCGCGCCGTCGCCGGCCTCCTGGACGAACTCGAAGCCGTGGCCCTCGCCGCGGGGCTTGGGCACGATGAACATCGACAGGCCGCGGTGGGTCTTGGTGCGGTCCGGGTCGGTGCGGGCCAGGAGCATGAGCACGTCGGCGCGGGCGCCGAAGGTGCACCAGGTCTTCACGCCGTTGATGAGGTAGCCGCCGTCGACCCGGTTGGCGGTGACCTTGATGCCGGCCACGTCGGAGCCGAAGTCGGGCTCGGTGACGGCGACGGCGTTCATGACCTCGGCGGTGGCGAGCTTCGGCAGCCACTCGTGCTTCTGCTCCTCGGTGCCGCCCTTGAGCAGCGCCCGGGTGAGGATCTCGGGGCGGGTGATCAGCGAGCCGCCGGCGCCGAGCGAGCCCCGGGAGAGCTCCTCGGTGGCGACGACCATGCCGATGAGCTCGGACTCGCCGCCCTGGCCGTAGCCGCCGTACTCCTCGGGGATCGACAGGCCGAAGGCGCCCATCTCGGCGAGGCCCTCGATGATCTCCTCGGGGATGTCGTCGTTGTGCCGGTGGATGTGCTCGGCGATCGGGGCGAGCTTCTCGTCGGCGAAGCGGCGGAACGTGTCCTGCACGAGCTCGAAGTCGTCGTCGAGGTGGCGGGGGCCGTCCTGGCCGGCGAGCCCGGCGAGGAAGGCGGGGTCCCGGTAGGTGGCGCAGAACTCGCGGGCGCCGTCGAGGGCGCCGGGGTCGACGCCCCACTCCGCCTCGCGGCCGAAGAGCTTCGACGCGAGCTCGCCGACGGCGTCGGCCACGAAGGCGCAGGTGATGGCGCCCTCGACCTCGCCCTTGGCGCCGTAGTCGAGCATCGACCGGGCCGTCTCGACCGCGGCGGCGGCGTGGGCCAGGTCGTAGGCCAGCACCTGGTCGGCGTCGGGGCCGCCACCGGCGGCGAGGACGAGGGTGGCGCTGCGGACGACGCCGCCGGCCAGCTCGACGACGTCAGCGGCGGCGGTGAGATCGGGGCTCGACATGGGCGTCGAGGCTACCGACGGGTAGCCCGACGGGCGAAGTCGCTCGGAGCGGCGTCAGGCGACGTCGCGCCGGGCGCCGTCGCCCGAAGCGCGGGCGGCGCGGATGGCGAGTGAGCCGCGCTTCGTGAGCGGGTAGCGCTCGGGCTCCGCCGGCTCCGGCGGGAGCACCCGAGCGGGGTCCCGGCGACGACGTCGCGCGTCGTGGTGGTCGACGAGGCCGCCGACCTGGTCTTCGAGGTTGAAACGCGCTCCGCGCATGGTCGTCTCCGCTTCCGGCACGCCGTTGTGCCCCTTCTCCACCCGGAGCATGCACCCCCCAGGTTGCGATCATCTGTCGGTTGGGCGACAGATCGGTGTGCCATCGGCCACAGGATCGCAACACCTCGACATTCCCCGGCGAGTTTGCAGGTGCTGCTGCCGCAGCGGGAGCATGGCGATCTGATGACCACGCACGACCGGCCCTTCGGCCGCCACTTCGAGGACTTCGTCCCCGGCGACGTGTACAAGCACTGGCCCGGCAAGACGATCACCGAGTACGACGACCACCTGTTCTGCCTGATCACGATGAACCACCACCCGTTGCACCTCAACGAGTGGTTCGCCGAGAACGAGACCGTTCAGGGCAAGAACGTGGTGGTGGGGAACCTCGTGTACTCGCTCGTGCTCGGGCTGAGCGTGCCGGACGTGAGCGGCGCCGCCATCGCCAACCTCGAGATCGAGTCGCTGCTCCACGCCAAGCCCACCTTCCACGGCGACACGATCTACGCGGTCACCAAGGTGCTCGAGGCCAAGGAGACGTCGAAGGGCGACCGCGGGATCGTCACCGTGGAGACCAAGGGCATCAACCAGCGGGGCGAAGAGGTCTGCTACTTCCGCCGCAAGCTGATGGTCTGGAAGCGGGAGAACGCCCCCCAGCGGGCGTTCCCCTACGACGACACCGTCTTCGCGGGCGACGACTGACCCGCCGGTGCGCACCCGGACCCGTCGGCTCCTCATCGGTGCCGGCGCGGTGCCGGTGGTGTTCGCCGCGGTGCTGGGCGTCGAGGTGCAGATGGCCCGGAGCGGGCCCGACCTGCCGGACAGCACCCCGCTCGATCACGACGGTCGCCTGGGCGGCGAGGGCGAGGCCCTGCGGATGGTCTGGCTCGGCGACTCCACCGCCGCCGGGGTGGGCGCCTCGAGCGCGGACGGCGCCATCCCCCGGCGGGTGGCCCGCGCGCTGCACCGTCCCGTGGACCTCACCGTCCTGGCGGTCTCCGGCGACCGGGTGTCCGACGTGGTGGACGACCAGGTCGGCGCGCTCGCTGCGCTGCGGCCCGACGTCGTGCTCGTGAGCATCGGTGCCAACGACGTCGTGCACCTGACCTCGAACGACGCCTTCCGGGATGCCTACGAAGAGGTCGTCGCCGCCGTGCCCGAGGGCGCGCTCCTCGTCGTCCTCGGCGTGCCCGACATGGGCGCTCCGCCCCGGTTCGCGCAGCCGCTGCGGGCGGTCGCCGGGTGGCGGGGCCGCCAGCTCGACCGGACCTCCCGGGAGGTGGCCGAGGATGCGGGAGCGCTCTACGTCGACATCGCGGGTGAGACCGGGCCCGCCATGCGGGCTGACCCCGGTCGGCTGTTCGCGGTCGACAAGTACCATCCGAGCGACGACGGCTACGCCCTCTGGGCCGAGGCGGTCGTGGAGGTCCTCGCGAAGGAGCTGCGTTGACGATCGACAGGGTCGCCGCCCAGGGGTTCGAGGCGGGTGCCGCCGCGTACGAGCTGGCCCGTCCCGGCTATCCCGACGAGGCCGTCGCCGTCCTCGTGGCGATGATGGGCCTGGCCGCCGGGGTGCGGGTGCTCGACCTGGCCGCCGGCACCGGGAAGCTGACCCGCCGGCTCGTGGAGCTGGGCACCTCCGTGGTCGCGGTGGAGCCGGTCGACGGCATGCGGCAGCAGCTGCTCCAGGCCGTGCCCGGCGTGGAGGTCCTCGACGGGACCGGCGAGGCGATCCCGCTGGAGGACGCGTCGGTCGACGTCGTCACCGTGGCCCAGGCCTTCCACTGGTTCGACGCGCCGAAGGCACTGGCGGAGATCGCCCGGGTGCTCAGGCCGGGTGGAGGGCTGGCGATCCTCTGGAACGAGCGGGACGAATCGACCCCGTGGGTGGCCGAGGTGAGCCGAGTCATCGGCTGGCACGAGCGGTCCGTGTCCCGGTACCAGCACGTCGACTGGGCCGCCGTCGTCGCCGAGTCCGGTCGCTTCACCCCGCTCCAGGAGCAGGCGCTGGCCTGGGAGCAGCCGATGACGCGCGACCTGCTGGCGGATCGCATCCGCTCGATCAGCTACATCGCGGCGATGCCGACGACGGAGCGGGAGCGCCGCGTCGCCGACGTGGTCTCGCTCGTCCGGCGCATGCCCGAGCCCTTCCCCCTGCCGTACACCTGCCGCGTGCAGTGGGCGCACCTCGCCTGACCCGCTCCGAGGAGGTCCTCCGCTGGTGGGAGGACCTCGGCCGCGACCTGCCTTGGCGTCGGACGCGCGATCCGTGGGCCGTGCTCGTCTGCGAGGTGATGGCGCAGCAGACCCAGGTGGCACGGGTCGTGGACCGTTGGGCGGCGTTCGTCGAGCGCTACCCGACCCCGGTCGCCTGCGCGTCGGCACCCGTCGCCGACGTGCTGCAGCTGTGGCAGGGGCTCGGGTACCCCCGCCGCGCCCTGCACCTCCACCGGTGCGCGACCGCGGTCGTCGAGCGCCACGGTGGTGAGCTGCCCTGCGACCTCGACGCGCTGCTCGCGCTGCCGGGCATCGGCCCGTACACGGCGCGAGCGGTGCTGGCGTTCGCCTTCGAGCGCGACCACGGCGTGGTCGACACCAACACGGCGCGGGTCCTGGCCCGGTGGAGCGGCGAGCGGCTCGGCCCGAAGGCGGTGCAGGCCGAGGCCGACGCCGCCGTGCCGGCCGGACGGGGCTGGGAGTGGAACCAGGCGCTGCTCGACCTGGGCGCGACCGTCTGCACCAAGCGAGCGCCGCGCTGCGATCTCTGTCCGGTCACCGCGAGCTGCGCCTGGCGCTCGGGCGGGTGTGCCGAGCCCGATCCCGCGCTCGGCACGCACGGCGTGTCGGGGCGCCAGGCCCGCTTCGAGGGCAGCGACCGGCAGGGCCGCGGCCGGCTGATGGCCGCGATGGGGGCGGGGCCGGTGCGCCGGCGCGACGTCGCCGCGGCCATGGGGTGGCCGGAGGACCCGGAGCGCGCCGCGCGCGTGGCGGGCACCCTCGTGGCCGACGGCCTCGCGGTGGAGGCAGCCGGCCGCTTCGCGCTGCCCGAGTACGTCAGCCCGAGCGGACGAAGTCGAGGACGAGGCGGTTGACGACCTCCGGCTGCTCGAGCTGGAGGAAGTGGCCGGCGTGGTCGACGACCTCCATGCGCGAGCCCTCCGACGTGAGGAACGCCGTCGCCGTCTCCGCCACCTCGAGGCCCATGCAGCCGTCGGTGCGGCCGTGGAGGTACAGCGTGGGCTGCGGCGTGGACAGGGCGCCCTTGGCCTGCACCTCGTCGAGCGTCGGGTCCACGCCCACGCCGCCGAGGGTCGCCCGGTAGTAGCCGATGGCGGCGGCGAGGTTCGCCGGGTCGCGCAGGCAGTCCTTCACGTGCGGAAGGTCCTCGGAGGCGTCGTAGCCCGGGGACCAGTCGGCCCAGAGGCCGTCGATGAACGCGAGGTCGTTCATCCCGACCGCGATGTCGGCGAGGCCGTGCTGGAAGAAGAACATGTACCAGGAGCGCTGCAGCTGCTTGTAGGTGAGGAAGCCGCCGGCCACCGAGCCGGCGGGCGGCACGGCCATGGTGACGACGCGGCGCCACCGCTCCGGTGCGTGGGCCGCCGCGATGTACGTGGCCATCGCGCCCCAGTCATGTCCGATGATCACCGCGTCGCCGTCACCGCCGAGTGCGTCGTGCAGGTGGACGGCGTCCATCCCGAGGGCGGCGGTCTGGTACACGCCGTCGGCGGGGATGGCCGTCGGGGCGTAGCCGCGCAGGAACGGCGCGACCGCGTGGAACCCGGCGTCGGCCAGCTCGGGGAGCAGGTGGCGCCACGTCCAGGCGCTGTCGGGGAAGCCGTGCAGGCACAGCGCGAGGGGACCGGAGCCCGCCTCGAGGTACGCGAAGTCGATGTCGCCGGCGGTGACCCGGCCCTCGGTGATCGGCATGGGCGGGGACCGTACTGCTCGCGGCGGTTGCCCCTCTGCTGGCTCCGGTTCGTGTTACTCCCGTCACACGCCCTGACGTGGGGGTTTCGGGTCGGTAACCTCCACAAGACCTGATGGCGGACATCGGACGTACGGGGAGAGGGGGATCCGCTGCTCAACGTCAGCTTCTTCGGCGTCCGTGGCTCAACACCGAGCTCATGCGAGGAGAACCGTCGGTACGGCGGGAACACCTCTTGCGTCGCGCTGGAGGCTCCCGGACACGACCCCATCGTCCTCGACCTCGGCACCGGTCTCCGGTTCTGGGGTGAGACCCTCGACCCTTCGCGGCCCTTTGCCGGATCGGCGCTGATCACCCACATCCACTGGGATCACGTGCAGGGCCTCCCGTTCTTCACTCCCGTGCTGCGCCCCGGCGCCCGCTTCGACGTCTACGGCCCGCCGCAGCCCGAGGAGGGCTCGCTGGAGAAGGCGTTCAACGAGCTGATGCGGCCGCCGTTCTTCCCGGTCACCACCAAGGAGCTCCTCGGCGACATCCGCTTCCACGATGCGTGGGAGGAGGACATCGAGCTCGACGGCGCGAAGGTGAAGGTGCGCCCCGTCCCGCACGTGGGCCTCACCAACGGGTACCGCATCGACATGGGTGGGGCATCGGTCGCCTACATCTCCGACCACCAGATGCCGGTCGACGGCTCGCACCAGGTCCCCGACTCGGTGCTCGAGCTGTGCGATGGGGTGGACCTCCTGATCCACGACGCGCAGTACACGATGGAGGAGTTCCCGCAGAAGGCCACCTGGGGCCACTGCACTCCCGAGTACGCGGTGCACGTGGCCAACGAGTCCGGTGCCCATCGCCTGGCGCTCTTCCACCACGACCCGACGCACGACGACGACACGGTCGACGCGATCCTGGCCCACACCCAGCGCATCGCCGAGGGCACCGTCCTCACCGAGGTCCTCGCCGCCCAGGAGGGCTTGGTCGTCTCGTTCCCGTAGGGCCGGACCGATAGGTTCGCTCCGATGAGCGCGTCCATCGACTCGGGCAAGTACCGCCAGGTGCTCGGCCACTTCACCACCGGCGTCACGGTGATCACCGCGAAGACCGAGGCCGGGCCCGTGGGGCTGGCCGTGGGGTCGTTCAGCTCGGTCTCGCTCGACCCGGCCCTCGTCGGCTTCTTCGCCGACAAGGGCTCCACGTCGTGGCCGAAGATCGAGGGCACCGGGTCGTTCTGCGTGAACGTCCTCGGCGAGCACCAGGAGGACGTCTGCCGGCGGTTCGCCTCGAAGGAGCCGGACAAGTTCGCGGGGCTGGGATGGAAGCCGGCCGGCTCGGGCTCGCCGCTGATCGACGACGTGATCGCGTGGATCGACTGCGACATCGACCAGGTCGTCGAGGCGGGCGACCACTTCCTGGTGCTCGGCGCCGTCCGGGAGCTCGACGTGGCCCACGACGGTCCGCCCCTCCTCTTCTTCCGGGGCGGCTACGGCCGCTTCGCGGTCTGACCGGCCGCACCATGGCGATCTACGCGCTGGGCGATGTCGAGCCCCAGATCGATGCCACCGCCTACGTGCATCCCGATGCGGTGGTGATCGGTGAGGTCACCCTCGGTCCCGAGTCGAGCGTGTGGCCGTCGGCCGTCCTGCGGGGCGACCCCGGCGGCATCGTGATCGGGGCCCGCACGTCGATCCAGGACGGCACGGTGGTCCACACGACCCCGATGACGCCGACCCGCGTCGGGTCGGATTGCGTCATCGGCCACCTGGTGCACCTCGAGGGCTGCGTCATCGGCAACGGCGCGCTCGTCGGTTCCGGGGCCATCGTGCTCAACGGCGCGGTGGTGGAGGACGAGGCGCTCGTGGCGGCCGGCGCGCTCGTGTCCGGCTCGATGGTCGTCCCGAGCCGGGCGATGGCGATGGGGGTGCCGGCCAAGCTCAAGCTCGACGCCGTCGACCCTGAGCTCCACATCCACATGGGCGTGGCCGTGTACCGGGAGCGCGGTCGTACGTACCGCGAGCAGCTCCGCCGGCTCGACTGAGCTGTCTGCCTGCTCCGGTCGCGGCCGGCCTGCGGCCGCAGGCTCAGCCTCCGCAGGTGCCTCCGGGGGGATGGCGGAGCCACGCCCCCTCCGGCCTGTGGGTCAGCTCACATGAGCTTCGACGGGGTCGCGCCGTCCCACTTGGTGAGGGAGGCGGCGGTGATGCCGAAGCCGCCCATCGCACCCATGAACGCGGCGAGGTGCGCCGACGCCATGTGCTCGTCCATGCCCTCCTGCGACGCCCACAGCTCGGTGACGTGGTACCGCCCGGCCACCTCGAGGTCGGCCATGAACGTGTAGCTCTCACACGCCGCCTCCTCGCGGGTGGCGGTCATGCAGGCGACGGCGGCGGCGACGAAGTCGTCGGCCTTGGCGGGGTCGAGGTCGAACGAGCCGGTGACGATGATGGTCATGCGCCAGTTCCTAGCGGAACGGGTTGGGCCGCGCCGAGCGGTCACTTGTAGGTTGACCCGCGGGTCAAGGGGGCGATGGGGATCAGCGCAGGTGCGACGGACAGGTGGGGGCCGGGCTGGCGCCTGCTGGCGCGGGCCTGCCGGGACCGCAAGGCGGGCCTCTTGGCGGGCGTGCTCGTCGGCCTCGGCTGGACCGCCGGCAAGGTCTCCGTGGGGCTGCTCGTGCAGCGGGCCGTGGACCGCGGCATCGAGGCCGACGACATGTCGGTCCTGCGCTTCTGGGCGCTGGCCATCGTCGTGGCCGGGTTGGTCGTCGGGGTCTTCACCGGCATCCGCCGCTACATCGCCTTCCGGGAGGCCCGCTGGATCGAGGCGGACCTCCGCGAGCAGCTCTTCGCCCACTTCCAGCGCCTGCACTTCGCGTTCCACGACACCACCCAGACCGGCCAGCTGATGAGCCGGGCCAACACCGACCTGCAGCAGATCCAGGCGTTCGTGGTGATGATCCCGCTGACGATCTCCAACGCCGTCACGGTGCTGGCCGTCACGGTCATCCTGCTCACGATCGACCCGATCCTCACCGCCCTCGCGCTGGGGTCCCTGCCCCTCCTGAACGTCCTCGCCACCCGCTTCTCCCGGCAGCTGCACCCCGCGGTGATGGGGATCCAGCAGGAGTCGGCCGAGCTGGCCGCCGTGGTCGAGGAGACCGTGGCGGGCGTGCGCGTGGTGAAGGGGTTCGGGGCCGAGCCGGTCCAGGCGGCCCGCCTCGCCACGGAGGCCGATGACGTGTTCCGCGAATCGATGCGCGCGGCACGCGTGCGGGCCCGGTTCGCCCCGGGGATGGAGCTGCTCCCGAACATCGGGCTCATCGCCACGCTCGGCTACGGCGGGCACCAGGTGCTCGACGGGGACCTCCTCATCGGCCAGCTCCTGGCGTTCAACCTCTACGTGGTGATGCTCATCTGGCCCCTGCGCATGCTCGGCATGATCATCGCCCAGGGCCAGCGCAGCGCCGCGTCGGCGGAGCGCGTCTTCGAGGTCCTGTCGACCGCTCCCGAGGTGGCCGAGCCGGCCGACGCGCTGGCGCTTCCCGCCAGCCGGCCCGAGGGGCGGGGCGAGGTCCGCTTCGAGGGCGTCCGCTTCGCGTACGCGCCATCGCTCCCGGCGGTCCTCGACGGGATGGACCTGGTGGTGCCGGCCGGTCAGTCGGTGGCCCTGGTCGGCGCGACCGGCTCGGGCAAGACCACCGTGGCCCGGCTCCTCCCGCGCTTCTACGACGTGGTCGAGGGCTCCGTGTCGCTCGACGGCGTGGACGTGCGCCGGCTCCGCCTCCGGGAGCTCCGCAAGGCGGTGGGGATCGTGTTCGAGGAGACCTTCCTCTTCTCCCACACGATCGGCGCCAACATCGCGTTCGCCGACCCCGAGGCACCGCAGGAGGCGATCGAGCGCGCCGCCCGCCTCGCCGGTGCCCACGACTTCATCACCTCCCTGCCGGAGGGGTACGCCACCACGATCGGTGAGCGCGGCTACTCGCTGTCGGGTGGCCAGCGGCAGCGCATCGCCATCGCCCGGGCGATCCTCGCCGACCCGCGCGTGCTGATCCTCGACGACGCGACGTCGTCGGTCGACCCGACGAAGGAGCACGAGATCCGCGACGCCCTGGCCGAGGTCATGCGGGGCCGCACCACGCTCGTGATCGCCCACCGGCCGGCCACGGTGGCCTTGGCCGACCGGGTCATCCTCCTGTCCGACGGTCGGGTGGCCGCCGACGGCACGCACGAGGAGCTCCTGCGCACCTCCGCCGAGTACCGGGAGGTCCTCGCGGCCGCCGAGCGGCGCGAGGTCGAGGCCCGCGCCCCCGAGGGGGTGAGCTGAGCATGTGGCTCGCCGGCGGCGTCGACGCCGACGACCGCCTCGATGCGACGGCCGCCCGCCACATGCTCCGGCGCACGCTCCGGATGCTCCGTCCCTACCGGCGGGACCTGATCCTCGCCGGGATGATGGTCCTGCTCTGGACGTCCACCACGTTGGCGGGCCCGTTCCTCGTGAAGCGGGGGATCGACCACGGGATCAAGCGCGACGACGGCGGCGCGCTCGACGTCGCGGTGATGGGGTACGTCGTCGTGGCGGTGCTGGCCTACCTGGCCGGGCGCGCCCAGCTGGTCCTGATCAGCCGGATCGGCGAGTCGTTCCTCCGGGACCTGCGAGTCCGGGTGTTCGACCACCTGCAGCGGCTCTCGATGCCCTTCTACGACCGCGAGAAGGCGGGCGTGATCGTGTCCCGCATGACCAGCGACGTCGACTCGCTGCAGGAGCTCGTGCAGATGGGCCTGCTGATGTTCGTCAGCAACGGCGTGCTCCTGGGCGTCTCCGTCGTGGTGCTCGGGATCGTGTCGTGGAAGCTCCTCCTCCTGTGCCTGGTCTGCGTCCCGCCCGTGATCCTCGCCAGCATCAAGTTCCAGCGGGACTCCAACGACGCCTACCTCGTCGTGCGCGACGACATCGGGGCGACCCTCTCGCAGCTGCAGGAGGGCATCGCCGGGGTGCGGGTGGTCCAGGCGTACGGGCGGGAGGAGGTCGAGGCCTCGCGCTTCACGGACCAGAACCGCTCGCTCTATCGAGCGCACATGCGCTCCGTGAAGATCTCGGCCTGGTACCTGCCGATCATCGAGACCGCCGGCCTCCTCACCACTGCCATCGCGGTGGGCATCGGCGGGTGGTGGGTCCACGACGGGTCCCTCGTCATCGGCACGGTGGCGTTCTTCGTGCTCACCCTGTCCAACCTCTTCGAGCCGATCCAGCAGCTGTCCCAGCTCTTCAACATCGTCCAGTCGGCGGGAGCCGCCCTCGACAAGCTCTACGCCCTGCTGGACACGGCGGTGGACGTGCCGGAGCGCCCGGGCGCGGTCGACCTCCCTGAGCGGGGCGACGTCGACGTCGAGGGCGTCGGCTTCGCCTACGTGGGCGGGGAGCCGGTGCTCGCCGACGTCGACCTCCACATCCCCTCCGGCGCCCGGATCGCGCTCGTCGGCCCGACCGGGGCCGGCAAGTCGACCCTGGCCAAGCTGGTGGCCCGGCTCTACGACCCCACCGAGGGGGCTGTCCGCTTCGGTGGGGTGGACCTCCGCGACGCCACCGCCCGCTCCCTCCGCGAGCGGGTGGTGGTCGTGCCCCAGGAGGGGTTCCTGTTCAACGGCACGATCCTCGAGAACGTGCGCCTGGCCCGGATCGGGGCCACCGACGACGAGGTGCGGCAGGCCATGGCCGCCATCGGCGTGCTCGAGCGGTTCGATCGGCTCCCCGAGGGCCTGCACACCGAGGTGCAGGAGCGGGGGTCACGGTTCTCGGCGGGGGAGAAGCAGCTCGTCTCGCTGGCCCGGGCGGCCCTGGCCGACCCCGCGGTCCTCGTGCTCGACGAGGCCACCTCCAGCCTGGACCCCGGCACCGAGGTCGTGGTCGAACATGCCGTCAACCAGCTGATGGAGGGGCGGACGGTGATCGTGATCGCCCACCGCCTCTCGACGGCCCAGCGGGCCGACCTCGTGGGGGTCGTGGCCGACGGCCACCTGCAGGAGCTGGGCACCCACGCCGAGCTCCTGGCGCAGGGCGGTCGGTACACGGCCCTGTTCCAGAACTGGTCCGGCGGCCTGAAGGTGTGATCGCGGGGGCTGAATTGTTACCATCGGCGTAGGAGAAATCCCCCAACACCTCTCCTCCCCGAAAGGGATCTCGATGGCGGTCA
The DNA here is from genome assembly GCA_963727905.1 of uncultured Microthrixaceae bacterium. Classification (GTDB taxonomy): domain Bacteria; phylum Actinomycetota; class Acidimicrobiia; order Acidimicrobiales; family VFJN01; genus VFJN01. The sequence goes on from CAVSIC010000018.1 coordinate 28,833, forward strand.
CCGACCTCGACCTCTCCAAGTACAAGCTCGGCTGGTCCGACGCCGAGGATTACGTCTTCAAGCCCAAGCGGGGCCTCGATGAGGACATCATCCGCGAGATGTCGTGGATGAAGGGCGAGCCGGACTGGATGATCGACTTCCGCCTGAAGTCGTACCGGGCCTTCCAGAAGCGCCCGATGCCGCGTTGGGGCGGCGACATGTCGGAGATCTTCTTCGACGACATCTTCTATTACATCAAGCCCACCGGCGGGCAGGTCGACAGCTGGGACGACCTCCCGGACGCGATCAAGCAGACCTACGAGAAGCTCGGCATCCCCGAGGCCGAGCGGAAGTACCTCGCCGGCGTCACCGCCCAGTACGAGTCCGAGGTCGTCTTCCACCGCAACCGCGACGACCTCGAGGCGCAGGGCGTCATCTTCTGCGACATGGACACCGCGGTGAAGGAGTACCCGGAGCTCGTCAAGCAGTACTGGGGCAAGATCATCCCCGCCAACGACAACAAGTTCTCCGCGCTCAACTCCTCGGTCTGGTCGGGTGGCTCGTTCATCTACGTGCCGCCCGGCGTCGAGGTCGAGATGCCGCTCCAGGCCTACTTCCGCATCAACGCGGAGAACATGGGCCAGTTCGAGCGCACGCTGATCATCGCCGACGAGGGCTCGAAGGTGCACTACATCGAGGGCTGCTCGGCCCCGGTGTACACGTCCGACTCGTTGCACTCCGCGGTCGTCGAGATCGTGGTGAAGCCGTCGGCCCGGGTCACCTACACGACCATCCAGAACTGGTCGAACAACGTCTTCAACCTGGTCACCAAGCGGGCCCGGGTCGAGGCCGAGGGCCACATGGAGTGGATCGACGGCAACATCGGCAGCCGCCTCACCATGAAGTACCCGGCCGTCTACATGGTCGGCCCCAAGGCCTCGGGCGAGGTGCTGTCGGTGGCCTACGCCGGTGCCGGCCAGCACCAGGACGCCGGCGCCAAGATGGTCCACGCCGCCCCGGAGACCACCTCCAAGATCGTCTCGAAGTCGATCTCGAAGGACGGCGGTCGCACCAGCTACCGCGGCCTCGTGCGGGTCGAGGACGACGCCTACGGCTGCAAGAGCCACGTCCAGTGCGACGCCCTCATCCTCGACGAGGACTCGATCAGCGACACCTTCCCCACCATGGAGGTCGGCTCGCTCGACGCCGTGATCGGCCACGAGGCCACCGTCTCCAAGGTGGCCGACGAGCAGCTCTTCTACCTGATGAGCCGCGGCCTCTCGAACGAGCAGGCCATGGGCATGATCGTCAACGGCTTCATCGAGCCCGTCACCCGCACGCTCCCCATGGAGTACGCGGTCGAGTGGTCCCGCCTCATCGAGCTCCAGATGGAGGGCAGCGTTGGTTGACGGCTCCGGTCGTCGCTAGCGCTCCTCGCCTCCGCCGATGCGGCTCGGGGCGGCAAAGCCACCCAGTCGCCGCGGTGTCGGATAGCTGACCTCAGAGGACGCCGCGCTCCATGAGGGCGCGGCGGGCCTCGGCCGGTCCGCGTGCGTGCTCGGCCTGGAAGCCGACGGCGCGGGCTCCCTCGACGTTCACGAGGTTGTCGTCGAGGAACAGCACCCGGGCGGGCTCGACGGGGAGCAGGCCGGCCACGTGCTCGAAGAGGGCCCGGTCGGGCTTCACGTGGCCGAGCTCGAACGACAGGAACCGGAACTCGAAGCGCTCCGCGAACGGCCACCGACCCCAATGCACCCAGTGCACGGGGTTGGTGTTGGACAGGCAGCCGATCCGGGTCACGCGGGCGACCTCGTCCACCAGCTCGGTCGCCCCGGGCAGCGGACCGCCCAGCCAGCCCGAGAACTCGGCGAGGTAGGCGGGTCCGTCGATGGCGAGGCCCCAGTCGGCGACCACGCCTGCCGCGAACTCCTCCGGGGAGCAGTGCCCCCGCTCGAAGGCCCGGACCCAGTCGCAGGCGAGCCACCGGCGCCAGACCTCGTCGTCCGACTCGATGCCGGCCAGCTCTCGCATGGCGTCCACGCCACCGAAGTCGATGAGCACGCCACCCAGGTCGAACAGCACCACCTCGACGGCCTCCATCGACCGCACGGTAGCGATCCCCGGGTGCCGATCCGCGCTGGCAGACTGGAGCGGTGCCGATGCGCCAGGACTGCAAGTACTTCGAGAGTCGCACCTACGCGAACGGCGAGACCGTGCGGAAGTGCGATCTCGATCTGGCCCCCGAGGCGCCGTGGCGCTGCCCCGCCGACTGCGCGTCGTTCACGCGCCGGCTGGCCGACGTGAACTGGAGCCACGGCACCCTCGTCACGCCCCCCACCCCCGACGAGCCCCTCGACGCGCTGGACCGCGGCGACGGCTCGGTGGCCGCCGTGCTCGACGAGGCGGAGGACTTCCTGAACTCGATCGGGGCCCAGGTCGTGGCCGAGGTGGCCGCGGAGAAGGCCAAGCGCGGGCCCCTCGGGCCCGACGGTCAGCCGCAGTCCCGCCTCAAGCGCCTCTTCAGGCGGAAGGGCGACCAGTAGCGGCTCGGAGCAGCCGCCGGATCGACGACGGGCTGAGGTAGCAGTCCTCGAACCGGCGGTCGAGGTCGATCGGCAGGTCGTCGAACCACCCCATCGCGGCGGCGCGGTGCAGGTCGCTGCCCTCCGGTTGCGGCGCGGCGACGGGCCGGAGCGAGCCCGGGAGGAGGCGAGGCACGCGGCCCCCGACGATCTGCTCCAGGTTCGAGTCGATGATCCCCTGGAGCTGGGCGTCGAGCGGCATGCGGTACGGCACGAAGTCGTGCTCCGGGTCGTAGCTCCGGAACCCGCGGAAGGCCCGTCCGAGGCTGGTCGTGTGCGCCGCCCGCTTGGTGAGGAGGGGAAGGCCCCAGTTCTCGGACACGAAGCGCAGGTACGACGTGTGCTCGTAGACGTTGTGGTCGACCTGGTGGTGCCGGGTCCAGGGGGAGATCACCGTGGACGGGATGCGGAACCCGAGCTGCGAGAAGTCGTCCCTGCCCCCGGGGTCGGCGTTGGTGCTGCGGAGGTCGGGCACCCGGGGCGGGTCGACGTGGTCCCAGAAGCCGCCCCACTCGTCGTAGGTGATGACGAGCGCCCCCTTCTTGTAGAGCGGGGAGCTGGTGAAGGCCTGGACGATGTCGGAGAGGAACATCTGCCCGAGGCGGATGTCCGAGACGGGGTGGTCGTCGTTGGAGATGCCGGTGGGGGCCGTGAACCACGGGTCGATGATCGACACCTGCGGGAGGACGCCGGCCGCGCATCCGGCGAAGAAGTCGGTGACGTGGTGGATCACGTCGAGCTGCCGCAGCCCCCACAGGCCCGCCTCGGGGAGGTTGGAGAAGTAGTAGGCGCTCGACACGCCGTTGTCTCGGCACAGGTCCCACACCGTGGGCCAGTCCCAGCCGAGGGCGTAGTTGAGGCGGTTTCCCTTGGGGTTGCCGACGAGCTCCGGCGGGACGTCGTTGTTCTTCAGCCCGGCCGACTGCCCCGAGTACAGGTAGTACCGGTTGGGCTGCGTGGGGGCCATGAGCGAGCAGAACCAGCGGTCGTAGGTCTGCCAGCCCCGCGTCAGCTGCGCCCAGACGGGGATGTCGGCAGCGCCGTAGTAGGAGAGCGCGAGCTCGTCGTTGTGGGTGGCCGGGTGGAGCCACCCGTCCATGCGCCCGCCGTTGCGCTGCAGCCGCCCGCCGTCCCACCCGTGGTTGGGGTCGTTGTACCCGCGCCCGTGGTAGTCGCCCCGCCCGGCCACGCCCCAGTCCCGGGTCGACACCATGGGCCCCTTCGCACCCCGGCGCAGGTCCCGGAACTGCTTGTGCTGGATGCCGTCGAACCCGGGGTTCTCGGCGCCGTACCAGCCGAGGTAGTGGTCGACGGAGCGGTTCTCCATCATCACCACCACGAGGTGCTCGACCGGGGTTCGGGGTCGCCGCACCTCCTGGCCGAGCGAGGGCAGCTTCAGGTTGACCGGGGGAGTGCTGGCCTCCGCCCGCCGCGCTCCCGCGATGCCGACGCCGGTAGCGGCGGCGGCTCCCTTCACGAACGTGCGACGATCCATGCCCCCTTGCTAGCGCGTGACCAGGGGCACACCACACCACGAGGTCAGAACGCCACCCTCCGTCCCCCCGCTCGACTGGGTGGCTTCGGCGGGGCGTCGGTAGCCTGCAACGTCCCCCCTCGGAAGGCCTGCGTGACCGCGTTCCCCATCGACAGCATCGCCGCACTGCCCGGCACCGGCTGGTTGGCGGACCGGCGCGCCTCGGCGGCGGCGAAGCTGGCCGAGGCGGCGCTGCCGAGCACCGACGACGACGTCTGGCGCTACAGCCGCATCGACGAGCTCGACCTCGAGCGCCTCACCGCCGCCGTCACCGCGACCACCGTCGACCACGGCGACCTCGGTCGGGCCCGGGTGCTCCGGGGCGACGAGGTCGACGGTGGGCTGCTGGGCGACCTGCCCGAGTCCGCCCACGCGCTCGGCTGGATGCGCCACGCGCTGCTGGTCGACCCGGTGGTCATCGACGTGCCCGCCGGTGTCACCGTGCCCGACCCGATCATCGTGCGCCACCAGGGCGCCCCTGACGGCGGGGCGTCCGCCGTCCGCCTCGTGGTGCGAGCGGGTCCCGACAGCGAGGTCAAGGTGGTGGAGGTGTTCGAGGACGGCGGCGACGGCGTCCTCCTCCCCTCCACCGAGCTGATCCTCGAGAGCTCCGCCCGGGTCGGCTACGTCGGGGCCCAGCTGCTCGGGCTGCAGGCCTGGTCGCTGGCCACCCTCGACATCCAGGTGCACGCGCAGGCCACCGCCAAGGCCGGGCTCCTGGGCTTCGGCGGCGACTACACCCGGCTCCGCACCGACTGCCACCTGCTCGGTCGCGGCGCCTCGGGTGACCTGGTCGCCGCCTTCTTCGGCGACGGCGACCAGACGCTCGACTACCGGACGTTCCAGGACCACGTCGCCGAGGACACCACGAGCAACCTCCTCTTCAAGGGCGCGGTGAGCGACCGGTCGCGGTCGATCTACACCGGGCTCATCCGAGTGGGGAAGGGGGCGCGGGGCACCAACGCCTTCCAGACCAACCGCAACCTGAAGCTGTCCGAGGACGCGTGGGCGGAGTCGATCCCGAACCTGGTGATCGAGAACAACGACGTCCACTGCAGCCACGCCTCCGCCGTCGGTCCCATCGACGAGGAGCAGCGCTTCTACCTCGAGAGCCGTGGCGTGCCCACGGTCGTGGCCGAGCGCCTGATCGTGGCCGGCTTCTTCGCTGAGGTCCTCGACCAGCTCCCGGCCAACGACCTGCGCGAGCAGCTCGACGCCCGGGTGTCCGAGAAGCTCCGGGCGGTGCTCACGTGACCGTGCACGACGCGGGCTCGTTCGAAGACCTCGCTCCCGGCTCGGCGCGGCAGGTCGTGATCGGTGACCTGCGCATCGCCGTCGTGCGCTGCGGCGACGACGTCTACGCGATCAACGACGTGTGCAGCCACCAGGACGTGTCGCTGGCCGAGGGCGAGGTGCTCTGCGAGGACCTCGAGCTCGAGTGCTGGAAGCACGGGAGCACCTTCTCGCTGGTGGACGGCAAGCCCCAATCCCTGCCGGCCACGCAGGCGGTGCCCGTGTACGAGGCCCGGGTCGTCGACGGGCAGATCGAGGTGGTCGTCGATGGCTGATCACGTGCTGGAGATCACGGGCCTGCGGGCCGGCGTCGCGGGCAAGGAGATCCTGAAGGGGATCGACCTCACCATCCGCTCGGGCGAGGTCCACGCGGTGATGGGACCCAACGGCTCCGGGAAGTCCACGCTCTCGCACATCATCATGGGGCGCCCCGGCTACGAGGTGCTCGGCGGGTCGGTCACGCTCGACGGCGTCGACGTCCTCGCGATGGCTCCGTGGGAGCGGGCCCAGGCGGGTCTGTTCCTGGCGATGCAGTACCCCACCGAGGTCCCCGGCGTCGCCGTGGTCGACGTGCTCGAGGCCGCCTTCGCCGCCAGCGGCCGCGACATCGCCGACGTCCCGGCCAGGATCGTGGCCGAGGCCGAGCGCATCGGCTTCGACGACCGCTTCCTCCACCGCGCCATGAACGTCGACCTGTCCGGCGGCGAGAAGAAGCGCAACGAGACCCTGCAGCTCGGGGTGCTCGAGCCCACCTTCGCGATCCTCGACGAGCTCGACTCCGGCCTCGACGTCGACGCCCTCCGGGCCTGTGCCCGCCGGGTCGAGGCGGCCACGGAGGAGACCGGCCTCGGCGTGCTCGCCATCACGCACTACAACCGCCTGCTCCACGAGCTGCGGCCGGACCACGTCCACGTCCTCGCCCGCGGCGTGATCCAGCGCAGCGGTGGCCCCGAGCTGGCCCTCGAGCTCGAGACGACCGGCTACGCCGCGTTCGGCGAGGACGAGGCCCCGGACGACGCCGCCCCCAAGCGGATGACCGGCCTGGTCGACGACCCCTTCGCCGACCCGCTCGCCTGACCCCGCGTTCTTGTGATGTGAGCCGCCATCAGGCGTCGGCTCAAGACACAAGAAGTGGGTCAGGCAGCGGCCAGCTCCTTCAGGAGGGCTCGGGTCCTCGCGGTGGACGCCTTGCGGTCGTCGCCGACCGGGAAGGGCGCGGCCCAGAAGTCGGTGACGCCGGCGGCGAAGAGCGCCTCGACCTGGGCGCCGACGCTGCCCTCGTCGCCGACGATCGCGGCGTCGGCCGGGCCGGGCGCGTCGCCGTGGGCGAGGATCCGCTGGTAGTTCGGCAGCGTCCCGTACATCGCGAACTGCTGCGCGGCCACGGCGCGGGCGGCGTCGGCGTCGTCGTGCACCGCCACGGGGAGCCCGCAGACGATGCGGGGGGCGGGCCGGCCGGCCGCCTCTGCGGCGGCCCGCAGGCGAGGGGCCACGTGGGACTCGATGGCGCGGGCGTTGGCCATCCACGTGATCGTGCCGGCCGCCCGCTCTCCGGCGACCCGCAGGAGACGGGGGCCGAGCGCCGCCACGAGCACGGGGATCTCGCCGTGCGGCAGCGCCGGGGGTTGGGCGTTCACCCGGAAGTCCTCGCCCTGGAACGACACCTGCTCGCCCCGCAGCAGGTCGGCGACGACGTGGACGTACTCCTCGGTGTGCCGGCCGGGGTGGGAGAAGTCCATGCCGTGCATCATCTCGATCACCGGCTGGTGCGACGGCCCGACGCCGAGCGTGAAGCCCGCTCGACCCATGGCGGCGACCACGGCGGCTGCCCGGCTGGCCATCAGGCTGGGATGGGTCGTGTACGTCTGGAGCACGGAGGTGCCCAGCTCGAGGGAGGTCGTGCCGTGACCGGCCACCGCCATCGCCACCAGCGGGTCGCCGGCGACCGCGCTCGGCGAACCAGAGCGACGTGAACCCGTCGTCCTCCGCTCGCTTGGCCTGGTCGACCATCCGGTCGACCGTTGCTCCACCACCTGTCAGTCCGATGCGCATCGGAGCATCATGGCCCCATGGCCCGAGATCCGCTGCTGACCGAGGACGAGGTGGCGAGCCACCTCACCGCCCACCCCACATGGGAGGTGGTCGACGGAACGCTGCACCGGGAGCTGGTGTTCCGTGACTTCGCCCAGGCCTTCGGCTTCATGGCGCAGGTCGCGCTGGCGGCCGAGAAGCTCGATCACCACCCGGACTGGTCCAACTCCTGGAACAAGGTGGTGATCGACATCACCAACCACGCCAGCGGCGGTCTGACGGCGCGCTGCTTCGAGCTGGCCGCCGCCGTGGACGGCGCCGCCGACGGCGCCGGCTAGGAGCCCGAGGACTCCTCGATCGCCTGGAGGAGGGTGTTCCAGCTGAGGGTCGCGCACTTGATGCGGACGGGGAACTTCACCACGCCCCGCAGCGCCTCGAGGTCGCCGAGCTTCACGTCGGGGTCGTCGGCGCCGATGAGCTCGCCCTCCTCGCCGTCGAGCGACTGCTCGTGGATCGACATCATCCCCTTGAACGAGCGGGTGAGCGCCTCGACCTCGGCCAGCTTCTTGCCCTTCACGGCGGCCGACATCATCGAGGCCGACGACTGGCTGATCGAGCAGCCCTGCCCGCCGATGGCGATGTCTTCGAGGACCCCGTCGCGCACCTGTGCGTAGATGACGATCTCGTCGCCGCACAGGGGGTTGAAGCCCTCGACGCGGACAGCCGGGGGTGAGTCGAGCTCCCCACGGTTCCGCGGTGAGCGGTAGTGGTCGAGGATGATCTCTCGGTAGAGGTCTTCGAGGCCGGGCATGCGGGTTGCGATCCTATCGGCGGGCTGGGGGGCTCAGACGGAGAAGAACGAGGCAGCGTCGGCGATCGCGTCGCCCAGCGCGTCGACGTCGGCCTCGTCGTTGTAGACGTACAGCGAGGCCCGGGCCGTGGCGGCCACGCCGAGCTCGCGCATGAGGACCTTGGCGCAGTGGTGGCCGGCCCGCACGCAGACGCCGTGCTGGTCGAACACCTGCGTGAGGTCGTGGGGGTGGATGTCCTTGTAGCTGAACGACATGACGCCACCGCGCTCGGCGGGCTCGGAGGGCCCGTGGATCGTGAGGTCGTCGCCGAAGCGCTCGGTGAGCGAGCGCAGGGCGTAGCCCGTGAGGGCCACCTCGTGCTCCCGGACGGCCTCCATGCCGAGGCCGGTCAGGTAGTCCACAGCGGCGCCGAGCCCCACCGCCTCGGCGATGGGCGGCGTCCCGGCCTCGAACTTCCACGGCAGCTCGTTGTGCGTGAAGCCGTCCTTGGTGACGTTGAGGATCATCTCGCCGCCGGTGAGGAAGGGCGGGGTGGCGTCGAGGATGGCCTCGCTGCCCCACAGCACGCCGATGCCGGTGGGTCCGCACATCTTGTGGCCGGTGAAGGCGACGAAGTCGGCGCCCCAGGCGGAGACGTCGGTGGTGACGTGGGGGACGTGCTGGCTGGCGTCGACCACCGCGATGGCCCCGGCCCCGTGGGCGGCCGCGACGAGCCGCTCGATCGGGAGCATCGTGCCCAGCACGTTGGACATGGCGGCGAACGAGAGGACGCGGGCGCCGTCGACGAACCGATCGAGGTCCGTGAGGTCGAGGTGGCCGTCGGCGCCGACGGGGAGCCAGCGGAGCTCGATGCCCAGCTCCTCGCGCAGCTGGTGCCAGGGGACGATGTTGGCGTGGTGCTCGAGCTCGGTGAGCACGACGGCATCGCCCTCGCGCAGGTGGGCCCGGCCCCACGCCTTGGCCACCAGGTTGAGGGCCTCGGTGGCGTTCTTGGTGAAGATCACCTCGCGGGTGCTGGGAGCCCCGATGAAGCGGGCGACCTTGGCCCGGGCGCCCTCGAGGGCGGCGGTGGCCTCCTCGGCGATGAGGTAGGTGCCGCGGTGGACGTTGGCGTTGGAGCGCTCGTAGTAGGTGGTGATCGCGTCGAGCACGGCCTGCGGCTTCTGCGACGTGTTGGCCGAGTCGAGGTAGACGAGGCGACCGCCGTGGACCTCTCGCTCGAGGATCGGGAAGTCCTTCTTGATCGCCGCGACGTCGAGAGGGTCGTGGCCGCTCATTGGAACGCCTCGTAGCCGTCGCGCTCGAGGACCTCACCCAGCTCGGGCCCGCCGGTCTGCACGATGCGGCCGTCGACGAGGATGTGGATCACGTCGGGGGTGAGGTGGTCGAGCAGGCGCTGGTAGTGCGTGATGGCGACGACGCCGAGCTCGGGCCGGTCCCGCCGGACCTCCTGCACGCCCTGGGCGACCACCTTCAGCGCATCGATGTCGAGGCCGGAGTCGGTCTCGTCGAGGATGGCGATCTCGGGCTCGAGGATGGCCATCTGGAGGATCTCGTTGCGCTTCTTCTCGCCGCCGGAGAAGCCCTCGTTGAGGTAGCGGTCGGCGAAGGACGGATCCATGTCCAGCCGCTCCATCCACTCCATGATCGACAGGCGCAGCTCGAGCATCGACAGGTCGATGCCCTTGCGGGCCGACAGGGCCTGGCGGAGGAAGTTCAGGACCGAGACGCCCTGGACCTGCTGGGGGTACTGGAAGGCGAGGAACATGCCGGCCTTGCCGCGGACCTCGGTGTCCCAGTCGGTGATGTCGTCGCCCTTGAAGAGGATCTTGCCGCCGGTGACCTCGTACTCCGGCGAGGCCAGGAGCGTGGTGGCGAGGGTGGTCTTGCCCGAGCCGTTGGGGCCCATGATGGCGTGGACCTCGCCGGCGCCGACCGTGAGGTCCAGCCCCCGCAGGATCTCCGGAGCATCGGGGACGCCGGCCGGCCGCGCGCGCAGGCCTTGGATCTCGAAGAGGGGGGCGGACACATCCGCCAGTCTATTAGCACTATCCGGATAGTGGTAATGGCGGTGACCTGCGCCTACGGGGTGTCGCGAAGGTCTTCCTTCCAGGTCCGGAAGCGCTCGTGGACCACGCCGGAGGGGCCGACGCCGGTGCCGTCGCCGTCCGCGTCGAGGGTGAAGGTCCAGCTCGTCCCGAGGTCGTCGGCGCGCCCTGCCCAGTAGCGGGCCCTCGCCTTGGTGGCGGGTCCGGCCCGCCAGAGGAGCCAGGGCCCGATCCGGCGCTTGTAGGAGGCGACGGGCTGGTCCGGGAGGTCGTGGCCGAGCTCGAGGAGGTCCTTGGGCGCCTCGACCCAGGCCGTGGCCGGGATGGAGCGGTCGCGGATGGGGGTGTCGGGGAGATCGACCGTGTGGACCGGGGTGTGGTCGTCGGGTCGCCGGTCGTAGGGGAGTGCGTCGGCCATGTCGGCTACCAGCCCCGATCGATCCACTCCTGGAGGTGCGGCCGTTCCTCGCCGATCGTCGTCGGCTTGCCGTGGCCCGGGAGCACGAGCGTGTCCGCGGGCAGGGTGAACAGCCGGCGGTCGACGGACTCGATGATGGTGGGGAAGTCCCCGCCCTCGAAGCTGGTGTTGCCGGGACCGCCGGGGAACAGGGTGTCGCCGCTGAACAGCACGGGGTGCCCCTCCACCAGGAAGCACATCGAGCCCGGGGTGTGGCCGGGGGTGGCGATCGTGTGGAGCCGGAGGCGACCGACATCGATCACGCTGTCGTCGTCGATGACCTCGTCGTAGCTCGGGAGCATCCCCGCATCGGCGGCGGTGACCCCGACCGAGTAGCCGGCGTCGCGCATCTGCGTGACGGCCTGGATGTGATCCCAGTGGCCGTGCGTCTCGAGCACCCGGGTGACGCCGAGGCGCCGGCTCAGCTCGAGCAGCTGCTCGTGCTCGTTGGCGGCGTCGAGGAGCACGGCCTCGCCGGTCTCGGTGCACCGGAGGACGAACACGTTGTTGTCGACCGGTCCGACCACGACCTCGTGCACCTCGATTCCGGTCGCGCTCCAGATCATGGTGTCGGTCATGCTGAGGAGCGTATGGCGCGGTGGCGGCTCGATGCCCTCGATCGACGGATCCTGGCCATCGCGGTCCCCGCCCTCGGGTCGCTCCTCGTGGAGCCGGTGTACCTGCTCACCGACACGGCCGTGGTCGGGCGGCTCGGAACGACGGAGCTGGGCGGCCTGGCCGTGGCGGCGACGGTGCTCAACACCCTCGTGTGGGTCTTCAACTTCCTGAGCTACGGCACCACGGTGCGCGTGGCCGTCCGCCGCGGCCGCGGCGACCTGGCCGGGGCCGCCTCCGACGCCCTCCAGGCGCTGTGGCTCGCGCTCGGGCTGGGCGTGGTCACGGCCCTGGGCATCGGGCTCGGCGCCCGCGGGCTGGCCGGGGTGGTCGGCGACGACGCCGCGGTGGTCGCCCACGGGACCACCTACCTGCACATCGCGGTGGTGGGCATCCCGTTCCAGCTCCTGACCATCGCCTGCATCGGGTACCTGTACGGACTCCCCGACACCCGACGCCCGTTCATCGTGCTGGCCCTGTCGACCACCGCGAACCTGATCCTCGAGCTCGTGCTGGTGTTCGGCTTCGACGTGGGCATCGCCGGGAGCGCCTGGGGGACGGTGATCGCGCAGGTGCTCAGCGCCTCCGTGCTGCTCGCCATCGTGGTGCCGCGCCTGCGCGCCGACGGGCTCGACCACCTCCGCGTGGTGCCGCCGGTGATGTGGGCGGTGGTGAAGGTGGGTGGGCACCTGGTGCAGCGGACCGGGTTCCTGCTGGCGACGTTGGCGGTGGCGACGACGGTGGCGTCCCACGCCGGCAACGACGTGCTGGGCGGCCATCAGATCGCCGCCCAGGTGTTCCTGTTCCTCGCCATCGGCGTCGACATGTTCAAGGTGGCGGGCCAGTCCCTCGTGGGCCACGCCCTCGGCGCCGGTCGGCCGGAGGAGGCGCGCGAGGTCGTCGCCCACCTGTACCGGTGGGGCAGCCGGTCGGGCATCCTGCTGCTGGTGGCCACGGTGGCCACGGCGCCGCTCCTGCCCCGCGCGTTCAGCGGCGACCCGGCGGTGCGGCACCAGGCCACCATCGCGCTGGTGATCCTCGGGGTGGCCCAGCTCCCCGGTGCGATCACGTTCGTCCTCGACGGGGTGCTGATGGGGGCCAACGACTTCCGTGACCTGCGCTGGCAGACCACGATCGCCTTCGCGGTGACCCTGCCGGTGTTCGTCGCCGTGTGGGTGGAGCCCGACCTCGGCATCGGCGGCGTGTGGACCGGGATGCTCCTGTGGCTCGGGGTCCGCGCCGTGAAGAACCACACCCGCGTGCGCGGCGATTCCTGGATGGACAGCGCCGCCCGGGTGGCTTGACGACCGCGGATTGTTCGCATACAACTAGAACTATGCTCATCAAGGTCGACCCCGGGTCGAGCGAGCCGCTGTTCGCCCAGATCGCCGCCCAGGTGCGGGGAGCCATCGCCACCGGCCGGGTGGCCGAGGGCGACAAGCTGCCCCCGGCCCGGGAGCTGGCCGAGGCGCTGGGCGTGAACATGCACACGGTCCTGCGGGCCTACGGCGACCTGCGCGACGAGGGCCTCGTCGACATGCGCCGCCGCCGTGGCGTGATCGTCCTGGCCGCCGGAGACCAGCGGGCCCGCCTGCTGGAGCTGGCTCGGGATCTGGTGTCCGAAGCGGCCCGACAGGGCCTCGGCAAGGCGGAGCTGCGGAAGCTCCTGGAAGAGGTGGCGTGACATGGAGCTCGTGATGAGCAAGGGCCAGCGGCTGCTCGTGGGGACGGTGTTCCCCGCGCTGATCGTGGTGATGGCCGTCGTTCCCTGGGTGGTCACCTGGGGCGACCTCCCGGATCCGATGGCCATCCACTTCGCTCGCGATGGCAGCAGCGACGGCTCGATGCCACTCGCCGTGCAGGTGGCCTTCCAGCTGGTGCTGTCGCTGCCCGCCGCGGTAGTGCTGGCCTGGGTGGTGCGCCGGCCCGGACCGCTCTCGGCCCTCTACGCGGGCATCGCGGTCTACGCCGGCGTGCTGTCCGGCTGGGTCTGGGTGTCGTTGGCCTTCGCCAACCGCGGCCACGACGACTGGCACGAGGTCACCCTCGGCTCGGGTGCGTTCGCCGGCGCGATGGCGAGCGCCATCGGCTTCGTGGTGCCCGTGATGATGATGACGCACCGGGCGACGGCGCCGACCCGGCCGCTGCGCGCCGCGCAGCTCGCGCTCGGGGCGGACGAGCGGGCGGTGTGGTTCGGCCACGCCGACAACCTCGGCCTCCGCACGGTCGGAGCCGTCGTCGCCACCTATGGCATCAGCTGGGCCATCCTCGGCAACCCGCTGTTCGGGTTCGTCACCGCGCTGGTCGGTGTCACCGTGTTCGGGCTCGGGGCTGTCGACGTCACGGTCAGCCGCGAGGGCCTGCGCGTGCGGTCCGGGTCGCTGCACTGGCCGCGGGTGGAGATCCCACTGGCACAGGTCGAGACCGCGTCGGCCGTCGACCTCAAGCCGGCCGGGTGGGGCGGGTGGGGCTACCGCGGCAGCCTGCGCCTGCTGCGTCGAGCGGCCTGGCTCGCCCGCCGCGGCGAGGGCCTCGAGGTGAAGCTGACCGACGGCCGGAGCTTCGCCGTGTCGGTCGACGACGCCGCCGAGGCCGCCGAGGTCCTCAACGGGTTGCTGGCCCGGGCTACGCCCCGACCGGGCTGACGACCTCGAACCCCAGCGCGTCGGCGGCGGGGATCTGGCGTCGGTCGAACGTGAGGTAGCGCACCGGCCCGGGCAGCCGGTCGGCGGCGGCGAGGTGGATGGCGTCGACGATGCGCACGCCGTAGGTGGCGCCGAGCTCCACGGCGCGGGCCAGGCAGCGGTCGTCGAGTGGCACGACCCAGAACGCGTCCCACTCGTCGCGCAGCTCGCGCCACAGGGCCTGCTGCTGGCGGGGAGAGACGGCGGCGCGGTGGAGGGCCACCTGCGCCTCGGTCCGCACGAGGTTCGACGCGGCCCAGGCATCGGCGTCGCCCATCGCCTCGAGCACGAGCGGTCGGTGCCGGTCGTGCAGGTAGCGCCGCACCAGAGCGGACGTGTCCACGTAGAGCGTCGCGCTCACCCCAACCCCCTCGAACTGGTGCCAGAACCTCGACGCGAACAGCGAGGAACGCGCGCCAGTTCGGGTGTCCCGGTCACGCGCCGCGCACCTCGTCGAGGAGGCGGTCGAGGCGGACGTCGATGGCGAGGTCGACGCCCTCGGGGGCCGGGGGCTGGGCCCGGCGGGGGGCCTCGAGCAGGCCGGCCGCCGCCAGCTCCTCCAGGGACGGCGAACCGGCCGGTTCGAGCGGCCCGAGCTGGGCGACGGGTCGCCCATCGACGGTCACGACGACCCGTTGCCCAGCTCCGGCCTGGCGCACGAGGACGGCGAGGTTCGCTCGCAGCTCCCGTGCCCCGATCTGCTCCACGACCCTAGCGTACACATGCGTACACATCAGGGATGGCATCCCGCCCGGGCGCGGCCCTAGAACACGGGGCATGAACTTCGCCTTTTCCGAGGAGCAGGAAGAGCTCCGCCGCATCACCCGCCAGTTCCTCGAGAGCAAGTCACCCGAGGCCGAGGTCCGTCGCCTGATGGACACCGATGAGGGCTACGACACCGCCGTCTGGGGCCAGATGGCCAACGAGCTGGGCCTGCAGAGCCTGATCGTCCCCGAGGAGTTCGGCGGCCAGGGCTTCTCGTTCGTCGAGCTCACCGTCGTGCTCGAGGAGATGGGCCGGGCCCTGCTGTGCGCCCCGTACTTCTCCTCCGCCGTGCTCGCCACGACCACGCTGCTCCACGCCGGCGACGACGCCGCGAAGAAGGAGCACCTCCCGGGCATCGCGTCGGGCGAGACCATCGCCACGCTGGCGTTCACCGAGCCCAACGGCAAGTGGGACGCCTCCGGCATCGAGGCCACCGCCACCCAGTCGGGCGACGGCTGGGCGATCACCGGCACGAAGATGTTCGTGCTCGACGGCAACGTGGCCAACCTGCTCCTCGTGGCCGCCAAGACCGCCGCCGGCGTGTCGATCTTCGCGGTCGACCCCACCGGCTCGGGCATCACCCGCACGAACCTGGCCACGATGGACCAGACCCGCAAGCAGTCGAAGATCGAGCTCGACGGCGCCGCCGCCACGCTGATCGGCACCGACGGCGCCGGCTGGACCACCCTCGAGCGGGTCCTCGACCTCGCGGCGGTGGCCCTCGCCGCCGAGCAGGTCGGCGGTGCCCAGAAGGTCCTCGAGACCGCGGTGCAGTACGCCAAGGACCGCGTGCAGTTCGGCCGCCCGATCGGCTCCTTCCAGGCCATCAAGCACAAGTGCGCCGACATGCTCCTCGAGGTCGAGTCGGCCAAGTCGGCCGCCTACTACGCCGCCTGGTGCGCGGCGGAGCTCAACGACGAGCTCCCCTCGGTGGCCAGCCTGGCCAAGGCCTACTGCTCCGAGGCGTACTTCCACGCCGCCGCCGAGAACATCCAGATCCACGGTGGCATCGGCTTCACCTGGGAGCACCCGGCCCACCTGTACTTCAAGCGGGCCAAGTCGTCCGAGCTGCTGTTCGGCGACCCCACGTACCACCGCGAGCTCCTCGCCCAGCGCATCGGCATCTAGTCACCCGGCCCTCCGAGCGCTCGTTCTGCGAACCGGTCGACATTTCGCCGCCCATGGCGTGCGAGATGTCGACCGGTTCGCGTTCTGGGGCTAGTCGGTGCCGGCCTCGATGGCCGCGACGCGGGCGGCGCCCTCTGACCCGCACAGCACCACGGCCTCGGGGGCGCCGGCCGTGAGGTGGCGGTCGATGGCGGCCCTGAGCGAGCCGTCGCGCAGGTGCGCGTACAGGTGCTCGCCAGGGCACGCCGTGGCCGCCTCGTCGCGGTGACCGGTGATCCGGGTGGTCGGGACGCCGAACCGGGCGCTGGCCCAGGCCAGCAGGAGGGCGAGCGCCTCGAGCTGCGCGGCCGGGATCGGCTGCTCCTCGAAGTTGCCGTCGCACACCGCCAGGAAGTGCCCCGTCGGGTCGTAGTCGGTGTAGGTCTCGCCGGGGATGTCGGTCGACCGGCCCTCGTAGACGTGGCCGTGGGCGTCGATCACGTAGTGGTAGGCGAGGTCGACGAACCCGTCGTCGAGGTGACCCTGCTGGAAGCTCCGCACGCGCCGTGGCGCCTTGCGGTTGTCGGAGAGCACGGCGGCGGTGTGGTGCACGGTGAGCTCGTCGATCGTGTGGCGAGGCAGCGTGCCTCGGGGGGCGGCGGCACCCCAGGAGGCCCGACACAGGATCTCCAGCTGCCCCGACCCGGCCCCCGGTGCGCGCACGGGAGGGGAGGCCGGATCCGTGGTCGGGCTCGACCGAGCCGTCGTCGCCGGCGCCTCGGTGGTCGAGGTCGCGGCCGTCGTGGTCGAGGTCGATGACGACGACGTGGTGGTCGAGCTCGAGGTCGAGGAGGCCGCGGTCCGCAGCGCGTCGTCGTCGGGGTCCGAGCGGAGCAGCCGGGCGGCCGCCGCCCCTCCGCCCACGAGGGCGACGAGGCCCGCGCCGCCCGCGGCCAGGAGGCGCCGGCGGTCGGGGTCCATGCATCGAGTCTGGCGGGCGGCCGCCGTCGCGTAGCGTCATCTGCTGATGGCCGTCCTGTTCGTGCTGCTCGCTGCGCTGCTCGTGTTCGCCGTCGCGGCGGCCTTCGTGGGGTCCGAGGCATTCCGTCTCGGCCACGAGACCCCGGCGGCGATCTTCGACCTCGACGAGGCGGTCGCCGCGGTCGGCGACGAGCTCGAGCCGGGGGCCCAGGCCCGGTTGACCTACCCGGAGGTCCGGGCCCTGATCGTGGCGACCCTCGGGCACCTTCGGAGCAAGGGCCTCACCGCCCTGCCGGGCGAGGACGTCGACCTGACCGGATCCCGCCCGGAGGTGGTCGTGGCCGACGACGATGCCCTGGCCGTGGTGCTCGGCGCGGTGGAGTCCCAGGGCCTCGACGTGACCGACGAAGATGCCGTCGAGGTCATCCGTGCCCTGCTGGTCCACCTCGGCCGCATCGGTGCCCTGGGTCCGCGCGCCTGAGGGGAAACGTGCCGCCGCGGAGCCGCCTCCGCGTGGTTCACTGTCCTCACCAGAGAAGGGAGGTGGTCCACAAGATGCCTGATTGTTGTTGTGGGACCCTGGAGGTGGCTGGCCCGTAAGGGGCTTGCTGGACCCAACTGGCGGGAAACCACGCCAGTCACCGCCGGATCTGTGCACTCGGGGAGTGGTCCCTCCCGTCGGCCCGCGAGGGCGTCGCAGTCCGGTCCATTCAGCAGTGTTGGAACGGGGGTCCCGATGGGGCCCCCGTTCCGCGTCAGCCTGTAGGTTCGATGGCGATGGAACGCCCGGTCCGCTTCGAACACTTCCGCTGGCTCGGCGACAAGCGCACGCAGGTCGTGCACGACGTCGACGCCTGCACCGATGAGTCGATCATCGACGAGCTCATGGCCGCCGAGACCTTCCTCTGCTTCGGTCCCGACGAGCTGTCCGAGGCTCGCAACCGGGGCTACCGCCGCTGCGGCTGCTGCGTCGGCGCGGACGCCTAGCCCGCCCCCGTGGACCACCGCTTCGGGTCCGGCGGCCACCTCCTCAACGCCCACCTGGCCCGACCGCCGATGCGGGCCGACATCAGCCGGACGCCGGCCGTCGTGCTGGTCCACGGCTACCCGAGCGACGTGCAGGACGCCGACCAGGCGGCCGCCGCCCTCCCCGAGCTGGCCGATCGGCTCGCGTCGGAGATGGGGTGGTTGGCCCTCGCGGTCGCCCTCCGCGGCTGCGGCGGGTCGGAGGGGAGCTTCTCCCTCGCCGGCTGGCTGGAGGACCTGCGGACGTCGGTCGGCCACGTGCAGGCCGACGGACCGACCAGCGGCGTCTGGCTGGTCGGCTTCGGCACCGGGGGAGCGCTGGCGATGTGCGCGGCCGCGGACGAGCCGACGGTGCGCGGCGTGGCCGCCCTCGGCGCGCCGGCCGACTTCGACGACTGGGCCACCCACCCGCGCCGCCTGCTCGAGCACGCGCGCGACGTCGGCATCATCGACGACCCGCTGTTCCCGCCGAGCATCGAGGCGTGGGCGAAGGAGCTGAAGGAGCTGAAGGCGGTGGAGGCCGCCAAGCGCCTGGCGCCCCGGCCCCTCCTCGTGGTCCACGGTTCCGACGACGACCTGGTGCCCGCCTACGACGCCCGCGTGCTGGTCGACGCCCACGGCGGGGCGGAGCTGCGGATGATCAACGGCGCCGGCCACCGCCTCCGTCACGACCCGCGGGCGGTGGCCGTGCTGCTGGGGTGGCTCGACCGCCAGCGTCACCGTCGGGCCGACGGCGACGTCGCCCGGATCAGCTGACCCGGATCAGCTGACCCGGATCAGCTGACGAGGCGATCCGGTAGTCGCGCTCGGATCCGGTCGACGATCCGATCGGCGACGTCCGCCGGGATGAAGGCGATGTACGAGGCGAGCATCGCGTAGCTGAAGAAGCCGACGTCGATGAAGATGTCGATGCCGAGGTGGAACAGGACGCCGATGCCGAGCACCCACGGCCGCCAGCGCCGCTTCCACACCAGGAACAGGAACGACGCCTCGAAGGCGAGCGTGCCCCAGGTGACGACGTTGAGGAGCACGGCCTGGTCGAACAGCCACTGCGGCGCCCCGAAGCGCCGGACGTCGGTGATCCGCAGGGCCAGGCCCATCGCGGTGCCGTCGTGCCAGGTGTCGCCCCGGAGCTTGGGCCACATGCTGAGGAAGTAGCCGATGGCGATGTCGAGCTGGAGGAAGCGCAGTGCCCACGGCGCCCGGCGGGGAGCGGGCAGCTCCTGGCCCTTGGCCGCGGCCCGGCGACGGGCCCGGAGCGCGTCGAGCGAGAGCAGCAGGCCGCTGGGACCGAGGGCGACGGCGACGCCGACGTGGCGGAGCACGTAGTCGCCGGAGTTCATGACGATCGGGTTGGTGCGCTGGAGCGAGAGCATGCACAGCACGGCGATCAACGAGCTGGCCCGCGAGAACAGGCCGATGCTCGTGGTGAGCCCGGTGACGACCAGCAGGATGCAGACCGCGATCGGCGCCTGCTGCCAGTGCGTCCACTCGAGCGGGTTCCAGTAGGCGATCGCGTTGCTGCCGCCGTAGTAGAGCTCGCCCCTGGTCATGAACGGGTCGATGTCCGAGAGCAGCGAGATCGCCCAGACCGTGGCGAGCGCGCCCCACACGACCCGGAGGAGGGCGAGAGGCGACGGGCTCTCGGGCTCGAAGAGGAACCGGTCCCAGGTGGAGAGGCGCGCGGTGGGCGCGGCGACGGCGGTGGTCATCCCTCCGCCCCGCCGAGCTCGAGCGTGTAGTACGAGAACTCCTTGAACGGCGGCTGCTCGCCCCGGACGACGTTCTCCCGGTACAACCGGATGAGCTCCACCTCGGTCACCGGTGACGGCCGATCGTCGTAGAGCGAGCCGATCCAGCGGGCGCTGGGCTCCCAGAGGTGGGAGAAGTCGTCGGCCCGGACCCGCTCCAGCCACTTGCGCCAGCGGTAGTAGCGGAGGTTCTCGACGACGGGCCCGCCGTCGGGCAGGTCCCACCGCGCCGACGAGCCGTCCTCGAACCGGACCATCGCGTACATGTCGATGCTGCTCGACCGGGGGTCGGGGGAGAACACGCCCCAGTTCTGCTCGACGCCCATCATGCGGCTCACGCGCACGGCGGTGGCGCCCTCCTTCGACTTGATGGCCGACGACGGGATGCCGGTGCCGACCTCGCAGAGCACCACGAGGACGATCCCCACGCTGATGATCAGTCGACCCAGAGAGGATCGTTCGATCCGCTCCGACAGCGGGGGGCCCTGCACGGGACAGGACCGTAGCAACCGTGACCCTGGCCGATGGTGAGGTCCTCGGCGGGCCAGACCTGCACGAGGCCGGAGGCCCATCCGACCACGAGGTTCGGCTGGCTGGGGTTGTGGGTGAGGGTCTGGCGCATGGCGTGCTCCTTGGCGTTGCGGGCGCCTGTGCGCCCCTTCGCCGGTAGGAGCCCCCGTCAGCGGGGCACCTTGCAGATCTTCCTCAGGGAGCGTCGGGATCCGTCAGTCCCAGCGGGACCCTCGGTGCCTTGGGCGGCGGGAGGGGCCCGTCGTCCGGGGTGGCGCCGGCCTTCTTCCGCTGCTTGAACGCCCGGACCTCCAGGAGGGAGGCCTGGGAGTCGACATCGGCGATCGAGCGCTTGAGCTCGTCCGAGAACGGGGCGGCGGGCTCCTCCCATCCAGCGGGGGCCGCGTCGAACCGCTTGGCCAGCAGGGCGAGGAAGATCCGGGCCTTCTCGCTGCCGAAGCCGGGGAGGGCCAGCAGGCGGCGCAGGAGCTCCTTGCCGTCGGAGGCCCCGGTCCACACGGCCTCGGCCCGGCCGCCGTACTCGTCGACGAGGACCTGGCACATCTGCTGCGTGCGCTTGGCCATCGAGCCCGGGTACCGGTGCAGCGCCGGCGGTCCCTTGAACAGCGCCTCGAGCTGCTCGAGCGGCATCGCCGCGATCACTCCGGCGTCGAGCGTGCCGCCGAGGCGCTCCTTCAGCTTGAACGGCGCGCCGAACGCCCACTCCATCGGCACCTGCTGGTCCAGCAGCATCCCGATGAGGCGCGCGAGGGGATCGGTGACGAGGAGATCGTCAGCCTCGGGATTCCCGGTGACGGGTAGGACGGGCTTCTTCCTGGCGGGCATCTCGGTGAGCGTAGGACGAGGCCGGCGGCTCAGTGGCTGCAGTCCACCGCGACCTCGAGCGCGGCGCAGACCTCGCGCATCCGGTCGTCACTCAGCCGGCCGAGGCGTTCCACGAGCGATCCGATGGTGACGCTCTCCACGGTGTCGAGGTTGATCGCCGACCGTCGTGGGGTCGGATCCTCCGCGGGCTCCAGCACGACCTCGCTGGCCAGCCCTCGGAGCGTGGTCGTGCATGGTGCGATCAGGGTGCGTCGCAATCGTGGGATGGCTGCGTCTCTGGACAGCACCACCACGGGACGCCGCCCGATGTCGGGCAGCTCGCACCACCACAGCTCGCCCCGCCGTGGCGTGACGGTCACGATGCGGCGGCGGCTTCGCGGAATGACGCCAAGTCGCCCCACTCGTCGGTCTCGTCGAGCGGGTGCTCGTCGTAGATCGCGTACTCGGCGTCGATCTGTCCGGCTCGGTGGCGACGGAGCAGCGCGGCGAGCGCCTCATCGAGCAACGCCGCATCCGTTGCCCCCGAGCGGAGCTCGCGCGCTTGGGTGAGCAGGACATCGTCGACGGTCGTGCTCACGCGGATTCGAGCCATGCCATGACTATGCCATCAACATGGCATGCTCGCCACTGGCCGAGACTCGTCCTGCGCCTGCGTGCTGTCGTCAGCCGGCGTGGCCTTCGTCGGAGCGCAGGAAGTGGCGGACGGCAACCGCGAACGCGGCTGGGTCCTCGAGATAGCACTCATGTCCCAGATGGGGCAGGACCGTGAGCGTGGCATGGGGGATCGCCTGCTGCAGGTGGTGCGCGATCTGCAGGTCGGAGCGCTCGTCGGCGTCGCCGTGCACGAGCAGCGTCGGAGCCACGATGTTGCTGAGCACCCCTCGGAGGTCTGACGCGGCGAGGGCTTCGGCCATCGCTCGGGTGGCCGAGGCCCGGATCTCCGACATGATCGCCGCAAGCTCGGCGGCGCGGTCCTGCGGCATGGCATCGGAGAAGAGACCCTGCATCGACCTCGGGTCCCACGAGCCGGACTCAACCACCTCCGCGGTGCGCCGCGCGAGCTCGAGACGGCGCGCGACCTCATCGGGGCTGAGCGAGCCGGCCCAGCCGGCGTACCCGCCGACGAGGACCAAGCTCCGCACCAGCGCCGGATGTCGAAGGCACAGCTCGAGGGCGACGGTCGACCCCCACGAGTGACCGACCACGTCGCACCGCTCCAGCCCGAGCTCCCGGATCAGGCCCGCGAGGCAGTCCGCGTAGTCCGCCATCCGCGCTCCCGGGGGGAGATCCGACGACCTGCCACAGCCCGGCGCGTCCCAGGCGACGGTGGTGAACTCGTCGGCGAACAGGTCCGTCACCGGCCGCCACACCCGGCTGTCGGACACGGCGCCGTGCAGGAGCACCAGTGGCGAGCCGCCGCCAGTGCGCCGGTAGCCGATCTCCAGATCTCCGACGTTGACGGTGCGCATGCCGGCCTCACCAGATCGGACGACATGGGCAGCCTACGGGCGCAGGAACCTCAACATCCCGCCGATGCCTGGAGGGCGTGGCTACACGTCTTCTCGATCAACGATGGTCGGACCTCAGACGACCACGATCTCGACGAGGCCATCGAGGGCCCGGAAGTCGTCACCATTGCGCGTGTACAGCGGGAGCTCGGAGGCGAGCGCTGTGGCCGCGATGAGCAGGTCGACCGCTCGGGCGCCGCGGGCCTTGCTCCCCGCCGCCATCACACACGCGAAGATCCGGCCGTAGGCACGGGCTGCGTCAGCACCGAACGGAAGCGGGTCGAACGTCGCCTCGGTCCGTTGCAGGCGATCCTGGCGTCGTCCACGCTCGTCCACATCACAGTACATCTGCTGGAACATATATGTGGGACAGCGTATGATGCGACGGTGCCCACGGAGCTCGCCGTCCTCGAGGTGATCGCCGAACCGACTCGCCGTCGGATCCTCGACGCCGTGCGTGGCGGCGAGCGTTCGGTGACCGAGCTCGTCGACGCCGTCGGCATGCACCAGCCCGGCGTGTCCCGCCATCTCAAGGTGCTGCGCGACGCCGGCCTCGTCGAGGTCCGCCGCGATGCCCAGCGTCGCCTCTACCGCCTGCGCGCCGAGCCCCTTCGGGAGCTCGACGAGTGGCTCGGCGCCCTACCGGGCGGAGCTGGCCGGGCGCCTCGACTCGCTCGAGCGCCACCTCGAGCGAACCGCCCGTCCGATCCCCCCGAAGGAGCGATCCCGATGACCGACGACATCACCACCCGCTACGACGGCGTACTCGAACGCAGCGTCGACGGCGGCGTCATCCGCTTCGAACGGCACCTCGCGTACGACGTCCAGGACGTGTGGGACGCCATCACGCACCCCTGAACGACTGGCCGACTGGTGGCTCCCGTTCGAAGCCGACATCACCGTCGACCTCCGCGAGGGTGGCGCGATGGTCTTCGCCGGGACGCCCGACGGCGAGCCGGTGACCATGACCTGCACGATCCTGCGGCTCGAGCCACCGTTGCTCCTCGAGCACACCCACCCCGCGCCCGGGTCGAGCATGCGCTGGGAGCTCGAGGCCGCCGACACCGGCTGCACCCTCCGGCTGAGCCACGTCGTCCCCGACGTCCAGGAGGCGATCGACAACTGCTACCTCGTCGGGCTCTGGACCTCTCTCGCCCGGCTCGAGCCGAGCCTCGCGGGCCGGCCCGCGCCGTGGGACTGGGATGCGTTCGCCGTTGCCCAGGCCCACTACGCCGAGCCTCGGCCTCGCCGCCCGCAGTGGAGGCGGCGTGAGCGCCCCTCGCGAGCAGCTCCTCCGGGTGCAGAACTTCATGCTGTCGACCGACGGGTACGGCACCGGCGAGGGCCAGAGCATCGAGCGGCCCTTCGGCCACGCCGACCCGGCGGTGCTGGCCTCGTGGGCGGGCGCCACGGCGAGCTGGCCCAACCGCACCGACCCGGGCGGCAGCCGCGGCCTCGACGACTACTTCACCCGCGACTTCGCGAACAACATCGGCGCCGAGATCATGGGGCGCGGCAAGTTCGGCCCCCAGAAGGGCCCGTGGGAGGACCTCGAGTGGGAGGGCTGGTGGGGCGACACGCCGCCGTTCCACACGCCGGTCTTCGTGCTGACGCACCACGTCCGACCCACCATCTCGCTGTCGGACACGACCTTCCACTTCATCGACGCCGAGCCGGTCGAGGCCCTGCGGCAGGCGAAGGCCGCCGCCGACGGCAAGGACGTGCGCCTCGGCGGTGGCGTGTCGACCGTCCGTGCCTTCCTCGAGGCCGACCTCGTCGACACCATGCACGTCGCCGTCGCCCCCATCGAGCTCGGCCGCGGCGGCAAGCTCTGGGACTCGCCCGACGAGCTGCTCGACCGCTTCCACCTCGAACGGATCCCGAGCCCGAGCGGCGTCACCCACCACCTGTTCTGGCGCCGCTGATCCCGTCCGACCTCCTGGTTGACGTGGGCTGCTCGTTCGACGAGGTGGTCGATGCCCATCGCCGGGCCCCACGCTCGACAGGCCGTCGTGATCGGCTCGTAGCTCGGCCATCGCTCAGGCAAGGTCGCGCATCGGCACGCCGGTGATCTCGTCGGGAGGTGCGATGAGTCCGGCGCCAGGGCCCGGCGATCAGCGAGCCCAGCCGGCCAGCAGTGCGCCGCCGGACGCTCGGCGACCGGGGCGTCGGGTCAGAGCGCGTCGTAGGCGGCGGTGAGGATGGGGGCCCACCTGGGGTCGGTCCGGTCGGGGCCCCACCACAGGCGGTTCATCGCATAGCCGAGGGAGAGGCTGGCGTCGGGGTCGACCACGGCGAGGGAGCCGCCGCTGCCGTTGTGGCCGTAGGTGCGGGCCCCGGGGCCGAAGCGCCACTCGGCGATGGTGTGCTCGAAGCCGAGCCCGAACGCCGTGGGGAGCTCCATGACGAGGTCGTCGCCGCGTACGTGGCAGCGGCCGAACTCCTCCACCAGCGCGGGCGGGGCGAGGTCGAGGTCGGGGGTGCGACCACCGCAGGCGAGCACGGCGTAGAGCCGGTCGAGGGCGCGGGCGTTGCTGTGCATGTTGGCGCTCGGGATCTCGGCGCGGCGCCACAGGTCGGTCGTGCAGTGGGCGGGATCGTTCGCGTCGGGCGGGTTGCCGAAGGCCCGCGGGCCGAGCGACTGCTTCGGGTCCCAGCGGTCGAAGAACGTCCCGGCGGCGGCCATGTCGACCACGAGGTCGGCCACGCGGCCGTCGTGCTCCTTGGGGAGGGGCATCGAGAGCTCCACGCCGAGCGGGGTGGCGAGCTCGTCGCGGGCCAGCTCACCGCAGCTGCGACCTGTGGTCCGCCGGAGCACCTCGCCGACGAGGTGGCCGAAGGTGACCCCGTGGTACCCGTGGGCGGTGCCCGGCTCCCAGGCCGGCTCCTGCGCGGCGAGGGCGGTCGTCATCGCGTCCCAGTTGCTGAGCGATCCGTGGGGCATGCGGGTGGAGATCGCCGGCAGCCCGGCTTCGTGGGTGAGGAGCCACCGCACCGGCAGCGATGCCTTGCCGGCGGCCCCGAACTCGGGCCACACCGACGCCACCGGAGCGTCGAGGTCCACCAGGCCGCGGGCCACGGCCCACAGCGTCGTGATCGCGGCGACGCCCTTGGTGCAGGAGAACACGCAGACGAGGCTGTTGCGCTCCCACGGCCGGGTACGGGCGGCGTCGAGGTGCCCGCCCCACAGGTCGACCACGTTGCGGCCGCCGACGCTGATGGCCAGCGACGCCCCCAGCTCGAGCCCGGCCTCGAAGTTCGAGGCGAACGCCTCCCGCACCCCGGCGAAGGCCGGATCGCAGGTGCCGTCGACCACGGGCATCAGAGGACCTGGGTCGCCTCGGGGTTGTGGTACTCGCGCCAGTGCGAGATCTGCCCGTCGCGGAACCGGAAGACCCCGATGTAGGTGTTGCGGTAGGGGTTCCCGTTGCGGGCGACCACGGCGTCGCTCTTGTACTCGGCGATCAGCTCGTCGGGGTCGAGGCAGTCGTGGAACCGCACGAGCTCGAGGGCGAACGAGCTGAACAGCGCGAACGTCATCTGCTGCATCTGGTTCCACGCGTCCCGCCCCTCGACCGGGTTCGGGATGAAGTCGGGTCCGTAGGGGAGCTCGAACACGAGGTCCTCGGCCACGTGGTCGGCCAGGTCGGCGTACCGGCCCTCGGTGATCGTCTGCAGCACGGTCTGCACGAGCTCGCGGTGCGCGGTTCGTCGCTGGTCGTCGTCCATGGTCATCCCTTCGCGATGTCACTGAGCACCCGGATGCAGTCCGCCTGCGAGGCTGCCGGATCCGGGCCGACGCCGAACGGCGAGAGCGCGACCTCGTCGGCCCCGGCGTCGAGGAGCTCCTGGACCTTGGCGGCCAGCCCGTCCTCATCGCCGTGGACGACGGCCGCGTCGAGCATGGCGTCGCTCCACCCCCGGGCGGGCAGCTCCACCCCGGCCGTCTCGAACAGCGCCCGGTAGAAGGGCACGTGCGGGTAGATGCCGAGGTCTCGGGCGGCCATCTCGTGCAACGCCTCTCGGTCGGTCGTGAGCGCGCAGGGCAGCTCGGCCACGAGGGGAGGGGTGGGCCGCCCGGCCTCGGCTGCCCCCTTCGCGAGACCCGGCGCCACGACCGCGTGGAGGTGGGAGGCGGGGGCCAACCAGCACAGCGCGCCGTCGGCATGGCTGCCGGCCAGCTGGGCCATCTGCGCCTGCAGGACGCCGAGCAGCACGGGCGGAGGGGGCGCGTCGGCCACGTCGAGGAAGGCGTTGACGGTGTAGCGCGGACCGGTGTGGGCGACGCTCCCCTCGTGGAGGAGCGTCCGCAGCACCGTGAGGTAGTCGCGCAGGTGGCTGATCGGCCGGTCGAGCTCGATGCCGTACATGCCCATCACCGGCGCGTGGCTCGGCCCCACGCCGAGGCGGAAGCGACCCTGCGATGCGGCGCTGGCCGTCGCGGCCTGCTGCGCGGCGACCACGGGATGGCGGGGCCACGTGGGCATGACGGCCACGCCGAGCTCGACGGTGGACGTGGCGTCGGAGGCGAGGGCGAGCGCCATGATCGGGTCGAACCCGAAGGCCGCGCCGAGCCACATCCCTGCGAACCCCTGTGCCTCGGTCTGCACCGCGAGCTCCCGGACGGCCGGGAGGCTGCGGGTCTCGGGGAACAGCAGCGACAGCTTCATCGGGGCTCCACGTTCGGGGAGCCGAGCGGCCCGGCCAGGTAGCCCCCGTCGAGCACGATCTCGGAGCCGTAGCAGTAGGACGAGTCGTCGGACACGAGGAAGGCCACCATGGCGGCCACCTCCTCCACGGTTCCGACGCGGCCGGCCGCGATCACCCGCCCCATCGCCTCGACGGGGTCGGTGCCCTCGGGCATGCCGCCGCGGAGCATCGGCGTGTCGATGGGGCCGGGGTGGATCGAGTTGACCCGCACCCCCTTGCGGGCGAGCTCGATCGTGGCGACCCGGGTGAGGCCGCGCAGCGCGAACTTCGACGAGGCGTAGGCGGCGATGCCCCAGGCCCCGACGAACCCGTTCACCGACGACACGTTCACGATGCTGCCGCCCCCGGCCGCGATGATCGCGGGTGCGACGACGTGGATGCCGGTGTAGGCGCCGATCTGGTTCACCTCGATGACGCGGCGGTAGTCGTCGACGGGCGTCTTCACGATCGATCGTGGCGGAAGGCTGATGCCGGCGTTGTTCACCAGCGCGTTCACCACCCCGAAGGCGGCGAGCCCGGCGTCGAGGGCCGCTCGCCAGTCGTCCTCCGAGCAGACGTCGAGGTGGTGGTACA
Organism: uncultured Microthrixaceae bacterium; assembly: GCA_963727905.1. Taxonomy (GTDB): domain Bacteria; phylum Actinomycetota; class Acidimicrobiia; order Acidimicrobiales; family VFJN01; genus VFJN01. The sequence continues at coordinate 56,645 of CAVSIC010000018.1, forward strand.
CCGCGTCCCCGCCGAGGGACACCGCCAGCTGCTCGCCGGCGGTGTCGTCGACGTCGCCGAGCACGACCTTCGCCCCCTGCTCCACGAGCAGGTGGGCCTCCGCCGCGCCCTGTCCGCCGGCCGCGCCCGTGATCAGGGCAACCGTCCCGTCGAGCCGTGCGGCCATCAGGACACCGCCCCCGCAGGTGTGGAAGCGAAGCCCGGGAGGAGCACTTCGCCGACGCGGCGGATGCTGGCCATCGCCTGGTCGTGCGTCAGGTGACCGAACTGCTGCAGGCACATGAGGCGCCCGAAGCCGGCGTCACGGAACTTCTCGATCTTGCGCCGGCACGAGTCGGGATCGCCGATGATCACCGAGTCCTGGTCCTCGAGGGCCTCGTACGCCTCCACCGGGTCGATCTCGAGGCCGAGCACCTGGCGGTTCATCAGCCGGATGATCGTGTTCGGGTCGTCGGGGTCGAGGTCGACCAGGACCTTGTCGGCCTCGGCCACGCCGCGGGCCCGCCCCTGGCCGGTGCTCACGTTGCCGCGGATGAGGTTCGTCCAGATCGTGCGGGGTACGGCGAAGACCTTGGGGGCGGCGTTGACGTACCACATGGCCGCCTCGGCGGCGCGGCTGGCGATGGCCTCGTCGCGCGTCTCGGTGCAGTGCACGAAGGTGAACACCCCCCGTCGATCGTTCACGAAGTGGCCGACCGGGTCCGTGGCGGCGTCGAGCCCGGCCTGGTGCTCCGCGATCATGGCCTCGAGGATCGCCACGGGTGACAGCAGCGTGGTGCACAGGATGCCCATGCCGAGCTCGCCTGCCATCCGCGCGCTGCTCGGGGTGGAGACCGTCTGCCACAGCGCCGGATGGGGCTGCTGGACCGGCTTGGGCACGAGGGTGCGCATCGGGATGTCCAGCCGCTCCGACGTCCAGCTGAACTCGGGCTGCGTCCACGCCGTGACCATCAACCGAGCCGCCTCCTCGAGCTCGGCCAGCGTCGCCTCCGGGTCGACCCCGAACGTGGCCCACTCGGCGCCACCGGAGCGGGCCAGCCCGACCTCCACGCGCCCGCCGGAGAGGTGGTCGAGCACGGCGATGCGCTCGGCCGCCCGCAACGGGTGGTTGATCCGGAACGGGGTGAGCACTCCGGCATGGCCGATGCGGAGCCGTCGTGTCCGCATGGCGATGGCCGCGTTCACCAGCTCGGGCGCGCCGGAGTACGAGAAGCCAGGGGTGCAGTGGTGCTCGACCGACCACCAGCAGCCGTAGCCCAGCTCGTCGGCCAGCTCGGCCTGGGCGAGCGCGCCCGCGAATACGTCGCCCTCCGATGCGGGTTCGGGCCGTTGGAGCTCGTTGAACAGGTCGAAGATCACCGCTGGCCTCCCGTGGTCACAGGATCGCGATCGGGTTGACGGGGGAGCCGGTGCCCCCGGTGATCTGCAGGGGAGCGACTACGAAGAGGAACTCCCAGCGTCCCTGCTCGGCGCACGCGGCGGCGAGCCGCCCGAGGTGCAGGTTGTCGAGCAGGTGGACGCCCATGCCGGGGAGCAGGCACATGTGCACGGGCATCGGCCAGGCGTGGTCGTGGGCCGGGAGCACGTCGGAGACGCCGTCGCTCCCGAGCACCGACGGGCGGCGATCGGCCAGCCACGGGATGCACTCGGCGTGGAGGCCGGCCATCCCGACCCCGATCGGGTCCCAGGGCCCGTGCACCGCCCGGCGGGCATCGCGCCCGGTCGTGATCAGGACGATGTCGCCCTCCTCGACCGCCGAGGACTGGGCGGCGCAGGCGGCGTCCAGCTCGTCGGGGCCGATGGCCTCCCCCGGCTCGAGCCACTCGACCCCCCGCCGCCGAGGGACGTCGATGAGCACGCCCCGGCCGACGATGCCGTCGAACGCGGCGGCGATCGACCCGCGGCGGGCGCCCACGCTCGTGACGTCGGACGCCGGGAACCCGTTCCACATCTGGCCCTCGACGAAGACGTGGCACAGCGCGTCGATGTGCGAGTTGGCCATCCCGTGGAACGAGACGCCGACGAAGTCGCCGGAGGACTGGAGCCCACGGCGACGCGCCGCGACATCGCCGGCGACGGTCATGTGGTGCTGCGCGGGGACCGGGTTGTCGGCCGCGGGCGTCACCGCGAGCTCCCGGCCGCACGACACGACGACGCCGGCCTGGGCGAGGGTGGCCGCGTGCGCGGCCCGCTCGGGGGTGAGCCGGTTGAGCGCGCCGCGCTGGTCGTCGTCGCCCCATCGCCCCCAGCACTTCGTGGCCGCGTAGATCTCGGCGACGCGTGCTTCGCTTGCGAGCTCGGTCATCGAGCCGGCGTCCGGGTCGGGAGGCCGTCGATGCGGCTGCCGAGCAGGCCGGGCTCGTACTCGATCAGCTCCACGAGGAGGCCATCGGGATCACGGCAGCAGCAGACGTTCACGATCCCCGACCGACGGGCCGACTTCGGGCTGGACACGAACTGGATGCCGCGGGCGCTGAGGTCCTCGTAGGCCGCCTGCACGTTGTCGGTGCGCAACGCGATGATCCGCGGGACCCGCAGCTCGATCGGGGTGTCGGGGGGAGGTTCGAGCGCCGGCTCGAGCCACTCGATGAGGTCGAGCCGGGTCTCCAGCGGCCCGTCGCCGATCCCGAGCAGCGCACCCCGGCCCTGCGCGGCGGGCATGCCGAAGTTGCGGGCGACCAGGTCGCCCCAGATGACGTCGCGGTTGTCGCGGAGGAGCTGGAAGCCGAGCGCCAGGTAGAACTCGAGCGAGCACTCGAAGTCCGTCGCGTTCACGGTGAAGTGGAAGATCGACTGGACCTTCCACGACGCGGGAGCGTCGGTCATCTGGCGGGACCGGTGAGCTCGAGCGCGTTGGCCCCCATCACCTGGTCGATCACGTCGTCGGGGAGGCCGGCCAGCTCGTCGCGGTACCCCACCGGATCGGACAGGCCTTCGGTGTGGGGCCAGTCCGATCCGAACAGCGTCCGGTCGGCGCCGATCGTCCCGACCGAGCTCACCGGGTCGTCCTCCCAGAACGGCGACACCCACACCTGGCGACGGAACAGCTCGGTCGGCGACTCGGTGAACCACCCGGGGGACATCGCCGCCGACCGATCGGCGAGGCGCAGCACATGGGACACCCACCCGGAGCCGTTCTCGATCGACGCGATGCGCAGGCCGGGATGGCGCTCGAGCGTGCGGTGGCACAGCAGGGCGAGCATCGTCTCGCTGATGGCCCGGTTGCTGGTGATGGCCCGGTAGAGCGGGGTCGCGAAGAAGGCCTTGGCCTCGGTGTCGGGCTCCCACGCGTCGACGTGGGTGCCGTAGCCCGAGTCGCCACCGTGGAACGCGACCGCCACGTCCGCCTCGGCGACGCGTGCCCAGAACGGGTCGAACGCCTCCGTGAACGGCGAGGTGGTCCCGCTGGCGGTGTGGACGGGGGCCGGCCGCAGGCAGAGCACCCGTGCGCCGCGGTCGAGCACACGATCGAGCTCCTCGACGGCCAGCCCGAGGTCCATCAGGCAGAGGTAGGGAGCACCGAAGAGTCGGCCTTCGTAGGCGTAGCCCCAGTCGTCGTGCAGCCACTCGTTGAACGCGGTGAACGCGGCCATCGCCGCAGTGCCATCTTGGCGGAGGGCCTCTTCGACGCCCACGCCGAGGGTGGGGAACAGCCAGGCGCCGTCGAGCCCCTGCTCGTCCATCACGACGAGGCGCCGCTCGCGGTCGCGGTACTCCGGCCGGATCGGCTCGAGCTCGCCGAACGCGGAGCGCACGTCCGTGCCGGCCCGTCCCTTGAAGAAGGCCTGCAGGGCACCGGGTCGGCCGACGGGGTCGAACGTGGGGTTCGGGATGAACCCGTCGAGCCGCCCGCCGATCAGGAGGCGGCGGCGCCCGCCGACGTCGGCCCACTGCACGCACCGCTTGGCCAGGGCGCGCGGGATGTGGCGGGTGAAGGCGTCCTCGGCCTCGTAGTAGTGGTTGTCGCTGTCGAAGACCACCTCGCCAACATAGTTAACTATGTTGGCGCTGACAAGGGTAAGGTGCAGGCGTGGCCGCCACCCTCGGCTCTCCCGTCGATCCGCCCCAGAAGCTCGCCGAGCACATCGCCGGCCAGCTGCGCGGGCAGATCGTCCGGCGCGAGCTGGCCGATGGCGACTACCTGCCCGTCGAGGCGGACCTCTGCGAGTTCTTCCAGACCTCCCGCCCGACGATGCGCGAGGCGTTCCGCATCCTCGAGGCGGAAGGGCTGCTGCGGATCCGCCGGGGCGGTCGCCACGGACCCCAGGTGTGCGCGCCGTCGACGGCGGTCACCGCCCGCAGCCTCGGTCTGCTGCTGCAGCACCAGGACGTGGAGATCGGGGCGGTGTACGAGGCCTTCCTCGACATCGTGCCGCGCGCCGCTCGTCGCCTGGCCGATCGCCACACGGCGACTGACCTCGACCGGCTGCGCGAGCAGCGGGCCCGCTGCGAGGCGGCGGCGGCCGACGGCGATGGCGCCGCGCTCCTCGAAGCCTCCACCGACTTCTCGTTGCTCGTGGTCGAGCTGGCTGGCAACCCGGTCTGGTCCGTCGTCAGCCGCCTGCTGGTCGAGGTGCTGGAGGCCCACCGCCTCGCGATGACCGCCTACTTCGCGGCCAAGCCGGCGGTTCGGGCCGCCCGGGCGGCGGACGTGCTCGACAGCACGGCGGAGGTCATCGCCCGCATCGAGGCCGGCGACCCCTCGGTGGAGGGGTTCCTGCACGACTCGCTCGGCGCCGTTCAGCGCAAGGCGCTGCGGGTCCCCATCGGCGATCCCGTCCAGCTCGTCTGACGAACGGCGTTCGCGTGAGGGCGGTGCCGTAGGGTGCCCTGTGAGCACGCCCTGGGAGGTCCGGTACGCCCGGACCTCGGATGGCATCGATGTCGCCTACGCGACCTACGGCGACGGGCCGCGCGACGTCGTCGTGATCCATGGCTTCACGACGCACCTCGACTTCATCGGCGACTCGCCCTGGCACTCCTACTGGGTTCGGCGCCTCGGCGAGCGGTTCCGCGTGATCGTGCTCGACAAGCGGGGCACCGGGCTCTCCGACCGGACGCTCGGCCACGGGAGCGTCGAGGACCGGACGCGCGACGTGCTGGCCGTGATGGACGCCGTCGGGTCCGAGCGGGCGTCCCTCGTGGGCATCTCCGAGGGTGGGCCCATGGGCCTCACGTTCGCCGGTACGTACCCCGATCGGGTCGACAAGCTCGTCCTCTACGGCGCCTTCGCCCGGATGCGGTGGGCTCCGGACTACCCGTTCGGGGTCGTCGACGAGCTGGCCGACCCGTTCATCGACCAGGTCTCGGCGGCCTGGGGCAACGGCGAGACCACTGCGACCGTCTTCTTGACCCATGCGCCCGATCCCGAGTCCGCCGTGCGGTTCATGACGAAGTTCGAGCGCAACGCCTGCACACCGCAGATGGCGTCGGAGATCCTGCGCCGCGACCTCGAGATCGACGTCCGGGCCCTCCTCCCCGGCATCGCGGTGCCGACCCTGGTGATGCACGCCACCGGCGACCCGCTGATCCCGGTCGGCCTGGCTCGGTACCTCGCCGATCACATCCAGGGCGCGGAGTACGAGGAGATCGAGGCGGACTTCCACTGCACGTGGAACGTGAAGGAGTTCGAGCCCCTGATGGACCGGGCGGTGGGGTTCCTGTGCGACGAGGCGCCCGTCGCGCGCGAGGACCGCTCGCTCGGTACCACCCGGTCGGTGGCCACGATCCTGTTCACCGACATCGTCGGATCGACCGATCGCGCCGCGGCGATGGGCGACGAGCGGTGGGGCGCGCTGCTGGAGCAGCACCACCGGCGGGCCACCGACGCGACCCGCCGGCTCGGCGGGACCGTGGTGAAGACGACGGGCGACGGGATGCTGGCCCTGTTCGACGGACCGTCCCGGGCCGTGCAGGCGGTCCACGACATGCGGCTCGCGGTCGGGGACCTCGACCTCCAGCTCCGGGCCGGCATCCACACTGGCGAGATCGAGCGGACGAAGGACGACGTTGCGGGGATCGGAGTCCACATCGCGGCACGGGTGATGGGCCTCGCCGGACCGGACGAGATCCTCGCCAGTCGTACCGTGCGCGAGCTCGCCGCGGGATCCGGGATCGTGTTCGCCGAGCGCGGGTCGAAGGTGCTGCGGGGCGTGCCGGGGGAGTGGGAGCTCTACGCCGTCACGGCGTAGGGAGCGGCTGGTGGACCTGGGCGACTGGACGGCGTACGAGGAAGCGGGGCTCGTCCCGGTCGGCGGGCCCGACCGGGCTGCTCGCCTGGACCTTCTCGAGTTCCTCCTCGGCGAAGGGTGCACGCTCGAGGAGATGATCGACGCCGATCGACGGGGACGGCTGTTCGGGCTGGCCGGCGACCGGGTCGCCCATCCCGGCGCCGGCGCCCTCACGCTGGCAGACGTCGCCGCGGGGACGGGCGGCGACGTGGCCCTCGTCCGGCGCCTGTGGCGGGCGCTCGGGCTGCCCGGTGGCCACGGCGACGAGCGGGTGGCCTCGGCCGACGACGTCGAGGTCCTGGGGTCGATGGTCGCGGTCGTCGCCATCGCCGGCGAGGACCTCGCCTTGGAGCTGGCCCGCACGATCGGAGCGTCGCTGTTCCGGATCGCGGACGCCGCGAACTCGGTCGGGCGCAGCACCAACCCGCTCTCCGCGGTCGCCACGAGCGAGAGCGAGCTCGAGACGGCTCGGTACTGGGCTGGGATCGCCCCCCTCGTGCCGGCGCTGGGGAACCTCCTCGACGTGCTCATCCGCCACCACCTCGACCTCGCCCGGGAGCACTTCGAGCGCTCCGACAGCTACGACGTGATGCACCGTCGACTGACCCGGCTGGCGGTGGGGTTCGTCGACCTGAGCGGGTTCACGAGCGCCACGGAACAGCTCGGCGAGCAGGACTTCGCCCGGTTGATGACGTCGTTCTCGAGCCGGGTCGGAGACACGGTCCGCGACCTCGGTGGAAGGGTCGTGAAGTTCGTGGGGGATGCGGCCATGATCGTTGCGCCGGATGTGCCGACCCTCGCCACGATCGCGAACGACCTCGTGGAGTCGTGGGCCACGGTGAACGATGGCTTGACGCTCCACGCCGGGCTGGCTCACGGCGAGCTGCTCAGCCAGGACGCCGACTACTTCGGGAGCGCCGTGAACCTGGCCTCCCGTCTGTCTGCGTTGGCCGAGCCCGGGACGATCCTCGCCAGCGCCGCGGCCGGCGACGCGCTCGTGAAGGCGGGGTGGACCATCGACTGGCTTGACCCCCGGCCCATCCGCGGCTTCGAGGACCCGGTCGTGACCTGCGTGGTCCACCCGCGGTCGGGCCCGAGTCCGACGCGCCTGGTCAGCGGGTCGCGGTGATGAGCCAGGCGGCCGTGCCGAGGAGGACGCCGTCCGGCGTCTCGGCCTGCTCGAAGGCGCGGTGCAGGTCGTCGGTGACCGCGGCGGTGGTGGCATCGTCGAGGTCGTGGGTCAACCCCTCGTAGATGCCCATCGTCTTCGCGAAGGCGAGCGCGTCGGCGGCGTCCTTGCCGACGTCCATCGGCTCGTCGATCGAGATCAGCTCCACGTCGGAGTAGCCCGCGCTGGTGAGGATCTCCCGCACGTGCGCCGGGTCGGACAAGCCGAAGGGAGATGCGCCCCGCGGCGGCGGCTCGGGCAGGGTCCGGCCCGCGGCCAGCGCGGTGCGCAGGACCTGGAGCCACTCGTTCTCGGCGAGCGACCGCCAGCTCAGGATGCCGAGGCGGCCGGCGGGTCGCAGCGCGGTGCCGACGTTGGCGAACGCGGCCACCGGGTCCTCGAAGAACATCGCCCCGAAGCTGCTGATGGCCAGGTCGTGCGATCCGGTCTCGAATGCATGGACCTGCGCGTCGGCCTGGGCGAAGGCCACGTTCGCCACGCCTTCGGCCTGCGCGCGAGCCCGCGCCACCTCGAGCATGGCGGAGGACAGGTCGACGCCGAGGGCGGAACCCGCCGTGGCGTGCTGCGCGGCCGCGACCGTGCTGCGGCCGTTGCCGCACCCGAGGTCGAGGACGTCGTCGTCGGTCCGGACCACGCGCCGGTCGTCGAACCACCGTTGGATGTGGCGGCTGGCGCGGTCGTACCGGTCGGCGTGGGTGGCCCAGACCTCGCCCTCGTGGCCGTCCCACGCCTTGGCCTGCTCGACGTTCGCGATCTCCATGATGACCTCCGATATACTCCCTTTGGGAGCAACGTACGCTCCCAAAGGGAGGTTCGTCAATGGCGCCGAAGGCCGGGGCTCCGCCGCTCACGTCCACGTCCTACGCCATCCTCGGGCTGCTGTCGCTGCGGTCGTGGACGCCCTACGAGCTGGCCAAGCAGATGGACCGCGCCCTGGGGAAGTTCTGGCCGCGGGCCGAGAGCAAGCTCTACGAGGAGCCCAAGAAGCTCGTGGCCCACGGCCTCGCGACGGCGACCAAGGAGACCCAGGGCCAGCGACCTCGCACGGTGTACTCGATCACGGCCAAGGGCCGGCGAGCGATGCGCGAGTGGATGCCGACCCCGGCGGCGGGACCGGTGCTCGAGTTCGAAGGACTGCTCAAGGTCTTCTTCGCCGAGCACGGCACGAAGGACGACGTCCTCGGCGTGATCGGCGCGGCCCGGGCGTGGGTCGACGAGAGCTACCGCCAGTCGGAGGGCATCCCCGAGGGCTACCTCGCCGGCGACGGTCCCTTTCCGGATCGACTGCCGTGGCTGATCCTCTGCGGGCAGCTGCTGCAGGAGTTCACCGACGCCATCGACCGGTGGTCGGCCTGGGCCGAGGACGCGGTCGCCGCGTGGCCGGACGACCTGGGCGATGCGGACCCGGACCTCGCCGTGCTCGAGGCCCAGGCCATCGCCGCCCGGCGTCACCGTGAGGCGACGCGCTCCTAGCGGAGGTCGATGGCGGCCGGATCGACGGCGTCGGGGTCGATGCCGTAGCGCTGGATGGCGTCCTTGACGAGAGCGGGCTCCACCGTGCCGTCGGCGGCGAGCGCCGCCAGCACCGCGGTGACCACGTGGCCGGTGTCGATCTCGAAGTGGCGGCGGAGGGCCTCTCGGGTGTCGCTGCGGCCGAAGCCGTCCGTGCCCAGCGGACAGAAGCGGCGGCCATCGGGCACCCACCGGCCGATCTGGTCCGGCACCGCCTTCATGAAGTCCGTGACCGCGACCACCGGACCGGTGCCGGGGGACAGGAGCTCGGTGACCCGGGCCGAGCGCGGATCGGCCTCGGGGTGCAGCCGGTTCCAACGCTCCGTGGTGAGGGCCTGCTCGCGCAGCCGCTTGTAGCTCGTGGCGGACCACAGCTCGACGCCGACCTCGTAGTGCTCGGCCAGCGCGGCCTGGGCCTCCCGCGCCGCCAGGTTGGCGGTGCCCGAGAACAGGATCGACGCCTTGGCCGGCAGCCCCGCAGGTGCCGCCGACCACGGGTACAGCCCCTCGACGACTCCCGCGGCGACGTCGTCGGGCATGGCGGGCATCGGGTGGTTCTCGTTGTAGAGGGTGAGGTAGTAGATGACGTCCTCGCCCTGCCCGATCATCCGCTGCAGGCCGTGGCGCACGATGGTGGCCACCTCGTAGGCGAACGACGGGTCGTAGGCCTCGATGGCCGGGTTGACCGACGCCAGCACGAGGCTGTGGCCGTCCTGGTGCTGGAGTCCCTCGCCGAGCAGCGTGGTGCGTCCGGCGGTGGCGCCGAGCAGGAACCCGCGGGCCCGGGCGTCGGTGGCCTGCCAGATGAGGTCGCCCACCCGCTGGAACCCGAACATCGAGTAGAAGGTGAAGAACGGCACCATCGGCACGCCCTGCGTGGCGTACGACGTGCCGGCGGCGATGAAGCTGGCCATCGAGCCCGCCTCGGTGATCCCCTCCTCGAGGATCTGCCCGGACTGCGACTCCTTGTAGGAGAGGAGCAGGTCGTGATCGACCGGCTCGTACATCTGGCCCTTCGACGCGTAGATGCCGAGCTCGCGGAACAGGGCGTCCATGCCGAAGGTGCGGGCCTCGTCGGGCACGATCGGCACGACCCGCGGCCCGAACCTCTCATCGCGGCACAGGTTGCGCAGCAGTCGGGTGAACGCGGTGGTGGTCGACGCCGCCTGCTTGCCGGAGCCGCCCAGCACCTCGTCGAACGCGCTGTCGGCGGGGAGCTCGATGGGCCGCCGGGCCGTTGTCGTGCGCTTGGGGAGCGAGCCGTCGAGGGCGGTGCGGCGCTGCTTGAGGTACTGCGCGGCCTCGCTGTCGGGGGCCAGGCTGATGTACGGCGGCTCGAGGTCGTCGGCCAGCGCCTCCTCCGGGACCATGTCCTGCAGGTGCAGGCGCTCGCGCAGGAGGCGCAGCTGGTCGGTGGTCATCTTCTTGATCTGGTGGGTGGCGTTGCGCCCCTCCACCTCCGGGCCGAGCGTCCAGCCCTTGATCGTCTTGGCGAGGATGACGGTGGGGGCACCCTCCTGCTCGGTGGCGGCCTTGTAGGCGGCGTAGAGCTTCCGGTAGTCGTGGCCGCCGCGGGGGAGGTTGCGGATCTCCTCGTCGGTGAGGTGCTCCACCATCCGGCGCAGGCGCGGGTCGGGGCCGAAGAAGTGCTCACGGGCGTAGGCGCCGGACTCCACGGCGTAGCGCTGGAACTCGCCGTCGACGGTGGTGTTCATCCGCTCGAGCAGCACGCCGTCGACATCGCGCTGGAGGAGCTCATCCCACTTCCCGCCCCACACGACCTTGATCACGTTCCAGCCGGCGCCCCGGAACACGGCCTCGAGCTCCTGGATGATCTTGCCGTTGCCGCGCACCGGACCATCGAGGCGCTGCAGGTTGCAGTTCACGACCCAGATGAGGTTGTCGAGGCCCTCGCGGGCGGCGAGGGAGATCGAGCCGAGGGTCTCCGGCTCGTCGCACTCGCCGTCGCCCAGGAACGCCCACACGCGCGACTGGTCGGTGTTCTCGAGCTTGCGGTTGTGGAGGTACTTGTTGAAGCGGGCCTGGTAGATCGAGCTGAGCGGGCCGAGGCCCATCGACACCGTGGGGTACTCCCAGAAGTCGGGCATGAGCCGCGGATGGGGGTACGACGAGAGCCCTCCGCCACCGACCTCGCGGCGGAAGTGGTCGAGCTGGTCCTCGGTGAGGCGACCCTCGAGGAAGGCTCGGGCGTAGATGCCAGGGGCGGCGTGGCCCTGGAAGTAGACGTGGTCGCCGGGGAGCCCGTCGTCCTTGCCGCGGAAGAAGTGGTTGAAGCCCACCTCGTAGAGGGCGGCGCTCGACGCGAACGTGGCCAGATGGCCGCCGATGCCGTCGGCGTGCTTGTTCGCCTTCACCACCATCACCGCGGCGTTCCAGCGGATGAAGGCCCGGATGCGGCGCTCGAGGTCCTCGTCGCCGGGGAAGAACGGCTCCGTCTCCGGCGGGATGGTGTTCACGTACGGCGTGGAGACCGTGGCCGGCACCCCCACCTGCAGCTCGCGGGCCCGCTCCAGGAGCTTCGACACGAGGAACCGGGCCCGGGTCTTGCCCTGCGCCCCCACCACGGCGTCGAGCGAGTCGAGCCACTCCTGGGTCTCTGCGGGGTCCACATCCGGCAGCTGGTGGACGAAGCCGTCGATCATCATCGGTGCGCGCTCTTTCCTCGTGACCCCCTCCATTGTTCCCGCTCCGACGCCAGACGAGGCACGATCGTTGCATGGCCGCCGGTGAACGCCCGATGACGATCGCCTACACCGACGGCGCGTGCTCCGGGAACCCGGGTCCGGGGGGCTGGGCCTGGGCCGTCCCCGGGGGCCGCTGGGCGGCCGGAGCGGCGGCCCAGACCACCAACCAGCGCATGGAGATCAGCGCCGCCTACGAGGCCGTGCGCACCCTCGAGGGGCCGGTCGAGATCGTGAGCGACTCGACCTACGTCGTGAACTGCTTCCGGGACCGGTGGTGGGAGGGCTGGCTCAAGCGGGGCTGGGTGAACAGCGCGAAGAAGCCCGTGGCCAACCGCGACCTGTGGGAGCCGTTCATCGAGCTCGTCCGATCGCGCGGCGACGTGACCTTCCGGTGGGTCAAGGGCCACTCGGGCGACCCGATGAACGACCTGGTCGATCGCCTCGCCGTGCAGGCCGCCGTCACCCAGGAGGACCGGACGGGGGAGGGGGAACCCGAGGACCTCGGCCCACCGGACAAGATCCGGGCCGATGCCGCAGCCGCGGCGCCGGCCGGCTCGCCGCCTCGTCGCGACAAGCGCCTGCCCGAGGGTCGCCTGGTGCTGGTGACAGGCCACCGGCCCGACCGCCTCGGGGGCTACGAGCCGACACCGCAGAGCGCCGCGGTGCGGGAGCGCATCGAGCGAACCCTTGCCGCGATGGTCGAGGTCGACGGCCCGCTCACGGTCGTGAGCGGGCTTCGGCTGGGCGCGGAGCAGCTCGGCGCCGAGGCCGCGATCGCACTGGGGATGCCGCTCGTGGCGGTGCTGCCGTTCCCCAACCCCGACGCGCCGTGGCCGAAGGTCTCGCGCGAGTGGTTCGCGGAGGTGCTGGCCGCCGCTCGGGTGTCGATCACCCTCGAGCAGAAGGAGCCGGCCACCAAGCAGGCGGCCGGGGCGGCGCTGGCACGACGCGACGCCTGGCTGGCGCGCCAGGTGGATGCAGCCGTGGTGGTGTGGGACCAGGAGGACGACGCGGTCGGTCGTCAGGTCCGCTCGCTGGAGGACCACCTCGGCGAGGACCAGGTCCTCCAGGTCGTCCCCTAGCGGCTGGCTCGCTGCTTGGCCGGGACGGGACCCGAGGCGCCGTCGGCGACGCGGTGCATGGTGTTCCGGTCGGTGTGGGCGAACGGGGTGCCCGGCATGCGGCTGAGCTCGACCGTGGTGGTCTCGTCGTAGCTCCAGGTGCCGTCGCCGAGCTCGACCGTGCACTGGTACAGCGTGGTGCGGGCCGACGCCGCCAGGTAGAGGTTCGACAGGATGCCGTAGCTCTCGGAGCCGACCTCGGCCTGCATCGAGAAGCTGGTGGAGTCGGCCTTGGCCCGGCCGCCGGCGATGAGCGTGGAGCCGCGGGGGACCATGAAGCAGCGCATCACCTGGCCGTCGGCCTCGTCCCAGAGCCAGTAGCCGACCTCGGTGTGGAACGGGTCCGCATCGTCGTCGCGCCAGGCGGCCATGCGGTAGTCGAGGCCGAACAGGCACTGGGTGCCGTTGTCCACCGGGCCGAACGGGTTCATCACGACCCGCTCGCGGAAGGGCGTCTCCTTGACCTTGCCCGACTCGTTGTTGAACGCGAGGTCGAGGCCGTCGGCTCCTTCCCAGGTGCCAACGAGGGCGGCGAGGGGGCCGAGATCGGCAGCGGTGGGAGCGGGCACAGAACGACCTCCGAGGAGCACGATGGGAAGGGACAACGTAGCCCGCGCGGTTTGGGCCGCTTGACCGTGCAGTCAATAGAGTCGCCGTCCATGGATCTGAACGGCATCTCTGCGATCGTCACCGGTGGGGCCTCGGGCCTCGGCGAGGCCACGGCCCGCCAGCTCGCCGACAAGGGCGCCAAGGTCGTCATCGTCGACATGAACCCCGAGAGGGGCGAGGCGGTCGCCAAGGAGATCGGCGGCGTGTTCGCCCAGGCCGACGTCGCGAACGAGGAGCAGGTCATCGCGGCGGTCGAGGCGGCCAAGGAGATGGGCCCGCTGCGGGCGCTCGTGACCGCCGCCGGGATCGGCTGGCCGGCCCGGACCATCGGCAAGGACGGGCAGTACGAGTCCGCCCACAGCCTCGACATCTACAAGAAGGTCCTCGAGGTCAACCTCGTCGGGTCCTTCAACTGCATCCGGCTCGCGGCCACTGCGATGAGCCAGAACGAGCCGCTCGACGAGTACGGCGAGCGGGGCGCCATCGTCACGGTCACGTCCGTGGCGGCGTTCGACGGCCAGATCGGCCAGGCCGCCTACTCGTCCTCCAAGGGCGGCGTGGTCGGCATGACCCTCCCGATCGCCCGAGACCTCTCCGCGGTCGGCGTCCGGGTGAACTGCATCGCCCCCGGCCTCATCGACACGCCCATCTACGGCCAGGGCGACGCCTCGGAGGCCTTCAAGGAGAAGCTCAAGCGCGACGTGCTCTTCCCGAAGCGCCTCGGGAGCTCGGCGGAGTTCGCCACCATGGCGATCGAGCTCCTGTCGAACAGCTACATGAACGCCGAGGTCATCCGGGTGGATGGAGGTGTCCGAATGCAACCCAAGTGAGCCGCAGGCTCACTGGGTTGGATGCGGACCTTGCGGAGGCGGAGCGCCGCGCCGCCGGAGCGACAGAAGCGGCGCATGGGTTGACCTTGACCTTGCTCAGCGCAGCACCGATGCGAGTGCGGGTTCAAGCTCTGGTTCCGAGAACGAAAAGCCGCTCGCCAACAAGACCTCCGGGAGCACACGCTGGCCGGTGAAGAGGAGGTTGTCGGCCCGGCCGCGGCCGAGGGCGAGCTGGAGGGGCAGCTTCGGCACGGGCAGCCACACCGGCCGGTGCAGCACGCGACCGAGCGCCTTGGTGAACGACGCGTTCGTGGCGGGGTCGGGCGCCGTGAGGTTCACGGGACCGGAGACGTCGTTCGTGAGCAGGAACGCGATCGCTCCGACGTGATCGGCCAGGGTGATCCAGCTGTGCCACTGCTTGCCGGATCCGAGTCGGCCCCCGGCGCCCAGCCTCACGGGCAGCGCCATGCGGGGGAGGACCCCGCCGTCGGCATCGAGCACCAGCCCGGTTCGGATGTGGGCCACCCGGATCCCGGCGGCCTGCGCAGCCGCGGTCGCCCCCTCCCACGCGAGGCAGACCTCGGTGAGGAAGCCGGTGCCGGGCGCACTCCGCTCGGTGAGGACCTCGTCGCCGCGGTCGCCGTAGTAGCCGATCGCCGACCCGGACACGAGCACGGCCGGCCGATCGCCGGTGGCGGCCAGGGCCTCGCTCAGGAGGGCGGTGCCTCCGCGCCGGCTCTCCAGGACACGCTCCTTGTGCGCGACAGTCCAGCGGTGGTCCCCGATGCCCTCACCGGCGAGGTTGACCACCGCGTCGAGGCCCTCGAGGTCGGACGGATCGAGTCGGCCGGTGGCGGGATCCCATCGGATCGTGCCCGGCTGGCCGTCGCGGCGGACGATCGGCACGACCTGGTGGCCGTCGGTGGTGAGGCGCGCGGTGAGCGCCGTGCCGATCAGACCACTCGAGCCCGTGATGGCGATGCGCACGTCCCGCTCCTCGCTCTGATGCCCGGGATTACCGTACCGACCCGTTGGGTTCCGACGATCGAGGGAGTGCGAACGTGCTGAGCGACTTCAAGAAGTTCCTGTTCCGGGGCAACGTGGTCGACCTGGCGGTCGCTGTCGTGATCGGCACCGCGTTCACGGCGATCGTCACCGCGATCACGACCGGGTTGGTCACGCCGCTGGTCGGGATGATCGTGTCCAAGGACTTCACGGACATGACCTTCGACGTGAACGGCAGCGTCTTCAGCTACGGCATCGTCATCGACGCCGTGATCCGGTTCGCCTCGATCGCGGCGGTGGTGTTCTTCGTGATCGTGAAGCCGATGGCGGTCATGGCCGAGCGCCGCAGCCGGGGTGAGGTCAGCGAGGACGCGGCTCCGCCGAACGAGGCCGAGCTCCTCGCCGAGATCCGCGACCTGCTCGCCGCGGGCCGGTAGGTCAGCTGCCGCGGATCTGCTGCGCGAGGTAGTGCGCCTCGCCCACCTGCTCGACCAGGGTGAGCTGGGTCTCGAGCCAGTCGGCGTGCTCCTCCTCGTCCGTGAGGATGGCCTCGAGGAGCTCCCGGGTGCCGTTGTCGCCGACGGCGACCGCGGCGGCGATGCCGGCGTTGAGGCGCGGGATCGCCTCGCGCTCGAGCTCGAGGTCCATGCGCAGCTGCTCGACGGCGCTCTCGCCGACCCGCAGCGCTCCGAGCCGCTGCAGGTTGGGGGTGCCCTCGAGGTAGAGGATCCGGTCGATCACCTTCTCCGCGTGCTTCATCTCGTCGATGGACTCGTCGCGGGTCTCGTGGGCGAGGTGGCCGTAGCCCCAGTTGTCCTGCATCTTGGCGTGGATGAAGTACTGGTTGATCGCCGTCAGCTCAGCGGTGAGGACGTCGTTGAGCAGCTCGACGATCTCGGGGTTCCCCTGCACAGCCGTCTCCTCGTGCTCGGCGGGGTGGGGACGGCGGACGATCAGGCGCTGATCGCCACCGGCTGCTCAGACGGGCCGAGGGACGCCAGCAGCGCCTCGATCGTAGGGCGGCACCCACCGCACCGCGCGCCGGCGCCGCATCGCGCGGCGAGCGACTCGGCGTCGAGCGCGCCGCTGATGATCTCCGCCACGATCCGGCGGTCGTTCACGGCCTCGCACTGGCAGACGAGCACGGGGACAGCATGAAGGACCCTTCCCCCTTGTGTCAAGGTTCCCGAACATCAGATGGTGTGGGGCCCCACCGTTCCGGGGTCGAGGGGCCTCCCGCCGGGTGCAAGACCGGCCCCACGCCGGATTGCCGCCGCCTGGCAGGCCGGTCCTAGGATCCGTCCTCGGTCGATCGCCCCGTTCGGGGGAGGAGCACACCTTGCACGTCGTTGTGGTCGGTTGCGGGCGCGTCGGATCCGGCCTGGCCCGGATCCTCGAGGACAGCGGGCACACCGTCGCAGTGGTGGACAAGAACCAGAAGGCCTTCCGCCGTCTGCCCGAGGGCTTCGGTGGCAAGACCGTCGTCGGCGTGGGCTTCGACCGGGACCTGCTGCGCCAGGCCGGCATCGAGGGCGCCGGCGCTCTGGCGGCGGTCACCAGCGGCGACAACTCGAACATCATGGTGGCCCGCACGGCTCGCGAGGTCTTCGGCGTCGAGCGCGTGATCGCCCGCATCTACGACCCTCGTCGGGCCGCGATCTACGAGCGCCTCGGCATCCCGACGATCGCCACGGTGCAATGGACGACCGACCGGGTGCTGCGCCGGATCCTGCCGGACGCGCCCGCCACGGAGTGGACCGACCCGTCCGCCGCGGTGGTGCTCGTGGAGCGCCCGGTCGCCGCGTCGTGGGCCGGCCGTCGCCTCGGCGACCTCGACGTCCCCGGCCTGGCCCGGGTCGCCGCCCTGTCCCGGCTCGGCGTCGGCCAGGTGCCCGACCCCGACCTGGTCACCCAGGAGGGCGACGTCGTCTACATGTCGGTGGGCAGCGACCGCATCGCGGAGCTCGACGCCCACCTCGCCGACAGCCACGGAGGCCACTCGTGAAGGTCGTCATCGTGGGTGGCGGCAACGTCGGCACCTTCATCGCCGAGGAGCTCAACCGGGGCGGGCACGACGTCACCATCGTCGAGGTGGACTCCGACCGGGTGGCCAGGGCCGAGCGGTCGGGCGAGCCGGCCGGCGTGCGCTGGGTCCTCGCCGACGCCTGCGAGGTGGACAACCTCCGCAAGGTGCCGCTCGACGACGTCGACGTCCTCGCCGCGGTCACCGGCGACGACGAGGACAACCTCGTGGTGTCGCTGCTGTCCAAGCAGGAGTTCGCGGTGCCTCGTGTCATCGCCCGCGTGAACAACCCGAAGAACCACTGGATGTTCAACGAGAACTGGGGTGTCGACGTGGCCGTGTCGACCCCGCACCTCCTCACCTCCCTCGTGGAGGAGGCGGTGTCCGTCGGCACCCTGGTCCGCCTGCTCAGCTTCGAGAAGGGCCGGGCCAGCCTCATCGAGGTCACCCTCGCCGCCGACGCCCTCGCCGCGAACAAGGACATCGTGTCCCTCGACTTCCCGCGCGACTCCACGATCGTGGCCGTCCTGCGCGAGGAGCGGGTGATCTTCCCCCGCGGCGACACGTCGCTGCTGCCCGGCGACGAGGTCCTGGTGCTCGTCACGCCCGACAGCGAGGGCGCGGTCCAGGCGATCCTCACCGGGCGCTGATCGGGCTCCCGTGTCGACCCGGCGGCTCATCATCGCGGCGCTGATCTGCGGGCTCGTCATCCTCGGCGCGGCGGCGATCCAGCTGACGATGATCGCCAAGGGCTAGGTCCCGCCGACCGGGCGGGGGGTCCCGGGCGTCAGGTCCGGGTAAGAGAGTCGCCATCTTGCAGCAAGCGGCGACCAGTACGGTCCCGGGGGTGGCACTCCAGGGGCTGTTCGACGGGTACGACCCGGGTCCCTTCTTCGATGAGGCCATCGAGGCGGGTGGTGCGCCGCGCCCGCACTACGACACCCTGGTGGGCCAGCTCGACCGGATGACGTCGCAGGACCTCGCCGAGCGCGAGCGGGTCCGCGACGCCGCCTTCCGGAGCGCCGGCATCACCTTCACCGTCTACGGCGAGGGGGAGGGCATCGAGCGGACGTTCCCCATGGACCTCGTGCCGAGGCTCATCCCCGCGGACGAGTGGGCCCACCTCGAAGAGGGGCTGATCCAGCGGGTCACCGCCTTGAACCGGTTCCTCGACGACCTCTACGTCGGCGATCGGGCCGTGATCAAGGACGGCATCATCCCGAAGTGGCTCGTCACGAGCAGCGACGGCTTCCAGCGCCAGGCCTTCGGCATCGCCGTGCCGCACGGCGCCCGGTGCCTCGTGGCCGGCATCGACCTCGTGCGCGACGCCGAGGGCACCTACCGGGTGCTCGAGGACAACCTGCGCAACCCGAGCGGCGTGTCCTACGTGCTGGAGAACCGGGCGGCGATGACGCGCGTGCTCCCGAACGTGTTCGCCGACCACCTCGTCCGGCCGGTCGACCACTACGGACCGGCCCTGCTCAACGCCCTCCGTCGGGTGAGCCCCGCGGGCGCCGACCCCGACCCGACCGTCGTCGTGCTCACCCCGGGCGTCTACAACTCCGCCTACTTCGAGCACGCGTTCCTGGCGCGGCAGATGGGCGTGGAGCTGGTCGAGGGCCGCGACCTCGTGGTCGACGACCACGTCGTGTCGATGCGCACGACCCATGGCCTCAAGCGGGTGGACGTGATCTACCGGCGGATCGACGACGCCTTCCTCGATCCGGTGGTGTTCCGCTCCGACTCCATCCTCGGCATCCCCGGGGTGATGATGGCGGCGCGAGCGGGCAACGTCACGATCGCCAACGCGGTGGGCAACGGCGTGGCCGACGACAAGGCGGTCTACGCCTACGTGCCCGACCTCATCCGCTACTACCTGGGCACGGAGCCCATCCTCCCGAACGTGCCGACCTACCTGCTGTGGGACGCCGACCAGCGCAAGGCGGTCATCGATCGCATGGACGAGCTGGTGGTGAAGCCGGTGGCGGAGTCCGGCGGGTACGGGATGCTCATCGGTCCGGCCGCCAGCGACGGCGAGATCGAGGCGATGCGCCGACGGGTGGAGGCCGATCCCCGCGGCTACATCGCCCAGGAGGTCGTGTCGCTCTCGCGGCACCCCACCCTCGTGGACGACCACCTCGAGGGCCGCCACGTCGACCTGCGCCCCTTCGTCCTCTGCGGCGACAAGGTCGAGGTGATGCCGGGTGGGCTCACCCGCGTCGCCCTGCGCAAGGGCAGCCTCGTCGTGAACTCGAGCCAGGGGGGCGGCAGCAAGGACACGTGGGTCCTCGCCGAGCCCGACGCCGGCCGCGCTCGGGGGACCGGCTGATGCTGGCCCGCCACGCCGAGTCGCTCTTCTGGGCCGGCCGCGAGATCGAGCGCGCCGAGTCCACCGCCCGCATGCTCGACGTCACGTACCACGGCCTCCTCGAGGCGATGCCGTGGGAGGCGGAGCGCTCGTGGATGGACCTGCTGAAGGTGCTCTGGCTCGACCGGCCCTTCGCCGAGCTCGAGACCAGCGTCCGCGCGGCCACGGTCTCGGAGTTCCTGGTCTTCGATCGTGACAACCCGGGCGCCATCCTCTCCTCGGTCGGTGCGGCGCGCGAGAACGCCCGCGCCGCGCGCGAGCTCATCTCCACGGAGCTGTGGGAGGCGCTGAACAGCTTCCACCTCGAGCTGCGGGCCCGGAACCTGCGGGCCGACGTGGAGCTGCGGCCGCACGAGCTCTACGGGTTCGTGAAGCGCAGCTGCCAGATGATCGCGGGCGTGGCCGGGGAGACCATGCCCCGCGACGACGGGTGGCGGTTCCTCCAGCTCGGGTGGATGATCGAGCGGGCGGAGATGACGTGCCGGCTGCTCGACGTCCGGTTCAGCCAGCTCGTCACCGCGGGCGCGATGGGTGGCTTCCACCACTGGCTGCAGACGCTGAAGTCCGCGTCGGGGTCCGAGGCGTTCCGCCGGCACTACCGCGCGTCGATGGATCCCGCCGACGTCGTGGAGTTCCTCCTCCTGTCCCGGACCTTCCCGAGGTCGGTGCTGTTCTGCCTGCGCTCGGCGGAGAACGACCTCGCCCGCCTCGAGGCGGGGAGCGGCAGCCTGGCTCGCCCGCAGCGGCTCCTCGGCCGCACGCGCTCCGATCTCGAGTTCCTCGACACGCACGAGCTCCTCGAGGGCGACCTCCACATCTTCCTGGACCAGCTGCTCAACGGCGTGCGCCAGGTCGCCGAGGCGGTGGCGCTGCAGTACTTCCGGGGCGCCCAGGAGCACGACGTCCACTCCCTCGGCGCCTTCGGCCCGATCGTGGAGGTCGGCGGGTGACGGTCTCTCGGTACGACGTGAAGTACCGGACGACGATCCACTACGACGACGTCGTGCGGGCCTCGCAGAACGAGCTGCGGGCCTGCCCCGCGTCCGACGGGCACCAGCAGCTCGTGGCGTACCGGGTCACCACGCATCCCACCACGCGGGTGCTCTCGTACCAGGACTACTTCGGCACCCGCGTGGACACGTTCGGCATCCGCGAGCCCCACGTGTCGCTCGAGATCACCGCGGAGGCCTCGGTGGAGACGTTCCCCCGGCCGATCGTCAGCGTGTCCCCCCGCCGGCAGGAGCTGCACGACGCGATCTTCCGCGACGAGTACGTGGAGTACCTCGGGCCCACCGCCCACACCGCCTGGGAGGGCGACATCGCCGCCGCCTCCGACCGCATCGCCGCGGTCACGGGCGACGACGTGGTGGGCATCGTCCTGGCGCTGCACCGGTTCGTCCACACCTCGCTGCGCTACACCCCGGGCGCGACCTACATCGGCGTCGACGTGAACGAGGTGCTGGCCAAGGCCCAGGGCGTGTGCCAGGACTACGCCCACCTCGCCGTGGCCCTCTGCCGCAGCGTGTCGATCCCCGCCCGCTACGTGTCGGGCTACTTCTTCGCCGCATCCGAGCAGACGGGCGCCGAGGTGGAGGGCGACGAGGTCTCCGTGCAGACCCACGCCTGGTTCGAGGCCGCGATCCCCGGCTGGGGATGGCTGGCCCTCGACCCGACGAACGCCCTCCAGGTGGGTCAGCGCCACATCGCCATCGGCTGCGGCCGGGACTACGACGACGTCCCGCCCGTCCGGGGCGTGTACACCGGCGGGGGCCGGCCCAACACGCAGGCCAGCGTCGAGATCCGACGCCAGGCCGCGGTCGTGCAGCAGCTCCAGGCCCAGCAATGACGGTACGTCGCAACGGTGATGTCGCCGGTAGGCGTCGTCCTCGCTCGCCCGCGGCGAGCTGCGGCGAGCTCTGAGGAACGCCTGCGGCGCCTCACCTTCGGCCTACCGCGCGGTAGCAAGCAGCCGTCGGGGCGAACGACCGGGGCCGATAGGATCGCTCCGCACCGGTTGCCCCCCGATCTCACCGAAGGATGTGGTTGTCACGGCCGAGCACTACGACGTCGTCGTGATCGGCGGCGGTCCCGGCGGCTATGCCACGGCGCTCTACGGCGCGTCGGCCGGGCTCAACATCGCGATGATCGAGCACCACAAGCTCGGCGGCACGTGCCTCAACGTGGGCTGCATCCCGGCCAAGGAGCTCCTCGAGACCGCGGCCACCTACCTCCACGTGTCCGAGGCCTCGACCTACGGCATCACCGCCGGCGAGCCCACCATCGACTGGTCCACCTCGCTGGCCCGCAAGGACACGATCGTGTCCGGACTGGTCGGCGGGCTCGGCACGATGCTCAAGGGCCGCAAGGTCACCGTGCTCGACGGCCACGGCCGCCTCCACGCCGGCAAGCGGGTCTCCGTCTCCGGCGGTGCCTCCGGCGACATCGAGATCACCGGCGACGCGGTGGTGCTGGCGCCGGGCTCGCTGCCCCGCACGCTGCCCGGCTTCGACGTCGACGGCACGATCGTGATGACCTCCGACGAGGTCCTGTCGATGCCGCAGCTGCCCAAGCGGGCGGCGATCATCGGCGGCGGCGTGATCGGGTGCGAGTTCGCCTCCATGCTGAGCGACCTCGGCTCCGAGGTCACGATCCTCGAGGCCCTGCCGAAGATCCTGCCCGGGCTCGACAAGGACGTCACCGGCGTCATCGAGAAGTCGTTCAAGAAGCGCGGCATCACGATCAAGACCGGGGTCCAGGTCGAGGGCCACGAGCCGGGCGACGGTGGCACCACCGTCCGCGTCGGTGGCGAGGGGCTCGACGTCGACGTGGTCGTCGTGTCGGTCGGCCGTCGGCCGAACACCGAGGACCTCGGGCTCGACGGCACCGGCGTGAAGGTCAGCGACCGCGGGTTCATCGAGGTCGACGAGGGCTGCCGCACCGGCGAGCCCGGCGTCTGGGCCGTCGGCGATGCCATCGCCACCCCCGCGCTGGCGCACGTCGCCTTCATCGAGGGCGTGATCGCCATCCAGGACATCCTCGGTGAGGACCCCGCGCCGGTCGACTACGGCAAGGTCCCGTGGTGCGTGTACTCCCGCCCGGAGGCCGCGTTCACCGGCATGTCCGAGGAGGCGGCCAAGGAGGCCGGCCTCCAGGTCGTCACCCAGAAGAGCCGCTTCAACCACAACGGCCGGGCGATGATCGTCAACCAGGCCGAGGGGATGGTGAAGGTCATCGCGGAGAAGGGCGCCGACGGCCGGGCCGGGCGCATCCTCGGCGTGCACATGGTGGGCCCCTGGGTCACCGAGCAGCTCGGCCAGGGCTACCTCGCCGTCAACTGGGAGGCCACCGTCGACGACATGGCCTCCCTCATCCAGCCCCATCCGACGATGACCGAGGTGCTCGGTGAGGCCATGATCTCGCTCACCGGCCGCCCCCTGCACGGCTAGCCCCGAGGAGACAGGCCGCGAATGGCTGACATCACGATGCCCCAGCTCGGTGAGACCGTCACCGAGGGCACGATCACCAAGTGGTTCAAGGCGGTCGGCGATGCCGTCGCCGAGGACGAGCCGCTGTTCGAGGTGTCCACCGACAAGGTCGACTCCGAGGTGCCGTCACCCGTCTCGGGCACGCTCACCGAGATCCGGGTGCCGGAGGGCGAGACCGTCGACGTCGGCGTCGTGCTCGCGGTCGTCGGTGATGCCGGCGCCGCTCCGGCGCCTGAGGCCCCCGCCGAGGCCGCGCCGGCCGAGGCCGCCCCGGCCGAGGAGCCCGCCGCGCCCGCGGAGGCCCCGGCGGCCGCGGAGGCCCCGGCGGCCGATCCCGCGGCGGAGGCGGCCCCCCCGCCTCCTGCACCTGCACCTGCCGCTCCGGCCGCTCCCGCACCTGCGCCGGCGGCGTCCGGCGACGGCGGCGGCGGACGCCTGCTCTCGCCGGTGGTCCGCCGGCTGATCGCCGAGCACGGCCTCGACCCCGCGTCGATCAAGGGCTCCGGGATCGGTGGCCGGATCACCCGCAACGACGTCCTCGCCGCCGCCGACGCCAAGCCCCGCGGTGCCGCCCCGGCCGCCTCCGCAGCGGCTGCGCCGGCTCCGACGTCGTCACGGGCCCCGGAGGCCTTCGTGCGATCGGGCGATCGCGACACGGTCGTGCCGTTGTCGAACATCCGCAAGCGCACCGCCGAGCACATGCGCCGCTCGATCGACACCTCGGCCCACGTCTACGTCTCCATCGAGGTCGACTACGAGGGCGTCGACAAGGTCCGACGGGCCGAGAAGGACGGCTGGAAGGCCCAGGAGGGGTTCAGCCTCACCTACCTGCCGTTCGTGGCCCGTGCCGTCGTCGACGCGATCCAGGACTTCCCCGAGGTCAACGCCACCTTCACCGACGAGGCGCTGGTGGTGCACAACTACCTCAACCTCGGCATCGCCGTGGACCTCGACTTCAAGGGCCTCATGGTGCCGGTGATCCGCGACGCCGACGGGAAGCGGATGCGCCAGCTGGCCCGTGAGGTCAGCGACCTCGCCGGCCGGGCTCGATCGAAGAAGCTCACGCCGGACGACATCTCCGACGGCACCTTCACGATCACCAACCCGGGCCCGTTCGGCACGCTCCTCACGATGCCGGTGATCAACCAGCCGCAGGTGGCGATCCTCTCCACCGACGGCGTGAAGCGGAGGCCGGTCGTGGTCACGCTGCCCGACGGGTCCGAGAGCATCGCCATCCACTCGGTGGGCAACCTCGCCCTCGGCTTCGACCACCGGGCGTTCGACGGTGCCTACGCGTCGGCGTTCGTCCACCGGGTCAAGGAGCTCATCGAGACCCGTGACTGGTCTGCCGAGCTGTAGCCCGCTCCACGTCCGCTGGCTCGGACGCGTTCGGTACCAGGACGCGCACGCGCTCCAGCGCGGGCTCTTCTCCGAGTCGCCCGACGACCACCTGCTGCTCCTCGAGCACCCGCCCGTGTACACGCTCGGCGTGCGGGGCGACCTCGGCCACCTCCTGCGGCCGCCGGGCGAGGTGGGCGCCGAGCTGGTGCGCACCGACCGCGGCGGCGACGTGACCTACCACGGCCCGGGCCAGCTGGTCGGGTACCCGATCCTCACCGTGCCGGGTCGGCGGGGCGGGGGCCTGGCGGACACCGCGGCGTACGTGGCGTCGGTCGAGCAGCTGGTCATCGACGTCGTCACCGAGCTCGGGCTGGCCGACGTGGGCCGCGTGCCGGGCTACCCCGGGGTGTGGGTCGACCCGTACGGCGCCGTGCCCCGCAAGGTCTGCGCCGTCGGAGTCCGGCTCAGCCGGGGCCGGTCGATGCACGGCTTCGCGCTCAACGTCGATCCCGACCTGTCGATGTTCGGCCACATCGTGCCGTGCGGCATCGCCGACAAGGGCGTCACCTCGCTCTACGAGGAGGGCATCGAGGTGTCGATGCGCGAGGTGGTCGACCTCGTCGCCGCCAAGGCGGCCGACCGCTGGGGCAGGGGCGGCACGGACCGCGCCGACGTCGTCTGGCGCCACACCCCCGACGACCTCGCCCCCTTCAGCCGTCAACGAGATGAACTCGTCGACATTTCGCACGTGCCCACGTGCGAAATGTCGACGGGTTCGGGTGTTGGGGGGACGACGGCTCGGCGGGAGCGGCGGCTGGCGGAGGCGGGGGTCACCGAGGGGCTGTCGATCAGCTCCCGGAAGCCGGAGTGGATGCGCGCGCAGCTCAAGCTGACGCCGGAGGTCGGGCGGGTGCGGCGCACCGTGCGCGACCTCGGCCTCGTCACCGTGTGCGAGGAGGCGGGCTGCCCGAACCTCTCGGAGTGCTGGGCCGACGGCACCGCCACCTTCATGATCAACGGCGAGCGGTGCACGCGGGCCTGCGGGTTCTGCCTCGTCGACACCCGCCACCCCGAACCGCCGGACCCCGCCGAGCCGGAGCGGGTGGCCGAGGCCGTCGAGCGGATGGGTCTGCGCTTCGCCGTGGTCACGGCGGTCGCGCGCGACGACCGGGCCGATGGCGGGGCCGCCGAGTTCGCCGCGACGATCCGCGCCATCCGGGCCCGCACGCCCGGCGTGTCGGTCGAGGTGCTGATCCCCGACTGCAAGGGCGACGTCGACTCGCTCGACGTGATCTTCGCCGAGCGCCCCGACGTGCTGAACCACAACCTCGAGACCGTGGCCCGGCTGCAGCGGGCGGTGCGCCCGTCGGCGGGCTACGCCCGGTCGCTGTCGGTCCTCGCTCGGGCCAAGGCCGCGGGGCTCACCACGAAGTCGTCGCTGGTCGTCGGGTTCGGGGAGACCGACGACGAGGTGCGGCAGGCGCTCACCGACCTGCGGGGAGTAGGCGTGGACATCGTCACGGTCGGGCAGTACCTGCGCCCCACCTCGGCCCACCTGCCCGTGGCCCGTTGGTGGACCCCGGACGAGCTCACCGCCCTGAAGGTGACGGGCGAGGCGATGGGCATCGGACACGTGGAGGCGGGCCCCCTCGTCCGCTCCAGCTACCACGCCCGCCAGGCCGCCCAGGCCACCACCCCGACTCCTGCTGTCACGGCATCCCGCCCCTGAGCCAACGGATGGTGACAGCAGGTCAGTGGGACACGGCCAACCGGGCCAGGATCGTGCTGACGACGTAGTCCGGGCGCTCGGTGACGTCCTCGTAGGAGAACTCCGCCACGCGGTTGCCTGCCTGCTCGAGGCGAAGCCGGCGCTCGTAGTCCGCCTGACGCTGGCGCCGGGTGCTGTGCGTCCGATGCCCCGCAACCTCGACGATGAGCCGCTGCCCCTCGTAGAAGGCATCGACGCGCGCCACCTTGCCCTGCGCGGTCAGCACGGTCTGTGTGCGGGGGAGCGGCGCGCCGGCCACGCGAAGGACCCGAAGGAGCTCGCGCTCCAGCCAGGTGTGCGGACGCCCCGTGTCGCGGTCGGCTCCGAGCACCAGGAACAGCTGGGACCGTCCGGGTCGGCGGAGGCGGACCGCTCGATCGAGCAACTGCTCTTCGGACGTGAGCTTGTCCCTGCAGGCGCCGTCGACGGCGGATTCGAGCGCCCGGCGGGTCAGGAGCGCTGCGGAGTCCACGATGGTGCGGGTCGCACTGGTCACCGGGATCCCACACCGCTCATCGACGTCCTCGTCCTCGAGGTGGAGCGTGGAGTGCACGCGACCAACGGCGAGGCGGTTCCGGTTCGACCTGGGAACGGTGAACTCCACCGCGGCTCGGGACACTCCATCGAAACGCCAGAGCGCGGCAGCGGCGAGATGCGAGACGACGGCTCCCCGGCCGAGTCCGAGCACGCCGGCGGTGAGCTGTTGCTCCCATGAGGTTGGTGCTGCTCCGACGCGGAACACCCCCGGCTCGACTCTGACCAGCGCGCCGGTCGTGGTGAGGTGCCAGAGCCGGTCTTCGGTGACGCCGAGCTCGAACAGCTGCGGCCGGGTGATGAGGCCGAGCTGAGTTCGGGACCGCTCGGCGATGGCCCCGTTCAGGTGACGGACCATCGCTCGAGTGAAGCCAGACCGTGTGACACCCGGGTGGTGCTGTCACCGGATCCCGCCGACAGGCCGGGATGGGGTGACATCAACGGGCACGCTGTCACGGATCCCCGGCGTGAGGGCGGGTTCTGGTGACAGCAGGGGCGTGGGTACGCTCGCCGCATGTTCTCGGAGCGGAGCGCGCGTGTGCGGGAGCGCATGGGCGAGCTGGGCGTCGACGTGCTGCTGCTGTCCGTCGGCCCGGACCTGCCGTACCTCACGGGGTACGAGGCGATGCCGCTCGAGCGCCTCACGATGCTCGTGCTGCCGCGCGAGGGCGATGGCACGTTGGTGGTCCCCGCGCTGGAGGCGCCGCGGGTGGTCGAGCGGCCGGACCTCTTCGCGCTGCGCACCTGGGGCGAGACCGACGACCCGATCGCGATCGTGGCCGACCTCGTCGGTCCCGCGGCCACGGCGTCGATCGGCGATCGCACCTGGGCTCGGTTCCTCGTCGACCTCCAAGCGGCCCTGCCGTCCACGCGCTTCGGTCGCTCGGACGAGGTGCTCGGCCCGCTGCGGGCGGCCAAGGACGCCGCGGAGATCGCCGCGCTGCGGGCCGCGGGGGCCGCCGCCGACCGCGTGGCCACCGCCCTGCAGGCGGGGGAGATCCCGCTCGTCGGACGGACCGAGGCCGAGGTGTCCGCCGACCTCGGCCGGCGCCTGCTCGCCGAGGGCCACCACCGGGTGAACTTCGCCATCGTGGCGGCGGGGGCCAACGCGGCCAGCCCCCACCACGAGCCGGGCCACCGCGTGATCGAGGCCGGCGAGGCGGTGCTCTGCGACTTCGGGGGAACGATGCTGGGCCCGGACGGGGTCGGCTACTGCTCCGACATCACCCGGTGCGTCCACATCGGCGAGCCGCCGACCGAGCTGGCCGAGGTCTACGCGGTGCTCCAGACCGCCCAGCAGGCGGCGGTCGACGCGGCGGTGCTCGGCACCCCGTGCGAGGAGGTCGACGCGGCCGCCCGCCGGATCATCGCCGACGCCGGGTGGGGCGAGCAGTTCATCCACCGCACCGGCCACGGCATCGGCATCGAGGCCCACGAGGACCCGTACATCGTGTCGGGCAACGCGACGCCTCTCGAGGCGGGCCACGCCTTCTCCGTGGAGCCCGGCATCTACGTCAGCGGACGCTTCGGGTTCCGGCTCGAGGACATCGTCGTGGCCTCGTCCGACGGACCCGATCCGCTGAACCGGGTCGACCACGGGTTGGCGATCGTCTGACGGGCCGCGCCAGCCTGTCGGCGTGATCCGCCTCGACGCCGCCACCGTCCTGCTGCAGTGGGCCACCGGCGGTCTGCTGTTCTGCTGGATCACCACCCGGGGCCGGATGGTCAGCCTGGGCTACGGCTGGCTGCTCCGTGGGACCTACGGCCTGATCGCGGCGGTCGCCGCCGGCGTGGGGTTCCGCTACGGCGACGGCGTGCCCCTACGGGAGGCCGCATCGATCGGCCTCGTCCTCGCCACCGGCGCCGCGCTGGTCGTGTCGGTGCAGCGCCGCAGGGCAGGGGTGGCGGGGGACCGCGAGCGCGTCGAGGAGCGCAGCGCCCGCGTCACGGCGATGACCGGCATCGAGCGGAACCGCTCCGCCGGCGATGCCACCCTGCCGGAGTTCCCGCCGCTCCTCGACCTGGTCGCTCCGGCGCTCGGCCTGATCGGGCTCGTCGCCGGTGGCATCGACGCCGGCGATCCCGCCCTGCTGTCGGTGGCCCGCGTGGTCGTGGGAGCCGCGTTCCTGGGGGCGGTGAGCGACGCCATGCTCCTCGGTCACTGGTACCTGGTGCAGCCGGGGATGCCCCGCGGGCCGCTCCTCGAGCTCATCCGGTGGCTCGGGTGGATCTGGCCGTTCGAGGTGGTCGTGATGCTGTGGCCGACGGGGATGGTGTCGGTGTTCAACGGCTCGATCGACGACGGGTACAACGGCATCCTCGGGTGGATGTGGGCCACCTGCGCGGTGACCACCATCGGTCTCGTGGTGGTCACCCGGGCGGCGCTCAAGGAGCGTCAGTACTCCGCGGTGATGGCCGCCACCGGACTCCTCTACCTCGCCATCCTCACCGGGTTCGGCCAGGACCTCGTGGCCCGCGCTGTCCTCGCCTGACGGTGGTCGCCCGCCACCCCACTGGAACTGGCGCGAGATGTTCGCTGCAAACGCCGACGAACACGCGCCAGTTCGGATGTGGGGCCGTGCTCGCCTGAACGGCGGGGCGCCCGTCACCTACGCGGCGCGAACCTCGATGTGGCCCAGGCCGACCTCGAGGTCGAGCTCGATGGTGCCGCTCCTGGAGGAGCCGTCGATGTCGCGATCGAGGTCGACGCTCATCCCCTCGTCGTGCCGGCCGAAGAGGTCGATGTCGCCGGCGCCGACGTGGGTCGTCACCTCGAGGTTGAGGTCGTCGGGAACGATCACGCGCAGCTCGCCGATGCCGACCGAGACGTGGACCTCGCGGTGGCTCCCGGCCCCGAGCGTGAGCTCGGTCAGGTCGAGGGTGCCCTGCCCGATGCCGAGCTCGTAGTCGCCTTCGAGGTCGGACGCCTCGTCGACCTCCCACCGACGGTCGCCGATGCCACCGTTCCAGGGGATGTCCACGATCGACGTGAAGACCAGGGCCGCGCCCACGAGGAAGGCGGGGAACACCAGGGCGCGGCTGCCGCCGACGAAGGCGCCGAGCACGAACCCGCCGCCGAGGATCACGAGCGCGATGGCGAGGCCGTCCTGGAGCTCCACGCCGCCGAGCCACGCGGCGCCGCCCCAGATCAGGAGCGCGCCGAGGACCAGCGGTCCGAGGAACCTCCGGCGCCGGCGCGTCGGCTCGAGGTGGGCGGGCGGGGGGATGGGCATCGCCGTGGTCGGGGCGTCGTCGGGCGGGGGCGGCCCGTCGCTGCCTCCTGCGAGGGGCGATGCGAACACCGAGGTGGTGTCGTCGGCGTCGGCCTCGCCGTCGGCGACGCCCTCGTCGGTGGAGGGCGTAGAGCCGGTGGGCGCCTCGGTGGTGCCGGAGGGTGCGGGGGGTTCCGGCACCACCGAGGTCGGATCGGGGCGGTCGTCGTCGCGGTCCTTGCGGAGCAGCAGCCAGCCGCCGAGGCCGATCAGGCCGAGCGGGACCAGCCAGTGGCGCGACGGGGACCACCACCAGCCGCCGGAGAGCACGATGATCGCCGCGGCGATCAGCACGATCCCGACCACCTGGGTGTGCTTGTCCTCGGGCAGCGGCTTGACCTGCTCGACGAGCATCGTGCCGTCGACGGCCGGGACGAAGATCCAGGCGGCCAGGTAGAGGAAGAACCCCGGGCCCGAGATGAGGAGGACGAAGGCGGCGATCCGCACCAGCAGCGGGTCGACGTTGAGGAAGCGGGCCAGACCGGCGCAGACGCCGGCGATGTGGCCGTCGTCGGGGAGCCGGACCAGCTTGCGGGTGCTCGTGGTGGTGTCGCCGTTCTCTGCCATGGCTGCAGCATCCGTCGGAGGCCCTCGCGCGGCAATCGGGGATGCCCCTGACCCCCTGAGCGGGCCTCGGGGTGGGTGGGGACCATCCCCCATCCCTGCATCCGGCCGGCCGTGGGATCATCGACCTCCGATGGCAGAGCTGCCCGACCTCCGAGAGCTGCTCCGCGGTCTGCGGGGCGCCGAGCGGCCGACCGACGACCGCCTCGGCGCGGGCGTCTGCGAGGGCCTCGGCCGCCACCTCGGCGTCGACCCGATGGTGCTGCGCCTGGCCTTCGTGGTGCTCACCCTCGCCAACGGCTTCGGCGTCCTCGCCTACGTCGTGCTGTGGGGGCTCCTTCCCGTCGAGGACGACCGCGCCACGGGTGAGCGCCCGGTGGAGCTCCGCCCGACGGCGGACCGGGCGGTCGGCGTCGGTCTCATCACCCTCGGCCTCGTGTCGCTCGTGGGCAGCATCGGCCTCGTCGTGCCGGCCGGCCTGGTGTGGTCGGTGGGCGTGTCGGCCGCAGGGTTCGCGCTGGTGTGGGCCCGCACGAGCGACGAGGGTCGTGAGCGGTGGATGGGGCTGGCCCGTGGCCGCTCGAGCGCGCCGGTCGACACGGTGTCCCGCGGGCGCGTGGTGGTCCTGCGCGCGCTGGCGGGCGGGCTGCTCCTCGTGGTCGGGCTGGCCGCGCTGCTCGCGTCCGGTGGCCTGCTGTCGGCGCTCGGGCAGATCGGCCTCGCCGCCGCCGCCACCGGCGTCGGCGTGGCCCTGCTGCTCGGGCCGTGGATCGTGCGCCTCTGGCGCGACCTCGACGGCGAGCGCCGCGAGCGCATCCGCTCCGAGGAGCGCTCCGACATGGCCGCCCACCTGCACGACTCGGTCCTCCAGACGCTGACCCTGATCCAGCGCCACGCCGACGACTCGCCGGGCCGGGCACGCATGCTGGCTCGCCGCCAGGAGCGCGAGCTGCGGGCGTGGCTCTTCGACGAGCGGGCCCCGGTCGACGGTCGACCCGAGCACCTGCTGGCCGCGCTCGAGGCAGTGGTGACCGAGGTCGAGGACACCCACGAGGTGGAGGTCGACCTGGTGGTGGTCGGCGACACGGTGCTCGACCGACGGCTCGAAGGGCTCGTGGCGGCGCTGCGCGAGGCCGCCCACAACGCCGCCCGCCACGCCGGAGTGGCGGAGGTCGATGTCTACGTGGAGGTCGAGCCGGATCGGGTGTCGGCCTTCGTGCGCGATCGCGGCCGGGGCTTCGACCTGGCGGCCGTGGAGCCGGGTCGCCTCGGCGTGCGCGAGTCGATCATCGCCCGCATGGCGCGGGTGGGCGGGCGGGCCGACGTCCACAGCACCCCCGGCGAGGGCACCGAGATCGCCCTCGACCTCCCCAACCGGGCGGTGGCCCGATGAGCGAGCGGAGCGAGCCCATGTCACAGGCCCTCCGGGGCCGCGCAGCGGGCCCGCGGTCATCGGGAGACGGCGTGTCGACCCGAGCGCTAGCCCGATGACGACGGAGCCGCGCGTGTTCCTGGTGGACGACCACCAGATGTTCCGCAGCGGCGTGCGGGCCGAGCTGGGCGACCGCGTCGAGGTCGTCGGCGAGGCGGCAGACGTGGAGTCGGCCGTGCAGGGCATCCGCGCCACGCAGCCCGAGGTCGTCCTCCTCGACGTGCACCTGCCCGGCGGCGGGGGCAAGGCCGTGATCGAGACGCTGAAGCCGGCGCTGCCGGACGTGGTGTTCCTCGCCCTGTCCGTGTCCGACGCGGCCGAGGACGTGATCGCGGTGATCCGCGCCGGTGCCCGCGGCTACGTCACCAAGACGATCTCGTCCGATGACCTCGCCGCCGCCATCCGTCGCGTCCGGGACGGCGACGCCGTCTTCTCCCCGCGCCTGGCCGGGTTCGTGCTCGACGCCTTCGCCGGGGAGGTGGCCCCTGAGGTGGCCGACCCCGAGCTCGACCAGCTGAGCCCTCGCGAGCGGGAGGTCATGCGCCTGATCGCCCGTGGCTACACCTACAAGGAGCTGGCCCGCCGTCTCGACCTGTCGGTGAAGACGGTGGAGACCCACGTGAGCGCCGTCCTGCGGAAGCTCCAGCTCAGCAGCCGCCATGAACTGACCCGCTGGGCCACCGACCGCCGCTTGATCTAGGGCCTTCGCAACGTCTGGGTTGTCGTCGGACGACTCGGAGGGAACACTTTCCCCATGCCTCGTGCAATCTGGAGCGGATCCATCAGCTTCGGGCTGGTCAACATCCCGATCAAGCTCTACGCCGCCGTGTCCCGCAAGAACGTGAGCTTCAACCAGCTCGACAGCCGCACCGGCGCGCGCGTGAAGCACAAGAAGGTGTCCGCGCTCGACGGCGAGGAGGTGCCGGCGGAGGCCATCGTGAAGGGCTACGAGCTGGCCTCCGGGGAGTACGTCACGGTCGGCGACGATGAGCTGAGCACCCTCGATCCCGACGCGAGCCGCGCCATCGACATCGAGGAGTTCGTGTCGCTCGACGAGATCGACCCGCTCTTCTACGACAGCGCCTACCTCGTGGCCCCGGACAAGGCGACGGTGAAGCCGTATGCGCTCCTGGCCCAGGCCATGGAGGAGTCGGGCAAGGTGGCCATCGCCAAGTTCGTGATGCGCTCGAAGCAGTACCTCTGCGCCGTGCGGCCGAAGGACGGCATGCTCCTCATGTCGACGATGGTCTACGCGGACGAGCTCAATGACGTCACCGAGATCCCCGAGCTGGACGACCTCCAGGACATCGAGGTGTCCACCAAGGAGCTCGACATGGCCCGTCAGCTCATCCACTCCCTGTCCGCCGACTTCGAGCCCGAGCGCTTCGAGGACACCTACCGCCAGCAGGTGCTCGATCTGATCGAGCGCAAGGCAGCCGGCCACACCGAGATCGTCGCCCCGCCGGTGGTGATGGACGAGGACAAGGTCGTCGACCTCATGGCCGCCCTCGAGGCCAGCGTGCAGTCGGCCAAGGCGGCCCGCCAGCGGCACCCGGCCGGCACCGAGGACGACGCGAAGGTGGACGAGAAGGCACCCGCGAAGAAGGCCGCGGCCAAGAAGGCGCGCAAGTCGGCGTAGCCGAAGCGGCCCCGCAGTGCCCAAGAAGGAGGAGCGGACCGAGCAGGTCGTCGAGGTCGATGGCCACCGCCTGAAGCTGTCGAACCTCGGCAAGGTCCTCTACCCCGAGGCCGGGTTCACCAAGGCGGAGGTGATCGACTACTACGTGCGCGTCGCGCCGGTGATGCTCCCGCACATCGCCGATCGCGGCGTCACGCTCCGGCGCTACCCGAACGGCGTCGACGGCCAGTCGTTCTTCGAGAAGCGGTGCCCGTCCCACCGGCCCGAGTGGATCGGCACCTTCCTCGGCCCGGGGGACCGCACGGGCGACATCGGCTACTGCGCCCTCGACTCCATCGCGGCGCTGGCGTGGTCGGCCAACATGGCCGCGCTCGAGATCCACGCACCGATGGCGCGCGGCACCGACATCGACGAGCCGACGATGTGCGTGTTCGACCTCGACCCGGGTGCGCCGGCGGACATCCACAGCTGTGCCGAGGTGGCCCTCGACATCCGGGCGGTGCTCGACGACCTCGCGGGGCTCGAGTGCCTCCCCAAGACCTCCGGGTCCAAGGGGCTCCAGCTCTACGTGCCCCTCAACCGGGCCCACACCCACGAGCACTGCTCGTCGTTCGCCCTCGCGGTGGCGCAGGTGCTGGAGAAGCACCACAGCGATCGGGTCACCTCGGTGATGGCGAAGGCCAACCGGCCCGGCAAGGTGTTCATCGACTGGAGCCAGAACTCCCGCCACAAGACCACCGCCGCGGTCTACTCGCTCCGGGCCCGCCCCCGGCCCACGGTGTCGACCCCGGTGACGTGGGACGAGGTCGCCGCGGCGGCGGAGGGCGCCCCGCTCACGTTCGAGGCGGCCGACGTCCTCGACCGCGTGGCCACCCACGGTGATCTCTTCGCCGCCGCGGCCACCCTGGAACAGGAGCTCCCAGACCCCTCCTAAGTGAAAAAGACCAGAAAAACCGGCCAGATCCGCGCGCGCAGGCGCTCGGGCCTGACAGACTCGCTCGTCCAAGCAAGCCAACGTCCAACGGAGGACATACGCATGAACCGTCGCGATCTGGTCAAGGCCATCGCCGCACAGACCGAGACCGATGCCAAGACCGTCGACGCGGTGCTCAAGGGCTTCACCGACGTCACCACCGCAGTCGTGTCGAAGGGCGAGCCGGTCGCCATCTCCGGCTTCTGCAAGTTCTCGAAGGTCGAGCGCCCCGCTCGCATGGGTCGCAACCCTGCGACCGGCGAGGCGATCAAGATCAAGGCCTCCAAGAAGGCCCGGATCACGCCGCTCAAGGGCTTCAAGGACGCGGTCATGACCCCGAGCCAGGCCCCCAAGCTCAACAAGGGCGTCTGGCCCCCGGCCTGACGCACTGCCGATGGATTCCGACGGAGCCCCGGGCGCGCCCCGGGGCTCCGCCGCGCCCGGTACGGCCGGTACCTCCGGTCTGCCCGGTCTGGTGGAGATCGGGTGGGGGGACCGCTGGGCGGCGCTCCTCGGCGAGCACGAGGGGGCCGAGCCGGGGCGGGTGCTGCGCCACGACGGCGTCGCCGTCACGGTGCGCACGCCGGTGGGCGACCGGGTCGTGCCGCTGCGCCGAGGCGTCGAGGCGCCGACGGTGGGGGACTGGCTGGCCCTCGACGGCGACCATGTCGTCGCCGTGCTCGACCGGTCCTCGCTCCTGCGCCGGCGGGCCGCCGGTGGCGACGGCACGCAGCTCCTGGCCGCCAACATCGACCTGCTGCTGCTCGTGTGCGGCCTCGACCGTCCGGTCCGCTCCGGGCGCATCCAGCGGGGCGAGGCCCTGGCCTGGGACGCCGGGGCCACCCCGGTGCTCGTGCTCACCAAGGCCGACGCCACCACCGAGCTCGACGGGGTGCTGGCCACGGTGGACGAGGGCCACCCCGGCCTGGAGGTGCACGTCACCTCGGTGATCACCGGCGGTGGGATGGCGGCCCTCGCCGAGCGCCTCGCCGGGGCGACCTCGGTGTTCCTCGGAGAGTCGGGGGCGGGGAAGTCGAGCCTGGTCAACGCCCTCATGGGCAGCGACGTGGCCGCCATCGGCGAGGTCCGGGAGGGTGACAGCAAGGGGCGCCACACGACCACCAGCCGACAGCTGTTCACCCTGGCCGGCGGCGGTGTGCTCATCGACACCCCGGGGATCCGGGAGGTGGGCCTGGCCGGCGACGAGGACTCGGTGGATGCCGCGTTCGTGGACATCGACGAGCTGGCCGAGCAGTGCCGCTTCAACGACTGCGCCCATGAGGGCGAGCCGGGCTGCGCCGTGGCCGCGGCGGTCGAGGCCGGGGACCTCGCGGCCGACCGGCTGGCCGCGTTCCTCGAGCTGCGGCGCGAGGCCGCGGCCGCCGCCCGCCGTGCCGACGAGGCGGCCAAGCGCACCCAGGAGCGCCAGGGCTCGCGCAGCCTGCGGTCGTACTACCAGCAGCACCCAGGCCGAAAACGGGGGTGACCCCGAGCGCCAGGCCCGCCGAAGCGGACCGGCGGCTCGGGGCCACCAGTCGGTCAGGGTCCACCTGGCGATCTCACCGAGGCGTTAACCTCGGACCCGATCACCTCACACCGCCCGCTGGAGCCGAAGCTCTGGCGGGCGGTGCCCTTTTCCGCCACCGGTGCGCCGGAGCGCCTCGGTCGCGGCCCCCGCCCGGTCTCCTGGGGTTGCCCCCTGGTCCCGTTGCGGAGCCGGTCAGTCCGCAGGGCTTGCGCCTTGCTCGCTGCCCGGATCGGCAGACCCGTTCCTCCCGCTGAGGTTGGTGTCGGGTTCCCTCCGAGTGGTTCTCCGTCGGCCGGAGCCTCTGGTCGCCTCCCGGTGTTCCCCCGCTCCGTTCCCCCTGCGGTGAAAGCGACTTTGGACCTCGGCCACATCACCGTCAAGAGGTGTTCGCGAGATCCCCAGGGTTATCCACGAACCTTTTTCGTTGTCCCCAATTTTGACGGAGTTGTCCACCGGTTGGCCACAGGGCAACCCACAACCTCACCCCGAGCGAGGCGGTCCCGCGGACGTGTGGCGCGTGCCCTCGGGCTCTGTTGCCCACGGCGCCGCGTCGCCCCATCGGTCCGCGAAGACGAGCTCGCCCACCGGCCGCCGGCGCACCGCGCCGTGCCCGCCCTCGGGCCGGCCGAGCGCGATCGTGGCCATGAGCAGGACGCCGTCCGGGATCTCCAGCAGCTCGCGCAGCTGGGGCTCCACGGACGTGTGCCACATCGTGAGCACCCCGCCGTAGCCGAGGGCCCGGGCGGCGAGCAGGAGGTTCTGGCAGGCCGGGTACACGCTCGCCCCGTCCGTGAAGTGCGGCGGCCGGTCGCGCTCGGAGCAGGCCAGCACCACGACCGGCGTGGCCTCGAACCGGTCGACGAAGCGCTGCATCGTGCGGGCCATGCGGGCCTTGGGAGAGTCCCCGACCGTGCCCGACCCGGAGTCGTAGCCGTCCTCGGCCCGCTTCTGCGCCCAGAGCGAGCGGAAGGCCGCTCCGAGCAGCGCCTTGGCCTGCTCGGACCGCTCCCCGTCGCGGAGGACGAGGAACCGGAACGGCTGGCGGTTGGACCCCGACGGTGCCCGCGTCGCGTGCCACAGGATCGAGGACAGGTCGGCGTCAGGGATCGGGTCGTCGGTGAAGCGGCGGATCGCCCGGGTGGTGGCCAGGCCCTCGAGCAGGCCGATCGGCTCGGAATCGACCATCAGGCGTAGGTGCGCACGAGCTCGAGCACTGCGTCGGCATCGGGACCGTGGCCCACGAGCGAGGTGGCCGCCGGATCGGTCCGGCGGGCGGCCACGGCGCACAGCTCGGTGGCGGGGCCCGAGATCGTGGTGCTCGGCGCCTCATCGGGAAGGAACGACCACGCCTGCCCCGCCGGCCCGGTCAGCTCGAAGGCCACCGGGCCGCCCAGCGTCCGTCCCGAGCGCTCGAAGGCGTAGGGCAGCGTCCTCCACGCGAGGCGGGCGATCTCCTGGAGGTGGTCGCCGGGGATCATCTCGACGCCCAGCGCGTCGGCCACGTCCCACGTGTGGATCCAGGTCTCGGACAGGCGGGTCGTGCTCAGCGTTCGGACCGACAGCGTGCCGGCCACCCAGGTGACGCGGCGGCTCGGGTCGAGCGCCCGGAACCGGGCGGTCAGTCGGGCGGCGCCGGTGGTCCATCGCTCGAGGAGCTCCGGGTTCGCGGCGCCGCGGTGGAGCTCGACCATCGCGCCGGCCCCGTCGTCGACGTTCCCCACCGCCGTGGCACCGTCCAGCATCGAGTCGTAGAAGGCGGGGAGGGCGTCGTCGAGGCTGGCCTCGGCCATCTCGTTGGTCTGCACGAGGTGCAGGACCACGTCGGCCACGTCCCAGCCCTCGCACGGCGATGGCCGGGCCCAACCGGCGTCGTCCAACGACCCCAGCAGGCCGGTCAGCTCGGCCTGCTGCACCTCCAGCGCGTCCACGATCCCGTCCATGGCCACCATCCCCACCTCCTCCCAGCGAGGCTAGGGAAACGTGCCCGGGGAGCGGCAATCCGGCTCGGTGGGGGGCTACGCCACGGCCTCGGCGGGGGTGACCTCGCCGGCGCTCAGCGTCGGCGGCACGGGGAGGGATCGGGCCGCCCGGACGGTGGCCATCCCGTAGATGCCGGCGCCGACGGTCGCGACGGCGCCGGTCGCGAGGCCCCACCGGGCACCGAAGTGCTGCGAGATGGCGCCGACGATGGGTCCGCCGATCGGCGTCGAACCGAGGAAGACGATCGCCTGGAGGGCGAGCACGCGGCCTCGCATCGACGCGTCGGCTCGCAGCTGCACGATCGCGGTGGACGACGTCATGAAGGAGATGCTCGTGAACCCCATGACCACGCCGACGGCGAACGCCGCCGGTTGGTTGGGGGCGGCGGCCAGGCCCAGCATCGACGCGCCGAAGCCGAGAGCGGAGAGGCTGACGGTCCGGACGGAGACATCGGTGCGCCGGGCTGCGGTGAGCGCCCCCGCCAGGGAACCCACGCTGACGACCGACATCAGGAGCGAGAAGAGGCCGCCGCCG
This sequence comes from uncultured Microthrixaceae bacterium, assembly GCA_963727905.1. Classification (GTDB taxonomy): domain Bacteria; phylum Actinomycetota; class Acidimicrobiia; order Acidimicrobiales; family VFJN01; genus VFJN01. The sequence continues at coordinate 95,287 of CAVSIC010000018.1, forward strand.
CCGCCGAGGTCACGGGTGGCGAAGAGCGGCAGCACGGTCTGGAAGTTGAAGGCCAGCGTCCCGATCACCGCCATCATCACGAGCGGCACCCGGAGCTCGGCGATGCTCCAGGCGTAGCGGAGGCCGGCGCGGACCTGCCCCTTTCCCCTCACTTGCAGCGGGGGACGCCGGACGGTGCTCGAGTCGATCTTCCAGAGCCCGACGAGCACGGCGATGTAGCTGAGGCCGTCGAGCAGGAACGCCCAGCCGTAGCCGACGGTGATCACGAGCAGGCCGCCCAGCGCGGGCCCCACGATCCGTGAGCCGGTCATCAGGGCGCTGTTGAGGCCCACCGCGTTGGGGACCTGGTCCTCCGGGACCATCTCGACGACGTACGAGCGCCGGGCCGGGTTGTCGAACGCCGTGGCAGTGCCCCCGAACGCGGCGATCACGAAGATGATCCAGACCGGGGGGTGGTCCTGGAAGGCGACCGCGGCGAGGAGGACCGACTGGACCATTGCGAACGCCTGGACGCCCAGCAGGAGCCGCCGCTTGTCGGTGCGATCGGCGATGAGGCCGGCGTAGCCACCGAGGAGGAGCACCGGACCGAACTGCGCGGCGGCCAGGGCCCCGAGGGCCACGCCGCTGTCGGTCAGCTCGTAGACGAGCAGGCTCTGGGCGATCAGGGTCAGCCAGTTGCCGATCTGCGAGATCCCCTGACCGATGAAGAACAGCCGGAAGTTGCGGATCCTCAGCGAGCGGAACGTCTCGCTCCCCGCCAGCCGCAGCCTGGTCATAGAGGCGTCCTTCGGCCGCAGAGATGACCCGCTCGCCACTTCGTGGCGAAGTACCCCGTCGACTGTGCTGCCTCGATCTCGCTTCGCTCGATCACTCGGGATCCAGGGCGTTGAGGTGGTCGAGGACGTCGAGGGCGTCGGCCAGACGGCTCTGCTCCTCGGGGGTGAGCTCGCGGATCCGGGTGGTGAGCCAGGCGGTGCGGCGCCGCCGGTTCTCGTCGATCAGCGCGACCGCGGCCTTGGTGGTGCTCACCCGGCTGACCCGCCGATCGCTCGGGTCGACCTTGCGGGCCAGCAGGCCGTCGGCCTCGAGCTTGGCCACCACCTTGGTGATCGAGGGCGGGGCGACGCGCTCCTGGTCGGCCAGCTCGCCGAGGGTGAGGGGCCCGCGGAGGTGGACCGCGTTGAGCGCCGACAGCTGGCTCGGGGTGAGCCCGCCGGTGGACTCCTTGCGCAGCCGCCGGGCGAGGCGGGTGGCGCTGAGGCGGAGCCGGGCCGCGATCTCGGCCTCGTCGGTGACGGGGCGAGTGGGAGCGGGGGTCCGGGGCACGGTTCCGAGACTACCAATAGTTATCCGAACTAACTAGTTTGCCGCCGAGGTTCGCCGGTGCAAGGACGGGTAGACAGACAGGCCAGTCCGGGGAGGGCCAGATGGAACGCGACGCGAACGAAGTCCGAGATCGGTACAACATCCGCGAGTCGGGACGAGCGGACGGCCAGCCCCTGCTGTTCGCCCATGGGTTCGGCTGCGACCAGGAGATGTGGAGGTTCGTCGCACCGGCCTTCACCGACCGGTTCCGCGTCATCACCTTCGACTACCCCGGGGCGCGCTCCAACCTCTCCGCCTACACCCCGGAGCGGTACACCTCACTGCATGCATACGCGGAGGACGTGGTCGAGATCTGCGAGGCGCTCGACCTCCGCGAGGTGGTGCTGGTGGGCCACTCGGTGTCTTCCATGGTCGGCGCGCTGGCGATCGCCGCCGCACCGCAGCGGTTCGCCCGACTGGTCATGGTGGGGCCCTCGGCCCGCTACCTCGATGACGACGGCTACATCGGAGGCTTCTCCGAGGCCGACATCGACGACCTCCTGTCCTCGCTCGAGTCCAACTACCTCGGATGGTCCAGCGCGATGGCACCGGCCATCATGGGCGCGCCCGACGCCCCTGAGCTCGGTGCCGAGCTCACGGCGAGCTTTTGTGCCACCGACCCGGTGATCGCCCGCCAGTTCGCCGAGGTGACCTTCCGCTCCGACAACCGGGCCGACCTCGTGAACGTCACGGTGCCCACTCTCGTCCTCCAGTGCAGGGACGACGTGATCGCACCGTTGGCGGTGGGTGAGCACGTGGCCCGCACGCTGCCTGACGGAACGCTGGTCGTCCTGGACGCGGTGGGCCACTGTCCGCACATGAGCGCACCGGCGCCGACGATCGAGGCCATCGACGCCTTCCTCCGTGCCTGAGACGTCGTCCGAACCGGTTGAGGCGGCGCGAGCTGGGTTCTACGGGGCGCTCGCCGAGCACGACCGCGACGCCCTGTTCGATCGGGCACCCTGCGGGTACGTGTCGACGTCGCCAGACGGCACCATCGTCTCGGTCAACCAGACGTTCCTGACCCTGACCGGGTTCACCCGAGCGCAGCTGGTGGGGCGCAGGACGTTCGCGGATCTGCTCACCGGGGGCGGGCGGATCTATCACGAGACGCACCACCGACCGATGCTCCACGTGGACGGCGCCGCGCGGGAGCTGGCCCTCGACATCGTGCGTGCCGACGGCCGCCGGCTGCCCGCGCTCGTGAACTCCGTCCTCGAGCGCGACGGCGACGGCGCACCACACGCGGTTCGGATCGCGGTGTTCGACGCCACGGAGCGGCGCGGCTACGAGGAGGAGCTCCTGCGGCAGCGGCGCCGGGCCGAGGAGTCGGAGGCCCACGCTCGGGCCGTCGCCCGGACGCTGCAGGCCGTCCTCCTCCCGCCGGACCCGCCCGTCATCCCGGGGCTCGACGTCGGCGGCGCCTTCCGGCCGGCTGGCCACGGCGACGAGATCGGGGGCGACTTCTACGACATCTTCCAGGTCGGGTTGGACGACTGGGTGGTGGCGATCGGCGACGTGTGCGGCAAAGGCGTCGACGCCGCGGTGATCACGGCGATCGCGCGTCACACGATCCGCGCGTCCGCCGTCCACCTCCCCTCCGGCGCGGACGTGCTCGCCGAGCTGAACCAGGTCATCCACGACCACGGCGCGGACCGGTACTGCACCGTCGCGCTGGTCCGCTTGCGGCGGGCGGGCGCGGGGTGGCGTGCGTCGATCTGCTCCGGTGGCCATCCGCTCCCGCGACTCCAGCGGAGGGACGTCGTGTCTGCGGCCGGCGCTCACGGGTCGCTCCTCGGGATCTTCCCGGAGGTCCACCTGACAGAGGTGGACGTCGACCTCGGCGAGGATGACCGGCTCGTGCTCTACACCGACGGGGTCACCGAGGCGCGGCGGGGAGGCGTCGAGCTCGGGTTGGCGGGGCTCGACGCAGTGATCGCCGGCGGCACCGCGTCGGCCTCCGCTCTGGCGGAGGCGATCGCGGCGCGGGTGGTCGGGTTCCAGGAAGGTCACACGTCCGACGACCTCGCGGTGGTCGTGGTGGCCGCTAGGACGCCGGGGTGACGCGGATCTCCCGATCGATGCCGGTGAGCTCGATCACCCGTCGGATCGCGGGCTGGGGGTCTCGGAGCTCGAGGGCCCGTCCGGCCTCGGACAGGGCGACGTGGGCTCGGGCGAAGCACCCGATGCCCGCGGAGTCGATGAACCGGAGGTCCGTCAGGTCGAGCACCACCGTGCCCCCGTCGACCCCGGCGATCGCCTCCTGGACGATGGCGATCGTCGAGACATCGAGCTCGCCGCGCAGCGAGAGCACACCTGCATCAGGCTGCCCGTGCGCCTCGACCGTCAGTCCCGGATCCACCGGCTCAAGGTAGCCGTCGCTTCGCCCAGGCTGCGTGGCGACGGCCGAGCTCGGTCTGGGGCGGGGCGCCGAAGACGATCTCCTCCTGGGCGGCCTTCCACCAGCCGGTGGCTCGGAGGCTGGCGAGGACGCTGAGCATCCCGAGCTGGATCCGGTTGAGCAGCGTGTAGTCCTTCGATGCCTCACCGATCCCGAACGCCCGGATCACGTCGCCGTACTCGCCCAGCGGGTCGAAGTTCCGCCGCGCCACGAACTCGGCGTACTCCGGCGTGTAGGTGTGCGGCTGCGGGCCCCAGGCCGGCTCCCACATCGGCCGGTACCACTCGAACAAGCGCTGGGCCGTGAGCTCGGAGCCCCGGGGCACGAGCTCGAAGTCCTGCATCACGCGGAGGAGCTGGTCAGGATCGCCGTCGCCGACGAACACCGCCGCGACCATCTCCCGCATGAGCTCGACCTGGTGCTCCGAGAAGCGCTTCACGCTCCCGAAGTCGAGGAAGGTGACCGACCCGTCCTCGTGGAACAGGTAGTTCCCCGGGTGGGGGTCCCCGTTGAAGATGCCGGTCGAGTAGAGCGACGTGTACACGAAGCGGCAGATGACCTCGCCCCACTGGTCTTTGAGCGCCTGGGACTGCTGCAGGGCGGCGGTCCACCGCAGGCCGTCGGCCTCGTCCATCACCAGCACCCGCTCGGTCGACAGCTCCGGGACGACATCGGGGATGTGGATGAACGGGTGGTCGCGGTACAGCTCGGCGAACTCCGCCTGGTTGGCCGCCTCGAGCGTGTAGTCGAGCTCCTCGACGATGCGGTCGCGCAGCTCGTCGACGATGGCGCGGGGGTCGCTCTGCAGCTTCAGGGGTCCGGCGAACCGGTTGCCGAACGCCATCAGGTCGGCGAGGAGCTCGCCGTTGGCCAGGTCGGCTCGGATCGCCTCGGCGACCCCCGGGTACTGGACCTTGACCACGACCTCCCGCCCGCCGTGGAGGTGGGCGGCGTGCACCTGACCGATCGACGCCGCCGCCATCGGACGCTCGCCGAACCACTCGAACACCTCGTCGACGGGTCGGCCGAGCTCCGCCTCGATCACTCCGCGGACCAGGTCCACCGACATCGGTGGCGCATCCGCCTGCAGGGCGCCGACGATCTGCTGGTAGATCCCGCGGTACTCCTCCGGCACCAGCCCGGCGTCGAGGAACGACACGAGCTGGCCGATCTTCATGGCCACGCCCTTCATGTTCCCGAGGAGCTGCGCGTAGCGCTCGGCCTCCTTCGTGAACCGGGCCAGGTCGCGGTCCGCATCGGCCCGCCGAACCCTGCCCGCCGCGCGTGTGGCTGCGGTGCGGGCGGCCAGCCTCGCCAGCGGGACACCTCGGGCGACCCGCCCGGTCGGCATGCGATCGCGATCGACCACGTGCAGAGTTAACCCGGGCAAGGCCGTGCAAACCAATCCTGGACTCGATGTTCGACTAGCGCTTATATTCGGCAATATGGATATTGACGTGGAGCAGGTGGTCGGGTTCACCGAGCGGGAGGTGGCGCGAGGGGAGCGCGACGGTGAGGAGGTCCGCACGATCCGGGCCAGCCGGCGGTACCAGACCCAGATCGACGACCTCTGGAGCGCGCTGACCGACCCGGAGCGCCTGCCGCGGTGGTTCCTCCCCGTCAGCGGCGACCTGCGCCCCGGCGGCCGGTTCCAGATCGAGGGCCATGCCGGTGGCGAGGTCCTCCGCTGCCAGGCCCCGACCGGCTTCGAGGTCACGTGGGAGAGCGGGGAGCAGCTGAGCTGGGTCGAGGTGAGCCTCCGACCCGACGGTGAGGGAACGGTGCTCCAGCTCACGCACACCGTCCCGGTCGACGCGCACTGGGACGAGTTCGGTCCCGGGGCCGTCGGGATCGGGTGGGACCTCCTGATCACGGTCGGGCTGACGCAGCACCTTGCGTCCGGAGACGCGGTGGACCCCGCCGAAGCCGCCGCCTGGAGTGCCAGCGACGCCGGTCGGGCGTTCGTGCAGCGGTGCGGGGCCGAGTGGTGCCGGGTCCAGATCGCCGCCGGAGCGCCGAAGGCGAAGGCCGAGGGGATGGCGGCGCGCACCATCGCTGCGTATGCGGGGGGCGATCCCGGCTGATGCACGCGTTCGACGTGCTCGGAGATCCGGTGCGCCGGCGCATCCTCGAGCTGCTCGCCGAGGGCGAGCACGCGTCGGGAGAGGTGGTGGCCGTGATCCAAGGCGAGCTGGGGCTGTCGCAGCCCAACATCTCGCAGCACCTCAAGGTCCTCCGCGAGAGCGGGTTCGCGTCGGTGCGGGCCGAGGGCACCCGCCGCTTCTACACGCTGGAGACGGGCCCGCTCCGGGAGGTCGACGGCTGGCTCGGCGGGTTCCGCCGGTTCTGGGACCAGCACCTCGACGCGCTCGAGACCGAGGTGGCCCGAGGCAAGCGGGCCCGTCGCTCCGGCTAGCGGCGGGCGCCTACCGGGCGACGAAGTACTTGGCCTGCGGGTGGTGGCAGATGAGGGCGCTGGTGGTCTGCTCCGGCTGGTACTGGAAGCCGGTCTCCTCGCTGCACTCCAGGCCGATGCGGTCGCCGCCGAGGAGGTCGAGGATCGTGACGTTGTCCTCGAGGTCCGGGCAGGCGGGGTAGCCGCTGGAGTAGCGGCCGCCGCGGTACTGCTGGCGGAACAGGCCGGCCAGGGCGGGACCGTCCTCGTCGACGAAGCCCCACTCCTCGCGGATGCGCTTGTGCCAGAGCTCGGCGCAGGCCTCGGCCATCTCGACGCCCAGGCCGTGGAGGAGCAGGTACTCCTGGTAGCGGTCGTCGGCGAACAGCTTGGCGGCCGCCTCGGACACGGCCTGGCCCATCGTGACGATGTGGAACGCCGCGTAGTCGACCTCGGGGCCGTCGGCCGGCTTGAAGAAGTCGGCGATGCAGAGGAACTTGTCCTTGCGCTGCCGGGGGAAGCGGAAGCGGGCCTGCTCGGCGGTGCGGGTCTCGTCGGTCCAGATCACGAGGTCGTCGCCGTCGCCGTTGGCCGGGAAGTAGCCGTAGACGACCTGCGGGACGAGGAGGCCGCCGGCCTTGGCCTTGGCCAGCTCCTCCCGGAGCTGCGGGCGGATCCGGGCCTTGAAGTCCTCGTCGCTCTCGCCCTTCTCGGGCCGGAACTGCCACTGGTTGCGGAACAGCGCCGTCTCGTTGATGAAGGCGGCGATGTCGTCGATCGGGATGCCCTTCACGACCTGGCTGCCGAGGAACGGCGGCGTGAAGACGGGGTTGTCGGTGGCCACCTCGGGGGAGCGGGCCGGCAGGTCGACGGGCGCCTCGTCCTCGGCGCCCGGCTTGGCGAACCGTCCCCGGAGCTCGAGGGTGGAGTCGATCGGGACGCGGCCCCACTCGTCGTCGTCCTCGGTCTCGCCCCGCTTCACGGCGCCGATGCGGTCCATGACGTGGAGGCCCTCGAAGGCGTCCTTGCCGTAGAAGAGGCGCCCCTCGTAGACCTCGCGGAGGTCACGCTCGACGTAGACGCGGGTGAGGGCGGCACCACCCAGGAGCACGGGGATGTCGGCGAGGCCGCGGGTGTTCAGCTCCTCGAGGTTCTCCCGCATGATCAGCGTGCTCTTCACGAGCAGGCCGCTCATGCCGATGGCGTCGGCCTTCACCTCGACGGCCTTGTCGACCATCTCCGAGACGTTGACCTTGATGCCGAGGTTGTGCACCTCGTAGCCGTTGTTCGTGAGGATGATGTCGACGAGGTTCTTGCCGATGTCGTGGACGTCGCCCTTCACGGTGGCGAGCACGATGCGGCCCTTCGTGGACTCGCCCTCGACCTTGTCCATCATCGGCTCGAGGTAGGCGACGGCGGTCTTCATGGTCTCGGCGGACTGCAGCACGAAGGGGAGCTGCATCTCGCCCTTTCCGAAGAGGTCGCCGACGACCTTCATGCCCTCGAGGAGGATGTCGTTGATGATGGCGAGCGGACCGTTGCCCTCGGCCAGCGCGACGTCGAGGTCGGGCACGAGGCCATCGCGGTCGCCCTCGATGATGCGGGTGGAGAGGCGCTGCTCGATCGGCCAGCCGGAGCGGTCTTCCTTCTCGACGGTGCTGGCGCTGACGCCGTCGAACATGCCGAGGAGCACCTGGAGCGGGTCGTAGTCGTCCGGGTCGCCCTTCTCGACCGAGCGGCGGCGGTCGTAGATGAGGTCGAGGCAGACCTGCTTCTGCTCCTCCGGGATCCGGGCCAGCGGCGTGATCCGAGCGGCGTGGACGATGGCGGAGTCGAGGCCGGCCTGGTGGCACTCGTGGAGGAACACCGAGTTGAGGACGTGGCGGGCGGCGGCGTTGAGGCCGAAGGAGATGTTCGACAGGCCGAGCGTGGTGTGCACGCCCGGGAGGTGCTCCTTGATGAGCCGGATGCCCTCGATCGTGGACATGCCGTCGCCGCGTGACTCCTCGATGCCCGTGGCCAGCGTGAGGGCCAGCGGGTCGAAGAAGAGGTCGCCGGGCTCGAGGCCGTAGCGATCGACCGCGATGTCGTGGATGGCCTTGGCCGCCCGGAGCTTCCACTCGGGGGTGCGGGCCTGGCCCTCCTCGTCGATGCAGAGTGCACACGACCGCCGCGCCGTACTCGCGGGCGAGGCTGAGGAACCGGTCGAGCCGGGTACCGGGGGCGTCGCCGTCCTCGAGGTTGACGGAGTTGAGGATGGCCCGCCCGCCGATCCACTGCAGGGCGGTCTCGATCACGGGCGGCTCGGTGGAGTCGATCATGAGCGGGACGGTGGCCTGGGTGGCGAAGCGGCTGGCGATCTCGTCCATGTCGGCCGAGCCGTCGCGACCCACGTAGTCCACGCAGACGTCGAGGACGTGCGCGCCCTCCTTCTCCTGCTCGCGCGCCATGGCGACGCACGTGTCCCAGTCTCCGTCGAGCATCGCCTCGCGGAACTTCTTGGAGCCGTTGGCGTTGGTGCGCTCGCCGATGGACATGTAGGTGAGCTGCTGCTCGAACGGCTGGAAGCTGTAGATCGAGGTGGCGCCGTCCTCGTGCTCGACGGTGCGCGCGCCCGGCTCGAGGTCGCGCACGGCGTCGACCACGGCCTTGATGTGCTCGACGGTGGTGCCGCAGCAGCCGCCGACGATGCGCACGCCGAAGTCGCGCACGAAGCGGGCCTGGTACTCGGCCAGCTGGTCGGGCGTGAGGTCGTAGTGCATCTTCCCGTCCTTCACGGACGGCATGCCGGCGTTCGGGAGGCAGGCGATCGGGACGCGGGAGTGCTGGGCGAGGTAGCGGAGGTGCTCGCTCATCTCCGACGGCCCGGTGGCGCAGTTGATGCCGATGGCGTCGGGGCGCATGGCGTCGAGGGCGGCCAGCGCGGCGCCGATCTCGGTGCCGGGCAGCATCGTGCCGGTGACCTCCATGGTGACCTGCACCTGGATGGGCACCTCGCGGCCCTCAGCGGCCATCGCCCGGCGGCAGCCGATCATGGCGGCCTTGGCGCCGAGGAGGTCGAACTGGGTCTCCACGAGGAAGACGTCGACGCCGCCCTCGAGGAGGCCCCTGGCCTGCACCTCGTAGGCGTCGCGGAGCTCGGCGAAGCGGATCTGGCCCAGCGACGCGAACTTGGTGCCCGGGCCGATCGAGCCGGCGACGAGGCCGCCGTGGCCGTCGGCCACCTCGCGGGCGATGCGGGCGGCGGCCACGTTGAGCTCGTGGGACCGGTCGGCGATGTCGTACTCGCCGAGGGGGATGGCGAAGGAGCCGAAGCTGGCCGTCTCCACGACGTCGACGCCGATCTGGAAGAAGGCGTCGTGCATCCCGGCGATCACGTCCGGGCGGGTGACCACCAGGAGCTCGTTGCAGCCCTCGAAGACCTCGCCGCCGAAGTCGTCGGGCCCGAGGTCGAGGGTCTGGACGTAGGTGCCGAACGCCCCGTCGTAGACGACGACGCGTTCCTGGATGAGATCGAGGTACCGGCTGCTCGACATGGTCCGACAAGGCTACCGGGCGGTCACCCCCGCCAAAGACCCGAGAAACCGCCGTTCCACCCCCAGATCCAGCCCCACCCCACGGGTTCTGGCCCGATCTCATTCCCCTCTGGGGGAATCGTTCCGGGCCAGAACCCGTGGGGTTCAGGCCGCCAGCCGCATGAGGGCTCGCCGTCGGCCTTCGTCGACCTGTGCGACCACGAACTGCGGCTCGTGGAACAGGTGTTCTTCGACGATGGCGACCACCTCGAAGCCCGCTCGGTCGAGCGCGGCGAATCGACGCCGATCGTCCTCCTCGGCCATGAGGCCCTCGTGGAACCGCTGGCTCTGGACCTCCGCGACCAAGGGGCAGTCTTCAGCGCGGTAGTCGACCCGGCCGATCCACCGATCTTCCGACCCACAATCGACCTGGCGGCGCATCTGCGGCCTCCCCGCAGCGGCGAGAATCTGCGCGAACCGCGATTCGATGTTCGAGGCCGGTGGGACGTACCCGGGGCCGCGTTCGCCGACGAGCTCGCGGAACCGTGTGAGGCCCCGTCGACCTTGCCGCGCCATCCGACGGTCGACCCCGGTGAGCGTTGAGTAGGTGACGAGCCGATCGGACCAGGCCGCGTCGATCGCCCGGCCGAGCCGCTGGGTGGGTACGGCCCGCATGCCAGCGAGCTGGAGGAGGGCCAACGCAGGGTTGACCACGGGGATCCCCTCAAGCGTCCTCACGAGGTCCCATGGGAGGAACCGGACCTCATGGATTGTGGCGCCACGCACCTTGTGATCGAGGTGGTCTCGGTGTCGCACCACATGGACGGCCTCGCCCACGAAGCCGCGTGTTCCCCAGTGTTCGAGCGCGCTTCCGTGGGACAGTGCGGAACCCGGGCCGGCGTCGAGCACTGGTAGCAGCAGGTTCCGCTGAGAGGTCGATGGAGTGCCGACCAGCTCGAGCACCCGCGGTGTCACCCAACGAAGGTCCCCGCGGCCGACTCGGTGAGCGAGGTGGCGGGGGGTGATGCCGAGTCCGTGGACCTGATCGGCCGTGATGAGGCCGTGCTGCTGGGTGGTGAGCGCTCGCGTTCGCTCGTCGTCGTCTCGCATGTCACATGGTCCACGCGGCCTGTGACACCTCGAACCCCACGAGTTCTGGCCCGGTCTCATTCCCTTCTGGGGGAATCGTTCCGGGCCAGAACGCGTGGGGTTGTGGGGTAGACCTTGCGGCCATGACGGAGGTCCGCTCGCCGCTGCAGGGGACGGTGGTGCGCATCGCGGGGGTCGGGGACCCCGTGGCGCCCGGCGGCGAGGTCGCGGTGATCGAGTCCATGAAGATGGAGCACGTCGTCGAGGCCGGTGGGGCCGGCGTGGTGGCCAGCGTCGTCGCCGGCGTGGGGGACCAGGTCCAGAAGGGCGAGGTCCTGGCCGTGCTCGACCTGTCGGCGGCGGGCGCGGCGGCGCCGGCCGACGCCCCCGTCGTGGCGGCCACGGCGGGGAGCGCGCCGACCTGGCGGCCGTCCGCGAGCGGCACGCCGTCGGCCTGGACGACGCTCGGCCCGAGGCGGTCGCCCGGCGGCGCAAGACCGGGCACCGCACCGCCCGGGAGAACGTCGACGACCTCCTCGATCCGCGCAGCCTCGTGGAGTACGGCCCGGTGGTGATCGCGGCCCAGCGCCGCCGCCGGGAGGTCGACGACCTCATCGCCAACACCCCGGCCGACGGCCTCGTCGGTGGCGTGGGCGCGGTGGCCGGCCACCCGGTGGTGGTGTGCTCGTACGACTACACGGTGCTGGCGGGCACGCAGGGGCTGCAGAACCACCGCAAGAAGGACCGCCTGTTCGAGGTGGCCGAGCGCCAGCGCCTGCCGGTGGTCTTCTTCACGGAAGGCGGTGGGGGACGACCGGGGGACACGGACGGCATCGGCGTCGCCGGGCTCGACTGCCTCGCGTTCCAGCTGTTCGCGCAGCTCAGCGGGCTCGTGCCCCTGGTCGGGATCACCTCGGGGCGCTGCTTCGCCGGCAACGCCGCGATCCTCGGCTGCTGCGACGTGGTGATCGCCACCGCGGACTCCAACATCGGCATGGGCGGCCCCGCAATGGTGGAGGGCGGCGGCCTGGGCGTGTTCCCTCCGGAGGCGATCGGCCCGATGGACGTCCAGGTGCCCAACGGCGTGGTGGACATCGCGGTGGCCGACGAGGCCGAGGCGGTCGCCGTGGCGCGGCGGTACCTGTCGTACTTCCAGGGCCCCGCGGAGGTCTGGGAGGCGCCCGATCCCGAGCTCGCGCGCGCCGTGGTCCCCGAGCAGCGGCTGCGCGTCTACGACGTGCGCGCCGCGATCGACGCGATCGCGGACGTGGGCTCGGTGCTCGAGCTGCGGGCCGGCTTCGGTCCGGGCATGGTCACCGCGCTGGCCCGCGTCGAAGGTCGTCCGATGGGCATCGTGGCCAACAACCCGACCCACCTGGCCGGGGCCATCGACGCCGACGGGTCCGACAAGGGGGCCCGCTTCCTGCAGCTCTGCGACGCGTTCGACCTCCCCGTCCTCTTCCTGTGCGACACGCCCGGGATCATGGTCGGGCCCGAGGCCGAGACCACCGCGCTCGTGCGCCACGCCAGCCGCATGTTCGTCACCGGTGCGAACCTCACCGTGCCCACCGGCACGATCATCCTGCGCAAGGGCTACGGCCTGGGCGCGATGGCGATGGCCGGCGGCAGCTTCAAGGCCCCGCTGTTCTGCGTGGCGTGGCCGACCGGCGAGCTCGGCGGCATGGGGCTCGAGGGCTCGGTGCGGCTCGGGTACCGCAAGGAGCTCGAGGCCATCGACGACCCGGAGGAGCGCCAGCGCACCTACGAGGCGATGGTCGACCGCATGTACGAGCACGGCAAGGCGCTCAACGCGGCGACCTACTTCGAGATCGACGACGTGATCGACCCGGCCGACTCCCGCCGCTGGATCACCACCGCGTTCGGATCGGCCCCGCCGCCCGCCCCGCGGACCGGGAAGAAGCGTCCCAACATCGACACCTGGTGACGCAGATCCGCAATCGGTCGACATTCGGCACGTGCCCACGTGCCGAATGTCGACGGGTTCGAGTCGGGCGGCGGTTCGTTAGGGTGCCCCCCGTGACGGAGCGGCTGTGGACGGGGAAGGGCGACGACGGCACCAGCGGCCTCCTCTACGGCGGCCGTGAGCCGAAGTCGTCGGCCCGCTTCGCGGCCATCGGCGCGGTCGACGAGGCCCAGGCCGCGGTCGGCCTGGCCCGGGCCGAGGCTCGCGAGGCCGGTGGGCACGAGGACCTCGACGCCGTGCTCACCACCGTGGCGCGTGACCTCTGGGTGCTGAACGCCGAGCTGGCCACCGCCGACGCCAACCGCGGCAAGCTCGAGCCCGGCGTCTCGGCCGTGAGCCCCGAGATGCTGGCGGCGCTCGAATCGGCGATCACCGACGTCGCCGCCCGCTTCGAGCTCCCCAAGGAGTTCGTGGTGCCGGGGCAGGACCGTGGCTCCGCGCTCCTCGACGTGGCCCGCACCGTGGTCCGCCGCGCCGAGCGGTGCGCCGCCGAGGTCGCCCCCGAGGGGTCGCTCGCCATCCCGTACCTCAACCGGCTCTCGACGCTGCTGTGGACGCTGGCCCGTTGGGTCGAGGGTGCCCCGCTGCGCTCCCGCGACGCCTGACCCGATCCCACCCGGAGGACCCCATGACCTTGTCCGTCGAGCTCGCCCGCACCGCCCCCGACGACGTGGCTGCCACCGCGGTCGGCATGAAGGCGGGCGGCGACGCGCCGGCCGGTGTGGATCCCGCGTTCCTCAGCGCGCAGGGCTTCGAGGGCAAGAAGGGCGACATCCGGACGGTGCCCGGCCCCGACGGCCGGCCCCTGCTCGTGGTGGGCCTCGGCCCGGAGGGGCACATCGACCTCGCGACCCTGCGGTCGGTGGCGGGCAGCGTCGCCCGCGCGGCGAAGCGCTACGAGTCCCTGTCGCTCGACCTGCTCGCGCCCAAGGACGTCGACGCGGGCGCGCTGGCGACCGGCCTCCAGGCGATCACGGAGGGCCTCGTGCTCGGCGGCTACGAGGTGAACGCCTACAAGTCGGCTCCCAAGCCGGCGGCGCTCGCGCGGGCCGTGGTGGTGGGCCCGACCTCGAAGCGGATGCAGGACGCGGTGGACCGCGCGCTCGTGATCACCGCCGCCGTCACCATGGCGCGCGACCTCGTGAACGAGCCGGGCGGATCCCTGACCCCGGACAAGCTCGCCAAGCGGGCCGTCGCCGAGGGCGAGGCCGCCGGCTTCGAGGTGGAGGTCTGGGACGAGAAGCGCGTGAAGGCCGAGAAGCTGGGCGGGCTCCTCGGCGTGAACCGCGGCTCGGAGCTGCCGCCGCGGTTCCTGGTGCTGCGCTACGAGCCGGAGAAGCCGAAGGCCACCGTCGCGCTCGTCGGCAAGGGCATCACGTTCGACTCCGGCGGCCTCTCCATCAAGACCGGCGACGGCATGGTGGGGATGAAGGGCGACATGGGCGGCGGCGCCGCCGTGCTCGGCGCGTTCCGGGCGCTGGCCACCCTCGGCACGAAGGTGCGCCTGCTCGGCTTCGTCCCCCTCACCGACAACATGACCGGTGGCGATGCCACCCGCGTGGGCGATGTCCTCACGATCCGCAACGGCAAGACGGTGGAGGTCCTCAACACGGACGCCGAGGGTCGGCTGATCCTGGCCGATGGCCTGAGCCTCGCCACCGAGGCGGCGCCCGATGCCATCGTCGACCTCGCCACCCTCACCGGCGCGTGCATGGTGGCGCTGGGCGACCGCACCGCCGGCCTCATGGGCAACCACCGCGGGTGGATCGACCAGGTGCGAGCGGCGGCCGACGGCGCCGGCGAGCCGGTGTGGCCGCTCCCGCTGCCCGAGCACCTGCGGGCGACCCTCGACAGCGACCTGGCCGACCTCCGCAACATCAGCACCGGCCGCTACGGCGGGACGCTCACCGCCGGCCTGTTCCTCCGCGAGTTCGTGGGCGAGGGCATCCCCTGGGCCCACCTCGACATCGCGGGCCCGTCCGACTCGTCCGCGGTCGACGGAGAGATCGTGAAGGGCGGCACCGGGTTCGGGATCCGCACGCTGGTCGATCTGATCAGCGGCTTCACCAAGCCGAAGAAGGCCGACGCCTGAGGGTGCCTGCCTAGGTGCGCTTGCGGGTGCGGCGGCCCTTGGCCACGTCGGCCTCGATCCCGTCGAGCAGCCGGTCGAGGTTGCGGCGGAACCGGCCGGGATCGCGGGAGTGCTCCTCGGCCATCTGGAGGACGTCGCCCACGGAGTGCTCCTGCGCCAGCTCCTCGAGGTGCGGGTAGTCACCGGTGGCGATCAGCCCCTCGATGTACTCGACGAGGCCGGTCGTGTAGCCGTCGTCGCCCTCGTGCTCGGGGTGCATGTTGTGACGAGCGTGGATGCAGTAGCCGAACACGTACTCGTCGACGGCGGTGACGATGTCGAGCCGCTCCTCGATCGACGCGCCCAACTGCGCGACGGCCTGCATCGTCTGGTCGAAGTGGCGTACGGCGTTGGGACCGATCTGCGGGTCGTCGACGAGGTCGAGCAGCCAGGGGTGGCGCTCGATGGAGGCGCGGGTGCGCTCGGCGATGATCGTGATCGCGGCGCGCCAGTCCGTCGGCAGCGGCTCGTCGGCGGGGACCACCACCTCGCCCATGACCGCGTCGTTCACGAGTGTGAGGAGCTCGTCCTTGGTGCGGATGTAGTGGTACAGGGTCATGGTGCCGGCCTCGAGCTCGGCGGCCAGCCGGCGCATCGACAGCGCCTCGAACCCCTCGGCGTCGGCGATGCGCACCGCCGCCTCGGCGATCTCGTCGCGGGTGAAGCGCGGTCGCCGCCCGCTCCCGGCGCCGCGGGTCCACACCTCGAGTGCGTCGAGGTGCGCCGCGAGCCGCTCGAAGGCGTCGGCGTGCTGGTGCTTGTGCCGGTCGAGCTTGGCCTGCTGCCGGTCGAGCTTGGTGCCGCTGCTGGACATCTTCGCCTCGGCCTTGGCCTGGGCCGCGTCGATCTTGGCCTTGGTCTTCTGCGCGACCTGGTCGAGCTTGCGCGAGACCTTCTCGGTCACCTCCTCCGTGACCCGGTCGACGATGTCGTCGAAGGAGGAGTCGCGCGCGCCGCGCGATCGAGGCGTCCGTTGGGGGGTTGCCATGTCGTACAGCGTACTGCTACCTTGCGTCGTACGCAGTACGAACAAGGAGCACCCCCCATGACACAACGGTTCGGCATCCACGCCGAGGGCCTCGGGAAGCGGTTCGGCGACCTGTGGGCCCTGCGGGACCTCGACCTCGACGTCCCCGCCGGTTCCGTGCTCGGCCTGCTCGGCCACAACGGCGCGGGCAAGACCACCGCCATCCGCATCCTCACCACGCTCAGCCAGCCCACCGAGGGTCGGGCCACCGTCGACGGCATCGACGTGGTCTCGGACCCCGCCGCCGCCCGCCGCGTGATCGGCGTCGCCGCGCAGAACGCCACCGTCGACGGCCTGCTCAGCGGCCGCAAGAACCTCGAGATGGTCGGGCGCCTGCACCACCTCCCGCGCAAGGACGCCCGCACGCCGGGCCGACGAGCTGCTCGAGCAGCTCGACCTGGCCGACGCCAAGGACAAGCTGGTGAAGGAGTACTCCGGTGGCATGCGGCGACGCCTCGACCTGGCCGCCAGCATCGTCACCCGCCCGAGCGTCCTCTTCCTCGACGAGCCCACCACCGGACTCGACCCCCGCAGCCGCAACGACCTGTGGGAGGTCCTTCGCAACCTGGTGCGGGAGGGGACCACCATCCTCCTCACCACCCAGTACCTCGAGGAGGCCGACCAGCTGGCCGACGACATCGTGGTGCTCGACCACGGTCGCACGGTCGCCCACGGCACCCCGTCGGAGCTCAAGGCGCAGATCGGCGACGAGCGCATCGAGATCACCCTGGGCTCCGCCCACGACCTCGACGCGGCGGTCGACGCGGTCGCGCCGTTCGCCTCCGATCGGCCGATCGTCGACACCGAGGAGCTCCACGTCGTCCTTCCGGTGCGCCCCGGCGTCCGGCTCATGGAGGTCCTGCGCGCCCTCGACGCCGCCGGCCTCGACGCCCTCGACCTCAACCGTCGCAGCGCCACGCTCGACGACGTCTTCCTCACCCTGACCGGCGCCCCTCGCCCCGAGCTCGAAGAGGCCCTCGCGTGAACCCCACCGCCACCACTCCTCGCCCCCTCGTGGCCGACGGGCCCCTCGCGGCCGTCGAGCCCGCCCTGGCCGATCCGTCCGTGCCCCCCGCGCGGGCGGATCGACAGGGCCACCTCTGGTCCGACGCCGTCGTGTTCGCGGGACGCCACGTGGAGCACATCCGGCAGATCCCGGAGAAGCTGCTCGACGTCACGCTGCAGCCGCTCATGTTCGTGGTGCTGTTCTCGTACGTGTTCGGCGGAGCGATCTCCGTCGGCCAGGGCAGCTACCGCGAGTACATCGTGCCGGGCATGCTCATCCAGACGATCGCGTTCGGCTTGATGGGTCCGGGGATCTCGATCGCCAACGACCTCACCGAAGGGGTCGTCGACCGGTTCCGCACGTTGCCCGTCCACCGCTACGCCTACCTCCTGGGCCACTTCCTGGCCGAGCTCGGCGGGCTCATCGTCGCCATGACCCTGCTGCTCGGCGCCGGCCTGGCCGTGGGCTGGCGGGTGCACACCGACATCGGGCACGTCCTCGGCGCCTTTGCCCTGGTGCTCCTGTTCACCTCGGCGATGGTCTGGCTCGGGACCCTCGTCGGCCTCATGGTGCGGTCCTCCGACGCGGTGATGGGGGTGGCGTTCATGCTCGTGTTCCCGCTCACGTTCCTCAGCAGCGCCTTCGTGCCGGTGGCCACCCTGCCGAGCGCCCTCCAGTGGGTCGCGGCCTGGAACCCCATCACGGCCATGGTCGGCGCCGTGCGGGAGCTGTTCGGCAACCCGATGCCCGCCGTCGAGCGGCACACGTGGCTCACCGACAACCCGGTGGCCGGTGCCGCCGGCATCAGCGTCCTGATCCTGGTGGCCGCCTTCGCGGCCTCCATCCACCGCTACCGCACCCGCACCGCCGACTGACGCACCACCCCACTCGTTCTGGCCCGGATCTCACGACCCAGGGGTCGTGAATCTCGGGCCAGAACCAGTGGGGTTCAGGCGGCGTCCAACGGGCCGTCGGTGCCGCCGGCGGCACGGAGCTGGCGGGCCTGGGCCATCTGGGCCTCGCGGTGGCGGGCGACGGCCCAGCCGGTGGCCTCGTGGGCGACGGCGGGGTGGATGCGCCACCGGTGGAGCTGCCGCTCGGTGGCGGCCCCGTCCTCGCCGATCTCCAGGAGCGACAGCGCCATCTGCCGGGCCCGCTGCCGCATCTGCTCCAGGGCCAGGGACGAGCCGCCTGCCGGCTGCTCGGCCCAGACCTGGTGCTCGGTGCGGAGCGCGTCGGGCAGGCGCTCGACCTGGGCGCGCGTGAGCGGCGGGAGCTTGCGGCGCACCAGGAGCGTGGCCGGCTCCTGGAGGTCGGCGGCACCGAACCGGCAGCACCGCTCGATCGACCGGACGAAGGGCGAGTTGCGCCCGGAGTGGTGTCCGAGTCCGAGCTCCACCGCGCAGGCCGACAGGTCGAGCTCGAACCCGTCGGGCGCGGCGTCGAGCCCGTTGACCAGCCGCCGCAGCAGCCAGGTGGACGACGGCCCGAGGATGTTGAGCCAGAACCGCTCGACGTAGGCGGAGCGGACGTCGTGGCCGACCTCGTCGATGACGGCGTCGGCCCAGGCCCGCACCGCGAGCGTCGGGACGGGGAACGTGGGAGGGGTGGGCACGAGGCCTCCTCGAAGCTGGGGGTGATCGCAGCCGGGGAAGCCACGTGGAGTCTCGGTGCATTCCACGCACGGGTCAAGGGGTAGCCTCGACCCTCGTGACGACCGGGGGCGACGACGGGCTCGACGGAGTGCGTGGGTGGATCCGCGACGCCCGGCGGGTGGTCGTGCTCACCGGGGCGGGCATCAGCACCGAGAGCGGCATCCGCGACTTCCGCGGGCCGAACGGGCTCTGGACCAAGGACCCGAAGGCGGAGATGGCGTCGCAGATCCGCTACTACCTCGCCGATCCCGAGGTGCGGAAGGCGGCGTGGCGCGGCCGGGTCGAGACCTTCGGGCGCGAGCTCGAGCCGAACGACGGCCATCGCGCCCTCGTCGACCTCGAGCGGTCGGGTCGGCTCCACACGTTGCTCACCCAGAACGTCGACGGCCTCCACCACAAGGCCGGGTCCGACCCGGCGCGGATCGTGGAGGTCCACGGCACGGTCCGGGAGCACGTGTGCCTCGACTGCGGGCGCGCGGCCCGATCGGCGAGGCGCTCGCCCGCGTGCGGGCAGGCGAGGAGGACCCGCCCTGCCGCATCTGTGGCGGGATCCTGAAGTCCGCCACGATCAGCTTCGGCCAGAGCCTCGTCACCGCCGACCTGGTGCGGGCGGACGACGCGGCCCGGCACTGCGATCTGCTGCTCGCCCTCGGCACCACGCTCGCGGTGCACCCCATCTGCGACGTGGTGCCGCTGGCCGCGTCCCACGGTGCGCGGATCGTGATCGTGAACCAGGAGCGCACCGAGATGGACGACCTCGCCGACGCCGTCCTGCGCGGCGCGCTCGGTGAGGTGCTGCCCGCGCTCGTCGTCGGCCTCGACCCCGTCGACGCGTCCGAGCGCTCGTGACCGCCCGCATCGGCGTGGTGGTGCTCCACTACGGCACCGACGACCTCACGCTGCGCTCGCTGCGGGCGCTGCTGGGCGACGACCTGTCGCCGGCCCGACGGCTGGTGCTGGTCGACAACGGCCCGGGCGCCGGGGTCGCGGCGCGCGTGCGGGCGGAGCTGCCCGACGTCGAGCTGGTCGTCCCCGGCTCGAACACCGGGTTCGCCGGCGGGTGCAACCGCGGCATCGCCGCGCTCGGGCCGGACATCGAGCTGGTCGCGCTCGTGAACAGCGACGTGCTGGTGGCGCCGGGCTGGCTCACGCCGCTCGTCGCCGCCCTCGACGCCGACCCCCGGCTCGGCGCGGTCGTGCCGAAGACGCGGTTCGAAGGCCGCTTCCACGACCTGCTGATCGAGACCGCGGCCACCTGGCGGCCGGGCCGCGGCGACGGGCGCGAGCTGGCGTGGCAGCCGAAGGCCGTCGAGGTCGAGGGCGTCGACGTCACCGACCGCTGCCAGCTGGTCGACGGCTTCTGGGAGCCGGGGCGGGGCGGCCGTTGGGCCGGCGCTCGCGCCGTGCTCCGCGTCCCGGAGGTCGCGGGGTCCACCTCCGTCCGCCTGCGCCTCGCCACCCCGCCGGGCCGCGACGTCGACCTGAGCGTCAACGGGAGGGTCGTGCGGGCCGAGCACGGCGAGCGAACGGTCGACCTCCCGATTGGCGCCGGTGATCCCGTCACCGTGATCGCCAACGCCGGCAACGAGCGCCGCGGCAACGGCTACGGCCTCGACCTCGGTCGCTTCGAGGTGGACCGTGGGCAGCGCGACGAGGCGGTCGACGTGCCGGCCTGGTGCGGCGGCGCGGTGCTGCTCCGGGGGTCGTACCTGCGCGACGTGGGCGCCTTCGACGAGCGGCTGTTCCTCTACTACGAGGACCTGGAGCTCTCGCTGCGCGGCAGCGCCCGTGGCTGGCGGTACCGGTACGAGCCCGCCTCGGTCGTGGAGCACCGGGTGGGGTCGAGCACCGTGGGCGGGGGAGCGGAGGCCCGGGCCGAGCGGCGCAAGGAGCGCAACCGCCTCCTGGTCCTCGCCCGCCACCCCTCGCCGTCCACCTCGCTGGTGGCCCAGCTGGTCCGGTTCGTGGCCGTCACCCTGGCCTACGTCCGCCGGGAGATCGTGGCCCCGCCGCTGCGGGGGGCGCCCCCGTGCGGCTGGTTGCTGAAGGTGCGGGGCCTCGCCTTCCTCGAGGCGCTGCCCCGCCTGCCCGGCCAGTGGGCCAGCGGCCGTCGGGATCGCCGGCGGGCCCGGGAATCTCGGCTCTTTCCTGATTGTTGACCAGTTCGATAGGGTTTTCACCCCGACCTACCGCACGAGGAACCCCCGATGCCCTCCTTCCGTGAGCTGCTCGCCGCCACCAAGGCCCAGATCCGTGAGATCGACACCACCGCCGCCGCGGCCGCCCGCGCCTCCGGTGCCCTGATCCTCGACGTCCGCGAGCCCGAGGAGCACGAGCAGGGCGCCATCCCCGGCGACCTGCACGTCGCCCGGGGCACCCTCGAGACCGGGATCGAGAGCCGGGTGCCGGACAAGGACACGCCCATCGTCATCGTCTGCGCCTCGGGCGTGCGGTCGGCGTTCGCGGCCAAGACGCTGGCTGAGCTCGGCTACACCGACGTGGTCTCGATGGCCGGCGGCTTCAACAAGTGGAAGGACGACGGCCTCGAGTGGGCGGCGCCGAAGAGCCTCACCCCGGACCAGCGCAGCCGCTACCAGCGCCACATCCTCCTCCCCGAGGTCGACATCGCCGGCCAGCAGAAGCTGCTCGACTCCCGCGTGCTGCTGCTCGGCGCCGGCGGCCTCGGCTCGCCCGCCGCCCTGTACCTGGCCGCCGCCGGCGTCGGCACCATCGGCATCATCGACATGGACGTCGTCGACGAGTCGAACCTGCAGCGCCAGATCCTCCACAACATGGAGCGCATCGGCGACCGCAAGGTCGACTCGGCCAAGAAGACGCTCACGCTGCTCAACCCGGACGTCGACGTCGTCAGCTACGACGTCCGCCTCGGCGCCGACAACGTGATGGACATCCTCCCGGGCTGGGACGTCATCGTCGACGGCACCGACAACTTCCCCACGCGCTTCCTCGTGAACGACGCGTCGGTGAAGCTCGGGATCCCGGTGGTGCACGGGTCGATCTTCCGCTTCGAGGGCATGGTCACCGTGTTCTCGCCGAAGGACGGCCCGACCTACCGCGACATGGTCCCCGAGCCGCCGCCCGCCGAGATGGCGCCCAGCTGCGCCGAGGCCGGCGTGCTGGGCGTGCTGCCCGGCATCATCGGCTCGATCCAGGCGATCGAGACGATCAAGCTCCTGCTCGGCCTCGGCGATCCGCTCATCGGCCGCCTGCTCGCCTACGACAGCCTCGAGCAGTCGTTCCGGGAGTACAAGGTCCGCAAGGACCCGACCAACGAGATCACCTGGGAGAACCGGGACCGCATCACGGTGGCGGAGCTCGACGAGCACTGCATGCCGCACCCGCTCCAGCCGCCGGCCTCGTAGCCGACGCCTGAGCCGCCGCGGTCAGCGCGGCGGGACGAGGATCTCGACGAGCTCGGTGAGCGACGCGGACGCGAGCGCGGGCGGCGCGTCCTCCCACCGCTCGGAGGTGCCGAGCAGGCCGAGGTAGCGGCCGAGACGATCGAACCACGGCGCCTCGAGCGCGGTCGCGTCGTAGCAGCCGAGGTCGCGGTCGCTGCCGAGGCCGACGTTCACGACCGCGAGGCAGACGTGGTGCGCGCCGGGTGCGACCGGCACGGTGACGTCGATCCCGGGGAGGCCATCGGCGCGGGTGCCGTTGGCCGGGCCCTCGTGGGCGACGGCGCCATCGACGGTGATCCGCACGGTGGGCCCGTCGGCGCTGTCGGGGTCCCTCGCCCAGCCCACCACGTGGATCGACTCGGGCGCGTCGCCCGCGACGCGGTCGACGTAGCCCTCGGGGCGGTGGGGCCGCGAGTCGCACACGGGGCCGATCGAGTACCCGCGGTCGCGGATCGCGTCGATGAGCTGGGGGAGGGCGGCGATGGTCTGGTCGCGGTTGCCGCCGCCGTCGTGCAGCAGGACGATGCCGCCGGGCTGGACGCCCTCGAGGGAGTGGTCGACGATGGGCCCGGGCCCGGGCTTGTCGAAGTCGCGGGAGTCGGCGCTCCACACGATGCTGGCCTGGCCGTGGGCGGCGAGGCGCTCGACCGTGTCGGGCTTGGCGTCGCCGTAGGGCGGGCGGGTGCAGACCACGTCCTGGCCGGAGATCGCCTCCAGCACCTCGGTGGTGTGATCGATCTCGAAGGAGAAGCGCTCCTCGGACAGCCCCTGGAGGTGGGCGTGGTTCCAGGTGTGGTTGCCGATGATGTGGCCCTCGGCCACGATCCGGCGCACCAGGTCGGGGTGGCGCTCCGCCTCCCGGCCGACGAGGAAGAAGGTCGCCTTCACGTCCTTGGCCTTGAGGATGTCGAGGATCTGGGGGGTGAACTCCGGGTGGGGCCCGTCGTCGAAGGTGAGGGCCACCACGGAGGCGGCCGGGTCGCCGGCGTAGTCCGGCGCTTCGAAGACGCGGTTGGCACCGCGGGGGTCGTTGACGGCCGAGCCGGGGGCGGCGAACACCACGGTGAGGAGCAGCGAGGCCACGACGGCGGCCCCGGCGCGGCGAGCGACCCGCCGGGCGGGGGTCGTGCACCTCGACCTCAACTTCGGGGTGACGCCCACCCTCGACCTGACCTTCGACATGAGGTGGACACGTTAACCGGGCCGTCCCGGAGATCCCAGGCCGGGATCTAGGGTTGTGCTATGCGGATCCCTCGGGTCGTCGCGCGCGCCGTCGCCCGGGCCAAGCCCCACGTCCCGGCCGACCTCTGGCCGTTCCTGCTCACGGTCCGGTCGTTCCGGGGCGACGGACCGATCGTCGGCCTTCCGGCGTTCCGTCGGGTGCTGGTGCTGGCTGCCCACCCGGACGACGAGACCGTCGGGTGCGGGGGGACCCTCGCGCTGCTGGCCGACGCGGGCGCCACCGTCACCGCCCTGTTCGCCTCGGACGGCGACGCCACCCGTGGGACCCCCTACCCGCCGGAGGAGACGGGTCGGCGGCGCCGGGCCGAAGCGGTCCGGGCCGGGGAGCTCCTGGGGTTCTCGGCGCGGTCGCTCGGGCTGCCGGACACCCATCTGTCCGAGCACATCGCCGAGATCCGGCGGGGGATCAGCGCCCTGGTGGCCGAGGTGCGCCCGGAGGTCGTGTTCGTGCCGTGGTTCCTCGACGGGCACCCCGACCACCGAGCGGTGTCCGACGCGCTGGCCGGCGCGGAGCTGGGCGACCTGGAGGTCTGGGGCTACGAGACCTGGACGGCGCTTCCCCACAACCGGATCGTCGACATCACCACCGTGATGGATCGGAAGCGCGAGGCGCTCGCCGCCCACGAGACCGCCTTCCTCGCCTTCGACGTCTCCTCCACGATCGAGCTCGCCCGCTGGCGGTCGGCCCACGGGCTGATGGGCCGGGGCTACGCGGAGGCGTTCCTCGCGATGCCGGCCCACCGCTACACGGAGCTGACCGACCAGGTCCGAGCCACGTGAGCGAGGACCTGGTCCTCCGCGCCGCGGGTCCCGACGAGGACGCCGCGCTGCGGGCCCTCGTGGGGCGCGCGTTCCCGGGCAACCCGAAAGAGCGGGCCGACATCACCGCGTGGCAGTGGTGGGGGAACCCGTTCGGCGACTCGCTCGTGTGGGTGTGGGACGACGGTGGACGGATCGTCGGCCAGTACGTCGCGTTCTTCGCGCCGGCGCAGCTCAACGGCCGGCCGGCACGGCTCACGCTGGGCGTCGACGCCGCGATCGACCCCGACTACCAGGGGCGCCGCCTCTTCACGCCGCTGGCCGAGGCGCTCTACGCGGACTGCGTCGCCCACGACGCGCCGCTGCTGGCGTACCCCTCGCTCGAGGCCTCGGTGCGCGGCATCGCCGCCGCCGGGTGGACGAAGGTCAGCCGCCAGCGCGTGCGGGTGACCGCCACCAACCCTGCGTGGATGGCCGAGCGGTTCCACGTCCCGGTCGCCGCCGCGCGCCTCGGCCGTGCCGTCGTGTTCCGCCGCCCGAGTGCACGCGGCCTCCGCGCGGAGGTGGTGGCCGCGCCGCCGGAGGACCTCGACGGGCTGTGGAGCGCGGTCTCGGCGCAGCACCCCAACGGGATCGCCCGCAACGCGGACTGGTGGCGCTGGCGGTACGCGTCCCACCCGGAGGCCGCCGAGCGCTACCAGTACCTCGAGGTGCGCGATGGCGGGCGCCTCGTCGCCGCCACCGTCGCGTGCGTGCGAGAGGAGTTCGGCGGGCGGTTCCTGTGCCTGCTCGAGCTGCTCGCCGTCGATGCCCGTGCCGCTCGCGCGCTCAGCGGTGCCGCGGTGGACGGCGCGCTCGGCGAGTGCGACGGCGTCGTCCTCACCGCGGTGCCGGGTTCGCCCCTCGACCGACTCGCCGGCGCCGCCGGTCTGCGGGCCGTGCCCAAGCGCATGGACCCCAAGCCGGTGTTCTTCGGCGTGGTGCCGCACCCGACGTTGCTCCCGGACCCCACCGCCGTGTCGTGGTCAACGACCTGGGGCGACCTCGACCACATCTGACCGGGCTCCCGACGCCGGGCGGCCCCGGTCGAACCGCGGCTTCAGCCGCAGCGCGGGCTGTTCGACGAAGCGGTAGGAGAGCGCGGTGGCCGCCGCCGATGCGAGGACGACCACCAGCCGACGCGCGTTCAGGCCGAGGTCGTCGAGCTCGACACCCACGGCGATCCAGATGGGGTAGTGCCACAGGTAGAGGCCGTAGGAGCGCTTGCCGATCTCCACCAGCGCGGGTGTCGCGAGGAGCCGGGAGAGGGGTGCGCGCGGGGCGAGCACGGCCGACGCGACGAGCGCGGCTCCGGCGAGTGCAAACGCGGCGGAGCCGTAGGTCAGGTACAGCCGCGTGTTCGACACGGACGTGCCGCCAGGGCGGAACGCCGCCACCCACACCAGGAAGAGGAGCGCGGGCAGCCCGAGCGCGCCGACCGACCTGCGGACGGTGGAGGAGAGGCGGCGCCGTCGGACCAGGTGGAGGGTGGCGGCGACGGCACAGCCGAGGAGCAGCTGATCGGCGACGGCGTCGGTGCCGTTGTAGAGGCGGACCGCGGACTGGGTGGGGTCGGCGTCGCTCCACACGTGGAGCCGCCAGACCAGTGACGCCGCCGCCCCGAGCAGGGACAGCACGAGCACCCCGACGGCGCGGTGCCGACGCCGAAGGAGCGCCCCGGCCGCCAGCACGCAGAGCGGCCACACCAGGTAGAACTGCTCCTCCACGCCGAGCGACCACGCGTGCTCGAGGGCGCCGAGCGTCCCCCAGCCGTTGAGGACCCGCTCCCAGTTCCCGGCGTAGAGCATCACCCACGGCACCGCGGCGGTGGTCCGGTCCCCGAGGTCGGTGGCCGTGGCCCAGAGCCACACCACCGCGCAGAGGACGGTGAGCGCCGGCACGAGGCGCAGGAGCCGGCGCATGAAGAACGACGGGAGGTGGATCGAGCCGGTGTCATCGGCCTCCCGGAGCAGGATCGAGGTGATGAGGAAGCCCGACAGCGTGAAGAACACCGTCACGCCGATCGCACCCCCGCGGGGGCTGTAGGGCAGCTCCAGGTGGTAGGCGACCACCAGCAGCACGGCGATCGCCCGGACCCCGTCGAGCGCGGGCCACCGCGTTCCGATCACGCTCGATCTTGTCACGGAGACCTCACCACTAAGGTCGACGCGATGGCCGACGACGCACTCGATGTCACCGTCGTCCTGCCCGTGTTCAACGAAGCGGGCCACGTCCTCGCGGAGATCGATCGCATCCGAGCCGCCCTGGAGGCATCGGACTACAGCTTCGAGGTCATCGTCGTCGACGACGGCTCGACCGACGGCTCGACGGACGTGCTCGCCGGGGTCGAGGGCATCCGGCTGATCCGCTTCGGGGAGAACCGGGGCTCCGGGTCGGCTCGCCGGGCGGGCACCGCGGCGGCCCAGGGCCGGGTGACCGTCTGGACCGACGCGGACATGACCTACCCGAACGAGCGCATCCCCGAGCTGGTGAAGCTGCTCGACGACGGGCTCGACCAGGTGGTCGGGGCCCGGACCTCCGAGCAGGGGACGATGCCCGCGTTCCGGGTGCCCGCCAAGTGGGCCATCCGCCGGCTCGCCCAGTACCTCGTGGAGAAGCCGATCCCGGACCTCAACTCCGGGCTCCGGGCGTTCCGCACCTCCGTCGCGCGCCAGTACCTCCACCAGCTCCCGGCGGGCTTCTCCTGCGTCACCACCATCACGATGGCCTTCCTCGCCAACGGCTACTCGGTCGCCTACGTGGACATCGACTACGCGCAGCGGGCCGGCGTCTCGAAGTTCCACTGGCGGCGCGACACGCAGCGCTACGTGATCCAGGTCATCCGGATGGTGCTCTCGTACCACCCGCTGCGGGTCTTCCTCCCGATCGCGTTGGTCCTCGGGGTGGTAGGCGGCGTGAAGCTCGGTGTCGACCTCGTGCGGTACGACTTCCGCCCCGCGCTGAACACGATGCTCCTCCTCTTCGCGGCGTTCCAGGTGCTGATGACGGGCCTGCTGGCCGATCTGATCGTGCGGCTGGCGCGACCGGTCGACGCAGTCCCGCCCGCCGAGCGCTGACGTCGTGACGCGGGTGCTCCACGTCTCCGCGTCGTTCCCGCGCCGCCTCGACGACGCGTCGGCCCCCTTCCTCCTCGACCTGGTGCACGTGCAGCGCGAGCACGGCTGGGAGCCGTCGGTGGTCGCGCTCCACGACCGCGGCCTCGCCCGTCGCCACGACCTGGCCGGCGTGCCGGTTCGGCGGGCCCGCTACGCGCCGGACCGCTGGGAGGTGCTCGCCTACCGCGGCGGCCTGGTCCACTCGCTGCCCGGGTTCCTCGTGCGAGGCCGCAGCGAGCGCTCGTCGGGCGCGTGGACGCGGGCACTGCTCCTGCCGGCGCTGCTCGTCGCGCTCGCGTGGGCGACGACGACGGAGCTCCGCCGGGCCCGGCCCGCCGTCCTGCACGCGCACTGGATCGTGCCAGGTGGCTTCGTGGTGGCGCTGGTGCCGAGGCGTTGGCGGCCGCGCACGGTGATCACGTTGCACGGCACCGACGTGGAGCTGGCCGACGGCCGGCTCCGCCCGCTCGCCCGCTGGGTCGAGCGCCGCGTCGATGGTCTGCTCGCGGTCAGCGCCCCGCTGGCCCGGCGGGCCGAGCAGGTGCTCGGCCTCGAGGAGGGGTCCGTCGGGGTGGCCCGACTGCCGCTGCCCACCGGCGTCGAGCCCACGCCCGTGCCGCCCGGAGCTCGGACCGTCCTCGCCGCCGGTCGGGCGTCGCGCGAGAAGGGCTTGGACGTGCTGGTGGCGGCGCTCGGCGAGCCCGAGTGCGCGGGGATCGCCGCCACGATCGTCACGGAGGGACCGGAGCGGCCCGCGCTGGAGGCGCAGATCGCGCGCCTCGGGCTGGGCGACCGCGTGGCGGTGCACGGGCTCGTCCCCCGGGCCGAGCTGTTCGAGCTGGTTCGCCGTCACCACCTCGTGGCGGTGCCGAGCCGCGCCGAGGGCCTCGGCATGGTGGCGCTCGAGGCGCTCGCCCTCGGACGACCCGTCGTCGCCAGCGCGGTCGGCGGCCTGGTCGAGGTGGTCACCGATGGCGTCGACGGCGCGCTCGTGCCGCCCGACGACGTGCGGGCGTTGGCGGGTGCCCTCGCGTCGGTGCCGCTCGTCGCCCCTGAGGCGGGAGCCGTCGCGCTCCATCGCCCCGACGCGGTGATCGCCGCCCACGCCGCCGCCTACGGGGCCGGGGTCTGACGTGTCCCAGTCGCGGTGGGTGAAGGCGGCCCAGGTGCTGTTCGTGGCCGTGGTGGTCGGCGTGTTCGTGAAGGTGGCCGCCGACAACACCGCCGAGCTCCGCGAGGTCGACCTCCGCCTGCGCCCGGCGTGGTTCCTCCTGGCGGCGCCCGCCAGCCTCCTCGCGGGGCCGCTCCTGCCGCTGGCCTGGCGCCAGATCGTGCGGGCCACCGGGCACCCGCTCTCCGTGCCGGTGGCGCTGCGGACCTGGTACGTGGGGCAGACGGCTCGCCTGGTGCCGACCGGGCTCGCCGCGTTCGCGTCCCGGGCCGTCCTGGTGGCCCCGTTCGGGGTGCCCCAGGCCGTCACGCTGGCCACGGTGGCGGTGGAGCTGGCCCTCGCCGTCACGCTGGGCAGTGGGCTGGCCGCCGCGGCGCTCCCGTCGACGGAGCTGGCGACCTCGCTGCGCCTCCTCCTCGCGGGCGGCAGCGTCGTCGGGCTGCTCCTGGCGCCCCACCTGCTCCGGCTCGCCAGCGGCCGGGTGCCCCGCCTCGACCCGCACCGGGCCGGGGGCTGGTCCTCGTCGGAGCTGTACCGGGCCGAGCTCGTCCTCGTGGCCAACGCCGCCGCCAAGAGCGCCGCCTTCGTCCTGTTCGCCTGCGCCGTCCAGCCGGTCCGGGCGGGCGACGTGCTCCTCCTGGTCGGCGCCTTCAACGCCGCCAACATCCTCGGCACCGTGGGCATCACCCCGGCCGGCCTCGGGGTGAGGGAGGGCGCGATGGCAGCCCTGCTGGCCGACCGGTACGGCCTGGGCGACGGTGCCGCGCTGGCCGTGGCGTCACGGGTCTGGGACACGGGAATCGAGCTGGTGTGGCTGGCGATCGTGCAGCACCGGTGGTTCCGGCGGGGCGCGGACGCTGACGGCAACCTGGCGATCCCCTGAAGAGGGACCCCCACCAGGGCTTTCGCGACGGTTAGGGTCTCTGCCGGGTTCTGACCTTTGGGGGACGCGCCGCAAACTGGATCTTCCGGCCGAACGAGATTTCGGGGAACCAGGAAGCGCGGCGAGTCGTCTACTGACGAGGGATTCCGGAGAACTACCCCAGTTGAAGCAGCTTGGCCGTCATGCCGGGGGTGGTCGGCCGCCAACCAACCCGATATGAGGAGATGTACCGAATGCAGCGAACGTCCTTGAAGCGAGCCGTAGCGGTCGCGACCGCCGTCGGCCTGTGTGCCGTGGGCTCCTTGGCCCTCGCGCCGCCTGCCAGCGCGGTTCCCGTCGCAGTGGCTGCAACCCTCTCGGCACCGGCCAACCCGATCGTGCTGCGCGGCGACAGCGTGACGGTGGCGAACCTCTCCCTGACGACCACGGCCGCCGCCGTGGACGACGACTTCATCAACCTCCAGATCGCCAACAGCGCGAGCGACTGCAGCAACGCGGCCGATGCCAACGCCGCCGTGGCGTGGGTCAGCGCCTCGGACAGCCACGACAAGGTCGATGTCACGCTCGGCACCACGAGCTGCGTCGGGTCGACGGCCAAGAACAACCTGCGGCTCACCTTCAATGACGCCGTCGCGTCGGGTGCGGTGATCAACCTCACCAACGTGAAGCTGAACATCCCGGCCGGTGACATCACCGCGGCGAACCGGGGCACGCCGTCCGGGCGGCTGAAGATCAAGGTCAACGCCGGCGGCTTCGTCGATGGCCCGGGCACCGTGGCGGCCGTCGGCCGCCTCGCGGGCACGTCGCGGTTCTCGACCGCTGCCGAGGTCGCCCGCCTCGCCGCCAAGAAGGCGGATCCCGCCAACGGGTGCGCCGACAACGTGGTGCTGGTGAACGGCAACAACTTCCCGGATGCTCTGGCTGCCTCCTACCTCGGCTACCCGATCCTGCTCTCGGATGGGACGAACACCCTCCCGACGCCGACGAAGGACGCCATCAAGGACCTGGGTGCGAGCCACGTGTTCATCGTCGGTGGCACCGGCGTGGTGAGCTCGCAGATCTTCCTCGACCTCGAGGACATCACCAAGTACACCGAGGGCACGTGCGGTGGCGACATCGGCGGTGGCCCGATCAACGCCGAGCGCCTCGCCGGCAACGACCGCTTCCTGACCGCGATCGCCGTTGCGAAGAGCACCCTCGGTACGAGCTCCCAGGGCTCGCTGGACAAGGGCCTCGACGGCGGGGCCTGTGAGCCCGTCAAGACGGCCATCCTCGTCTCCGGCGAGAACTACCCCGACGCGCTGGCCGCCGGGGCACTCGCCTCCGGGGGTGAGCAGGGTGACTGCGGCGACAACGACAACATCCCGCTGCTGCTGACGCCGACCGGAACGATGCGGCCGGAGGTCTCCGAGGCCATCGCCACGATCGGCGCCAAGCAGATCCTGATCATCGGCGGCACTGGTGCCGTGTCCGGCACCGTGGAGTCCGCCGCGCTCACGGCTACGGGCGCCGGGGGCAACGTCGTCCGCAAGGCCGGCATCAACCGGCAGGAGACGGCGCTCGAGCTGGCCAAGCTGCTCCGCACGCCCGGCCTCGGTCTGACCGGTGGGTACACCATCGCCAGCGGCGCCAACTTCCCCGACGCCCTGGTCGGCGGGGTGCTCGCTTCCCTGACCAAGTCCCCGATCCTGCTCAGCAACAGTGCGACGGCGATCGGTACGAACATCACGTCGTACATCACCCTGTCGGATCCGAAGCCGATCGACGCCACCGTGCTCGGCGGCACCGGCGCCCTCAGCGCGGCAGTGTTCGACGCGGTGGGCAAGGCGTTCACCGACCGGAACGTCTGATCCATCGCCCGCCTTCGGGCGGTGCACGTCACCTGCAGTGAACGGAGGGGCCTTCGGGCCCCTCCGTTCGCGTCCGGGGTGTGGGCGCGGGGATAGGTTCGGCGGATCGCCGGACGACTGACCTCCCTGCGCGAGCGCGCCGACGCACTGCTGCCCGAGGGCACCCTGTCGGTCGGCGTCGGGCTGACCGCGGTGGCCCTCGGGTCCTACGGGTACCTGGTCCTGTCGGCCCGGGCGTTGGGCCCCGAGGCCTACGCCCCGCTGTCGGTGCTGTGGGCGCTGGTGTTCCTCGTCGGTCCGGGCTTCTTCCTGCCGATCGAGCAGGAGATCGGTCGAGCCCTGGCGGGTCGCCGGGCGGCCGGGCTCGGGGGCCGGCCGGTGATCGTGCGGGCCGCCGCGGCGGGTGCCGCGCTGCTGGCCGGGCTGCTGGTGATCGGCGCCGCGATGTCGCCGCTCTTGCTCGACCACCTGTTCTCCGGCGAGGGCCTCCTCCTCTTCGGCTGGCTGCTCTCGCTGGTCGGTGCCTACGTCGGCTACGTCCTGCGCGGCATCACGTCGGGCCAGGGCCGGTTCCGCGCCTACGGCCGCTTCCTCGCCTACGAGGCGTGCATCCGGCTGGCGCTGTGCGCGGGCGTGGCCATGGCCGGAGCGGAGACGGCCGGGCCCTACGGCCTCGCCTTGGGGTTGGCTCCGCTGCTCTCGGTCGTCCCGGCGCTGTGGAGCGAGCGCGGCCTGCTCGAGCCGGGACCGCCGGCGCCTTGGGGAGAGGTCTCCACGGCGCTGGGGGCGCTGCTCGTCGGCTCGGTGGCGTCGTTGGCGCTGGTGAACGCCGGGCCGCTCGCCATGCAGCTGCTGGCCACCGAGGCGCAGGAGGACGAGGTCGGGCGGTTCCTCGCCGGGATCATCGTCGCCCGGGTGCCGCTGTTCCTCTTCCAGGCCGTGCAAGCCGCCCTGCTGCCCAAGCTGGCCTCGATGGCCGAGCAAGGGCAGCTCGACGAGCTGACGGCCGGCCTGCGCCGCCTCCTGGTCGTGCTGGCGGGCGTCGTGCTGGCCGGGGTCGTCGGCACGTTCGCCATCGGCACCACCGTCCTGCCCCTCGTGTTCGGCAGCGAGTTCGACCTCGGTCGCCGCACGCTCACGCTCCTCGCCGTCGGCAGCGGTGCGTACCTGCTGGCCGCGGCGCTGGCCCAGGCCACGATCGCCCTGGGCGGGCACCTGCAGATGGCCCTGGCCTGGGTGGTCGGCGTGGTGACGCTGGTGGTGGCGCTCCTGGTGAACGACGGCGACCTGTTCCTGCGGGTCGAGGTCGGCATCCTCGCCGGCAGCGTGGCGGCGCTCGCCGCTCAGGCGCTGGCGCTGCGCGAGATGCTGCGGTCGGGCGCCGAGATCGAGCCGGGGGATCTGCTCGAGGCCCTCGTCGACAGCCCGCTGGAGCCCTGACAGCCGGGGGCGGTGAGCGGCCCTTGTTAGCGTGACCGTCCCATCCGCGTCGTCTACGTGTCGTCCCACTACCCCCCGAACTGGACGAGCGGGGGAGCACTGGTGCCCCAGCGCTCGGCCATCGAGCTCGCGCGCCGCGGCCACGACGTGCACGTGTTCGCCGGTTGGATCGACGAGGAGCGCCTCGACGGGGAGACCTGGGACGAGGTCGACGAGCACGGCATCCGGATCCGGTGGACCGCCATCACCGGGTGGACCGACTGGGCGCACCCGTTCAACTTCGAGAACCCGCGGATCACCGTAGAGCTCACCGCCTACCTGCAGGCCGTCCAGCCCGACCTCGTGCACGCCCACTCGCTGCAGGGGTTCGGCGGCGGGCTGATCACCGCGTCCAAGGCTCTGGGCATCCCCACCGTCGTCACCATGCACGACCTGTGGTGGTTCTGCGGCCGGCAGTTCCTCGTCGACACCGAGCTGCGGCCGTGCGCGCTGGTGCCGCAGGCGGGCTGCTGCCCGTGCGAGCTCGGCGAGCAGTGGCGGCGGCGCCGCGCCGAGGGGATGTTCGCCCACCTCGGGCAGGCCGACCTGGTGCTGGCCCCGTCCGCCGCGCTGGCCGACCTCCTCGTGGCCAACGGCGTCGACCCCACCCGCATCCGCGTCGACGAGAACGGTGCGCCGGAGGGGGTGGCCCTCGCCTCCGAGCGCCACGAGGAGCTGGACGACACCGCGCCCGTGCGCTTCGTGTTCGCCGGCGGATCGCACCCGATGAAGGGCGCCCAGGTCCTGCTGGAGGCCGCCGAGCGGCTCAAGGGCCTTCGCGGCTGGTCGATCGACCTCCACGGGTTCGACATCGACCCCGACGACCCGGAGTCGGGCGTCAGCCAGCGCCTCCCGGTGCGGCACCGGCCCGCGTTCCCGTCGTCGCAGGCCATCGAGGTGCTGCAGACCCATGACGTGCTCGTGCTGCCGTCGCTGGCCCGCGAGTCCTACTCGCTGCTCTGCCGCGAGGCGCTGGCCGCCGGGCTGCCGGTGATCACCTCGGACACGCCGGGGCCGATGGAGGTCGTGCACCACCGCGTCAACGGCCTGGTGGTCCCGGCCGGCGACGCCGAGGCGCTGGCCGGGTCGATGCGGCTGCTCGTGGAGGACCGCGAGCTGCTCCGCCGGCTGCGTCCCGCGCCGGGCTCCGTGCAGCTGTGCAGCGTGGCCGACCAGGCCGGCCACCTCGAGTCGATCTACGCCGAGCTGGTGGCGCGCGACGAACGGTCCGTGCGCAGCGAACGGTCCGTGCGCAGCGCGGCGCCCTCGATCCGCTCCGTCCTGTTCATCTGCGGGATCGAGGCCGCCCCGCTGCGGTACCGCGCCCGGCTCCCCGCGGAGGCGCTGGCCCTGCGGGGGGTGCACTCCGAGGTCCGCTACTACCGCAGCGACGACCTGCCCGAGCTCGTCGAGCGGGCCGACGCGGTGGTCTTCTACCGCGTGCCCGCCACCGTGCAGGCGCTCGAGCTCGTCGAGGCGATCCGCGCCCGTCCCCAGCCGGTGCCGATCGTCTACGACATCGACGACCTCGTGTTCGACCCGGGCCTCGCCTCCGAGATCGACCCGCTCATCGCGCACCTCCCGCAGATCGACCGCGACCGCTACTGGCAGGGCGTGCACCGGTACCGCACGATGCTGGAGCACTGCGACGCCTACATCGGCAGCACCGACGCGCTCTGCGCGGCGGTGGAGGAGACCGTGGGCATCCCCGCCCACCGCTTCGCGAACGGCGTCGGCATCCAGCTGGGTCGGGCGTCGGACCGCGCGGTTCGGCGGGCGCGCCGACCGGGCCCGACGCGGATCGGCTACTTCTCCGGCACGAGCACCCACAACGCCGACTGGGCCGCCGTCGAGCCGGCGGTGCTCGAGGTGCTGCGCCGATGCCCCGATGTCGAGCTCTGGCTCGGCGGTCTCCTCGAGCCGGGCCCCGGCGTGAAGGCGCTCGGGAAGCGACTGGTCCGCCTGCCGTTGAAGCCCTGGTACGAGCTGCCCGACCTCCTCCGCGACGTCGACGTCAACCTCGCGCCGCTCGCCCACGGTGGTCGGTTCAACGAGGCGAAGAGCGCGATCAAGTGGCTGGAGGCGGCGCTCGTCGCCACGCCGACCATCGCCACGCCGACGCAGCCGTTCCGGGAGGCCATCGAGCCGGGGCTCACCGGCCTCCTGGCCACCACCCACGACGAGTGGGTGGAGGAGCTCTCCAACCTCGTCGGCGACACCGCCGGCCAGCACCGCATCGGCCAGAACGCGCGCCGCGAGGCGCTGGTGCGCTGGTCGCCGGAGATCCAGGCCGACCGGTACCTCGAGATCCTGGAGGCGGTCCGCGACGCCGTCGCCTCGGACGGGCACCGCACCGGGTCGACCTGGGACGCGGTGGCCCTCGACGAGCCGTACCACGAGGCGGTGCTCGAGCTGTACGAGCTGCCGGTCACGATGTTCGGCGAGGGCAGGCCCCGCCCGGTCACCCAGGCGGTCGGCGCGTACTACGAGGCGGCCCGCCTCCTGCTGCGCAACGAGGGCGCCGGGGCCGTGGCCCGCAAGGCCGGCCAGGTCTCGCTGCGGATGCCCCAGCGCATCGCCCGCCGGGCGATGCGCTCCCGTTAGGGTTCGAGCCGCAACGCGGAGGGCATGTGCCGAGCAAGCTGATCGTCATCCCGGCGTTGGACGAGGAAGCCACGGTGGGCGCCGTCGTCACGTCGATCCGAGCCCAGCTGGATGCCGACGTGCTCGTGGTCGACGACGGGTCGACCGACCGCACGGTGGCCGAGGCCGTCGCGGCGGGCGCGAAGGTGCTGTCGCACCCGTACAACCTCGGGGTGGGCGCGGCCCTGCGCAGCGGCTTCCGGTACACGGTGACCAACGGCTACGACGCGGTGGTGCAGGTCGACGCCGATGGCCAGCACGACGTGGAGGCGGCGTCCCGCCTGCTGGCTCGGTTGGAGGCCGACGGCCTCGATCTGGTCGTCGGCTCCCGCTTCGGCTCCGACTACGAGGTCGGCGTCGTGCGGCGGACCTCGATGCGGATGCTGTCCCGCTCGGTCAGCCGCCGGCTCGGCGTCGAGATCAACGACACCACCAGCGGCTTCCGGGCCTTCGGGCCGGAAGCCCTGGCGCGGTTCGCCCGCGCCTACCCGAGCGCCTACCTGTCCGACACCGTCGAGGCGCTGCTGCTCGCCGGTGACTGGGGCCTCAAGGTGGCCGAGGAGCCGGTGGCGATGCGGCCGAGGGCCGGCGGCAAGCCGTCGTCCGGCAAGCTCAAGAGCGCGTTCCACCTGGTCCGGCTCGGCATGGTGATCCTGCTGCACAAGGTGCGTCGTCCGCGAGAGGAGCGGGTGGTCTGATGTCGAAGCTCGAGGTCTTCCTGATCGTCGTCGCGCTCCTCAACGTCGGGGTGGTGCTGGAGCTGGTGCGCCGGCGCACCCTGTCCGAGGGCTACGCGCTCCTCTGGCTGCTGGTGGGCCTCGCCGGTGTCGCCTACGTCGGCGCCCGCAGCGCGGTCGACCGGGCCGCGGAGGCGGTGGGCATCGCCTCCGGGCTGAGCCTGGTGCTGGGGGCCGCGGTGGTGTTCCTGCTCTTCGTGTGCATGAGCCTCTCGCTGCACGTGTCGCGCCTCGAGGCCAAGAC
This sequence comes from uncultured Microthrixaceae bacterium, assembly GCA_963727905.1. Lineage (GTDB taxonomy): Bacteria > Actinomycetota > Acidimicrobiia > Acidimicrobiales > VFJN01 > VFJN01. Next base: position 131,440 of record CAVSIC010000018.1, read on the forward strand.
CGAGGTGCTGGCCGAGGAGGTGGCGATGCTGCACGGCGTGCGCGAGCCGGAGGCCCGTCAGCCGTAGCTCGATCAGACGTAGCTCGATCAGACGTAGCTCGATCAGACGTAGCTGGCGTCGAGCACGAGCGCGAGGCCGACCAGCTGCAGCGCGAGCGTCCCGGCCGTCACGCCGAAGAGCACCACGCGCGCGGCCCGGTCGCTCCGGGTGAGCTGGCGCACGGCGAGCGCGGGCAGGGCGAGGATCGCAGGGAGGGCGAAGAGGATGTAGCGGCCCTGCAGCAGCTCGAGGTAGCCCAGCTGTCGGAACCGCAGGTAGTCGAGCACCTGCAGCACGATGAGCGCGAACACCACGGTCGCCGTGCACACGAGCAGCGGCAGCTCGTCGAAGAGGTCTCGGGCCCGCAGCGCGGCGCGGTCGCGCCACACGCGGACCGCGGCCCCCACCGACGCGACGATCACCAGGACCACCGAGGCGAGCGTGGCGATCGTGAGGACCACGACGATCCAGCTCGGGTAGCCGATCGTGAGGTACGCGAAGCGGCCCCAGAGCTGCGGGATCCAGTGCTCCCGCACGGCCTCGAACCAGTCGACGCTGTTGAGCAGCCAGTAGCGGCCGAGGGTGCGCACCTTGGTGGGGTCCAGCGCCCCGGTCGAGGTGTTCGGGTACCCGAAGAGCGCCGCGAACCCGAACCACGTCCCGGCGCTGAGGACGAACCCGAGCGCGGCGGCGCCGAGGTCGGGGAGCCACTTCGGGCGACCCGCCTTCTGGGTCCGGGCCCGACCGAGCAGCCATGCGATCGCCAGCACCGGTGCGAGGGCGGCGCCGAACGGCTTGGCGACCACGGCGAGGCCCCCGACGAGGCCGGCCAGGAACAGGACGCGGCGCGGCGCGGCGCGCTCGAGCAGCTGCAGCGCGAGCAGGAGGCAGCCGAACCCGGCGACGATCACCAGGCCGTCGTTGTTGATGACCGCGGTCTGCTGGCTCATCATCGGCTGGGCGGCGACCGCCACCCCGAGGGCCAGCGCGGCCGCCTCCGAGGTGGGGAAGAGCCGCTTGCCGATGCGGACCGCGAGCAGGGCCGCCAGCGCGCCCAACGCCACGCTCCACAGGCGCATCGTGGCCAGCTTGGCGGTGAACCCGCCGGGGGTGACGTCGTAGAGCAGCGCGGCCGGCGCGTAGTAGTGGGGCGCGTAGCCGGCGGCCGAGCTGTCACCGCCGGAGTGGCTGTCGGCGGCGTCGAGCGCGGCGGCGCCGGCCTGGCGGCCACGGTCCGTGAAGTCGGCGCGGTTCCCCGGAGGCGACGACGTCTGGTGGAACACCCCGTCTTCGGCGAGCCGCGCCTCGTCGCTGAAGAACTCCGGGTCGCCGCGGAAGTCGGTGCCGCGACGCGGGATCCGGTTGTCCTCGGCGAGGAACTGCGAGAAGGAGAAGTGGGCCGGCTCGTCGGGCCCGCCGAACGGCGGCATCACCACGGACCACAGCACGCCCTTCGCCACCGCGAAGACGACGATCAGGACGAGGCCGAGGCGCAGGCGCGCGGCGGCGACTGCGACGAGGCACGCGAGCGACACGGCCGCCAGGAGCACCACCGCGACGGGGTCGTGCCAGAAGGGCCCGTAGCCGTCCATCCGGCCGAGCACCGTGGACAGCTGGGACGCGGCGACGCCGTCGCCGCCGTAGCCGGTGTGGATCTCGACCGACAGATCGAGCTCGCCCCCGATCTCCTCGGCCGGGGGCACCCTGCCGGCGGGCGGTCCGCCCCACACCGCGATGAGGTCGTTGCCGCGGGTGCGGGCGATCTCGAGCTCGTACCCGCGGCCCCGGCTCCCGGCGACGGGGTCGACCGAGATGGCCCAGGGCGCCGACTGCTCGAGGTCGGTGCACTCGGACGAGCGCGTGCCGAGCACGCCGTCGGGCCCGAGCAGGCGGACCCGGACCGTGCAGCCGTCCTCGACCTCGCCGGTGGCGAAGCGGATCGTGACCTGGCTGAGACCGTCGTCGGAGGCGGTGAAGCGCTGGCGGAGCGGGTCCGACGTGAGGCCGGGGAGCACGTTGGAGCGCTTGATGTGCTCGGTGGCATCGGACAGCTCCGGGCCCGCCGGGCGGAGCAGCAGGATGGCCGAGAGGACCACGAGGAGCGCACCGACGGCCGCGGCACCGCGCCGACCTCCGGGGCGCCAGCGGCCGCCCTCGTCGGGCCGGCGCGCCACGGGTCCTGCCGTCGCCGCCGTCCCCACGGGCCGAACATAGCAACCGGTGCCCCGCGCTCCGGACCCCCGGTGGCGAGGTGGGATGCCGCTACGCTTTCCGCGCTGTGCCCGACGCCTTCCCCACGCCCGCCCGAGAGGGGGCTCGAGCCGTCGAGCCCGTGGTGAACCCTGGCGCGCCGAGGCGGGAGCGCACCGGCGTGTCGTTCCCCGACATCGCCTGGACGTCGTTCGACCGGTACTCGCGCTACGGCGCCATCGCCCGCGCCCTCGAGGCGAACCTCGGGTCGGGATCGCACACGGTGCTCGACGTCGGCGACAACTCCGCCTACCTCGAGACGTTCGCTCCCGATCTGCGCGTCGTGAGCGTCGACCAGGAGGTCAACCCCCGGCCGCTGCCGGGCCTGCGCCTCGCCGTGGCCGACGGCGCCACCCTCCCGATCGCCAGCGGGTCGGTCGACGCGGTCGTGTCGAGCGACGCGCTCGAGCACGTCCCGCCCGCGGGCCGCCCGGGCTTCATCGCCGAGATGGCGCGGTGCGCCCGCGAGGTGGTCGTGCTCGCCGCCCCCTTCGACACGCCCGGGGTGGCCGGCGTCGAGGAGCTCGTCCGCCTGTACGTGCGGGCCGCCACGGGCGAGGTCCAGCCCCAGCTCGACGAGCACGCCGAGCGAGGCCTCCCCGACCTCGCCGCCACGCAGGCGCGGCTCGAGGCCGAGGGCTTCGGCGTGGTGTCGTACGGCAACGGCAACCTGCGCGACTGGATGCTGGGCCTGCTCCTGAAGCACCAGATCGCCGGCACCGACGGGTTCACCGACCTCGACATCGGCTTCGACGTCTTCTACAACCTCGTCCTCGAGGGCCGGAACGAGGTGCCGCCCTTCTACCGGCACGTGCTCGTGGCGCGGCGGGGCGCGGCGCCAGTGCGCGGTGCCGCCCCTCCTCACGACGGTTCCGAGGCCCTGGCGGAGACGCTCCTGCCGGCGTTGCTCACGGCCGTGCCCGGCTACGCGGGGGTGCACCGCGAGCGGTCCGGCATCGACGCCCGGCTCGGGGGGATCGACTCCCGCCTCGACGGGATCGACGCCGCCCTGCTCCATCTGATGGAGCGGTTCTCCGGCGTGGAGGCGGCGCTGGCCCAGCTGGACGGCCGCACCGACGGCATCCAGAGGAACGCCGAGGCGATCCGCACCATGCTGCGCCACCCGATGCGGGCGCTCGGCCGCCGCGGTCGGGAGGAGTAGTGGCCCGTGCCCGGCGGGCCGGCGGCGACCGGCTCATGACCATCGCCCACCTCCGCGAGGTGGCGTCGGCGAAGGACCTCTGGATCAACCTGACGCTGCGCGAGCTGCGCGGCAAGTACAAGCGGTCGGTCCTCGGGTGGGCGTGGTCCCTGCTCAACCCGCTCGCGAGCATGCTCATCTACACCTTCGTCTTCAGCTTCCTCCTGAAGATCGACGTGGCGCCGGGTGACCCGAGCGGGCTCGACGTGTTCCCGCTGTGGCTCCTCTGCGGCCTGCTCCCCTGGAACTTCCTCACCAGCTCGATGTTCGGGGGGATGGGCGGCCTCGTCGGCAACGCCAACCTGGTGAAGAAGGTGTACTTCCCCCGGGAGATCCTGGTGGGGGCGAACGTGGCCTCGTGGCTGTTCTCGCTGCTCATCGAGCTCGGCGTGCTGCTCGTGGCGCTGGTGCTCTTCGGCAACATGGTGCTGCCCTGGATCGTGCCGCTCGTGGCCCTGCTGGTCCTGCAGACGATGTTCGCGCTCGGCCTGTCGCTGGCCCTCTCGGTGCTCAACGTGTACTTCCGCGACACCCAGCACCTGCTCGGCATCGTGATCCAGATCTGGTTCTACGCGTCGCCGATCATCTACTCGGTCGACCGGGTGGCCGCGGCCGATGCCGACAACTCGCTGCCGCTCGTCACGATCTACCGCCTGAACCCGATGACGCGGTTCATCGAGGCGTACCGCGACCTCCTCTACGACCTCCGCTGGCCGCCCGCCCAGGACATGGTGTTCCTCGGGGTGGTGTCGACCGTCGTGCTCGTGGCCGGCTATTGGATCTTCCTGCGGCTCGAGCCGCGCCTGGCGGAGGAGCTGTGACCGCCGTCGACCACCCCGCGGTCATCCAGGTCCGCGGCGTCACCAAGGGCTTCCGGCTGTACCACGAGCGCAACCAGAGCCTGAAGGCGTCGATCATGCGGGGGCGCAGGGCGCAGTACGAGGAGTTCCTCGCGCTCGACGACGTCTCCGTCGACGTGCACCAGGGGACCACCGTCGGGTTCATCGGCGAGAACGGCTCCGGGAAGAGCACGCTGCTCAAGTGCGTGGCGAAGATCCTCCGCCCCGACTCGGGCACCATCTGCGTGGAGGGCAAGGTCTCCGCCCTGCTCGAGCTCGGCGCCGGCTTCCACCCGGAGCTGTCCGGGCGGGAGAACGTCTACCTCAACGGCACGATCCTCGGTCTGTCGGTGAAGGAGCTCGACCGGCGCTTCGACGACATCGTCGAGTTCGCCGGGCTCGAGCGCTTCATCGACACCCCGGTGAAGAACTACTCGTCCGGCATGTACGTGCGCCTCGGCTTCTCGGTGGCGATCAACGTCGACCCCGACGTCCTCCTCGTGGACGAGGTGCTGGCGGTCGGCGACGAGCAGTTCCAGGCCCGGTGCGCCGACAAGTTCGCCGAGCTCCGTGCGCAGGGGAAGACCATCGTCCTCGTGTCGCACTCGCTCGGCGCGATGCGAACCATGTGCGACCACCTCGTGTGGCTCGACCACGGCAAGGTCCGGCGGGCCGGGGATGCCGCCGACGTGATCGACGAGTACACGGGCGAGATGCGCGAGGCCCGGGGCGAGGACAGCGGCATCGGTCGTCGATGGGGATCCGGCGAGGCCGTCATCGAGGGCATGGAGCTGCTCGACAAGAAGGGCAGGTCGACCACCCGGGTGCGCACCGGCGACGCCGCCACGATCCGCCTGCACTACCGGGCCGACGAGAAGATCCTGAAGCCCGTCTTCGGGATCGCGCTGCACACCCGCGAGGGCATCCACGTCACCGGGCCCAACACGCTCGAGGCTCGGCTCCCGCTGAAGGCGATCAACGGCACCGGTCACGTGGACCTCGAGGTGCCGCGCCTGCTGCTCCTGCCGGGGGCCTACGACATCTCGGCCTCGCTGGTCGACCACGAGGTCCTCCACATCTTCGACTACCACCAGCGCTCGCTGCGGTTCGACGTCGAGGTGGGGACGCCCCACGAGACCTTCGGTGGGGTGATGTCCCTCGGCGGGTCCTGGTCGCACGAGGCCGATGGAGGCCGCTGAGGGCCTGGAGGCCCCTTCGGGCCGCCGGCGCCGGATCGTCGTCGCCACCAGCGACCCGATCGGCGCGTCGATGGCCGGACCGGGGATCAGGGCCTGGCAGATCGCCCGCGCGCTGGCTCCGGAGCACGACGTGCGCCTCGTCTCCACCGCCGCGGTGTCCCTGACCGGTGACGGGTTCGCCATCGAGCACGTCGACGCGCGCGGCTACCGCGATGCCCACGAGTGGTGCGAGGTGCTGATCGGTCAGGGCTGGGTGCTGGCCGACCGACCCGCTCTGTGGGAGGGCGACGCCGTGGTGGTGGCCGACGCCTACGACCCGATGCACCTCGAGCAGCTCGAGCAGGGCCGCGACGGCGGGCCCCGCGGGTGGTGGGAGGCGGTCAACGCCACCGCGGCCGTGCTGAGCGAGCAGCTGCTGCGGGCCGACTTCGTGCTCTGCGCCAGCGAGCGCCAGCGCGACTTCTGGCTCGGGCACCTCGCCGCCCTCGGCCGCGTGAACCCGGCCACCTACGGCGCCGACCCGACCCTCCGCTCGCTCATCGACGTGGTGCCCTTCGGACTCGAAGCGGTCGCTCCGAAGCGCACGGGCCCGGGCCTCCGGGACCGGATCCCGGCCATCGGCAAGCGGGACCCGATCGTGCTGTGGGGCGGGGGCATCTACAGCTGGTTCGACCCGCTCACGCTCATCGAGGCCGCTCGCATGGCCAGCCGAGAGGTCCCGAACCTCCGGGTGGTGTTCCTCGGCGGCAGCCACCCGAACCCCGAGATCCCCACGATGCAGGCGGCCGTCGAGGCCCGGCGGCGCGCCGATGACCTGGGCCTCACGGGCACGACGGTCCACTTCCTCGAGGGCTGGGTGCCGTACGGGGAGCGCCACGACGTGCTCCTCGACGCCACCGTCGGCGTGTCGATCTTCCCGGACCACGTCGAGACGGACTTCTCCTTCCGGACGCGGGTGCTCGACTACATCTGGGCCGGGCTCCCGATCATCTCCACGCGGGGCGACGCCATGGCCGAGGTCGTCGAGCGCCACGGGCTGGGCCTCACGGTCCCCCCGGGCGACGTGGATGCGCTGGCGCGGGCGCTCGTCGCCTGCACCTCCGGACGCCAGCCGGGTCGGGCCAAGGCCTTCGCGGCCGCCCGGGCCGAGCTCTCCTGGCCGGTGGCGCTCGAGCCCCTCCTGCGGTTCTGCCGGGACCCCCGTCCGGCCCCCGACGTGCACGACCGGACCGTGGCCTGGCGCCTCGGGGGCCACGACCGTGCCCTGCCCACCCGGGGCCTCGGCGTGTTCGCCCGCCGGTGGCGCACGGTCGTCCACGAGGGCGGCCTCCTGGGCCTGCTCTCGGCGGCCGGGCGGCGGGTGCGCCCCGGCCGTCGTGCCTGAGCCGTAGGCTTGTCGACCATGCCGTCGGCCCCCCGAACGCTTCGCCGCGCTTCCGCGGCCCTGCTCGTCTCGATCCTCACCCTGGTGGGGGTGTGGGCACCCGGGCCACTCGAGCTGGCTCCGGCGGGCGCCGCCGATGGCGTCGCGGTGCTGGTGAACGGGCGGGGCTACGGCCACGGCCGGGGGCTCGGCCAGTGGGGCGCCCACGGCTACGCCGGTGGCCAGGCCACCGGCACGCCTTGGAACAGCGACCAGATCCTCGATCACTTCTACGGCGGCACCGTCAAGGGCACCGTGCCCAACGGCAACATCACGGTCTGGCTCAAGAAGCTCGACAACCAGGCCGTCCGGATCTTCACCGTGGCCGGCGGCTTCACCGTCGGCGGCGTCCCGATCCCGGCGGGGAACGCCGCCCGCATCGCCAAGGTCGGCGGCCAGTGGAAGGTGTTCCAGTCGCCGAGCTGCACGGCGGTCGAGGACCTGGGCACGCCGGTCAACGACAACTCGGCGCTGCCGAGCGCGAGCGCCGCCGACAAGAACAACCTCCTGCGCGTGTGCGATGCCGGCGCGGGCAAGCCCTACCGCGGCTTCCTCACCGCCTGGGACGCGGCGGACGCCGGAGGCACCAATCGCATCGTGAACACGGTGGGCGTGGAGGACTACCTGCGGGGCGTCGTGCCGGCCGAGATGCCATCGGGCTGGGAGCCCGCCGCGCTCCAGTCCCAGTCGGTCGCCGCCCGCTCCTACGCGCTCGCCCAGGGTGGCGAGGGTGGCAAGCGCTACCCGCCCTATGCGAAGACCTGCGACGACATCTTCTGCCAGGTGTACAACGGCGCGAACGCCGAGGTGGCCTCCAGCGACGCCGCCATCCAGGCCACCGCCTCGCAGGTGCGCCGAGTCGGCTCGGTCAACGGTGCCATCGCGAGCACGGAGTTCTCCGCCTCCACCGGTGGGTGGACCACCGGCACGTCGTTCACCAACGTGGAGGACAAGGGCGACGCCCACCCGTCGAACCCTCACCGCAGCTGGTCGGTCTCGATCGACCCCGCCACGATCGCCACGAAGTACGGGCTCGGGACCCTCGACGGCATCAGCGTCACGAAGCGCAACGGGCTCGGGGCCGACGGCGGGCGGGTCACCGAGATGAAGCTCGACGGCTCCGCCAAGGACGTCACCATCTCGGGCAACACCTTCCGCTCCGACATGGGTTTGAAGTCCGACTGGTTCACGGTGACGCGGGGCGGCATCTCGCTCCAGCGGCTGAGCGGCACCGATCGGTTCTCGACCGCGGCGGCCATCGCCCGGAACACGTTCGTGTCGTCGGACGTGGCGATCGTCGCCCGAGGCGAGGGCAGCTTCGCCGACGGCCTCGCCGCCAACTTCCTGGCCGGCGTGTTCGGCGCGCCCACGCTCCTGACCAACACGGGGACGCTGCCGCAGATCACGGCCGACACGCTGGCCGCGCTCGGTGTGAAGCAGGTGAAGGTGCTCGGGGGCACGGGTGCGATCTCCGACGCCGTGCTGGCCCAGCTCGACGCGACCTACGACGTGGAGCGGATCGGCGGCGTCAACCGGTACGCCACGGCCGCTGCCGTCGCGAAGGCCGGGGCCGGGTCGATCGGCTCGTTCGACGGGAAGAAGACCGCGGTGCTGTCCTCCGGGGTCTCGTTCCCCGACGCGCTCGCCGCCGGCGGGATCGTCTACGCGATGAAGTTCCCGCAGCTCCTGACCGACACGGCCACGCTGTCGCCGGAGACGGCGGGCGTGCTCACCGAGCTCGGCATCAAGCACGTGGTGATCACCGGTGGCGAGGCGGCGGTGGCCGCCGGCGTCAAGACCGCGGTGGAGGCCCTCGGGATCACCACGGAGCGGCCCCACGGGGCGAACCGCTTCCAGACGGCGAAGGTGCTGGCCGAGCTGGCCATCGCCCGGTGGGGCTTCAGCAGTGCCCATGTCGACATCCCGACGGGCGAGGCCTTCCCGGACGCGCTCACCGCGGGACCCCACGCGGGCAAGGGCAAGGCGCCGATCGTGCTCGGTACGAAGCTCGGGGTCGCGGCGGACACCTGCACCTTCCTGCGGGACAAGTCAGCGTCGCTCTCAGGAGGCCACGTCTTCGGAGGCACCGGGGCCATCGACGACAGCGCGAAGACCGCCCTGGAGGGCTGCACCCGCCCCTGAAGCCGGTTCAGGCCTCCGCGGGCGGGAGGCGCAGCATCAGCACGGCGGCCGTCACCAGGGCCGCCAGCCAGGCGAGCCCCAGCACCAGCACCGCCGGCCCCGCGTGGTTGATCGGGCCGACGGCCGACGCCCGCGTGGCGATGTCCGACCACGACGAGGTGGCGTAGGAGGCGTGCACCGTACGGGCCACCGACGTCGGCACCGCGCCCAGCCCGAACGCAACCGTGCCGATCGGCAGGGCCCAACGGGCCGCCCGCCCCCGGAGGAGGCCCCGGCTGCTGGCCGCGATCGCGGCCACCACGCCGATGCCCAGGATCGCGGCGGCGGGGAAGAGGTAGCGGGGCGTCAGGGCCCGAAGCTCGCCGGAGCGGCGGTAGGCCTCCAAGGAGGCGTACATGACCCCGGCGACGAGTGCGGCCGGCACCATCGCCAGCAGGATCCAGCGGAGGTCGGCCACCGCGGGGCGGCGCCACCGGCGGCGGACCACCCAGCCGACGGCCAGCACCACGGTGACCGTGCCGAGGACGCCCTGGACCCAGCTCGGCGCGAACGTGATCGGATCTGAGTACGTGCCCCACACTCGGTCGAGGAACGTCGGCAGCTTCGTGACGGCGTAGCGCGGGTACGAGGCGCCGGACCACGGCCCCGGGATCGGCGGGCGCATCAGCTCGGACCCGTCGGGGCTGAGCGGGACACCGTGAAGGGGGCCGCCGTCGAACACCAGCTGCCGCAACCACCACCAGGCTCCCAGCGAGGCGGGGATGGTGAACGCGACCGCGCTCGTGATCCGCTGCCGGATGGTGGTCGCCGGCGCGGCGAGCACCATGAGCCCGAAGACCGGGGCGGGGAGCACCATCTGGACCTTCGTGAAGAGCCCGACGCCGACGGCCAAGCCGAGCACGGCAGCCGCACCGGCGGACTGGCCCCGCCGGAGGATCCGAGCGCCGGCCGCCGTCGCCACGGCCATCGCCAGGAGGAGCAGGCCGTCGTTGTTGACGGCGGACGCGTGGTAGGCGAGCGGGGCCATGCTCGCCACCACGGCGGCGGTCGCCAGCGGTCGGCGCCGCGATCTGGGCCACAGCTCGCGAGCCGTGAGCCAGGCGAGCGGGACGATGGGGGCCGCCAGCGCGATGTCCATCAGGCGGAGGGCGAGGACCTGGCGGGGGAACGACTGGCCCTCGAGCACGGCCGTGACGGGGGCGGCGAGCAGGTACCAGGCCGGGGGGTGGCCGTACTGGATGTTCTGGCAGAGGCCGCCCGGGCACGGGGCCACGTCCGGCTCGTTGCCGCCCGGGTAGTCGCGGAACGGGCGGTAGGCGGCTCGGTGCGACGCGCCGTCGGACCCGCGTGGCTCCGGCCCGGATCGGACCGCGGCCAGTGCCTCCCAGCTCCCGTGGGTGATGCGCAGCTCGGGGCCGGGGCCGATGAGGTCGATCGGCTCGCGGGCCGTGTAGCGGGCGCGGTCGAGGTGGGTCTGCTCGTCGAAGTTGCCGAACATCGGCACCAGCACGCTGAAGGTGACGGCGAGCAGGACGAAGGCCGCGGTGAGCAAGCCGACGATGCCGGCGTCGGCCCGGTGGTCGTCGAGGAACGTGCGGGCGCGCCGGGCGAGCGCCCTCATCGATCGGCGTCGCCGAGGAGCTCGGCCGCGGCGCTGGCGGGGGTGCGCTCGCCGCGGCGCACCTGGTCCTCGAGGGCCTTGGCCCGAACGACCCCGGCCGCGCCCAACGTGCGGGCGACCGCCTCCTCGCGGACCTCGGACCACATCCAGGCCACGGCCTGGTCGGCGCGCAGCTCGTCGAGGGTGCCGTCGGCGCGCAGGCGGTCGATGGCCCCGGCGATCGACGTCCACGCCTCGTCGATGCCCGCGCTCTCGACCGAGGAGGCGAGCAGCACCGCCACCTCCCAGCCCGGCCGCTTGGGCCGCATGAGGTGCACCGCGTTGCGCAGGTCGGCGGCCGCCCGCTGGGCGGCGGGGAGGAGGTCGCCGTCGGCCTTGTTGACCACGACGAGGTCGGCCAGCTCCATGATCCCGCGCTTGATGCCCTGCAGCTCGTCGCCGCCGCCGGGCGCCGCGACGAGGACGAACAGGTCGACGAGGTCGGCCACGGCCACCTCGGACTGGCCGACGCCGACGGTCTCGACGAGCACGACGTCGAAGCCGGCCGCCTCGCACAGCAGCAGGGCCTCGCGGGTGCGGCGGGCCACGCCGCCCAGGGTGCCGCCGCTCGGCGACGGGCGGATGTAGGCCTCGGGCCGCCGGCCGAGCTCGGACATGCGGGTCTTGTCGCCGAGGATCGACCCGCCGCTGCGGCTGCTCGACGGGTCGACGGCCAGCACCGCCACCCGGTGCCCGGCGTCGATCAGGTGGAGCCCGAGCGCCTCGATGAACGTCGACTTCCCGGCCCCGGGGGCGCCGGACAGCCCGATGCGGAGCGAGCCGCCGGTGCGGGGGAGCAGCTCGTCGAGCAGGGCCCGGGCCTCGGCGCGGTGGTCGGCCCGGGTGGACTCGACCAGCGTGATCGCCTGGGCCAGCGCCCGCCGGTCACCCGCGCTGACCCTGCCGGCCAGCGTCGGCGCGTCAGGCGTGCGCCATCAGGGCTGGAGCTTCTCGCGGACGAGCTCGATCACGCGCGCCGGCGGCCTCGGGGATGTTGGTGCCCGGACCGAACACGGCGGCCACGCCGGCGTCGTAGAGGAAGTCGTAGTCCTGCGGCGGGATCACGCCGCCGACGATCACGAGGATGTCGTCGGCCCCGGCCTCGCGCAGCGCGGCGATGAGCTGCGGCACGAGGGTCTTGTGGCCGGCGGCCTGGCTGGACACGCCGACGAGGTGGACGTCGTTCTCCACCGCGGCGCGGGCCACCTCGGCCGGGGTCTCGAACAGCGGGCCGAAGTCGACGTCGAAGCCGAGGTCGGCGAAGGCGGTGCCGACGACCTTGGCGCCGCGGTCGTGGCCGTCCTGGCCCATCTTCGCCATCGAGGATGCGGGGACGACGGCCGACCGCGGCCTCGAAGTCGCGGACCTCCTGCTGGATGTCCTCGAAGCCCTTGTCGCCCTCGTAGGCCGCGCCGTACACGCCGCTGATGCTACGGATCTCCGCCTTGTGGCGGCCGAACACCGTCTCCATGGCGTCGCTCATCTCGCCGACGGTGGCCCGGGCCCGGGCGGCCTCGATGCAGAGGGCGAGCAGGTTGCCGTCGCCGGCGGCACCCTCGCGCAGCGCGGTGAGGGCGGCCTCGCAGGCCGCCGCGTCGCGCGTGGCGCGGATCTGCTCGAGGCGGGCGATCTGCTGCTCGCGGACGTCGGCGTTGTCGATGTCGAGCACGTCGACCATGTCGGGCTCGGCCAGCCGGTACTTGTTGACGCCGACGATGACGTCCTCGCCGCGGTCGACGCGGGCCTGCCGGCGGGCGGCCGCCTCCTCGATGCGGAGCTTCGGCATGCCCGGAGTCGACGGCCTTGGTCATGCCGCCGAGCGCCTCGACCTCCTCGATGATCGCCCACGCCTTGTCGGCGAGCGCCTGGGTGAGGCGACTCGACGTAGTACGAGCCGGCCAGCGGATCGACGACGGCGGGGATGCCGGTCTCCTCCTGGATGATCAGCTGCGTGTTGCGGGCGATGCGGGAGGAGAAGTCGGTGGGCAGGCCGAGGGCCTCGTCGAAGGAGTTGGTGTGGAGGCTCTGCGTGCCGCCGAGCACGGCGGCCATCGCCTCGACGGCGGTGCGCACGACGTTGTTGTACGGGTCCTGCTCGGTGAGCGACACGCCGCTGGTCTGGCAGTGCGTGCGCAGCATGAGCGACCCGGCCTTCTTCGGCGTCGAAGTCGCGAGATGACGCGGTGCCACAGGAGGCGGGCGGCGCGGAGCTTGGCCACCTCCATGAAGAAGTTCATGCCGATGGCGAAGAAGAAGCTGAGGCGGCCGGCGAACTCGTCGATGTCGAGGCCGCGGTCGGTGGCGAAGCGCACGTACTCGAGGCCGTCGGCGATGGTGAAGGCCAGCTCGAGGTCGGCCGTCGCCCCGGCCTCCTGCATGTGGTAGCCGGAGATCGAGATCGAGTTGAACCGGGGCATGTTCCGCGCGGTGTGCTCGATGATGTCGGCCACGATCCGCATGCTCGGCGCCGGCGGGTAGATGTAGGTGTTGCGGACCATGAACTCCTTGAGGATGTCGTTCTGGATGGTCCCGCTGAGCTGGTCCTGGCTGACGCCCTGCTCCTCGCCGGCCACCACGAAGCAGGCCAGCACCGGCAGCACGGCGCCGTTCATCGTCATCGACACCGACATCTTCTCGAGGGGGATGCCGTCGAAGAGGATCTTCATGTCCTCGACCGAGTCGATGGCCACGCCGGCCTTGCCGACGTCGCCCTCCACCCGGGGGTGGTCGGAGTCGTAGCCGCGGTGGGTGGCGAGGTCGAAGGCCACCGACACGCCCTGCTGGCCGGCGGCGAGGTTGCGCCGGTAGAAGGCGTTGCTCTCCTCGGCGGTGGAGAAGCCGGCGTACTGGCGGATCGTCCACGGACGGCCGGCGTACATCGTGGCGCGGGGGCCCCGGACGAACGGCGCGAAGCCGGGGAGGCCGCCGAGGTGCTCGACGCCGCTCGAGGTCCTCCTCGGTGTACAGCGGCTTCACCGCGATGCCCTCGGGGGTCTCCCAGACGAGCGTGTCGGGGTCCTCGCCCTTCAGGTCCTTGCTGGCGAGGGCCCGCCAGTCGTCCACGGTCGGTCGATCAGCCACGGGTCAGAATCGTACGGCCGGGCGCCCGGAGCAGCAGAATCAGCGGCGGTGGCCGAGGCGCTGTTCGACTTCGAGGACGTGGTGGTGGAGGTGGGCGACGCCCGCATCCTCGACGGCGTCTCCGCGTCGATCCCCGCCGGGGGGATCACCTGCCTGGTGGGCCGGTCGGGGAGCGGGAAGTCCACGATGCTGCGGCTCTGCAACCGGCTCGAGGTGGCGACGGCCGGCGTCGTGCGCTTCCGAGGCGACGACGTGCTGTCCCTCGACCCCCTCGCCCACCGGCGGCGGGTCGGCATGGTGTTCCAGCGCCCGACGCCGTTCCCGGGACGGTGCGGGACAACCTGCTCGTGGCCTGCCCGGAGGCCGACGACGCGCTGTTCGCGTCGTCGCTCGAGCGGGCGGGCCTGCCGTCGGCCTTCCTCGACCGGGTCGCCGACGACCTGTCGGGCGGCGAGCAGCAGCGGGTGTGCCTCGCCCGCACGCTGGTGACCCGCCCCGAGGTGCTGCTGATGGACGAGCCCACGTCGGCGCTCGACCACGACGCCACGCTCCTGCTCGAGGAGCTCGCCGTCGGGCTGGCCCGGGCCGACGCTCGCCGTGCCGGTGCTGTGGGTCACCCACGACCGCGCCCAGGTCGACCGCATCGCCGACCGCTGCCTGGTGGTCGACGAGGGCCGGGTGGTGCGCGATGGGTGATGTCGATGGGTGACGGTTCGATCGGCTGGGGCGGCCTGGCCGCGTCGCTCGTGCTCGTCGCCGTCGCGGTGCTCCTGTCGTGGCGGCGACGGCTCGGGCTCGAGGGCACGATCCTCTGGGCCTGCGGGCGCGCCATCGTGCAGCTCCTCCTCGTCGGCCAGGCGCTCGCGCTGCTGATCGACGACGACGCCCCCGTCGCCGCGTCGTGGGCCTGGGTCGTGCTGATGGTGCTGTTCTCCGCGCTCGACCGTCCGACGCCGGGCTCCGGAGGTGCCGGCGCGTTCTCCCTCGCCCTCGTGGCGATGACCGCGTCGACCGTCCTCAGCCTCGGCACGGTGTTCGCGCTCGGCATCTACCCGGTGGTGCCGCGGGCCATCGTGCCGATCGCCGGGATGATGATCGGCAACTCGATCAGCGGCACCGTGTCGGCCGCCCGCCGGGTGATCGCCGAGCTGGCCGGGCACCGGCCGGAGGTGGAGGCCCGCCTCGCGCTCGGCCAGCCGTGGGCGGAGGCGTCGCGGCCCTACGTGCGCGCCGCGCTGCGCACCGCGCTCACCAGCCAGATCGAGAGCACCAAGGCCGTCGGCCTGGTGTTCCTCCCCGGCGCGATGACCGGGCTGATCCTGGCCGGGGTCGACCCGGTCGACGCCGTGCTCGTGCAGGCCGCGGTGATGTTCCTGATCCTCGGCGCGGTCGCCACCAACGCCACGGTGGTCGGCGTCGGCCTCACCCGCCGCCTCTTCACCGACGACCACCGCCTGGTGCCCCTCGACCGCGCCCACCTGACGAACTGGCGCGCGTTGCTCGCTGTTCTCGGCGACGAACTCGCGCCAGTTCGGGCGGGTGGGGCGGCGCAGGTTCGCCTCGGTCTGGCCCCCTCGGCGGCACCGGTAGCCTGCGGCCCGTGGCACTGCGTCTCGCGATCATCGGTGGCGGACCCGCCGGCAACACCGCGGCCACGCACGCGGCCCGGCTCGGCGCCGAGGTCACGCTGATCGAGAAGGACATCGTCGGTGGGGCCGCCCACCTCTGGGACTGCATCCCGTCGAAGGCGATGATCGCCACGGGCGGGGCGATGGGCCTCGTCGGGCGAGCCGACGAGATGGGCCTCACGCCGGTCGACGGCGTCGCTCGACCTCGACCGCGCTCAAGGCCCGCATCGCCGGCATCGCCAGCCGGCTGGAGAGCGACACCTGCCGGCTGCTCACCAGCCAGGGCGTGCGCCTGATCACGGGCACGGCCCGCCTCGTCGGCCCGCACCAGATGGTCGTGGACGGCCCGGACGGGGTCCGAGGAGCTCGAGGCCGACGCCATCCTGCTCGCCACCGGCAGCCGGCCCCGCATCCCCGACTGGGCCGCACGTCGACGGCGAGCCGGGTGCTCACCACCCGCGACGCCTACCCGCCGCCGCGAGATGCCCGAGCACCTCGTGGTGATCGGCTCCGGCGTCACCGGCGTGGAGTTCGTCCACATGTTCAGCTCGCTCGGCAGCCAGGTCACCCTCATCGTCTCGCGCCAGCAGGTGCTGCCGCAGAAGGACCCGGAGGTGGCCGCCGCCCTCGAGGACGAGCTGCTGCAGCCGCGGGCGTGCGCCTGCTCAAGGGCGCCCGGGCCGAGGGCATCGACGTCGACCGGCGCGGAGGTGGCGGTGCGCTGCGACGACGGGCGCGTGGCCAAGGGCTCCCACGCGCTGCTGGCCATCGGCTCGATCCCCAACAGCGAGACGCTCGGGCTCGAGGCGGCCGGCGTGACCGTCGACGAGGGCGGCTACGTGCCCATCGACCAGCACTGCCGCACCAACGTCGCCCACATCTACGCCGCCGGCGACCTGTCCGGGAAGCTGCCGCTGTCGTCGGTGGCCTCGATGCAGGGTCGCAAGATCGCCGAGCACGTCATGGGCGTGCAGAGCCGCGAGCCCGCGCGAGCTCGACTACGACAAGGCGGCGTCGGCCATCTTCACCGTGCCCGAGATCGCCGACGTGGGCCTCGCCGAGGCCGACGCCTTCGCCGAGGGCCGGAAGGTGCGGGTCACGAAGGTGCCGTTCTCCGGCACCGCCAAGGCGCTGATCGAGAGCCACACGAAGGGCTTCGTGAAGATCGTCAGCGACCCCGCCACCGGCGTCGTGCTCGGCGGCTCCGTGGTGGGCCGCCACGCCGGCGAGCTGATCTCCGTGCGTCGCCGTCGCCGTCACCAACGGCCTCAAGGTGAGCGACATCGTCGACAGCCTCCTCGTGCACCCGTCGCTGTCCGAGGCGCTCGCCGAAGCCGCGGAGTAGTGAGCCTCACCTTCGCGCTCGTGGCCGCGGGGGTCCTGGCGTACGCGGGAGCGGCCAAGCTCATCGATCCCATGATGACCGCCGGCGCCCTCCGGATGATGGGCCTGCCCGCCCGGGGGTGGATGGTCCGCATCGGCGCCCTCGGCGAGGTCGCGCTCGCCGTCGCTGCCGTCGTGTGGGGCGGAGGCCTGCTGTGGGCCCTCGTCGGCGTGAGCTACACGCTGTTCGCGCTGTTCGTGGTCTTCGCGCTGGTCTCGGGCCGGCCGATCGGATCCTGCGGCTGCTTCGGTCGGGTCGACGTCCCGCCGACCTGGCTGCACGTGGTCGTGAACTGCGCGCTGGGCGCCGTCGCCTCGATCGAGGCGCTCGAGGAGCTCTCGCGGCGCTACTCGATGACGACGACGACGTCGCCCGAGCCGACCGACTGGCCGGTCTCCACCTTGATCTCGGTGACCGTGCCGGCCTTGTCGGCCGCGATGTTGTTCTCCATCTTCATGGCCTCGAGCACGCACACGGCCTGACCGGCCTCGACGGCCTGACCGACCTCCACCAGGACCTTCACGATCGTGCCCTGCATGGGCACGGTGACCTTGCCGCTGCCGGCCGCGGCTGCGCCGCCGGCCGCCGCCCGGCGCGGGCGGGGAGCGGCGCCACCGGCGGCACCCCCGGCGACGACCGCCACGGGGACGTCCGGCACCCACATCTTCACGGCGAAGCGCTTGCCGTTGACCTCGACGTCGACGCTCCGCTCGACCTTCGGGGCCTCGCCCTCGACGTCGGCGGGGGCGCCGCCGCCAGAGGTGACCTCGGTGAGGTCGAGCGTGTCCTCGACCCACTTCGTGGAGTGCTGGCCGGCGGCGAAGTCGGGGTGGCGCAGGATGGCGAGGTCGGCCGGGATCGTGGTGGCGATGCCCTCGACGACCATCTCCTCGAGCGCACGGATCATGCGGCCGATGGCGGTCGGGCGGTCGCTGCCCCAGACGATGAGCTTGCCGACGAGGTTGTCGTAGTACTGGCTGACCTCGTCGCCGGACTCGTAGCCGCCGTCCCAGCGGATGCCGAAGCCCTGCGGGGCGACGAGCTTGGCGATCGTGCCGGGGGAGGGGAGGAACTTGCCGCCGGCCGGGTCCTCGGCGTTGACGCGGACCTCGATGGCCCAGCCGCGGAGGTCGATCTCGTCCTGGGTGAACGACAGCGGCTCGCCCGAGGCGACCCGGATCTGCTCGCGCACGAGGTCGATGCCCGACACCAGCTCGGTGACGGGGTGCTCGACCTGGAGGCGGGTGTTCATCTCGAGGAACCAGAACTCGCCGTCCTGGTAGAGGAACTCGACGGTGCCGGCGTTGTAGTAGCCGCACGCCTTGGCGACCTTGACGGCCGCCTCGCCCATCGCCTGGCGGGTCTCCGCCGGGAACTCCGGGGCCGGCGACTCCTCGATCAGCTTCTGGTGGCGGCGCTGGGCCGAGCAGTCGCGCTCGCCGACCCACACCACGTTGCCCGTGGGTGTCGCCGATGATCTGCATCTCCACGTGGCGCGGCCAGGTGAGGTAGCGCTCGACGTAGCACTCGTCGCGGCCGAAGCCCTTGAGGGCCTCCGACTGGGCGGACTCGAGGGCCGACTCGGCCTCGTCGGCGGAGTGGACGACGCGCATGCCGCGACCGCCGCCGCCGTAGGCGGCCTTGATGGCGACCGGCCAGCCGAACTCCTCGCCGAAGGCCTGGACCTCGGTGTACGAGGTGAGGAACTCGGTGGTGCCGGGCACGCCCATGACACGCCGGCGGCCTGGGCCGCGATGCGGCTCGACACCTTGTCGCCCATGACCTCGATGGCCTCGGGCGGCGGGCCGATGAAGGCCACGCCCCGCTCGGTGATGGCCCGGGCGAAGTCGGTGTTCTCGGAGAAGAAGCCGTAGCCCGGGTGCACGCCGTCGGCGCCGGACTGCTCGATGACCTCGAGGATCCGCTCGGTGTTCAGGTAGCTCTCGGCGGCCGTCTGGCCCCCCAGGGCGTAGGCCTCGTCGGCCAGGCGCACGTGGAGCGCCTCACGGTCGAGCTCGGAGTACACCGCCACCGTGGCGATCCCCATCTCCTTGCACGCGCGGATGACTCGGACAGCGATCTCGCCCCGGTTGGCGATGAGGACCTTGGTGAGCACGCCATATGTTTATTGGCGTGCCGGGCGGACGTGCCAGACCAGGGGTTACCGAGCGGTCACCTGCCCGCTTCGCGGACGTCCGCTGGGTGGCCGAGACGGGGTCGACGAACGCCGACGCGATGGCCCTCGTCCGCGACGGCGCGCCGGAGGGGATCGTCCTCGTGGCCGACCACCAGACGGCCGGTCGGGGCCGCCGGGGCCGCACCTGGGAGGCCCCGCCGGGGGCGGCGCTCCTCACGACCGTGCTGCTCCGCCCGCCGGCGGCGGTGGTCGACCTCTGCACGATGGCCGTCGCGCGTGGCCGCCGCCGAGGCGGTGGCGGAGGTGGCCGGGTTCGAGCCCCGGCTCAAGTGGCCCAACGACCTCGTCTGGCCGGGCGACGGGTCGGCGCCCGATCGCAAGCTGGCCGGGATCCTGGCCGAGGCCGACTGGCCGGCCGGCTCCACCCCCGACGCCGGCTACCGGCCGCCTCGCGCCGGCGAGCGGATCGGCGTGGTGGTCGGCATCGGCATCAACGTCGACTGGCCGGCCGAGCTGCCGCCCGAGCTGGCCGACCTCGCCGTCGCCTGCAACCACGTCACCGGGACCGCCCCCGATCGCGAGGACCTGCTCGTGGCCCTGCTGCAGCACCTGGACGGCTGGTACGGCCCGCTGGCCGGCACTGGTGACCGGGCGCCGCTGCTGGCTGGTTGGCGGGACCGCTCGGCCACGCTCGGTCGCGCGCGTGCGCGTCGACCTGGGCGCCGACGACGTGGAGGGGACGGCCGTCGACATCACCGACGACGGCCACCTGGTGGTCGAGCTGCTCGAGGGCGGGCGTCGGGTGCTCACCGTCGGCGACGTCACCCACCTGCGCCATCCGTAGCGGCGGCCGGTACGGTCGACCCCATGTCCGATGGCCAGGTACAGCTGAGCGTCGAGCTCCCGTCGGAGCTGCGGGCGGGGGTCCACGCGGAGATCGCGGCGGTGTGGCACACCCGCGACTCGTTCACGATCGACTTCATCTCGCCGTTCTCGCCCGCCACGGCCGACGCCGAGGGGCAGGTCACGCAGCAGGCGCAGATCGTGTCCCGCGTCCGGCTGCCCGTCAGCGTGATCTTCAAGGTGGCGCAGGCGATCAGCGAGAACGTCGCGATCTACGAGCAGACGTACGGCGCGATCGGCACCGGCGGCCCCGACCACCCCTCGGCCGAGGACGACTGACCCCTACGCCTGGTCCTTCAAGGCCTTCCTCGCCGCGAACCACGCCTGCACGACATCGGCCATGGCCTGCGGGTTGTAGGCGTCCTCCTCGTAGCTCCACATCCCGTCGCCGGCGTAGTGGAGCTTGGTGAGGTTGGCGGCCTGGTACACGTTGCCGTCGCCGAGGTCGTTCATCCGGTTCTGCACCTCGCACACGATCCAGCCGCGCTCCTCGTCGAAGATCGCCCACTCGATCGGGAACTCCGTGAACTGGTCGTTGGGGAACTCGGTCATCGTGCTGGTGATCCACGCCCGGATGGCCTCGCGCCCCTCGAAGCGTCCGTACAGGTGCTCCTTGTAGACGGCGTCCTCGGTGAACTGGTCGGCCCACGGGCTCCAGTCACCCGTCTCGCCGGCGACGCGCCCCCGCTCCTGGTACGCCTCGAACTCCCGCTCCATCTCCGCTCGGTCGAACGCCATGTGCCGGACCGTAGGTCAACCGACGCAACGATGCCGCGGCGTCGTCCCCGGGTGGCCCGCTACGCAGCGGTGACACCCGGGCGAGGCAATGGGTTCCGCCGTTCACCGCCTGAGGCGATTGGTGCCGCATGCGGAACCGATCTCCTCGTCCGCTCCGCAGTGGAACCCATTGCCTCGCGAAAGGGGGCGATGACGCGTCACCGCTACGTATCGCTCGACCAGACGAACCCGCCGCCGCCTCGTTGCGGGGTTGGCCTACGGGTCGGAGGTGGTGGCGGCGAGGTCGGCGAGGGCGGCCATGGCCTTCTCGGTGACGGGGCCGGGAGACGGCAGGCGGCGGCCGTCGACCATCGCGACGGGCTGGACGTCGCGGGTGGACGAGGTGAGGACGACCTCATCTGCAGTGGCGAGGACCTCGATCGGCAGGTCGACCTCCTCGGCGTCGGTGACCTCGAGGATCAGCGAGCGCGTGACGCCGGGGAGGCACCCGGACGACAGCGACGGCGTCAGCAGCCGGCCGTCGACCACCACGAAGACGTTGCTGCCGGTGCCCTCCACGAGGTGGCCGGCGGTGTTGGCCAGCAGGGCCTCGTCGGCGCCCCGGGCCTGGGCGTGCGCGAGCGCCAGCACCAGCTCGGCCCGGGACGAGTGCTTCACCCCGACGAGCGGGCTGCGCTCGTTGACGGGCCACGGCGAGGTGCAGGCGACGGCGGCCGGGCTCGCCGCCACCAGCGGTCCGCAGGTCACCAGCACCGACGGGCTCGGCTCCGCAGGGGTGCCGGGGCCGAGCGGCGCCGGCCCACCGGTGAGCGTGATGCGGAGCCGGGTGAGCGGCGTGGCGCCGACCGGGTCGGAGTGCAGGACGTCGTGCACCGCGCTGCGCAGCTCGTCGTCGGTCCACGGGAGCTCGATGCCGAGGACCCGCGCCCCCGCCCGCAGGCGCTCCAGGTGCCGTCGCAGGGCGAAGGGGACGCCGTCGACCGCCTTCAGGGTCTCGAAGCAGCCCTCGCCCAGGAGCAGGCCGCGGTCGAGCACCGACACGCCGGCGTCGCCCAGCGGGAGGAGCTCGCCGTCGAGCCACACGTGGGGCCCGACCCGGCGTCCGGCGTCAGCCACGACCGGCCAGGGCGTCGGCGGCCCAGTCGCCCGAGGCCACCTCGAGGAGGCGCCGGGCCTTGAGCTCGGTCTCCGCCCACTCGTCGGCCGGGTCGCTGTCCCAGGTGATGCCGCCGCCGGTGCCGAAGCGCACGGTCGGCTCGCCGTCCGGACCGGGGGCCAGCCAGAACGTGCGGATGGCGACGTTGAGGTCACCGCAGCCCCGGTCGGCATCGACCCAGCCGACCGCCCCGCAGTAGACCTCGCGCGACACGGGCTCGAGGCGGGCGATGTGCTCGAGCGCGGCGACCTTCGGTGCGCCGGTGACCGATCCGGGCGGGAAGGTGGCCCCGATCGCCTCCGCCCACCCGCACCCCGGGCGGAGTCGGCCGGACACCGTGGACACCAGGTGGACGAGGCCCGGGTGGTGCTCCACGGCCAGGAGCGCGGGCACCTCGACGCTGCCGAACTCGCACACCCGGCCGAGGTCGTTGCGGACGAGGTCGACGATCATCACGTTCTCGGCGCGGTCCTTGGCCGTGAGGCCGGCGGCGGTGGGTGCGGTGCCCTTGATCGGCCCCGACGACACGACGTCGCCGACGCGGCGCAGGAACAGCTCGGGCGACGCCGACGCGACCTCGCATCCGGGCGTGCCGGGTCCTGCCGGCACCCGTACCACCGCGGCGTACGGCGCGGGGTTGCCCTCGGCCAGCGCCGCGCCGAGTGCAGCCACGTCGGCGTCGGGCGGCGCGGGCGCGCTGAGCACCCGGGTGAGGTTGACCTGGTACACGTCGCCGGCCGCGATGGAGGCGCGGATGGTGTCGACGCCGGCCCGGAACTCGGCTTCGGACAGCGAGCTCGTCCACGCATCGGCGGCGGGTCCCCGCCACGGCGCCCCGGGCCAGGGTCGGGCGGGACGGACCTGGGCGAACCGGGCGCACACCGCCGGGCCCTCGTAGGGCAGGACCACGGCCCAGAAGCCCGTGGAGTCGAGGGCGGCCAGGTCCTGGGTGACGTCCACCAGCTCGGTCGCCAACCGGCCGCCGACCACCGCGAGGGGAGGCTGGCTCGGTCGGGTGGGCACCTCCGCAGCGTACGATCACCCACTGCCCCCGTCGCCAGGGGATCTCCGTCCGATCCAGCAGGAAGCCAGCCCCACCGCCGTGCACCTCGAGTTCACCGACGAGCAGGACGCCCTCCGCCGGGTCGTCCGCGACTTCGCCGAGGCGGAGATCGCACCCCACGCCGAGGCCTGGGACCGCGACCACACCTTCCCCACCGACGTGGTGCTGGGGATGGGGAGCCTCGGCCTCTTCGGCATCCCGTTCCCCGAGCAGTACGGCGGCGGGGGCGGCGACCTCACGATGCTCTGCATCGCCATCGAGGAGCTGGCCCGCATCGATCACTCGATGGCCATCACCCTCGAGGCCGGGGTCGGGCTGGGCGCCAACCCGATCTTCCAGTTCGGCACCGAGGACCAGCGCCAGCGCTGGCTCCCCGACCTCTGCGCCGGCCGGGCCCTCGGCGCGTTCGGCCTCACCGAGCCGGAGGCCGGGAGCGACGCCGGCGGCACCCGCACCACGGCGGTCCTCGACTCCGGCACCTGGACGCTCGACGGGGAGAAGGCCTTCATCACCAACTCCGGCACGGACATCACCTCCGTCGTCACGGTCACGGCCCGCACCGGCCCCGGGGAGATCAGCGCCATCGTCGTCCCCGCCGGCACGCCCGGCTTCGAGGTGCAGCCGCCCTACCGCAAGATGGGGTGGCACGCCTCGGACACCCACGGGCTGACGTTCACGGGATGCCAGGTGCCGGAGGACCACCTGCTCGGGGAGCGGGGCCGCGGCTTCGCGCAGTTCTTGAAGATCCTCGACGAGGGCCGCGTGGCCATCTCGGCGTTGGCCGTCGGCTGCATCCAGGCGTGCCTCGAGCTCTGCACCCAGTACGCGCAGGACCGCAACGCGTTCGGGAAGCCGATCGGCGCCAACCAGGGCGTGGCCTTCCAGGTGGCGGACCTCGCGGTGATGGCCGAGACGGCTCGTCTCCTCACCTACCAGGCGGCCTGGCTCCACGACGTCGGGCGCCCCTACAAGCAGGCTGCGGCGATGGCGAAGCTGCACACCACGGAGGCGGCGGTCACCGCCACCCGCATGGCCACGCAGATCTTCGGCGGCTACGGCTTCATGGACGAGACTCCCGTGAGCCGCTTCTACCGCGACGCCAAGATCCTCGAGATCGGGGAGGGCACGAGCGAGATCCAGCGCCTCGTGATCGCCCGCGCCCTGGGACTCCCGGTCGAGTGAGTGCCAAGATCGAGCGGATGCGGAACCAGACCCCTGCGGTGATCGGGCACCACGCATGAAGGGCATCGTCCTCGCCGGAGGCCGGGCCACCCGGCTGAGCCCCGCGAGTCGGGCCACGTCGAAGCAGCTCATGCACGTCTACGACAAGCCGCTCGTCTACTACCCGATCTCCACGCTGCTGCACGCCCGCATCAACGAGATCCTCATCATCTCCACGCCCGAGCAGCTGCCGATGTTCGAGGCGCTCCTGGGCGACGGGGCCACGTGGGGCTGCTCCTTCAGCTACGCCGCCCAGCCGGAGCCCAACGGCATCGCCGCCGCGTTCCGGATCGGCGCCGACTTCATCGGCGACGACGACGTGGCCCTCGTCCTCGGCGACAACATCTTCTACGGCTGGCACCTCGGCGAGCAGCTGCAGCAGTACACGGAGCCCAAGGGTGCCGTCGTGTTCGGCCTCTGGGTGCCCGATCCGGAGCGCTACGGCGTGCTCGAGATGAACGACGCCGGCGAGGTCCTGGCCATCCACGAGAAGCCGCTCGTGGCCCCGTCGAACTACATGATCCCGGGCCTCTACTTCTACGACAACAGCGTCGTGGAGGTCGCCCGCGACATGCAGCCCAGCGCTCGCGGCGAGCTGGAGATCAGCGACGTCAACAGCCACTACCTGGCCGAGGGCCGCCTCGAGGTGTGCCGGCTGCCGTTCGCCACGGAGTGGTTCGACGTCGGCACCTTCGACGCGCTGCTCGACGCGCAGACCTGGGTGGGCGGCCAGCAGCACCGCAAGGGGCTGCTCATCGGCGCCCCGGAGACCGCCGCCTACCGCGAGGGCTTCATCGATGCCGACCAGCTGCGCACGCTCGCGGCCGCGGCCGACCAGGGCGAGGACCTCATGAAGAGCGGGTACGGCGAGCTCCTGCTCCGCTTCCTCGAGTTCGACGGGGCCTGACCCGTGCCGGAGATCCGGAGATCGGAGATCGAGCCGTTCACCACCGCGCCCACGGCGATCGACGGGCTCATCGTCATCACCATGAAGCAGGTCACCGACGAGCGCGGCACGGTCCGCGAGCTGTTCCGCGAGTCGGCGTTCGTGGACGCGGGCCTGGGCTCGCTCGGCCCGTTCCACCAGATCAACGCCACGGAGACCGCGAAGGGCGGACTGCGGGGCATGCACGCCGAGGAGATCACGAAGCTCTGCGCCGTGGTGGCCGGCGAGGCCTTCGGGGCCTACGTCGACCTGCGGGTCGAGTCGGCCTCCCTCGGGGCCGTCGTCACGGTGCGGCTCGTGCCCGGGGTCCAGGTCCTGGTGCCCAACGGCGTCGGCAACGGCTTCCAGGCGCTCGCCGACGGCACGCAGTACGTCTACTGCTTCGACCAGGAGTGGGTGCCCGGCATGGCCGGCACCGCCTGCAACCCGCTCGACCCCGCCCTCGGCATCGAGTGGCCCCTCCCGATCGACCGCGACGACCGCGGCCAGATCTCGGAGAAGGACCTCAACGCCCCGACCTTCGCCGACGTGACTGGAGTCCCCTCGTGAAGCAGCTCGTGACCGGCGGCGCCGGGTTCATCGGCTCGAACTACGTCCGCTACGTGCTGGCCAACACCGACGACGAGGTCGTGGTGTACGACGCGCTCACCTACGCCGGCAACCTCTCCACGGTGCGCGACGTCGACGACGACCCCCGGTACTCGTTCGTGAAGGGCGACATCTGCGACCCCGGCACCCTCGAGGAGGCGATGCAGGGGTGCGATGCGGTGGTCCACTTCGCCGCCGAGAGCCACGTCGACCGGTCGATCGCCGGCGCCGACGACTTCGTCACCACGAACTGCTTCGGCACGAACATCGTGATGGACACGGCCCGCCGCCTCGAGATCGAGCGCGTCGTCCACATCGGCACCGACGAGGTCTACGGGTCGGTGGAGGTCGGGAGCTCGAAGGAGACCGACCCGCTCGAGCCCCGGTCGCCCTACTCGGCCTCCAAGGCGGGCTCCGACCTCATCGCGCTCTCGTACCACAGCACCCACGGCCTCCCCGTCACGGTCACTCGGTGCACGAACAACTTCGGGCCGTACCAGTACCCCGAGAAGGCCCTGCCGCTGTTCACCACGAACCTGCTCGACGGCGGGAAGATCCCGCTCTACGGCGACGGCCTCAACGAGCGCGACTGGCTCTACGTCGACGACCACTGCT
Source organism: uncultured Microthrixaceae bacterium (assembly GCA_963727905.1). GTDB lineage: Bacteria > Actinomycetota > Acidimicrobiia > Acidimicrobiales > VFJN01 > VFJN01. The sequence goes on from CAVSIC010000018.1 coordinate 157,654, forward strand.
CCGGGATCCACCTGGTCCTGCACCACGGGGCGCTCGGCGAGATCTACAACATCGGCGCGGGCAACGAGACCCCCAACCGGGTGCTCGTCGACAAGCTGCTCGCGCTGCTCGACAAGGACGAGTCCTCCGTGGAGTACGTCGAGGACCGCCTCGGCCACGACCGCCGGTACTCCGTCGACATCGCCAAGATCTCGGCTCTCGGCTGGGAGCGGCAGCGCACGCTCGACGAGGCGCTGGAGGAGACCGTCGCCTGGTACAAGGCCAACGAGTGGTGGTGGCGCCCCCTGAAGTCCGGGGCGTGACATGCGGATCCTGATCACCGGCGCGGCCGGCCAGCTCGGCACCGACCTCGTCCGCGTCTGCACCGCGGCGGGCGACGAGGTGGTGGCCTGCACGAGCCAGGAGCTCGACCTCGGCGACCGCGACTCGGTGGCGCAGGCCATCACCGGCACCCGTCCCGACGTCGTGGTCAACGCCGGTGCCTGGACCGCGGTGGACGACTGCGAGGCCGACCCCGACCGTGCGTGGCGCATCAACGCGCTCGGCGTGCGATGGGTCGCCGACGCCGCCCGCCGCGTCGGTGCCCACGTCGTGCAGGTGTCCACCGACTACGTCTTCGACGGCACCAAGCCCACCCCGTACGTGGAGTGGGATCCCACCGCGCCGGCCTCGGCGTACGGCCGGTCGAAGCGCGGGGGAGAGCTCGAGGTCGACCCGGCCTCCACCATCGTGCGCACCGCGTGGGTGTGCGGGGTCCACGGCCGGAACATGGTGAAGACCGTCCTCGGGCTGCGCGACCGGCCGGAGCTGGCCTTCGTGGACGACCAGCGGGGGAGCCCCACGTTCACCGACGACCTGGCCGAGGCCATCCGACGCCTCGCGGTCGCCCGGCTCCCGGGCACCTTCCACGTCACCAACCAGGGCGACACCACCTGGTACGGGTTCGTCCGGGAGGTCCTCGAGGCGGCCGGGTCGGACCCCGACAAGGTGCGTCCGATCACCACCGCAGAGCTCGATCCGCCCCGCCCGGCGCCCCGTCCGGCCAACTCGGTGCTCGACAACGCCGCCCTGCGGCTTGGGGGCCTCCCCCTCCTCCCGCACTACCGTGACGCGCTTTCACGCACCGTAAGGGCTCTACTGGACACGGCATGAACGAGCATCAGCGAGTGAATCGGAAGCACAGGGTCCTCGCCGCCGTAGGTGGCGGGCTGATGGGCGCCCACGACGCAACGGTTGGCGGCCTTCGCCCATGAGCAGGATCGCAGTCATCGGCACCGGGTACGTCGGCCTCACCACCGGGGCCTGCTTCGCCCACGTCGGCCACGAGGTCGTCTGCGCGGACATCGACGCCGCGAAGGTGGCGCTCCTCCAGCGGGGTGAGGTGCCGATCCTCGAGGCGGGACTCGACAACCTCGTGCGCGAGGGGATCGACGGCGGCCGGCTGTCCTTCGTGCTCGGCGCGGCGAACGCGGTGGCGGACTGCGAGTTCGCCTACCTCTGCGTGCCGACCCCGCAGGGCCCCGACGGCTCGGCCGACCTGTCCTACATCGAGGCGGCCGCCCGGCAGATCGGGCCCGTCCTCCCCAGCGAGGCCGTGGTCGTCAACAAGTCCACGGTGCCGGTGGGCTCCACGCGCGTCGTGGAGCGGGCGCTCGACCGCAGCGACGTCGCCGTGGTGTCCAACCCCGAGTTCCTCCGCGAGGGCTCGGCCATCCACGACTTCCTCAACCCCGACCGGATCGTGATCGGCGCCGAGGACCAGGCCGCCGCCGTGCGGGTGGCCTCCCTGTACCTCGGGATCACCGCCCCGGTCATCGTCACCGACCCGGCCTCGGCCGAGACCATCAAGTACGCGGCCAACGCGTTCCTCGCCACGAAGATCTCCTTCATCAACGCCGTCGCCGCGGTGTGCGAGGCCGTCGGCGCCGACATCAAGGACGTCGCCCTCGGCATGGGCTACGACCGGCGCATCGGCCACGAGTTCCTGAAGCCGGGCCCGGGCTGGGGTGGGTCATGTTTTCCGAAGGACACGCGGGCGATGATCCGCATCGCCGAGGACGCCGGCTACGACTTCAACCTGCTCAAGGGCGTCGTCGCCGTGAACGACGAGCAGCTGTCGCGCATCGCCGACAAGGTCGTCGCCGCCGCGGGCGGCTCCGTGAAGGGCAAGCGCATCGCCGCGTGGGGCCTCACCTTCAAGGCCCGCACCGACGACGTTCGCGAGTCGCCGTCGCTGGCCGTACTCGAGCGCCTGCACCAGCGGGGCGCGGTCATCCGCGCGTTCGATCCCGCCGTCAGCGCCGGCGACCGAGAGCTCGAGGGCATCGAGGTGGTCGACGACCCGTATGCGGCCGTCGAGGGCGCCGAGGTCCTCGTGGTCCTCACGGAGTGGGACGAGTTCCGGTGGCTCGACGTCGACAAGCTGGCCGAGCTCATGGCCTCGAAGAAGGTCGTCGACGCCCGCAACCTGCTCGACCGCGCCGCGCTCACCCGCCGTGGGTTCGACTACCGCGGCGTCGGCCGCTCGTGATTCCGTGAGCCGGATCGTCGTCACCGGCGGGGCCGGGTTCGTCGGCTCGCACCTCTGCGACGCGCTGCTCGACCGCGGCGACGAGGTCGTGGCCGTCGACAACCTGGTCACCGGGTCGCCGCGCAACGTCGACGGGCTCGAGCCCCGAAGGGGCTTCACCTTCCTGCGCCAGGACGTGAGCGAGGGGCTCGAGGTCGACGGACCCGTCGATGCGGTGATGCACCTCGCCAGCCCGGCCTCGCCGGTGGACTTCGAGCGGATCCCGTTGGAGATCCTCGCGGTCGGCTCCTCGGGCACCCGCAACGGGCTCGAGCTCGCCCGCGCCCACGGCGCCCGGTTCTTCCTCGCCTCCACGAGCGAGGTCTACGGCGACCCGCTCGTCCACCCGCAGCCGGAGTCGTACCTCGGCAACGTCAACACGATCGGGCCGCGCAGCGTCTACGACGAGGCCAAGCGCTTCGCCGAGGCCATGACCAGCGCGTACCACCGCCACCACGGCGTCGACATCCGCATCGTCCGCATCTTCAACACCTACGGACCGCGCATGCGCCTCGACGACGGGCGGGCGGTGTCCAACCTGCTGACCCAGGCGATCGAGGGGAAGCCGCTCACCATCTACGGCGACGGGTCCCAGACCCGCTCGTTCACCTACGTCGACGACGAGGTGCGCGGGTTCCTGGCGCTGCTCGACAGCGACGTCACCTCGCCGGTGAACATCGGATCGACCGGCGAGTTCACGATCGCCGAGCTGGCCCAGCTGGTGCTCGAGGTCACGGGCTCGTCGAGCGAGCTGGTGCACGAGCCGCTGCCCGTCGACGACCCGACGCAGCGCCGTCCGGACATCACCAAGGCTCGCGAGCTCCTGGGCTGGGAGCCGCAGGTGCTCCTCCGCGACGGCCTCGAGCGCACCGCCGAGGACTTCCGCTCCCGCATGCCCTGACGAGAGAACGCGAACCCGTCGACATTCGGCACGCTGCGACGTGCGAAACGTCGACCGGTTCGCGTTGTGGGAGGGTCAGGCCGGGTCGAGGATCCGGTCGAGCTGCGGGAGCGTCGCCTGGTCGGAGTACGCCGCCTCGAACGCGGCGCGGGAGCGTGCCCGTCGAGCGGCGCGGCCGGCGGAATCGTCCGCGGCCAGGGCCCGCACCGCGGCGACGAGCCCGGCCACGTCGCCCTGGCGGAGGCTCCACCCGCAGCCGAACCGTTCGATGGCCTCGTCGACGTTGCTGCCCACCGGACCGACGTAGACGATCGGCAGGCCCGCGGCGAGGCTGCTGTGGAGCTTGGAGGGGCTGATCACCCCGAGGGAGCGGTCGTCGAGGGTGATGAGCGCGGCGTCGGCCTCCGACAGGAGCTCGGGAGTGCCGGTCTTGGGCACGTAGCCCTCGAGCTCGACGTTGCCGAGCCTGGCCGCGTCCACGGACTCGGCCAGGTCGTCGCGGCGGGCCCCGCCCCCGACGAAGCGGAACCGGCCGGCGTCGCCCAGCTCGGCGGCGGCGGCCACCACGGTGTCGAACCGGTGCCCGACGCCGATGTTCCCGAGGTAGAGCACGCGGGGGGAGCCACCGGCATCCGTCGGAGGCGACAGCGCATCCGACGGGAACAGGGCGAGGCGCTCCCAGTTGGGGACGACCGTGCAGGGCGGTCGGCCGGGCCCGGCGGCGTACTGGGAGGTGAGCAGCTCGGCCATCGCGCCGTCGAGGGCGACGACGTGGTCGAGGCGGCGGAACGCCCACCGCGTGACCGCCCGCAGGACGCGGCTCACCGCGCCGTGGTCCTTGATCTCGCCGAAGCGCTCGGCGACGTCGGGGTAGCAGTCCATGCTCCAGAGCACGACACGCGTGCGCCGGTGGAGCAGCCGGTGCAGGACCGCGACCACCACGACCATGGGCGGGGTGGTCATCACCACGATCACGTCCTGCGCGGGGAGCAGGATCACCCGCACCACGGCGCCGATCAGGTAGGTCACGTAGCCGAGCACGCGTCGGCCGATCGAGCCCTTCCCGAGGTCGGGCGTCCAGACCCGCCGCACGCGCACCGAGGACGAGCCCGCGACGAGGACGTGGTCGTCCGGGTCGAGTCCCTCGAGGTAGCCGGCGCGGCCCGCCAGGACGGTGACCTCGTCGCCGACCGCCGCCCGGTGCTCGGCGAGGGATGCCGCCAGCTGCGCGGTGGGGGAGATGTCCGGCGCGTAGAACTGGTTGAGGAGGAGCAGCCTCACGGCATCACGCGAGCTGCGAGCGGACCGTGCTCACCATCTCGTCGACGATCGACGGGAGGTCGCGCTCGATCCGCCAGCTCGGGTGGTCGGCCCGGAACCGGGCCATGTCGGTGTAGTAGCAGATGTGGTCGCCGACCCGAGGCTCGTCCACGAAGGTGAGGTGGGGCCGACGGCCACCGCTGGCATCGGCGATCAGCTCGATGCACTCGAGGATGCTGGCGGCGTTCGCCTTGCCCCCGCCGAGGTTGTAGACCGCGCCGGGCGTCGGGGTCTGGGCGTAGGCCCACAGGGCCTGCACGACGTCGGCGGAGTGGATCTGGTCGCGCACCTGCTTCCCGCCGTGGCCGAACACCGTGTACTCGCCCTCGCGGAGCGCCACGTGCACGAGGTAGCTGAGGAAGCCGTGGAGCTCGACGCCGGAGTGGTGCGGGCCGGTGAGGCACCCGCCCCGGAAGGTGGCGGTGTTGAGCCCGAAGTAGCGGCCGTACTCCTGGGTGAGCACGTCGGCCGCGACCTTCGACGCACCGAAGAGCGAGTGCAGGCACCCCTCGATCGACATCGTCTCGTCGATGCCCTCGGTGTCGGCGGGGTCCGCGTAGTCGAACCGGGTGGGCAGCTCCACGAGCGGCAGCCGGTTGGGGTTGTCGCCGTAGACCTTGTTGGTCGACACGGTGATGAACGTGCCGCCGGGGGCGTGGCGCCGGAAGGCCTCGAGGAGGTTCAGGGTGCCCACGGCGTTGACGTCGAAGTCGTCGAACGGCCGGGAGGCGGCCAGGTCGTGGCTCGGCTGGGCGGCGGCGTGGACGACGAGGTCGACCGGGTGGGCGGCCAGCAGCCGGTCGACGCCGTCCCGGTCGCGGATGTCGAGGTCGTGGTGCGTGTAGCGCCGGCAGGTCGACTCGAGGCGCTGCCGGTTCCACGTGGTGTCGCCCCCCGGGCCGAAGAAGCTGGCCCGCAGGTTGTTGTCGACGCCGTGCACGTCGCACCCCAGCCCGTCGAAGAACGTGACGGCCTCGGAGCCGATGAGGCCGGCGCTCCCCGTGACCAGGACCTGCTGCATGGCTGACGACCCTACCCAGGGGACGGCTCCCACCTGGTGGTGGCTGGCAGACTCCGGGTCCCGATGCGCGTCGCCATCACCCTCGAGCAGTGCTGGCACCAGGTGCCCGGCGGCACCGCGCGCGCGGCTCTGGACACGATCGACGCCGTCCGCGCGGCCGGCGGGGTCGACCAGATCGGGGTGAGCGCCTGGCATCGGGCCGCCGCTCCCGCGGCCTGGCGGCCCTCGATCCAGGTCCGGTCGCTGCCGTTGCCCCGCAACCTCCTGTACGACTCGTGGCAGCGCCTGCGGCGGCCCCTCGTGGAGCGTGCCACCGGACCCGTCGACGTCGTCCACGCGACCGCTCACGTGGCCTCGGCCTCCCGGGCCCCGTGGGTGGCCACGGTCCACGACCTCCACTTCCTCCATGAGCCGGACCACTTCACGGCTCGCGGGGTGTCGGTGTTCCAACGGTTCCTCTCTCTGGTCCGGGCCGAGGCGGCGGTGGTCGTGTGCCCGTCCGAGGCCACCCGTCACGATGCGGAGGAGGCCGGCATCGAGGCCGAGCGCCTCCGCGTGGTGCCGTGGGCCACCACCAGCACCGCGGTCGACCCGCGGGCGGTCGAGGCCGTACGGCGGCGCCACCACCTCGACCGCGCCGTTCGTGCTGTTCGCCGGCACCGTGGAGCCGCGCAAGAACCTCGATCGCCTCGTGGAGGCGTTCGGTCGTCTCGGGCCCGTCGACGCCGAGCTCGTGCTCGTCGGCGCCGAGGGCTGGGCGGACGCGCCGGAGGGCGTGCGCCACCTGGGCTTCGTGCCCAGGGCGGAGCTCGACGCGCTGTACGCCGCCGCGGACGTGGTCTGCTACCCGAGCCTGCGCGAGGGCTTCGGCCTCCCGGTGCTGGAGGCGATGGTGCAGGGCGCCGCGGTGGTCACGTCGTCCACCACCTCCACCGCGGAGGTCGCGGGTGACGCCGGGCTGCTCGTCGATCCGATGGACATCGATGCGATCGCGGGGGCCATCGGGCGGCTCCTCGGCGATCCCGACCTGCGGGCCCGACTGGGCGCGGCCGCGCGCGAACGGGCAGCGGGGTTCACGTGGGAGCGCACCGCCGACCTCATGGTGGCGGCGTACCGCCACGCGGCGAAGGGGGCGGCGTGAGCCATCGCCTCGACATCAACCTGCTGTGGCTGGTGCCCGGTCAGGTCGGCGGCAGCGAGGAGTCCACCGTCAGCAGCCTCCTGGGGCTCGCCGCGCTGGCCCCGGCCGACCTCGACCTCCGGGTGCTGGTGCTCGAGCCGTTCGCCGACGCCCACCCCGAGGTCGCCGCGGCCCTGCCGATCGAGGTGCTCCGCCTCTCCGGGCGGTCGCGCCCCGCCCGCGTCGTCGCCGAGTCCACGTGGCTGGCCGGCCGCACCGGCGAGGCCGACCTGGTCCACCACGCCGGCGGCACCGCGCCGGTGCGCTCGGCGGCGCCCTACGTCATCACGCTCCACGACCTGCAGCCTCTGCTGTCGGCCGGCGACGGCGGGCCGCGCACCCACGGCCGGGTCAAGCGCGGGTACCTGTCGACCGTGGTGCCCCGCTCCCTGCGGGGGCGCGACGGGTGATCGTGCCGAGCGCGTTCGTCCGCACCTCAGTGCTCGACCGCCTCGACCTCGACCACTCGCAGGTCGTCGTCGTGCCCCATGGCGTCGAGCGCGCCACGGGGACGTCGGTCGACGAGCTCGCCCGACGGCACGGCCTCGACGGCCCGGTCGTGCTGTACCCGGCCATCACCTACCCCCACAAGGACCACGCCACGCTGGTCGAAGCGTTCGCGCGGGTGCTGGTGGACCACCCCACGGCCCTCCTCGTGCTCACCGGCCGGGCCGACAGCGCCGAGGCCGAGGTCCTCGCCCGGATCGACCGCCTCGGGATCTCCTCGCGGGTCCGGCGCCTGGGCCGGGTGTCGGCGGCGGACCTGGCCGGTCTGCTCGACCTGGCCACCGTGGTGGCCGTGCCCTCCCGCTACGAGGGCTTCGGGCTGCCGGCCGCCGAGGGCCTGGCCCACGGAGCCGTGGTGGTGGCCAGCAACGGCACCTCGCTCCCGGAGGTCGTGGGGGACGCGGGCATCCTCGTCAGCCCGGGAGACGTGGCCGCCTGGGCCGAGGCCCTCGGAGGGGTGCTCGGTGACCCCGCCCGCCGGGAGGCCCTCGGCCGCGCCGGGCTGGCTCGCGCCGCCGGGTTCGGGCGAGCCGCCAACGCCGCCGCGCTGGCCGAGGTGTACCGCGGGGCGCTCGCCTGACCCCCCGAATTCGCCCCGCGAGGCCGCTCTTGTAGGCTCGGCGACCCTATGGGTAAGGCCTCGTCCAACAAGAAGATCGCCCGCGCCGCCCGTGCCGGTGGCGGCCGCGTGTCCTCCGGTCAGCCCCGGAGCCTGCTCTTCCCGGGCGTGCTGACGCTGGTGATGGTGCTGGGCCTGGCCCTCGTGGTCTACGCCCGCGAAGACCGCCAGAACGACGATGCCGGCGGCGTCCCCCAGCTGGGCGACCACATCCACGAGGCCATCGCCTTCAACGTGTGCGGCGAGTTCCTCCCGAACCTCCCCCAGTTCGAGTCGAACATCGGCATCCACACCCACGGCGACGGCGTGATGCACATCCACCCGTTCTCCCAGCTGGGCGTGGGCTCGAACGCCACCGTCGGCCGCTACCTGAAGGACGCGGAGGAGGCCGGCCTCGAGGTCAGCCTCAGCAACTCGAAGCTCGAGTACCTCGGCGACGTCACCGAGGAAGGCGAGACGAAGTGCGAAGGCGTCGACGACCCGATCTTCCGCGTCGCCTACTGGGAGAACGTCCAGGACGAGGCTTCGGCGCCGACGGTCATCACGGGCGACTTCACCGACTACCGCACCACCACCGACGGTGGCGGCGTCACGATCTTCTACGGCGACAAGGATGCCGACATCCCGAAGCCGCCGAACGCCGAGAAGCTCACCGAGCTCGGTGCGATCGACCAGAACCCGAGTGCGTCCACCACGGTGCCGGCCGACGTCTCCAGCACCACGGTGCCCGCCGACGGCTCCTCCACCACCGTGCCCGCCGACGGCTCCAGCACCACGGTGCCGGCGGACGCGGCCAGCACCACGAGCACGCCCGCCCCGTAGGAGCGCAGTGCAGGCGGTCGTCCTCGTCGGTGGCTTCGGCACCCGACTGCGTCCCCTCACGCTCACCACGCCCAAGCAGATGCTGCCGGTCGGCAACCGGCCGATGATCGAGCGCGTGCTCGAGCACCTCGGCGCCCACGGCGTCGACCCAGGCCACCCTCGCCCTCGGCTACCGGCCCGATGCCTTCGCCGACGCCTACCCGCACGGCGAGTGCGCCGGTGTGAAGCTGCACTACGCGGTCGAGCCGGAGCCCCGCGACACCGCCGGCGCCATCCGGTTCGCCGCCGGCGATGCCGGCATCCGCGAGCGCTTCCTCGTCGTCAACGGCGACGTGCTCACCGATCTCGACATCTCCGCGCCTGGTCGCCCGGCACGACGCCGCCGGTGCCGAGGGCACCATCGCGCTGCACCGGGTGGACGACCCGTCCGCTTACGGCGTGGTGCCCACCGACGCCGACGGACGGGTGACGGCGTTCGTCGAGAAGCCGCCGCCCGGCGAGGCCCCCACCGACCTGATCAACGCCGGCACCTACGTGCTCGAGCCGTCGGTGCTCGACCGCATCGCGCCCGACGTCCCCGTGAACGTCGAGCGGGTGACCTTCCCCGCGATGGTCGACGACGGCAGCCTCTACGCCTTCGACGGCGGCTCGTACTGGATCGACGCGGGCACCCCTGCCACGTACCTCCGGGCCAACCTCGACCTCCTCGACGGCACCCGGGGCCCGGTCGTCGACGGCATCGACCCCAGCGCCACGGTGGCCGGCAAGGTCGTCGGCTCGTGGGTCGGCGCCGGCGCCGACGTGGCCGCGGGGGCCCTGGTCGAGGGATCCGTCGTGATGGCCGGAGCGCGGATCGGGGAGTCCGCCCAGCTGCGCGGTGCCCTCATCGGCCCGGGTGCGGTCGTCGAGCCCGGCGAGGTCCTCGACGACGAGGTCCGCGTCGCCGGGAGCGGCGGAGTGAAGGCCCTCGTCACCGGGGGCGCCGGCTTCATCGGCTCGACGCTCGTCGACCGCCTGCTGGCCGAGGGGCACACCGTCGACGTGGTCGACGACCTCTCCACGGGCTCACTGGCCAACCTCGCCGAGGCCCGGGCCAACCAGGACCACCAGCTCAAGGTCCACCAGGTCGACATCCGCCAGGAGTCGGTGGTCGACCTGATCGCCCGGCGCGAGCCCGAGGTGATCTTCCACCTCGCTGCGCAGGTCGACGTGCGGGTCTCGGTGGCCCGTCCCGCCCACGACGCGAGCATCAACGTCATCGGCAGCATCAACGTGCTCGAGGGCGCTCGGCAGGCGGGGAGCCGCAAGGTCGTGTTCGCCTCGAGCGGCGGCACCATCTACGGCGAGCCGGCCCCGTCCGAGCTCCCGGTGAAGGAGTCGCACCCGCAGCAGCCGCTCTCGCCCTACGGCGTGGCCAAGCGGGTGGTCACCGACTACCTCAACGCGTACCGCGAGCTCTACGAGCTCGAGTACACGTCGCTGGCGCTGGCCAACGTCTACGGGCCGCGGCAGGACCCGCACGGCGAGGCCGGCGTCGTGGCGATCTTCGCCGGGCTCCTGCTCGACGGGAAGGCCTGCACGGTCTACGGCGACGGTCGCCAGACCCGGGACTTCGTCTACGTCGACGACGTGGTCGACGCCTTCGTGCGGGCCGCCGACCGCGGCAGCGGCCTCCTGTGCAACATCGGCACCGGCGTCGAGACCTCGGTCAACGAGCTCTACGCCACGATGGCCGACGTCGCCGGCGTGCCGGGCGAGCCCACCCGAGGCCCCGCCCGGGCCGGCGAGCTGGCCCGCAGCGCCCTCGACCCGGGTCGGGCGAAGCTGCACCTCGGCTGGACCCCGTGGACCGACCTGCGGGCCGGCGTCGCCGAGGTCCTCGCCTACTTCCGGGGTAATCGTCGTCGCTCGCCTCCGGCGAGCTCCTCCGAGATTGGACGAGGCCGGCCTCAGAGCTCGGTGGGCAACCTCTGGTTGTCCACCGACTACCGGAACAGGTCCTCGGCCGGGGGACGCACGACCTCGGCGTGGACCTCGCCCCGGCCGAGCCAGGCGGGGTCCACGCCCCGGACGACCGCGGCCGCCACCCCGGACGCCTTGCCCATCACGAGCTCGGCCGCCGCGGCCAGCTCGTCCACCACGCAGACCTCGGTCACCTGGAGCTCGCGGCCCTTGGTGTCCTCGGTGCCCCGAAGGTCGACCACGGCCTGGATGCCGGCGCAGCCGATGGCCACGTCGGTCAGGCCCTTGCGCCAGGGTCGGCCGAACGTGTCGGACACGATCACGGCGACCTCGACACCGGCCGCCGCGCGGATGCCGTCCCGGATCCGACGGGCCGATCGGTCGCTGTCGTCCGGGAGGAGCGCCGCCCACCCCTCGTCGACGTTCGAGAGGTCGATGCCGGCGTTCGCGCAGACGAAGCCGTGCTTGGTCTCGCTGATGATCAGGTCGCCGCGTCGGCGCACGATGCGCACCGACTCCTGCTCCACGATCGCCTTGTGGCCTCGCGGGTCGTCCGGGTCGATCCGGGCCATGGCCCCTTCGGCCTTCGACACGACCTTCTGCGTGACCACCACGACGTCCCCGTCTCGCAGATCCGGTTCCGCAGCCGCGATCAGGCCGGCCAGGTCGTCGCCGGCCACGATCTCGGGGATCCCCTCGATCCCGAACACCTCGATTCTCATGCCAACACCACCTCTCCGAGGGCGGCCGCCTCGGCCGGGCCCGACATGATGGTCGGTGCGACGACGCAACGGATGCCCTCGGCCTCGACGTCGGGCGCGGACGCGGCGTCGGCCTCGTCGATGACCAGCGTGGCCGCGAGGGGCGCGTACAGCCGAGCGATCCCGACCACCGACGACTCGTGCCCCAGCTCCCGCAGCAGGCGGTCGGCCGGGCCCTTCAGGGCGGCGCCGGCGATGATGGGGGAGACCGCCACCACGTCCTCCCGTCGAGCGGCGACGGCGTCGCGCACCCCGGGGACGGCGAGCACCGGGTCGATCGACACGATCGGGTTGGAGGGGGCGATGACCACCCGCTCCGCGCCGGCCAGGGCCTCGAGGACCCCAGGACCGGGCCGGGCCTGGGCGGCTCCGTCGAAGCGCACGGCCCGCACGCTGATGTCGTGGTGGCGCTGCACGAAGTACTCCTGGAAGCCGATCTCCACGTCGGCGCCGTCGTCGTCACCGGGCACCGTGACGATCGTCTGCACGGGATCGTCCGTGACCGGGAGCAGGCGCAGCCCGAGCCCGAAGGCGTCGGCGATCTCGGCGGTGACCGTGGACAGCGGAGCGCCCGCCCGGAGCCGATCGGTCCGGTACAGGTGGGTGGCCAGGTCCTGGTCGCCGAGGTTGAACCACGAGCGGGCGGACGGGAACCGGCCCAGGGCCTCCATCGCCCGCCACGTCTCGTCCCGCAGGCCCCACCCGCGCTCGGGGTCGATGGCCCCGGCCACGGTGTAGGTGATCGTGTCGAGGTCCGGGCTGATGTGGAGCCCGTGGAGCTCGATGTCGTCGCCGACGTTGACGATCGCGGTCAGCTCCGCCGGGGGCCGCACCTGGACGAGGCCGGCGAGCAGTCGGGCGGCGCCCACGCCGCCCGACAGGACCGCGATCACGTCAGCTGATGCCCCGGAGGCGGCCGGACAGGAGCTCGATGTCGGCGTCGACCATCATCGTGACGAGCTCGGCGAACGTCGTCTTGGGCCGCCACCCGAGGACCTTCTCGGCGAGCGTGCGATCACCGATGAGCAGGTCGACCTCGGCCGGGCGCATGAACCGCTCGTCGATCGTGACGTGGTCCTCCCACTCGAGGCCGGCGTGCTCGAACGCGATCTGGCAGAGCTCGCGCACCGAGTGCGTCTCGCCGGTGGCGACGACGTAGTCGCCCGGCTCGTCCTGCTGGAGCATCAGCCACATCGCCTCGACGTAGTCGCCGGCGAAGCCCCAGTCGCGCTCGGCGTCGAGGTTGCCCAGGCTCAGCTCGGTGGCCATGCCGAGCTTGATCTTCGCCACGCCGTGGGTGACCTTGCGGGGAAGGAACTCGAGGCCGCGGCGCGGGCTCTCGTGGTTGAAGAGGATCCCGGACGACGCGTGGAGCCCGTAGGACTCGCGGTAGTTCACGGTGATCCAGTGGCCGTAGACCTTGGCCACGCCGTAGGGGGAGCGGGGCCAGAACGGGGTGCTCTCCCGCTGCGGCACCTCCTGCACCTTGCCGAACATCTCGCTCGAGCTGGCCTGGTAGAAGCGCATGCCCGGGTCGACGATGCGGATGGCGTCGAGCAGGCGGGTCACGCCCAGCGCGGTGATCTCGCCGGTGAGCACCGGCTGGTTGAACGAGGTCTGCACGAACGACTGGGCGGCGAGGTTGTACACCTCCGACGGCCGGTACTCCCGGAGCACCGAGATGAGCGACGCCTCGTCGAGGAGGTCGCCCGACGAGGTGTACGGGTCGAGGATCAGCCGGTCCTGCAGGTGGGCGATCCGCTCGAAGTTCGTGGTGCTGCTGCGTCGGGCCATGCCGACGACCTCGTAGCCCTTGTCGAGCAGGAGCTCGGCCAGGTACGAGCCGTCCTGCCCGGTGATGCCGGTGATGAGGGCCCTGGGCGCGGTCATGGTGCCTCCGTGGTCGGTGCTTCGAGCCCGACGCGGGCTCGCAGGTCGTCGAGCAGGTCGTGCAGCGTCTGATCCAGGGGGATCTCCGGTTGCCACCCCGTGGCCGCCTGGAGGCGGCCGGGGTCGCCCCGCAGGACCGGGAGGTCCACGGGGCGCACGAGCTCGGGGTCGGGTTCGAGCTGCAGCGGACGATCAGCCATCGCGAGGAGCCGATCGGCCAGCTCCTGGATGGCGACGTCGCGGCCGGAGCAGACGTTGTAGACGTCGCCAGGCTCGCCCGTTCAGCGCGAGCAGGCGGTAGGCCCGGACCACGTCGCGGACGTCGGTGAGGTCTCGCCGCGGTGTGAGGTTGCCGACGCGCACGACGTCGGCGCCGTCGCGCTCGGCCCGGGCGATGCGGCCGGCCAGCGCCGGGGCCACGAACTGCTCCGACTGGCCCGGGCCGACGTGGTTGAACGGTCGCACGCGGAGGACGCCCAGCCCGTGGCCGAGGTACGCCTGGTGGGCGAGGGCCTCGGCCGCGACCTTCGACGCGGCGTAGGGGCTGGTGGGGCGCAGCGGAGCCTGCTCGTCGAGGGGCAGGTCGGCCTCGGCCACGACGCCGTAGACCTCGGCACTGGCGACGCACACGACCCGGTCGGTGCCGGCGTCGCGGCAGGCCTCGAGGACGTTGAGGGTGCCGATGGCGTTGAGGACGAGCGCACCCTGGGGATCGCGCCAGGAGGCACCGACGTCGGCCCACCCGGCGAGGTGGTACACGACCTCGGGGGAGGCCTCGGTGATCGCCGCCAGGGCGGCGGCGGCATCGGTGATGTCGGCCCCGCCGTCGGCGTGGTCGAGCACGGTGACCGAGTCGCCGCAGCCGGTCAGGTGATCCACGAGGTGTCGGCCGACGAACCCGCGGCCCCCGGTCACCAGCGCGCGCATCGACCGCGGGGGAGGAGGGACCTGGGCACCGGGCGAGTCTAGGGACGTGCCCCGCTCAGGCGAGAACCGGACCCCGGGCGCCCGGTCAGGTGGGGTCGGCCGCCCGCTGCCAGAGCTCCACCAGGCCTTCGGCGGTGCGGTCCCAGGTGAGCCCGGCGATCCGGGCCGGTCCGCGCCGAGCCAGATCGGCCGCGAGCGCGTCGTCGCCCAGCACCCGGGCGAGCGCCTCGGCCAGGGCGTCGTGGTCGCCAGGGGGCACGAGCAGTCCGGCGTCGCCGACCACCTCGGGGTGGCTGCCGGCGGCCGAGGCCACGACGGGGATCCCCGCGCCCATCGCCTCGGCGGCGACGAGCCCGAACCCTTCGTAGAGGGAGGGGACGGCGACGACGGCGGCACCGGAGAGCAGGTCCGCTCGATCCTGCTCCGGCACGAACCCGAGCCGTCGCACGCGCCCGGCGTGGGCGGCCCCGGCGAGCGCCGCATCGAGGTCGGCGGTCCCCCAACCGTCCGGGCCGGCGATCACCAGGCCGAGGTCCGGGTCGGCCGCGGCGAGCCCGTCGAAGGCCGCGACCAGCGTCGGCAGGTCCTTGCGGGGCTCCACGGTGCCGAGGGCGAGCACGTAGCGCTCGGACCCCGCGAGCACGCGGCCACGGGCCGGATCGGCCGCGGCCGGAGCGTCGACCCCAAGGGGGACGGTGACCACGCGTTCGGGATCGGCCTGGAGCAGCGCGACCACCTCGCCGCGAACGAAGTCGGAGACCGTGTGGACCCACGCGCCCCGCCGGAGGGCCCGGGCCACGAGGTCCGGGTACTGGAGCACGTCGGCCGTGCACAGCTCGGGGTGGTGGAGGAACGTGAGGTCGTGGATCGTCATCACCTGCGCGGCCCGGGCGGGCGGGACGACGTAGTTGGGACCGTGCACGACGTCGACGGGCCCGGTCCAGCGCTCGATGCGCCCGAGGTCGGAGCGGCGCCACACCGCCCGCAGCGGGCGGGCGGCCATCGGCCAGCGCTGGGCGGGCCGGATGCCGGCGGGGAGCAGCGCCTCGAGGGCGGTGCCGCGGAAGGTCACCGCGAAGGCGCGGACCTCGACGTCGTCACGGGCCCCGAGGGGCGGGAGCACCTCGTGCACGAACCGGCCGACGCCGGTGCGCACGTCGTGGAGCGAGGTGGCGTCGAACGCCACCCGCAGCGGGGGCGTCAGCGGGGGCTGCGGTCGAGGACGGCGCTGAGGCGCTCCTCGACGACCTTGGCCTGGTCCCCGAGCAGCGAGCCGATGGCATCCAGCGCCGAGCGGGCGGTGCCCGCCTGCTCGCTGAAGGTCTTCTCGAGCTCGTTGCGACGCACCTGGAGCCGCTGGAACGCGATGACGCCCAGGCCGACCGACACGTAGGCCGCGTCCTTGACGGCGTTGGTGACGTCGTCGATCTGCAGTCGTGCCATCGGGATGCTCCTCGGGGTCGGGGGACGGGACAACGGTAGGGCCTGCTCGCAAGCCCTTGCAAACTATTGCAAGCGGTTGCGAGAAGTATCACAAGGCCCGAAACGGCCTCCAGACCCCTCCAGCATGGTCCCTGGGCGGTCGAGAGGCCCGACTACGTTGAACCAACCGTGGTGTCCCCCTCCTCCGGACCAGACGAGCCCACCGACACCCCGATGGCCCCGGCCGTCGTGGCCGTGGTCGTCGCGCACGATCCGGGACCATGGTTCGAGGAGACGATCTCCTCCCTGGGGGGCCAGGACTACCCGAACCTGTCGATCCTCGTGATCGATGCCGGCTCCAGCCACGAGGTGAAGGCCCGGGTGGGGCGGTCCGCCCCGGGGGCCTTCGTGCGCCGGATCGAGGGGAACCCGGGCTACGGAGCGGCCGCCAACGAGGTCCTCGACGTCGTCGACGGGGCCGCCTTCTTCCTGCTCTGCCACGACGACGTCGCCCCGGACCGCGACGTGGTCCGCACCCTCGTCGAGGAGGCGTACCGCTCCAACGCCGCCATCGTCGGGCCCAAGCTCGTGCGCTGGGACGACCCCCGGGAGCTCCTCCAGGTGGGCGAGGGCATCGACCGCTCGGGGTACGCCGTGCCGCTGGTCGAGCCCGGCGAGCTCGACCAGGAGCAGCACGACGCCGTGCGCGACGTGTTCACCGTCCCCGGCGCCTGCACCCTCGTGCGGGCGGACCTGTTCGCCGAGATCGGCGGGTTCGACGAGGGGATCGACTACCTCCTCGACGACCTCAGCCTCTGCTGGCGGGCCCACATCGCCGGCGCCCGCGTGATCGTGGCCCCGGACGCCCGCGTCCGTCACGTGCAGGCCCTCAGCCATCGCCGGAGCGCCGACTGGCGACGGCTCCAGGTGCGCCACCGGCTCCGCGTGCTCCTCAGCTGCTACTCGCTCCCGAGCCTGGCCCTGGCCCTGCCCCGCCTGGCCCTGCTCAACCTCCTCGAGATCGTCTACACGCTCCTCATCGGCCGTCCCCGCCACGCGAGGGCGCTCATCAACGCGTGGAGCTGGAACCTGCGGCGCGCCGACGAGCTCCGGGGCGCCCGCCGGCAGGTGCGCCAGTTCCGTCGGGTGCCCGACCCCGAGGTCCGTCGCTTCATGGCGCGCGGCAGCGCCCGGCTCACGCAGTTCGTCCGGGGCCAGCTCGGAGGTGGGGAGGCCCTCGGCGGCCTGGCCGGTCGCGGTCGCGACGCCGCCGGCGTCCTCGGCTCCTCCGGGTTCCGCGTGGCCGCCGCCGTGTGGGGCGTGGTCGCGCTCGTGCTGCTCGCCGGGAGCCGTCACCTGCTCACGCGCGGGGTGCCGGCGGTCGGCGAGCTCGTGCCGTTCACCACCGGACCGATCGACCTGGCGCGCGAGTGGGCCAGCGGCTGGCGCACCGCGGGCCTCGGCTCCGAGTCCCCGAACCCCACGCTGCTCGGAGCCGTCAGCGGGCTCGGCGCGCTGTTCGGCGGGGCGATGGGCCTGCTGCGGACGGTCGTCACCGTCGGCCTGATCCCGATCGGCGCGGTCGGGGCCTACCGCCTGGCCCGACCGCTCGCGTCCCGCTTCGCCCAGATCGCCGCGCTGCTGGCCTACCTCGCCAACCCGCTCCCGTTCGACGCGCTGGCCGAGGGGCGCTGGGGGGTCCTGGCCCTCTACGCCGCCGCCCCCACCCTCGTCGGGCTGCTGGCCCGGGCCGCCGGCGTCGCCCCCTTCGGTGCCGCCGAGGGCGAGGTCGGACCGGGCGTGCGATCCCGCACCACCCGCCAGCTCGTGCTGGCCGTCGGCGTGCTCACCGCGGTGGTCGCGCTCGTGCTGCCCTCGGTCGTGCTCATCGTGCCGGGCATCGCGATCGCCCTCGCCCTCGGCTCGGCGTTGGCCTACCGCGGTCACGGCAGCGCCCAGATGGTCTGGGTGGCGGCGGGTGGCTCGCTCCTGGCCGTGGTGCTGCACCTGCCCTGGAGCCTCGACTACCTCCTGCCAGGCACGCCGGCCTCCGCCTTCACCGGGGTCCCGGCGCCGGCCCACGGCCTCGGCCTGGCCGAGCTCGTGCGCTTCCAGGTCGGCCCGATCGGCGGGGGCGTCCTCGGCTGGGCGCTCCTGGTGGCGGCCGCCCTCCCGCTCCTCATCGGCCAGGGGGAGCGGCACGCCTGGGCCGTCCGCGGCTGGGCGCTGGCGCTGGCCGGATGGGGGAGCGCCTGGCTCTCCCTCCGCGGCGACCTCCCCGTGCCGCTGCCGGAGCCCGCGGTGCTGCTCGCCCCGGCGGCCGCCGGTCTGGCCCTGGCGGCGGCGATGGGCGTCGCCGCCTTCGAGCGCGACCTTCCGGGCTACCGATTCGGATGGCGACAGATCGCCTCGGGCGCCGCGGCAGCAGCGGTCGCCCTGGCCATCCTCCCGGTGCTGGGCGCCAGCTTCGACGGTCGCTGGTCGATGCCGGCCGGCGACCACGCGCGGGCCCTTCGCTTCCTCGACGCGGAGAACGATGCCAGCCCGTTCCGGGTGCTCTGGCTGGGCGACCCGTCGGCCCTGCCCCTGGGCTCCTGGGAGCTGACCGACGGCCTCGCGTACGCCACCACCGACGGCGGAAGCCCCCATCTCCAGGACCTCGTCGTCGGGTCCGACGAGGGGTCCACCGGGCTGCTGGCCGACGTCGTCGACCTCGCCCGCACGGGCCAGACCGCCCGCCTCGGACGGCTCCTGGCCCCCATGGGGATCCGCTACGTCGTCGTCGCCCAGCGGCTGGCCCCGGCCCCCTTCGCCACCGAGTCGCGCCCCACCCCACGCGGGTTCGTGGCCACCCTCGACGCCCAGCTCGACCTCGAGCCGCTCGACGTGCCCGCCGGGCTCATCGTGTACCGGAACCAGGCGGCCTTCCCGATGCTCGCCGCGCTGCCGGCCGATCCGCCGCCGCCGATCGACGGGGCCGTCTCCGACGCCGCCCACACCGACCTGTCGTCGGCCGAGGCCGTGCTCACCGACGAGGTCGGGCACCTCTCCTGGAAGGGCGAGGTGCCGAGCAACAGCGAGGTCCTCATCGCCGAGGCCCACTCCGACGGCTGGCAGCTCCGGGTCGGCGGGCGCGCGCTCCCCGACACCAAGACGTTCGGCTTCGCCACCGGCTACAGCGTGGACGAGGGCGGCAGCGCGACGTTCCGGTACCGCACCGCCCCGATCCGCTACGGCCTCCTCGTCGTCCAAGCGCTCGCGTGGCTCTGGGCACTCCGAGCGCTCGTCCGCATCCGACTGGCCCCCGGCCTGCCGGCCCCCGGCCTGCCGGCCGCCGCCCCGCGCCTCCCCGCGTTCAGCCGGTTCGGCGACGACGGCGATGACGACGATGACGATGGCGATGACGACGACGACGAGGACGGCGCATGACCCCCAGCCGTGACCGGTCGGCCCGGATCACCGCCCTCGTCGTGATCGGTGGGCTCCTCGTCGGGGGCCTCGTCCTCAACGCGGCGGACGACGATGACGGCCCCCGCGCTCGGACCGTCGTCGAGGCGGGCATCGCCATGCCGGCGGCCCGACCCGATCCCACCCTGGCGTCCACCTGGTACTGCGCCGCCGGCACGGACCCCGATGGCTTCGGCGACCACGTCCTCGTGATCGCCAACCCCTCCGATCGTGCCCGCACGGCCACCGTCACCGCGCTGGCGGGCTCGATCGCGCCGCCGCCGGCGGGCGCGGAGGAGGCCGAGGAGGGAGGCGCGGGCGCCACCACGACCGTGGCGGACACCCCGACCTCGGTGGCCGACGTGTCCCCGCCCAGCGCCGAGGTGGCGCTGCCCGCCCGCAGCCGCGTGCTCTACCGCGTCGCCGACCTGCTGCGGGCACCGCTCCTCGGCGCGATCGTCGAGGTCGAGGGGGGCGAGATCGCCGTCGAGCACGAGCTCACGGGCGACCTCGGACGGGCCACCGCCCCCTGCAGCACCACCGTGTCGTCGACCTGGTCGTTCCCGTGGGGCGTAACCACCCGTGGCAACCGCGAGCTGCTCGTCTTCATGAACCCGTTCCCGGACGACGCCACCGTCGACGTGTCGTTCGCCACCGACGAGGGCGTGCGGGACACCCGGCGCTTCAGCGGCTTCGTGGTGCCGGGTCGGAGCGTGGTCGGCGCCTACGTCGACGAGGACGTCACCCGCAAGGAGGAGGTGGCTGCCGAGGTCACCGTGCGCGGCGGCCGGCTGGTGGTGGACCGCGTGCAGACCTTCGGCGGCGTCGACGGGCGCGAGGGCATCACCGTGGGGCTCGGTGCCCCCACCGCGGCGGAGACGTGGATGTTCCCCGACGGCCTCACCGGTCCCGGCCTGACCGAGCAGATCGTCGTGTACAACCCCAGCGACCGCGTGGCCGAGGTGCAGGTCGAGGTCCGGCTCGACGACTCCGCCACCAACGGCGTGCCCGAGCCGTTCGAGCTCACGGTGCCGCCCGGCCGCTACGCCATCGTCAACCTCCACGATGAGGAGCGCGTGCCCGCCGGCGTGGGCCACAGCACGATCGTCGCGTCGCTCAACGGCGTGCCCGTGGTCGCCGAGCGGGCGGTGTCCGCCGGCGAGGGGGCGACCCGACGTGGCGTGGCGGCCACGCTCGGAGCCCCGCTCGCCGCCCCCACCTGGTTCTTCCCCGGCGGCGGCACGTCGGCCGAGCGCGACGAGTTCGTCACGATCTTCAACGTGTCCGACGATGACGAGATCACCTACAGCGTCACCGCGCTGGCCGGCGGTCAGAACCTGGCGGTGCAGGGCCTCCAGGACATCGAGCTGGCGCCGGGCGCACGCGTCACGATCCGCCTCGGCGACCACATCGAGCGCGAGGACCTTCCGCTGGTGGTCTCGGCCACGGGCCCGATCGTCGCCGAGCGGGGCCTCTACCGCGTCGGCGGTGACGGCATCTCGCAGGCCCTGGGCATCCCGCTGGCCACCGACGTCTTCGTCCCCGACGCCGGCTAGAGCCGAGGCTTCCCGCCGCCCGCGCCCGATCAGTCGGGCTTCGGGTGCTCGGCTTGGTGGGCGGCGCGCTCGGCGTTGTGCTCCTGCACGCGGACCTGCTCGTCCTGCATCGCCTGGAGCACCGCCATCATGATCTTGTTCATGTCCTCGTCGAGGAACTTGCGGGCCCGGTAGAGCACCATCGCGCCGACGAGCGAGACCGGGGTGACGAGCAGCAGCGCGGTGCGCAGGTTCTCGTCGAAGGCGGACGACAGCCCGCCGACCACGAACGGCGCGGCGGCCTGGCCGAAGACCACGGCGGCGAGGTTGAAGGCGCCGAAGCCGGTGCCGCGGAGGTGGGCGGGCACCGCGTCGGTCAGACCGGCCCGGAGCCCGGGGATCGACATCGCCACGATCCCGAAGCCGATGACCTGGAAGGCCACGATCATCAGGAAGATCGTGGAGTCGTACCCGAGGGGCTCGCGGCCGACGTCGTCCGCGTCGTCGTCGGCGTCCTTGGCTGCCTCCTTCGCATCGTCGAGCGCGGTGCCGGTGATGCCCCGGGCCTCGAGGCGGACGACCTCGGCGTCGAGGTCGTCCGCGTGGGCCTCGGCCACCTGCTGGGCCTGCCGCACATCGGCCGGGATGGTCGGCTTCAGCAGGTAGCCCATGCTGTAGATCGACAGGCCGACGAACAGGAAGATGGCGGGCAGGGCCAGCCGGCCACCGCGCATCTTCGGGGCCCACCGGTCGGCGGCCCGGCCGCCGAGCAGCACGCCGGGGACGCCGGCGAAGGCCACCAGCCCCACCCAGGCCTCGCCGACGCCGGGCTTCACACCGAGCTGCCGCTCGTAGAACTGGGGCAGCCACGCCGCCACCGCGGTGATCGTGAACAGGATGGCGGCGACGCCGACGAGCGCGTACTTCATCGTGCGGATGTTGAGGATCGTCCGCATGTCGGCCTTGAGGCTGTCCCACATGTCCTTGCAGAACTGCCGGAACCCGCCCTCGAAGAGCTCGGGGTTCTCGTCTTCGCCCACGGGAGCGGCGCCGATGGCCGCCATCATGTCGGCGGCCCCACGGCGGGGCTCCTTGAGGCGGTAGGCCAGGATCGCCACGAGCGCGCCGGGCGTGGCCATGATCACGAGGGCCCAGCGCCAGCCGAGGGTGGCTCCGATGGCGCCACCGAGGCCGATGCCGAGGCCGGCGCCGACGAACAGCATCATCTGCTGGATCGAGAACGCCTTCCCGCGCTCCTCGGTGGGGTAGTAGTCGCCGAGGAGGGAGGCGGCCGACGGCTCGGTGATGGCCTGGCCGAAGCCGAGGGCCGAGCGGAGCCCCACCAGCATCGGGAAGTTGAGCGACGCGGCCCCGGCGGCGGTGAGCGCGGACCAGCCCACCACGGTGTGGCCGATGGCCCGGGTGCGCACCCAACGGTCGGCCAGGTAGCCGGCGGGCACGGTGATGATGCCGTTGAACAGGAGGGCCAGGGACAGCAGGACGCTGATCCCGAGGTCACCGACGCCGAACTCCTCCTTCAGCGGCGTGATGATGCCGCGGACGATGTTCTTGTCCATCTCGTCCACGAGGATGACGAGGGCGAGCACCCACATCGGCTCGGTGAAGAGCTTGACCAGGAACGGCTTCTTGATCGCCTGCGGCTCCCCCATGGCGGGACATTCTGCATGCACCGTGCCTGGTCGTCGCCAGTCGGCGGCCCGGGGCCTCTGGCATGCTCGGTCCCGTGGACCGCGCCCTCACCGCCGTCGTGCTCGCCGGGATCGTGCTCCTGGTCGCCTGGACGCTCCAGCGCCGCCGGCCCGCCGATGCCCCGGTGCGCACCGGCTACGCGGTCCCCACCCAGGTCGACCGCGCCGACTTCGTGCGCCCGGAGGCGCCGTGGCTGGTGGTGGTGTTCACGTCGTCGACCTGCACCAGCTGCGCCGGCGTGTGGGAGCGGGCGCAGCCGCTCGAGAGCGATGCGGTGGCGGTCCAGGAGGTGGAGGTGGTGGCCCACAAGGACCTCCACGACCGCTACGGCATCGAGGCCGTCCCGACGACGCTCGTGGTCGACGCCGAGGGGGTGGTGGTCCGCACCTTCCTCGGCCCCGTCACCGCCACCGACCTCTGGGCCGCCGTCGCCGAAGCCCGTGAGCCCGGCAGCACCCCCGACAGCTGCCACTGACCACCCCACGCGTTCTGGCCGGGCCAGAAGTCGTGGGGTTATCGCTTGGGGGGCTCGGTGACGTTGCCGCTGGTGGTGGCGTGCGACGACACGGCCGCCTCGTCGGCGAGGTTGCCGGAGCCCTCGCCGCGACCGTCGCGCGGGCGCCATTCGCCGAACTCCTCGACCGCGGAGCGGCCGGTGCGGCCGAGGGCCACGAGCCGGTAGACCTCTTCGCCGTCGATGGTCTCGTGCTCGAGCAGCGCCCGGGCGACGAGGTCGAGGCCGTTGCGCTGCTCGTCGAGCGTGACGCGGCAGCGGGCCTCCTGCTCCCGCAGGATCCGCTCCACCTCCTCGTCGATCACGCGGGCGGTCTCGTCGGAGTAGTCCCGGGTGTGCATGAGGTCGTCGCCCAGGAACACGGCGCCCTGCGAGCCCCAGGCCATCGGGCCGACGCGGGTGGACATGCCCCACTCGCGGACCATCTTGCGGGCCAGCTCGGTGGAGCCGACGAGGTCGTTGTTGGCGCCGGTGGAGATCACGCCGAACACGAGCTCCTCGGCGATGCGGCCGCCCATGCGGACCACGAGGCTGTCCTCGATGTAGTCCTGCCGGTAGATGTGGCGCTCGTCGAGGGGGAGCTGCTGGGTGACGCCGAGGGCCATGCCCATCGGGAGGATCGTGACCTTGTGGACCGGGTCGGCGTTGGGGAGCACCGCCGCGGCCACCGCGTGACCGGCCTCGTGGTAGGCGATGACCTCCTTCTCGCGGTCGGCGAGGGCCATCGACTCCCGGCGCTGCCCCATGAGCACTCGGTCGCGCGCCATCTCGAAGTGCGCGCATGTAGATCTGGTCGTCGCCGGCGCGCACCGCGAACAGCGCGGCCTCGTTGACGAGGTTGGAGAGGTCGGCGCCGGACATGCCGGGCGTGCCGCGGGCCACGACGGCGAGGTCGACGTCCTGGGCGAGGCGCTTCGAGGTGGCGTGCACCTTGAGGATGCGCCTCGCGCTCGCTCAGCTCGGGGAGCGGCACGACGACCTGGCGGTCGAAGCGCCCCGGGCGGAGGAGCGCGGGATCGAGGATGTCGGGCCGGTTCGTGGCCGCGATCATCACGATGCCCTCGGTGGCCTCGAAGCCGTCCATCTCGGAGAGCATCTGGTTGAGCGTCTGCTCGCGCTCGTCGTGGCCACCGCCGAGGCCGGCGCCGCGCTTGCGGCCGATCGAGTCGATCTCGTCCACGAAGATGATCGCCCGGCCCATCTTCTTGGCGCTGGCGAACAGGTCGCGGACGCGGCTGGCGCCGACGCCGACGAACATCTCCATGAAGTCCGAGCCCGTGACGGACAGGAACGGCACGCCGGCCTCGCCGGCCACGGCCCGGGCGATGAGCGTCTTGCCGGTGCCCGGGGGCCCCACGAGCAGGACGCCCTTCGGGATGCGGGCGCCGATCTCGCGGAAGCGCTCGGGCGTGCTCAGGAAGTCGACGACCTCGCGGATGTCCTGCTTCACGCCCTCGTAGCCGGCCACGTCGGCGAAGGTCGTGCCGGGGCGCTCGGTGGAGTAGGTCTTGGCCCGGGAGCGGCCGATCGACATGATCCCGCCCATCTGGCTCTGGGCCCGGCGCTGCATGAACCAGAAGAAGGCCACGAAGATGGCGACGGGGATGAGGAACGGCAGCAGCGAGGCGAGCCACCCCGGCTGCGGGGTCTTGTACTTCACCTCGACGCTCTGGGCGTCGAGGACCACGAGGTCGGCCTCGGGCAGGCCGCCGTCGAGCGGGCCGGTGGTGCGGAACTCGTTGCCGTTGTCGAGCTTCCCGGTGATCGACCCGTTGGTGTTGTCGACCTCCACGGACTGCACGTCGCCGGAGCGGACCTGGGCCATGAAGCGGGAGTACGGGACCTTCTTGGTGTCGCTGCCGCCGAGGAGGCTCGGCAGGACCACCACCAGGAGGGTCAGCCCGAGCAGGACCCACAGGCCCCACTTGGGCATGCCCTGGTCGGACCGCAGGGGGCCGCCGGGGCCACGCGGGCCGCGCTGGGGCGGGGGAGGCGGCGGCGGGAGGCCCTCGGGCATGGGCCAAGGATAGGGCCGGACCCGCTCCAGACGGCATCCGGGGCATCCGCGACCGGGCCGGACGGGCTGGTTACCGTCGATGCCATGAGCAGCCGGACCTGCGCGAAGCCGTCGTGCAACGTGAGCGCTTCGGCCACCCTGACCTACGACTACGGGGGCCAGACCGTCTTCCTGGAGCACCTCAACCCCGAGGCGCACCCGATGCGCTACGACCTCTGCACGGACCACGCCGACGCCCTGCGGGTCCCGCGCGGGTGGGTCCTTCGCGACGAGCGCGCCGCCGCGCACGCCATCGCTTCCTAGGCCCCGGCCTACCCTGGCCCGGTGAACGCGGCCCCTGACGACGTGCGCGCCCCGGGGGCACCCGCGGCTCAGCGCTGGTGGGGCCTCGGCGACGTCGCCACCGGGTTCTTCCTCGCGCTGGCGGGGTCGCAGATCGCCCTGGCCGCCGTCCTGGGCGCCACGGGCCGCGACGCCGGCGACGTCGACGACCTGCCCCTGAGCCTGGTGCTCGTGACGCAGCTGGGGCTGTGGCTCGGGCTGCTCGGCGTCCCGGTGATCGCCACCCGCCTCAAGGGCAGCGGCCTCGTGGCCGACCTGCGGCTTCGGATCCGCTGGCGAGACGTCTGGGTCGGCGGTGGCATCGGCGCCGCCCTGCAGCTGGCGGTCCTGCCCCTCCTGTACTGGCCGCTGCTCGAGCTCCTCGACAAGGGCAGCTCGGACCTGGAGGAGCCGGCCAAGCAGCTCACCGACCGGGCCGACGGCGCCCTCGGCGTGGTCCTGCTCGTGCTCATCGTCGGCATCGGGGCCCCGGTGATCGAGGAGATCTTCTACCGGGGGCTGTTCCAGGGCGCCCTGCGCAAGCGGGGCCTCGGTCCCGTCGTGTCGATCGGGGTGATGTCACTCGTGTTCGGCGCGAGCCACTTCGAGCTGCTCCAGCTGCCGGCCCTCGTGATCTTCGGGGCCGTCGCCGGCTGGCTCGCGCACCGCTACGAGCGGCTCGGCCCGTCCATCGCCGCGCACGTGGCCTTCAACATGGTCACGGTGGTGGCCCTCCTCGTGCAGTGACGGCCCCTCCCGAGCCGGAGGTGGGAGGATCGCGCCCGATGGCCATCGCCACCGAGGTCCGCGCGCCCGCGCCCGAGCCGACCCCGCCCGAGCCCGCCTCGGAGCCGCGCGGCCGTCTCGCCGCCTGGCTCAGCGCGCCGTTGCGGGCACCCGCCGAGAGCTGGGTCGGGGCGTTCGTCGTGCTGGCGTGCACGGCCTTCGTGTTCGCGCAGCTCCACCCGGACCTGCTGTTCGCGAGGACCACCCCCGCCGGTGGCGACATGGGCGCCCACGTGTGGGGCCCGGCCTACCTCCGCGACCACCTGCTGCCGCACTGGCGGCTCACCGGTTGGACGCCCGACTGGTACGCCGGCTTCCCCGCGTACCAGTTCTACATGCTGCCCCCGGCGCTGCTGATCGTGCTGCTCAACGTCGTGCTGCCCTACGGCGTGGCGATGAAGCTGGTCACGGTCCTCGGGGTCGTGGGCCTGCCCCTGTGCGCCTACGTGATGGGTCGCCTGTTCCGCCTGCCGTTCCCGGGCCCGCCCCTGCTCGCGGTGGCCACGCTGCCGTTCCTGTTCGACCGCACGTGGACGATCTACGGCGGCAACATCCCGTCGACGCTGGCGGGGGAGTACAGCTTCTCGATCAGCCTCTCGCTGGCGCTGCTGTTCTTCGGCGTGCTGGCACGGGGCCTCGAGACCGGCCGATACCGGGCGCTGGCGGCCGCGCTGCTCGCGCTGGTGATCCTCTGCCACGCCATCCCGGCCTTCTTCGCCATGCTCGGCGGGGTCGTGCTCGTGCTCATGCGGCTGGATCGCCGGCGGCTGGTGTACGCGGCGCCGATCTTCGTCGTCGGCGCGCTGCTCACCGCGTTCTGGTCGATCCCGTTCGTGCTCCGCCGCGGGCTGCTCACCGACATGGGCTGGGAGAAGCTCGAGAAGTACCAGGCCGAGCTCATGCCCCAGGGCGTCCGCTGGGTGTTGGTGCTGGCCATGGTCGGCATCGTGCTGTCGCTGGTCTTCTGGATCCGGATGGGCGCGTTCTTCGCGATCGTCGGCGCAGCCTGTCGCCGCGGGGTTCGTGTTCGACGCCGCCGGCATGTTCCACATCTGGAACGCCCGCCTCCTGCCCTTCTACTACCTGTCCCTGTACCTGCTGGCGGCCGTCGGGCTCTCGGAGGTGCTGCGGTCGCTCGCGGTCATCGTCGACGCCCGGATCGAGTGGCGACGGCGGCTGGCGGAGAGCATCGGAGCCGTTGTCGTCCTGGCCGGCGGGATCGTGCTCGTCGCCCTGCCGCTCCGCGTCCTGCCCGGGGGGAAGGTCCACGACGACGTCGGGGGCGACGGCGCGTACCACTGGCTGTTCCTCGCCACGCACGACGACTCCTTCGTCGACAGCTGGGCCAAGTGGAACTACTAGGGCTACGAGCGCAAGGCCAGCTACCCGGAGTACCGCGACATCCTCCTCACGATGGAGGAGGTGGGCGCCGAGCACGGCTGCGGGCGGGCGCACTGGGAGTACGAGTCCGACCTCAACCGCTACGGCACGCCGATGGCGATGATGCTCCTGCCCTTCTGGACCGACGGCTGCATCGGCTCGATGGAGGGGCTCTACTTCGAGAGCTCGGGCACCACGCCGTTCCACTTCCTCAACGCATCAGAGACCTCCGAGGCGCCGTCCAACCCGGTCCGCGACCTCCCGGACCGCCCGATGCAGTACCCCGGCTTCGACCTGGACAAGGGCGTGCGCCACCTCCAGCTGATGGGCACGAAGTACTACATGGCGTTCTCCCCCAAGGCGATCGAGGCGGCCGACCGACACCCCGACCTCACCGAGGTCGCCGAGTCGCCGCCCTGGAAGGTCTACGAGGTGGCCGGCGCGGAGCTGGTCGAGCCCCTGCAGAACGAGCCAGCCGTGCTCGAGGGCATGAGCGAGACCAACCCCGCGTGGCAGCGCGACGCGGTGGCCTGGTACACGGATCCCTCGGCGCTCGACGTGTTCCTCGCCCCGAACGGCCCGAAGAGCTGGCAGCGCGTGGAGCGGGGCCAGGTGCCCGAGCGCCGACCGGTGCCCAAGACGAAGGTCAGCAACATCGTCGAGGGCGACCTCGCGATCAGCTTCGACGTCGACCGCGTCGGCCAGCCGATCCTGGTGAAGACCTCCTACTTCCCGAACTGGAAGGTCTCCGGGGCCGATCGCATCTACCACGTCACCCCGAACCTGATGGTGGTGATCCCGACCGACGAGCACGTGCGGCTGTCCTACGGGTACACCCCCGTCGACCAGCTCGGCTACGGCCTCACGGGAGTCGCCCTCCTGGGCCTCCTCTACCTGGCGATGCGGGGCCGGACGCGGTTCCCCGAGCCCCCGCCCACCGACGACGACGAGGACGGTTGGAACCCCTCCGAACACCCCACGGACGGAGGCGACGACGCCGTGGCGGACGACGAGCCCGTCCCGGTCAGCGCGCCGGTGGGGTTCTGGGACTCACTCCTCGCGGAGCGCAAGGCGGAGGCGGCGCAGGCCGACGAGCGTGCGAACGACCCGCCGAGCGATCGGGGACCGAGCGGGCCGCCGCTCTTCGACCCGAACCGGGACCTCGGCGACGACGAGACCGGCCCGCTCCGCCCGTAGCACCAGCTCCGTGTCGAAGAGGTCGGTGCCCAGCCGGCACTGCTTCGCCAGGGGCTCCACCCGGAGCCGGTCCATCGCCTTCATGCCGTGCGTGTCGCTGGCGCGGAGGCCGAAGCTGACCCGCAGCAGCGTGGAGAACGCCCAGGTCACCATCCTCCGGGGGATCGGGCGGGTGTCCTCGGAGCCCTCCGCCCGCTTCGTGCCGACCACGATCCCGGCGCCGTCGCGGACGAGGGCGATCGCCTGGTCGAGGAAGCCCAGGTCGTAGTAGTCGACGTCGAAGTTCACGACGACGTCGCCGCCCGCCTCGAGGAGTCCCCGGCGCAGCGCCAGGCCGTAGTCCGGGGCCGGGTTCGTGAGCGCGATGACCTCCGGATGGGCCTCGGCCAGCTCCGTGGCCAGGGCCATCGTGCGGTCGGACGAGCCGTTCTCGACGATCAGGACCTCGAACGCGGTACCTCGGGCTCGCAGCCCGTCGGTCACCTCGGCCACGGTCGTGGCGAGGATCTCCTCCTCGTTGTGCGCGGGCAGCACCACGGTCAGCTCGGGGCGGGAGCCCGGGGGGAGGGCAGGCATGCGGCCCGCACGGTACTGCTCCACCGCGCGGTGCCACGAGTAGGGTCGCCGCCCGTGGCCGACCTCGACCGCATCTTCAAGGCGTACGACATCCGTGGCGTCACCCCCGACGAGCTGGACGCCGACGTGGCGCGCCGCCTCGGCGCCGCGTTCGCCCGGTTCGCCGCCGAGCAGGTCGGCGGGGCCCGCCGGGTGCTGGTGGCCCGCGACATGCGGTCCTCCGGCGTCGACCTCGTGGCGGCGTTCACGGCGGGCGTGCAGGAGCAGGGGCTCGACGTCGTCGACCTCGGCCTGGCCTCCACCGACCTCCTGTACTTCGCCTCCGGCAAGCTCGACGCCCCGGGGGCGATGTTCACGGCCTCCCACAACCCGGCCCAGTACAACGGGGCCAAGCTGTGCCTCCCGGGGGCCAAGCCCGTCGGTGAGGACACCGGCCTGCTCGAGATCAAGGCGATGACCGCCTCGGGCCTGCCGCCGGCCGACACCACGCCCGGGGGTCGCGAGCAGCTCGACCTCCTCCGGCAGTTCGGCGACCACGTGCGGTCGTTCGTCGATCCGCAGGTGCTGCGACCCCTGAAGATCGTCGCCGACACGGCCAACGGCATGGGCGGCCTCGTCGTCCCGGTGGTGTTCGAGGGGCTGCCGTTCGAGCTCGACGTCCTCTACGGCGAGCTCGACGGCACGTTCCCGAACCACCCCGCCGACCCGATCCAGCCCGAGAACCTCCGCGACCTGCAGGCCCGCGTCCTCGAGACCGGCGCCGACGTCGGCCTCGCCTTCGACGGCGACGCCGACCGGGTGTTCGTCGTGGACGATCGGGGCGAGCCGCTCTCCGGATCGGCCACCACCGCGATCGTGGCCGTCGGCGTGCTCGAGAAGCACCCCGGCTCCACGATCCTGCACAACTGCATCTGCTCCAAGGCCGTGCCGGAGGTGGTGCGCGAGCACGGGGGCACCCCGGTGCGCACCCGGGTGGGCCACAGCTTCATCAAGGCCGTCATGGCCGACACCGGTGCCGCCTTCGGGGGCGAGCACTCGGCCCACTACTACTTCCGGGACAACTGGCGGGCCGACTCGGGCTCGATCGCCGCGCTCGTGCTCCTGGAGCAGCTCTGCAAGGCCGGCGTGCCGCTGTCCGAGCTGCGGGTGCCCTTCGACCGCTACGCCGCCTCCGGCGAGCTCAACTTCGAGGTCCCCGACCCCCGGGCGGTGATCGAGGAGGTGGCCACGGCGTACCCCGTCGAGGCGCAGGATCGCCTCGACGGCCTCACCGTCGACCTCGGCGATTGGTGGTTCAACCTGCGCCCGTCGAACACCGAGCCCCTGCTCCGACTGAACCTCGAAGCCGCCGATCGGGCATCCTGTGATGCCCGCGTCGACGAGCTGCGCGCCCGCATCCTCGGCGCCTGACCACCCGTCCGCCCGACCGCCAGGAGTCCGCCATGGCCCTCGACCCCCAGCTCCTCGAGATCCTCGCCTGCCCGGAGGACAAGGGCCCCCTGCTCTACTTCGCCGACGAGGACGCGCTCTACAACCCGCGGCTGCACCGCCGCTACGCGATCCGGGACGACATCCCGATCATGCTGAAGGACGAGGCGGAGGCGGTCGACGACGCGGAGCACGAGCGGCTCCTCGCGAAGGCCGAGGCCCAGGGCATCACCCCCACCTTCTCCGCGTAGACGGCCGCTGATGGACCCCCTCCTCGATTCCGTTGGGATGTTCGACCTCGCGGCCGCGCTGCCGGAGCAGGTGGCCGACGCGGCGCGCCTCGACGCCGACCTCGACGGGCTGCCCGACCACGAGGACATCGAGCACGTCGTCGTGCTCGGCATGGGGGGCAGCGGCGTCGGCGGCGAGGTCGTCCGCGCCATCGCCGCGCCGTTCATGTCCGTGCCGCTCACGATCGCCAAGGGCTACGAGGCACCGTCGTTCGTGAGCGAGGGCACGCTCTGCTTCGCCATCTCCTTCTCCGGCAACACCGAGGAGACGGTGGAGGCGGCGCAGGCGGCGGCGGCGGCCGGCGCTCGCATGGTCGTGCTCTCCAAGGGCGGGGAGCTGGCCGACCTGGCGGCGGCGTGGGACGCGCCCCACATCGTGCTGCCCGACCTCCCGATGCCCCGGGCGGGGATCGGTGCGGTCAGCATCCCGCCTCTCCTCGTGCTCGAGCGCGTCGGCCTGTTCCCGGGTGCCACGCAGTACGTGTCCGACGCGATCGACCAGCTGCGCCGCCGGCGGGACGAGCTCATCGTCGACGGCTCGATCGCCCATCGCCTCGCCGCCGCCATCGGCAGCACGATGCCGCTGATCCACGGCGGCGACGCCGTCGGCGAGGTGGCGGCCTACCGCTTCAAGTGCCAGGTCAACGAGAACGCCAAGGTCCCGGCCTTCTGGGGCGCCCTCCCCGAGGTGTGCCACAACGAGATCTGCGGCTGGGGCCAGCACGGCGACATCACCCGCCAGGTGATCACGAACGTGCGGTTCCGCCACGACTTCGAGCACCCGCAGGTCGCCCGGCGCTTCGACCTGATGCACCCGATCCTGGACGAGGTGGTCCACGACGTCCTCGACGTCCGGGCCACCGGCGAGGGCGCCCTCGCCCAGCTCCTCGACCTGGTGATCCAGGGCGACTTCGCCAGCCTGCACCTGGCCGCCCAGGCGGGCGTCGACCCCGGTCCCATACCTGTGCTCGACCAGCTGAAGGCAGAGCTGGCGCGGTAGCGGTTTCGGCGCCGAACCGGAGGTTCGTCCACCGAGCTCTGACGAAGCGCCTTCGGCGCTGCTCATCCCCGGGGATCCGCAGCGAGCAGGGGTGCCCGAGGGGAGGCAGTCCCCTCGGCTGCGAAGGATCCGGCTCCGCCGTGTCCCGAGCGACAGGCGAGTCGGCCGAGGGCCGGCCCCAGAGCTCGGAGGAGGTCGCCGCAGGCGACCGACGACGACTACCCTGGACAGCCCCCGGGCTGATCAGGGTGGTGCCCGTTGGCACCCAGCCCACGCCAACCAGCAGTGCGCCCCATTTCGGCGCGCACCCACACGGAGGAACCTCCATGACCACCCCTGATCACGATGTCGCCCGCGACGGCGACTACAAGGTCGCCGACCTCACCCTGGCCCCCTGGGGCCGCAAGGAGCTCGAGCTCGCCGAGGTCGAGATGCCCGGCCTCATGGCGCTGCGGGCCGAGTTCGGCGACAGCAAGCCCCTGACCGGGGCCCGGATCGCCGGCTCCCTGCACATGACCATCCAGACCGGCGTCCTCATCGAGACGCTCACCGCCCTCGGCGCCGACGTGCGCTGGGTGAGCTGCAACATCTTCTCCACCCAGGACCAGGCCGCCGCCGCCATCGCGGTCGGTCCCGAGGGCACGGTCGACGCTCCCAACGGCGTCCCGGTCTACGCCTGGAAGGGCGAGACCCTCGAGGACTACTGGTGGTGCACGGAGCAGCTGTTCAAGTTCTCCGGCGGCCAGGGCCCGAACATGATCCTGGACGACGGCGGTGACGCCACGCTCCTGGTGCACAAGGGCCTCGAGTACGAGAAGGCCGGTGCCGTCCCCGACGCCACCGACGACGACCCGGAGGAGTGGCACGTCATCGTCGACGTGCTCAAGCGCTCCCTCGCCGAGGCCCCGACCCGGTGGACCGAGATCGGTTCCGCCATCAAGGGCGTCACGGAGGAGACCACCACCGGCGTCCACCGCCTCTACGAGATGCTCGAGCGCGGCGAGCTGCTGTTCCCGGCCATCAACGTGAACGACTCGGTCACCAAGTCGAAGTTCGACAACCTCTACGGCTGCCGCCACAGCCTCGTCGACGGCATCAACCGCGCTGTCGACGTGATGCTCGGCGGCAAGGTCGCCGTGGTGTGCGGCTACGGCGACGTCGGCAAGGGCTGCGCCCAGTCGCTACGGGGCCAGGGTGCCCGCGTCGTCGTCACCGAGGCCGACCCGATCTGTGCGCTGCAGGCGGCGATGGAGGGCTTCGAGGTCAGGACGCTCGAGTCGGTGCTCGACACCGCCGACATCTTCATCACGGCCACCGGCAACAAGGACATCATCTCGGCCGACCACATGGCGCGGATGAAGCACAACGCCGTCGTCGGCAACATCGGCCACTTCGACAACGAGATCGACATCGCCGGCCTGGCCCGTCAGAGCGACATCCGCAAGATCGAGGTCAAGCCGCAGGTCCACGAGTTCGTGTTCCCCGACGGCCACTCGGTGATCATGCTGTCGGAGGGCCGCCTGCTGAACCTGGGCAACGCCACCGGCCACCCGAGCTTCGTGATGTCGATGAGCTTCACCAACCAGGTGCTGGCCCAGATCGAGCTGTTCACGAAGACCGACCAGTACCCGCTCGGCGTGTACGTGCTCCCGAAGCTCCTCGACGAGCGGGTGGCGCGGCTGCACCTCGATGCGCTGGGCGTGAAGCTCACGTCGCTCAGCAAGGACCAGGCGGACTACATCGGCGTCCCCGTCGAGGGCCCGTACAAGTCCAACCACTACCGCTACTGATTTCGTCGTCGCTCGCCTTCGGCGGAGCCACACCCTTC
This sequence comes from uncultured Microthrixaceae bacterium, assembly GCA_963727905.1. Classification (GTDB taxonomy): domain Bacteria; phylum Actinomycetota; class Acidimicrobiia; order Acidimicrobiales; family VFJN01; genus VFJN01. The sequence goes on from CAVSIC010000018.1 coordinate 191,584, forward strand.
GCAGGTGAGGGGGCGCTGCCCCCCGCGCACCCCGATGCTGTACGACTGGGACCGGGGTGCGGGAGGGGCGGCAGCCCCTCGCCTACGAAGGATCCGGCTCCGCCGTGTCCTGCGTCGACGAACAGTGCCGCCGGAGGCGGCGCCACAGAGCTCGGCTCGCAACCTTTGGTTGTGAGCCGAAGGCCTAGAACCT
>CAVSIC010000019.1:0-221071 GCA_963727905.1 uncultured Microthrixaceae bacterium
CCAACTAGGAGCGCCGGGGCTCGTAGCGCAGGGCCACTGCGCCCGACTGGAGCTCGTGGCGGTTCACGAGCTGCAGGTCGAGCCGCTCGCGCAGGCCGGCGAACAACGTCGGTCCGTGGCCGGCCAGGATCGGCTGCACCAGGAACTCGTACTCGTCGATCAGGCGCAGGTTCGCCAAGGCCAGCGGGAGGGTCAGCCCGGCCACGGCCAGGCCGTCGCCGGGCTCCTCCTTGAGCTGCCGGACGGCGGTCTCGAGGTCACCCTGCAGGAGCTCCGCGTTCCAGTCGACCTGGCCGAGCGTGCTCGACACGACGTACTTCTTCGCCCCGTTGATCGTCTCGGCGAAGGGGATCATCCAATCTTCCATCCAGTCGGGCCACGTTCCTGGCGCCGGCTGTCGCCACGCCTCCTCCATCATCCCGTAGGTCACCCGGCCGAAGAGCAGGGCGTCGGATCGTCCGAGCTGGTCGGCCCAGTAGTTGTGCGACTCCTCGTCCGGGTTGCCCACCTGGTGGTCGCAGCACCCGTCGAGGGTGACGTTGATCGCGTATCGGAGCGGTCTCATGGTTGGCTCTCCCTAGCTGCAGTCGCAGGTACCTGGCGGACGGTAGTCAGACCGCCTCCGCCCCGACTTCTCATCTGTCCTGGTGCGGAAGACTGGCTCGATGCGGACATCCGCCACGCGGGGTGTCGGCGGCGCTGCCCGCGCCGTCGAGCACGCGGTCCACGCGGCGGGGGACGCCGTGGCGGACCTCGCGGAGACCGCTGGGAGCCTCGTGGCCGACGGCCTCGCCCGTCTCGGCGCGGTCCCCGCATGGCTGGGGCGGGTCGTCGCCGGGTTGCTCAACGTGGTCGGCGCGGTGATCACCGGTGTGACGGGGATCGTCGGTGGGGTCCCCGCCGGGGTGATCCGCATCGTGGGCGGATTGGTGGTGTGGGACCGACGGCTGGTCGTGCGGGGGGCGGCGGGTGCCGGTTCGTCGATCGCGGGCGCGGTGGTGCTGCTGGCCGGGACGGTCGTGGCGTTCGTGCAGCGCCTGGTCGGAGCGGAGGCACCGGCGCGGCCGCTGTCGCCGGACGAGCGGGCGACGCTGCGCACGGTGTTCGGCGGCTCGCTGTCCTACCTCAACGTCCGGGTCGTCCAAGGGCGCTCGGGAGCGTTCGGCGCCAACCAGCGACCGTTCACGCTCGGCAACACGATCTACCTGAAGGGCGTGGATCTCAGCGAGCGGCCTGACGTGCTCGTCCACGAGGTGGTGCACGTGTGGCAGTACCAGCACGAGGGCCCCCGCTACACGACCGACGCGCTGGGTGCCCAGGTCCTCTACGGCTACCGCGGCCGCGGCGCCTACGACTGGGAGGCCGAGGTGAGTCGGGGGCGCGCCTCGTGGACCGAGTTCAACAAGGAGGCGCAGGGGAGCTTCATCCAGGAGGTGTGGCGGACCGGCAAGGACCACACCCCGCTCGCGGTCGACGCCAGTGCGGCGCTGCGCGACCGGCGCACCCTGCGCCTGTCCGGCCGGATCGGATCGGCCTAGCGCCCCGGTCCGTCGAAGAGGGCGAGCTCGTCGGCGTCGGCACGGATCGGCTGGATCAACCCACGGGTTCGAGGCGGGTCAGCGCCGGACGGCTGCCTTCGCGGCGGTGGCGCACGGGTTGCCGAGGAGCCCCTGCAGCGTGCAGACGAGGCTCTTCACGAGCGCGTTGACCTGGTCGAGCGTCGGCTGCACGGGGTTCGGCGGCGCCGGGGGCGACGAGGTCTTCTGCACGACGACCGACGTCTGCGGCCCGGCGTAGAAGAAGCCGTCCGTCCAGTCCTGCCGGAGCGTCTCGGTGGTGACCGTGATCGGGCCGGCCGCCATGTGGGCGACGTTGGCAGTGCCGGAGTAGGTCCCGGCCTCGACGGGCCAGCCGCCGGTCAGCAGGAACTCCCCGTCCTTGTCGGTGAAGCTCACCCGCACGAACGTCTTGGCCCAGGTGTTGTCGGTGGTGCCCGAGAAGGGCACCGAGGACTCGTTCGAGGCGTCGATCGTGGGGATCGAGATGGTCGCCGGCCCCGGGTGGGTGTCCTTGGTCGTGGTGCCGGACCCGGCCGGCCCCAGCTCGCCTGTGGAGACGTCCTGGATCTGGGCGGTCAGGGTGATCGTGCCGTTGTCGAGCCGGGTCATGTCGAGGACCTCGCTCGTCTGGCCGGCGAAGATCGCGTACCTGATGATCACCCGGCCGGTGCCGTCGCCGAGCACGAGCTTCGCCTGCGTCCCATCGGCGAGCGGGACCCCCCAGTGCACGGTGATCGCCCCCTGGTTGGCGAAGGTCACGGGTCCGTCGATCGACACCACCGGGGTGGGGAGCTCCGCGGAGGCGGGGCTCACGCCCGTGATCTGCACGAGGGTCGCGAGGAGCGACAGCACGGTGAGGGCGGCGGCCCAGCGCCGGGTTCGGTGGGTGGTCGGCTGCTCGCGGTCCGCCATGGTCTGCTCCTCGCGTCGGATGCCCGTGGATCGACAGTACGGACGCGACCGGTTCCCGTCGTCCGTGCCAGCACGGAGGCGTACGCTCGATCCGCCGGCACAGAGTGCGCCGGAGCAGGGGGTGGACGATGGCGATCTTCAACGCGATGTTCCCAGTGCTGCCGGGCAAGGAGGGCGCCGCGCGCGAGCTCGCGGCTGCGGTGGCGGGCGCGCGGAGAGCGGACTTCGATGCCCAGCAGGCCCAGGCCGACGTCAGCCGGGAGACCTGGACGATCCAGGAGACCCCGATGGGGAGCTTCATCCTCGTCTGGTTCGACGGCGACATCGAGAAGGCGTTCGGCAACCTGGCCGTCGGCGAGGACGACTTCACGGTCTGGTTCCGGGCGTCCGTCCTCGACGTCTCCGGCTTCGACATGGCTGCGCCCGACGACTCGCCGCCTCCGGACGTCGTCCTCGACTGGACCGCCTGAGGTCCTGCCGCGAGGTCAGGCGGTCGCGCACTCCACGACCGCGTCCATGATCAGCTGGTTGCGCGGGCGGTTCGGGATCTCCGTGAGCATCCGGTTCATCACGTAGCCGAAGCCGATGCCGTGCTCGGGCGCGGCCAGACCCATCGAGCCGCCGGCGCCGCCGTGGCCGAACGAGGTCGGGCCGAGGAGGTCGGCCAGCGGGGTGTGCAGCTGGAAGCCGAGGCCCATCGTGATGGCGAAGTCCTCGAGGCCGGGGGGCATGCCGAACGGCTCGGACCTGTCGGTCTGCACCGTGGTGGCGGCCTGCACCGTCGCGTCGGACAGCAGGCGGATGCCGTCGACCTCGCCGATCGTGGAGGCGTAGACGCGGGCCAGCGATCGGGCGTCGGTGACGAGGTTGCCGGCCGGGATCTCCGCGGCGCGGACCTGCCGCGAACCGAACCAGCCGCCCTCCTCGGTCACGAGCCCGTTGGGGGCGCCGAGGATGGATCGGTCGAACAGCGAGCCCGGGCCGAACACCGTGTCGAGGAGCTGCTGCAGCGCTTCGGGCTCCACCGGCGGTGCCGGCGTGAGGCGGGCGACGCGGCCCTCCTCGGACTCGGGCAGGCCGATCCAGGTCGAGAGGCCGAGCGGTCCGGCGACCTCCTCGGCGAACAGCTGGCCCACGGTCTTGCCGCTGATGCGGCGGAGGACCTCGCCCACGAGGTGGCCGAAGGTGAGGGCGTGGTAGGCGTGCATCTTGCCCGGCTCCCACATGGGCGCCTGGGCGGCCAGCGCCTCGACGATCGGGTCCCAGGCGCAGAACTCGTCGATGTCGAAGGTGCGATCGACGGCGACGAGCCCGGCCTGGTGCGACAGCAACCACCGGACCGGGAGGTCCTCCTTGCCGGCCGCCGCGAACTCCGGCCAGTACTTCGCGACCGGCGCGTCGATGTCGAGGTCACCGCGCTGCGCGAGGAGGCTGGCGAGGATCGCCGTCATGCCCTTCGTGGAGGAGAAGACGAGGACGATCGTGTCCTCGTCCCACGGCCGGGCCGTCCCGTGGTCGGCCAATCCGCCCCAGAGGTCGACCACCTTCTGGCCCTCGCGGTACACGGCCACCGCCGCGCCGTGCTCCTTGCCGTCGTCGAAGTTGGCCCGGAACGCATCCGCGACCTTCTCCCACCCCGCCTCGACCGAACCCCCGATGTCCACCATGGGCGGACACCGTAACTAGCGAGGGCCTTGGCCGTCGTCGACGAGGATCACGGTGCCGGTGACGAACTCCGAGGCCGGTGACACCAGGTAGAGCAGGGTGCTGTCGAGCTGGGCGGGGTGACCGAGGCGGGCCCGCGGCGTGTACTGCGTGAAGTCGCCGACGCGGCTCATCATCCCCGTCATCATCTCGGAGGCGAACGCGCCGGGGGCGATGGCAGTGACGTTGATGTGATTCTTCGCCCACTCCACCGCGAGCACCTCGGTCATGCGGTTCACCGCCGCCTTGGAGATGGAGTACAGCGCGGCTCCGCCGCCGGCGTAGTTGAACGACCCCGCGGACGACGTGCTCACGATCCGCCCCGGCGACTTCGCGGCGATGAGGCGGCGGGCCACCGCGGTGGCGAGCACGAACGGGGCGCGGACGTTGGTGTCGAGCACCGCGTCGATGAGCTCGAGCGACATCTTGTGGGCGCGGGCCGCGTCGGGGATGCCGGCGTTGTTGATCAGGATCGTCACCAGGCCCTCGTGGGCCTCGATGTCGTCGAGGAGCGCCTCGAACGTCTCGGCCTCCATCACGTCGAGCGCGACCGCCCGGCACGTGCCCCCGTCGGCGCGGATGCCCTCGGCCAGCGCCTCGAGCTTGTCGACCCGGCGGGCGGCGGCCACCACGGTGGCGCCGGCGGCCGCGAGCACCTGTGCGAAGCGCCAGCCGAGGCCGGACGACGCGCCCGTGACGAGCGCGACCTGGCCGGTGAGGTCGGCGTCGGTGTTCGGGAGGGGGTAGTCGATGTCGGTCACCGACGCAGTCTGCGTCAGCGGCGGTCGGCGAGGCGGGCCTTCTCGCGCGTCTGCTCCGCCCACGGGCTCCAGAGGAACCACGTCGGGAGCTTCTTGGCCAGTGCCGGCGGCCCGGCGATCTCGATGGCGCCGCTCGCCAAGGCGGTCGACCAGCGCAGCGAGCCGCTGAACACCTGGGCCAGCGTCGGGGTGGACATGCGCACGACGAGGTCGGGGTCCGAGCCGGGGTGGTGCCAGCACACCGATGGCTCGCCGCGGTCGAGCACGAGCCAGATCCGGATGGGTGACGGTCCGGTGTGGGCGAACTCCACGATGACGCGTCCCGGGGGGAGGCCCGAGCTCGCCACGCGGCGGTGCATCCACCACATGAGAACCGTGGGTTCGACGTCGTCCTCGAAGTCCTCGTAGCACCACTCAACGGCCCACCGGCCCATCGCCTCGAGCACCGGCTCGAGGTCCTTTCCTGAGGGGGTGAGGTGGTACTCGCTGCCGCGCCCGGTCGGCGACGGCCACGTCTCCAGGACGCCGCGGCGTTCGAGGTGGCGCAGCCGCTGCGTGAGCAACGTGCGGGAGACGCCCGGCAGCCCCCGGGCGATGTCGTTGAACCGGGTGTTGCCGAGCAGGAGCTCCCGCACGATGAGCGGGGTCCACCGATCCGCGAGGACCTCGCTGGACAGGGCCACCGGGCAGAACCGTCCGTACTCGGGCATGGGGTCATCGTCGCACGGGACCGGGCCGTGGGGTAGTCCCGAATCGATACCGGATCGGTCCAGAACCACGACTAGTCGAGGGCCACTTCTGTCCGTACGGTCAGGCCATGGCGAAGACGAAGACACAGCAGGATCTCGATTTCGTGGAGCGGGCGGCGGCGGTGGGCCCGGAGCTGGCCAAGCACGCCGAGCAGCACGACCGTGAGGGCACCTTCGTGGAGGAGGCCCTCGACTGCCTGCGGGAGTCCGGGCTGATGGCCCTGGGCGTCCCCAAGGAGCTGGGCGGCGGCGGCGGCACGATCCGCGACGCGGCGATGGTGCAGCGCGAGCTGGCCCGCCACTGCGCGTCGGCGGCGCTCGCCACCTCGATGCACCAGCACGTGGTCGCGTTCACCGCATGGCGCTTCCGCCGCGAGATGGCGGGCGCGGAGGCGACGCTGCGCCGGGTGGCCGAGGAGGGCATCGTCCTCGTGTCGACCGGCGGCGCGGACCAGACCCACCCGCGGGGCGAGGCCACCAAGGTGGACGGCGGCTACACGGTGTCGGGCCGCAAGATCTTCTGCAGCCAGTCGCCGGCCGGCACGGTCATGTCGACGATGTTCGCCTACGACGACCCGGAGCAGGGCCGGCGCGTGCTCAACATGGCGGTGCCGATCGCGGCGGAGGGTGTCACGGTCCTCGACGACTGGGACACGATGGGCATGCGGGGCACGGGCAGCAACTCGATCGTGATCGACGACGTGTTCGTGCCCGACGAGCGGGTGCTCGCCAACCGGCCCCACGGCGTGCTCGACCCGCCGTTCCAGGTGATCCTCTCCCACGCCCTCCCGATCATCTGCGGCGTCTACCTCGGCGTGGCGGAGGCGGCGTTCGACGCTGCCCGCGAGGCGGCCGCTCCCAAGGCGGAGGATGCGATCGTGCAGCGCCAGGTGGGCCTGATGGCGACCCGCCTCCGCGTCGCGAGCTGGGCGCTCGACGGCGCGCTGGCCGAGATCGGCGACGACGTCACGCCCTCCATGGAGAACGTGGCCGCGGCGATGGCGGCGAAGCGGGAGATCTCGCTCGGCGGCATCGAGGTCTGCGATCTCGCCATGGAGCTGGCCGGCGGGGCCGCCTTCTACCGGGGCTCGGTGATCGAGCGCTGCTACCGCGACATCCGGGCCATCAAGTTCCACCCGCTGAACCCGGAGGCGGCGCTGCTCCACGCCGGCCGCGTGGCCCTCGGGCAACCCGCCGAAGTGATCTAGCCGGTCGGGTCAGCCCGACCAGCCGCCGTCGAAGGCGACGAACTGGCCGGTGGCGAAGCGGGAGGTGCCGTCGACGAACGCGGCGGAGAACGCGGCCAGCTCGTCGAGCCCACCGAGGCGTCCCATCGGCACCTGGGCCTCCACGCGGGCGCGTCCTTCGGCGTCCTCAGCCCGGTTCGCGGCCAGGAAGCCGGGGAAGTCCATGAAGTTCGTGCCGATCGCGTTGACCTGCACGCCCTTGCCAGCCACCTCGGCGGCGACGTTGCGCACGAGCATGTTCGCCCCCGCCCGGGCCGAGGAGTAGAGCGGCGCTCCGGGAGTGGGCCGGCCGCCGGCGGCGCTGGTGAACACCAGGACCTGGCCGCCGCCCTGCTCGACCATCGTGGGGACCACCGTCCGGAGGAACCGGTAGGGCGCCTCGACGCAGCCGGCGAGCGTGGCCTGGAGGTCCTCGACGCTGGACTTGAGGAAGCGGCCGACGACGATGCGGCCGGTGAACGCGGTGGCGGAGTCGATCCGGCCGAAGCGGTCGAGCGCGGCGGCGACGAGCCGCTCGGCCGCCTCCGGCTTGGCGAGGTCGCGCACGCTGTCCACCACCTCGACGGCGGCGCCCCGTTCCTCGAGGTCGGCCACCAGGCCGTCCTCCGGATCCCCGACCACGAGGTCGTGGCCCCGGTCGGCCAGCACGCGGGCGAGGTCCGGCCCCACGTACGACGCTGCATCGCTCACGATCGCCACCCGTCGGCTCATGTCCGGACCGTACCCGGAGGTACATATGGACAACTGACACGAACAGGTGCAAGATGACCGCATGGCGCTGGCCGACGACCTCCGCACGAAGATCCGCACCCAGGTCGAGACGGTCGGCGGCCGGCACGACGAGATCGAGGTCTACGGCGGGCCCGACGGCGACCTCGGGCTGACGCCGGGACCGGGCAGCATCTCGTGGGAGATCAACGGCGACCTCGCCAGCGTGTCGGCGGCGGGGATGGGGGCCGTGATCATGGAGGTCCTCCACCCGTCGGTGATGGCGGGCGTGTCGCAGCAGTCGAGCTTCCGTACCGAGCCGTTCACGCGGGCCAGGAACACGCTCGGCTACGTGCTCCGCACCACCTTCGGCAGCACCGAGGCGGCCACCGGGATCATCGAGCACGTGAAGCACGTCCACGGCTTCATCGAGGGGGTTCGCCCGGACGGCATCCCGTACCGGGCGCTCGATCCCGAGCTGATCGCGTGGGTCCACACCTGCATCCCGTGGGCGATCATGGAGGCGTTCCACCGCTACCAGCGGCCGCTCAGCACCGCCGAGCGCGATGCGTACCTCCGCGAGCAGGCCCCCATCGGCCTGATGGGCGGCGCCGAGTGGGTGCCGACCTCGATGGGCGAGCTCGACGACTACGTCGAGCGCATGCGGCCGCTGATGGCGATGACCGAGCAGACCCGCGAGTTCATCGACTTCCTCTCCGCGGCCAGCGAGGGCGAGTTCCGGGGCACCGCCCGCCAGCAGCTCGAGCGCCGGCTCGGCATCTCGGGCTCGATGCTGTTGATGCCGGCGTGGGCGCGGCACCTCACCGGCACCTACCAGCCGAAGGTGATCGAGCGGGTGTACCTCGACCCGAGCGCCCGCCTCCAGGCCCGCCTCCTGCGGTGGGCCTACCCCGAGCTGCCGTGCAAGCAGCTGGCCACGGCCCGCGCGCTCGGCCGGCAGGTCTCGGCCGCCGCGTAGCGCTTCCAACCCCCGCGAACCCGTCGACGTTCGGCACGTGCCCACGTGCGAAATGTCGACGGGTTCGGGGGGTGGGTGGGTGGGGGGGGGTCAGCGCCAGGTGAGCGGCGCGAGGTGGGCGCCGCCCTCCCCCCAGCCGCAGTGGCTGACCCACCAGCGGTCCTGCTCGTCGTGGACCACCTCGGCCGCGTGGGACGCGATCGTCGCCACTTGGTCCTCGGCCCGGAACCGGAGCGGGTCGGAGCTGGCCAGCACCCGCGTGCGCCGGTAGGCGGCTCGGGCCTCGGGGCCGTAGCGCCCCTCCTCCTGCAGGAGCCGCATGAGCTCCCCGTAGTCCGGTCCGAGGAACAGGAGGAACCCGTCGTCACGCGCGACCACGAAGGGCGACTCGGTGGGACCGGCGCCGGTGCCGGACAGCGCGTCCTCGTAGACGACGTGACGGCCCGACCAGTGCACGAGGTCGTCGGACTCGCACGCCGCCACGATGTGCGGGCCCCCGGCCGGCTCGAGGGTGGCCGTGTAGTACATCACCCAGCGGTCGCCGACCCGCAGCACCATCGGATCGCGGGCCTCGTAGCCGTCGACCACGATCGGGTTGGCCGGGTGGCGCTCCCACCGCCAGCAGTCGTCCGAGGTGGCGAGGTGGAGGCGGTACGCCTCGGGGGCGTCGCCACCCGCGCAGTAGTACATCCAGTAGCGGCCGTCGTGCTCGATCACGTGCGGTGCCCACAGGTGGTGCTCACCGGCGGCCGGGTCGGCGGTCAGCGCGTGGCGCTGCTTCGTCCACGGCCCCTGCACGTCCGGCGCGGTCGCGTGGGCGAGGTCGACCTCCTCGAACGGGGCGAACGGCTCGGCGTGGGTGATGCCGATGAGGTGCCACGTGCCCTCGCGGTCGCGCACGAAGGTGTGGTCGTTGAGGTACCAGGGGCCGGCCTCGCCGAGCGACGGGTCGTAGACGAGCTCGTGCTCGCCGACGTCGAACGGGGGCTGGGGCGGGTCGGCCATCGGCCGGCGACCCTACGTCTGACGGGCGGGGTCAGCCGCTGATGTCGGCGAAGACGAAGCGGTTGACGTCGATGAACTCCTGCTGGGTCTGCGGCACCTTGTCGGCCGGGAAGATCGCGTCCACCGGGCACTCGGGCAGGCAGGCGTCGCACGACGTGCACTCATCCGGGTTGATGTAGAGCATCTCGTCGCCGTGGAGGAACTGGAGGTCGGCGTGGGCCGGGTGGGTGTTGGCCACCTCCCCGTCCTGGGACTCGCGGCTCACGAGCTGCCCGTCGGCGAGCTCGTAGATGCACTGGACCGGGCACACGTCCACGCAGGCCTTGTCCTTCGTGCCGATGCACGCCTCGGTGATCACATACGGCTCCGCCATGGCGGGCCTCCTCGTGGTTGGGAACCGAAGGGGACCTACCCGAGATGGAGCGGGATCACACGAGCCCTCGGTAGCGTCGATCCGGATGAACGACACCGACCGTCACCGACCATCCCGACCGCCACCGCTTCGAGCTGGAGGTCGATGGCGTCGTGGCCGAGCTCGTCTACCGCCGGCGCGGCGACCGGTTGGTCCTCGTGCACACCGGGGTGCCCGACGAGCTCGGTGGGCGCGGACTCGGGGGCGTGCTGGTGCGAGCCGCAGTCGACCGCGCGGAGGCCGAGGGCCTCACGGTGGTGCCGGAGTGCCCCTATGCACGCGCGTGGCTCGAGAAGCACCCGGACGAGGCCGCTCGGGTCGCCATCGAGTGGCCCTCCGGCGACTGAGGGTCAGGAGGCGGGCTTCGGGCCGGCGAACACGGCGCGCAGGTCCTCGAGGCCGGCGGGCAGCTCGATCGGCGGGTCGGGGAGCGGTTCGACGCCGCGCTCGGCGAGCACCGTCGCCATGGCCTCGGGCTCGTCGCTCCAGGACCGGGGGTCGCCGAGCATCACCTCGTACATGTGCACGCCCTCGGGGCCGGCCACGAACGGCCCGAACGCGGCGCCGAGCGGGAGCTCGATGTGGGTGCCCGGCCCGCACTCCACGTCGCCGCACCGCACCGAGCCCTCGAGGACGGTGAGCGTGTGCGGGCTGCGGTGCCCGTGCCGGCGCACGACCATGCCCGGGTCCCAACGGGCGAACAGCGCGAGGTAGAGCGGCTCGACCGAGAAGGCCACCCACTGCTCCCACACGTGCGACTCGCTGCCGTCGGCGTTGCGCTGGCTGCGCACCGGGATCCACGGGACCTCGGGGCCGTCACGATGGGTGAAGGTCGGCTCGAGGCCCGGTACCCGTGGGTTGTCCAGGTGGTCCATCGGGCCATCTTGGCGCGGGGGGTCGGTCTGTCGTCAGGCGGCGCCAGCGGCTTGACGATGATCGAACTGACGGACGTGACGACGAGCCAGCAGGAGCAGGCCCTGGCCCTGCAGACGCACTCCCGCCGTCCGCACCGGTCGGGGCACCCGTGCCATCACCCGTCGGGTGATGCGGACGGTCCGGTCGTAGCGGGCCTGGTCGCGGTCGGTCCACGGCTCGCCGAGCTGCTCCCGGAGGCGGGGCGGAAGCGAACCGAGGGTGGTGCGGCGCTGCTGGCGCAGGAGCGGGGCGAGGGGCACGTGGAGGCCGAGCGGCAGGACCGGCCGGAGGATGAACGCGGCCAGCTCCTTGCCGACCGGGGTGACGTCGATCGTCGCCAGGACGTCGTCCACGTAGGCCCGGAAGTCGGCGTAGGTGGCGGGCTGGGCCTCGCGCGGGCAGCCGAAGACCTCCGCGATCCCGGTCATCTCCTGGTAGTAGGTCTCGCGCTCGTCGTCGGTCAGCGGTTCGACGTACTGCTCGTAGCAACCGAGCGCGGTGTCGGCCAGCGTGGCGTGCACCCACAGCAGGTTGGCCGGGTCGTTGGCCTGGTAGGTGGGCCCGACGATGAAGTCGTGGATCCACTGGATCCGCCGGCCCACGCCGGAGGCGAGCTCCTCGGAGCCGAGCACCATCGCGTTCACGGCCTCGAGGGTGCCGAGCAGGCGCTTGAAGGGGTTGCCCTTGAAGTCGCTGTGGTCCTCGACGCCCTGGGCCACGGCCTCGTGGGCCAGCTGGAGCATGAGGGCCCGTCCGGCGCCGAACATGATCGCCGGCTCGAGGTTGACCCTGCGGACCAGCGCGCCCTTCGGGAAGTTCGGCGCCACGTCGGCCTCGCTCACACCATCGTCTGACCGGCGCTGACGTTCAGCGCCTCGCCGGTGACGCCGCGGGCGTCGTCGGAGAGCAGCCAGCACAGCGAGGCGGCGATCTCCTCGGCGGTCTGCAGGCGGCCGAGCGGGATCTGCTGGTCGATGAACGCCTGCAGCCCGGACTCGCCCATCATCATCTCCATCATCCCGTTGGGGTTGATGAGGTCGGTGTCGACCGTGCCCGGGCACACGGCGTTCACGCGGATCTGCGAGCTGCCGAGCTCCATCGCCATCGTCTGGGTGAGGAGGATCACGCCGGCCTTCGCCGCGCAGTAGGCGCCGAGCATCCCGAAGCCGCGCTTGCCGGCCTGGCTCGACACGTTGGCGATCGCGCCGCCGACCTTGGCGTCGACCATGCGCTGCGCGCAGGCCTTCGACACCAGCCAGGTGCCGACGAGGTTCACGTCGAGCACGCGGCGGAACTCCTCGGGGGGGACGTTGAGCAGCGGGCCGACGCCGAAGCCCACCCCGCTGCCGCCGGCCACGTTGGCCACCGCGGTGATCGTGCCGAGCGCGGCGGTGGCCTCGGCCACGGCCGCCTCCACCTGCTCGGGGTCGGACACGTCGGCCCGCACGCCGATGGCCTTCCGGCCGAGCGCCTCGATCTCGGCGACGACGCCGTCGAGGTCGTCGGCCGACGCGGTGGCGTGGGCCGGCGCCTCGTCGTACGGACGGGCCAGGTCGAGGCAGGCCACGTCGGCGCCGCCGGCGGCGAGGCGCAGCGCGGTGGCGCGGCCGATGCCGCGGGGCCGGGCGGCGCCGGTGACGAGGGCGACGACGCCCTCGAACCGACCGCCGTCGTCAGCGGCCACTACGGCGTCACCAGGATCTTGCAGTGCTCGTCCGGGTTGCCGAGGTCCTCGAAGGCCTGGGCCACGCCGTCGAGCGGGACCTCGGCGGTGATCAGCGGGGCGACGTCGAGCTCGCCCTCGGCGATCGACCGCAGCGTGCCGTTGAACTCCATCGGGTCGTAGCCGAGGCAGAACTGGATGTTGATCTCCTTCGAGATGCCGAAGAAGGGGTTGATCCGGTCGTGCTCCATGCACACGCCGACCACGACGAGGCGGGTGCCGTGGGGCGAGTCCTTCAGGACGCCGTCGATGATGCCCGGGACGCCGATGGCCTCGAAGACCACGAGCGACTTCGGCCGCCCGCCCGCTGCCACGCCTCGAAGGCGGGCTCGGCGGCCGGGTCGACCACCTCGGTGGCGCCCATCGTGGTGGCCAGCGCTCGGCGGGCGGGGGAGAAGTCGGTGGCCACGATCGTGTCGATGCCCTTGAGCTTCAGCGCGCCGATCACGGCCAGGCCGACCGGGCCGCAGCCGAGCACGAGCGCGCCCTCGCCCGGCTTGATGTGCGACTTGTTCACCGCGTGCAGGCCGACGGCCATCGGCTCGGTGAGCGCGGCGTGGCGGAAGTCGAGCCCGTTGGGGATCTCGGCGAGCAGCGGGGCGGACAGGAGCATGCGCTCGCCGTAGCCGCCGGCGGTGGTGTTGCTGTAGACGATCGGCTCGATGCCGGTGGCGCTGAGCAGCACGGGGATGGCGGTGACGAGCGTGCCGACGGCGGGGCCCTCGGTGCCGGGCCCGTACTCGAGGACCTCGGCGGCGAACTCGTGGCCCATCCACACGTCCTGGTCGAGGTCGAGCCCGGACCCGGACAGGTCCATCGCGGGCATGCCGCCCATCTCCTTGGTGAGCGCCATCATGTCGGCGCCGTGCTTGGCGAAGTGCAGGTCGGACCCGCAGATGCCGCACGCCTTCACCTGCACGAGCACCTGACCGAACCCCGGCTGCGGGATCGGGGGCGTCGTCGTTGACGTAGATCTTCCCGGACTTCGAGCGCGACGGCGCGCATCAGGCTCCCCCTCCTGCCGCAGCAGCTTCGGCGTCCTTCTCCTTCTCGTCCACGTGCTGGCTGATGGCGTTGCCCATCGCCTGGATCGACCGCCCGAACAGCTTGCCGCGGTTCTCGGTGGCCCAGTCGTGCGACGCCTTCGGCGCCCCCAGCTGCCCCTGGAAGTGGGGGATGACCTTCTCGGCGAAGAGGCGGTAGCTGTTGATCGTGCGCTCCGGCGAGGCCCAGTCGTGGCCGAGCATGAGGAACGTGCCGAAGCCGCCCGACTGCTCGATGAGGCCCTCGATGTACTCGATGGCGTCGTCGGGCGTGCCGATCACCACGCCACCGGCCTCGTTGTAGCGCTCGACGAACGCCTCCTCGGTGTCGGGCTCGCCCTCGACCTTGTTGGCCAGCGGGACGAACCCGGCGCCGCCGCCGAAGTAGTTGGAGAAGTCCTTGAGGCCGTAGGTGCAGTCCTTCACGGCCTGCTCGCGGGTCTCGGCGATGTGGAGGTTGCCGAGGATGCGCCAGGTCCGGCGGTCCGGCTCCGGCTGGCCGGCCTTCGCGGCCTGCTCCTGCACGACGCCCCAGGCCTGGCCGATGGCGGCGAAGCCCTCGGCCAGCGACATCGACAGCGAGAGCAGCGACGACGTCGTGCTGGCCGGCGAGGCGCGGCCCCGACGGCGTCACCATGGCGGCGACCGCGACCTCGGGGTGCGGGTAGGTGTACGGCCGCATCTGGAGCCGGCCGTCGCGGATCGTGAACCAGTCGGTCTCGCGGGTGATCGGCTCCTCGCTGGTGAAGAGGGCGAGGATCGCCTCGAGGCTCTCCTCCATCATCCGGCGCTGGTCGACCGGGTCGATGCCCATGATGTGGGCGTCGGTGGGGAGGGCGCCGGGGCCGCAGCCGAAGATGAGCCGGCCGCGGGTGAGGTGGTCGAGCAGCACGATGCGGTCGGCCAGCAGCCACGGGTGGTGGTACGGCAGCGACACCACGCCGGTGCCGAGCTTGATGTGCTTGGTGCGCTGGGCGGCGGCGGCGATGAAGATCTCGGGGCAGCCGATGAGCTCGTAGCCACCGGAGTGGTGCTCGCCGAACCAGGCCTCGTCGTAGCCGAGGCGGTCGAGCGCCTCGACCCGCTCGAGGTCGTACTCGAGCGCCAGCGTCGGGCTCTGACCGACCGGGTGGAACGGCGCGTAGAAGGCACCGAAGCGCAGGGGCCAAGGGGCGGGCATGTCAGCGACCTCCGAGGTCGAGTGCGTCGAGGAACGAGATCAGCGCGGCGTTGACCTGGTCGGCCGCCTCCTGCTGCACCCAGTGACCCGCACCCTCGATGAGGTGCGAGCCACGGTGGTCTTCGAGCCAGCCGTCCATGATCCCTGCCGGGCTCATGATGTTGACGGGGTCGGCGCTGCCGGTGATGAACAGCGACGGCACGGTGACCTTGGCCCCGGCCAGGTGCTCGGTGAGCTCCCAGTTGCGGTCGAAGTTGCGGTACCAGTTGATGCCGCCGGTGAAGCCGGTGCGGGCGAACTCCGCCGCGTAGTGGTCGAGCTCCTCCTGGCTCAGCCAGTCGGGAAGCCCCTTCGGCTCGGGCATGCGGTCGACGAAGCCGCGGCCGTCGGGGGCGGCGAGCCCGGCGAGGTCGGCGCGTGCCCTCCGTCGGGACCGTGAGCGCCGGCCAGCATGCGCCGCATCGTGGTGGCCGGCGTCGGCGCCGAGCTCGGCGTCGGCCACCCCGGGCTCCTGGAAGTAGAGGATGTAGAAGAAGCTGTCGCCGGAAGACCGGCCGCATCATCTGCACCGGCGGCATCGGGCCCCGGGGGAGGAACGGCACGCTCATCCCGCACACGCCCGGCCACGCGGTCGGGGTGGAGCAGCGCCATCTGCCACACGACCATCGAGCCCCAGTCGTGGCCGACGAAGACGGCCTCCTCCTCGCCCGATGTCGTCGAGGATGCCGAGGAGGTCGTCGGTGAGGTGGACGATGTCGTAGTCGCTCGATGGCCTCGGGCTTCGTCGACCGGCCGTAGCCCCGCTGGTCGGGGGCGATGGCGTGGTAGCCGGCGGCGGCGACGGCCGGCACCTGGTGGCGCCACGAGTACGACAGCTCCGGGAAGCCGTGGGCGAAGACGACGGGGAACCCCTCGCCGGCCTCCGTGACGTGGAGGTCGACGCCGTTGGTGGCGACCGTGCGCGAGGTGATGGTGGGCTGGGACAACGGTGGCTCCTGGTGCGGCGGGCGGCTAGGCCGCGGGTTCGCTGGCGAGGGACTCGAGCAGCTCGTCGCGGCTCGGGCCCTCGGTGACCGGGGCGGGATGGGCGTCGGGGTCCTGCATGACCTCCATCGCCCGGGCCAGCACGGCCGGGTCGGACATGAGGTCCTCGGGCAGGGTGAGCATGTTCATGAGGCGGACCAGGGCCCGGCCGAGCACCGGGTCGGTGGCGGCCGCCGCGAACAGGGCGCCCATGCGCTTGGCGGCGTCGCTGTCCGGCCCCGTCGCCGCCCCCGCCGAGCGCCGACCGGCCCGAGGGGTCGGCGCCCATGCGGTCCATCTGGACCGAGGCCTCGTACCAGGGGGCGATCTCCCGGGCGCAGTCCGCCTCGTACGTCGGCGGCGCGGGCGGCGGGGTCGCCCGGGTGGGCGGCCAGGGCGTCGGCCAGCGAGCGTGGCCTGCACCGCCGCGATCGAGCAGCCCCGCCCGTAGAGCGGGTTCGTGGTGGTGTGGCAGTCGCCGATGGCGTGGAACCCGAGGACCGTCGGCGCGCCCGTCGTCGTCGGTGAAGGTGCGCAGCCGGTTGAGGAGGCCGGTCATCGGGCGCACGCCGCCGATCGGCTGCATGGGCAGGCCGTGCGCGAAGAAGAGGTCGGGCCCGGGCAGCAGCTCGCAGGCCCGGTCGAAGCGGTCGGGGTCGGAGAGGGCGGTCCGCAGGTCGCTGTCGGCGGTGCGGATGGCGAGGGTCACCGACAGGGTGTCGCCGTCGCCCGGGATGCCGAGGAACTTCACGAAGCCGAGGTCGCCGCCGAGCTTGGCGTCGACCGGCACCTCGACCTGCGGGTTGCGGTACCAGCGGGACAGGTACATCAGCCCGCTCTCGTGGATGGTCTCCGGGATCTCCACGCCGACCTCGGCCAGCCACCCGGGGACGTCGCCCCGCCGGCCGGTGCACGCGATCACGATGTCGGCCTCGACCGTGCTGCCGTCGGCCGAGGCGCACGCCGACGACGATCGGGGTGCCGTCCGCGCGCCGGCGGGCCGGCCACGAGGCCGGTGACGGTCTGGTCGGTGAGGATCTGCACGTGGGGCTGGGCGAGGGCCGCCGTGCGCAGCACCCAGTCGAGGGTGGTGCGGCGCACGATGATCACCTGGAGGTCCTCGTCGCCCGGCTGCGGCTCGCCGAGGTTCCGCGTCATCGGCATGCGTCGACGCCGCCGGCGGCGAGCAGCGCCTCCATCACGTCGGGGAAGCGGTCGCGCAGCGTCACCTGCAGGCGGGCGAGGAAGCCGTGGGTCTGGTGGACCTGCGGCGCACCTCGCCGCTCGGCGAGGAACGCCTCCTCGACGTCGGCCGTCGGCGGGAGCGGGTCGCGCTCGAGCAGGGTGACCTCGTGGCCGGCCCGTCCGAAGCGCGAGGGCGGCCGTGAGCCCGCCGACCCCGCCACCGATGATCACCACGTGCTCGGGCATCGCCACTCCGCTGCGCCGTGCCGTCCCGAACATTGGATACGGCCGTTGCCACGACCCTACGGTATGGTAACGGCCGTTGCCAACCGTACGTCCTCCCTCCTCGCCGCGCCGCCCGACCCGCTGGGCCGGGCTCAGCCCGGACGATCGTCGCGCCGGTCGGCGTGAGCTCCTGCTCGACGTCGCGTACGAGCTGCTCGGCACGGAGGGCTGGTCGGGGACCACGGTCCGCGCCGTCTGCCACGGCCGCCCGGCTGAACCCGCGCTACTTCTACGAGAGCTTCGCCGACCTCGACGAGCTCCTGATCGCCGTCTACGACCGCGTGATCGCGGAGCTCGGCCGCGAGGTGCTCGGCGCCATCGGTGCGGCCGGTCCGGACGACGCCCGCGCCCAGAGCCGGGCCGCCATCGAGTCGATCGTGCGCTTCGTCGACGAGGACCGCCGCCGCGCCCGCGTCCTCTACATCGAGGCGCTCGGCAACGAGGCGCTCAACCGTCGTCGCATCGAGACCGCCCACCAGGTGGTGTCGGTCGTCGAGCTGGTGGCCACCGAGCGGCACGGGCCCCCGCCCGCCCGGCGAGCAGATCGGTCGCATCGGCGCGTCGATCCTCGTGGGCGGCACCGGCGAGCTCGTGGTGGCGTGGCTCGAGGGCCGCATCACGGTGTCCCGCGAGCAGCTCATCGACGACGCCACCGAGATGTTCATCGCCGTCGGCGAGACCGCCGCGAGGATCGCCGAGTCGCGCAACCCCAAGCGCAAGCGATAGCCCCACTCGTTCTGGCCCGGAACACACGACCTCTGGGTCGTGTGTTCCGGGCCAGAAGCAGTGGGGTGGTCCCTAGCTCGCTCGGGCGGCGTGGAACGTGCGGCGGTAGGCCATCGGGCTGGTGCCGACGAAGCGCTGGAAGTGGATGCGCATCCCGGCGGCGGTGCCGAAGCCGCAGCGGCCGGCCACCCACTCGACCGGCTCGTCGGTGGTCTCGAGCAGGCGCTGGGCGTGGAGCACCCGCTGGCGCAGGAGCCACTGGAGCGGGGTCGTGCCGGTGGCGGCGACGAACCGGCGGGCGAAGGTGCGGGGGCTCATCGCGGCCCGTCGGGCCAGGACCTCGACCGTGAGCGGCTCGTCGAGGTGCTCGAGGGCCCAGTCGAGGGTGACCCGGAACGGGTCGTCGGCCTCGCACAGGTCGGGCACCGGCGCCTGGATGAACTGGGCCTGGCCGCCGTCGCGGTGCGGCGGCACGACCATGCGGCGGGCGACGGCGTTGGCGACGTCGGCGCCGTGGTCGTTCCGGACGACGTGGAGGCAGAGGTCGATCGCGGCCGCGGTGCCGGCCGAGGTCATCACGTTGCCGTCGACCACGTAGAGGACGTCGGGCTCCACCTCGACAGAGGGGTACATCGCCTGCAGGCGGTCGGCGTACATCCAGTGGGTCGTGGCCCGACGGCCCTCGAGGAGGCCAGCCTTCGCGAGGAGGAACGCCCCGCTGCAGAAGGAGAGGATGCGGGCGCCGCGGGCGTGGGCGGCGCGGAGGGCACCGACCAGCTCGGCGCTCGGCTCGTCGTCGGGCGACCACATCGGGATCACCACGGTGCCCGCCCGCTCCACGTCGTCGAGCCGGTACGGAGTGTCGATGGTGAGGCCCACGGAGGTCTTCATGCGCACCGGCGGCTCCACCGCGGCGCACACGCGCAGCTCGTACCAGGGGTCGACGAGCTCGCTGCGGTCGAGGCCGAAGACCTCGCAGGCGACGCTCAGCTCGAACGGGCTGACCCCGTGGTTGACGATCGCCGCCACCACGTGGGGGCGCTTGCTGCGGGGGTCGCGGGCCATCATGGAGAGCATGGCACGAATCATGCGGTAGTAGTCAAGGCTGCCACTGGCCGGTGGCAGAGATCGAGCGGACGATGGCCGCATGATCAGTGCCCACTGCCCCCGACACGGCCGCACCGTGCTGGTTCCGACGTCCCGCATCGAGTCCGTCCAGAGCCACGAGGACCACCACCTCGTGCGCTGGCGTTGCTCGTGCGGCACCCGGTCCACCACCCGCCTCGCCCGTCGCCAGCCTGCCCTCTGACCCGCCCGCTGGTGTGCACGGCGGGCGGTAGCGTGCCGCGGTGCGCACCAAGGGCCGTCGTCGCCTCGACGCGACGCTGATCGTCGGCGGGAGCCTGGTGGCCGGAGGTCTGGCCGCCTTCGGCGCTGCCGTCTACAACGAGGCCCGCCTCGAGCGGATGTGGGTCGGTGCGGCCATCGACACCGACGGCACCGCGGCGATCCACGAGGTGATCGACGACAACTTCGGCTCCTTCACCACGGAGAACCACGGCATCGAGCGCAAGATCCCGGGCCTGACGACGACCTCGCCGTTCGTGGTCAGCTCACCGACCGCTCCCGACGGGATCACGTCGGTCACGCCGGTGCAGGTCGACGGCGTCGCGGGGATCGCCGTCCGGGTCGGGGACCCCAACCAGACCGTCACCGGGCGGCATCGCTACGTCCTCGACTACCGCCTCGACACGCTCATGGAGGGCGACGAGCTCGCCTTCGACGGCATCGGCACCCAGTGGGACCTGGCGGTGGAGGGGTCGCAGATCGAGGTCGTGGCGCCGTGGGCCTTCGAGGACCCGGTGTGCCAGCAGGGCAAGTTCGGCAGCAGGGACCGATGCGAGGTGACGCAGCCGGAGCCGGGTCGGCTCCAGGTCGTCATCGACGAGACCCTCCCGGCCGGCCACGGCGTCACCGTTCGGGCGACCCGTGGCGACGACCTCCCGACGCGGCCCGAGCTCCCCGCGGCGCCCGCCGAACCGCCTGCCGACGAGGGTGCCGGGATCGCGCAACCGGCCGCGGTCGCGGCCCTGGCCGCCGTCGGGGGTGGGCTGACCACCTCCCGGCTCGTCCGCCGCGCCGGTCGGGAGCGGGTGAGCTCCGGCGCCGCCGCGGGGGCCGCCGCCGACGTCGCCTACGCCGCGCTGGCCGGGTCGGAGCAGTTCGTCGACGCGGCCGACCTGGCCGACCTGGCGACTACCGAGTTCGCCCCGCCCGAGGGGATCACCGCTCCCATGGGCGGGATCCTGATGGCGGAGTCCGTGGAGCCGAACCACAAGATCGCCTGGTTGATCGAGGCCGCCATCGCGGGCGCCATCGATCTCCAGGAGGAGGACGGCAAGGTCAAGCGGATCGTCCGCCTGGCGCCGGGCGACCCCGACATGAGCCCGGTGCTCGACAAGGCCTTCGGCGGCCGCACGACGATCGAGCTCGGCGCCTACGACCCGACCTTCGCGTCGGGCTGGACCCAGCTCGACGCGGTGCTCGACGGCTGGGCGAAGGGAAGCGGCCTCTGGGATGCATCGGCCGATCGGCGCAAGACGATCGTCCGCGTGTGCGGCGTGGTGTTCGGCACGATCTCGATGGGCCTGGGCGCCATCGGCGCGGCCCTCGCCGCTCGCTACGACCCGGCCTGGCTCGCCCTCGTGGCGGCGGGCTCGCTCGGTGCCGGGATCGGGTGGGCGGCGCTGGTCCGAGGCTGGGAGCTCAAGGTCCGTACGCCGCTGGGCTCGGGCATGTGGTTGCGGGTGGAGTCGTTCCGACGGTTCCTCCACGAGTCCGAGGGCTACCACGCGGAGCAGGCGGCCCAGCGAGGTGTGCTGCGCGAGTACACGGCGTGGGCCGTGGCGATCGGCGAGCTCGACCGTTGGAAGAAGGCCGTGGAGTCCTCGACCGTGATCCCCGAGTCCTCGGGCCTCAGCTACGTGTACATGGCGCCGTTCCTCGCGTCGAGCGTGTCGTCGTCCTCGACGGCGCCGTCGTCCAGCGGGAGTGGGGGTGGCGGCGGCGGCGGCTCCGGTGGCGGAGGTGGCGGAGGCGGCGGCGGGAACTGGTGAGCGAGCTCAGCTGCCGAACATGGCCAGCCACTGCGCCTCGGACTTCGGCGTGAACACGTAGTTCCAGCGCCGTGTGTCGGCCATCGACTGCGACGGCTCGGCCGAGTAGAGGTGGCCGGGGAAGAGCACCGCGTCGTCCGGCACCTTCGCCAGCTTCTGGGTGAGGCTGTCGTAGAGGGCGGCGGGATCGCCCCCGGGGAGGTCGGTGCGGCCGCAGCCCTCGAGGAACAGGGTGTCGCCGCTCACGAGGCAGCCGTCGACGAAGAAGCACTGGCTGCCCGGCGTGTGACCCGGCGTGTGGATCAGCTCGATGGGGATCTCGCCCACCATCACCGTGTCGCCGCTGGTGTGCTGCACGAGGTCCTTCTCGTCGAGGTTCGTGACCCGCAGGACCCACGGCGCCTCGTCGGCCTGGACGTGGACCGGCACGGAGACCGCGGCCAGGAGCTCGTCGACCCCCGGGATGGAGAAGCCGCCCATGGTCCCGCCCACGTGGTCTGGGTGGTAGTGGGTGGCCAGTGCGCCGGTGCAGCGCATGCCGTCCTGCTCGAGCACGGCGAGGATCCCGGGGATGTCGTAGGCGGGGTCGATCACCACGGCCTCGCCCGTCTCCCGATCGCCGATCAGGTAGACGAAGTTGACCATCTGCCGGGCCATCGGGTCGCCGACGGCGAAGTCCCGACCGGACAGGAGCTGGCGGAAGTAGAGGCGGTCGTCGGCCATCCCGGCAGCGTACGAGGATCCGCTCCCGCTCGACCCCACCCGAACTGGCGCGACATGTTCGGCGGCAACCGCGAACATGTCGCGCCAGTTCAGGGTGGGTGGGCTCGGGTCAGGCCAGCAGCCAGGACCGCAGGACGGCGCGGTAGGCGGTGTCGTACCGGTCGTAGTCGGCGCGCAGCGGCTCGCCCGGCCACTCGTCCGGGAGGAGCTCGGCCGGGAGCAGGGGGTCGGCTTGGAGGTGGCGGAGCACCGCCGCCGAGGTGACGAAGCCCGGTGCCAGCGCCGTGTGATCGCCGGCCTCCAGCCGGGGGAGCAGACCGGTCATCTCCTCGACGAGCTCGTCGGCCACCACGGCCCAGTCGTCGAGCTCGAACAGCTCGTCGACGTCGGGCTCCACGTTCGGCTGGGCACCGATCCACCACTGGCACCACTGGCCGACCACCAGAGCTGCGTCGGGGCTTCGTTCGGGATCGAGGTTGTCCGGGCGACCCCACACGCCCTCGCGGAGCTCACCGAACCGCAGCGCCCGAAGGGAGTCCCGGAGCAAGGCCCGCGCGTCCGGCGGTCGCCCGGCCCCGCTGTGGACCATCGCCAGCTCCCAGCTCCCGTCCCACTCGCGGGTGGCCGCCCGGCGGCTGGCTGCCTGCCGGTCCTGTCGGGCGACGAGGCGACCGGCCAGCCGGTACCCGCCCTCGACGCCCTCGACCTCCCCGGCCGCGGACATGCGGGACAGGGCCGTCCGGGTGGTGCCCTCCGAGATGCCGAACAGCTCGGCCGTCCGCACCAGCCGGGAGGTGGGCAGCCAGGCCCCATCGGTCCCGAGGAGGACCGAGGCGAGCACCGACCGGGCGGTGAGCGGGGCGTTACGGATTGTCGACATCTGTAGGGAGAGTGTAAGGTATGGGCATGGCGCTGGTGCTGGAGCCTCGCACGACGATGGTCCCGAGCGAGGACGTGCTCCTGGACGTCCTACCCACCGACCGGCTGACGGCCAACGGCATGCCCGTGCCGGAGATCCGGTCCGAGCTGCGGGAGATCGCCGACCTCCGCAACGTCGGCACCGTGATCGCCACCTGGGCCCAGGCCCTCGGCACGATCGGCCTCGCGGTGTGGATCGGCCACCCGCTGGCCTACGTCGCCGCGTTCCTCCTCATGGGCCCGGCCTTCGCCAGGTTCGCCATCCTCGGCCACGAGGCCGCCCACAAGCTGCTCTTCACGAACAAGGCGTGGAACGACTGGATCGGCCGCTGGGTCGTCTCGTACCCCGCCTTCGTCCCGCTCGACGCCTACCGCCGCGGCCACTTCGCCCACCACAAGGACGAGTTCGGGCCGGCCGAGCCGGACATGAACCTCTACAGCGGCTACCCCATCACCCGGGGCAGCTTCCGCCGCAAGCTCTGGCGCGACGCTCGCGGCACCTCGGGGTGGAAGAACCTCAAGGGGCTCCTGTACGCGTTCAAGAGCGAGCAGGCCCGTCCGGTGGCGATCCGCATCGCGCTGATGCAGCTGCCGCTCATCGCCGCCGCCATCGCCGTCGGGCGCTGGTGGCTCTACCCGCTCTTCTGGCTCGCCCCCTGGATGACCGTGTGGCGCGTGATCAACCGGCTCCGGTCGATCGCCGAGCACGGCGGCATGGAGCGGTCGAAGGACCGCCGCCGCACCACCCACCACGTCCGCCAGACCTGGCCGGCCCGCTTCTGGATGGTGCCGCTCAACACCGGCTGGCACCTCGCCCACCACGTGGACATGGGCACCCCCTTCCGCAACCTCCCGAAGCTCCACCGTGAGCTCGAGCAGGCGGGCTGGGTCACCCCCGACTTCACGTACCCCAGCTACCGCGCCCTCTGGCGAGCCCTCCGCAGCCGCGAGGGCTGAGGCCAGGCCGCTACGGCAGGTCTCGCGCCCCGCTGCGGACATGGTCCGTCCGGCCCGATTCGCCCCAAGTGACCCCACTGGTACTGGCCCGGGATTCACGACCCATGGGTCGTGTGTTCCGGGCCAGAAGCCGTGGGGTCTGGGGCTTCCCTAGGCCGGTTCGGGGCTGCCGCCGTCGAGATCCGGGTCGGGCACCGCTCGCAGGGTGCGGCGGCCCTCCTCCTCGGCCATCGACAGGACCTCGCGCAGGGGGAGGCCCGCCCTACCGGCCACGCGGACGGCGTCGTCGTGCTCGACCTTCACCCGGCCGGGGCTGATCTTCACCCGGATGGGCATGCCGGCGACCTCGACGACATCGCCGCGGCGCTCCTCGGGCCAGCGCTCCAGCGGGACGCCCCGCACGCCGAGGGTGCCGCTCTCCTCGCGGAGGACGTCGGCCACCTGGGCCGCGAGGGCCACGTCGGCCAGCGCCGAGATCGTGTGGGCGGGCCGGCCCTTCTTCATGAGGATCGGCGTGATCCAGGCATCGTGGGCGCCGGCGTCGAGCAGCGCGGCCACGGTGTGGGCCAGCACCTCGCCGGTGGCGTCGTCGACGTTGGCCTCCAGCAGCACGACGGGCTGGCCGGAGGCAAGCGTGTCGGTGGCCGTCCCGAGCACGACCTGGGTGAGGTTGGGGCGACCGTCGAGCTCGCGGGTGCCGGCCCCGAACCCGGCGCACTCGATGACCATCGCCGGGAGCGGGCCGAACGACGTGGCGAGAGCGGCCAGCAGGGCGGCCCCGGTGGGGGTGGTGAGCTCGACGCCCACGTCGAGGCCGATCGTGGGGGCCCGCACGGCGGACAGCAGCTCGACCACCGCGGGCGCCGGGTTGGGGAGCAGGCCGTGGGCGGCGCGGATCATGCCGGTGCCGGTGGCGATGGTCGACGCCGCCACCACGTCGACCTCGAGCAGCTCGAGGGCAGCGCAGGTGCCGACCACGTCGACGATCGCGTCGAGCCCGCCGACCTCGTGGAAGTGGACCTGCTCCGGTGGGCGGCGGTGAAGCCGGCCCTCGGCGTCGGCCAGGGCTCCGAACACGGAGAGGGCCCGCCGACGGACCCGCTCGGGGAGCCGGGCCTCCTCGATGAGCGCGTTGATGTGGGCGGCCGTGCGGACGACCGACGTCTCCTCGGTGCGGACGTGGACCTGCGTGCCGGCGATCCCGCCCCGCAGCACGGGCTCGGCCTCGATCGCCCAGCCGCCGACCGGCAGCCGCTTCAGCAGCGCCCGCACCTCGTCGACGTCGGCCCCCGCGTCGACCAGCGACCCGAGGGCCATGTCCCCCGCGATGCCGGAGAAGCAGTGGAACCAGCTCACGCGGGTCATCGCCTCTACTTCAGGATCCGCAGGACGGCGCAGGCGGCGCCGTACCCGTTGTCGATGCCGACGACGGTGAGGCCGGCCGCGCACGAGGCCAGCATCCCGAGCAGGGCGGTGACCCCCTCGAGGCCGGCGCCGTAGCCCACGCTCGTCGGGACGGCCACCACCGGGGCGCCGGTCAGGCCGCCGACCAGGCTGGCCAGGGCGCCCTCCATCCCGGCGATCACCACGACGACGTCGGCATCGGCCAGCGCGTCGGCCTCGGCCAGGAGCCGGTGGACCCCGGCCACGCCGGCGTCGGTGATCCGGATGGGCTCGATGCCGTGGGCGGCCAGGACGGTGGCGCACTCGTCGGCCACCGGCAGGTCGGCGGTACCGGCCGTGCAGACCACCACGCGCTCGGGACCGCGGGGCGGCCGGCCGCCAGACGAGCGTGGAGCCCGTCCGCTCGCCGTCCGGGTTGGCCCCGAGGGCGACCGCGGCCTGCTCCTCGGACACCCGGGTGGCCACGACGGGAGCGGCCCCGGCGTCGAGGAGCTCGGTGACGATGGCCGACAGGTGCTCCGGCGCCTTGCCGGGCCCGTAGACCGCCTCGGGCATCCCCTGGCGCAGCTCGCGGTGGTGATCGACCCTCGCGAAGCCGAGGTCGGCGAAGGGCAGGCGCCGCAGCCGCGCCACCGCGTCGTCGGGGTGGAGGTCGCCGGAGCGGACCGATTCGAGCAATCCCACCAGGGCGGCTTCGTCCACGTCAGTAGCATTGCGCCTCGTGACGCCGGACGCTGCACCCGTACCGCGCCGTCGCGTGGGCTTCCTCGGTCCCGAGGGCACGTTCACCGAGCAGGCCCTGCTGTCGCAGCCCGACCTCGCGGGCGAGGAGCTCGTCGCCCTGGGCACCTTCGCCGAGGTGCTGGCGGCCGTCGACGTCGGCGACCTCGACCTCGGCTTCGTGGGCATCGAGAACTCGATCGAGGGCACGGTCAACGTCACGATCGACGCTCTGGCCCTCGAGCACGACCTCCTCATCCAGCGCGAGGTCGTCCTCGGGATCCAGCTCAACCTCATGGCCCCGCCCGGGGTGGCGATCAGCGACATCGAGCGGGTGCTCACCTTCCCGGTGGCCGCCGGGCAGTGCCGGGCCTGGCTCCAGCGGGAGCTGCCCGGCGTCGAGGTCGTGGCCGCCAACTCCAACGCCGAGGCCGCCCGCCTGGTGGGCGAGGAGGCCGACGGCCGGTCGGCGGCCGTCGCTCCGGCCCTCGCCGCCAAGATCTACGGCCTCGACGTGCTCGCCACCGACATCGAGGACCACCCGGAGAACGAGACCCGGTTCGTGCTGGTCGGCCGAGACGCCGTGCCGCCGCCCACCGGCCACGACAAGTCCACGATCGTGGTGTTCCAGCGCACCGACCAGGCCGGCTCGCTCCTCGCCATCCTCCAGGAGTTCGCCGCCCGCTCGATCAACCTCACCAAGCTCGAGTCCCGGCCGACCAAGAAGCAGCTCGGCGACTACTGCTTCGTGATCGACCTCGAGGGCCACCTGGCCGACGAGGTGGTGGCCGACTGCTTGCGCACCCTGCGCTCCAAGGTGGCCGACATCAAGTTCCTCGGCAGCTACCCCGCCGCCGGCGCCCACGGCGTCGAGGTCCGCCGCGAGGCCCAGGCATCGTGGCGAGCCGCCGACGAGTGGCTCTCCGCCCTCCGCTCCAAGCTCCAGGGCTGAGCCCCACCGGGCGACCGAGGTAGGCGGGGCTCAGGGCGTCCGGCGCGCAGCGGTGTCACACCCGTTCGATGTGATGGATCGATGGATGACAAGACGCGCTTGGGAGCGGTAGCTGAGGTCCGGGTGACCGCTTGGCTGTTGAACGAAGGCTGGGATGTGTTCACCTCGGTCACCGGCAAGTCGAGGTTCGATCTCATCGCCGCCCGAGATGGCCTCGTGCTGCGGGTTGAGGTGAAGTCGGCCTCAACACGAACCCCCAACGGTGGTTTTCCGGTGAGCCTGCGAGCGATCAGATCGAACCGCTCGGGCAATCACGTCCGATACCTCAGCCCGACAGACTCTGACGTCGTGGCCATCTATCTCCACCCGATCGAGACGGTCTGCTTCTTCCCGACCGCGTCGTTGGACGGACGCAACGCCATCACCCTGCACGAGGTGGCCAGCCCCTCTGACCGGCGTCGAAACGTGATCAGCGACTATGGAACACTTCGCCCCGGAGCGGTGGCCGAGTGGACGAAGGCTACGACCTTGAAAGTCGTCGACCCGCAAGGGTCCGTGGGTTCGAATCCCACCCGCTCCGCCAGTGGAGAAGGGCACTTCGTGCCCTGCGGCGGCGGTAGGTAGGCTCGCCGGTCCCAGGAGCGGTGGCCGAGTCAGGTTGAAGGCGCATCCCTGCTAAGGATGTGAGGGCGCAAGTCCTCCGTGGGTTCGAATCCCACCCGCTCCGCCCAGGAACCGCCCGGCGCCCGTCGCCGGGCGGTGTCGCGTCCGGTTATCGGGCGGCGTGGCGGCAGGCCCAGGGCCTCCAGCCCTGCTCGTCGAAGATCGACTTGGCCACCAGGGCGTTCACGCGGGCATCGAGGAGGTCCTCCCAGGCGAAGCCCATGCGCTCGACCCGTCCGCGGTGGACCTTGTTGATCTGGAACAGGCCCCAGTTGCCGCCGCCCCGGCTGACGGCGTGGGGGTTGAGGCCCGACTCGCAGCGGGCCACGCCGACGGCGGCGGCGCCGTGGGCGCCGAACACCTCGTGGATCACGGCCTGCACGGTGCCGGGGGCCGGTGGGGGGCCGGGGTCCGGGCGGGGCGCCTCGACCCGCGGGACCGAGGCCGTCACGATCACGGCGGGGGTTGCGGGGGCGGCGGCGGTCTCGCCGACGGCGCCCTGGAGCGGGGAGCTCACGATCGGCTCGCCCTGGAGGGCACCCACGTGGACGGGCGTGGCGGCGGCCATGCCGGCCACCGCATGCGCGGGATCGGAGTCGGAGGAGGTCGACGACGAGGAGGACGCTGACACGCCCGGACCGCCGCCGGACACGGCCGCGGAGGCCGCGGTGTCCATGAGGCCTCCGCCGAAGGCCGACAGCAAGACGGCGGAGACGCCCGCACCTCCGACGGCGAGGATCGATCGCCGCAGGGCACGGAGCGACAGGGGCTGGGTCGCGAGAGAGGTGAGCTGCATCTGTCCGTCCGCCTTGGGTGCTCCGCCGGATGTTGCGATCCGGCGACGCTTCGACATCAGAAGGCAAATATCATGACCGTTTCGTCACCAAATGTGGCGAATCCACCGGGGAGAAGCCCGAGATTCCGGGCTTTTCGGACACCGCGGAGGTCGATCTGTCGTCACCTCCGTGTTGCTAGAGCGCAACCTCCCCTAGGGGGTCCGCGCGAGCCGTCCGGCCGCGGGAGACTGCGCCGGTGCCCGACCTCGTCCTCTCCGGCGGCCTCGTGCTGCGCGGCGGCGCGTGGGTGGAGGGCGACCTGGTGTGCCGCGCCGGGCTCGTCGCGGACGGCCCTGCGGAACCCGGTTCCGACGTCGTGGACGTGGCCGGAGCGCTGGTCGCGCCCGGGTTGATCGACCTGCAGTGCAACGGCGCGCTCGGGATCGACGTGACGCGTTCGCCCGAGCGTCTGTGGGAGCTGGCCGCCGAGCTGCCGCGCTGGGGCGTCACCGCGTGGCTGCCCACCGTCGTCACCGCGCCGGTCGGTGCGGTCGACGCCGCCCGCTCCGCCGTGGCCGCGGGCCCGCCGGAGGGCTGGCGGGGTGCGGTCCCCCTCGGGGTCCACGCCGAAGGGCCCTTCCTGGCCCCTGCGGCCCGGGGCGCCCACCCCGAGGACCTGGTCCGCGCCCCCGATGCCGTCGAGGCGGCGGGCTGGTCGCGGGTCGGCGGCGTCGCCCTGGTGACGCTGGCCCCGGAGCAGCCGGGCGCCCTCGAGCTGATCGCCGCCTTGGTCGAGCGGGGGGTCGTGGCCTCGCTGGGGCACTCGGCGGCGACCACGGCTGAGGCCACGGCCGGCATCGACGCCGGCGCCCGCTGGGTCACCCACCTCTTCAACGGCATGGCCCCGTTCCACCACCGCAGCCCCGGCCTGCCGGGGGTCGCCCTCACGGACGGCCGGATCCGGGTGGGGGTGATCGTCGACGGGGTCCACGTCGATCCCACGGCGGTGGCCCTGGCCCACCGGGCCCTGGGGGACCGGCTGGTCGTGGTCACCGACGCGGTCGCGCCGATGGGGCTGCCCTCGGACCGCGCTGGCGCCGGGGTTCGCCTGGCCGACGGGACCCTGGCCGGCTGCGACGTGCCCATGGACGAGGCGCTCCGCAACCTCCTGGCGTTCTCGGGGTGCTCCCCGGCCGAGGCCGTCCACGCCGGGTCGACGGCTCCGGCCGCCGTGCTGGGCGACGCCACCCGGGGCTCCCTGGCCCCGGGGGCCCGGGCCGACGTGGTGGTGCTCACCCCCGACCTCTACCTGAGGTCGACCTACGTCGCCGGCGAGCTCGTGCACGACGCCCGCGGGTCGCGGCCCCCGGGGGACTGAGGGCTCGTGGAGGTCGTCCGCCACCTGAGTGGCGTGGTCACGTGGGCCTTCCCGTTCGCGGGACCGGACCTGCTCGCCGCCGTCACCACCCGGCACGGCGGCACGAGCAAGGCCGTCTACTCGAGCTGCAACCTCGGCGGGCACGTCGGCGACGACCCCGCCCGGGTGCGAACGAACCGGGATGCGGTGGCCGTCGCCCTCGGCGTGGACGCGCTCACCATCGCCGACCAGCAGCACGGGCGGCGGGTGGCGGTGATCGATGCCGAAGGGGCCGGGACCGGCCACGACCCCAGCGCCCCGCCCGACCCCGGGCTGGCGGCGACCGACGCGCTCGTCACCCTCGAGCCCGAGGTGGCCCTCGCGGTGCTCGTGGCGGACTGCGCCCCGGTGGTGCTGGTCGATCCGGGGCGGCGAGCGCTGGCGGTGGCACACGCCGGTCGCCGTGGCGCGGTGGTCGACGTGCTCGCCGCGACCATCGACGTCCTGCGGGCGGAGGCCGGGTCGGATCCCGCCGACCTGCTCGCCGGCGTCGGGCCCTGCATCGGCCGCGACGCCTACGAGATCGACGGCACCGCCCTGGCCGAGGTCGAGGCGGCCCTCGGCGGGGCGTTCCTCGTGCCCACCGCCGGGGGCCGGGCCTGCTTCGACCTGCGGGCGGCCGTCGTCCACCGCCTGGAGCAGGCCGGGGTGCGCCCGGATCGGATCCACGCGGCGGACACCACGACCGACCGTGCCCCCGCCGACCTCTTCTCCGATCGCGCCGCCCGCCCGTGCGGCCGCTTCGCCCTGGTGGCCGCCCTCCGAAGCGGGTCTCCCGGTCGCCGGTAGCCTGCCAACCGCCCCTGGGCGGACAGCCCGTGGGCGACCTCCGATGACCGACGCACCCCCGCGCGCCACCCGCTTCCGCTACCTGCCCGTCGAGGTCGACGGGTCGACGTTGCGATGCCGCTACGACCTCGACGGCCGGGTGTTCGAGGAGCAGGTCGTGCTCGGCGTCGCCGTGGACTGGTCCGATCCGGCGGTGCTCGAGGCGGCCCGGATCGTGCACCTCCTGGCCGGCGCCTCGTACTACAAGGCCGGCGCGCCGCCGGTGGTCGACCTCGGCGACGTCCCGGTGCGCCCGGGCGAGCGGGAGTTCCTCCGCACCTACTACGAGGACGGGCTCGGCGAGTTCGCCTACCGCAACGGCATCGACCTCGCGATCGACGTGGTCGGCGGCGTCGATGCCGGACCGGCTCCGGTCGCCCGCACCGACGCCACCCGGCCGCTCATCCCCTTCGGCGGGGGCATCGACTCCATCGTCACGGTGGAGGAGGTCCTGGCCCGTGGAGACGCGATCACCGACCCCGCGCTGTTCGTCCTGAGCCGCCGGGGCGACCGCTTCGACGCCATCGAGGCACCGGCGGCCGTCACCGGGCTGCCCGTGCTGCGGGCCGAGCGGGCGCTCGATCCCCAGATCCTCCGCTCGGCCGAGCTCGGGTTCCTCAACGGCCACGTCCCGGTCACCGGGATCCTGTCGGCCATCGCGGTGCTGGTGGCGGTGGCCGCCGGGCGGGGCGCCGTGGTGATGTCGAACGAGTGGTCGGCCTCGTCGGGCAACGTCCGCGTCGGGTCGCGCACGGTCAACCACCAGTGGTCGAAGAGCCTGGCCTTCGAGACCGCGTTCCGGGGCGTGCTGGCCGAAGCCCTGCCGGGCGGACCCGAGTACTTCTCGCTCCTGCGCCCCTGGAGCGAGCTGGCCATCGCCGGACGGTTCGCCGACCTCGAGCGGTTCCACAGCACGTTCCGCAGCTGCAACCGGGCCTTCCACCTCGACCCTGCACAGCGCTGGGCCACGTGGTGCGGCCGTTGCGACAAGTGCTGCTTCATCGACCTGATCCTCGCCCCCTTCCTGCCGGCGGCCGCCCTGCGCGACGTGTTCGGCGGCACCGAGCCCCTCGACCAGGAGGACCTGCTGCCGGCGTTCCGGACCCTGCTCGGCCTGGGCGACGGGGTGAAGCCCTTCGAGTGCGTCGGCGACGTCGAGGAGTGCCGCACCGCCGCGGTGCTGGCCGGTGACCGAGCCGACCGCCTCGACAGCGCGGTCCTCGGCGCGCTGCGGGGCGAGCTGGGCGCCGGCGTGGTCGGCGCTCGGATGGCCGCCTCCGCGCTGTCCCAGCCGATGGGCGGCTCGTTCGTCCCGGACTCGTATGCGACCGCACGTCTCGTGGGCTGACCTCCGCTCCGGCGCCGTCGGCGTCTGGGGCGTGGGCATCGAGGGCAAGGCGACCCTGCGCCGCCTGGCCGCGCTCGGGGTGGAGCCGGCGATCGTGGTCGACGACCACCCCCCGGCCGAGCCGGTGGAGGGCGTGCGGGTGACGTCGACCTCGCCCGAGGCGCTGGCGGCGCTGGGCGACTGCGCCCACGTGGTGAAGAGCCCGGGCATCAGCCGGCACGGCGACGCCGCGATCGCGGTCGCCCGTGGCGGCGCCCTCCTGGTCGGCGGTCTGGGCCTCTGGCTGGAGGAGGCGGACGGCGCGCGGGTCGCCTGCGTCACCGGGACCAAGGGCAAGAGCACGACGGCGTCCGTGGCCGGCGCTCTGGCCGAGGCGCTCGGCACGCGGTGCTTCGTGGGCGGCAACCTGGGCGATCCGCCGTTCGACCCGGGGGCGCCGAGCGACGTCGACCGCTGGATCGTGGAGACGTCGAGCTTCCAGGCCGCCGACGTCAGCCGGTCACCGGAGGTCGTGGTGGTCACCGCGCTGGCCGAGGACCACCTCGACTGGCACGGCGACCTCGCCACCTACGAGGCCGACAAGCTCTCGCTGTGCTCGCAGCCGGGAGCGCGCGTCACGGTGGCCAACGGCGACGACGCGCGGCTGCGGGAGCGGACCGACCTGCTCGGTCCCGAGGTCGTGTGGGTGTCCCTCCCCGAGGAGGTCCCCGCCTGGGTCGCGGGCCTGGGCCTGGTCGGCCGGCACAACCTGCGCAACGCGCTCCTCGCGCAGCGGGCGCTCGTGGAGCTGGAGGTCGCCGGCGCCGACGACGAGGCCGCGCTGGTGGAGGCGGCGGCCGGCTTCGCGGGTCTCGAGCACCGGCTGCAGCCGATCGGCGAGGTGGCCGGCGTGCGGTTCGTCGACGACGGTCTGGCCACCAACGTCCTCCCCACCACCGCCGCGCTCGAGGCCTACGCGGGGGAGCGGCTGGCGCTGCTCGTGGGCGGCTTCGATCGCGGGGTGGACTACGGGCCGTTGGCCGAGGCCGTCGCCGCGTTCGTCGGCGAGCTCCTGGTCGTCACGATGCCCGACAACGGCGACCGGATCGCAGACGCGCTCGAGGGCGCGGGTGTGGCCGCCGAGGTGCGCCCGGCCCCCGACCTCGACGCCGCGGTGGCCGCCGCCTTCGTGTGGGCCCGACCCGGCGGCGTGGTCCTGCTGTCTCCGGCGGCGCCCAGCTTCGGGCGCTTCCGGGACTACCGCGACCGGAGCGAGGCGTTCCGCCGCGCAATGGGGGCCTGTCGGGAGTAGGAACGGTCCGAACGACGTCGCTGGAGGTTCCCCATGATCGCCACCGCTCCCTTCGGGCGCACGGGCCACGAGTCGAGCCGGGTCATCTTCGGGGCCGCCGCGCTCGGTGGGATGGGCCAGGACCGGGCCGACGGCGTGCTCCAGCTGCTGCTCGACCACGGCGTCAACCACATCGACACGGCGGCGTCCTACGGCGAGTCGGAGCTGCGCATCGCCCCGTGGATGGCGGGGCACCGGTCGCACTTCGCCGACGTGGACGCCCTCGACGTGGAGCCCCTCTTCGACGGCCGCGACCTGGAGCGCATCTGATGTCGCGGTTCCGGGTGCTCGTGGTGGTGGGCGTGATCGCCACGATCGTCACGCTGCTGGTGGGGCAGAAGGCCGGCGAGGTGCCGGACTGCGCGACGGGCTCCGTGGTCGAGCTGGAGGTGGCCCGCACCGAGGCGAAGGCGACCGAGCTGATCGGGTCGTGCGACGAGGCCGGGCTCGACGTCCTCCGCGACGGGCTGCGGGCCGACAACCTCGCCTTCGTGCCGCTGTACATCGCGAGCGTGGCGCTGTGGAGCGTGCTGGCGGCGAAGGACCTGCGCTGGTCGTCGGAGCGCCGCCAGCAGATGGTGCTCGCCGCCGCCGTGGCCATCGCGGTGGCCGGCGCGTTCGACCTCGTCGAGAACCACTACCTCAGCAAGGTGGTCGACGCCGCCGGCGCCAGCAGCGACATCGGGCTGGCCACGGCGGCCAGCGTCGTGAAGTGGCTGCTCGTGCTCTACGCGGTGCCGGTGTCGGTGATCGGGATGGTCCGCTGCGTGAAGGTGGCGGTCCGCCCGGCCTGATCCGACCTGCTGGCTCTAGCTGGTGCGGGTGATCACGAGGGCGGCGAGGTCGTCGGCCCGGTCGGCCCGCTGTTCGAGCACGACCTTGCGCAGCGTCCGGGCCACGGCGTCGGCGTCGCCCGGGGGGCCGGCCGCCAGCGCCTCGTCGAGCTGCTCCTCTCCGAAGTGGGAGCTGCGCTCGATGAGCCCGTCGGAGAACAGGACCACGGTGTCGCCCGGCAGGAGCGTCTCGCGCTCCATCGTGTGCGGGCGGTTGGCGAGCCCGAGCGCCGGCCCGAACCGGCCGACCCGGTGCACCTTGCCGTCGCGGATCAGGCGCACCTGCGGGTGCCCGGCCAACGTCACGTCGATCTCGTCGTCGCCGTGGCGGTAGCGCACGATCGCCATCGTGCAGAACAGGTCGCTGGGGTCGAGCGTGAGGGCGTTGTTGCCGACCTCCGCGATGCGCAGGGGGTCGGGGTCGTCGAGCGCGGTGACCCGCGCCGCATAGCGGGCGAGTGAGGTCACGGCGGCGGCCTCGGCGCCCTTGCCGCACACGTCGCCGAGCACCGCCACCCAGCCGCCGTCGTCGAGGCGGAACAGGTCGTAGAAGTCACCGGCCAGCTCGTCGCGGCTGGCCGGGATCAGCCACGCCGCCGCGGTGAACCCCGGGACGGTGGGGAGGTTCGGGGGCAGGAGCGTGGTGGAGAGGGTGCGGGCGATGCGGTCGCGCTCGGCCAGGGTCTTCTCGAGCTCGGAGAGGTGGGCAGCCCGCTGCTCCTCGGACACGGCCCGCTGGAGCGCGGTGGCGAGGATCTCCGCCACGAACGAGAAGTAGAGGCGGTGCTCCGACAGCCGCTGCGCCTCGCGGTAGTGGACCGAGAGGACCCCGACCGTCCCCTCGGAGCGGAAGGGAACCGCGGCCCAGGACCCGGTGGGATAGAGGTGGAGCACGCCGGCGTCGGGGTGGGCAGCGGCGAACGTGGCCCGATCGTCGACGAACGAGGCCTCGCCGGCGAGCACCTCCTCGAGCCAGCCGGTGTTGCTCAGCTCGACGCGCTCGAGCGCCCTCACCGAGCGCGGGTCGGCGCCGAGCACCGCGAGCATCCGGAGGTGCCCCTCCTCGACGATCGCGATCGAGGCGCTGGTCGGCGCCACCGGCAGGCGGAGCTCGGCCAGCGCCCGCTCGGCCACCTCGCGGGGGCCGCGGATGGTGGCCAGCGCGGTGGAGAGATCGAGGACGGCCATGGTCTGGGCGGCATCGCGCTCGGCGTCGGCGCGCTGCACCGCCTCGGCCAGGTTGTCCAGCTGCCGGCGCTCGTCGAGCTCTCGGACGTCGGCCATCGCCCGTTGCATCGTGCGGGTGAGCACGACCAGCCCGACCGCCATCGCCGCGATCGCCGCCATCGCCGGGAGATCGCTGGACCTGTCGACGGCGAAGGAACCGCCCGGGGGCATGCCCTGGATCCAGTAGGTCGGCACGACCACCGCACCGGCGAGGGCCGTGGGCCACCAGCCGGCCAGCGCCGCCACGACCACCAACCCGAGCACCAGGAGCGGGCCGAGGCGCAGATCGGGCGGGTCGTCGGCGATCCAGAACGGGGCGGCGACGGCCGTGGTGACCGTGACGGCCACGAGCAGGCGGGGCACCGTCCCGCGCACGGCGAACACCCAGGCGGGGATGATCTCCTCGAACCGTCCGGCCTGCCGCGCCACGGGCGCACCCTAGGGCGAAGCAGTGCAAGGTGCGCGGGGTGGTCGCGCTCCTACCGGCGTGGAACGCCCTGTTGACGCGCCCCTCGTGCGACCCCTACTCGGCGAGCGCGGACTCGATCATGGCCAGCGACGGTTCGAGCAGGTCGCGCAGGTCGTGCCCCGGCTGCTCGAACCAGATGTCGAGGGCCACCCTCGCCCCGGACGCGAGGACCGCGGCGAGCTGCCGTGGGACGACGTCCTCCGGCGAGCGCTGCGTTCGCGATGCGATCCACTCGGTGACCATCGCTTCGAGCCGGAAGAACGACTGCAGGTAGCGGGCGTGGAGCGCTTCGGACGTCCGGAAGACCTCGAACCCGGCCCGATCGGTGCCGACGGCGTCGCCCAAGGTGGCGAACTCGGCGCTGGCGGCCCGGAGCCCGTTGCCCACCGACTCACCGGCGGGGCGCTGGTCGAGGAAGTCCCGGAGCAGGTCCAGGGTCTCGTCGAACCGGGAGAAGAGGACCTCTTCCTTGCTCGTGAAGTAGCGGAAGAAGGTCCGGGGCGAGATGTCGGCGGCCGCGGCGATGTCGTCGACGGTCGTGCCGGCGAACCCCCGCTCGACGAAGAGGTCGTGGGCCGCGTCACGGATCGCGTCGCGGGTCCGCCCCTTCTTCCGCTCTCTCAGCCCCTCGAGGGGGGCGTCCTCCTGCAGCTGCATCACGGGCCTCCGCGCTCATCGTGGCAACCACTGCGACATTACACCATATGACATATGACACAGCACCGCATCTGGCAGTGACTGCCACAAACCGCTAGGATCCCTCCATGGCCCGCTTCCTCCACCGTCTCGGCGGTGCCGCCGTCCGCCACCGCAAGCTCGTCGTGCTCGCCTGGCTCGCCCTCGCCCTCGGCCTCTTCGGGATCTCCCGGGGCGCCGGCGGGGAGCTGAGCGACGAGTTCCGGATCCCCGGCGCCGAGTCCCAGAAGGCGCTCGACCTGATGGTCGAGCGCTTCCCGGAGATGGCCGGCGTCAGCGCCCAGGTCGTCTTCCACGCCGAGCACGGCACCTTCGACGACGCCGACAACGCCGCCGTCATGAACGGCGCCATCGATCGCCTCGAGGCGCTCGACCACGTCGGTGGGGTGGTCGACCCGCTCGTCGCCGGTTCCGTGTCGGCCGACCGGACCATCGGCATGTCCTTCGTGCAGTACGACATCGCGGCCAGCGACCTGCCCCCCGGCGCCTTCGAGGACCTCGAGCAGGTGGTCGAGGACGCCCGCGCCGACGGCGTGCAGGTGGAGCTCGGTGGCGAGTTCGTCCGCTACTCCGAGCGGCCCGAGACCGGCGCCGCCGAGATGATCGGC
Organism: uncultured Microthrixaceae bacterium; assembly: GCA_963727905.1. Lineage (GTDB taxonomy): Bacteria > Actinomycetota > Acidimicrobiia > Acidimicrobiales > VFJN01 > VFJN01. The sequence goes on from CAVSIC010000019.1 coordinate 37,102, forward strand.
ATCGGCGCCGCCGTCGTCATCCTCCTCATGGCCTTCGGCTCGGTGATCGCCGGCGGCATGCCCATCGGGCTCGCCCTGTTCGGCCTGGCCACCGGCTTCTCGGCCGTCACCATCGTGGCCGCCTTCATGGACGTCGCCGAGGTGGCGCCCATCCTCGCCTCGATGATCGGCCTCGGCGTCGGCATCGACTACGCCCTGTTCATCATCACCCGCCACCGCCAGCACCTCGCCGAGGGCATGACGGTGGAGGAGGCCGCCGCCCGGGCCAACGCCACGGCCGGCCAGGCCGTGATCTTCGCGGGCGGCACCGTGGTCATCGCCATCTGCGGCCTGGCGCTCGTCGGCATCCCGTTCATCGCCTCGATGGGCTACGCCGCCGCGATCGTCGTCGCCATCATGGTGATCGCCTCCATCACGCTGCTCCCCGCGCTGCTCGGCTTCGCCGGGATGAAGCTCGCCTCGTCCAGCCTCCCGTGGGCCAAGGCCCGCGAGGCTCGCGAGGCCCGCGAGCGGACCGAGGGCGTCCCCGCCACCGGTGGTTGGATGCGCTGGGGCACCCACGTGGCCCGCCACCCCTGGATCTACCTCGTGGCCTCCGCCACGATCCTGCTCCTGATGGCCGTGCCGCTGGCGTCGATGCGCCTCGGCCAGACCGACGCCGGCAGCAACCCCAAGGACACCACCAGCCGCAAGGCCTACGACCTCGTCACCGAGGGCTTCGGCCCCGGCATGAACGGCCCGCTCCTGCTGTCGGTGGCCCTCACCGGCGACGCCGCGGCCGACACCGCCGAGCTGCGCACGCTGGTCGACGCGCTCCGCGCCGACGAGGACGTCTTCTTCGCCCCGGACGCCATGGTCAACGCCGATGGCGACGCCGCCGTCGTCACGGTGATCCCCAAGTCGGCTCCCGACTCCGCCGAGACGGCCGGGCTCATCCACCGGATCCGCAACGACATCGCCCCCCAGGTCGAGGGCATCGACACCTACGTCGGCGGCCTCACGGCCACCTTCATCGACGTGTCCGACCAGGTCTCCGCCCGCATGCCGTGGTTCATCGGCTCGATCGTGGGCATGTCGTTCCTGCTGCTCGTGCTCGTGTTCCGCTCGATCCTCGTGCCGCTCAAGGCCGCCCTCATGAACCTGCTGTCCATCGGTGCCGCCTACGGCGTCGTGGTGGCCATCTTCCAGTGGGGCTGGGGCAAGGACCTCATCGGCCTCGAGTCGACCGTGCCGATCGTGTCCTTCGTGCCGATGTTCATGTTCGCCATCCTCTTCGGCCTCTCGATGGACTACGAGGTGTTCCTCCTGTCCCGGGTCCGCGAGGAGTACCTGCACAGCGGCGACAACACGCAGAGCGTCACCGTCGGCATCGCCAGCACCGCCCGGGTGATCGCCTCGGCGGCCCTGATCATGATCTCGGTGTTCTTCGGGTTCGTGCTCGGCACCGACCCCATCGTGAAGATGATGGGCGTCGGCCTCGCCGTCGCCGTGTTCCTCGACGCCACGATCGTCCGCCTGGTGCTCGTGCCCGCCACGATGCGCCTCATGGGCGACGCCAACTGGTGGCTCCCCAAGTGGCTCGACCGCGTCCTGCCCAACCTCGACATCGAGGGCGACAGCGGCCTGCCCGCCGCGGTCTACCGCGACGACCAGCAGCTCGACGAGCGCATCGTCACGACGCCCGCCGCCTACTCGATCGAGCCCTGGATCCCGCCGGTGCGCGACGAGCCGCTCCCCGTGGAGCTCGCGCCTGCCGCGGTCGCCACCACGTCACTCGATCCGTTCGAGCTGGCCGACCTGGTCGCCCGCGTGGAGGAGGCCTTCGCCGGCCTCGGCCTCGACTTCGAGGACGGCTATGAGGATGGCTACGAGGCGATCGACGCGGTGGGCGACAGGGGCTGAGGTCCCACGCGACGGTTCTCGCCCGCCAACCGTCGGTGACGGAGCAGCTCGACGGCCACCCGGCCGTCGGGGGTGGGCTCGACGTCGAGGGACACCACGACCTGGATGAGCCCGTCCCGCTGCAGGCGGCTGAGCGACCGGCGCAGGCGGCGCATGTCGCGGGGGCGGGGGAGGCGGCCGTGCAGCCGCTGGAAGCACCTCGCGGCGGGGATCCAGACGGGTGTCTCAGCGAGGTCCACTGCGGCTTCGAGCAGCAGCAGGTCCTCGGTGGTCTCGTTGGTCCCCGTTCCCCCGGTCATGCCGGAGGGCTACCCCCTGGTCGGATCCCCAACCCCCGCCCCCTGACCGGCGGTTAGCGTCCGGGCCGATGAGCACCGCACGGAACGGCGACGTCGAGATCTACTACGAGTCATTCGGGGACGGCTCGGCGCCCACCCTCGTGCTGGTCAACGGGCTCGGCTCGCAGTGCATCAACTGGCCGGAGGAGTGGTGCGAGCTCTTCGCGGCCGAGGGGTTCCAGGTGGTGCGCTTCGACAACCGCGATGTCGGCCTGTCCTCGAAGCTCGAGGGGGTCGAGTACGGCCTGCCCGACATGGCCGACGACGTGGTCGCGGTGCTCGACGACCTCGGCGTTGGCGCGGCCCACGTCCTGGGGGTGTCGCTCGGCGGGATGATCGTGCAGCGGTTGGCCATCGACCACCCGGACCGAGTGCTCACGCTGACCTCCGTGATGTCGCGCACCGGTGAGCCCGGGTTCGGGGACTCCAGCCCTGAGGCGCTCGAGCTGCTGCTCGGCCCACCGGCGGAGTCGCGTGACGAGTACATCGAGAACCTGGTGGTCGCCATCGGCGTGTACGGCTCGCAGCGCGAGTGGATCGACGACGACGCCACCCGCGCACGCGCCGCGGCGTACTACGACCGCTGCTTCTACCCGCCGGGCATCGGGCGCCAGATGAAGGCGGTCATGGGTGGCGGGACGCGCGACGAGGAGCTGCGCACGGTCACGATCCCCGCGCTCGTGCTGCACGGGAGCCGCGACGCGCTCATCAACCCCTCCGGAGGGCGCCACACCGCCGAGGTCCTGCCCAACGCGCGCTACGTGGAGATCGAGGGCATGGGGCACGACTACCCGCGAGCGGTGTGGCCGATGTGGGTCGAGATCTGGTCGGCGTTCGTGCGCGAGTCGGCTGTGGCGGCGGCCGGGTAGGGACGGGTCGTGCCCGCCGAGATCGAGCCCCCCGAGCTGGCCCAGCTCGTTGCCTTCTCCGAGCGGCCCCGGGTCGGCGACTGGAGCCTGCGCTCCGCGCTCACCCGCTACGCCCAACCCCAGCCGCAGCGGGTGAGCCTCGTCCTCGATTCGGTCCGCCGCATCGAGCTCGCCCTGCAGCCCCACTCCGGTCGGCTGGCGAAGGAGGGGGCCGCGCTCTGGGCCGCGGTCGACGGCGCCGACGCAGACGGAGACGCGCTCGTCGGCCTGCTCGGCGCGGCGGTCCCGCTGGGCGCGCTGGGCGACACCCTGGCCGCCTGGGCCGTCGACCGGACGGGCCCGTCACCCGAGGCGACCGTCGACGCCACGATCACCGAGGTGGAGCGGCGCCTCGACGAGCTCGGGATCCCCCGTGAGGAGCGCGAGCGCCCGCCCGGGGCCCGGTCCAGGGGCTAGGCGTGGCCAGATCCGGCGAGGCCGAGGAGCGCGACGGGGTCTCGCTCACCAACCTCGATCAGCCTCTGTTCGACGACGCCGACGCGACCAAGCGGGACCTCGTCGACTACCTCGACGCAGTGGCCGACCGGATCCTCCCCGTCCTCCAGGGGCGGCCGCTCTCGGTCATCCGGGTGCGCCCCGGCCAGGCGCCGTTCATGCAGAAGAACGTGCCCAAGTACACGCCGGAGTGGGTGCGGACGACGTCGATCTGGGCGGAGGCGTCCAAGCGCGAGGTCGCGTACGCGCTCTGCGACGACCGCCGCACCCTCCTGTGGTTCGCGAACCAGCGGGCCGTCGAGTACCACCCGGCGCTCGTGCGAGCCGACGGCCCGGCGCACATGACCGACCTCATCCTCGACCTCGACCCGCCCGAGGGCGCGCCCTTCGGCGCGGCGGTGGCGGCGGCCCGGCTGGTGCGCGGCGCGCTGGAGGGCCTCGGCCTCACCGGCGCGGTGAAGACGAGCGGGGCCAAGGGCCTCCACGTGTTCGTGCCCATCGAGCCCGGCGTGGCCATGGAGGACGCCGCCGCGGCGACGCGGGCGATCGCGGGGCGCGCCGCGGCGCTGGACCCGTCCGTCGCCACCACCGCCTACATCAAGGAGGACCGCGAGGGGAAGGTCTTCGTGGACTCCACCCGCGTCGGCGGGGCCACGGTGGCCGCGGCGTACAGCCCGCGCATCCGTCCGGGTGCGCCCGTGTCGTTCCCGCTGGGGTGGGACGAGCTCGACGACGTCGCGCCGTCCGATTTCACGATCCGCACCGCGCTCGAGCGCCTCGGCGACCGCGATCCGTGGGCGGAGCACCTGCCCCCGCCCCAGGTGCTGCCGGCCGACCTCCTCGCCGAGGGCCACGAGATCCCTGTGGCCCGCGTGCAGGCGATGCACGAGGGCAAGCGACGGAAGCGGGCGAAGGGCGACTGACGGCAGCCCGCTACCGGGCGGCGTCTTCGGCGACGTCGAGCCCTGGCCCCCTCGTGTCGTCGAGGTGCCGCAGCAGGATCGCCTCCCCGGCGCTGGCCTCGGGCCCGAAGCGGATCACCGCCGTGCCCCTGCACCCGCACGAGGCGCAGGTGAGGGCGAGGACAGCGGCCATGTCGGCTGGATCGGAGGCACCCTCGATCCGCCGGAGCCCATCGAGCTGCAGGTCCTCCGGCGCCGCGCACGAGCGGCACTTGCCGCAGCACACGCGGCCGTCGTCTTCGTCGACGAAGAAGTCTCCGTCGTAGCCCTCGCCCTTGAGCTCGGCGAGGACCTCGGTGAGGGTCACGTCGTGCGGTTCGTCCATCGGGACAGCCCTGCCCGTTCGTGCTCGACACCAGACCGCCGACGTAGCGTCCAGCGCGTGACGCTCGACCTGACCGGTGCCGCGGAGGCCTACGCACGCGACGGGTACTGGATCGCTCCCGTGCTGTTCGACGCCGCCGAGGTGGCCCGGTTCCGTGAGGCGGCGGCGCTGGTGGCCGGCGGCACGTTCGGTCGGGGTCGGGCGCCGACGCTGAGCCTGCCCTCCGAGCCGACCGAGCGCGACCTGCGCAAGATCGACAACGCGTGGTGGGCGGACGACGACCTCGCCGGCCTGGCCACCGACCCTCGGCTGGGGGAGATCGCCGCCGCGCTGCTCGAGGCGGGGGAGGTCCGGCTCTGGCAGGACCAGCTCCTGCTCAAGCCGCCGGGCGGACCGCAGGAGACCACGATCGGCTGGCACCAGGACTGGGCGAGCTGGCACACCGTGGCGTCGCGCGGCGCGTTCGTCACCGCGTGGGTGGCCTTCGACGACGTCGACGACGACAACGGCGCGATGCAGATGCTGCCCGGCAGCCACCGATGGGGACTGCTCCCGGAGGCGAGCAACTTCTTCGCCACCGACCGCGATGGGCAGCTCGCCGGCCTGGGCGAGCACGGCCCGGTGACGCCACGGTCGATCGTGATGTCCGCGGGGCAGGTCAGCTTCCACCACCCGCTCACCTTCCACGGCAGCGGCGCCAACACCTCCGACCGGATGCGGCGCTCGCTGGCCGTCCACCTCTTCGACGCCACGGTCGAGGCCGTGTCGCTGGCCGGCGGCTGGCAGCACTACAACCTCGACCTCTTCCAAGCACGCGGCGGCCAGCTGGGCCAGCCCTACGGCTTCGACGACCTGTGCCCGCTGGTCGGATGACCTGACGGCGACTAGGTGAGGACGGTGGCGGGGCCGGCGGTGAGGGTGCCGGTGTCGCGGAGCTCCTGGAGGGCGGGCACGGGGTCCGGGTCGGCGAAGAGCCCGCCGGCCTCGTAGTTGGCGGGGATGCCGGTGACGTCGTGCACCCACCACGATGCCTCGAGGGCGATCCCGTTCGGATCGGTGAAGTACACGGAGTGGATGAAGCCGTGGTCGACGACGTCGGTGACCTCGCACCCGGCGTCGGCGAGCCGCTTTCGCAGCGCGTGGAGGGCTTCCTCGTCGGGCAGGTTCAGCGCGAGGTGGTCGAACTGCGGGGCCCGCTTGTCGGGCACTCCGGCCGGCTTCGCGAACGGCTCGAGCTCGAGGTTCGCGTACTCGAAGAACGCCACCGTGCAGTGGGGCCCGAACTCGAAGAAGTAGTGGCGGAAGTCGGGGGTGCCGATGGTGGCGGCCAGCCGGGCGCCGAGGACGCCGTGGTAGAAGCGCACCGTGGCGTCCATGTCGGAGGTGACGAGGGCGAGGTGGTTGATCCCGCTCCACGCGGGTGCGGTGGCGTCGGTCATGGCTGCCTCTCTGTTGGGATGAAGAGCGAACGTCGGGAGCGGTCGCCCACGGTCCTGGTGCGGTGCCCGCTGCCGGTGGTGTCCTCGACGAGCAGCACGTCGCCGCCCGAGAAGCGCCGCTTCTCGCCGGAGGTCACCTCGACCTCGTCGAACCGGGAACCGCCCTCGGGCGTGAGGCCGACGCAGGTGATCTGCACCGCGTCGAGCCTACGGCCCGACGTCAGCCTTGCGGCTGGGCCGACGCGGCGATGATCTGGTCGAGCACGGACTGGTCCGGCAGCGGCGGCGGGTCGATCGACGGGAGGGCCCGGAGGTGGTCGAAGGCCTGCTGGATGAACGGTCCTTCGATCACCGGGGTGTGGCACCCGGCGATGGTCGTCGCGCCGAGCTCCTGCACTCGGTCCACGGTCTTGCCGTACTTCTTCGGGTCGACCATCGAGAGCCACGGGCTGAGGGCGCCGTAGGTGAAGAGGGTGACGCCGAACTGCCAGAACTCCGTCTCCAGGTCGCCGATCCCGGCCTGGTGGTCGGGCAGCGGCGTGGCGAACGCGTCGGCCGACCAGTAGACGCCGGTCTTGGGGTCGAAGAGCCCCCGGGTGGTGGGGGAGTCGTAGACCGGCGGCCGCATGGCCACGAGGGTGCGATCGCCGATGTCGAGCGTCTCGCCGTCCATCACCCACCGGCACCGGTCGAGCGGGAACTCGAAGCAGTTCGTGTGGCGCTCCACCATCGACCAGTTGCACACGAGCTGGGCGTTGGGGCAGGCCTCCATCGTCTGCTCGAGGTTGCCGGTGTGGTCCACGTCGTCGTGAGACAGGAAGATCCACTTCACGTCCTCGGGCTCGACGAGCGCGAACACGTCCTCGAGCCACTGCTCCCGGTTGGCGATGGTGCCGGTGTCGAGGATCAGCGGCTCGGCGCCCAGGATCACCATCGAGTTCAGGTAGACGAACAGCGGTTGCCCGAGGGCCTCCTGCACCGAGTGGATCACGTAGGTGCCGTCGGCGACCTTGGTCGGAGGGACCTTGATGGTCGGGCACAGGGGGGCAAAGGCCGTGGTCATGGTTCCTCCGTTGGGGTGAGGTGTGCCCACGAGGATTGCCGATCCGGAACGCCCTGTCGTCCGTGCTGGCACGGACGACACGGCGCCCGGCCGTCCGTACCGTCCGAGGTGGGACCGGCGGTGCGTCAGTGATCGGGGCCGGCCCGGGTGCCCAGCACCCGGGCCAGGCCCGACCGGCTGTTCACGCCGAGCTTCCGGTACACCCGGAGCACGTAGGTCTCCACGGTCCGGACGGACAGGGTCAAGGCCTCGGCGATCGCAGGGTTCGATTCGCCCCGAGCCGCGAGGACCGCGATCTCCCGCTCCCGCGGCGTGAGCTCGGGAGCGTCGAGGCGCAGCGCGAGGGCCGGGACCTGCACGCCCGGGCACCGCTCCGCGCAGCGGGTGGCGAGCGTGCTCGCCCGGCTGGCGCCGTCCTTGGAGCCGGCCGACTGGAAGGTCGCGGCGGCGAGGGCGGCGGCCTGTGCCGCATCGAGGTCGAGCCCGGCTGCGTCGAAGGCCTCCGCCGCGGCGAGCTGGGCATCCGGGTCCTTGTCCGCCACGGCTCGGGCGTGCCGGGCCCACAGGTGGACCACGTCGTCCTGCGCGCCTTCGGCGAGTCCCTCGAGGCCACGAGCGCAGTGCGCGGGGTCGGCCCCCAGGAGCATCGCGACGTGGAGCGACTCCGACGCGATGATCGCGTCGTCGCCGCAAGTCGCGGCGATGTCGAGCAGCTGCTCCCGGGCGGCGGACTCGCGCCCGGCCGCCATCTCCAGCATCGCCCGAGCGCGGCGCATGTCCGGCAGCAGCCAGTGGGTGATGCCGGGCATCTCCGTGGCGGCCCGTTCGCTGTAGTCGAGGGCCCGTCGGGCGAGGCCCTCTTCGCCCAGGTACGAGAGCGTGATCGACAGCATCACGTGGCACATCGGCCGGAGGTTCCACGCGTCGGTCCCCACGAGGTGGTCGAGCGCACGCTGGAACACCACTCGGGCGTCGGCGTGGTGGCCCTGGACGTGGTCCACGTGGGCGAGCAGGTAGAGGTGACCGATCAGCACGAACGGCTCGCCCCGGCGGCCGGCCTCCTCGACGCCGCGCAACGTGCGTCGGCGGATGCCGGCCAGGTCGCGGGCGGCCGCACAGAGGCCGCCGTCCATCCGGATCGCGTGCATCACGGCCTCGAAGTGGGGCGCGCCGAGCTCGGCCGTGAGCTGGTCCACCTCCGCCATCAGGTCTTGGAAGTCGTCGACGCGGGCGAGGCGGGTGAGCGCCAGTCCGTAGGCGAGGAGCAGGTGCAGGCGCCGCTCCGAGCTCACCTCCGGGTCGGCCAGTGACGGTTCGACGAGCGCGTAGGCGGTGGCGTAGGCGCGCTGGAACACCGCGCTCCAGCACCGGGCCGTCGCGATCACGGCCCGCCAGTCAGCGCCGTCGTGCCACCGCTCGGCCCGGCCGATCAGACCCTGGGCGCGCTCCGGCTGGTCGCCGGGTCCTCGGAGCATGGCCTTGACGCGCAGCTCGACGTAGGTGGTCGCCAGTCGGGGCTCGGCGCTCGCGGCCGTCGCCTCGAACGGCGCCAGCACCTCGTCGATCTCGGCGAAGCGACCGGCGCCGAAGAGCCCCAGGGCCACGCCCAGCGCGGCGGGCAGCGAGGGGGGCAGGGCCGCGGCGAAGCGGCGGGCGAGGTCCGGCGCCCCGTGGCGGATGGCCACCGCGCTCGCGTCCAGGAAGCGCTCCTCGTCGACCTGGCCCGCCTCCAGGAGGAGGCGGGCGATCCGGAGCCGGTCGGCAGGGGCCTCGGGACCCTGTCGCGCGAGCGCCCCGGCCAGCGAGCGGCGGATGCGCCGGGCGGCGGTCTCGGGGAGCGCGTCGCGGACGAGCTCCCCGTACAGCGGGTGGGCCAGCTCGACGATCGGCCCCTGGTGGGCATCGTCGCGCACCACCGCGAGGCGGGAGCGCTCGAGCTCCTCCAGGCCGGCTCCGGGGACCAGGTCCTCCACGAGCGCCAGCGGCATCGGCGCCCCCAGCGCGAGGAGCTCGAGGGTGGCCGTCGCCTCGTCGGACACCGAGCCGACGTGGGCGCCGAGCAGGTCGCTCAACCGCTCGAACCGGGCGTGGCCCTCGGCGAGATGCCACCGGTCCTCCCGGAGCTCGAGCCGTCCGGTGCGGCGGGAGTCCTCGACCAGCTCGGTGACGTAGAGCGGGTTGCCCTCGGTGAGCTGCTGGATCCACTGGTAGGCCCGGGCGTGGCTCGGCGCGCCCAGCACCTCGTCGACGAGGAGCTCGACCTCGAGGTCGGAGAGCGGCTGCAGGTCGACGCGGTCGAGGTGCCGCTCGCGCCACAGGAGGACGATCGCGTCCGGGGCCTGCTCGTGGCTCCGGACGGTCAGGAGCAGCGGCGCCACCCGGGTGGTCGCGATCGCCAGGACGAGCGCGGCGGAGGCGTCGTCGAGCAGGTGGGCATCATCGACGAAGATGGTCGGGGCCGGCCCCAGCGCGCCGTCGCGCAGCGCCGAGATGAAGTCCGCGATGGTCGGCGTGCCCCCTCCCGGCAGCAGGTGGCTCACCGCGCCGAACGGGATGGACGCGGCGGCCGCGGTCGCGACGACCCGGACCAGGGTCCGGTCCGGACCGAGGCCGGCGGCGGCGTCCGAGGCGAGGCGCGACTTGCCGACCCCGGCCGGTCCGGCGATCACGCACCCGCGACCGTCCAACGCGGTCTCGACGGCGCGCCGCTCCTCGTCACGGCCGACCAGTCCCGATGCGGTGGCCATGTCAGTCAGGGCGGACGCCCCACGCTTCCATGGCGTACATCGCCCGTACGTAGCTGAAGACGTCGTCGCGCACGTTGACGAGCCGGTCCGATGCGAACGCGAACGCCGGGTTGTCCCACAGGGGCAGGTTGAAGGCCTGGCCCACGAGGAGCTCGTCGGCGGCGTTGGCGGCGGCCGCCGCGTCGTCGACGTCGGTGTGGCGGAGGACGGCCGCCACCGCCTCGTCGATGGCGGCATCGTCCAGGCCGTTGAAGTTCACCGGGCTGTCGCTGGCGAAGAACAGGCTCGGCGCGTTCGTGAAGAGGGGACCCGACGACAGGCCCCAGATCGCGAGGTCGTAGTCGCCGCCGCCGAGGGTCTGCCCGAACGTCGCCCCGGGGCCCGGCTGCGGCGTGACCGCGATGCCGAGCTCGGACAGGTACGACTGCGCCAGCTCGACGAAGGTCCCCCGAGAGGTGTTCTCCGAGATGAAGGCGAACCGCAGCGCGGGCACCTCGACGCCGTCCTTCGTGAGGCGTTCGCCCTTCGCGGCGCCGGTGTAGCCGGCGTCGGCGAGGAGCTCGCGGGCCGCGTCCAGGTCGCCGGAGCCGTACCCGGACTCCTCCAGGAGGTCCTGGTGGTGGGGGCTCGACGAGGGGAAGAAGTGGTTCGTGCGCAGCGCCGGCTCGACGTCACCGAAGATCCGGTCGCGGGCGTCCTCCGCATCGATGGCGGTGAAGATCGCCTGGCGCAGCGCGACGTCCTGCAGCGCGGGGGAGCGCAGGTTGAGGTCCAGGTGCTCCCACGTGTCGCTCGCCCCGATCGAGGTCGTCACCCCGTCGAGGTCGCGCAGCGCGTCGTAGGCGTCGGGCTCGAACCGCGGTGACCCCCCGTCGAGCTCGCCGTTCTGCACGGCCAGCGCCCAGCCGGTCGACGGGACGACCTCCTTGACGATCCGCTCGAGCGTCGGCTCGACCTCCCCGTACCACTTCGGGTTCGGGACCATCACCACGCGCTCGCCGGCGACGGCGCTGTCGATGAGGTACGGGCCACCCGACCAGGTGGGCACCGTGTCGCGGAAGTGCTCGGAGCTCTGGCCCATGCCCTCGGGCGTCTCCCAGTCGAAGCCGGCGGCGGTGGCGAGGTGGGCGGGGTACGGCGACGGCTCGAACAGGGCGAACCACTCGGCGTTGGTCACCCCGTCGTCGAGGGTGATCGTGACGGTGCGGCCGTCGTCGCTGCCCGCGACGCCGGCGACGTCCTCCCAGCCGATCGTGAACTTCGGGTTGCACCCGGTGCACTGGTCCTCGCGGCCGCTCTGGTGGAACCACGTGTAGCGGAAGTCGTCGACCGAGATGGGGACGCCGTCGCTCCACACCGCCTCGGGGCGGAGCTCGTAGACCATCGTCTGCGGATCGGTGCTGGTGACCGTGGGGTCGCTGGCCAGGAGGTCCCGGTTCCACCTCCACTCGCCATCGGGTTGGAAGTCGCCGATCCACGGCGCCGTGCCGGCGAGCGCCGCGGCGGTGTTGGTGTCCTCGCCCTCGACGCGGAGCAGGTTGTAGGTGTCCCACGCGCCGCTCAGCAGCCAGGTCACGCTGCCGCCGTCGGCCCGCTCGCCGCTGTTGCAGTCGAGGGGCTGGTCGGCGCACCCGCCGAGCCCCACGGCGGTCGAGACGTCGTCCCCCGCGGAATCGTCGCCGCAGGCCGCCGTCAGCAGTGCCACCGCCAGGAGCGGCGCGGCCGTGCGTCCGATCCACGAACGCCGGACTCCGTACCCCATCGTGGAACTCGTGCCTCTCCGTCGGTGCCCGAACGCACAGCGTTGCAGATCTGCCACCCTTGCGACCGTGCTGCCCTACGTCGCCCGCCGACTGCTGGCGACGATCCTCGTGCTGCTGGCCGCCTCCACCGTGACGTTCGTCCTGGTCGACCGGGTCGCCGACCCGATCGCCACGCTCCGCACCCGCCAGCCGCCGGTGGCCGAGGTGACGCTCGAGGCGGTTCGCGAGGACCTCTACCTCGACCGGAGCCTCCCCGAGCGCTACTGGCTCTGGCTCACGGGGATCGGCGACACCCGCGGGGACGTCGGCCTGCTCCAGGGGGAGTGGGGCCCGTCGGTCAACGGCACGGACATCGGCGGTGAGCTCCGCCACCGCTTCGCGGTGACGTTCCGGTTGGTGGTCGCGGCGGTCGTGCTCGCAGTGGGCGTCGCGGTCGCCGCCGGTGTGGCGGGAGGGGCCCGGCCGCGCTCGAAGCGGGACCGGGCCCTCTCGGGGTTCGCCTACCTCGCCTTTGCGGTGCCGCTGTTCTGGCTGGGGGCGATCGTGAAGGAGGCCGGGGTCTGGTTCAACGACCTGATCGGCCGTCGGGTGCTGTGGACGATCGGCGCCACCTCGCCCGAGCACGCCTCCCTGGGCCTGCTCGAGCGCATCGGCGACATCGCAGGGCACCTCGTCCTGCCCACCATCACCCTCGTGCTGGCCGGCTTCGCGCTGGTGAGCCGCCAGCAGCGGGCCGCCGTGATGGCGTCGCTCGAGAGCGACTACGTGCGGACGGCCCGGGCCAAGGGCCTCCGCGAGCGGGCCGTGGTGCTGCGCCATGCGCTCCGGCCGGCCCTCGGGCCGACGGTGTCGCTGTCGGCCCTCCTGGTGGCCGAGGCCCTCGCCGGATCGGTGGTCGTCGAGCGGATCTTCCGCTGGCGGGGCATGGGGACCTTCCTGCTCGACGCGCTCACCGTCGGGGACGCCTACGCCGTGCTCGGCTACCTGGTGGTGGTCGGGGTGGTGGTCAGCGTGGCCAACCTCGTGGCCGACCTGGTCCAGGCCGCGCTGGACCCGAGGGCGCGGGCGTGACCGCCGTCGGATCGCGCACCACCCGCCGGTTCGTCGATCAGCGCGGCGCGGTCGTGGCCCTCGGCGGGATCCTGCTCCTGGGGCTGTTCGCGTTCGCCGGACCCTCCGTCTGGCACTACGGGCACACCCTCCACCGCGACATCCCCGTGGACCAGGCCCCGACCTGGTCCCATCCCTTCGGCACCGATCGGGCCGGGCACGACCTGCTCGGGCAGATCATGCGGGGCACCCGGCAGTCGCTCCTGGTCGGGGTGGCGGCGGCGGCCCTCGGCACCGCGATCGGGACGACCGTCGGGCTGGTCGCCGCGTTCCGGCGGGGATGGGTCGACGCGGTGCTGATGCGCCTGGTCGACGTCGTGCTGATCGTCCCGTCGCTGGTCGTGGTCCTCGTGGTCGCCGGCTCCACCCAGGGGACCTCGTGGCTGAGGGTGGCCGTGCTGATCGGCCTCGTGAGCTGGCCTCGCCTCGCCCGCGTCGTGCGAGCCCTGGCCGTCGGGGAGCTGGCCCGCGACTACGTGGAGGCGGCCCGGGCCATGGGGCTCCCGCCCCGGCGGATCCTCTTCCGCCACGTGCTGCTGAACGTCGGCCCGGCCGTCGCGATCGACGCCACGTTCGCGGTGACCCTGGCGATCATCTCCGAGTCGGTGCTGTCGTTCCTCGGGTTCGGGTTCACCGTGCCCGACACCTCGCTCGGCCTGCTGGTCAGCAACGGCCAAGCCGCGATCGCCACCCGGCCGTGGCTCTTCTACATCCCGGGGGTCTTCCTGACGGTCTTGTGCGTGCTGGTGCACGTGGTCGGGGACGGCTTGCGGGCCGCGCTCGGGGACCGCTGAACGGCGTCGAGCTTCGACGCCCCGATCTCGAGCAGCCGGGGGACGGCCTGCACCGGCACGTCGAGGGCCTTGGCGATGGCGGCGTGGCTGGCCCCCTCGTCGTTGAGGCGCAGGGCGGTGGCGTAGGCAGCCGGGAGCTGCTCCAGCGCCGTAGAGCGATCCATGGTCGGAACGTACGACGGACCCCCGCGGCCGTCTGCCGTACTGGGGTACGACACCTCGTCCGTGAGCCCCGCGGCCGATCAAGTGTCGTAGGTGATTACGGCAGACGATGTCCGCTTCGCGGCAGATGCTCCTGCCATGACGCTGCTCGAGATGGCTCCGCGGACAGATCCTCTGGCGTTCCTCACCGCGAGGGAGCGGGATGTGCTCGCCCTGGTGGCAGAGGGCCACTCCAACGACCGGATCGCCGAGCAGCTCGAGGTGAACTCCCGCACGGTGGAGACCCACACCAGCCGGATCTTCTGCAAGCTCGGCCTCCGGGACGATCCGGGCACCCACCGCCGCGTGCTCGCCGCCCTGGCCCACCACCGGGCCATCGCCTCCTAGCGCATCGCTCGGGCCAATGTAGTCACCTGAAGCGCAACGTCGACGAGCCGGACTCGGAGCGCGCGGTCGAGCTCCTGTCGAGCGACGACGAGCTCGTGACCGGACGCCACACGTGGGCCGAGGTCCGGCGCAACCTCGCGCGCCTGCTCGACCCCTCGGCGGCGGCCGCGGCAAGGGCGGGGCTCATCGGGGATCTGGCCGCGTTCTCGATCGTGGAGCTCGATGCCGCGACCTGTGAGCTGGCCGCGACCATCGCCGAGCAGACCGGCGTGCGCTCGCTCGACGCGCTGCACCTCGGCGCCGCCCGGCGGCTCGGCACCGTGCTGACCTTCGTCACCTTCGACGTCCGTCAGGCCCAGGCCGCCCGGGGCGTCGGCTTCGCCGTCGCCGGAGCCTGAGCTCCAAGCCTCGCGGGGAGCGGGCAACATGGCGCCCATGTCGGAGAACCTCAGGCTCCTGGGCGAGTACAGCAAGGCGATGGAGGCGGGCGACGAGGAGGCGGTGTTCCGCTTCTGGGCGCCCGAGTTCCACAGCCACGTCACCACCCGCGTCAGCCCGGACAAGGTCGGCACGGACGTCCGCGGCGAAGAGGTGCTGTGGTGGGCCCAGGTGCGGTCCGCCTTCCCCGACATGACCTTCGACGTGAACCTGCTCATCGAGCAGGACGACCTGGTCGTGACGAACTGGACCGTGAAGGGCACCCATACGGGCACCGCCTTCTACGAGCTGGCCGCCTCGGGCCAGCCCGTCGAGATCAACGGCACCGCGATCCTCCGCATCGTCGACGGGAAGATCGTCGAGCACTGGGGCGGCCCGCACTGCCAGCAGGGCCTCGGCCTCATCCGGTGATGCCGGATCGACCGGGCCAGAAGGGCTCCGGTAGAGTCGCCTCTCCACACCCGGCGCCCGTAGCTCAATTGGAGAGAGCATCTGACTACGGATCAGAAGGTTAGGGGTTCGAGTCCCTTCGGGCGCGCTGAGGTCTGACAGAGCGGCTGCTTCGGCAGCCGCTCTCTCGCGTCAGGGTTCGAAGCCCTCGCCCGACGAGGTCGGCGCACTGGATCCCGAGGTGGTCGAGCATCTCGCCATCGTGCCACTCGTCAGCCGGGGTCTCCGGCGGTGGGGATTCCCCTGAGGGGGGTGTCCCGGCTGCGTGGCCGCCGGTCCCGTCGGAGCATGGGCCGATGACGACCCTCGTGCCCCAGACCCCGGCACCGGCGCCGTCGAGGACCGCCGGCCACCACGTCCTGCGGCGGCTCGTCGGCGTCGGCGACGCCCTCGTCGTCGGTGTGGCGGCGCTCCTGGTGGCCGCCGTCTGGTCGGCCGTCACGCGGCGGCCGCTCGACCACGAGCCCGAGGTGGTCGTGCTCGCCCTCGTGTCCCCGCTGGCCTGGCTCGTCGGGTCGGCGATGGCCCACGGCCGACGGGCCCGGTGCGCCGGCACGGGGGTGGACGAGCTGGCCTCGGTGTTCCGCACCAGCGCCTTCGCGTTCGGGAGCCTCGCCGTGGTCGCCGTCGGCCTCGGGCTGGCCGTGCCGCGCTGGTGGCTGGTGCCCACCGGCCTGGCCACCACGATGGCGGTGGCCGGCCTCCGGATGGCCGTGCGGTGGTGGCTGCGCCTCGAGCACCGCCAGCGCTGGGCCGAGCAGCCGGTCCTCGTCGTAGGGGCGGGTGAGGAGGGAGCTTCCCTTGCGAGCTCCTTCGAGGAGGAGCCGGGGTGCTGCGTCCGGGCCGTCGGGGTCGTCGACGGCACGCCGGACGCCGTCGCGCAGGCCCGCCGGCTGGGTGCGACCGGCCTCGTGCTCACCGGCTCGCTCGGGCCCCGGCGCACGGCCCAGCTCGTCCGGGACGGGCATGCGGCAGGGCTCGACGTGCGGCTGTCGTCGCAGCTGCCGGACGTCCGCAGCAGCCGGCTCGTGCCCCACCCCGGCGGTCGGCTGCCGCTCGTGGGCGTCGAGCCGACCGTGCGCCAGGGGTGGCGAGCGGCCGCCAAGCGCACGCTCGACGTCTCGCTGGCCGGCACCGCGCTCCTCTTCGCGTCGCCCGTGCTGCTCACGGCGATGGTGCTGGTGCGCCGCGGCTCGCCGGGCCCGGCGATGTTCCGCCAGACGCGCGTCGGGCGGGATGGCACGCCGTTCACGATCCTGAAGCTGCGCACGATGGTGATCGACGCCGAGGAGCAGCGCGACGCGCTCCTCGACCTGAACGAGGCGGACGGCCCGCTCTTCAAGCTCACCGACGACCCGCGCGTCACGCCGGTGGGCCGGGTCCTCCGCAAGCTCTCGATCGACGAGCTGCCGCAGCTCCTCAACGTGGTGCGGGGCGACATGAGCCTGGTGGGGCCGCGCCCCGCCCTCCCGACCGAGGTGGCCGAGTGGCCGCCCGGCCTCGACGAGCGGCTGCGGGTGCGGCCGGGCATCACCGGCCTGTGGCAGATCAGCGGCCGGAGCGACTGCAGCTTCGACGAGTACGCCCGCTACGACCTCTACTACGTCGACAACTGGTCGCTGGCCACCGACGTCGCCATCCTCGTGCGCACCGTCCCGTTGGTGGTGCTCGGCAGCGGCGCTCGGTAGCGGCCGGTGAGGCGGTCGTACACGGCGACGTAGGCGGGCGCCTGGCGGTCCCAGGCCAGGACCTCTTCGACCCGCCGACGACCCCGAGCGCCCATGCGACGGAGACGCTCGGGGTCGTCGAGGAGCTCGCCGATGAGGCGGGCGTAGGCGGCGATGTCGCCGCCGGGTGCGTACACCGCGGCATCGGCGCCGGAGACCATCGTCTCCCTGAGGTCGAAGGCGACCACGGGGAGCTCGAAGGCGAGGTACTCCATCGTCTTGTTCATCGTGGAGACCTCGTTGAGCGGGTTCGGCGGATCGGGGGACAGACCGAGGTCCGAGGTCGAGAGGTAGCGGAACAGGAGCTCGTCGGACACCCGGCCGGGCAGGTCGACGTAGTCGTCCAGACCGAGCTCGTGGACCAGGTCGACGATGCGGGCCCGGTCGTCCCCGTCGCCGACCAGGGCGAACGTCGTGTCGGTCCGACCGTTGCGGACGAGGTGGTGGATGGCCTGCACGGCCTGGTCCACGCCGTCCTGCGGGCCCATCACGCCGAGGTAGGTCACGAGGTGGGGTCGGCCGCGGCGCAGCGCCGGGTCGGGAGCGCCCCGCCGCAGCCGACGGGGGTCGGGTCCGGTGCGGACGACCGTGATGTCGTCGGGGCGCACGTGGCCCCGCTCGATGGCGACGTCCCGGTACGACTCGTTCGTCACCACGACGTGGTCGGCGGCGCGGTAGGTCTGCCGCTCGAGCGCCAGGAGGCCGCGCAGCACCGCGGGCACCGGCTGGTCGAACCGGGATCGGTAGACCTCGGGGCAGAGGTCGTGCTGGTCGAACACGAACTGCACGCCGCGGCGGCGGAGGAGGCGGGCCAGCGCCCAGAACGTGTCCGGCGGGTTGCAGGCCTGGAGCACGTCCATGCCGTCGGTGCGGGCGATGTAGCGGGCGAGCGCCGCCGTGCGGGCCCAGCAGTACGCGAACTCCCAGACGTACCCTGCGGTGCCGCGCGCCGGCGGCGGAGGTGGGTACCGGTGGATGCGCACGCCGTCCAGGTGCTCGAAGCGCGACTCGCAGCCCGGTCCGGTCGGGCAGATCACCGAGACCTCGTAGCCGGCGGCCACCAGCGCCTGGCACTCCAGCCAGACCCGGCGGTCGAACGGGACCGGCAGGTTCTGGACGACGATCGTGACGCGGTTGCCCGCTACCACGCGAGGCCCGTGCAGCCCGGGAGCCGCTCGAGCGCGGGCCAGGTCCCGACCAGGTCGAGGATGGTCATGGGCGGTGCGCCGCGCAGCGCGGCGAGCACGTCGTCGTCGCGCGTGCCGACGATGGCGGCGTCGGCGTCGGCCAGCGCCTCGGCCGGCGTGGCGACGAGGATCCGGCAGAGGTGGGGGAGCCGCTCCTCGGCGAACGCGAGGTTCGTGCCCACGAGCCGGTCGATCCCGACCACCGGGTCGTGGATGGTGAGCTCGATGCCCTTCCCGAGCAGCGTCTCGGCCAGCTCGACCAGCGGGCTCTCACGCAGGTCGTCGGTGCCGGGCTTGAAGCTCAGGCCGAGCAGGGCGACGCGACGGGCGTCCTGCTCGAGCACCCAGCGCACGGCCTCGCGGAGGTGCTGGTCGTTGCTCGGCAGCAGGCCGCTCAGCATCGGCAGGTCGAGGTCGTGCGCGCGGGCGCGGTGCACGAGGGCCCGCAGGTCCTTCGGCAGGCACGACCCGCCGAACGCGAAGCCGGGACGGAGGTAGGCCCGGCTGATGTTGAGCCGCTCGTCGGCGGCCACCAGCTCCATGACCCGGCGTCCGTCGACGCCGGAGGAGTCGCAGAACCGGGCGATCTCGTTGGCGAAGGTGATCTTCGTGGCGTGGAAGGCGTTGCACGCGTACTTCACGGCCTCCGCCTGCGCGACCGGCACGGTGTGCACCGGGGCGTCGAGGAACCCGAGCAGCCCGAGGACGGCCTCGGCGGCGAGGTCGTCCTCCGCGCCGACGACCGTGAGGGGCGGGTCGAAGAAGTCGTCCACCGCGGTGGACTCCCGGAGGAACTCGGGGCAGTACGCGACGCCGAAGTCCTCGCCCGCGGTGAGGCCGCTCGTCCGCTCGAGGATCGGCGTGAGCTCGTGCTCCACCGTGTTCGGGAGCATCGTGCTGCGGAACACCACGACGTGGTCGCGGTCGATCGTGGGGATGCGCTCGCCGATCTCCTCGGCCACCCGCTCCACGTGACCGACGTCGATGTTGCCGTTGGCCTGCGACGGGGTGCCGACGCACACGAGCGAGAGGTCACTCCCCTCGAGCGCCTCGGCCAGCTCGGTCGTGCCCCGCAGCCGACCGGCGGCCACGTTCGCGGCGACGAGCTCGTCGAGTCGGGGCTCGATCACCGGCCCGCGCCCCTCGTTGAGCGATTCCACCTTGCGTGGGTCACGATCGACGCCCACCACGGAGGCGCCGGCCTCCGCGAGGCAGGCGGCCGTGACCGCCCCGACGTACCCGAGTCCGATGACGGTGACCTGCATGGTCTGACCGTAGGAACCGTGGTGGCGCGGGGGGAGAGGTCGTGCCCCCCAAGGGGAACCTCTCGCGTCAGCGCTTCTCGGCGTCGCGCAGCACGGCGTGGTGGTCGGCCCGCGCGTCGTCGTCGAGCAGCCCGAGACCGTGCGCGTGGCTCACGGCCTGGGCGCGGTTGCGCACGTCGAGCTTGGTGAACAGCCGGCTCTGCAGGTTCTCGACGGTCTTCGGCGAGATGCCGAGGGCGCGGGCCGTCTGCTTCACGGACTCGCCGCGGTCGATCGAGTGCAGGATCTGGTGCTCGCGCGGCGTGAGGTCGTTGCCCGACACGATGCGCGTCCCGCGCTGGCGAGCCCGCTCGAGCAGCTCCCGCAGGCGCTTCGGCGGGACGGAGGCGCCGCCGTCGCCGACGAGCTCGACGTGGGCGACGACCTCGTCGGTGGCGGTGGTCGAGCACACGACGGCATCGGCCCCGCCCAGCAGCAGATCGATCTCGTCGTCGGCGGAGAGCGGGGGTTCGGTGACGAGCGCGACGACGCGCGCCCCTTGCTCGGTGGCGGCGCGGAGCGTGCCCAGCGCGGGGTCGACGGCGACCGCGACCACCTCGCCGTCCATGGCGTCGATCATCTCGCCGTCGCCGTGCCACGCGGCCTCGAAGAGGCCGTGGCGGCGCAACGCGACCGCGAGGAGCTCACCGGTGAGGCGCTCGCCCCCCACCACGGTGACCCGGCGTGACGACACGATCCTGGGCTACCCGGCCAGCGACGGGGTGAGGGCGTCGCCCATGAGGCCCATCCGGGCGCAGCGCGCCACGGCGTGGGCCTGGTTCTGGACGCCGAGGCGGGCGAACACCCGCTGCTTGTAGTTCTCGACGGTCTTCGGTCGGACCCCGAGCTCCTCGGCGATCTCGTGGCTGGTGAGGCCGCGGGCGATGAGCTGCACGACCTCCAGCTGGCGGGGCGTCAGCATCGGCCGGGCCGGCTCGGTCGGGCGGAGCAGCGACACCACCGGTGCGTGGCGGACGGGGGTCTCCTCGGCCATGGCGGCGTCGAGGAGGGCGTCGATGGTGCCGTCCGTGGGGCGGGCCACGTCGGCGCCCCCGCGGAGCAGGCGCAGCACGTCGGCGTCGGTGGCCCCGGCGAGCAGCACCACGCGGCGGCGCTGGGCCCAGGTGGACACGGGGGGCACCTCGTCGCAGACCAGGACGGAGCCCGGGCGGAGCTCGAGCTCCTGGAGGGCTTCGCGGTCGTCGGTCACCTCGACGACGGGGGCCCCTCGGTCCCGGAGCAGCTCGGCGGTCGTCTCCCCCACGAAACCCTTGGCGTGCACGATGAACGAAGGCATATCGGTGGGCACCTCTCACGTGGATCGAATGGGTCCAGGTTGCAGTCGGGTGTCCGCCCGTATTGCGATTCGGTTACGACCGTAGGTCGTGTGGTGCTCCGACTCAAGGAACCTCGCCGCTTGTCCAGCGATGTTGACCTCCCCGAAACGTCGGGGCCGCGTGGGGCCGAAGGATCCCCTAGGGGCATGCACGAGACGATCCCCGGAGGGCCCGTTCGTACGCTCGACGGGACCCCTCGGAGGTGATCGTGGACTTCTGGATGCTGGCCGGACGAGTGATCCGGCGCTGGTACCTGGCGCTGCCCTTGCTGCTGTTCGGCGTGGTCGTGGCATCGAGCGTGGCCTCGTCCGTGCGGCCCTCGTACGCCGTCGAGACCCAGGTGCTCCTCGCGCCCTCGGGAACCCCCGATCAGGCCATCGCCAACCCGCTGCTCCTGTCGAACCGGGGCCAGCTCGACGCCGCCACCCAGTCCGTGGCCTTCGTGGTGGAGTCGCCGGAGGGCGCCGAGGAGCGGGCCGCGGCGGCCCCGGGCGCCGACGTCTCGTTCAGCCTCGTGCAGGAGGCGCCGATCGTCGTGATCGAGGTCTCCGCCCCCTCGGCCGCGCTCGCCCAGCGGGCGGCGGACGTCGCCGTCGACCAGGTCGATGCCGCGCTCACCGACATCGAGGACCGCTTCGGGGCTGCCGAGGGATCGCGCATCGACGCGGTGCCGCTGGCCGACCCCACGGTGCAGCCGCAGTCGGGTGACCGGCGCCGCGTCCTGATCGGTGGCCTCGGGGCCGCCTTCCTCGGGACGTCCCTCGTGGTGCTCGCCATCGACCAGGCGCTGCGGCGCCGGGCCGAGCGCCGGCTCTCCGCCCGCGTCGAGCGGGAGGTCGGGCGCTGGGCCGGGGGCATCGCCGACGCGAGCCGGTGACGGCGAGGACTGACGCCACCCGGACGGGCGGCTCGTTCGTCGTCCTCGGCGGCCTCGTCGCGCTCGTCGCGCCGGTGGCCGGGGCGCTCGCGGTGGCAGCCGTCATCGCCGGCGTGCTGCTCTTCGGCGCGCGACGCGACGCGGTGACCCTCGTCGGCGCGATGTTCGTGCTGTTCGTGGCCGTGCCGACGCGGTTCAGCTTCGTCGGGTTCGGGCCGCTCACCCCGGGCATGCTCGTGGGATCCCTCGCCCTGCTCTGGTGGGTGCGGGCCCGGTGGGTCGGGCGGGCGTCGCTCGATCGCGGGTGGCAGCCGATCCACCTGCTGGTGCTGCTCCTCGTGGCGGCGGCTTCGGTGGGCTACGCCACGATGTTCACGCACCCGGTCTCCGACGAGCAGATGGTCAACGCCCACCGGTCGGTCGGGATCCTCCTCATGTTCGTGGGCATCACGCTGGCCGTGGCCGACGGGATCCCCACCCGCCGCCGCCTCGAGGACCTGCTCGAGGTCCTCGTGCTGTGCGGGGCGGTGCTCGCCATCTGCGGGCTCATCGAGCAGGTGACCGGACAGCGGCTGTTCGCCGGTCGGCACCTGCCCCTCCTCACCGAGAACCCGTCGCAGCTCACGATCAGCCCGCGCGACGGCTTCCTCCGGATCGGGGGCACGGCCAAGCACCCGATCGAGTTCGCGGTCGTGCTGGCCACCACGGTCCCGCTCGGCATCCACCTGGCCGCCCACGGCCGGCCCGCCTTCCGGCCGACGGCCCGCTGGAGCACGGCCCTGATGGCGGTCGCCATCCCGTTCGCGATCTCCCGCTCCGGGCTGATCGGCCTGGCGGTCGGCGTGCTGGTCCTGTCCCTCGGGTGGTCCTGGCGGCGCCGGGCGAACGCCCTCGTGGGGGTCGTGGCGATGGTGGCGATCGCCGCCCTCGCGGTGCCCGCGCTGACCTCGACGATGACCGACCTGTTCGTCGACCTCGGGGACAACACGAGCATCTCCGCCCGCACCCGCGACTACCGCGTGCTCGACGACGTGCTGGCCGAGTCGCCCGTGTTCGGCCGCGGCCTCGGGGAGTACAACGTCGTCGACTACGAGGTCTTCGACAACCAGTACCTGGCCGACCTCGTCGACGGGGGCTACCTCGGGCTCGGCGTGCATCTGGTGGGCTTCATCGTCCCGATCGGGCTGGCGTGGCACGTCGCCCGTCGTCGGCGGAGCGACCCGGCCGCGGCGCACCTGGGCCGGGCCGTGGCCGCGTCGCTGTCCGTGCTCATGGTCACCTGGGCCTTCTTCGACGGGGCCGGGTACCGGATCGCCACCGCGCTCGTGTTCACCCTCACCGGGCTGGCCGCCGCCGTCTGGCGCCTCGAGCTGCGCGACCACCAGGAGGTGCCCGTGCCCGCGGGCCTGCCCGACCACCCACCGCTCACCGAGGAGCTCGTGCCGCTCGACCTCTGGGGGCAGATCGACGCCGGTGACCCGGTGGGCGAGACGGTGACCGTGGAGCGGTGGGGACCGCCGGTGCCGGTCGCGAAGCCTCTGGCGGTCCCGGCCTCGGTGGTGGTGCCCGCCCACGACGAGGAGCTCGTGCTGGAGGGGTTCCTCACGACGCTCCTGGCCGACGCCGAGCCCGACGAGCTCGACGTCGTGGTGGTGTGCAACGGGTGCACGGACCGCACGGCCGAGCTGGCCCGCCGGTTCCCGGTGCGCGTGCTCGAGCTGGAGCAGGCGTCCAAGCACGGCGCCCTCAACGCCGGGGATCGCGCCGCCACCCGCTTCCCGCGGTTCTACGTCGACGCCGACGTGCGCGTGACGGCCGGCGCGCTGCGCGAGGCGAGCCGGGTGCTCGCCTCCGGTGCCGCCCTCGCGGCCGCCCCCGCGGTGCGGTTCGACCTCGCCGGCTGCAGCCCCGCGGTGCGGGCCTACTACCGGGTGTGGGGCACGTTGCCGTACTGCCGCGGCGACCTGGTGGGCAGCGGCGTGTACGGCGTCAGCGGCCGCGGCCACCTCCGGCTCGGGTCGTTCCCGCCGATCATCGCCGACGACCTCTGGTTCCGGGACCACTTCCGCCCGGGCGAGCGCCGGTCCGTCCGCCATGCCCGGTTCGTCCAGCACCCGCCGCGGGACCTGCGCAGCCTCGTCCGGGTCCGAACCCGTCAGCGCCTCGGCAACCTCGAGCTCGAGGCGCGGGGCGAGCGCCCGGCCAGCGCGGCGGCGGGGGAGGAGCACGACCGCCGCCAGGCCTTGGCCTCGCTCCGCTCGCCCGCGGTGGCACTCGCCGCGCCCGTGTACCTGGCGGTGAACGCGCTCGCGAAGCGCCGGGCCCGCCGCCGCTGGCGCGAGCGCCGGCTCCACTGGGACAGCGACGTCACCGGCCGGCTCCGGAGCGCGACGTGAAGGCCGAGGCGGCATCCCGGATCGGGATCGTGCAGCGGCTCCGCGGCCGGGAGTCCCGTGCCGCGCGCGGCGCGGCGGCGCTGCTCAGCGTGCTCGACCCGCGGCCGTGGGCCCATGTGCTCCGCCTCGTGCACCACCACAACTACACGCACGTGGAGCCGCGGCGCCGGGCCGCCGTCGACCCGTCGGCTCGCATCGCGCCCAACGTCTCGATCGCCCATGGCGAGCGGGTGTCGGTCGGTGCCCGCTCGCACGTCAACGCCCGTACCCACCTCTGGGCGGGACCGTCCACCGGCCGCATCGACATCGGGGCCGACTGCCTGCTGGCGCCGGGCGTCTTCGTCACCGCCTCGGACTACGGGACGAGCGCCGGGCAGCGCATCCTCGAACAGCCTCGGCGGGAGCGAGACGTGCGCATCGGCGACGACTGCTGGCTGGGCGCGGGCGTGGTCGTGGTGGCCGGCGTCGAGATCGGCGACGGCTGCGTCGTCGGCGCGGGCGCCGTGGTCACCCGCTCGCTGCCGCCGGGCTCCGTCGCCGTGGGGGTGCCGGCCCGCGTGGTGGCCCGGCGAGGGGGCGAAGCCCTGGGCACGGCCTCTGGCACGGCCTCGGGCACGGTCTCCGAGTCAGCTCTCGCAGCGCTCGAAGGCGCCGGCATCCCACGCTGACCCGCAGGCGCTGGTGCGCCCGTCGGCGTCCGCGTCCATCGTGGGCGGGCCGGCATCCACGGTGGGGGAGTCCGCCTCCGCCCGCAGGTTGGGCGGCGCGGCGTCGACCGAGGTCCAACGGGGAGCGGCGATGAGGTTGCCGGGCGGCACGTCGCAGCGGGCGCGGCCCACGACGTTGCGCTCGGTGAGGTGCTCGCAGCCGTCGGCCACCTCGTCGATGGCGTTGCCCCGCAGCGCGAGCCCGGGCACCTGCCCCACCGCTCGGAAGGCGCCGGCCACCGAGTTCCCGCGGACCTCGACGTCCGACATCGGGTGCGCGCCGGGGATGATCTGCAGGGTCATGAACGCCGGGCACGTGTCGGTGCGCGGGCGGCACCCGCGCAGGGCGTTGCGGTCGATCCGAACGTCGTGGACGGGTCCGAGGTCGCTCTTGACCAGGAGGGTCTGGGCGGGGCAGTCGTAGAGCACGTTGGCGCTGATCACCAGCTGCTCGGCGCTCATCACCTGCAGGCAGTCGACGTGGGCGGACGAGCCGGGGCTCAGCGTCCCGGGCCCGAGCACGTTGCGGTGGACCAGCACGCGGCGCGGCCCGCTGCCGTCGGTGGCGCCGATGTCGAGGGCGTCGCGGTCGGGCGCCGCGGTGATGTGGTTGTCCCGGATCGTGACGTCGTCGCCCTCCACGATCACCGTGCCAGGGTCGACCGTGGAGCCCTCGAGCGATGACCGCACCGCCGCGGCCCGGAACCGGATGATCCCGGTGAGGTGGAGGCCGCTGACGCGCAGGGCGGGACCGGCGACGTCGAGGGACCGCACCTCCACGTCCGCCCCGTCCTCGGCTCGGAGCGTGACGGGTTGGTCGAGCGTCGGCGCGTCCGCGGGCCGCCGCAGCTGCTTCGGCTGGTAGACGCCGGAGGCCAGCTCGATCGTCGATCCGGACGGTGCCGTCGCGTAGGCCGAGGCGAGCGCCGCCGCGGAGGTGACCCGGACCACCGGCGCGGCGCCGGCGGCGTCCTCCTCGGCCGGGTCGCAGGCGGCGGTGCCGATCAGCAGCGCAGCCGCGGCGGCCAGCCCGACCCAGGGGCGGCGCCTCACTCGGCCACCGGGTGGCCGGCGGTCCACTCGTCGCGCCGCTCGTGCAGCGCGCGCCAGCTCGGGTCGTCGCCCGCCCACGCTCGGAGCGCCACGCCCGAGCGCAGCAGGGCCACGCCGACGGCGGCGCGCGGTCGGGTCCAGTGCTTGCGCAGCAGCGACACCTTGCCGCGGTGCAGCAGCACGAGCTTCTCGACGCGGGTGGTCGACGCACCGACGTCGTGCACCACCGTGGCCTCGGGGCACAGGAGCGGCCGGAACCCGGCCTCACGGGCCCGCAGGGCCAGGTCCACGTCCTCGCCGTAGACGAAGAAGCGCTCGTCGAAGCCGCCCAGGCCCCGCCAGGTGCTGGTGCGGACCAGGCACAGGCAGCCGGTGACGACGTCGACCTCCTGCACGCTGTCGCGCGCCCAGCTCCCGAGCGACTCGGGGTCGAGGACGGGGTGGCCCTTCGCCATGGAGGCGAGGCCGGTGGCGAAGCAGAACGTGCTCCACAGGGTCGGGAAGCCCCAGCACGAGCGCGGGTCGAGGCGGCCGTCGGCGTCGACGGTGCGACCTCCGTACAGGCCGTGGCCCGGGTGCTCGTCGGCGAAGGCCACGAGCCGGTCGACGGCGCCGTCGACGACGACGGTGTCGGGGTTGAGCAGGAGGACGTACCGCCCGGTGGCGACCGCGGCCGCTCGGTTCACGGCGCGGGCGAAGCCGAGGTTGGTGTCGGGGAGGATCACGGTGCAGCCGGCATCGAGCAGGACCGGGTCTGACGTCGCGCCGGGGCCCCCGTCGTTGTCGACCACGAGCACCTCCAGCGTGACCCCGCGGGTCTGCTCGAGGACGGAGCGCACGCACCGCCGGACGAGCTCGGGGGTGCGGTACCCCACGACGACCACCGACACGTCGAGCTCGGGGACGGCCAGGGGGTCCGGGTCCGTGGTCGGGCGCGCGTCCGGAACGGTCTGCGTCGGAGCCACCCCAGCACGGTACGAACGGTCGGGAACACCGTCCGCCGGTCGGTCCCCCTAGTGGGTTCGACGACAGGACCGCGGGCGCCGGCGCGGGAAGGGTGTCGGCATGCCGTTGCGACTGTGCCTGTTCGGGGCGTCCGACGACACCGGGAACCTGGGGGTGTCGGCGCTCCTCGGCGGCACCCTGGCCGGGATCGCCGAGTGCCACCCCGACGCCGAGCTCACCGTGTTCGACCACGGCACCGGGGAGGCCGAGGTCGTCACCCGGCTCGGAGAGCACGCGGTCGGCTACCGGCGGGTCGGGGCCCCGTGGACCCGGCGCATCCACCGCCCGAGCTCGTTCGCCCGGCTGTCGGTGGGGGCCGCATCGGGCTCACCGCTCCACGCGGGTGTCGCGGCCGTCCGGGCCGCCGACGCGGTGCTGGTGCTGGCCGGCGGCGACAGCTTCGCCGACCTCTACGGGGTGCCGCGCCTGCGCGCCTCGATGGCTCCCATGCGCCTCGCGCTGCGCGCGGGTCGGCCGCTGGTGCTGCTGCCCCAGACGTACGGGCCCTTCAGCGGCTCCGCGACGCGGCAGTCGGCGTCGGTCCTCGTGGGGCGGAGCTCGATGGCCTGGGCGCGCGACCGCGTCGCCCACGCGGCCCTCGTCGAGCTCGCCGGCGCGGACCACGACCCCGAACGCCATCGGCTGGGGGTCGACGTCGCCCACCTGCTGCCCCCCGCCTCCGCCCAGGACGTGGAGCGCTGGTACGGCCCCCCGCTGGACGGTGGCGAGCAGATCGCCCTCAACGTCAGCGGGCTCATCGCCAACCCGGGATCGGGCCTCGCCGGCGCCCGCTCGGCCGACGCCCGTGCCGCCCTCGAGACGCTCGGGCGGCACGTGCTGTCGACCGACCCCTCGGCCCGGATCGTGCTCGTGCCCCATGTGATCGGTGCGAGCGCCGAGTCCGACGAGCCGGCCTGCCGGGCCCTCGCCGATGTGCTCGGTCCCCGCGCGGCCGTGGCCCCGGCCGTGTCGGATCCGACGATCGCCAAGGCGCTGATCGCCCGCTCGTCGTGGATGTGCGGCGCTCGGATGCACGCCACCATCGCGGCCCTGTCGTCGGGCGTCCCCGCGGCGGCCCTCGCCTACAGCGACAAGTTCGCCGGCACGTTCGGCGACCTCGGTCGCGGGGCCCACGTCGCCGACGCCCGCCATCGCGACGCGGCCGCGCTGGCGGGGGTGCTGATCGCCTCGTACGAGCAGCGGCACGACGACCGGCCCGCCGTCCGGCGGGCGGCGTCGCACGCCCAGGTCCGGGCGCAGGGGCAGATGGCGGAGATCCTCGAAGCGGTCGCGCCCCGACCGCTCGTCGGGGTCTGACCCGTGCGCGGCGAGCTGTCCGACGTCCTCGACGTGGCCGAGCGCCACCTCTGCACGGGCTGCGGGACCTGCGCCTACGTCGCGCCCGACGAGGTGGCGATGGTCGACGACGTCGAGGTCGGACGCCGCCCGATCCGGATCGGCCGCGGGCCGGCGGCGGCCCTTGCGCTGCGCGCCTGCCCCGGCGTCCGGCTGGACCACGAGCCCGGTGCGCTGTCCACCCACGTGCAGTCGGACCTCCTGCCGCTCTGGGGTCCGGTGATCGACCTCTGGGAGGGGCACGCGTCGGACGCCACGGTCCGCCGTCGCGCCTCGAGCGGTGGGGCGGCGTCGGCCCTGGCCATCGACCGGCTGGAGCGCGGCGCCGCGGTCGGCGTCCTCCACGTGCGGGGCGTGCCCGACGCGCCGTGGCGCAACGAGCCGGTGCTGTCGACCGACGCCGCCGCGGTGCTCGCCGCCTGTGGCTCGCGCTATGCGCCGGCCAGCCCGGGCGAGGGCCTGGCGCTGGTCGAGGCGGCGCCGGGGCCGTGCGTCGTGATCGGAAAGCCCTGCGACATCGCCGGTGTGCAGCAGGCGGCGCGCTTGCGGCCGGAGCTGGCCGAGCGCATCGACCTCACCATCGCGGTGTTCTGCGCCGGCACCCCCAGCACGGCCGGCACCCTCGAGATGCTCGCCACCATGGGCGTCGAGGATCTCGGCGACCTGCGATCGCTCGAGTACCGCGGCGATGGCTGGCCGGGCGACGCCCGTGCCGAGCACACCCCCGGGGGCCACGACCGGACCGCGTCGCTCACCTACGCCGAGTCCTGGGGCGAGATCCTGCAGAAGCACCGCCCGTGGCGCTGCAAGATCTGCCCGGACCACACGGGTGAGTTCGCCGACGTCGCGGTGGGTGACCCGTGGTGGCGCCCAACGGGCGACGACCCGGGTCGGTCGCTCGTGCTCGGCCGGACCGAGCGGGGCCGCGCTGCGGTGCGGGCCGCGATGACGGCCGGAGCGCTCGCCCTCGAGCCCGCGCCGGTCGACCGGCTGCCCCGCTCGCAGCCGAACCTCGTCCAGACGAGAGGCGCCGTGTGGGGCCGCCTGCTGGCCATGCGCGTGCTCGGCCTCCCCACGCCGACCTACCGGCGCGTCCCGACGTTCGGCGCCTGGTGGCGTGACCTCGACGCCCGGGCCAAGGCCCGGTCGGTGGTCGGGACCGTTCGGCGCATCCGCCGGGACGGGTTGCGGCACCCCCGCCCGGTGGTGCCGCTCAGCGACCAGCCGGTGGTGCTGCGCCCGTCGCGGCCGGCTCGCCCGGGGGACGAACCCGAGCCCGCGCTCGCCTGACGATCCGCCGCCCGTCCGCCGCGACGCCGACGAGCTCGGCCCGACCCGGGAACGTGCCCCGCACGCCCCGGCCGCGCAGCAGCGCGAGGGTCACGAGGTGCCGGACCGCGGCGGCGATGCTCGAGACCACCGCGGCGCCGGCGATGCCGTGGTCGGGCAGGACGAGGATCAGGCCGACGACGGTCACCACCACGCCGGCCACCTGCCCGATCGACGCGTGCTCCGGCACCTCGAGGGCGTTGGCCACCTGGGTCGCCACCAGGTGCAGGCCGAGGAAGAGCGACGCCGGGAGGAGGAGCAGCGTCGGCGTCACCGCGGTGGAGAAGTCGTGGCCGTAGACCAGCTCCAGCCCACCAGCGGCGGCCAGCCCGGTGAGCGCGCAGGCGATGGCGGTGAGCAGCCCGGCCCGACGCAGCAGCGCCGCCGCCGGCGCGCCAGGCCCGGTCGGGTCGGAGGGGCGGACCCGGCGGAACGACGCGTACGCGAGCCCGGCGCCGACCTGCACCGGAACGAACGTGACCCCGACCGCCACCGCGTAGATGCCGAGGGCCCGGGTCCCGAGCATCGGGGCGATGAGGACCTGATCGAGGCGGTTGTTGGCGAGGTTCGAGAGCGTGCCCGGCAGCGAGCGCAGGCCGAACCGAAGGAGCGGTCGCAGGGGAGCGGGGGGACCGGGCCGATCCTGCACGCGGCGCCAGGCCACCGCGTTGGCCAGGAGCACGGAGACCGACAGGCACACCGCCGCGAGCGCGGGCTCGAGCCAACCGAGCACCGCGAGGCCGACGATGGCCGCGCCCCGGGTGGCGGCCTGGACGAGCGCGAGCGTCCGCAGCGTCGCGAGGTCGCCGCGGGCCATCAGGATGTTGCGGCAGGCGATGAGGAACGTGTTGGCGACCGGCGACAGGGCCACCAGCGCGAAGCCGACGAGCCGCGCGCCGGTCGGCAGGTCGGCCAGGGGCCAGATGGCCACCGCGGCACCGGCGGCGATCGAGCACGGGAGCAGCAGGAGGCTGAACCGGCGCGTCGCGCCCAGGAGGGCGGGGACGCTGGCCCGCCCTTCCTTGGTGGCGAAGCCCACCGCGCTCGGCACGCCGGCGTTGAAGAGGTTGGTGGAGAGCTCGTCGTAGACGCCCACGAGGGCGACCGTGCCCCGGCCGCTTGGCCCGAGGGCCCGGGCCAGGATCGGCGCGGTGACGAACGCCAGCGCCTGCCCGACGATCCCGGCACCGGCCACGCCACCGGCGCTGCCGCGCGGGCGGGTTCGCCCTCGCCTTGCCGCCGCTCGTCTGGTCGGCGCTCGAGCTGTCGGCTCATGCGGCAGCGGGGTCGGCGAGCAGCGGGTGCGCCGACCAGGCGCCGGTCACCGGCTCGAGCATCGCCGGCAGGTCGGCGAGCAGCTCGTCGAGCGGGCGCTCCCACCACCGGCTCGCCAGCACCGCCTCGCACGTGTCGTCCGGGAAGCGGAGGCGCACCAGGCGCGCGGGGTTGCCCGTGACGATCGCGAGGTCGGGGACGTCCCGCGTGACCACGGCCCCCGCCCCGACCACCGCGCCGATGCCGATTCGCCGGCAGCCCGGGAGGATCGTGCACAGGTGACCGAGCCAGGCATCGTGGCCGACCTCGAGCGGCGCGCTGGCCACGGCGTCCTCGGTCAGGGGCCCGACGGACGCGTTGTAGAACGCGGGGTGCATCGAGAGGCGCTCGGTCGGGTGACCCCGGCGGAACACCGACACCTGCGTCGCCATCGACACGTAGCGGCCCACCTCGACCCCCGCGGGGAGGAGCCCGGGCCGCAGGCAGGCGCCGTAGGAGTACGGCCCGACCTCCACGCCGTGGCGCTCGCGCAGGAGGGCGCGCGCGGTGGCGGACCGGAAGGGCCCGCCCTCGAGGCGGCAAGCCAGGCGCACGGCGGCGAGCTCGGCCCGCAGCCCCGGGAGCGGCGCGCGGAGGACGGCGGCTGCCAGCCCCGAGCGTCGCAGCTCCCCGGGACGCTCCTGCACGGCACCCATCTCCGGACCGTACGGACCGGGGGGTGGGACGGGTCAGGCGAGGGACCCCCTAGGGGTTCCTCCCCAGGGACCTGGAGTCGACGAGGTGGTCGATCACGGTCCGCGGCGGCGCCGACACCCGGCTCAGCAGGAGCTGGCGGGCCAGGGTCGCCCGCCCGAGGGCCCTCCAGGTCAGCAATGGTTCAGTCACGCCGGATCCTCCCATTCCGTCGGTTCCGTCACCCTCGGCACAGCCCCCGGACACCCGGTGTGATTGACGTCACACGGAACCATCCGTAGCGTTGCATCCCTGTTCGGCCATCCGCGCCGTCTTGTCGGGGAGATTCCGCATGCCCAAGGTTCCTTCGTCGCCTCGGGGCGGCCACCGCCGTCCTCTCGCTCGTGGTCGGCGGTCTCGTCGTCCTGACCGCCACCGAGGCCGGTGCCGCCACCATCGACGTGGCCGTGCGGCAACAACGCCGCGCTCATCGCGGCCATCAACACGGCGAACGGCAACGGCAACGCGGAAGTCGACGTGATCAACATCACCGGCGCTGCGTGCACCTTCACCTTCACCACGCCGGCGGTCGAGCTCGAGCCCGGCGAACAACAACGTCGCGCTGCCGACGATCTCGGCACCGCTGATCATCAACGGCAACGGCGCGGCGCTCGTCCGCAGCAGACGCGGTCCGCACCCCGGACCAGATGCGGCTCATCTTCGGCTTCAACACCGTCGCTGACCCTGAACGATCTGACCATCGCCGGCGGCAGCGTGAACTACGCCAACAGCGTCGGCGGCGGCGTCGTCGGTCCTGGGCGGCTCGCTCACGATCAACCGCTCGTTCATCTACCTGAACTTCGCCACCAGACCGGCGGCGGGGTCTACGCCTTGGGTGCTCCCGTCGCAGTGAACGACTCCCTGCTCCAGCAGAACTCCGCATTCAACGGCGGCGGGCTCGTCGCCGGTGCGGCCAACGGCCTCCTCGCGACGACCACAGTCCGGGGCACGGCGTTCGTCCTCAACGCAGCGCTCGCCAACGGCGCGGCCGTGGTGGGCGGCAGCGCCGGCACGTTCGAGAACGACACGTTCTGGTTCAACAGCGCCAACAACGGCAGCGCCGGCATCACCGTCGTGAACGGGGCCGACGATCGGCCAGGCGAAGTTCCAAGGCACGGCCACCGTCTCCAGCTCGACCTTCGTCGACAGCGGCACGGCGCAGGCCGCCGGCGCCGCCCCGGCCTCGTCGATCCTCACCTGCGGCTCGATCTGCGGCACACCCGCCACCACCCCTGCCCCGGTGGTGACCGTGAAGAACACGATCATCCACGACAGCGACTCGAGTGCCGCCTCGCCGGTCATGCCCGCCTCCGGCGCCATCCCGTCCTACACCGCCAGCCCGTGCAACACCGCCCTCGGCGGCACCATCACGATGCGCGGCGGCAACTTCGAGTACCCGACGGAGAGCTGCAGCGCGACGCACGTGAACCCGCAGCTCGCCGGACCGCCGGTCTCAACGGCGCACCGGCCCTGTTCGCCGGGGCGTACGGCTCGTTCAACTTCCGGCTGCTCCCCACCAGCCCGGCCATCGACGCCGCGGTGGCCGGCTGCCCCTCCACCGACCAGCGGGGCAAGCCCCGCCCGGGCGGGACCAGCTGCGACAGCGGCGCCTACGAGACCCAGCCGCCGCAGACCATCGCGGCCGGGCCGTCCGTCCCCACGAAGAACCCGCAGGTGACCTTCAGCTCGACGACGCCCGAGCGCGACGTTCAGCTGCAGCGTCGACGACGGCGCCTTCAACGCCGTGCCCGGCCTCGCCCGTGGACGCCCGCCCTCACGGACGGCCCCCACACCATCGCCGTCCAGGCGAGCGCGGTGGACGCCACCTCGTCGACGCTCCCCGCCAACAACATCTACACCGACCCGACCCCGGCCACGGTGAATCTCATCGTCGACAACACCAACCCGGTGGTCACCGTGGCGCCCGTGACCGGGCCCATCAGCGACAGCACCCCGACGCTGCCGTTCACGATCGCCGACTCGACCACCACCACGGCCACCTGCCAGGTCGACGCCCTCCCGGCCGTGGCGTGCTCGCCGCCGTCGTACACCACGCCCACGCTCGGCGACGGCCCCCACACCCTCGTGGTGACGGCCACCGACCAGGCCGGCAACGTCGGGCTCCGACTCCGAGGACTTCACGGTGGACACCGTCGGCCCGACGGTGGAGATCACCGCCGGCCCGACCGGGTCGATCCTCTTCCCCGAGGCGGAGTTCACCTTCGGCTCGCCGGAGGCGGACGCCACCTTCGAGTGCAAGCTCGACGGCAACGACACCACCTACGTCCCGTGCGACTTCCCCGGAGGCGTACTCGCGGCTTCGCCGCGGGTCCGCACACGTTCTCCGTGCGGGCGATCGACCTCGCCGGCAACCGGGGCGCGGCGGCGACGCGGTCGTTCAGCTACGACCCGGACACCACCAACCCGGTCATCACCGATCACGTCCGGCCCCCAACGATCGATCGGCGACGACGAGGCCACGGTGGAGTTCAACGTGTCCGAGCCGTCGGACGTCACGTGCACGCTCGACGACGCAGCCGCTCGTGCCGTGCGCCCCGCCGTCGGTCACGACCGGCGCCCTGGACGACGGCCCGCACACGATCGTGATCAGCGCCGAGGACCGCGTCCGGCAACGACGCCGTTCCCGCGACCGATCGAGTTCACGGTCGACACCATCGACCCGGTGGTCGAGATCACCTCGGGCCCGCAGCCGATCACGGTCGACAACACGCCGACCGTGGTGTTCACGGTGTCCGAGCCCGGTGCCGCCGTCACCTGTGAGGTCGACAGCGACGGTCCGGTGCCCTGCACCTCACCGTTCGACTCCGACATCCTGGACGACGGAGCCCACATCATCACGGTCCGCGCCGTCGACGCGGCCGGGAACATCGGCCAGGACTCCGTGGCCTTCACCGTCCAGGGCACCCCGCCGAACACCTTCATCACGGCGGGCGGCACCACCGGGACCGTGAACACAACGACGGCCACGTTCAGCTTCACCTCGAGCGAGCCGAACTCCACGTTCCAGTGCCAGATCGACGCCAACGGGTTTGGCCCGTGCACCGGCGACGGCACCACGACGTACACCGGCCTGACGCCCGGGTTCCACCTCTTCCGGGTCCGCGCCATCGACTCGGACGGCAACCCGGATCCCTCACCGGCGGAGCGGGGCTTCACCGTCGACACCGCGGCGCCGGTGGTCAACATCGGCCAGGTGCCGACCCCGACCAACGACAACACCGTGGCGATCCCCTTCACGGTGGACGACCCGACGGCCACGGTGGTCTGCAAGGTCGACGGCAACACGGTGCCCTGCACGCCGACCGGCTTCACCACTGCCGCGCTGGCGGACGGTCCCCACAGCGTGGTGGTCACCGCCACGGACCCGGCCACGAACACCGGCCAGTCCTCGGTGCTGTTCACCGTCGACACGACGGCTCCCGTCGTGACGATCACCGGTGGGCCCACGGGCACGATCAACGTGCCGGAGGCGACGTTCAGCTTCACCTCCGAGGCCGGAGCGGCCTTCCAGTGCAGCCTCGACGGTGGCGGCTTCGTGTCCTGCACCTCGCCCCGGCCGTACACCGTGGCTGCCGGTGCCCACACCTTCTCCGTGCGGGCGATCGACTCGGCGGGGAACGTGTCGGCCGTGGCGAGCCGGAGCTGGACCTACAAGAACTGCCTGATCAAGATCGTGCTGGGCATCACGATCTGCATCTAGCGACAATCAGAACCCGAACGCGACGGAGGGCCATCCCCTAGGGGATGGCCCTCCGTTCGTTCCGCCCCGGACCTAGCTGATGCAGATCGGCGGGATGATGATCAGGTTGATGTTCAGCAAGCAGGGAGCCGGGTTCGGATCTCCGAACAGCTCGATGCGGATCGGACCCATGGCGGCACTGGCGGGACTCGCCGTCGCCACCACCGAACCGAGACCCAATGCCACCGCTCCTGCACCCATGAGCACTCGACGTCGCATGTTCACCCTCCTCGGTGTCACCACCGTTCGTACTGGTGTGGTGATCGTAGGTGAACTTCGCGGCATTTGTCCCGGCAGGTGCCGGTACTTCTGGTTCAGCCCGGGCCGTTGGGGCAGGCGATGGCGATGGGCGGGATGATCCCCAGGTTGAGGAAGATGAGGCAGCCGTTGCCCCCGAGGATGGGGGGCGCGGCGCTGGCCGGCGCCGTGGACACCGCCGCCACCGAACCGAGGCCCAGCGCGATCGAACCGATACCCATGAGAACTCGACGTCGCATTTCGTGCTCCTTCGTGTTGCCCACCGTCAGCGCTGCGCGCTGCGCGGATAGTAGGCGAGCTGGCGGAATCTGGCCGGGAATGTGCCGAATTCACCCGAAGGGCCGCTAGCGGTCCTCGCGCTCGTACGGCGTCCCCAGGGCGGCGGGCGCCCCGAGCCGGCGACTGGCCCAGCCCGACGACACCGCCACCAGCACGACCACGGTCATCACGTACGGGAGCGAGTCCAGGAGCTGGACCGACACGTCGACGCCACGCGCCTGCAGCGTCGGGCCGAGGCTCGACAGGGCACCGAACAGGTAGGCGCCGGCCAGGGTGAGATCGGGGCGCCAGAACCCGAAGATCACCAGGGCGAGGGCGATCCACCCCCGTCCCGCCGTGACACCGTCGGTCCACGTGGGCACGATCGCCAACGAGAAGTAGGCGCCGCCGATGCCGGCGAGCACACCGCCGAGCACGGTGTGGACGTAGCGGTAGCGGGGCACCGACAGGCCCATGGCGTCGGCGGTGGCGGGCGACTCGCCCACCGCCCGGAGGTTGAGGCCGAGCCGGCTCCGGTAGAGGTACCAGGAGGCCGCGGCGAGCGCGACCCACGAGAGGTAGGTCAGCGCGTTCTGGTCGAGCAGGACCGGACCGATCACCGGCAGGTCGCCGAGCCCGCCGACGTCGAGGGCGTGGAGCTGGTGGGGGACGGGGCCCGCCGCCACCTCCCACGTGTTGGCGAGGTACGACGAGAGGCCCGCACCCCCTGCCAGGATCGTGATCGTGAGGCCCGAGACGACCTGGCTCACGCGCAGCGTCACCACGAGGAACGCGTGGAGGAGGGCCAGCAGGCCGGCGGCTCCCGTCGCCGCCAGCACCGAGAGCGCCAGCACGACGGGGGTCGACCCGGGGGCGTGAATCGAGGTCCAGGCCGCGGTCACCGCGCCGATGAGCATCATCCCCTCGACGCCGAGGTTGAGGACGCCCGACCGCTCGGTGAGCAGCTCGCCGAGGGCCGCGAAGTACAGCGGCGTGCCGTAGAAGACCGCCGACGCGGCGAGCACCACGAACAGGTTGGCGTTCACGTCGCGGCCTCGGCGGTGGCCGGCGCGGCGACGGTGGCGACGCGTCGGATGCGGTACCGGGCGAAGACCTCGCCCCCGAGGGTGCAGGCCAGCAGGAGCCCCTGCAGGGTGCCGACCAGGCCCGCGGGGAAGTCGGGGCCCTGCAGCGCCCGGCCGGCGTTGGCCAGGCCACCCATCACCATCGAGGTGAGCACCACCGCCACGGGGTTGAGCCGGGCGAGCGCCGCCACCACGATGCCCGCGTAGCCGTAGCCCGCCTGGTTGAGGCCGCGCGGGTCGAGGACGTGCCGGGTGTCGCCCACGTTGCTCGCCCCGCCGAGGCCGGCCACGGCGCCGGACAGCGCCATCACCGCCAGGATCGTGCGGCGGGTGCGCATCCCGGCGTAGCGGGCCGTCGGCGCGGAGTCGGCGATCACCGCCACCTCGAAGCCGAAGCGGGTGCGGCGGAGCAGCACGAAGAGCTGCGTGGCGACCAACGCACCGACGAGGAAGCCGAACGGCACCACGAGGTCCCCGAGGTCCAGCGCCGGCCAGGCCGCCTGCGGGGGCAGCCGCTTGCCCTGGGGGAAGGTGGCCCCGGAGCCCTCGAGGCTGCGCCAGTACGACTCCGACCCGAAGATCAGGTACGTGGCCAGGTTGGCGGCCACGTAGTTGAGCATCAGCGAGGTGATGATCTCGTTGGCCGAGAGGAACGCCCGCAGCGCGCCGGGGATGGCGCCCCAGAGCGCGCCGCCCGCGGCGCCGGCGACCAGCATCGCCGTGATCACGAGCCAGCCCGGGCTGCCGTCGAGCGCCAGCCCGGTGCCCGACGCGGCGATGGCGCCGATCACGAGCTGCCCTTCCCCGCCGATGTTGAACACGCCGGCCCGGAACGACACGGCGGCGGCCAGCCCGGTGAAGAGCAGCGGGGTGGCGGCCACGAGCGTGCCGGACAGCGCGCCGTCGGAGGTGACGGAGCGCTCCACGATGCGCTGGTAGGTGTCGATCGGGTCGTGGCCCGTGGCCAGGAGCAGCAGCCCGCCCACTGCGAGGGCGGCGAGGAAGGAGGCCAGCGGGACGACGACGCTCAGCCAGCGGGGCACGCCGACGCGTCGCTCGAGCCGGATCACAGGAGGTCCCCGCCGGATCCGCCGGCGCCGCCGCCCATCAGCAGTCCGAGCTCCGTGACGTCGGCCTCGTCGCGGGCGACCTCGCCGGCCACCCGGCCCTCGTACAGCACGACGATGCGGTCCGACAGGTCGAGGATCTCGTCGAGGTCCTCGCTGATGAGCAGGACGCCGACGCCGTCGGCGGCGCTGCGCACGAGCAGCTCGCGCACCGACTCGATCGCCCCGACGTCGAGGCCGCGCGTCGGGGACGCCGCCACCAGCAGCGCGGGGTCCGCGGACAGCTCGCGGGCCAGCAGGACCCGCTGCACGTTCCCGCCCGACAGGATCCGAACGGGCGCGGTGGAGCTGGGGGCCTTGACGTCGAAGCGCTCCATCAGCTGGCCGGCCCGGGCTCGCACGCGCCGACGTCGCACGAACGGCCCGGACGACATGGGCGCCGAGCGGTAGGCCGTGAGCGCGAGGTTGTCCTCGACGCTCAGCGACGGGGCGGTGCCGGTGCGCAGCCGGTCCTCGGGGACGTGGGCCACCCCTGCCGCGCGCGCCGCCCGCGGGTCGGGGAGCGGCAGCGGCGCGCCCGCCACCTCGATGGTGCCCGCGTCGACGGCTCGCATCCCGGCCACGACCTCGGCCAGCTCCCGCTGGCCGTTCCCGGCCACGCCGCACACCCCTACGATCTCGCCGGCGGCGACGTGCAGGTCGACCTCGGTCAGCGCGGGGTGGCCGCGATCATCCGTGGCGCTCACGCCCGCGAGGTGGAGGGCCGCTGGTCGCGACGACCTCACGGGGTCCTCCCCGCCTCGAGCCGGACGAGCCGACCGGAGCACCACCTCCCGACCGACCATCAGGCGGGCCAGCTCCCGCGTGTCCGTGTGGGCGGTCGTCACCGTGCCGACGTTGCGACCGTCGCGGAGCACGGTGACCCGGTCGGAGACCTGGACCACCTCGTCGAGCTTGTGCGAGATGAAGATGACCGCCCGGCCCTCCCCAGCCATCCCGCGCAGCACCGCGAACAGGACCTCGGCCTCCTGCGGCGTGAGCACGGCCGTCGGCTCGTCGAGGATCAGCAGCCGGGCCTCGCGGGCCAGGGCCTTCACGATCTCGATGCGCTGCTGCTCGCCGACCGAGAGCTGCCACACCTTCGCGGCGGGGTCGAGCGGCAGGCCGAACCGCTCGCTGAGGGCCCCGACCCGCTGCTCGGCGCTCCGGCGGCGGAACCGGCCCCGCTCGCCGAGGGCCACGTTCTCCGCCACGGTGAAGGTGGGCACCAGCCGGAAGTGCTGGTGGACCATCCCCACCCCGGCCTCGATGGCGTCGCGCGGCGAGTGCAGCTCGACGGGCTTGCCCCACAGCCGGATCGAGCCGGCATCGGGCCGGTACAGCCCGGTGAGGACGTTCGAGAGGGTCGACTTGCCGGCACCGTTCTCGCCCAGCAGCGCGTGGACCTCGCCCGCCCGGACCTCGAGGTCGACCGAGTCGTTGGCGAGGACGCCGCCGGCGAACCGCTTGGTGATGCCGGCCGCGACGACGGCCGCGGTGGTGTTCAGCCCTTCGGGTCGCCGTCGACGCCCTGGACGAACCAGTCGACGGAGAGGATGTCGCCGAGCGACATCTTCTCGCCCGCCGGGACCCGGACCGTTCCGGCCTGGTCGGTGAGCGGGCCGTCGAACTCGTAGAAGGTGCCGGCCTCGAGCTCGCCGAGGCGCTGCTCGATCAGGGCCTTCGTCTCGGCGCTCACGAGCGACCCGAACGGAGCCAGGTGGACGAACCCGTCACCGATCCCGCCGTAGTACTGGCCGGTCTTCCAGCTGCCGTCGGCGGCCGCCTCCACCCGATCGAGGTAGTAGGGGCCCCAGTCGTAGAGCGAGGCGGTGAGCCAGATGTCGGAGAAGTTGGCGCTCTGGTCCGAGTCGTAGCCGATGAAGGGCAGGTCGGCGGCCTTGGCGGCCTCGCCGGTGGCCGGGCTGTCCTGGCCCGAGGCGAGGACGTCGACGCCGGACTGGACGAGGCTCTCGGCAGCCTGGCGCTCCTTGGTCGGGTCGAACCAGGTGTTGGTCCACTGCACCTGCACCGTGGCGTCGGGGTTGACCTCGCGAGCGCCGATCGTGAAGGCGTTGATGTGCCGGATCACCTCGGGGATCGCGAACGGAGCCACGAAGCCGATCTTCCCGCTCTCGGACGCGGCGCCCGCGGCGAGGCCGGTGAGGTAGATGGTGTCCTCGGCGGCGCCGAAGTAGGTGGCCAGGTTCTCGCCGCTCGTGGCGCCCGTGGCGTGCTCGAAGTACACGTCGGGGTGGGCGGCCGACAGCTCCGCCAGCGCGTCGCCATAGCCGAACGAGGTGGCGAAGATGATCTTGTTGCCGTCCTGGATCAGGTCCTCGATGACCTGCGTGGCCTCCGGGCCCTCGGGGACGTTCTCCTTGTAGGTGGTGGTGACCGCGTCGCCGAGCTCGTCCTCGACGTACTCGCGCCCGGCGTCGTGCGCCTGGGTCCACCCGCCGTCGTTGACCGGGCCGACGTAGATCCACGCCGCCTTGATCGCGTCGGCCGAGCCGCCGCCGTCGTCGGAGGCCTTCGGCTCCTCGTCGTCGCCGCAGGCGGTGGCCAGGAGCGCGAGCGCGGCCAGCAGGAGGACGAAGGGCTTCCCGCGGCTGCGGGTGGACGATCGGCGCACGGTGGGTTCCTTCTGCTCCGGGGACGGGTCGGCGCGGCGATCCGGGGGCGACGCCCGCGCGCGGTCGAAACGTAGTGCCCGGTCCGGACCCCCGCTACCGGCACGAGCCAGGAAACCGGATGTTCACGGAGCCCCGCCGAGGCCGCGCCTAGGTTCGCCGACGTGGAGGCCAGCGACGACCCGGACCGGGAGGTCCTGACGTACGAGGCGTTCGGCGGGGCGGCCCGGGAGCTGGCCGCCATGGTCCTCGCCAGCGGGTACGACCCGGACTGGCTGGTGTGCATCGCCCGCGGCGGGCTGCTGATCGGCGGGGCCCTCGGCTATGCCCTTCCCCGCAAGAACATCGCCACGATCAACGTCGAGTTCTACACCGACGTCGACGAGCGCCTGGACGTCCCGGTGGTGCTGCCGCCCGTCCTCGACCTCGTGGACCTCGAGAACACCTCGGTGCTCGTGGTGGACGACGTCGCGGACACGGGTGAGACCCTCCGGATGGTCGTCGACCTGCTCCGGCCGTCGGTGGCCGAGGTGCGCTCGGCGGTGCTCTACGAGAAGTCCCGGTCGATCCTGAAGCCGGACTACGCCTGGCGGCGCACCGACGCGTGGATCAACTTCCCGTGGTCCACGGAACCC
The DNA here is from genome assembly GCA_963727905.1 of uncultured Microthrixaceae bacterium. Taxonomy (GTDB): domain Bacteria; phylum Actinomycetota; class Acidimicrobiia; order Acidimicrobiales; family VFJN01; genus VFJN01. The sequence continues at coordinate 78,366 of CAVSIC010000019.1, forward strand.
CCGATCGGACCGACCCGCCGCTAGGCGCCTCCGCGGATCAGATGCTGGCGGAACTGGCGGGCGCCGGTGTCGAGCACCCAGTCGTGGCCGAGCGACACGACGGGGCGGGCCACCAGCGCGACGGCCTGGAGGAACCGGCTCGACGGGGCCAGGTGCGAGCGCAGGCGAGCGGTGCACCCGTCGTCGGTCGGATCGATGGTGAGCTCGGCGGTGCCCGTGATCTCGCCGGACACCGACGCGGTCACCCGGGCGTGCGGCTCCACCTCCTCGATCGCGATGGCGAACGACAGCGAGTAGGGGAGCGGCGGCTGGACGGTGCACCGCCACCGGTCGCCCGGTTCGAGCCCGACGGCATCGAACCGGCGCAGCCACGGCCACCACGTGGGGAAGCGCTCCACCTCGGCGATCTCGGACCACAGCACGGAGGGGACGACGTCGAACCGGTACGAGCGGTCCGAGGCGATGTGCACGGACCGAGGCTACGGGCCCGCCCCGGTGGCCGCCGCGAGCGGCCGCCCCCGCCGACGTAGGGTTTCGGCTCGGCGGGCAACGAGTGGTGGGGGATTCGCGGGTGCGGTTGCGGAAGAGGGCCAGCATCGTGGTCGCGGCTGCGCTCGCGATCGGCGTGACGCCGGTCGTGCTGGGCTCCGGTCCCGTCGCCACCGCCGCGTCGGCGCCGCGCCTCGTGCTCGGGGCCGAGGACAACCGCCTGATCGCGTACGACCCCGCCACCGGTCGCAGCGCAGTGGCCCTCGGGTCCGCCGCCGACGACCCCGTCCACGGCCTCGACCTCAACGGCCAGATCTGCGCCGATCCCGCCCACCCCGGCTGGTTCATCGCGGGCGAGGACACCAACCAGACCGACGGGGTCGCCGGGGACGCGCCGGGCTGGGGGTACCTGCACCTCACCGGCACCTCGCTCGACGACCTCGACGTCACCATGCACGCCAACCTCGTGCCCACCTACGTCACGCAGGCCGACAACCCGGAGAACTACGGCTGCGGGTTCCTGTCCGACGGCCGCCTCGTCACCACCGACGTCGGCGACCAGCAGCCGCAGGCCCCCGCCACGGGGCAGCTCATCGTCTGGTTCCCGTCCGCCGGTGGTGGCTTCACGGGCACCCACGTGCCGTACTGCAAGGTCGACGTCGGGATCGCCACCGCCGGCGGCCTCGCGGTCGACGGTCAGGACCGCGTGCTCGTGGCGGCCAACCGCCCGGGCGTCACCGCGACCGACGTCACCCTCGGTGGCGTCTACCGGTACGAGGGCCTGCCGACCTCGCCCTCGCAGTGCACGCGCCGCGACGCCACCGGCGCGCCGCTGGTCGACGCGGGCCGGGTCACGAAGACGCGCTTCATCCTCGGCGACCCACTCGGTGCGCTCACCCCGAGCGCCGTGGTGGCGGCGCCGGGCGGCGGGTGGTTGGTGTCGAGCGTCCTCACCGGCGTCATCGCCGAGTACGACGCGAACGGGTCGTTCGTGCGGAGGGTCCTCGACGCCCCGGTGCTGAACGCCACCCCGCCCTACCCGGGCGGCACGCCCTTCGGCCTCGCCATCGACGACGAGGGGTCGCTCTGGTACGCCGACATCGGCGTCGAGCTGACGCTGCCGGCGCCGGGCCCGGTCGACGGCCACGGCTCGGTCCGCCGCATCCGCTTCGTCGACGGCGAGCCGCAGGCACCGGAGACCATCCGCGAGGACCTCTCGTTCCCCGACGGGATGGGGCTCGTCCCCCTGACCGATGCGGCCCCCGCGCCGACCGACCCGACGGCCTCGTCGCAGTGGGGCTGTGGCGACTGGGGCATGTACGGCGGCGGCGTCGATCGCACCTTCTCCTCGGAGTGCCCGACCGCGATCACGCAGCTGACGGCGCGCACGCTGGTGCCCGCGTGGACCGTGCCGCTGACCCGCACGGTCACGGCCTCCCCGGCCGTCGTCGGAGGCTCGGTGTACGTCGGCGACTGGGGCGGGGTGATGCACGCCCTCCGCCTCGCCGACGGCTCGGAGCGCTGGCGGTTCCAGACCGCACCCGCTCCGGGGGCGGCGTTCGGGCCCATCGTGTCCTCCGCGGCGGTGGCCGACGTGCGCGTCGCGGGCGTCGCGCGCCGCCTCGTGGTCTTCGGTGCGGGGCCGCGGCTCTACGCGCTCGACGCCAGGGACGGGTCGGCGGTCTGGACCCTCGACCGCTCCAACGGGCTCGCCGGCACCCCGGTCGAGATCGAGTCCTCGCCGGTGGTCCACGGCGGCATCGTCTACGTCGGCCTCAACACCCACGGCCGCGGGGTCGACCAGACGGCCGGCGTGCGGGGTGGCCTGATGGCGATCGACGCCGCCACCGGCGCGCTCCTGTGGACCTTCGAGCCCGAGCTCGACCAGATCGGCCAGGGCTGCGGCGGGGTGTGGGGCTCGCCCACGATCGACACCGTCGAAGGCAACGTCGTGTTCGGCACGGCCAACTGCGGGGCTCCGCCGGCACCGACCGGGACCCGCTCGGCGACGTCGTTCGCGTGGAACCGCCACACCGAGGCGATCACCGCCCTCGACCTCGACGACGGCGCGGTGCGCTGGTCCTTCCAGCCGCACCCGCCCAACGACCGCGATGTCGACTTCGGGGCCACGCCCAACGTCATCACGCTCCCCGGCAGCGGGCGACGCCTGATCGGGGCGGGGAGCAAGGACGGCGCCTACTACGCGATGGACCCGCGCACCGGCAGGCTGGTGTGGTCCGCGCAGGTGGCCGCGCCCGGCGACATCCAGCCCGGCTTCTCGATCGGCGGGTTCATCGGCTCGTCGGCGACGTGGCGGGGCAACGTGTTCGGCGGCACCGCCATCGGCGGGCCGCCCTTCTACCACTCGCTCCGCGGCACGGACGGGGGCGTCCGGTGGAGCGGCCTGGCCGCCCCGACCTACGCGGGCTCCGTCGTGGTGAACGGCGTCGTGTTCGCCGGTGACCTCACCGCCGTGCTCAAGGGCTTCCACGCGGGGAGCGGCCTCCCGCTGTTCGCGCTGCCGCTGCTCGGAGCGATCTCGTCGGCGCCGGCGATCGCGGGGGACACCCTCGTGATCGGGACCGGGACGTCGTCGTCGGACCTCTGCGCCAAGGACACGCCGATCGATGCGCCGTGCCGGGCCGCCTTCGACCTCACCCTGGGGTCGATCGGGTCGATCACGGCGCTGCGGCCGCTCCGGGTCAGCACGATCCTCGACGCGGACATCCGCTAGCCGGGACCGGCGCGGCCGTCTCCGTCGTAGGGGCAGTGGCGGCAGCCGTTGCCGCAGCAGGTCCCGCGGTCGCGCAGGTAGGTGGCCGTGAGGACGAACAGCCCCGTGGCGGGGTCGAGGTAGCCCGGCTCCCCACGGGCCTCCGCGGCGGCATGCGCGGCCTGAACCTGTGCGTCGACCTCCACGCGTCGACCGTACCCGCACGCCGGTAGCGTCCGACCCGCCGTGCTGCGCCCCCACCTCAACCGCGTCCTCGTCGCGGTCACGCTCCTGCTCGGCCTGCCGGCGATGGCGGTGGCCGACCGGGTCCGTCACGGCGCCGGGCGGTGGCTGGGCCTCCGGTTGTCCCGAGCGCTCGCCTGGGCCTGCGGCGTGCGAGTGGAGGTCACGGGCGGCGCGCACCTCGATCCGGCCACCTCGTACGTGTACGTGCCGAACCACCGCAGCCACCTCGACATCGTGGCGATGTTCCTCGCCCGGCCGGACACGGGGTTCCTCGCCGCCGCGGAGGTGGCCCGCATCCCGCTGCTGCGATCGGTCATGCGGGCGATGGACACCTCGCCGATCGACCGGGGCGACCGGCGTCGGGCGAAGGCCCAGCTGGCGGCGCTGACCGAGCGGCCCGGCCGGTTGGAGATCGTGGTGTTCGCCGAGGGCGGGATCGTCCTGCCCGACGAGCCGCCGCGCCGGTTCAAGACCGGCGCGATCCAGCTCGCGATCGATGACGGCGCGGATGTCGTGCCGGTCGCGATCCACGGTGCCGCCGAGGTCGCTCCGCCGAGCCGCCGGCTCCTGGTGCGCCCGGGCACCATCCGGGTCGAGCTGCTCGCCCCGGTGTCGACGGCGGGCCTCGACCGCACCGCCCGCAAGCGCCTGCGCGACGAGGTCGAGCAGGCGGTGCGGACCGCCCTCGCCTGACGTCCGCCCCTGCCCGGGTGCCATGCTGAGGGCTCGACCGGTCGCTTGGGGGGACACGGATGTCGATGGGTCAGATGTCGCGGCGCGGGTTCCTGCGCGGGGGAGCGGGCCTCGTCGGAGGGCTGAGCGCGCTCTCCGTGCTGTCGCCCGGAGCCCGTGCAGCGCTGGCCAGCGTCGCGCCGACCGGCTCGACGCTGGCCGACATCGAGCACATCGTGGTGCTCTCCCAGGAGAACCGGTCGTTCGATCACTACTTCGGGACGATGTCGGGGGTCATCGGGTTCGACGACCCCGACGCACCGGTGAGCGCGCTGACCGGGCGGAGGAACTTCGAGCAGCTCGACCCCAGCCTCCTCGACGGGTCTGGTGGGGTGCTCCTCCCGTGGCGACTCGACCCGACCTCCACCTCGGCGCAGTGCCTCCTCGACGTCTCCCACCTCTGGCAGGACCAGCACCTCTCCCGAGGCGCTGGCGACAACGGCCTGTTCGCCGCCGCCCACGGCGCGTTCGACCTCGCGCTCGGGGATCCCGACCCCACGCAGGGCGGCATCCGCACCATGAGCTACTTCACGCGCGCGGAGCTCCCGTTCCACCACGCGCTGGCAGACGCCTTCACGATCTGCGATCGCTACTTCTGCTCGGTGCTCGGTCCCACGACCCCGAACCGCCTGTACCTGATGAGCGCCTGGCTCGACCCCGAGGGGACCCACGGCGGGCCCGAGGTCAACAACGTGAAGAGCCTGGCCGGCTCGCGGGACTTCAGCTGGACGACCTACCCCGAGCAGCTGGAGGGGTTGGGCGTCGACTGGAAGGTGTATCGGGAGCGCGACGACTACGGGGACAACCCGCTCGAGTTCTTCCGGCAGTACCAGGACCCCGGCACCGACCTGTTCCGCCGCGCCCGGAGCACCATCCCCGACGGCCAGCTCGTCCCCGAGCTCCGCCGTGACGTCGTGACGGGCAACCTGCCGCAGGTGTCCTGGATCGTGGGACCCGAGTACACGACGGAGCACCCGCACCAGCTCCCCGCCGACGGAGCGCTCTTCATCCAGGGGGTGCTCGAGGCGCTGACGGCGGATCCCGCGGTCTGGGCGAAGACGCTCCTGGTCCTCACCTACGACGAGAACGGCGGGTTCTTCGACCACGTGCCGCCGCCCACCCCGCCGCCCGGCACGCCTGGCGAGGAGCTGACCGGGCTCGGACTGGCCCTGGCCCCGGAGGCGCTCGGCTACGCCGGGCCGATCGGGCTCGGCTTCCGCGTGCCCACGATGCTCATCTCGCCGTTCACGCGCGGCGGCTACGTCTGCAGCGACACGTTCGACCACACCTCCGTGCTGCGGCTCCTCGAGTCGCGCTTCGGAGCCGAGATCCCGAACCTGACGAGGTGGCGGCGCGAGACCTGCGGCGACCTGACCACGGCGATCCCGTTCGGCTGCGCTCCCGACCTGTCGGTCCCCGACCTGCCGGACGCGGTCGAGCTGCGGGCCATCGCCCGCGACCAGTGCGCCTCCCTGCCCAAGCCGGCCCTGCCCGCTCCGCAGGTGATGCCGACCCAGGAGGCCGGCACACGACCCCGCGTCGGCGCCGCCTGCGCGGTCGCGTCGACGTCCGTCGGCCGGCCACCGACCGGCGCCGGCGGCACTCCCGCCCCCGCAGCCGGTGCGGAAGGGGCCGCGGACGGCACCGCGCGGCAGCAGATCCCGGTGACCGGCTGGGGCTCGACCCGCGGCGCGGCGGCGTCCGCGGCGACGGCGGCGTTGGCCTTGGCCCTGCGCCGCTTCCACCAGGTTGCCCGCGACGCGGACGCCTGAGGGCGTCAGCCGAGCGCGAGGCGGGGCTCCGCCCGTTCCCGCTCGAGCTGGAGCAGGAGCTGCTTGCGGGGGAGGCCGCCGCCGTAACCGGTGAGGCTGCCGTCGGCGCCGATCACGCGGTGGCAGGGGACGATGATGCCGACGGGGTTGCGCCCGTTGGCCAGCCCCACCGCGCGGGCCGCGCCCGGCTTGCCGATGTGGTCGGCGAGCCGGCCATAGCTCCAGGTCTCCCCGTAGGGGATCTCCTGGAGCGCGCGCCCACACCTCGCGCTGGAACTCCGTGCCCTCGAGGCGGAGGTCGACGTCGAACTCGGTGAGCTCGCCGGTGAAGTACGCCTCGAGCTGCTCGACGACATCGCCGTAGGCGTCGGCGTCGGGCTCCCAGTCGGGCTGGTCGGCCGGCGCGTGGGTCTGGTCGTCCATGCGCAGGTGGGTGAGGACGCCGTCGCGCCCGGCGAGGGTGATGGTGCCGACGGGGCTGCCCATCGTGCGGAAGGTGGTGGTCATGGCTGGGTTCCCTTCGGGGTCTTCGACCTCGGAGCAGAGCTCCTCGGTCGAGCTGAGCGGCCGCCCTTCGGGCGACTGCTTTCGTGCTCCGGGGTCGGCAAAGCCGCCCCTGCGCGAGACAGGAGGCTGTCGCCGCTCCCGCTCGCGCTAGAGGTCCGGGGGCTAGAGCGGGCAGCGCCCCCTCGCCGCGAAGGGTGTGGCTCTGCCATCCCCGGAGCGACAGGTGAGTCGGCCGAAGGCCGGCCGTTCTGCTCGGGGTCGAAGCTCTGCTTCGGTCCCGATGGGGGCCAGTGGTTGATCGGGTGGTCGTCTGCGGCCCAGAGGTGCTGCACGGCGTAGGCCCGCCACGGGCGCCAGCGCTCCGCGTGGGCGAGCAGGTCGGCGGGGGCGGACGGGAGGCCGAGGAGCTCGGCGCCCTTGCGCACGCCGAGGTCGCCGACCGGGAAGGCGTCGGGGTCGCCCAGGCCTCGCAGCAGCACCATCTCCACGGTCCAGGGCCCGATGCCGGGCAGGGCGGCGAGCCGACGGCGGACCTCCTCGCGGTCGGTGCCGGGATCGAGCGAGAGCCGGCCCTCGACGAGGGCGCCGACCAGGCCGGTGAGGCACCGACGCCGGCTGGCAGGCATGGCCAGCTGCTCGGGATCGAGCTCGGCCAGGTCCTCGGGCGAGGGGAACGCGTGGGTGAGGCCACCGTTCGGATCGTCCACGGGCGTGCCGTGGCGCTGCACCAGTCGGCCGGCGTGCGTGCGGGCGGCAGCCGTGGACACCTGCTGCCCGAGCACGACCCGCAGTGCCAGCTCGGCCTCGTCCACGGTGCGGGGCACGCGGCGGCCGGGGACCTTGCGCACGGCGTCGGCGAGGCTCGGGTCATCGGCGAGCGCCTCGTCCACGGCCTCCGGATCCGCGTCGAGATCGAGCAGCCGGCGGCAGCGGGCGATGGCGGTGGGCACGTCGCGGAGGTCGTCGAGGTGGAGCTGGCAGGCGACGTGGTCCGGGGTGGGCCGCAGCGCCACCACGCCGGTGCCGTTGGGCAGGCGCAACGTGCGCCGGTAGGCGCCGTCGAGGTGCTCCTCGACGCCGGGCACCGCGGTGGCGGCGAGGTGGCCGAACACGTTGTCCGGTTCGAACGGCGTGCGGAACGGGAGGCGGAAGGCCAGACCGCCGGTCGCCGAGGTGCCCGCGCCGGTCGAGCCGGGGGTCGCCTTCAGGCGGAGCTCGGTGGGCGTGGTGGCGAACACCTCGCGCACGGTGTCGTTGAACTGGCGGACGCTGGAGAAGCCGGCGCCGAAGGCCAGGTCGGCGAAGCCGAGGTCCGTCGTCTCGATGAGGAGGCGAGCGGTCTGGGCGCGCTGGGCGCGGGCCAGGGCGAGCGGCCCGGCCCCGACCTCGGCCAGGAGCAGGCGCTCGAGCTGGCGGGTGCTGTACCCGAGCCGGCCGGCCAGGCCGCCGACGCCCTCGCGGTCCACCGTGCCGTCGGCGATGAGGCGCATGGCCCGGGCCACCAGGTCCGCCCGCACGTCCCACTCGGGCGAACCCGGCGAGGCGTCGGGCCGGCACCGCTTGCACGCCCGGTAGCCGGCCTGCTGCGCCGCGGCCGCCGTCGGGTAGAAGGTCATGTTCTTGGCCAGCGGTGGGCGGACCGGGCAGCTCGGCCGGCAGTAGATCCGGGTGGTGCGCACGGCGGTGACGAACCAACCGTCGAACCGCTGGTCCCTGGACTGCACGGCTCGGTAGCAGCGGTCGAAGTCTTCGTGCACGAGGACCAGCATGCCGTCCCGCAGCCCCAGAGGCTGGCGGGAATCCGACATGGACGTGGGTGCCTCTACGGGGTGCGACCGGTGAACGCGATGAGCTTCGTCTGCTCGTCCGCGTCGTCGGGCACCTCGACCTTCGGGCCGAACGCGGTGCCTCGCATCATCTCGTCGCGCGGGAGCATCGATTCGTAGAGGCGGTGCACCTCGTCGGGGTCGAGCGCCTCGTCGAGGCCGACCGCCCGCGACAGGTCCCACGTGTGGACGAGGATGTCGCCGACACCGAAGCTGCCCACCATCTCCTCGAAGGAGAGCTTGCCGATCGGACCGCTGTCGAGCTCGATGGCGGCGACGGCGGGGTCATCGAGCGCGGCGAGGATGGCGTCGCGGGCGCCGGTCCAGGCGCCCATCGGGTCGTCGGCCACGGCCGGCAGCGGGGGGAGCTCCTGCTCGGCCCGCCCGAGGAAGAACCCGGTCGTGTCGACCACGTGCTGGAGCACGTCGCGCGCCACCCACCCCTCGCAGGGGGCGGGGCGATCCCACCCGTCGGCCGGCACCGCGGCGATGCGGTCGGTAAAGGTCTCGGCGACGCGGCGGTAGCGCTGGGAGGTCTCGGTCATGGGTCCGAGGGTAGGCCCCAAGCCGGGAGGCGCTCCCGGGAGCGGCGTCGGCGACGCGGGCGTAGCCTGGTGGCGTGACCGCTGACAGCTCGGGGGGCGGACCCCGAAGCCTGCCGCTGATCCTTTCGCGGGAGCTCGCCGCCAACCTCTCCACGCCGATGTTCCTCATCGATGCCGAGGGCACGCTCGTCTACTGCAACGAGGCGGCCGAGCTCATGCTCGGGCGTCCGTTCAGCGAGATGGGGTCGCTCACGGCCAACGAGTTCGGGACGATGCTCCAGCTGAAGGGGCTCGACGGTGAGCCGCTGCGGCGGCGCGACACGCCCCCGGGCCGAGCGTTCATCGAACGACAGCCCGCCCACCGGACCCTGCTGGTCACCCTCCTCGACGGCGCCAACCGCGAGGTGGAGTGCACCGCCTACCCGCTGTTCGGCCGAGACCAGGAGATGCACGGCGTGCTGTCCGTGTTCTGGGAGGCCGCCCCGTGAGGGTGAAGGTGTGGGGCTGCCGTGGCTCGCTCGCGGTGCCGGGAGCGGACACCGTGCGGTACGGCGGGAACACGTCGTGCGTGTCCGTCCGCGGCTCGGCGGGCGAGGTGCTCGTGCTCGACGCGGGCACCGGGATGCGCCCGCTCGGCATCGAGCTGGCCGCCGAGGGCGTGCAGGTCATCCACGTCCTCCTCAGCCACCTGCACCTCGACCACCTGCAGGGTCTCGGGTTCTTCCGCCCGCTGTTCAACGAGAACACCGAGGTGCACATCTGGGGTCCGGCCTCGCCGGTGCTGCCGCTGGCCGAGCGCATCGCCACGTACCTGTCGCCGCCGCTGTTCCCCGTGCGCCTGGCCGACATCCCGGCGAACGTCACCTTCCACGACGCCCCCGAAGAGCCGATGATGATCGGCGGCCTCTCGGTGCGGGCCTCCCTCGTCACCCACCAGGGCCCCACCGTCGGCTACCGCGTGGAGGAGGGAGACCGGTCGGTGGTGTACCTCCCCGACCACGAGCCCGGCCTCGGCGTCGACGTGGCCCTCCAGCCCACCGACTGGCTGAGCGGGTACGAGCTGACCAACCGCACCGACGTCCTCCTGCACGACGCGCAGTACGGCGACGACGAGTACCCCGGCCACATCGGGTGGGGGCACTCCGCCATCGGCCACGTGGTGGCCTTCGCCCAGAAGGCCGACGTCGGCCGGCTGGTGCTCTTCCACCACGATCCGGGGCACACCGACATCGAGATGGAAGCCCTCGTCGACGAGGCGCGGCGCCTCTGGGGGCCCGCCGATGACCGGGTCTGCTGCGCCTGGGACGGCATGGTCATCGACCTCGACCCCGACGGCGTGAGGCTCGAGCAGCTGCCTCCGGTGGCCTGACCAGGCGCTTCGCGCCAACCTGAACGACCCCTCAGATCGCCGGAGCGGGCGCTGTCGGATGTCGCAGGGCCACCACTACGATCGCTCCATGGTTGGCGCCGGAGGTCGGTGGCGGGTCCTGCTCGCGGCCGCGGCCGGCGCGCTGGTCGTCGTCTTCGTACTCCTCGCGGCTCCGGCCTCCGCCCAGGACGACGGATCCACGTCCTCGTCCACCACCCCGCCGCCCACCACCGCGGCGCCGAACGCCGGGGCCGCCACGGTCACGGGCCCCATCGCCGCGGACGCGGGCACCAAGGGCCGGCCGATCACCGCCGCCACCGAGGACCTGGCGGCCGTGGGCTACGAGGAGCAGGAGCTGTTCCTCGCCGGCACCGCGGTGATCCACGGCCAGCGGGGTCCGTGGGACGTCGACGGCAAGTGGTCGACCACGGAGGTCGGCGAGCGCGACTACCGGACGCGGCTGCTCGTGCGGCGACCGACCGACCCGGCCCGGTTCAGCGGCACGGTGTACGTGAGCTGGCTCAACGTCACCGGCGCGTTCGACAACGACCCCGAGTGGGCGCAGGCCGGTGCGGAGGTCGTGCGCCAGGGCGCCGCGTGGATCGGGATCTCCGCCCAGGCGCTCGGCATCGACGGCCCACTGGGGGCCCGGCGGTGGGATCCGCCGCGCTACGGATCGCTCTCGATGCCCGGCGACGGCGCCTCGTACGACATCTTCACGCAGGCCGCCGAGGCGATCCGCTCTCCCGGCGCCGTCGACCCGCTCGCCGGGCTCGACGCCGAGCGGCGGCTCATCGCCACGGGCCAGGCGCAGTCGGCGCAGCGGCTCGTCACCTACATCAACGCGTTCCAGCCGAGCACCCACGCGTTCGACGGCTTCCTGCTCCTGTCGCGATTCCGCGGCGCGGCTCCGATCGGCTCGGCGGCGCTGCCACCGGCCCAGGCCGTGGACCCCGACGGCTCCAGCGGCCGGCCCTACCTGCCCGATCCGCTCGCCGCCCTCCTGGCCGGCCCCCCGCTGGCCAAGGTGAGGTCCGACACCGACGTCCCCGTGTTCACCGTGCTCACCGAGACGGAGTCGCGCCAGGCCCGCCGCAGCACGTCGCCCGACGGGGAGCACTCGCGCACCTGGGAGGTGGCCGGGTCGTCCCACCTCGACACCGCGGCGACCGCCGCCATCAGGGCGAGGCTGAAGCGGGACTTCCCCGACGTCCCGCTCGACCAGCTCGAGTGCAAGCAGCCGAACGACCTGCCCACCCGCTACGCGCTGCGAGCGGCGCTGCGCGGGCTGGCCGACTGGGTCGACGAGGGTGACCCGCCGCCCGTGGCCCCACCCCTCGAGCGGGACGACGAGTCCGGCGCCGTCCTGCGCGACCCCGATGGCAACGCGAAGGGCGGCGTGCGGCTGCCACAGCTGGCGGTCCCCACCGCCCGCTACTCGGGTGAGTCCACCGCCGAGGGCTACTGCGAGCTCACCGGCTCCGCCGTCGCCTTCACGGAGGCCCAGCTGGCGCGGCGCTACCCGACCCCGGACGCCTACGCCGACGACTTCACCGACGCGGTGGAGGCGGCCGTCGACGCCGGCTACCTCCTTCCGGAGGACGCCACCGACCTCCTCGCCGGTGCGCCCGTGCCCGGCATCGACGCCACCGTCGCCTCGATCGCCGGGGGCCGGGGCAGCACGGGCGACGGTGGGTCCGACGCGGCCTCCGGCTCCGGGGCGTCCGGATCCGCCGGCACCGGGGGGACCGGCGACGGCAGCGGAGCCACCGCCACGGCGCAGTCCGCAGGCAAGGCCCACGGCTGGATGGCCACCACGGGCCGTGACCTCCTCACCCCGCTCCTCGGCGGCCTGCTCCTCCTGCTCAACGGGCGAGTCGTGATGACCGTCGCCCGGCAGCGCCGCCGCTCCGGCGCCGGGTAGCGCGCAGCCGGTAGCGCTCAGGGAGCCGTCGCGGGCGCGAGGGCGGTGGACCGCAGCACGGAGACCACCTCTCGCAGGGCCCGCTCGGCGAACTCGTCGGTGATCTCCTGGCGGTCGATGAGCTTGCGGATCGTGAACGGCCCGAGGACCATCGACACCGCGACCTCCAGGTCGAGCTCGCGGGAGATCTCGCCGCGGAGCTGCGCCAGCTGGAGGACCGTGCGGGTGGGACGACGCCGCTCCTCGTGCTGGCGCTGGAGCAGTGCCCGCAGCTCCGGGTCGCGATCGCCCGCCGCGATCAGCATCGGGAACAGCTCGGTGAGCTGGCGATGCGACGCCGAGTGCCGCTTCTGGTCGAACAGGATCGAGAGGTCCTGGAGGAGGTCGCCGGTGTCCGGCGTGGGGACGGTCTCGAAGCAGCTGCCGGCGGCCTCCACGACCATGGCCTGCTTCGAGCCGAAGTGGCGGTACAGCGTGGTCTTGGCCACGCCGGAGCGGGCGGCCACGTCGTCGAAGGTGACCGACTCGACGCCGCTGTCGAGCATGAGGTCGACCGTGGCGGTCAACGCGGCCTGGCGGGCCTCTTCACTGCGGGGTCGAGCCACGGACTGGATCGTAGTGGAACTCGCTCTCAACTCCGCTGTGACCGATTCCACATCAGATTCCACGGCTGATTCCTGGGGGATGACCGCTAAGGTCGTTCCGAATCGTCACCGTAGCGAAACTCCCCCCGCCCTGGAGCAGTCGATGTCCGCAGCCACCTCCCCACCCGTCGTCCTGGAAGAGCCGGAGGTCGACCCCCTGGTCCACCAGCGCCGGTGGGCGATCCTGGCCGTGCTCTGCACGAGCCTGATGATCGTCATCATCGGCAACACCACCCTGAACGTGGCCATCCCCCGCCTGGCCCGGGACCTCGACGCCACGACCACCGACCTCCAGTGGATGGTCGACGCCTACTCGCTCGTCTTCGCCGGGATGCTGTTCACGGCGGGCGCCCTCGGCGACCGCTTCGGCCGCAAGGGCACCCTGCAGCTCGGCCTCGGCCTGTTCCTCATCGGCACCACGGTGGGGGCCTTCGGGAGCTCCTCGGCCACGGTGATCGGCGCCCGTGCCCTCATGGGCCTGGCGGCGGCGTTCATCATGCCGTCGACCCTCTCCATCCTCACGAACGTCTTCCCCGCCCACGAGCGGGCCAAGGCGATCGGCATCTGGGCCGGGATCTCCGGTGGCGGGGCCGCGGTCGGCCCCGTGGCATCCGGGTTCCTGCTCGGCCACTTCTGGTGGGGCTCCGTCTTCCTGGTGAACATCCCGGTCATCCTGCTGGCCCTGGTGGCCGGCAAGGTCCTCCTCCCGACGTCGCGCGACCCCGAGCAGCCCCCGCTCGACCTGCCCGGCGCCGGCCTGTCGATCATCGGCCTCGTGAGCCTCGTGTACGGGATCATCGAAGGACCGACGCACGGGTGGCTCAGCGCCACCACGCTCGCCACGTTCCTGCTGTCGGCGGTCGTGCTCGCGCTCTTCGCCTGGCGGGAGCTGCACGCCGACCACCCCATGCTCGACCTCCGCCTGTTCCGCGATCGCCGGTTCAGCGTGGCCTCGGGCGGCATGACCCTCGTGTTCTTCGCGATGTTCGGGACGTTCTTCCTGGTCTCGCAGTACCTGCAGATCGTGCTCGGCTACTCGGCGCTGGCCACGGGGCTCTTCCAGCTGCCGATGGCCGGCGTGATGATGTTCCTCGCCCCCCAGTCGCCGCGGCTGGTGAGCCGCTACGGCGTGCACCGCGTGGTGCCCGTCGGGCTCGGCACCGTGGCCTTCGGGCTGCTGCTGTTCTCCCGGCTCGGCGTCGACTCGCCGATCTGGATGATGTACGGCCCGCTCCTGTGCCTCGGCGGCGGGATGGCGATCACGATGTCGCCCCTCACCACGATGATCATGTCGTCGGTGTCGCTGGGGAAGGCGGGCGTGGGCTCGGCCATGAACGACACCACCCGCGAGCTCGGTGGCGCCCTGGGCGTGGCCGTCCTCGGGTCCCTGGTGACGTCGAGCTACACGTCGGCCATCGATCAGCACCTCGGCGGCATCACCGGCCGCGACCGGTCGCTCGCCGAGTCGGGCATGACCGGTGCGATCGAGGTGGCCAACCGCCTCGGCGCCGGGGGCAACGAGCTCGTCGACGCCGCCAAGCACGCGTTCATGGACGGCGTGCACCTGGCCGCCCTCACGGGTGCCGTCGTGGTGCTGTTCGCGGCGGTGGCCGCCCGCCGGCTCCTGCCCCGCACGTTCGAGCCGATCGTGGCGCAGGGCCTGGCCGACGACGAGGTCCTCGTCGACGGCAAGGTCTTCGACGAGGTGGTCCTCGAGCCCGCGTGATTTTCGTCGTCGCTCGCCTCCGGCGACCTCCTCCGAAGCTGTGAGGGAGCGCCTGCGGCGCTGCTCACCGTCAGGCTCCGGGGATGGCGGAGCCACACCCTGCGCCGGGCGAGGGGGCTCCCGCCCCCTCCCGCTCCCCGGGGGCGCGCGGCGAGCAGGGGTGCCCGAGGGGATGCAGTCCCCTCGGCTGCGAAGGGCGTGGCTCTGCCATCCCCGGAGCCTGAAGATGAGCGGCCGCAGGCCTTCCGCTGAGCTCGTGTGAGCTCGCCGGAGGCGAGCGAGCGCGAAACTCGGGGATGCGCTTCGATCTCATGACCGCCGGGCTGCCCGTCCGGCGGATGCAGCAGCTCGCCGTCGACGCCGAGCGGGCCGGGTTCTCCGGGCTCGTGATCACGGAGTCGGGACGCACGGCGTACCTCGGCTGCGCGGCGGCCGGGCTGGCGACCACCGAGCTCGAGCTCCTCACCGGCGTGGCCGTCGCCTTTCCCCGCAGCCCGATGGTCACGGCCTCGATCGCGTGGGAGATGGCCGAGCTCTCGGGCGGTCGGTTCCGCCTCGGCCTCGGCACGCAGGTGCGGGCGCACATCGAGCGCCGCTACGGGAGCGAGTTCGACCACCCCGGCCCGCGCCTCCGGGAGTACGTGGAGGCGGTGCGGACGATCTTCACGTCGTTCCGCGACGGCACCCCCCTGATGCACGACGGCGAGTTCTGGCAGCTGTCGCTGCTGCCGGCGATGTGGTCGCCCGGCCCGATCGACGCCCCCAGCCCGGCCATCGACGTCGCCGCGGTCAACCCGTGGATGCTGCGGATGGCGGGCGAGGTGGCCGACGGGATCCACGTGCATCCGCTCAACACCCCCACCTACCTGGAGCAGATGCTGCTCCCCGAGCTGGCGGCCGGTGCGGCCAAGGCGGGGCGGACCCGCGCCGACCTCCAGGTGATCGTGCCGACGTTCGCGGCACCGGGGGCCACCCCCGACGAGGTCCAGCGCCTCCGCGAGATGGCCCGGATGCAGACGTCCTTCTACGGGTCCACCCCGAACTACGCGTTCATCTTCGAGCAGGTCGGTCATCCGGGGACCACCGAGCGGATCCGCGAGCGGCAGAAGGCGGGCGACATCGCCGGGATGGCCAAGTGCATCCCCGACGACCTCCTCGAGCACTTCTGCGTGAGCGGCACCTGGGACGAGGTGGCCGACGCGCTGGTCGCCCGCCACCGCGGCGTCGCCGACCGCGTCGTGTCGTACTTCGCCGGCATGGAGTGGGCCCGCGACCCCGCGTCGATCGGCCCCTGGGGCGAGCTCGCCAAGGCCGTCTGCGCCGCGTAGAGCAACGGGACAAGGGCGCACCGAAGCGGCGGCGGGGTCGCGCGGAGAATCGGTAGGCAGCGGTGTCACCAACCCGCCCGAGGCAATGAGTTCCGCTTCCAGACGGCCGAGGCGATGGGTTCCGGATTCGGAACTGATTGCCTCCGCCTGTCTCACGCGGAACCAATGGCCTCGCGTTGTGGCGCCGCCCTTGCTGCGCCCTGGACCTGAGTCCTTCGAGCGGCTCGCTCTCGCCAGTGAGGCTCGAGGCGGTCCGGCGAGGTCGCCGCTACCGTCGCCTCATGCTCGAGATGCGTGACACGTGTGAGCGGTGCGAGGCGGGGCTCGGGCCTGGCGACGCGGCTCGGATCTGCAGCTACGAGTGCACGTTCTGCCCGTCGTGCTCCGACGAGATGTCCGCGACCTGTCCGAACTGCGGCGGGGAGCTCCTCGCCCGCCCCCGCCGGGCGACGTGAGCTCCACCTGGGCCGCGTGGCGGGCGCGGTCGACACCGCTCGTCGTCGACGGGCGGGCCGTGGCCACCTACGACCTGGGCGACCCCGCGGCGCCGTCGTACACGTTCTGCCACGGGTACCCGTCGGCGTCCGTCGACATCGCCGACGTGCACGATCTGGTCGGCTCGGAGCTCCGCCTCGTCACCCTCGACCTGCCCGGCTTCGGCGCGTCGGCGAAGCCGCCGGGGCACCGCCACACGATCCACGCGGCCTGCGACGCGGTGGAGGCGCTCTGGGCGGACCGCGGCCTCGACCGCACGCTGCTGGTGGTCCACGACTACAGCGCGTCCGTCGGCCAGGAGCTCCTCGCGCGTCGGGCGGAGGGCGGGCTCGCGGTGGAGCTCACGGGGGTGGTCTTCATGAACGGCGGGCTGTATCCCGACCTCCACCGCCAGACGGTCGGCCAGCAGCTGTTGCTCGATCCCGAGAAGGGGGCCGAGTTCGCGGCGGGCATGACGGAGGAGCTCTTCCTCGGCGGGATCGCCGGCACGTGGGGTGAGCGCATCCCGTTCGACATTGATGCCGTGCAGGCGATCTGGCAGTCGATGGACGAACGAGGGGGTGGGCAGCTCATGCACGAGCTGCTCCACTACATCGCCGACCGGCGCGAGCACGCCGCCCGCTGGAGCGCGGCGCTCGAGGGTGCCACCGACCTGCCGATGTGCTTCGTGTGGGGCGACCTCGACCCGGTGTCGGGTGCGCACATGATCGTGCGGGTGGAGGAGCGCATCCCGACGGCGGACGTCCGTCGGCTCGCCGACGTCGGCCACTGGCCGCTCCTGGAAGCGGCCGACGAGGTGGCCGCGGCGGTGCGCGACCTCGGTCTCGCTAGCTGAGGAGCTTCGTCCGGAAGAGGTCGAGGACCTGGTCGAGCGCGGCGCGCGTCGGTGTGCCGGGCTGGTCGACGAGGTGCTCGGTGACCACCGAGTGGGGGTTCTTCATCTTCGAGTCGGGGTTGGCGGCGTCGTCTTCGAGCTCGACGCAGACGAACCCGTCGCCCAGCTCGTCGCGGAGGTACTGGAACCGCTCGGCGGGGACGAAGCGGTCGCCCTTGAAGCGCAGGCCCAGGACCTTGAGCCCGTCGGCGTCGCAGCGTGCCTTCACCTTGTCGAGGTCGGCCCGCGAGCAGTCGATCCCGTAGCGGCCCTTCTTCCCGATCGGCATCGACGGCTGCGAGAGCACCGGAGCGAGGAGCCGGTCGTCGGCCGCCATGGCCAACGCGAAGCCACCGGTGAAGCACATCCCGATGGCCCCGACGCCGGGCCCGCCGCAGCGCTCGTGCTCGGCCTTGGCGAGGGCCCGGAGCCAGTCGATCACGGGCGACGTGCGGCCGGAGCCGAACGTGGCGAACTCCTTGCTGATGCACGCCGGCATCATCGAGCTCAGCATGTAGCCGAGCAGCGCCGGCGTGCCGGCCGTGTCGGTGTCGTAGCCGGGCTTGCCGAACAGGTGGGGCATCACGGCGGTGCAGCCGATGTCCACGACCCGGTCGGCGAACCCGATCACCTTCGGCGAGATGCCGGGCATCTCGGCCATCACGATGACCGCGGGGCCGGTCCCGCGCCGGAAGACGTCCCGGGTCTTGCCGTCGGCCGTGAAGGTCGTGCGCTCGTATGCCGCCAGGAGTGGGGTGATCGCCATGGCGCCGGACGGTAGTCCCCGCCCGTGAGGCCCGCCCTGCGGGCCTGAAATCGTTTGCACCAACGGGTCGGACTAGGTTCGCCCCGTGGGTCGCATCAGGGGGATGAGGGCAGCCTGGAAGGGCTTCCAGGACACGGTCATGTACCAGCTGCTGCTGCGGCAGAAGAAGTACCTGTGGTGGCTGCTGGTCACGGCCACGGTCACCTCGGTGGCCGCCGTCGGGCAGGCCGACACCCTCCGCAAGCTGGTCGACAAGGCGGTCGTCGAGCAGGACAAGCCGATCAAGGAGTACGTCGACCTCCTCGTCGCGATCGCCTGGCTCGGCCTGATCGGCGGCTTCGGCTTGCGACAGGTGCTCGCCCGCCTCACGTACCACCTCGAGTTCGAGCTGCGCGTGTGGCTCTACGACCGCCTGCAGTCCACCGACCCCACCCGCCTCGACGCGCTGTCGACCGGCCAGATGGTCACCCGAGCGATGACCGACCTGCTCCTCCTGGAGCTGGTCGTGCTCGTGGCGCCGGCCGTGGTGATCGTCGGGCTCATCCTCTTCGCCGTGTTCATCCTCATGGCCCTGATCGACCTCCCCCTCGCGCTGCTGGCCATCACCGTCATCCCGGCGAACGTCTGGATCGTCATGCAGATCCGGCGGCGGCTGTGGGGCATGTCGTGGGTCACCCTCGACCGCCGGGCCCGCGTCACCACCAACATCGACGAGGCCGTGCGCGGCGCCCGCGTGGTGAAGGCCTTCGGCCGCGAGGACCACGAGCGCTCCCGCCTCGCCCGCACCGCTCGCGACGCCTACGCGGCCGCGATGACCCGGATCCGCCTGGTCGCGAAGTACGACATGCTCCTGGCCATCGTGCCGAGCTCGGTGATGGGCCTGCTCGTGTGGCTCGGCGGGCGCAAGGGCGTGCAGGGCGACCTGTCCTACGGGGACCTGCTGCTCTTCTTCGCCTTCGCGGTCACCTTCGCCTCGTTCTCCAAGACCTTCAGCATCGTGCAGTCCGTGTGGCAGTTCGCCAAGACGGGCGCCGGCCGGATCTTCGAGCTCATCGCCTACGCCCGCCCGCTCACCCTCGAGCGGGGCACCCCGCTACCAGGGACGGGCAAGGGCCTGGTCCTGAAGGGCGCGTCGGTCCGGATCCAGGACCACCCGGTGGTCGCGGCGCTGTCGTTCAGCGCGAAGCCGGGGGAGCTCGTGGTGGTGGCCGGACCGCCGCGTTCGGGCAAGACCACCCTGGCCCGTCTCATCTCCGGCGGCGTCGACCTGGCCGAGGGCTCGATCGAGCTCGATGGCGTCCCGCTGGCCGAAGCCGATCCGCTCGACCTGCGGCGCTCGGTCCGCGTCGTCGTGGAGGACCCGTTCCTGTTCGGTCGCACCGTGCGGGAGAACCTGCTGCTGGGCGTCTCGGAGGACACGTCCGACGCGCAGCTCTGGGCCGCGCTGAGCGCGGCCGGCGCCCGCCAGGTCGTGGAGGAGCTGCCCCACGGGCTCGACACCGTGCTCGGCGATCGCGGCCTCACGGTGTCCGGCGGCCAGCGGCAGCGCCTCGCGCTGGCCTGCGCCCTCGTGGCTCCGCCCCGCGTGCTGGTGCTCGACGACGCCCTCTCCGCGGTCGACCCCGCGCTCGAGCAGGGGATCCTCGGGCGCGTCCCGCAGCACGCGCCGGACACGGCGGTGATCGCCATCACCCGCCGGGCGAGTGCCGCGTCGGTCGCCGACAAGGTGGTCGAGCTGCCCGAGCCGCTCGCCGGCGCTCCCCGTCGGCCGCGGGCCACGGGGTCGCTCGCCGTCGACGGGCCCTACGACCTCCTGCTGGCCGGCATCGTCTCCCAGCTCCCGCCCGATCGCGACGAGCCGGTCGTCGGTGACGCCGAGTCGACCGTCGACGAGGTCCCCAAGGTCCGCCCGCTGCTCCGGCCCTTCCGCCGCATCGTGTGGGGGGCCGGGATCCTGCTCCTGGGCTTCACGCTCGCCGGACTGGTCCCCACCTGGATGACCCAGGTGACCCTCGACGCCCGGAACGCGTCGAGCGGCAGCCGCCAGGCGCTCATCGCCGGTCTCGTCACGCTCCTCGCCGGTGGCGTGGTGGCCATCCTCACCTACTGGTTCCGCGTCGAGGCGAAGAAGGTCGAGGAGGGGGTCGGGTACCTCCTCCGACGTCGCGCCTTCGGGCGGTTGATGCGGCTCGGCGTCGACTTCTACGACCGCGAGCTGCCCGGTCGCGTGGCCGCCCGGGTGGTCTACGACCTCGACCAGATCGCCGTGTTCCTCGAGAGCAGCGTGTACGAGCTGGCCAGCGCGATCCTCCTGCTGATCGCCAGCTTCGCGGTGATCTGGGTGTGGGATCCGTCTGTCGCGGCCTCCGTCGCCGGCGTCGTGCCGCTCATGGTCATCATGACGTTCGTGCAGCTCCGGCCCGCCGGCCGTGCCTACGAGGCGCAGCGCGAGGCGTTGGGCGACGTGGTGACCCGGTTGCAGGAGGACTTCGCCGGTCGCCATGTGATCGAGGCCACCGGCGCGGAGGAGGCCAGCCGCGAGACCTTCGTCCGCCTCGCCTACCGGCTTCGGCAGACTCGCAAGCGGGCGCAGACGATCGGCAACGCCTACATCGAGATCATGACGTTCGTCGGTGCGCTGGCCGGTGCCGCCCTCGCCAACACGGCGGCCCGCCGCGTGCTCGACGGCGAGCTGTCGGTCGGCGGCATGGTGGCGCTCTCGCTGTTCCTCACCGCCGCGCTGGCCCCCATCCCGCTGCTGTCGTCGGTCCTCCAGCGCTACCTGGCCGCACGGGCCAGCTTCCGGACGCTCTCCGAGCCGTTCACCGCGCCGGTGCGACCGGAGCTGCGGGCGTCGGTCCGCGCGTGCGACGACGCCACGGGCGACGTGACCCTCCAGGGCGTGTCGTTCGCGTACCCCGGCACCACGCGCCGGGTGCTCCACGACGTCGAGCTCACGATCCCCGCCGGAGCCACGGTGGCCGTGGTGGGGCCGACCGGCGCGGGCAAGTCGAGCATCGCCAAGCTCGTGGGCCGCGTGTACGACCCCGACGCCGGTGCCGTGCTGGTCGGCGGCACCGACGTCCGCGACTGGGACCTGTCCTCGTACCGGCGTCGGATCGGCATCGTGCCCCAGGACGGCTTCTGCTTCCGCGGGACGGTGGCCGAGAACATCGCCTACGGCCGACCCGACGCGGAGCGCTCCGCCATCGAGGCGGCGGCGAAGGCGGTCGGCGCCCTCGACGCGGTGCTCGGCCTGGTGGGCGGGCTCGACGCCCGGGTGGAGGAGGAGGGGCGCAACCTCACCGCGGCCCAGGTCCAGCTCATCGCGCTGGCTCGGGCCTGGCTGACCGAGCCCGACCTGCTGATCCTCGACGAGGCCACCTCGAGCCTCGACCCCGAGACCGAGCAGCACGTCCTCAAGGCCACCCGCGCCCTCGACTGCACCACGATCATGATCACGCACCGCCTGCCCGTCGCGCAGTCCGCCGACACCGTGGTGGTGGTGGCCGACGGCACGATCGTGGAGTTCGGATCGCCGGCCGCGCTCAAGCGCCGGAAGACGAGCGCGTACGCCGCGCTGTGGAAGGCCGGGCCCGAGGTCGACGCCCGCGTGGAGGGTGCCGCTGAGGACCCGACGCTGCGCGAGGAGGTCTCCGCGGCGGTCGGAGCGGCCGCGTCGGACGAGGCCGACCCGCCCCTCGTCGTCCAGATGTTGGAGGACCTGCGGTCGGGTGCCCTCGGCGCGGACCTCCACACGGTCGACACCGATGCGGCCCCGTCCGCCTCGCCCGCGATGGCGGCGATCGCGGGGAAGGTCATCGGTGAGACCGATGAGGAGCTCGAGGCCTTCCTCGTGGGAGCGGGCGGCGTGCAGGCGATGGCGCACTCCGTGCTCGATGCCCTCCGCGGGTCGATCGATCCTGGCCAGGTCGGCGACCTCACGATGGCGTTCGAGATCATCGACGGCGACGGACACCACCGGTGGGTGCTGGCCTCGGCGATCGACGCCGCCGGCGCGACGCTCGAGCTCGGCGATGGGTCCGCGTCGCTGTCGATGCGGCTGAGCGGGCCCGACCTCCTGCGGCTGGCGCTGGGCCAGCTCGACCCGATCGAGGGCGTGATGGCAGGTCGCATCGTCCTCGCCGGCGACCTCGAGCAGGTGATGCGGCTCGGCTCGATCTTCTCCGCCGGGCCCGCCCTCGCCGTCGGCTGAGCCGCCTGCCGGCTTGGCCGCGGGGCGCCGCCTCGCCATAGGTTGCTGATCGACCAAGGGGGATCTGGGATGGACTCGTTCGCAGGGCGGCTCGCCGTCGTCACCGGTGGCGGCACGGGCATGGGGCGCGAGCTGGTGCTGCAGCTCGCCGCGGCGGGCGCCTCGGTGGCGCTGTGCGACGTCAACGACGAGACGATGGCGGCCACGGTGGAGCTCGCGCTCGTCGGCGCGCCGGCCGGCACCAACGTCACCGCGCACCTGTGCGACGTCGCCGACGAGGAGCAGGTGCAGGCGTTCGCCGCCGCGGTGATCGACCAGCACGGCACCGACCACATCAACCTGCTGTTCAACAACGCGGGCGTGGGTGGCGGTGGCAGCTTCCTCACCGGCGCCCGCGAGGAGTGGGACCGGACCTTCAACATCTGCTGGGGCGGCGTCTACAACGTCGCCCGCGCCTTCGCCCCGCTGCTGGTGGCGAGCGACGAGGGCCACCTCGTGAACACGAGCAGCGTGAACGGCTTCTGGGCGGCGCTCGGCCCAGGCATCCCCCACACCGCGTACAGCGCGGCCAAGTTCGCGGTGAAGGGCTTCACCGAGGCGTTGATGGAGGACTTCCGGCTGAACGCCCCGCACGTGAAGGTCTCGGTCGTGATGCCCGGCCACATCGGCACCGACATCATCAACAACAGCCGCAAGATCCTCGCCCGCGTCGAGCCCGGCCTCGATGACGACGCCGCCCAGGTGGCCGCCGCCACCCAGATGCGCGAGACCATGGCCATACGGGGCGTGCCCACCGAGGGGATGACCGACGAGCAGCTCCTCGGGATGATGGAGATGTTCGGCGACATGTTCCGGGAGGGCGCCCCGATGTCCGCAGCCTCCGCGGCCACCTTCATCCTCGACAGCGTGAAGGCCGGCAAGTGGCGGATCCTCGTCGGGGAGGACGCCGTGCTCCTCGACCAGCAGGTCCGGGCCGATCCGGAGAACGTCTACGGCCCCAACGGCCTCGGCCTCGGCACGATCCTCGGCGCCGCGGGGTTGGGGGAGTAGCCGACCCATGGCGCTGCGCGTCGCGGCCGTCCAGCACGACATCTGCTGGGAGGACCGCGACACGACGTTGGCCCGGCTCGAGCCGCGCCTCGATGCAGCCGCGGCGGAGGGCGCCGGTCTGATCGTCCTGCCGGAGACGTTCGCGGTCGGGTTCTCCATGCGGACCGACCTCACCGCCGAGGCGGTCGACGGGCCGACGGCGACGTGGATGGGGGAGCGGGCCGCGGCCCTGGGCGCGTGGGTGGCGGGATCCGTCCCGGAGCGGCCGTCGGCCGGCGCCCGCCCGCGCAACGTGTTCGTGCTCGCCGGCCCCGGTGGTGAGCGGCACCGCTACGCCAAGCGCCACCTGTTCCGCTACGGCAACGAGGACGAGGCCTTCGACCGGGGTGAGGACGGCCCGATCACCGTCGACGTGGGGGGCGTCCGGGTGAGCCCGGTCGTCTGCTACGACCTGCGCTTCGGCAACCAGATGTGGGACCAGGCGCCCGACACGGACTGCTTCGTCGTGGTCGCCAACTGGCCCGTCAAGCGCCACCTCCACTGGCGGGCGCTCCTGCTGGCCCGCTCGATCGAGGACCAGTGCTACGTGGTCGGCGTGAACCGCGTCGGCCCCTCGGGCGACGGCATCGACCACGTCGGCGGCTCGTGCATCATCGACCCGCGAGGCACCTACCTCGCCGACGCCGAGCCCGACGGCGCGGTCGAGACGATCCTGGTGGCCGACGTCGACCCCGGCGAGGTGAAGGCGGTCCGAACCCGCTTCCCGTTCCTCGAGGACCGGCGCTGACCTGGCTCAGGGCCAGGGATAGGAGACGCCGGTGAGCTCTTCGCTCATCGCCCAGAGCCGCTTCGCGTCGCCGGCGTTCGAGGCTTTGCCCGTGCGGCCGACCGGCTTCGGGTAGCCGCGCTGCTCCATGAAGCCGTCGGGCCCGTAGTACGAGCTCGGCGCGACGTCGGGCATCGTCGTCGCGTAGAGCTGCGGCAGCGCCCCCATCGCGTCGGACTGGCTCATGAAGCGGTCGGACAGGCCCGACCCGATGCGCATGAAGGCGCTACCCGTCGCGGGGCCGTTGGTGGCGAGGTTCGTGTGCGAGGCGCCGGGGTGGGCGGCGGTGGCCAGCAGGGGGGTGCCGTGCTCGGCGGCCTGGCGGGACAGCTCCGCGGTGAAGAGCAGGTTGGCCAGCTTGGTCTGGAAGTAGGCAGGCCAGGAGCGGTAAGTCCCGGTCTTCCAGTTCGGGTCCTCCCACCGGATGCGGCCGGGTCGGTGGCCCATCGACGACACCGACACCACGCGCGGAGCCTCGGCGGCGAGCAGGAGCGGCAGGAGCCGACCTGTGAGGGCGAAGTGGCCGAGGTGGTTCGTGCCGAACTGCATCTCGAACCCCTGCTTCGTCTCCTCCCGGTTGGGGAGGGCCATCACGCCGGCGTTGTCCATGAGGACGTCGAGATGGTCGAGCGAGCTGCTGACGCTGGCGGCCGCCGCCGCCACCGAGTCGAGGTCGGCGAGGTCCATGGGCACGACCTCGGGCGCCGGGCCGGTGGCCTTGGCCGCCACCTCGTCCCGCGCGGCGGCCGCCTTCTCCGCGTTGCGGCACCCCATGAGGACCCGCGCGCCCTTGGCCGCGAGCGCTTCGGCCGAGCGCAGCCCGAGGCCGCTGTTGGCTCCGGTGATGAGGATCGTGCGTCCCGTCTGGTCGGGAATGTCGTCGGTCGTCCACTTCGCCATGGCCGGCATCCTCGCATGCCTGGCACGATGGGCGGATGGCCGCACCTGCGGGGATCGACGCCACCGTGGTGGCCATCCCCTTCTACTTCGGATCGATGGAGGCAGAGCGCCGTCACCTGATCCGTCGGGCGGAGGTGCAGGGACCGTCGGCGGCCGACTACGACAGGCCCGACACCGTGGCCAGCCTCTCCATGGGCGTGCTCTCCCTGGTGGCCCCGTTCGCGGCGGGCGCGCTGGCGAAGCGGGTCACCCCGGGTCGCGGCCGGTGGGGGAAGGCGCTGGTGGCCACCGCCGTCGGCGCCGCGGTCGCCACCACCGTGGCCGACCGCCTCGCCGCCCACGACGAACCGCTCGACGAGGACGCCCTGCCCACGTCGAAGGCGGCCCGCACCACGCGGCTGCGCCGTCGGGCCCGGGCGGTCGCCCGCGTGGGAGGTCCCGTCGCCGTGGCCACCGGCGGGCTGGCCGTGAGCACGTGGTGGGCCGACCGCACGTCACCCCAGCACCAGTGGAGGGGCAAGGGCGAGCACCGCGATCTCGGGGGCGGTCCGCTCGCCTGGCTCGGCGCCATCGCGGGCTGGGACCTCATCTACTACTGGAACCACCGGATGATGCACGAGGTGCGCGGGCTCTGGGCCATCCACGTCGTGCACCACTCGAGCGAGCGCTACAACCTCTCCACCGCGCTGCGGCAGCCCGTCGCCGACGTGATGGGCGTGTTCGTGCCCTACGGCCTGCTCGCCCGTCTGGGCATCCGGCCGGGGCTGATCGCCCAGGCCCGCGGGATCAACCTGCTCTACCAGTACTGGATCCACACCGACGCCATCCGCAGCATCGGCGCCGGCGAGGAGGTGCTGAACACTCCGTCGCACCACCGCGTGCACCACGGCAGCAACCAGAAGTACCTCGACCGCAACCACGGCAGCATCCTCATCGTGTGGGACCGCCTCTTCGGCACGTTCCAGCGCGAGGAGGAGCCGGTCGTCTACGGCCTCACCAAGAACATCGGCACCTACGCACCGGGCCGGATCGCGAGTCACGAGCATCGGGACATCGGGCGCGACATCGCCTCGTCCACGAGCTGGCGCGAGCGCCTGTCGTTCGTGCTCCGCGGACCCGGCTGGGCCTACGAGCGCCACGCCGCGCGGGCCGCCTCCGCCGCGGCCACCGGTGTGGGCTGACCCTTCTGGCGTCACGGTGGCTGCGGGCCGGGGTGCGCCGAGCGCGCTTCCTCACGCTCGCCCGCCAGGCCGGCCGCTCGTCCTACGTGGGCGTCTTCCACCTCCCGGGCTCGCCCCCCTCGCCCGGCGCGGCCGTCGACCCGTGCGGCCCACCACCGTGCCGGTGCAGCTGGTGCTGCCCCTGCGCGACCGCTTCGTCCCGGCCTGGTCGTTCGAAGGCATCGAGGAGGTGGCGCCGAACCTGGACCGGGTCGAGGTCGATGCCCGGCACTGGGTGGTCCGCAGCCACCCCGCCGACGTGGCCCGCCTCATCGCCGATCACGCGCGGGCCCATGCCGGGGACCCGGCAGGTCGGCGGGCCATGCTGGGACGGTGAGCCCGGACGACGAGGAGCCCGACGACGCCGACGCCGAGGCGTCGGACGACGCTCCGGTCGTGCGGCTGCCGCCGCCCCCTGACGCCCGTCCGTTCACCAACCTGCCTCCCCCGCCGAGCGCGGGAGAGCAGACCGACGCCGTCGACGAGGCGATCGAGGCGCTGAGGGTCGAGGCCGGGATGGCCCCGCTCGGGTCTCGGCCAGACGCTGCGGATGACGTGGACGACGCGGACGCCGTCGCCGCCGTGGACGATGCGCCGTACGACGTCGCGGCGGAGCTCGACGACGAGCCGAGCTGGGACGACGAGGTGTTCGACCAGCCCGACGTCGAACCGGAGCCGGAGCCGGTGCCGGTGCCCGAGCCCGAGCCCGAGCCCGAGCCCGAGCCCGAGCCCGAGCCCGAGCCCGAGCCCGAGCCCGAGCCGGAGTGCCCGAGCCCGAGCGGCAACCCGAACCGGAGCCCGAGCCCGAGCGGGAGCCGGAGCCCGAGCCGGATGCCGAGCCCGAACCGGAGCCGGACCAGGACGGCGCACCGGTCGCGCTGATCGAGGGCACCACCCCGCGTCCTGCAGCCCGTGTCCGGCGGCGCCACCGCCCGCGGCTGGTGGTCGCCGCGCTCGTGCTCGCGGCGGTGTCGACCGTGTTCGCCGTGATGAAGACCCGCGAGGCGAACGACCTCGTCACCGAGCGCGACGACCGCAGGGCGATCGAGGCCGTGGCCAGTCGCTTCGGCTCCGCCTACCTCAGCTACGACTTCGCCCACGTCGAGGCGAGCGGGCGGGCGGTCACGCAGCTGGCCACCGAGGACTTCGGCCGCTCCTACGCCGCTGAGCGGGCGCCGGGGATCCAGGAGCTCTTCACGAGCGGCCAGACCACCACCAAGGCGTCGACCACCGAGGTCTACGTCGGCTCGGTCACCACGCGCACCGCCCGCGCCCTGGTGGTGGTGGACGTCACCGCCACGAGCCCCACGGACGGCGAGCAGCACCTCGAGGACGTGAGCCTCGTGCTCGACCTCGCCCGCACGCGGGCAGGGTGGCGCGTGGCCAAGGTGGCCCGCGCGCCATCACCGTCCGTCGAGGACGTGGTGTCGCCGTAGGCGTCGCGCTCGCTCGCCTTCGGCGGGCTCGTGCGAGCTCTGAGGAAGCCGTCTTCGGCGGCGCTCAAGGTGTCCGGGGCATCCTTGTGCGATGTCCCAAGCCACGATCTCCGTGTCCGATGCCGGCTCGGTGCGCACCGTCACCATCGAGCGGCCGGAGCGGCGCAACGCCGTCGACCGCGCCACCGCCGCCGCGCTGGCCGACGCGTTCCGCGAGTTCGACGCCGACCCCGACCTGAGCGTGGCCGTGCTCACCGGTGCCGGTGGCGCCTTCTGCGCGGGCGCCGATCTCCAGGCGGTGGCCAGCGGCCAGGGCAACCGGGTCACCCCCGAGGGCGACGGCCCCATGGGCGTCACCCGACTGCGACTCGGCAAGCCGGTGATCGCCGCCATCGAGGGCCACGCCGTGGCCGGCGGGCTGGAGCTGGCGGTGTGGTGCGACCTCCGGGTCGCCGCGCGCGACGCCACGCTCGGCGTCTACTGCCGGCGCTTCGGCGTGCCCCTCGTCGACCTGGGGACGATCCGCCTCCCCCGGCTCATCGGGCAGAGCCGGGCGATGGACCTGATCCTCACCGGCCGTGGCGTCGGCGCCGAGGAGGCCTTGGACATGGGGCTCGTGAACCGCGTGGTGGAGCCGGGCGAGGCCCTCACCGCCGCGGTGCAGCTCGGACACGAGATCAGCGCGTTCCCCCAACGCTGCCTGCGGGGCGACCGGCTGTCCGCCATCGAGCAGTGGGACCTCAGCGAGGACGACGCGCTCCAGAACGAGCTCCGCCACGGCCTCGCCACGATCGAGTCCGGCGAGACCCGGACCGGCGCCGAGGCCTTCACCAAGGGCAAGGGCCGCGGCGGAACCTTCTAGTTCCGGCGTTGTTCTGTGACGTCAGGCGTCGGGAAGCAACGCCAGAACGGTCACTTCTTGGTGCGGTAGTCGCCGAAGGGCTCGTCGCGCTCCTGGAGCGCGGCGGTGAGGCCGCCGGGGCCGCGCATCTTGGCGATGAACTCCTGCATGCTCGCCTGGTGGATGCCGAGCGCGCAGAGCTCGGTGCCCGAGCGGATCCCGGCCCGCATGCCCATGGCATCCATCTGGCGGTGCACGGTGCGCTTGTTGAGCTGCACGATGTCCGACGGGATGAGCGCGATGCGCTCGGCGACCTTCAGCACCTCGGCATCGAGGTCGGCCTCGGGGAACGCCCGGTTGGCCCAGCCGAGGCGCACGGCCTCGTCGCCCGAGATCGAATCGCCGGTGACCATCATCTCCATGGCCGCCCGCATCCCGAGGAACCAGGCGTGGAAGTGCATGTCAGGCACGCCGAAGCGCACGGCCGGGTAGCCCATCTTGGCGTCGTGGGCGACGTAGACGAGGTCGCAGCCGGTCGCGAGCTCGCTGCCGCCGGCCAGGCAGTAGCCGTGGACCTGGGCGATGACCGGCTTGGCCAGGTCCCAGATGCCCATCCACGTCTCGGTGACGTGCCGGGGCCACTGTCCCTCACCGGGCGAGGTGAAGTGGGGGAGGTCGACGCCCTCGTTGCCCCCGCCCAGCTCGTAGCCGGCGGAGAAGCACGTGCCGGCACCGCGGACGATGGTGACGCGGACGTCGTCGTCGGCGTCGGCCTGCTGGAGCGCGGCGACGAGCTGCCCGCGCAGCCGGTGGCTCAGCGCGTTGCGCTTCTCCGGCCGGTTCAGCGTGATGCGGCGGACGTGCGGGGCGGGGTCGTCGACGAGGACGACCTCCGGTTCACCCTCGACCACGCCCTCCACCCGGCTGAGGTCGGCCTGGGCGCTGCGCGACTGGAGCCCGTAGCTCACTTGATGGCCTGGGGGTCCATGTCGGCGGAGAGGCGCTCGAGGTGCTTGTCGGGGATGACGTCGATGGGCTCGGCGATCTCGGCGACGGTCGGGCCGACCTTCGCGGCGAGGGGCGCCAGCGCCTTCAGGTCGAAGTCGTAGAGCTTCGCGGCGTTCTCCGACAGGAGCTTGCGCAGGACCGATGGGTCGAGGTCGTGGAAGCGGGCCCGGAGGTGCTCACGCGTGTACGGGCCGGTGCCCTCGTCGTGCGGGTAGTCGCTGCCCCACATGAACCGGTCGATGCCGATGAGGTCACGGGCCGCCACGTCGGCAGGGCCGGGCTGGCTGACGCCCATCCAGCAGCTCTGGCGGAAGTACTCGGTCGCCGACCTCGGGAGGACGTGCTCGTCGCTGTAGCGGATCTCCCCGGTGGCACCCGTGCTGCGGATGCCCTCGAGGGTCGCGTCGAGGCGCTCGAGGAGGGGCGGGACCCAGGCGCAGCCGGCCTCGGTCATCACGAACTTGAGTCGGGGGAACCGCTCGAACACGCCGGAGAGCAGCATGTGGGTGAACGGGCGCTGCGAGTAGAACATCGTCTCGGTGATGTAGAGCAGCATCGACACCGGGTAGGGCCCGTAGTCGGGGTTGCCCGTGCCTCCGTGGATGTGGACCGGGATCTCGAGGTCCGAGCACAGCTGCCAGACCGGGTCGTAGCAGCGGTCGTAGATCGGCTTCACGTTCTTCACGTCCGGCGGGATGTTCGGCAGCAGGATGCCGCCCCGGAGGCCGTTGTCCTTGATCCAGCGGATGTCCTCGAGCGCGTCGTCGACGTCGTTGAGGAAGATCTGGCCGACGCCGGCCCGGCGCTCCGGGTACTCGTCGCACCAGTCCTTCAGCCAGCGGTTGTGGGCCTGCACGCCGGCGTGGCGGTGCTCGTACTCGTCGTCGGCCGGGGGCTTGGCGAAGAGCACGAAGCTCGGGAAGAACGGCGGCACGGTGTTGGGGAACACGACCTCGCCGATGACGCCGTCGGCCTCCTGCTGCTCGTTGCGCATGTCGTTGTCCCAGTTGCGCAGGCGCCGGTTGTCGCCGAGGTCCTTGTAGGGGTTCTTGTACTTCCCCCGCCAGGCGTCGAAGTCCTCGTGGAACTTCGGGTCGAGGTACTCGCGGTACGCGGCGTGGCTGCCGCCCGCGTGGCAGTCCGCCGAGATGATCGTGTAGCGCTCGTCGGTGCCGGTGGTCGTTGCGGCCATGGGAGCCCCCTTCCGTGCCCTCGTGGCACCCGAGCAGTCTGCAGTAGAACACGTTCTCGCGCCAACCCCTCCGTACCCTCGCGGGGGTGAGGAACCGTGGTGCTCTGCCCCTGCTGGCCGCCGTGCTGGCGGTCACCGTGCTGGCCGGCGCGGCCTGCCGCGGCGGCGACGACCGGGCCGCCGATCCGCCCGAGTCGCCGGCCTGGCGCACCACCGAGCTCGAGGGTCGTCCGTCGGCGCTGGTCATCGACGCCGACGGCCAGGTGCTGGTGGTCGACGACGAGCTCGGCCTGGTGCAGCGCGTCGGGGTCGAACCCGAGCCCGAGCCCGTCGGCGGGCTCGCCCCGGGCGGCGCCCTCGTGGGCGTCGCCGAGGCCGGAGACGCGGTGTGGGTCATCGACGCCCACGGCTCGGCCAGTCGCGTGGGCGTCCCGCCGGTCGTGGTCGAGCTCGGGGGCACGCTGGTCGACGTCGTCGGCGCGGGCGACGTGGTCTACGTCGGCGACCTCGAGGGCAGCCTGGTCCACGAGGTCGACGCGGAGACCGGGGCGATCCGTGGCACCGTCCACGTGCCCGACGGCGTGGTGCGGCTCGCCCTCGCCGGCGACCAGCTCTGGGTGACCGGCACGGAGCACACGGTCACCCGCATCGACCTGCCCACCCTGCACGCGGGCGCACCCGTCGAGGTCGGCAACGGTCCGATCGGCGTCGCCGTGGCGAACGGCACGGTGTGGGTGGCCAATGGCGATGACGGCACCGTCACCCGCCTCGACGCCGCCACCGGAGCCCGGCGCGGCCCGGACATCGCGGTGGGCCGCGGTCCCATCGCGGTGGAGCTCCAGGGCGACGACGTGTGGGTGCTCGACCAGGACAGCTCGGAGCTCACCCACCTGCGGGCCAGCACCGGTCGCGTCGTCGACACGACCGCGCTGCCACCCGGGCTCACCCGGGGGCGGGACCTCGCAGCCGCGCCGGAGGGTGTCTACGTGGTGGGCGTCGACGCCCCGATGCTCGTGTTCCTGCCGACGACCTGACCGGTCGACCCCTCAGTGCTCGCCGCCGTTCTCGGTGAGGACCTTGCGGAGCACGGCCACGTAGAAGGTGGCCGACAGCAGCAGCGCCCCCAGCACGACCAGGCCGAGCCCGACCAGGCCGCCGGAGATCAGGTAGGGGATCTGCTCGATCTCGCGCGCCGTGTGCGACGCGCCGTACCAACCGAAGACCATCAGCGCGAAGCCGAGGAGCACGAGCACGGCGGCGGGGAGGAGCATCCAGCGGATCAGGTCGGCCGCCGACGAGCGCTCGGCCAGGCGGGCCACGGAGTCGCGGAAGCGGGCCCGGCGGGAGGGCACGACGGCGGGAAGGGTCACGGCGGCAGCGGTGTCGACCACGGGATCTCCTCGGTGGCGGGGGCTGGTGGAGGTGCGGGCGGCCATCAGGCGACCAGCCCGACGATGCGCTCGACGTAGCGGCGGAGGCGGCCGGCGCCGGCGAGCGCCAGGAGTACGAGGCCGAACAGGAGGGACAGGGGCAGGCCGTCGAAGGCGTAGGCGACGCGCTCGGCCGGGAAGCCGGCCGGACCCCGCGGGTTCGACGGGGTGATCACGGGGGAGAGGACGCCGCCGCCGGCGAAGGGCCCGGGCACGTCGATCACGTCGCCGAAGCTGGGGATCGCGTCGGTGCCGACCGGCGTCTCCGTGGGGAGGGCCGAGCCACC
The DNA here is from genome assembly GCA_963727905.1 of uncultured Microthrixaceae bacterium. Taxonomy (GTDB): domain Bacteria; phylum Actinomycetota; class Acidimicrobiia; order Acidimicrobiales; family VFJN01; genus VFJN01. Next base: position 110,728 of record CAVSIC010000019.1, read on the forward strand.
GGCGGTGGCCGAGGTGCTGCCGAGCACCGCGTTGAGGCCGCCTTCGGAGATCGGGCCGAGCGCCGGCGTGGGGATCGACACCAGGAGGCCGGAGCTCGTGCGGCTCCCGAGCGAGCCGCTGCACCGGCTGACCCCGCCGAGCAGGCGGACCTCGACCCCGGCGCCGGCGAGGATGTCCGCCACCGTCTGGCCGAGGCCCACGCCGGGCACGACCTGCTGGCTGTCGACGTGCAGCCCGTTCTCGTCGACGGTGGCGCGGCTGCCGGCCACGAGCAGGTCCTGGACCTTGACGCTGCCGCTGCACGTCGCCGTCTGGCCATCGCTGCGCACGGAGGCCGTGCTCACGAGGGAGCCGATGGTGACGACGCCCGCGATGGAGATGCCGTTGAGCGTGCTGGTGCTGGTGGCGGTGACGGAGTCGCTGCCGAGCACCGATCGGCTGTCCGTCCGCATCGATCGGACGGTCACGAGGGCGGGCACGTCGAGGGCGCCCACGTCAGCCACGGAGACCGCCCGGGCCGGGTCGACGTCGGTGGTCATCGTGACGCCCGGGTACTCGGCGTGCTTCGCCTCCTCGAACTCGCGAGCCTCGACCACCACCGGGTAGTCGGGGATCGGGAGGCGCGTGCCCGCGCCGACCTCGAGGAGGGGTCGCAGGCCGGCCGTGAGCGAGCCCGGGTAGAAGGTGCTGGCCCGGCCGAAGCCCTGCCCGCCGCTCGAGAGGGTGGCGGTGGCCAGCGCGATCGTGGCCTCCACGGGCGCCTCTACCGGGAGCAGAGCGGGCAGGCGGGGGAACGCGGTGAACGCGATGCCCGTGGCGGCCCCCTCGTAGCCGACCAGGCTCGTCGTGACCTCCTGGGCCGAGCTCGACGCGGGGATGCCGCTGAGCGCGAGGACCGCGCCGACCACGGTCGTGGCCCGGCGCCACCGCCCGCGCCTCACGGCTCGCCGCCCAGGTAGGCCGAGGCGAGGTGGTCCTCCACCTCGTCGGGTGTGCCTTGGAGCCGGATCTGCCCATGGCCCATGACCACGACGCGATCGGCGAACGCCGTCACGCCGGTGAACTGCTCGACGATGATCGTGGTGACGCCGCCGGCGGCCAGGCCCTGCACGACGTCGAAGAGCTCGGTCACGATGATCGGCGCGAGGCCCATCGACAGCTCGTCGAGGAGGATCACCGCCGGGTCCGTGGTGAGCGCCCGGGTGAGGGCGAGCATCTGCTGCTCCCCGCCGGACAGCGACCCGGCGATCTGCTGACGGCGCTCGCCGAGGCGCGGGAAGCGGGCGAACGCCACCTCCTCGAGGTCGGCCGCGGAGGTCCCGCGCGGGCAGCTGAACGTGTCCATGAGGAGGTTCTCGCGGACGGTGAGGTTGGGGAAGATCCCGCGGCCCTCGGGGATGAGGCACACCCCCGCCTTGGAGAGCTTGTCGATCGATGCGCCCGTGACGTCGTGCCCCTCCATGCGGATCGATCCGCGCGTCGGGCGCATGGCGCCGCTGATGACCTTCAGCATCGTGGACTTGCCGGCGCCGTTGGGCCCGAGGATCGAGAGGATCGACCCGCTCGGGACCACCAGATCGATGTCGTGGAGCGCCTCGATGCTGCCGTAGGCCGCGGCCACCCCCCGCAGCTCCACGGCGGGAGCCGGATCGACCGCGGCGACGAGGGGCTGCCTACGCGCCAACGGAGGCCTCCGGAACCGCACTCTTCGCGAACTCGTCGACGTTTGGCGCGTGTCCACGTGCAAAACGTCGACGGATTCGCGTCAGGGTGGTCGCGATCCGGTGCAGGTTCGCGCGGAGCCGGCCGGCGAGGCCCTCCGGTCGGCGGGCCGCGGCGATGGCGAGCACGCCGATGATCAGCGGCTGCAGGGCCTGGGAGCCGGTGAGGCCGCCGCCTCCGCCGCTGCCGAGCCCCCGGAGCGCCTCGGGGAGGATGACGAAGAACCCGGCGCCGAGCAGCGCCCCCGACACGCTGGTGATGCCGAAGATCGTGGCGACCAGCAGCACGGTGAGCGAGCGGAAGTAGAGGAAGTCGAGGCCTCCCACCCGGACCTGGAGCGCACCGAGCAGCGCGCCGGCGCCGCCCGCCATCAGGGCGGACAGCCCGAACACGGCCAGCTTCACCCGCACCAGGTCGAGGCCGAGCATCTGGCTGGCCGCCGGGGAGTCGCGCACGGCAGCCAGCATCCTTCCGAACGCGCTGCGCCGCACCGCGAGGAACACGTTGGCGTAGAGGGCGGCGGCGGCCGCCGTCAGCACGAACATCGCCTGCTCGCTGGTGAGCTCGATCCCGAAGATCGTCGGCCGCGGCACGGCGAGGGTCTCGCCGCCGCCGAGGATGTTGCTGTTCCCGAACACCAGGCCGTCCATGAGGATGGCGAAGGCCAGGGTGCAGAGCGCGAGGTAGATGCCGCGAAGGCGGAGCACGGGCAGCGCCACGAGGCACCCGACGACCCCCGTCACGACCATCGCCAGGCCGAACGACAGCAGCCACGGGGCGTCGGCCCCGAGCTTGCCGACCACCACCGCGCCGATGCCCACGAACGACATCTGCATGAGCGACACCTGGCCGGAGAGGCCCGTGAGCAGCACCAGGCTCAGGGTGATGCAGCTGAAGAGCATCGCCTTGGAGCCGATGAGCAGCTGGTAGTCGGAGACGCGGTCCGAGACGATCCACGCCGCGGCCACCGCGGCCACCCCGAGCCCCGCGGTCACGGCGAGGCGGGGCGGGTTGGGTTCGGCGTGGGTGCGCACCCGCTCGGGCAGGCGCCGCTCAGGTCGGAGCAGCAGCGCGGCGAAGAGCAGCAGGAAGGGCAAGGCCGGCTTGAGGTTGCGGACGAGCTCGTTCTCCTGGGGCAGGTAGCCGACGACCATCGTCTGCGAGATGCCCAGGATCAGTGCGCCGACGAAGGTGGCGGGCAGGCTCTGCATGCGGCCGACCACCGCCGCGGCGTAGGCCGAGACCACGAGCAGGCTGAGGACGTTGACCTCGAGGTTGAGCCCGGGGGCGATCAGCACCGCGGCCAGCCCGGCCAGCATCGAGCCGAGGGCCCAGGACGTCGCCGTCACGCTGTTCGGGCTGAGGCCCTTGGTGGCGCAGAGCTCGGGGTTGTCGACCACCGCTCGCATCGCCACGCCGAGGCGGGTGTGGCGGAAGAGGAAGCGGAGGCCGAAGGCCACGGTCACCGCCGCCAGCACCGTGGTCACCTGGTCCCAGGTGATCACGAGGTCGAGCACCGTGAAGGAGCGGTCGCCCCAGAGGCCCGGGAGGGCCCGCAGCTCGATGCCCCAGCCGGCCAGGGCCAGGCCCTGGAACGCGAGGAGGAGCGCCAGCGTCACCACCAGCTTCGTGGCCACCGAGGCGCCCCGCAGCAGCCGGCGCATCACGATCACGTCGAGGAGCACGCCGATGAGCGGCGCGCACACGCCGAGGGTGACCAGCAGCGCGAGGGGGGTGGGCCACCCGAGGTCGACCCGCAGCTGCCAGTAGACGAAGGCCAGGAACATCCCGACCGCGCCGTGGGCGAAGTTGAAGATGCCGGAGGTGATGTAGGTGACGACCAGCCCGCTGGCGGAGATCGCATAGACGGCCGACACCGTCGCCCCGAGGACGAGGTAGGTGAAGAACGTCTGCAGGTCCACCGCTGTGCACCCCCACCCCGTGCCGCGGTCCCCCCGGATCGCGGTGAAACAGGTTCTAGCGCGTCGGTTGGACGAGGGCTACCGTTCGCCACGACCCGGCGTCGCCGGGCCACCGAGCCGAGGGGGGTCTCGAGTGGGGCAGCGAGTGGGCGTCCGCCTCCGCGCGGTCGCGGTCGTCGTGGTGCTGGCCGGGTTCGCCGCCGCGTGCGGGTCCCGGCTGCCCGACGACGTCCTCGCCGACTACGACGCGCGCGGCCAGGGCTCGGCCACGCCCGCCGCCGACGGGGGCGACGCTGCCTCCGCCACCGATGGCGCGACGGTCGCCGATCCTGGGCTGATCACGACCGACGGAGGGACGACCGGCGGCACGGGCCCGGGGACGGGGGGTGCGACCGGGCCCGGCACGGACGGCAGCGCCGCCGCCAGCTGCGGTGGCGGGGGAGCCACCGCCAGGGGCGTCAGCGCCACGGAGATCAAGGTCGGCTCGATCGTGACGGCGTCGGGCCCGCTGCCCGGCGCGACAGAGGGCGCGTACCGCGGTGCCCAGGCGTACTTCACGAAGGTGAACGCGGCCGGAGGCGTCTGCGGCCGCAAGATCACCCTGCTCAAGGGCGACGACGGGCTCGACCCCCAGCGGGCCCGCGGCGAGTTCCTCCGCCTCGAGCCCCAGGTGTTCGCGATGGTCGGCGGCTTCGCGGTCGCCGACTCGGGGTTCGGTGACCTGATCAAGAGCACCGGCGTGCCGTTCGTCGGGACGTCGGTCGACCCGGCCGGCCGCACCGCCACCGTGTACCCGAAGGTCGCGGTCGGGGCCACCCACACCGGGCCGTTCCAGTACTACCGGAACACCTACCCGAGCGTGAAGAAGGCGGCGTTCCTCTTCGCGGACGTCGGAGGGGTGCGGGCCAACACCCCCTCGTCGCGGGAGGGGCTGAAGAAGGTCGGCTTCGACATCGTCTACGACTCGGGCCTCAGCTCGATCAGCCCGGACTTCACCTCGGACGTGATCGCGATGCGCGACCGCGGAGCGCAGATGGTCTACCTGTTCGCCTTCGAGGTGAACATGCACGTGCGCATCTCGCGCAACATGCGCCAGCAGAACTTCGAGCCGCCGCTCAAGGTCGCCAACATCGGCTACAACTCGCGGCTCGTCGACCTGCTCGGGGACATCGCCAACGGCTGGACGAACCACATCGACTACCTGCCGGTCCTCAACGCGGACGAGCCGGGCAAGAGCCCGCCCCTGGCGGACTTCCTGGCCTGGAACCAGCGCTCCTCGCCCGGCGCCCAGCTCGACCTGTTCCCCGTCACCGGGTGGGGGAACGCCGAGCTGTTCGTGCGGGCGCTCCGGGCGGTCGGCGCGGAGGTCACGCGCCCTCGCCTCCTGGCGGCACTGGCCGAGATCAAGTCCGACGACTACGGAGGGATCCACGCCCCGCTGGATCCGACGTCGGGACGGACCGAGGGGTGCTTCATCATCGTCCGGCTCAAGGACCGCAAGTGGATCCGGGAGCACCCGAGCTCCGGGTTCGAGTGCGGCCTCGGCGAGGTCTACCGCTACGGCTGAGGCGTCCCCCCGGGGGCAGTGGTAGAACAGGTTCTCGTTCGCGCGTCGCAGGGGGACCACATGCACATCGCGTTCACCGAGGAGCAAGATGCGCTCCGCAAGGAGCTCCGGGCCTACTTCGCCGACCTGATGACCCCCGCGGTCCAGGAGGAGATGGCCTCCGGCGACGGTGAGTACGGCAACGAGGACCTCTACAAGCGGCTCGTGCGCCAGATGGGCCAGGACGGCTGGCTCGGGATCGGGTGGCCCACCGAGTACGGCGGCCAGAACCGGTCGATGATCGAGCAGCTGATCTTCATGGACGAGGCCAGCCTCGCCAGCGCGCCGGTGCCGTTCCTGACGACCAACACGGTCGGGCCCACGCTGATGCACTTCGGCTCCGAGGAGCAGCGCAAGGAGCTCCTCCCGAAGATCATCGGCGGCGAGCTCCACTTCTCGATCGGGTACTCCGAGCCGGAGGCGGGCACGGATCTCGCGTCGCTCACGACCCGGGCCGTGCGCGACGGCGAGGAGTACGTGATCAACGGCCAGAAGATGTGGACCAGCCTCATCCAGTACGCCGACTACGTGTGGCTGGCCTGCCGGACCGACCCGGAGGCGCCCAAGCACAAGGGCATCTCGATGATCCTCGTGCCCACCGACGCCCCTGGCTTCTCGTGGACGCCGGTGCGCACGGTGAGCGGCGTCACCACGAGCGCCACCTTCTACCAGGACGTCCGCGTGCCGGTGAAGAACCTCGTGGGCGAGGAGAACAAGGGCTGGAACCTCATCACCAACCAGCTCAACCACGAGCGCGTCGCCCTGTGCTCGGCCGCCAACGTGCAGCACCTGGTCAACGACATCCGGCACTGGGCGCACGAGACCGAGCTGGCCGACGGCCGCCGGGTGATCGACCAGGAGTGGGTGCAGGTCCACCTGGCCCGGGTCCACGCGAAGACCGAGTTCCTCAAGCTCATCAACTGGAAGATCGCCTGGGGCGTGAAGAAGGGCGTCGGGATGCAGGACGCCTCGGCCACCAAGGTCTTCGGCACCGAGCTCTACTGCGAGGCCTACCGGCTGCTCATGGAGGTCCTCGGCGAGGAGTCCGTGGTGCGGGGCGGCTCGCCCGGGTCGGTGCTCAAGAGCCGGGTCGAGCGCATGTACCGCTCCGCCCTCATCCTCACGTTCGGCGGCGGCACCAACGAGGTGCAGCGGGACATCATCTCGATGGTCGGCCTCGGCATGCCCCGGGCCCCTCGGTTCTAGGAGACACGAACATGGACTTCGCCTTCACCGAGGAGCAGCAGGACCTGGCCGCGCTGGCCAAGCGGATCCTGGAGGACAAGGTCACCGAGGCGGTCCTCCGCGAGGCGGATGCCGCCGAGGGCCGCTTCGACAAGGGCACCTGGGAGGCGCTGGCCGAGGCCAACCTCCTCGGCATCAGCCTGCCGACCGACGTGGGCGGCAGCGGCTACGGGCTGCTCGAGCAGTGCGTGGTGCTCGAGCAGATCGGTCGCACGGTGGCGCCCGTCCCGGTCCTGGCCACCGCGGTGCTCGGCGCCGGTCCCATCGCCGCGTTCGGCACCGACGAGCAGAAGGCCCGCTGGGCGGCCCCCGCCGCGGAGGGCCGCGCCGTGCTCACGGCGGCGCTCTCCGAGCCGGGCAACCGCGACCACGAGCGCCCGTCGACCACGGCCACGCCCGACGGCGCCGGCTACCGGCTCGACGGCGTGAAGACCGTCGTGCCGGCGGCCACGCTGGCCGACGCCTTCGTCGTCCCGGCCACGAGCCCCGACGGCCCGGTGCTCTGCATCGTGGAGCGCGGGGCGGCCGGCCTCACGATCGAGGCGCAGCAGGTCACGGACAAGGACACGGCCGGGCGGCTGACGCTGTCCGGCGTGGTGGTCGGCGAGGACGGGGTGCTCGCCGGCCCCGACCGGGGCGCGCACGCCCTGCGCTGGCTCGTGGAGCGCGGCACGGTCGCGCTGTGCGCCCAGCAGCTGGGCGTGCTGTCGAAGGCGCTCGAGATGACCGCCGAGTACACGAAGCAGCGCGTGCAGTTCGACGTGCCGATCGCGATGTTCCAGGCCGTCGGCCACCGGCTCGCGGACTGCTACATCGACGTCGAGGGGCTCCGCCTCACGCTGTGGCAGGCGGTGTTCCACCTCGAGGAGGGCATCCCGGCGTCGACCGAGGTCGAGGTGGCGAAGTTCTGGGCCGCCGAGGCCGCCCACCGCGTGGGCCATGCCTGCGTGCACGTCCACGGCGGCACCGGCATCGACGAGGACTACCCGCTGCACCGGTACTTCGTCGCCGCCAAGGCGATCGAGTTCGCGCTGGGCGGCAGCATCGACCAGCTCCTCCGCATCGGCCGCACCCTCGCCACCACCCCGGAGTAGTCCGCAATCTGAACGCGCTCAGCCCCGGTATGCGGGGCTGAGCGTTCACAGAACCTCAGGAGGAGGAGTCGAGTGGGACGGCTGGATGGCAAGGTCGCCATCGTCACGGGCGCGGCGAGGGGGAGCGGCGAAGCCATCGCTCGCCGCTTCGTCGCCGAGGGGGCGCGGGTGGTGGTCGCCGACGTGCGTGACGAGCTCGGGGAGGCGGTGGCGCGGTCGCTGGGCGACGCGGCTGCCTACGTGCACGCCGACGTCGCGAGCGAGGCGGACTGGGAGGCGCTCGTCGTGGCGACCACCGATCGCTTTGGCGGCGTCGACGTCCTGGTCAACAACGCCGCCATCCTGCTGCTCAAGCCGATCGTCGACACGACGGTGGAGGAGTACGAGCGGCTGTTCCGGGTCAACGAGCTCGGCCCGTTCCTCGGGATGAAGGTGGTCGCCCCGGCGATGACCGCGCGCGGCGGCGGCTCGATCGTGAACATCTCGTCGATCGACGGCTTCTACGTCGCCCCGTTCACGGGTGCGTACGCGGGCAGCAAGTTCGCGCTCCGCGGGCTCGCCAAGGTGGGCGCGCTCGAGCTGGGGTCCGCCGGCATCCGCGTGAACTGCATCTGCCCGGCGGCCGGGAGCCACGACCTGGTGCGCGAGGCACTGCCCGAATCGTTGCGCGGTCCGGAGGGCAGCGACCCGCACGGTGGCTTCCCGCCCCCGGCGGTCGGCCGCCACGGCAGCGTGGAGGACGTGGCCTGGGCCGCGCTCTACCTCGCGTCCGACGAGAGCGGCTATGTCACCGGCACCGAGCTCCTGCTCGACGGCGGCGAGACCGCCGGCTGGAACCTCATGCGCCGCATGTCCCGCAGAGCATTCTGAATGCGTGTCACCCTCACATGCGAGGGTTTGACGCACTCAGAATCGGTCAGGTGCCCTCGGCGACGTTGCCGTCGGCCACCGCCAGCGCGCGGCGGTAGTCGGGCTTGCCGCTGGGGTGCCTCGGCATCTCGGCCACGAGGTGGAGCTCCTTCGGGACCTTGTAGCCGGCGATCTTGGTGCGGCAGTGCTCGACCAGCTCCTCGAGCGTCGGCGGCTCGCCGTCGCGGGCCTGCACGAGGCAGGCGACCCGCTGGCCCCAGCGCTCGTCGGCCACGCCCACCACCAGCGCGTCGAACACCTTGGGGTGGCCCTTGAGCGCAGACTCGACCTCCTCGGGGAAGATCTTCTCGCCGCCGGAGTTGATGCTCTGCGAGCCGCGGCCGAGCAGCGTGATGGTGCCGTCGAGCTCGAAGCGGGCGGAGTCGCCAGGCACGGAGAACCGCTTGCCCTCGACCACGAGGAAGGTCGCGGCGCTCTTGTCCGGGTCCTTGTAGTAGGCGAGCGGCACGTTGCCGCCCCGAGCCAGCAGCCCGACGGTGCCCGGCTCCACAGGGGTGAGCGTCTCCGGGTCGATCACGATCGTGTCCGGACCGGGGGACACGTTGATGAGCCCCTCGGTGGCGGTCTTGCCCTTCTCGACGAGGCGCATCCCGTTGAAGCCGCCCTCCGACGAGCCGACGGCCTCGCTGATGAACAGGTTCGGCAGCAGGTCGAACAGCCGGTCCTTCACCACGGGGGAGAACACCGCGGCCGTGGAGGCGATGGCGACGAGGGCCGACAGGTCGTACTCGTGCTCGCGCAGGGCATCGATGAGCGGGATGGCCATGGCGTCGCCCGTGATGGAGATGGTGGCGATCCGGTGCTCGGCGATCGCGCTCCACACGGCGTGCGGGTCGAACTGCGCCAGCAGGACCGAGGTGGTGCCCTTGATGAGGCCGCCGAGGGTGCCCCACTGCGCCGCGCCGTGCATCAGCGGGGCGAGCACGAGGCCGACCGTCTCCGGTGCCGCCTTGGCGTCGCGGGACATGCGGTGTTCGTCCTCGATGCGCTCGCCGGTGACGAAGTCGATGCCGCCGCCCAGGGTGCGCCACACGTCTTCGTGCCGCCACACGACGCCCTTCGGGTACCCGGTCGTGCCGCCGGTGTAGAGGATGTAGTGGTCGTCGTCGGACCGCGGTGCGAAGTCGCGATCGGGTGACGCGGCCGCCAGTGCCTCCTCGTAGCGCGCCGCCCCGTCCGGCGCGGCCGCGCCGCTCCCGTCGTCGACCGTGATGACGTGACGGAGGAGCGGGAGCCGGTCCCGCACGGCCTCGACCAGGGGCGAGTACTGGGCCTGGTGCACCAGGGCCACCGCGTCGCTGTTGTCGAGCAGGTAGAGGAGCTCCTCCTCGACGTACCGGTAGTTCACGTTGATCGGGACGGCCCGCAGCTTGAACGCGGCCAGCATCGTCTCGACGAACTCGATGCTGTTCACCGAGTAGATGGCGACGTGGTCCTGCTCGCCGACCCCCTGGGCGGCGAGGTGGTGGGCGAGCCGGTTGGCCCGGTCCTCGAGATCGGCGAAGGTGACCCGGCGATCGCCGCAGATGAGGGCCGTGCGATCGGGCACGGCGTCGACGGTGTGCTCCACGAAGTCGGCGAGGTTGTAGGCCATGAGACGCAGTAGAACACGTTCTCGCGATGTGATCTACTGGCGCCCGTGACCTCGGGGGAGTCCACCTACACATTGGAGCTGCCGTACCGCCGGAGCCTCGGCCCGGTCGTCGGCGCGTTCCTCACGGGCCTGCGTGATGCGCAGGTCCTCGGCAGCCGGACGGCCGCGGGGCGGGTGATCGTGCCGCCGCTCGAGTACGACCCGGACACCGGCGACGAGGTCAGCGAGCTCGTCCCCGTCGGGCAGGCCGGCGTGGTGACCACCTGGGCCTGGGTGCCCGAGCCGATGCGCAAGCACCCGCTCGACCGGCCCTTCGCCTGGGCCCTGGTGCAGCTCGACGGCGCCGACACCGCGCTCCTCCACGCCCTCGACGTGCCGTCGCCCGACGACGTCCGCACCGGCATGCGGGTGCGCATCCGCTGGAGCGACGAGCGGGTCGGTCACCTCCACGACATCGCCTGCTTCGAACCGGAGGCCTCGGCGTGAGCGACACCACGACCGACGCCACGGAGGAGGGCGGCCCCGTCCGCTTCATGCAGCAGCACATCGCGCTCGACTACGTGATGCGCACCAGCCCGATCGCCCTCCGCTTCGCCGAGGGGCTCCAGCGCGGGGTGATCCTCGGCCGGCGCTGTCCCTCGTGCTCGCTGGTGTTCGTGCCGCCCCGGACGTTCTGCAACATCTGCACGGTCGCGATGGCCGAGGACCAGGAGCTCGAGATCACCGACCGGGGGATGGTCACCGCCTTCACGATCCTCACGCCGATCCAGTACCACGGACAGACCGAACGGGAGGACTACGCCCTGGCCAGCATCCTGCTCGACGGCGCCGACGGCACCGTCGGCCAGCAGCGCCTGGTGGTGCCGCTCGCTCAGGTCCGCACGGGCCTGCGCGTGAAGGCCGTGTGGGCCGCCGAAGATCAGCGCCGCGGCGAGGGCGGCGGCGCCATGGGCTTCGGCTTCGGCTCGGCCATCACCGGGTGGGAGCCCACCGGCGAGCCCGACGCCGATCCCGCCTCGTACGCGGAGCACGCGCTCTGATGCGCGACGTCGCGATCGTCTCCTTCGCGCAGTCGGATGCGTCGGCCACGCCGGTGGCGGACACCGAGGCGCAGATGCTCTTCCCCGTCGTGGCGGAGGCCATGGAGCGATCCGGCCTGCGCCGCGACGAGATCGGGTTCACCTGCTCGGGGAGCGCCGACTACCTGGCCGGCCAGTCGTTCGCCTTCGTCGGCAACCTCGAGGTCACCGGAGCCTGGCCGCCGATCTCCGAGTCGCACGTGGAGATGGACGGCGCCTGGGCGCTCTACGAGGCCTGGGTGCACCTGCAGTCCGGCCACGTCGACAGCGCGCTGGTCTTCGGCTCCGGCATCTCTTCGCGAGGCGACCTCCGCGAGGTGCTGTGCCTCCAGAACGATCCGTACTACCTGATGCCCCTCTGGGCCGATCACATCTCCCTGGCGGCCCTCCAGGCCCGGGCCGTGATGGAGGCCACCGGCGCCACCGAGGAGACGCTGGCGGAGATCGGCGCCCGTTGCCAGCGCTCCGGGCTGGGCAACCCCTACGCCCAGGTGTTCGGCGACGTCAACGCGCAGGACCTGCTCGACGCCCCCTACGTGGTGGCTCCCCTGCGGGAGGGCGACTGCCCGCCGATCACCGACGGTGCGGCGGCCGTCGTGCTGGTGGCCGGGGACCGGGCCCGCGAGCTGTGCGAGCACCCGGCCTGGATCCGCGGCCTCGACCATCGCATCGAGCCCCACTACCCGGGCGTGCGCGACCTCACGGTCAGCGAGTCCACCCGCCTGGCCGGCGAGGCGGCCGGCGTCGGCGACCGCCCGATCCAGGTGGCCGAGCTCTCGGCGACGTTCAGCCACGAGGAGCTGCTGCTGCGCGCCGCGCTCGGGCTGGGCGACGACGTCGCCGTCAACCCGTCGGGCGGACCGCTGGCTGCCAACCCGGTGATGGCCACGGGGCTGACCCGCATCGGCGAGGCGGCGAAGCAGATCCACGAGGGCCACGTCACCCGCACGCTCGGCCACGCGACCTCCGGTCCGTGCCTGCAGCAGAACCTCGTCTGCGTCCTGGAGGGCCACTGATGGCGGAGCACGTGAGCGAGCTTGCGAGCGAACCAGGAGGCACAGCGCCACTCTCCGGCCTGAGGTCGCGCAGGGTCAGTCGCCGGGAGGATTCGAGTGGCTGATCGCTGTGCGGTCGTCGGCGTCGGTCAGACGCACCACACCAAGGTGCGGGACGACGTCTCGCTGGCCGGGTTGCTCCGCGAGGCGGCCCGCCGGGCCCTCGACGACGCGGAGATGACCTGGACGGACATCGACGCCGTCGTCATCGGCACCGCGCCCGACACCTTCGAGGGCGTGATGATGCCGGAGCTCTACCTGGCCGACGCGCTCGGGGCGTCCGGCAAGCCGATGCTCCGCGTGCACACCGCGGGCAGCGTCGGGGGCAGCACCGCCATCGTGGCCTCGAACCTCGTCACGGGCGGGCTGCGCAAGCGGGTGCTCACGGTCGCCTTCGAGAAGCAGTCGGAGGGCGACACGACCTGGGCGCTCGGCGGGGGTCGCAGTGGCAGCGTGGGCGCCGGCGGCTACTTCGCCCCGCACATCCGGGGGTACATCGACCGATCGAAGGCGCCGGAGTACGTCGGGTGGATGGTGGCGGTGAAGGACCGCAAGAACGCGCTGCTCAACCCCTACGCCCACCTCAAGGTCCCGGACATCAGCCTGGAGATGGTGAAGGAGTCCCCGATGGTGTGGGACCCGGTGCGCCGCCTCGAGTCCTGCCCGGCCTCTGATGGTGCGTGCGCGATGGTGCTCACCGACGAGGCCGGTGGCGACGCCGCGTCGAAGCCGGCGGCCTGGCTGCACGGCACCTCGATGCGCAGCGAGCTCGGCCAGTTCCCGGGCCGCGATCCGATCAGCCCCAAGGCCGGTCAGGACTGCGCGGCCGACGTGTACCGGCAGGCCGGCATCACGAACCCGATCGCCGACGTCGACATGGTCGAGTGCTACGTGCCCTTCAGCTGGTACGAGCCGATGTGGATGGAGAACCTGGGGTTCGCCGCGCTGGGCGACGGCTGGAAGCTCACCGAGGAAGGCGAGACCGAGATCGGCGGGAAGCTGCCGGTCAACGCCTCCGGCGGCGTGCTCAGCTCCAACCCGATCGGCGCCTCCGGCATGCTCCGCTTCGCCGAGGCCGCCCTGCAGGTCCGGGGCCAGGCCGGCGAGCACCAGGTCGACGGCGTCCGCACCGCGGTGGGCCACGCCTACGGAGGCGCCGCGCAGTACTTCGCGATGTGGGTCCTCCGAGACAGGAAGCCATGAGCGAGAAGGTCGAGACCCCGCCGGAGGAGCACCTCCTGACGGAGCGCGACGGGCACGTCCTCATCGTCACGCTCAACCGGCCCGAGCGCCGCAACGCGCTGTCGCCCTCGATGATGGACGGGCTCAGCGCGGCCTGGGACGAGGCCAACGCCAACCCCGACATCCGCGTGGTCATCCTCACGGGCAACGGCGGCACCTTCTGCGCCGGCATGGACCTGAGCGCCGCCACCGACGCCCCGCCCGGCGACGCGTTCGAGCGGGGCGACGACTCGGTCAGCGACATCGCCGACGGCGTGATCAAGCCGCTCCTCAAGGGGTTCCTGCTCGACAAGCCGCTCATCGCCGCGGTCGAGGGCTCGGCCATCGCGGGAGGCACCGAGATCCTGCAGGGCACGGACATCCGGATCGCCGGCGAGAGCGCCCGGTTCGGGGTGTCGGAGGTGCGGTGGGGGCTCTACCCGCTCGGCGGTTCCGTGGTCCGGCTCCGCCGCCAGATCCCGTACGCCGTCGCCTGCGACATCCTGCTCACCGGTCGCCACCTCCGCGCCGCGGAGGCGAAGGAGATCGGCCTCATCGGGGAGGTGGTGCCCGACGGCACCGCCCTCGAACGGGCCCGGGAGGTGGCGACGGCGATCGCCGCGAACGGGCCGATCGCGGTGCAGGCCGTGCTCAAGGCGCTGCGGGCCACCGACTGCCTGCCGGAGTCCGAGGCCATGCGCATCGACTCCGCCATCGGCATGCCGGTGTTCATGAGCGACGATGCCAAGGAGGGCCCGCTGGCCTTCATGGAGAAGCGCACGCCCGACTTCCAGGGCCGCTAGGGGGACACGCGTGGACATCAACCTGCTGAACCGTGACCGGTTCGCCGAGAGCATCCCGCACGAGTGGTTCACGTGGTTGCGCGAGAACGACCCGGTGCACCTCCACGCGGAGCCGGACGGCCCCGGGTTCTGGGTGATCAGCAAGCACGCCGACATCGTCCAGGTGAACCGCGACGCGGCGACGTTCTCCTCCGACGGCGCCCGGGGCGGCGTCGTGGCGATCGAGGAGGAGTTCGGCCGCCGTCAGCAGGAGGCCGCGTCGGCCGCCGGGAACCTCATGCTGCAGATGGATCCGCCGGACCACACCCGGTACCGGAAGCTCGTGAACCGCGGGTTCACGCCAAGGATGATCGGCGAGATGGAGGCCCACATCCACGAGCTGACGAACCGCATCCTCGACAAGGCACTGGCCGCCGGCGACGGTGACTTCGTCGTCGACGTGGCGGCCGAGCTGCCGCTCGAGGTGATCGCCGAGCTCATCGGAGTGCCGCACGAGGACCGGCACAAGATCTTCGAGTGGAGCAACCGGATGATCGGCTCGGAGGACCCCGAGTACCAGGTGTCCGACGAGGAGATCGGCGCCGCGCAGATCGAGATGTTCCTGTACGCCCAGCAGCTCGCGGAGGAGCGGCGGAAGTCGCCCGGCGACGACATCATCACGGCGCTCCTCAGCGCCGACGTCGACGGCGAGTCGCTCTCGGACATGGACTTCAACCTGTTCTTCCTGCTCCTGTCGGTGGCCGGCAACGAGACGACCCGCAACGCCATCTCGCACGGGATGAACGCGTTCCTGGAGCACCCCGACCAGTGGGAGCTGTTCCGCTCCGACATCGACGGGCACCTGGCCGGGACCACCGAGGAGATCCTGCGGTGGGCCACCCCGGTCCTCTTCTTCCGGCGCAACGTCACGCGCGACATGGAGCTGCGGGGCCGAGAGATCAAGGCCGGTGACAAGGTCACCCTCTGGTACATCTCCGGGAACCGTGACGAGGACGTGTTCGACGCTCCGTTCGAGTTCGACATCACCCGGATCCCGAACCCGCACATCGCGTTCGGTGGCGGCGGCCCGCACTTCTGCCTCGGCGCCCAGCTCGCCCGCATGGAGATCCACGTCCTCTTCGAGGAGCTGGCCCGACGCGTCCACCACGTGGAAGCGCTCGGGCCCCCGGATCGCCTACGGTCGAACTTCATCGGGGGGATCAAGCACCTCCCCGTTCGGTATCACCCCTCCTAGTCCGTGGGCGGGCGGGCGGGGTCCACCTCGAAGGAGGGGTCGCCATGATCCTGGTCAGCCTGCGTGACCTGCAGTTCCGGCGCCGGCGCTTCGCGATCGGCGTCATCGGCACCGCGCTGGTGCTCGGCATCACCCTCGTCCTGTCGGGGATGACCACGAGCTTCGACAACGAGGCCCGTCGCTCCACGAACGCGTTCAACGCCGACGCCTGGGTCGTCCCCGAGGGGTCGTCGGGGGCGTTCCTCTCCTCGGCGACCATGCCCTCCTCGCTCGCCGACGAGGTCAGCGCCAGCACAGGGGCGGCGGCGGTGCCCATCGCACTGCTCTTCGGCAAGATCCCGATCGGCGACACGCCGACGCAGGTCAACGTCCATGGCGTCCCGTCGGGGAGCTTCGCCGGCCCTTCGCTGAAGGAGGGTCGCGCGGTGGAGCGTCCGGGGGAGACGGTGGTCGACGCTGTCCTCGACCTCGACCTCGGCGACACGGTGGTGCTCGACGAGCACGAGCTGCTGGTGGTGGGCCGGACCGACGGCCTGACCTACCGGGCCGGCATCGCCACCATCCACATCGAGTTCACCGAGGCGCAGGAGATCGGCTTCGGAGGGGCGGCCCTGGCCACGGCCGTCGTCTCGTCGGCGCCGGTCGCCACGTCGCCCGCTGGCACCGCAGTGCTGACCCCCCGAAAGGTCCAGGGCGACCTGCTCGAGCCGATGAAGGCGGCGAAGGCGCAGATCACCACCATGCAGTGGCTGCTGTGGGTGGTGGCCACGATGATCATCGGGTCGGTCGTCTACCTCTCGGCCCTCGATCGGGTGCGCGACTTCGCCGTGTTCAAGGCCATGGGGGCCCCGGACCGGTCGGTCCTCACCGGGTTGATCGCCCAGTCGCTCCTGCTGTGCGCGATGTCCTACCTCGTCGGGATCGCGATCTCGGTGCTCATCACCCCGATGATGCCGTTGCGGTCCGAGGTGCCGACCTACGCCTACTTCGGCTTGGCGGTGATCGCGGTCGTGGTCGGCCTGGCCTCGAGCGTGGCGGGAGCCCGCCGGGCGCTTTCCGTCGACCCCGCCCTCGCCTTCGGAGGGGCCTGATGCGCATCGACATCCAGGACCTCAGCGTGGAGTACTCGAGCGGCGGCTACGCCGTGCGGCCGATCGACGGCCTGTCGCTGCAGGCCGACGAGGGCGAGCTCGTCCTCCTGCTCGGTGCCAGCGGCTGCGGCAAGACCACGCTCCTGTCGGTCCTGGCCGGCATCCTCACGCCCACCTCGGGCTCGGTGTCGGTGGACGGCGTCGACGTCGTGGGCCTCAGTGGCTCGGCCCTGTCCGACTACCGCCGGTCCACGGTCGGCATCGTCTTCCAGGCGTTCAACCTCGTCCCGAGCCTGACCGCCCTGGAGAACGTCCAGGTGCCGTTGCGGCTGGGTGGCGTCCGCCGGTCCGCGGCCCGGACCCGCGCCACGGAGCTCCTCGCGCAGGTCGGCCTCGAGGAGCGCATGCAGCACAAGCCCGGCGGCCTCTCCGGCGGCCAGCAGCAGCGGGTGGCCATCGCCCGCTCGTTGGCCCACGATCCGCCCGTCCTCCTCGCCGACGAGCCCACGGCCCACCTCGACTACGTGCAGGTCGAGGGCGTGATCCGCCTCCTCCGCGAGCTGGCCGACGCGGGTCGCACGGTGGTCGTCGCCACCCACGACGACCGCCTGCTGCCCCTGGCCGATCGCGTGGTCGAGCTCACGCCCCGGTTCGCGGTCGACCACGTCGAGCGGCGACACGTGGAGGTCGCCAAGGGCCAGGTGCTGTTCCGCCAAGGGGAGCCCAGCGACCTCGTCTACGTGGTGGAGTCGGGCAAGCTCGAGGTGCTCCTCGAGCGGACCGATCACACGCAGGAGGTGGTGGCCACGGTCGGTCCGGGCCAGCACGTCGGCGAGCTCGGACCGCTCCTCGGCCTCCAGCGCTCGGCCACCGTGCGGGCGGCCTCGCCCTCGAAGCTCACGGCCTTCACCGCCACCGAGTTCCGCTCCAAGATCCAGGGCGTGCCGAAGGCGATCGTGGTGCCCCCCTCCGGGCGGGGCGCGGCGAAGGAGGCGCCGGCCAAGAAGGCCCCGGTGAAGAAGACCGCGGCGAAGAGAGCCCCGGCGAAGAGGGCGCCGGCCAAGAAGGAGCCGGCCAAGCGGACCGCGGCGAAGCGGAGCTAGAGCAGGTCCTCGAGGGCGCCGGCCTCGAGCTGGTCGCACGTGAACCGGTAGGCGGCGTCCACCAGGCCGCGCCCGGCCTTGAAGTTGAGCGCGCCGAAGGACTCGATCGGCGGCCGGATGTAGAGGTCGACGTCGTGCTGGTCCATCACGCCGCGCTGCGCGTGGTCCCCGCCGACCTGCTTGGCCCGGAGCACGATCTGGACGAGGTTCGGCACGCGCGGCGCGGGCCGGAAGGGGTTGAGCTTGCCGCCGAGCACGCGCCACCCGGACAGCGTCGGGTCGAACGGGTCCTCGTAGCGGAGGTCGACGGCGGGCTCGAGGTCGACGGCGACGATGCGGCCGTCGAGTCGCTCCTGCATGGCGTCCACCGGCAGGTTGTTCAGCACGCCCCCGTCGACGAGGAGGTCGCCGTCCGAGTGGACGGGGGGCAGCACGCCGGGCAGGGCGACGCTCGCCCGGATGGCCAGCCAGGCCGGGCCGCGCTCGTGCACCACCGCGTGGCCGCGGGAGAGGTTGGTCGACACGCAGTACCAGGGGAGCCAGGTGTCCTCCACGTTGCCGTCGCCCAGGTAGGAGGGGTCCCGCAGCATGCGGACGATCCGCTTCGACGAGGTGAGCGACACGAGCGGGAGCGTCGGGCGGAACAGCCCGCGGGTGCCGACCAGGCCGCGCTCCATGATGGCGACCCGGTCGTCGTGGTCGAGGTCGAGCGCGAACACGACCGCCACCATCGATCCGATGCTGGCGCCGCCGATCATGTCGATCGGGACGCCGGCCTCCTCCAGAGCACGGATCACCCCGAGGTGGGCGAAGCCGCGGGGCCCACCGCCTCCGAGCACCACGCCGACGCTGCGCCCGGAGATCCGGCGCGCCAGCCGGTCGAAGTCGGAGTCGCGGTCGAGCCGTAGATGGTGGTGGGCGGCGACCTCGGGGCGGGGATCGAGCCACCGGTTCGTACCGGTCGGCAGCGTGGTCACGTCGTGCAGGAGCACCAGGTGACGGCGGGCGAAGCTCGGGGCCGAGCGCTCGAGGGACATGGGCTCGGGGTCGCCGGTGGCCCGGCCGACGAGGAGCACGAGGTCGGCCTGGCGCAGGCACCGCTGGGTCCACTGCTCGTGGCGGCCGTCGCCGACGTACACGATCACGTCGTGGCCGCTCTCGACCTGGTCGAGGTGACGGGCCACGGCGACGTCGTGCCGGTCGCCGGGGGTGGCGTCGCAGGCCCCGGCGCCCGCGGCCGCGTCGACCGAGGCCGCGTCGACCGTGGTGACGGAACCGAACCGCTGCAGCGATGCGCCGAGGCGCGCGGTGAAGGCGGCGAGGTCGGCGGAGGGGCCGCGCCCGGCGGCGATGACGGCCACGGTCCGCACGGGTGCGGTTCGCTCCTTGAGCGACGACTCGAGCCGCTCGACGATCGTGCGGGACAACGCCATGAGCGCGGCGGGCCGGCCCGCCACGAGCCGGTCGAACGCCTCGACGTCGAGGCGCAGGAGCGAGCTGTCGCGCGCGGTCCGGACGGTGGCGTTGCGCGGGCGGCGGCTGAGCAGCGCCAGCTCGCCGACCACCTGGGGCGGGGCGATCTCCGCCACCACGGCGCCGTCCTCGTCGAGGACCTGGAGCCGGCCCCGCACCAGCACGTAGAGCGCGTCCCCGACATCGCCCTGGTGGAACAGCACGGAGCCGGCCGGGACGTCCACGGGCGTCGTGGCGGCGATCACCGCGCGTCGCGACGCCACGTTCAGGCCGCCGAAGAGCTCCGTGGCCGCCAGCACCTCGAGCAGCTCCGTGACGCTCCCGGAGCGTCGGCGGCGGGCAGCGGCGTCGGGCACGGCCGGAACCTACTTGGGGCGGAGGGGTTCCTTGTCGCCCGAAACGAGAATGTGTTCTACTTCGGCGATGGCCGCGGTGACCGAGCTCACGCTCGAGCAACAGGATCGCCGGCGACGCCTGATCGATGCCGCCTTCGAGCTCGGGGCCGAGGGTGGCTACGACGCAGTGCAGATGCGCGACGTCGCCGTCACCGCCAACGTCGCGCTGGCCACGATCTACCGCTACTTCTCCTCGAAGGACCACCTGCTGGCCGCGGCGATGACCGAGTGGACCGGCCGCCTGAAGGCCCGCGTCGCGCAGTCGCCGCCCCGCGGCGGCACGGCGGCGGAGCAGATGGCCGACGTGCTCCACCGCGCGTGCAAGGCGATGGAGCGGCAGCCGAAGCTGACCGTCGCGCTCGTCCGGTCCCTCTCCTCGGCCGACCCCGGTGTGGTGGAGAGCGGCGTGGCGATGGAGCAGCAGATCGCCGCGATGGGCAATGACATCCTCGCCCACCTCGATCCGCAGGTGCGCGCCGACATCCTCGCCGTGCTCGGCCACGTCTGGTACTCCGCGCTGATCTCGTGGGCCAACGGCCGCCGTGACTTCCCCACGGTCGTCGAGCAGCTCGATCGCGCGTGCAACGTCCTGATCTCGCCCTATGAGCAATTGGCGAAGCGGTAGCGGGATGATCACGGTCGACCAGCGGACCCGGCGCGACGACGAGGTCACGCCCGTCGACGCGGTGGACTTCTTCGAGCGGGAGCTGCCGGAGCGCCTCGTCACCGACGGCTACCTGGCCGAGCCCGGAGCGCGCGAGCTCGATCCCCGCCCCCTCGCGATCGAGACGGCGGCCGGCAGCTGGACCCTGGCGCTGGCGGACGACGGCATCCGGGTGGAGCGCGGCGCCGAGCAGGCGCGTGCCCATGTGCGCCTCGACGACGAGCAGCTGACCGATCTCGTGCACGACGTGCAGACCCCGATGGGGTTCCTCACCGGCGGCACGCTGCAGCAGGCGCGAGGCCGCCTCGACGACCTCCTCGACTGGTGGGTGGTCCTGCGCTCGCTGATCGACCAGCGTCCCGCCCACACGCACGGCTCGGTCGACTTCCGCGACCGTGACGGCGCTCCCCTCGACCTGGCTCAGGGCTTCGGGCCGGACACCGATCCCGAGGACCAGGCCCACTTCCTCGGGGAGGCCGGGTTCCTCCACCTGACCGGGGTCTTCACCGAGGACGAGATGGCCACGATCTCGGCCGACATGGACGCCGCGTTCGCGCACTACGTGCCCGACGACGGTCGCTCGTGGTGGGCCACCACCGCATCGGGCGAGCACCGCGCCGTGCGGTTGCAGCACTTCCACGACCACTCGCCGACCACCGCGTCGCTCCTCCAGGACGACCGGCTGACCCGGATCGCCCGTCTCACCACCGACGGGCACCGGCCCGAGGCGTCGTTCGGCGGCAACGCGGTGGAGGCGTTGGTCAAGCCGCTCGACATCGTGTCGGGGATCTCCGACCTGCCGTGGCACAAGGACTGCAGCCTCGGCCGCCACTCCTACCGGTGCTGCTCGATGACCATCGGCATCTCGGTCACCGGCGCCGATGCGCAGACGGGGCAGCTCCGGGTCGTGGCCGGCTCGCACCGGGCGCTCGTGCAGCCTGCGTTCGTGCGCGAGGGCCTCGACCTCCCGGTCGTCGACCTCCCCACGACCGCCGGCGACGTCACGGTGCACCTCAGCTGCACCCTCCACATGAGCCAGGCGCCGGTCACCGCCGAGCGTCGCGTGCTCTACACCGGCTTTCGCCTCCCCGACGACGGCCGCACGTCGAAGGCCACCGCCGAGAAGCTCAGCAAGATCCGCGAGAGCAGCTACAAGAACGTCTCGCAGCCCCGGGCCTAGCCGAGGATCACTTCGGCGGTCTGGCGGATCTGGGCGAGGCTGGTGGCGCCGACCACGAGCATCGTGACGCCGGCCTCCTCCCAGCGCTGCACGTCGTCGCGGATCTGCTCCACCGAGCCGACGAGGGAGATGTCGGCGGCCATCTGCGGGGGGACCGCGGCGATGGCCTCGTCGCGGTTGCCCTCGAGGAACAGCTCCTGGATCCGGTCGGCCTCCTGCTCGTAGCCCATGCGGGCGAAGACCTGCTTGTGGAAGTTCATGTCCCTGGCCCCCATCCCGCCGATGTAGAACCCGAGGGTGGGTCGCATCGCGTCGAGGGCGGCGTCGACGTCGTCGGTCACCACCACGGAGCAGTTGGGCGCGATGTCGAAGGCGGCGGCGGCCGCGTCGGCGTCGTCCCGCTTGGCGAAGCCCTCGTCGAGCCAGCCCTGGTACATCCCCGCGACCTCGGGGGAGTAGTAGATCGGGAGCCACCCGTCGGCGATCTCGCCGGCCAGCGCCACGTTCTTCGGGCCCTCGGCGCCGAGCCAGATCGGGAGGTCCGACCGGAGCGGGTGGGTGATCGAGCGCAGCGGCTTGCCGAGGCCGAGCGCGCCGGGGCCGTCGTAGGGGAGCGGGTGGTGCGGGCCGGCGCTCGTCACCGGCGCCTCCCGACGCAGCACCTGGCGCACGACGTCGATGTACTCGCGGGTGCGGGCGAGGGGCTTGCCGAACGGGCCGCCGTACCAGCCCTCGACCACCTGCGGCCCCGACACACCGAGCCCGAGCACCATGCGCCCACCGCTGAGGTGGTCGAGCGTGAGGGCGTGCATCGCGCAGGAGGTCGGGGTGCGGGCCGAGATCTGCACGATCGACGTGCCCAGCCGGATCCGCGAGGTCTGCGACCCCCACCAGGCCAGCGGCCCGAACGCGTCGCTGCCCCACGACTCGGCGGTGAACACGGTGTCGTAGCCGAGGCGCTCGGCCTCGAGGATCCTGTCGACGGCATCGGTGGGCGGTTGCGCCCCCCAGTACCCGAGGGTCAGTGCGAGCTTCACGGCGAGGATTGAACCAGGTCGCGCTGCATCGCGACGCGGTCGGCCGGGTCGAGGCCGTGGGCGGCCTCCTTCGTCATCAGGGCGATGAGCTCGGGGCCCCGCTCGCGGTCGGCGAGCCGCCGGAACCCGCACCGCTCGTAGTACGGCGCGTTCCAGGGGACGTCGCGGAAGGTGGTGAGGGTGACGGCGGCGTCGCCGCGGGCTCGTGCCCACCCGGCGACGTGGTCGAGGAGATCGCGGCCGAGGCGCCGACCGGCGAAGGCCGGGTCGACGCTCACCTGCTCCACGTGGCCGTGGCCGTCGACCACGTCGACGAGGACGTACCCGACCACCTTGCCCTCGACCTCCACGACCCAGGTCCGCCCCGCGGCCCGGTAGGCCTCGAGGGCAGGGAGCGGCAGCGGCTCGTCGCTCGCGATCTCCGGCATGCCCACGTGGACGAACGCGCGACCGGCGACCACCTCGATCTCCTGGAGCCGTTCGAGCTCCTCGGGGGCGGGCGGCCGGATCACTCGGGCTCGATGCCGGCCGCCGCGAGGAACGCGCGGGCGGCGGGGGAGAGGGCCCCGGGGCGGTGGACCAGCGCGATCGTGCGCCGGAGCGCAGGTTGGGTGCGTCGGACCACGGCGCCGAGCCCCTCCGCGGAGCGGGCCAGCGCGGCGGGGAGGAACGAGGTCCCGGCGCCCGCCAGCACCAGCGGCACGAGCGCGTCGCGCTGCTCGGACTCGACCGCGACCGTGAGCATGAACCCCGCCGCGGCCGCCCCCGCCTCGACGACCTCCCGCAGCGAGGCGCCCGCCGGGCTGAGGACCAGCGGCTGGCCCTCGAGCGAGCGGAGCGGGAGCGGACGCGTGCCGGTGGCCGCCCCCGGCGGCGAGACGGCGAGCAGCTCCTGGACGACGAACGGGTGCTCCCGCAGGTCCCGGTTCGCCGGGCCCTCCTCGGTGATGCCCACCTCGGCCGCTCCGGAGCGGACGGCGGCGGCCACCTCCTCCGGGTCGTTCGGCGCGGCCAGGCGGACCTGCACCGCCGGGTGCGCGCGCCGGAACGCCCCCACCAGGTCGGCGAGGGGATCGGCCGCCATCGTGGGCAGCGACGCGACGTCGAGGCGACCCGCCACCAGCCCGGTCACCGCGGCCACCGCCGCGGCGGCGGTGTCGACGTCGCGCAGCGCCTGGCGGACCGGCGGGAGGAGGGCCTCCCCGGCGGGGGTGAGGGTGACGCCGTGGCGGGAGCGGACGAGGAGGGGCGCGCCGAGCTCCTCCTCGAGCTCGCGCACCGCGAGCGACACCGCGGGCTGGGCGACGTGGACGGCCCGGGCGGCGGCCGTGAAGCCGCCCTCGTCGACGACGGCGAGGAAGAGGCGCAGCCGGCGGAGATCCATATGGAAATCCTATGGGGTCGAGCGTCGACCTGTCTTGGACTTCTGGTACCGCCCGTCGGATCATGACCCCGTGGAGCAGCTGGCCATCTGGATCGTCGGGATCGGGGCGGGCGCGCTCTACGGCATCTTCGGCGCCGGCGGGGCGGCGTTCGCCACCCCGGTCCTCGCCCTCATCGGCGTCCCCGCCACGTTCGCGATCGCGGCGCCGCTCCCGGCCATGCTCCCCACCTCGCTGGCCGGTGCCCGCAGCCACCTGCGGGCGGGGAGCCTCGACCGGCGGGTCGCCACCCTGGCCGTGGCCGGCGGCGTCCCCGGCGCGCTGATCGGCGGGCTCGCCTCGGGCCGGATCGGCGGGCACTGGTTGCTCGTCCTCTCGGCCGTGATGCTCCTCGTCATCGGGGCCCGCGTGCTCCTGCCCGATCCGACTGGCCACGCCGACCGCTGCGACGCCCGCCGTGACCGCAGCGCCCTGATCGTCACGCTCGCCTTCGCCGTCGGGATCCTCACCGGGCTCCTGGCCAACGGCGGCGGCTTCCTCCTCGTCCCCGCGTTCATCCTCATCCTCGGCCTCTCCACGGCCGCCGCCGCCGGCACGAGCCTCGTGGTCGCCGGGGTGCTCAGCATCCCCACCCTGCTCGTCCACTGGCAGCTCGGCCACATCGACTGGCGGATCGCGCTCCTGTTCGCGCTCGGCTCGGTGCCGGGCACCTTCCTCGGGCTCCGGATGAGCCAGCACATCGACGCCCGCTCGGCCCGCACCGCGTTCGGCGTGCTGCTCGTGGCCTTCGCGGTGTTCTTCCTCGTGCGCTAGCGGAGCTCGCCGCGGTGGACGGCCTCGGCCCGTGCCTTGAGGGCGGCGGCGTGTCGCTCGAACCCGTCGCGCACCTTGACGATCGGCGCCGCCCAGGCGAGGGCTCCCTTCAGGTGCTC
Source organism: uncultured Microthrixaceae bacterium (assembly GCA_963727905.1). Lineage (GTDB taxonomy): Bacteria > Actinomycetota > Acidimicrobiia > Acidimicrobiales > VFJN01 > VFJN01. Next base: position 135,491 of record CAVSIC010000019.1, read on the forward strand.
GAACGTGCTGTAGCTGGTGGCAGCGTCGTCGAGGCGGCTGAGCTGCTGCTTGCGGCGGCCCCGGATCAGGCCCGGGCGGTGGAAGGCGCCGTGGTACTGGTACTCGAGGAGCGCCCGCCGGCCGTCGTGGGCCTCGGGCGGCTCCATCTTCGTGACCCGCTCCGACGAGGTCGTCCGGCCACCGGTGAGCCAGCGCACGTGGAGCACGACCGGATCCCCGACCTGCATCTCGCGCCCGCGGGGCAGGTCGATGCGCACGACGAACGGGTTCCACTCGGGGTAGCGATCCGTGTCGAGCATCACCGCCCACACCAGATCGATCGGTGCGTCGATCACCGACGCTGCCTGTGCCGTGCCCATCGGCGCAGCCTCCCATCCGGGCTGAGCCGGTGCGAGGATGACGTCGATGAGCACACCGCCGGCCTTCGTCCCGCGCACGCGAGAGGGCTGGCGGGCCCCTTGGGACATGTACACCGCGCTGCGCGACCACGATCCCGTCCACCACGTCGAGCAGGGCGACTACTGGGTGCTGTCGCGCTTCGCCGACGTGTTCGCCGCCGCCCGCGACACCGCCACCTTCTCCTCCGCCCAGGGGCTCACGTTCGAGTACGGCGAGCGGGAGAAGGCCGGTCTGGCCGAGGCCGACCCGATGGTGATGATGGACCCGCCGGACCACACCGCCTTCCGGCGCCTCGTCGGGAAGGGGTTCACACCTCGGCACGTCGCGGAGATCGAGCCGGCCGTCCGGTCGTTCGTGGTCGAGCGGCTCGAGCGGCTGCGGGCGACCGGATCGGGCGACGTGGTGGCGGAGCTGTTCAAGCCGCTCCCGAGCTTCGTGGTCGCCTACTACCTGGGCGTGCCCGAGGTGGACTGGCCCCGCTTCGACGCGTGGACCGAGGGCATCGTGGCGGCCAGCGCCGAGGGCGACCCCCTGCAGGCCGGCGACACGGTCGGCGCGCTGTTCCTCTACTTCAGCGAGCTCATCGAGCAGAAGCGGGCCGCCCCCGGCGACGACACCATCTCCGCGTTGGTGCAGACCGGGGCCGACGACGTCTCGCTCATGCAGGTCCTCGGCTTCGCCTTCACGATGGTGACCGGGGGGAACGACACCACCACCGGGATGCTCGGGGTGGCGGCTGAGCTCCTCACCCGCTTCCCCGACGAGCGGGCCCTCCTCCTGGCCGATCCCCGACTGCTCGACGGCGCCATCGAGGAGCTCCTCCGCCTGTCCTCCCCGGTGCAGGGCCTGGCCCGAACGCCCACCCGCGACGTCGAGCTGCACGGCCGCACCATCCCCGCGGGACGGAAGGTGCTGCTCCTCTACGGGTCGGCCAACCGTGACCCGCGCGAGTTCGGCGACACGGCCGAGGCCTTCGACGTGCGCCGCTCGATCGGGTCGATCATGACGTTCGGGTACGGCGCCCACCACTGCCTCGGGGCCGCGGCCGCCCGCCTCATGGCCCGCGTCACCCTCGAGGAGCTGTTGGCCCGGTGCCCCGACTTCGCCGTGGATCCCGAGGCGGGCACGTTCGGTCCCGGCCACTTCGTCCGCCGCTACGAGTCGCTCCCCTTCACCGCAGACGCTGCTCGCTAGGGCTTGGCCACCGGCCAGTGGTCTGAGCGGAGCGCCGCGTCGGTGCCGCCGTCCATCGTGACGAAGCTGCCCACGAAGAAGCCGGCGTCGGGGCCGAGGAGGTAGGCGAGCAGCGCGGCGACCTCGTCGGCCGTCCCGGCGCGGGCGATCGGCACCGGGAAGATGTCGCCGAGGCCGAGGATCATCTCCTCGGTGTCGGCGGTCATCGGCGTGGCGATGAGCCCGGGGGCGATGGCGTTGAGGCGGATGCCCGAGCCGATCCAGGCGTCGGTCACGGCGTGGCGGCGGACCCAACGGGCCAGCGCCAGCTTGCTCGCCGCGTACGCGCCGATGCCGTGGCCCGACACGGCCAGCGCCGCCTCCTCGTCGCCGACGAGGCAGGCCTCGGCCAGCTCCACCGGCAGGTCCGGCTGGCCGGTGGTGCTGTTGGAGCTGACGGCCACCGCGGACGCACCGGGTCGTCCCGCCAGCAGCGGGCGGAGCCCCTCGAGCGTGGCGATGGCGCCGAAGTAGTTGATGGCCGTGACGATCCTGCCGTCGTCGTGGGTGACGCCCGCGGCGGCCACGAGGCCGTCGAGCTCGCCGCCGCATGCCGCAGCCACACCGTCGACCATCGCGGCGCGGCCGTCCGGGCTCGACAGGTCGGCGATCACCTCGGCGTCGCGCACGTCGACGCCGATCACCCGCGTGCCGGCAGCCTCGAGTCGGGCGCGCGTGGCGCTCCCGATGCCTCCGGCCGACCCCGTGATCGCCACGGTCGCGGTGCCTTCCGACCGAGTCATGTGCGCGCTCCGATCCAGGCGGTGAGGAGGTCGGCCACGTCGTCGCGGCCGCCGGTCTCGAAGTAGTGCTCGCCGGGCACGAGCTCCAGCGTCTTGTCCTCGGCGGCCAGCGCGTCGTGGATGGCGTGGGCGTCGCTCGGGAACACGCCGCGGTCGGCCAGCGACTGCACCACGAGCGACGGCACGGTGATGCGACCCAGGTGCGGGGCACCGGTGCACTGCGAGGTGCGGAGGCTCCACATCGACAGCCACGCGCGAAGCGTGCTGGTGCCGCCGAGGGCGAACGGGCCGTAGTTGGCGCCCCGCGGGTCGCCGGCGTAGCAACCGGGCTGCCGCTCGGACGGGTCGAGCGCGAGGTCGGCGAAGCGGAGGTCGGCCCAGGCGCGGTGGAGGTTGAACACCCGGTCCCAGGCTCCCGCCGCCTCGAGCCGGGCCAGCTCGGCGAAGCACCAGTCGGTGATGCGGTCGTTGCGGGCCCGCTGCGCCGCCCGGTACCGCTCGACGAACTCGGGCGCGTAGGGCGGTCCGTGCTCTGGGCCGAACATGTCGAGGTCGGGGTCGCACGACAGTGGATCGGTCTCGTCGATGACCGACGGGTCGAGCCAGGCCGTGAGCACCTCGGGTCGGCCGGGGTGGGCGTTGAGCGAGATGTAGAGGTCGGCCGGCGTGAGCTCGCGGGCGGCGTCGGGCACGCGGAGGCCGTACGTCGGCTCGAGGTTCGGCTCCGTCGCCTGGGATTGGTAGGCCCCCATGAGCGACCCGCCCCCGGAGTTGCCGACGATCACGACGACCTCGGCGCCGGCCTCCTCGCGGAGCCAGCGGACGCCCTCGCCGATGTCGACCACGGCCTGCTCCAGCGTGAAGAACGCCTCGTTGCCGCGGTACCGGGTGTTCCAGCCGAGGAACCCGATGCCCCGCTCCGCCAACGGCTCACCGATGTAGTGCTCGCTGAAGTCGACGTTGTAGTGGGTGGCGATGCAGGCGATGCGGGGCCGGGTGCCGGCGGCGCGGTGGTACAGGCCCTGGCAGGGGTGCGGGCCGTGGCCGGCCCGCGCGCTGGTCGGCGACGTCTGACCGACCCATTCGCGCTCGATCTCCACCACGGCCCGGACCCTAGGTGGTCGGCTCGGCAAGAGGAGGCATGTTGTTCCGGGCCCCCGAACTGAACGAACCTGAGCTCCGAGTCATCGCGGAGATCGACGACCTGGCACAGAAGCTCAAGCGACGTCTCAACGAACCGCACCGTTGGTACGGATCCCTTCGGCGGTCTCAGTTCGCCAGAGCCGTGCAGGGTTCAAACAGCATCGAGGGCTATGACGCAGCTCTCGACGATGCTGCCGCCATCGAGCTGGGCGAGGAACCGCTCGACGCGAGCGTCGAGACTCGCCTGGCCATCAGGGGCTACTGCGACGCACTGACGTATGTCCTGCAGATGTCGACTGAGCCACGGTTCCACTACGGCGAGCAGCTTCTCAAGAGTCTGCACTTCATGATGACCAGCTACGACCTGAAGAATCGTCCCGGGCTCTGGCGCTCTGGCTCGGTCTATGTAAAGGACGAGACGAGCGGCAACATCGTCTACGAGGGCGCTGACATCGATGACGTTCCCGCGTTGATGCACGAACTGGTCGTGTACCTCAACCAGGACAGCGATTGCCCCCCGATGGTTCACGCCGGGATGGCGCACCTCAACCTCGTCATGGTGCACCCATTCAGGGATGGCAACGGGCGCATGGCTCGCTGCTTGCAGACACTGATCCTTGCGAGGGAGGGGATCCTGTCGCCCGTGTTCTGCAGCATCGAGGAGTACCTGGGTCGGAACACGCCCGCGTACTACAGCGTCCTCGCCGACGTTGGCCGGGGTTCCTGGCAGCCTGACGGAGACGCGCGTCCTTGGGTTCGATACATCCTCACGGCGCACCTTCGTCAGGCGAGGACAACACTTCGACGAATCAAGGAGAGCGAGCGCCTGTGGGGCGAGCTCGAGACGATTGTGGAGTCTCGGGGACTCCATCCCCGAACGCTCAACGTCCTGTACGACGCCGCGATGCAGTACCGGATCAGGAACTCGACCTATCGCGCCGTACTCGAAGCAATGGACGAGGAGATCACGGAGCAGGTGGCCAGCCGGGACCTGAAGCTGCTCACCGACTTCGGACTTCTACTGCCGCACGGCGAGAAGCGAGGTCGCTTCTACACCGGGAGCAAACAGCTGTTCAGCCTTCGAGCGCAGATCATTGATGCCCGGGACCCGCGCGACGACTCAGACCCATTCGCCCTGGCGGCGGCCTGACTCCGCAGGTCGGGTCGAGATCGAGGTCGACGCGGTCAGCGGATCTCGCAGCGGGCCCGGTACGGGTCGAGCCGTCGGTCCTTCGGGGGCAGCTCCGTCACGACGACGTCGATGCGGCTGAGCTCGAGGCACTGGGCCATGCCGTGGTGCTCGAGCTTGCTGCTGTCCACGGCGACCACCACCGAGCGGGCGACGTCGGCGAGAGCCCGCTTCACGTCGGCCTCCTCGAGCGTCGACTCCGTCGTGCCGTGCACGGGGTCGCAGCCGGCGGCGGAGGTGAACAGCACGTCCACCACGACGTCCCGCGCGGCCCGGGCGGCGAGCGGTCCGACGAGCGATCCCGTCCGGGGGTCGAGGGCGCCGCCCGTGAGGAGGGCGGTGACGCCGGGGTGCCGGCCGAGCGCCGCGAAGGACTCGAGCGAGCTCGTGATCGCCGTGACCGAGCGGACGCCACCGAGGCGGGTGGCGAGGCGCTGGACCGTGGTGGAGGCGTCGAGGGCGATGGCGGACCCGTCGGGCACCAGGGCGAGGAGCTTGTCGGCGATGGCGTCCTTGGCCCGGGCCGCCTGGGTGAAGCGGTCGGCGAACGTCTGCGGTCCGAGCGCCACCGCTCCGCCGCGGACCCGGTGGGCGATCCCGAGCTCGGCCAAGGCGTCGAGGTCGCGCCGGACCGTCATCTCGCTGACGCCGAGGCGGTCGGCCAGCTCGGCCACCCGCACGTGGCCCTCGCTGTCGAGCTCGGCCCGGATCTGGTCCAGGCGGGCCACCGCGTCGACGCTCATGAGCGGTGAGGCTAGAGCACGTGGCGTGAGGCGGTGGTAGAACGCACAACATCGAACATGACCCCCGCACCCGCGCCGAGCCGTCCCTGCCCTTCCCGCCCGGGCGCTGGCGGGCCCGCTGGATCTGGGCCGACCCCTTCACCGCCGACGACGGCAGCCCGCCCCGCGGCACACGGTGGCCCTCCGCACCGAGCTCGACCTCGATGCGGTGCCCGCCTCGGTCCCGGCCCGGTTCGTCTCCGTGTCGCGCCACGTGCTCTACGTCAACGGGGTGGCGGTCGGTCGCGGGCCGGTGCGGGCCAACCCGCGCAAGCAGCCCTACGACGACGTCGACCTGGCGCCGTGCCTCCGGCCGGGCCGCAACGTCATCGGCGCGATCGTCACCCGCTACGGGAACGCCATGCCGTGGTACCTGCCGGCGCCCGAGCTCAGCAACGACCTCGTGCAGGGGGCGTTCGTCCTCGAGGCGGACCTGGGGGGCGGGCGCTGGCTCGTCACCGACGACACCTGGCAGGGCACGGTCCTCGACGGGTGGACGGCCGGGCCGCCCCACGGGATCGCGGGGCGCAGCATCGAGCACGTCGACGCCCGGTCGCTGCCGGCCTCATGGCACGACGAGGATCCCGGGTGGCCCGCCGCGCTCCTGCGACGGGCGATGACCGCGGGCGAGCCCGGACGGCCCGAGCCGCCCAGCTACCCCTACGGACCGTTCGGGCCTCGGCCCACCACCTGGCCGGCGACCGCGGTGATCCCGCTGGTCGACGAGGGCGACGGCGGGCGCGGGACCGACCGCGTCTCGATCGGCACCCTCGTCGCCGACGCCGAGGGCCCGGCCGGCGCCACCGTCACCGTGCGGGCGGCCGAGTTCCGCGACGCCGCCGGTCGACCGGAGCCGAACGAGCACGACGCCGGGGTGACCTTCACCCTCGACGGCCGCCGCCGCACCCTCGAGTCGCTCGACAGCTACGGCCTGCAGGGCGTCCTCGTGGAGCTCTCCGACGGCGCCGTCCTCCACGACCTCGCGCTCCACGAGCGGACCCACCCCGTCGCCGGCGGGGCGTCGTTCCGCTGCTCCGACCCGCTCCTCGAGGAGGTGTGGGCCGTCGGCCGACGCACCGTGTCGATCTGCTCGACCGACAGCTACCTCGACTGCCCCACGCGCGAGCAGCGGGCATGGACCGGCGACTCGGTGGTCCATCAGATGGTCGACCTCACCACCAACGAGGACTGGACGCTGGCCCGGTGGCACCCGCGGCTGGCCGCCTCGCCGCGCCCCGACGGCATGCTGCCGATGGCGTGCGCCGGCGACGCCGAGCACTTCGACTTCACCGTGATCCCCGACTGGGCCCTCCACTGGGTCCACTCGGTGTGGAACCTCCACCGCTACGTCGGCGACCGCGAGGAGATCGGGCGGCTGCTGCCGGTCGTCGAGGGCGTGCTGCGCTGGTTCGAGCCGTTCTGCGACGACGAGGGCGTGCCCACCGACGTCTACGCCTGGGTGATCATCGACTGGGCGTCCGTCTACACCGAGGGCGTGTCGGCGTCGCTCTGCGGCCTGTGGGGCCGCGGCCTGCTGGAGCTGGCCGAGATGGCCCGCTGGCTGGGCGACGAGGGACGGGCCCGGTGGGCCGAGGAGACCCATGCCCGCCTGCGGGTGGCGTTCGAGCGCCTGTGGGACCCGACCCGCGAGCGCTACGTCGACTCGCTGATCCCCGGCCAGGACCGGCCGATGGCCTCGCAGCACGGGCAGGCGGCGGCGATCGTCGGCGGTCTCGCCCCGGAGGATCGGGTGGCTCGGCTCGTCGAGGTGCTCACCCATGAGCCGGACCTCGTCCACGCAGCCTTCTCGCACCCCGACGGACCGGTGCTGCCGAACTCGGGATGGGCGGTCGGTGGGGCGCTCCTGCGCATCGGCCACCCGGAGACGCCCTGGTGGGACGCCGGCCGCGAGGTCGTCCGGGCCCAGCCCTTCTACCGCTACGTCGTGCACGACGCGCTCGTGGCCGCGGGCCGGGCCGACCTCATCCCCGCGCAGTGCCGCGATTGGGCTTGGGCCCTCGAGCGCAGCGCCACCTCGCTGACCGAGACCTGGTACGGCGGCACCATCAGCCACGGCTGGTCGTCGACGCCGACGCGCGACCTCGTGCAGCGGGTCCTGGGCGTGACCCCCGGGGAGCCCGGGTTCGCGGTCGCCTCGATCGAGCCCGAGCTCGGCGACCTCGAGTGGGCCGCCGGCGCCGTCCCCACCCCGGCCGGTCTGCTGCACCTCGAGGTGCGCGACGGGCAGCTCGTGGTGGACAGTCCGATCCCGTTCGACCACGGTGGACAGCGCCACCCGGCCGGTCAACACACCCTGCCCGCCTGAGGAGCCGTCATGCCGATGCGGATCACCACGGACGCCATCGTCTCCGCCGAGGCCGACCTCGTGGTCGGCCACGAGGCCGACCTCGATCACGCGCGCGCTCGCCTGGCGCGAGCGGGCATCGATGCCGAGGCCGTGATCGCGGAGGTCGGCCGGTGCTCGGTGGGCGCGCCCTCCTGGGCCGTCGGCACCGGCGGCACCCGGTTCGGCCGGTTCCCGCGGGGTGGGGAGCCCCGCACCACGGAGGAGAAGGTCGACGACGTCGCCGCGCTCAACGCGCTGACCGGGGCCAACCGGACGGTCAGCCTCCACGTGCCCTGGGACGACCCGCGCGACCCGGATGCGCTGCGGGCCCATGCCGAGTCGCTCGGCATCGGGTTCGACGCGATGAACTCGAACACGTTCCAGGACAACCCGAGCACCACCGGCGACGGCGCCATCTCCTACAAGTTCGGCTCGATGGCCAGCACCGACACCGGGATCCGCAAGCTCGCGGTGGAGCACAACCAGGCGGTGATCGACCTCGGTGTCACGCTGGGCAGCACCGCCATCACGGTGTGGCTGGCCGATGGCACCAACCACCCGGGCCAGGCCAGCTTCCGCGGCCAGTTCGACCGAGTGGCCACCTGTCTCCAGGAGGTCCACGCCCACCTGCCGGACGGCTGGCTCATGTTCACCGAGCACAAGCCGTACGAGCCCGCGTTCTACTCCTCGGTCAACAACGACTGGGGCTCCTCGCTGCTCCTGGCCCAGGCCGCCGGCGACCGGGCCCGTTGCCTCGTCGACCTCGGGCACCACCTCCCCAACGCCAACATCGAGCAGATCGTCAGCCGCCTCGCGATGACGGGCCGCCTGGGCGGCTTCCACTTCAACGACTCGAAGTACGGCGACGACGACCTGACGGTCGGCTCGATCCACCCCTACCAGCTGTTCCTCATCGTCCTCGAGCTGTTGGCCCACGGCGACGGCGCCCTGCCACCTCTGGCCTACATGATCGACGCGTCCCACAACCTCAAGGACCCGCTCGAGGATCTCATCCAGTCGACCGACCAGATCCAGGTGACCCTCGCCGAGGCGCTGCTGGTGGACCGCGCCGCGCTGGCCGACGCCCAGGACGCGGACGATCCGGCCGGCGCCGCCGAGGTCCTCCAGGCCGCGTACCGCACCGACGTACGTCCGCTCGTGGCCGAGGCCCGCCGACGCAACGGCGCCGCCCTCGACCCGCTGCGGACCTTCCGCCGGCTCGGGTACCGGGCCGCCGCCCTCGATGAGCGCGGCGCGGGCACGGTGGCCACCGGCTTATGACATGACGACCGTGGCGGCGGTCGACTTCGGGGCGACGTCCGTGCGCGTCGCGCGCGTCGACCTCGATGCCCGCCCTGTCGCGATCGACGTGGTCCACCGCCACCGGCACGAGCCGGTCGCGGACGGGCGCGGCGGCCTGCGGTGGGACTGGGACCGGCTGGTGGCCGAGGCCGAGCGCGGGCTCGACCTGGCTGGGCAGGCCGGGCCCCTGGCGTCGATCGGGGTCGACACCTGGGGGGTCGACTACGGGTTGATCGACGCCCAGGGCCGGCTGCTGAGCCCGCCGCACTGCTACCGCTCCGACCGCACCGCCCGCTACCGCGCCCTGGTCGACCGGATCGGCGAGCGGGCGCTCTACGAGTGCTGCGGGCTCCAGCTCCAGCCCTTCACCACCCTCTTCCAGGTCGACGCCCACATCATCGACGATCCGCGCGAGGTCTCCCGGGCCGCGCGCCTGCTGCTCCTCCCCGACCTGCTCGTCCACCACCTCACGGGCGCGGTCGGGGCCGAGCGCACGGCCGCGGGCACGACCGGGATGGTCGACCTCGCCAGCGGGACGTGGTCGCCGGACCTCCTCGACGCGGTCGGCGTGCCTCGCCGTCTCCTCCCGCCGGTCCTCCCTCCGGGCACGCCGGCGGGCACCTGGCGGGGTGTGCCCGTCCACCTCGTCGGCGGCCACGACACCGCGTCCGCGGTGGCCGCCCTGCCCCCGACCGAGGCCCAGGCCCGCGCGTTCGTGGCCACCGGCACGTGGCTGCTCGTGGGCCGGGAGCAGCCGGAGCCGGACACGTCGCCCGATCGCCAGGCCGCCAACTTCACCAACGAGGTGGGGGTCGACGGCGGGATCCGCCTCCTGAAGAACGTCGCCGGCTTCTGGCTCCTCGAGGAGTGCCGGCGCGGGTGGGGCGATCCGGGGGTGGCCGCCCTCCTCGACGCGGCCACCGCCGTCACCGGCGGCTACGAGGTGTTCGACGCCACCGACGGCCGGTTCCTCGCTCCGGAGGACATGGAGGCCGAGGTGCGCGACGCGGCGGGCATCGCTGCGGACGCCGGCCGCGACGTGGTGGTGCGGGCCATCGTCGCGTCGCTGGCGGCCACGACGGCGTCGGTGGTGGCCGACGGCCTCGCCGGCACCGACGAGGTGGTGCTGCTCGGAGGCGGGGCCGGGGTGGCCCTGCTGTGCGACGAGCTGGCCGACCGGACGGGCCTGCCGGTGCGGGTGGGTGCTACAGAGGCGGCCGTGGTGGGCAACGGGCTGGTGCAGGGGATCGCCCTCGGGCGCTTCGGCGACCTGGCCGAGGCGCGGGCCGCGACGGTGCCCGCATGAGCCGTTGCCGCTGGCGCGTCGCCCTGGTGGTGGTGCCGGCCGTCGCCCTGCTCACGCTGCTGGCCCCCGCCGGCGCGGCGGCGTCGGTCACCCCCGTCCAGGATCGCTACGCCGCTCCCGGGCCGGACGCCGTGGTCCACCTCGAGCTCGAGGACGGCTTCGGCGACGTTCCGTTCGAGCTCTACCGACCCGCCGACCTCGGACCTCCGGGGACGCTCCACCCCGTCGTGACCTGGGGCAACGGCAGCTGGGCCCACCCGTGGGAGTACGACCCCTTCCTCCGCCACCTCGCGTCGTGGGGCTTCGTGGTGATCGCCTCGACCTTCGACCAGGTCGGCACCGGCGTGGAGATGCTCGCCGGCGTCGACAACGTGCGCCAGATGTCCGAGGATCCCGACGACCCGCTGTACGGGCACGTCGACCTCGAGCACGTGGCGGCCTCGGGCCACTCCCAGGGCGCCGGGGGCTCGGTGCGGGCCGCCAGCGCGCCCGACAGCCCCATCACGACCGTCCTCACGTTCGACCTCCCCGAGCGGATCTTCGCCTTCCCCGAGGACAAGGTCTTCGACGTCGGGGACCTGCGCGTCCCCGTTCTCCTCCTCAGCGGCTCCGACGACCAGCTGATCTCGGGCACCACCACGAACCAGCGGTACTTCGCCGCCGCTCCCGCAGGGGCGGGGATGGCCCTGCTCATCGGCGCCGACCACAACGGCATCCAGAAGGGGCAGAAGCCGTATCCGGGCTACGCCACGGCGTGGCTCCGCTACCAGCTGTCGGGCGATCCGCTGGGCGCCGCCGCGTTCACCGGCGCCCACCCCGAGCTGCTCACGGCGCCGGGCTGGCAGGACCAGGCCCTCAAGGGCCTGCGCCCGCCGGCTTCGCCGCCACCCGCGGCGGTGGCTCCCGCGGCGGTGGCTCCCGCGGTGGCGCCGCCGCCGTCGACCCCGGCCGGCCCCGAGCTGCCCGCGACCGGGCGGTCGACCCCGGTTCTGCTCGCCGCGCTGGCGGGGGCGGCGTCCCTCGCGCTCCGGGTCAGCTCAGGTCGAGTCGGATGGCCAGGGCCTGGTGGTCCTTCGGCGCCAGCACGGAGCCGGCCAGCGCCCACACGCCCTCGAACACCTCTGCCGGCGCACCCGCCCGCATGCCGCCCAGCAGCTCGGCGCAGTCGTCGACGTCCATCGACGGGAGCATGATCGCCAGCGACGCCGCCATCTGCTCGGGCGGGATCGAGCCCACGATCGCCTGGTGCATCGCGAGCACGGCGTCGAACCCGACGGCGTCCATCAGCGCCGGCATGATCTGGCGCTCCTCGACGTCCTGGTGGGCGAGGTAGGCACCGGTGAACGAGGCCAGCTCGACGTAGAGCGCGTGGAGCCGCTCTCGGGCGGCCGCGGGCGGCGCCTCGACGACCTCCATCGCCCAGCCGCCGAGGTCGTGGAGGCGGGCCTCGAGGGTGAGGTGGTCGAGCTCGACCCGCGCGGCGAGGTCGGGCAGATGGGCCTCGAGGCCCGGCTGGATCGCCTCGTCCTCGTGCTCGGCGTGGGTCACCAAGAGGTCGACCACGCCGGCCACGCGCTCGGCCAGCCGCCGGCGACCGGCCCGGTCGGTGGCGTCGGTGCGGCCCGCCTCCAGCGTGATCGCGAACAGCTCGGAGCGGATGCCCTTGTGGATGTCCTTGTACAGGTCGAGGGCGACGAGGCGGACCTCGCTGCCGGTGGTGGTGGGATGGACGGTGCGCATGGGGTTCTCCTGGTGCAGGCGGCGGGTGCCGCCGTGGACCCCTTGATCGTGCGGAACCGGCTGCCGCCCCGCTCCTCAATGCTCCGTAGGCGGATGCTAAGAACCCCCTATGGCTCCGCTCATCGACCCCGCCACGGTCGAGTTCCTCGAGTCGGGCTGTGCGCTCCTCGTCGGCACGGCCACCCCGGACGGGGAGCCGGTGGCGGCCCGAGGCTGGGGCTGCCGGGTGGTCGAGGCGGGACCGCTCCGCCTGCGCGTGCTGCTGGGCGAGGACGACGGGCGGGGGACCGAGCACGCTCGCGCCGGCGACCTCGTCGCTGTCACGGCCACCAGCGTGCGCACACTGCGCTCGGTGCAGGTGAAGGGGACGCTCACGGCGGTCGAGGCGGCCAGCGAGGCGGACGACGCCCTCGGCGCGCGGTACCGCGAGATGTTCTTCGGTGACATCAACGCCACCGACGGCACGGACCGCCGCCTCCTCGAGCGGATGTCGCCGAGCGCGCACGTGGCGTGGTCCGTCGAGGTCCGGGAGACGTTCGACCAGACTCCGGGCCCGACCGCCGGTGTCTCCTTGCCGGCGCCACCGTGAGCGAGCTCACGCTCGACAACATCCGCCTCTGCTTCGAGGGGGCCGTCCCCGCGGTGATCGCCACGGCGGCGATCGACGGGACGCCGAACATCACCTACCTCTCCCGCGTCCAGGCCGTCGACCACGAGCGGGTCGCCCTCTCGAACCAGTTCTTCTCGAAGACGGCCCGCAACCTGGCCGAGAACCCGCGGGCCAGCGTCCTCCTGATCGACCCGACCACCTACGACGAGTTCCGGCTGGCGCTCGTGTACGAGCGGACCGAACGCCGCGGCCCAGTGTTCGAGCGGCTGCGGCGCGACGTCGACGCGCTCGCCGCCCTGGAGGGGATGCCGGACGTCTTCAAGCTGCGGGCCGCCGACATCTACCGCGTGGTGGAGATCGAGCCGGTGATCCGCGCGGCGACCTCGTCGCAGACCGCCGACGAGGTGGTCGAGGACGCCACCGCGGGGCAGCTGGCGGAGCTCGTGGGGCGGCTCAGCCGGTGTGCTGACCTCGACACCCTCGTGGGCACGACCGTCGATGGTCTGGCCGAGCTGTTCGGCTTCGACCACTCGCTGCTGCTCCTCCTCGACGAGGACGGCAAGGGCCTCTACACGATCGCCAGCCACGGCTTCGACGACGAAGGGGTCGGGTCCGAGGTCGCGGTCGGCGAGGGCATCGTCGGCATGGCCGCCGCGCGCGCGACCCCGCTCCGCATCGGGAACCTGCGCCAGATGGCCAAGTACTCCCGCAGCGTCCGCCGGTCCTACGAAGCGGCGGCCGGCCCTGGCCCCGAGATCCCGATGCCGGCGCTCGGGCGCGTGCAGAGCCGGGTCGCGGTGCCGGCGATGGTGCTCGGTCAGGTCGTGGGCGTGCTCACCGTCGAGAGCGACGAGGTGGTGGCCTTCACCGCCGACGACGAGGCCGTGCTCACCGTGGTGGCCGCCCTCGTCGGACAGGCCATCGAGCTCGAGCGCGGGCAGGACCGGGTGGCGGTGGCCGAGCCGGCCCGGACGGGGTCGAGCGAGCCGGAGCCCGCCGCGGGTGGGCCGGCCGCCCACGTGCGCTTCTACTCCGTCGACGGGAGCACGTTCCTCGACGGCGACTACCTCATCAAGGGTGTGGCCGGTCGGCTCCTCTGGTCGCTCGTCGTGCAGCACGAGGCGGACGGCCGCGTCGACTTCACGAACCGCGAGGTCCGCCTCGACCCGTCGCTCGAGCTCCCCCCGCACAAGGACAACTTCGAGAGCCGGCTGATCCTGCTCAAGCGGCGGCTCGACGAGCGGGCCGCCCCTGTTCGGATCGAGAAGACGGGCCGAGGCCGCTTCCGGCTGGTGGTCGACCGGCCGCTCCGGCTGGAGGCGGCGGGGGATCCGCCCTAGCGGAGGACCTCGTCGGTGAGGTCGTCGACCCTGGCGACGCCGAGGAGGGCCATCGTGCGCTCCGCGCCGGTGAGGAGCTGGTCGAGCACGTGGCCGACGCCCCGCTCGCCGCCGGCCCCGAGGCCGTAGAGGTAGGGGCGACCCACCATCGCGGCGCGGGCGCCGAGCGCTCGGGCCACCACGAGGTCGGTGCCGCGGCGGATCCCGCCGTCGAGCAGGACCTCCACGTCGTCACCGACGATGTCCACGGTCTCCCGCAGGAGGTCGAGGGTGGCCGGCGCGCCGTCGAGCTGCCGCCCGCCGTGGTTGGAGAGGATCACCGCGGGCACGCCCTCGCTCGCGGCGATGCGGGCGTCCTCGGCGGCGCCGACGCCCTTCACGAGCACGGGCAGCTTCGTGATCGACCGCAGCCACTCGAGGTCCTTCCACGACAGCGTCGGGTCGAACTGGGCGTTGACGAAGTCGGCCAGGCTCACGGCGGTGCTGCCGTCGCGGGTGGCGTCGCCGGACACGTTGGCGAAGGTGATGGGCCCGCCCCGAACGAACGCCCACGTCCACCCGGGATGGCGGATGCCGTCGACGATGGTGCCGAGCCCGATCGTGGGCGGGAGCGTGAAGCCGCGGCGGACGTCGCGCTCGCGCCGGCCGAACACCGCGGTGTCCACCGTGACCATCAGGGCCTCGTAGCCCTCGGCCTCGGCTCGCTGCACCATGTCGGCGACGAGGCCCCGGTCGCGCCACACGTACACCTGGAACCACTTCGGCCCCTCGCTGACGGCGGCGACCTCCTCGATGCTCCGGGTGGCCAGGGTCGACAGCGTGTAGATCAGGCCGCGCTGGGCGGCGGCGCGGGCCACGGCCAGCTCGCCCTGGGGGTCGGCGATGCGCGTGAACCCGGTGGGGGCCAGCGCCAGGGGAGCGGGGATCGGACGGCCCAGCAGGGTGGTGGACAGGTCGATCTTGCTGACGTCGCGCAGCACGCGGGGCGCCAGCTCCACGTCACGGAAGGCGCGTCCGTTGCGGGCGATCGTGGTCTCGTCCTCGGCGGCGCCGTCGATGTAGTCGAACACCCCGCCGGGGAGCCGCTTCTTCGCGGCGGCCCTCAGGTCGTCCACGTTGGCGCACCGCGACAGGCGGCGCTCGACCCGGTTCGTGGTGACGGGGCCGAAGCGGAGGACCGAGCGGAGCGTCTTGAGCACGTCGCAACCCTACGCAGGCCCGCCCGTGCGACACTCAGCCGGTGACGCGGTGGGGAACCCTGCTCCTGGTGGTCGGGCTGGCGGCGGGATGCAGCGACGGCGGCACCGCCACCGAGTCACCGACCGACGGACCCGCCGCCGCCGTCAGCTCGAGCAGCACCCCGAGCTCGATCGCGGCTCCGGCGTTCACGAGCACGGTGGTCCCGCTCGCGGCGACCGATCTGCCGTCGTCGTGGCGCCCCGGCTGCCCGCTCGCCGTGGAGGACCTCCGCGCCATCGACGCCAGCCACTGGGGCTTCGACGGCGCCGTCCACGAGGGCCGGATCGTGGTGGCGGAGGCGCTGGTCGACGACGTGACCGGGGTGCTCCGCGAGCTGTTCGACGCGCACTACCCGATCGAGCGGATGGAGCCGGTCGACACGTATGGCGGCGACGACCTCGCGTCTGTCGCGGCGAACAACTCCAGCGGCTTCAACTGCCGCCTCGCCACCGGCAGCGCCACGGCGTGGAGCGAGCACGCCTACGGGCGGGCCATCGACCTCAACCCGCTGGTCAACCCCTACGTGGTCGGTGACGACGTGATCCCCGACGTGAGCCGCCCGTACCTCGACCGCACGAGGACCGACCCCGGTCTGATCCACGAGGGCGATCCCGCCGTGGTCGCCTTCGGGTCACGCGGCTGGGTCTGGGGTGGGCACTGGAGGACCAGCAAGGACTACCAGCACTTCAGCACCACCGGCCGCTGAACGGCTTCGGTGCCGAACCGGAGGTTCGTCACCGAGCTCTGAGGAAGCACCTTCGGCGCTGCTCGTCTTCGGGCTCCGGGGATGGCGAAGCCACACCCTGCGCCAGGCGAGGGGGTTCCCGCCCCCTCCCGCTCCCCGGGGCGCGCGGCGGGCGGGGTGCCCGAGGGGTGCAGCCCCTCGGCCGCGAAGGATCCGGGTTCGCCGTGTCCTGACGACTACCCCCGGCACTGGGTGAGGCCGCCGTCGACGGCGAGGAGCGCGCTGGTGATGTAGC
Organism: uncultured Microthrixaceae bacterium; assembly: GCA_963727905.1. Lineage (GTDB taxonomy): Bacteria > Actinomycetota > Acidimicrobiia > Acidimicrobiales > VFJN01 > VFJN01. The sequence goes on from CAVSIC010000019.1 coordinate 151,845, forward strand.
TGGCGCGGCCGCTCAGCAGGAACGCGACGGGCTCGGCCACCTCCCACGCGGTGCCCTGCCGGCCGAGGGGGACCGGGGCCTTGGCCCGCGAGGGACGGCCGCCCGTGGCCAGCCGGCCGAGCGGGGTGTCGATGAGCCCGGGGGCGACGACGTTGGCCCGGACCCCGCGGCGGGCGCCCTCGGAGGCGACCTGTCGGCACAGCCCCGTGAGCGCGCTCTTGGACGAGTCGTACGCCGGGATGCGGCTGCCCGCGGTGAGCCCGGCGATCGAGGAGATGAAGACGATCGACCCGCCCTCGCCGAGGCGGGGGAGCGCGGCGGCGGCCAGCAGGAAGTGCGAGCGGACGTTGACCGAGAAGACGGCGTCCCACTGCTCGGCCGTGGTCCCGCCCATGCCCATGCCGGCGCCGATGCCCACGTTGCACACCAGCCCGTCGAGCCCGCCCATCGTCGCCTCCGCCGCCTCGACGAGGTCGGCGCAGGACTGGGCGTCGGACACGTCCGCCACCAGGGCGTGGGCGGTGGCCCCCTCCGCCTCGACCAGCGAGACGGTGGCGGCGCAGGCGTCGGCGTCGAGGTCGGCGCAGGCGACGGTGGCGCCCTCGCGGCCGAGCACCACGGAGATGGCGCGGCCGTTGCCGACCGGCGCGTCGGGATCGTCGATGGCCCGGGTGCCGGCGCCGACGACGAGGATGCGCCGGCCGTCGAGGATCCCGGTCACGAGGCCTTGCCCGGGATGGCGGGGAGCTCGACCTCGCCCTGCACGCCGAGCGAGTTCAGCGTGTAGGCAACCAGGTGGTACTGCCCGACGACCATGCACAGCTCGATGAGCTGCCGCTCGTCGAATCGGGCGGCCAGCGCCGCCCACGTCGCGTCGGAGATGCGGCTGTCGGTGTGGAGCTCGTCGGCGGCGTGGAGCAACACGGCATCGTCGTTCGCCCAGCCGGGCGCGTGCGGACCGGCGGCCACCCGCGCGACCTCCTCCTCGGTGAGGCCGGCGGCGATCCCGATCGCGACGTGCTGGCCCCACTCGTAGTGGGCGTCGCAGTGCCACGCGGTGCGCAGGATGAGGAGCTCGCGATCGCGGCCCGGCAGCGTGCCGCCGTAGAGGAGGGTGCCCCCGAAGGCCGACCAGCGCTTGAGGAGCTTGGGGTGGTGGGCCAACGTGGTGAAGATGTTCATCTCGGTGCCGTCGGGGCGGCGGAGGGGAGCGAGGAGCTCCTCGGTCCGGGGGTCTCGTCCCTCGAGGGGCAGCGGCGGGATGCGGGGCGTGGCCATCGGGTCATCTTGTCGCAGACGGAGCCGAGCCATCGGCGAGGCGACCCATGTGCGCAGTGCCGCCACTGGGAGGGCCCCGGTCCGCATTCCGGCTTTTGGGGCAGGATTGGCGGGTGAGCGACGTCGAGCACCCGCCGAAGCGTCCCGCCACCGACTTCGGTGCCCCCGGAGTGGTGTCGCGGTTCCGTGGCCCGTTCGCCGACGGCCCGCCCCCCTCCGCGCTCGAGGTCGACACGCCGACGCTCGACAAGTTCGGCGTGGCCGAGCTCCGGCGGATGGTCGTGATCTACCTGACCTTCACGATCTGCATCGCGAGGGCCCTGGTCGCCAAGCTCACCCGCCGGCGGAAGGGCTCGTGGGCCACCGTGGCGTCCGAGGGCACGATCGACGCCTTCGAGGTGCTCGGGCCGACCTTCGTGAAGCTGGGCCAGCTCATCGCCTCGTCCCCCGGGATCTTCCCGGCGCCGCTGTCGAACGCGGCCCTCCGCTGCCTCGACGAGGTGCCGCCCTTCGACGGCGAGACGGCCCGCGAGATGATCCGCAAGGACCTGGGCCGACCGCCGTCGCAGATCTTCCGCCACTTCGAGGAGTCGCCGCTGTCCGCCGCGTCGATCGGGCAGGTGCACGCGTGCGTGCTGCCCGACGGGCGCGAGGCGGTCATCAAGCTGCAGCGACCCAACATCCGCGAGCGCATGACCACCGACCTGCGGATCATGCACCGGCTCGGGTCGTCCCTGCAGAAGCACACGAAGCTCGGCAAGAGCGCCAACCTCACCGGGGTGGTGGCGGACCTGCACGCCAACACGTTCAAGGAGCTCAACCCGGCGCTGGAGGCGTGGCGCCAGGACCGCTTCCGCCAGGGGATCTCCGCCTTCGGCGACAACGCCTTCATCACCGCGCCCGAGGTCTACTGGGACTACTGCGGCCCCCACATGATCTGCATGGAGCGCATGTCGGGCGTCCCGATGGACGACTTCGCCTCGATCGCCGACCGGGGGATCGACGGGTTCCTCACCCTGCGGCGCGGCGTGAAGGTCTGGATGGAGGCCGCCGTGATCCACGGCTGCTTCCACGGCGACGTGCACGCCGGGAACCTCTGGGTGCTCGACGACGGTCGGGCCACCTACCTCGACTTCGGGATCATGGGCGAGGTGCCCGACGACTGGCGCTCGCTCCTGAAGGACCTCTTCTACACGTCGATGATCGACGGCGACTTCACCCGGATCGCGCGGGCGTTCAAGCGGGTCGGCGCGTTCACCGACGAGGCCGGCACGGACGAGGAGGTCGGCGCCCGCCTCGGGATGGCGTTCGGCCCGATGCTCGACGTCGGCCTGTCGCAGGTGAGCCTCTCCGAGGTCTTCAAGGGCATCGTCTCGATGATGGACGCCATGGGCGCGAAGAGCCCCCAGGAGCTGGTCCTCGTCACGAAGCAGCTCCTCTACTTCGAGCGCTACGCGAAGGAGCTGGCCCCGGACTGGGCGCTGGCCCGCGATCTGTTCCTCGTGCGGAACGTGTTCCCGGACGAGGTGGCGAAGAAGGCCGCCGACGACGGGATCGAGCTCCCTGAGTAGCCGCTTGCTCCGGTCGTCGCGGGGGCGCCTGCGGCGCGGTGCTCCTCAGCCTCCGCAAGTGCCGCCGCTCGGGTCGGCGAAGCCGCCCGGCTCCGGCGATCCGGTGTCGGCGCGCACCCGGCGCGCCGTCCACTGGTTCCTCCTCGTCTTCGCCATCGCCGGCGTCGCCCACCTCGAGCTCTGGCCGTTCACCGGCTTCCGCCTCTTCAGCGAGCTGCGGCCGCGGCTGCGGGAGGGATGGGAGCTGGTGGCCGTCGACCAGGACGGCGCCGAGCACGGCATCGACCTGCAGCACCTCCCCATCGCGTACCGGAACACCACCCGGGTGCTGCCCGGCCTCGTCGAGGGCTCCCGCGCCGAGCAGCAGGACGCGTGCCGGGCGTGGGCGGTGCCCGTGCGGGAGGCGGGCGACGAGGTGGTGGGGATCCGGGTGTACGCCGTGATCGACGACGTCCGCCCGGACGGTGCCGCCACGCAGCGGACCCTGGCCTTCGAGTGCGAGGGGCTGGCGTGAACGCTCCCGGCGTGGACGCTCCCGGCGTGACCGCGCAGGTGGCCCACGGCCGGGCGCGGACCGTCACCGCCCTCGACGCGTGGATCTTCGTGCCGGGCCCGGCCGGGCGCGTCCGCACGATGCGGCTCCTGCTCGCCGCGCTGATCGGGCTGCGAGTGGCCCTCGGCCCGTACCGGGAGCTCGCCGGCCAGCCGGCGGCGCTGTTCCGTCCCGTCTGGTTCCTGTCGTGGCTCCCGAACATGCCGTCGGTCGAGGTGATCGTGGCGGTGCAGATCGTGGGCACCGCCGCCGCCGGGCTGGCCGTGCTCGGGTGGCGGGAGCGGGGGACCTTCCTCGTCGCGTGGACGAGCCTCCTCGTGCTCGGCGGCCTGCGGGCGAGCCGGGGCAAGGTGATGCACAACGACGTGCTGCTCCTCCTCGTCGCCGCCGTGATCGTGCTCGCCCCGGTGGGCGTCCGGGCGCTGGACCGTCGCCGCCGGGCCGACACGGGGTGGCCCGTCCAGACCGCACTGCTCGTGGTGGGCGGGGCCTACTTCCTCACCGGGTTCCAGAAGCTGGTGGCCAGCGGCCCGGCCTGGGTGCTGAGCGACAACCTGCGCAACGTGATGTACCGCGCGGCGGAGACGGGCAAGGCCCCGACGGACGTCGTCGCCCTGTTCATCGCCGACCGTCCGCTGGTGGCCCACCTCGTGGCGCTGGCCACGATCACCGTGGAGCTCTCCGCCCTGGCCATGGTCCGGTGGGCCCGTCTCCGTCCGTGGTTCCTGCTGGCCATCGTCGTGATGCACATCGGCATCTACCTGACCCACGGCCTCGACTACTGGGCGTGGATCGCCACCACCGCCATCGTCCTCGTCGACTGGTCCGCCATCGCGTCCCGCCGGCTTCCCAGCGCCGCCGCGGAGGATCAGGGCTAGCGTCGATCAGCGATGGCGTTGGTCGAGCTGGAGCAGGTCACCAAGCGATTCGGATCGATCGAGGCGCTGCGCGAGGTCGACCTGTCGATCGACGCCGGTGAGGTGGTCGTGCTGATCGGCCCGTCCGGGTCCGGCAAGTCCACCCTGTGTCGCGCGATCAACCGCCTCGAGACGATCGACAGCGGTCGCATCACCTTCGACGGGCAGTCCCTCCCCGAGGAGGGGAAGCCGCTGGCCCGGCTCCGGGCCGACATCGGCATGGTCTTCCAGTCGTTCAACCTCTTCGCCCACCGCACGATCCTCGGCAACGTCACCCTGGGCCCCCGGAGGGTGCGAGGCCTGTCGAAGGCCGATGCCAAGGAGCGGGCGATGGGCCTGCTCGAGCGGGTGGGGATCGCCGACAAGGCGCAGCGCTACCCGGCCGAGCTCTCGGGCGGCCAGCAGCAGCGGGCCGCCATCGCCCGGGCCCTGGCCATGGAGCCGAAGCTCATGCTCTTCGACGAGCCCACCTCCGCCCTCGATCCCGAGATGATCCAGGAGGTCCTCGACGTCATGCGGGAGCTGGCCGCGGACGGCACCACCATGCTCGTGGTGTCCCACGAGATGGGGTTCGCCCGCTCCGCCGCCAACCGCGTGGTGTTCCTCGACGGCGGCCAGGTCCTCGAGACCGGCGCGCCCGACCAGTTCTTCAGCGCCCCCAAGACCGAACGAGCTCGCGACTTCCTGTCGAAGATCCTCGTCCACTGATCTGCGGGCGGACACCGTGCACGTCAGCACAGACAACACCAGGAGGAACTCCGTGATCCGACATCCACACAAGCACCGGTCCATCAGGCTGCTCGCCGTCGTGATGGGCCTCGCGCTCCTCGCGGGGGCCTGCGGCGACGACGACAGCTCCAGCACCACCGACGCCACCGAGCCCGCCACCGAGACGACGTTCCCGGCCGGCAGCACCATGGCCCGGGTCAAGGACGCCGGCACGATCAAGGTCGGCGTGAAGTTCGATCAGCCCGGCTTCGGCCTGAAGAACCCGACCACGGGTGAGGTCGAGGGCTTCGACGTCGAGATCGCCAAGGCCATCGTCGCCGCCATCGGCCCCGACGTGGAGATCGAGTTCGTGGAGTCGGTGTCGAAGAACCGTGAGCCGTTCATCCAGGACGGCACGGTCGACCTGGTCGTGGCCACCTACACGATCAACGACGCCCGCAAGCAGGTGATCGACTTCGCCGGGCCCTACTTCGTGGCCCAGCAGGACATCATGGTGAGGTCCGACGACGACACCATCAAGGCCGTCGGCGACCTGAACGGCAAGAAGGTGTGCACGGTGAAGGGCTCGACGTCCGCCACCAACGTCGCCGAGGCCGCGCCGACTGCACAGGTCACCCTCCTCGACACCTACTCCCAGTGCGCCGAGGCGATGGGCGACGGGCGGGTGGTCGCGGTGACCACCGACAACACGATCCTGGCCGGGCTCGCCGACGTCAGCGACGGTGCGTACAAGCTGATCGAGGCCCCGTTCAGCGACGAGCCATACGGCATCGGCGTGAAGAAGGACGATGACGCGTTCCGGGACTTCATCAACGACACGCTGGAGGATCTGTTCGCCGACGGCGAGTGGGCTGACGCGTTTGCGTCGACCCTCGGCCAGATCGGGCTGAAGACGCCCGAGCCGCCGGAGATCGACCGGTACACGACAACCCCGCCGGCCCCGACGACCACCCCCTCAGCGGCGCCGTAGCCCAGCACTGATCGGACGTTCGTGGACGTCGTCCTCGACAACCTGGACGTCTTCGGCCGTGGCATGCGCACCACGGTGTCGCTCACGATGCTGTCGTTCGCGATGGCGCTCGTGATCGGCACCGTGGTGGCCGCGTTCCGCGTCGGCCCGATCCCGCCGCTCCGGTGGGTCGGTGCCATCTACGTCGAGCTGGTGCAGAACAGCCCGCTCCCGGTGCTGTTCGTCCTCTTCTTCTTCGGGCTCCCGAAGGTGGGGATCCAGTACGAGGCCTTCCTGACGGCGGTCATCGTCCTCGGTGTCTACACCGGTGCGTACGTGGGCGAGATGCTGCGCTCGGGCATCAACACGGTCAGCGTCGGGCAGGCGGAGGCGGCCCGCGCGCTCGGGCTCACGTTCCCGCAGGTGCTCGGGATCGTGGTCCTGCCCCAGGCCCTGCGCACGGTCGTGGCCCCCCTGGGCGGTCTGTTCATCGCGCTCATCAAGAACAGCTCCATTGCCCTGGTGATCGGCGTCCTCGAGCTGTCCAACCGGACCGACCTGCTGGCCAACGAGACCGCCCGCGCCATCCCGGTGTACCTCGGTGCCTGCGCCGCGTACCTGGCGCTCACGATCCCTTCAGGGATCGCCATCGAGGTCCTTGACCGCCGTCTGGCGATTCGCCGATGAGCGCGTCGGGCGCGCTGGCGCTGGCCGACGAGCTCGGGCCGCGCGGGAGACGCCGCGTCTTCATCGCCACCGTCATCAGCAGCGTCGTGCTCCTGGGGCTCCTCGTCGTGGCGGTGCGCCGGCTCGACCGGCGGGGCCAGCTCGACTGGGACCTGTGGGAGCCGTTCACCCAGTGGAACGTCATCAAGTTCCTCTGGGGCGGCCTCGTCAACACGGCGCGGGCGGCGGCGGTGGCGATGATCCTGGCCCTGCCGCTCGGCTTCGCCCTCGCGCTCCTGCGGCTGTCCCGCCTCGCGCTGATGCGCTGGATCGCCGCGGCGTTCGTGGAGTTCTTCCGCGGCGTGCCGCTGATCCTGCTCATCTTCTTCAGCTACTTCGGGCTGCGTCGCTATGGCGTGGACATCACGCCCCTCCGGGCACTCGTCCTGGCCCTGGCCGTCTACAACGGCGCCGTGCTCGGCGAGGTGTTCCGAGCGGGCATCCGCTCGCTCGATTCGGGACAGACGGAAGCCGCGTTCGCCATCGGTCTCAGCTACTGGCAGGCGATGTTCCGTGTCGTGCTGCCCCAGGCCATCCGCCGCATGGTGCCGGCGATCGTCAGCCAGCTGGTCACGCTCCTGAAGGACTCCTCCCTCGGCTTCGTCATCACCTACGAGGAGCTGCTCCGGCGAGGCCGGATCACGGGCGAGTACTTCCACAACCTCCTGCAGACGACCGTGGTGATCGCAGTCATGTACATCCTGGTGAACCTGATCCTCAGCAGGATCGCCCGGTGGCTCGAGGTCCGGCAGCGCCGCCGTCTCGGCGCCGGGGCGATCGTGGTCGCCGGCGTCGAAGATCTCAACGCCGCCAGCGTGGTGGCCGGGAGCGCCCTCAAGGGCAGGGTCGGCTGAACCTCAGGCCAGCTCGCCAAGGGCCCCGGCCAGCGTGTGGCGGGCCATCGCGGCGTAGGGCGGGTTGTCGGCCGACGAGGCCAGGAGCGACAGCCCGATGGCCACGGCCCACGCCCGGCCGCGGGCCCAGAGCGCGGGGTCGTCGTCGGCGCCCACCGCGGCCCGGAAGGCCGGGCGGTGCTCCGCCGGGAGCAGCATCCACGCGACGACGAGGTCGCTGGCGGGGTCGCCGGCGGTGAGGTCGCCCCAGTCCACGACCGCGACGAGCTCGCCGTCGCGCACGACGAGGTTGCCCGGGTGGGTGTCGCCGTGGACCCAGACCGGCGGCCGGTCCCAGGCCGGCAGCCCCAGCAGCTCGTCCCACAGGCGGCGGAGGCGGGGCCCGTCGACCGCGTCGCCGAGGTCGTCGAGCGAGGCGAGCGTGCGCTCGGTCCGGCCGGACAGCGGGATGCCCCGGAACGGGTTCGCGGGTGCCTCCTCCGGAGCGGGGACGTGCACGGCGGCCAGGAACCGGCCGAGGGCGACGGCGGTGGCGGCGAGGTCCGCCGGGGGCGACACCAGCGCGGCCTCGCCCTCGATCCACGGGCAGATCGACCACGGCCACGGGTAGCCCTGGCCCGGTCGACCGACCCGCACCGGCGCGGGGATCGGCAGGGGCAGGAGCGGCGCCAGCTCCGGCAGCCACCGCTGCTCGTGCTCGACCAGCGGCACGGCCAGCTGCCGGCGGGGGAGCCGGGCCACGAGGTCGTCGCCGAGGCGGAACAGCACGTTGTCCCATCCGTTCGCCACCAGCCGGAGCGGGCGGCCGGCGAGGTCGGGGTGCTGCTCCTCGAGCAGGGCGCGCACGAGCCCTTCGGACACGTCGAGCTCGGCGGCGGGCATGTCCTGGGCGGGCACGGTGGCGCAGGCTAGGGCGGTGGGTAGGTTCGGCCCATGGCCGATCCGAAGACCGTCGCCGTCACCCCGGCGATCCACGAGTACCTCCTGGCGCACAGCTCGCCGATCGACGACGTGCAGCGGTCGTTGATCGAGGCCACGGCCCAGCTCGGGGCCGTGAGCGGCATGCAGATCGCCCCGGAGCAGGGCGCCTTCATGCAGCTGCTGACCGAGATCGTCGGCGTGCGCTTCGCCGTCGAGGTGGGCACCTTCACCGGCTACTCGGCCCTGTGCATCGCCCGCGGCCTCCAGTCCGGCGGCCGCCTGCTGTGCCTCGACATCAGCGAGGAGTGGACCAGCATCGGCCGGCGGCACTGGGACCAGGCCGGCATCGGCGGTCGCATCGAGCTGCGGCTCGGCCCGGCTGCAGACGCCCTGCGGGCGCTCCCCGCCGACCCGCCCATCGACCTGGCCTTCATCGATGCCGACAAGACCGGCTACCGGACGTACTACGACGAGGTCGTCGACCGGCTCCGGCCCGGTGGGGTCGTGCTGCTCGACAACGTGCTGTGGGGCGGCGCGGTGGTCGACGCGGCGAACACGGAGGCCGACACGGAGGCGATCCGGGCCGTCAACGCCCACGTCGCCGCCGACCCCCGGGTGGAGGCTGTGATGCTCCCGATCTCCGACGGCCTGACCGTGGCCCGCCGTCGGCCGTAGCCTGGTCTCGACCGCGATCCCCGAGGTGCCCCCATGCCCAGCTCCAAGTCGTCGCAGAGCTCCACGCCGCTCGACGCCGAGGTCCTCATCAAGACCCTGCGCGCCACCTTCGAGTCGGGCCGCACCCGGCCGCTCGCCTGGCGGAAGGAGCAGCTGGCCGGCCTGCGCCGCATGTTCGAGGAGAACGACCGCCAGCTGGTCGACGCGCTGGCGTCGGACCTCGGCCGGCCCTCGATGGAGGCGTTCGCCGCCGACATCGGCCACTCGAAGATGGAGCTCCGCCACCTGCACGGCCACGTGGCGGGCTGGGTGAAGCCGAAGAAGGTCAGCCTGCCGATGGCGGTGGCCCCCGCGAAGGGCTGGATCCAGGCCGAGCCCCTCGGCGTGGCGCTGGTGATCGCGCCGTGGAACTACCCGATCCAGCTCCTCGTCGAGCCGCTGGGCGCGGCGCTCGCGGCCGGCAACTGCGTGGTGGTCAAGCCCTCCGAGATGGCGCCCGCCTGCTCCGCCGCCCTCGCCGAGCTGCTGCCCCGCTACGTCGATCCGGACGCGGTCGTGGTGGTGGAGGGCGGCGTGCCGGAGACCACCGCCCTGCTCGACCAGCGCTGGGACCACATCTTCTTCACCGGCTCCACCGCGGTGGGTCGGGTCGTCGCCGCGGCCGCCGCCAGGCACCTCACCCCCACCGTCCTCGAGCTGGGCGGGAAGTCGCCCACCTACGTCCACGCGTCCGCCGACCTCGACGTCGCGGCGCGCCGCATCACCTGGGGGAAGCTCCTCAACGCCGGGCAGACCTGCATCGCGCCCGACTACGTGCTCGTCGACCGCCAGGTCCGCGACCAGCTGGTCGCCAGGATCCAGCGCACCATCACCGAGTTCTACGGCGCCGACCCGAAGACGAGCACGAGCCTCGGCCGCATCGTCAACGAGCGCCACGCCGGTCGCCTGCAGGGCCTCCTCGAGCAGGGCGCCGGGACCGTGGTCACCGGCGGCGACGTCGACGTCGAGGCGCGCTGGGTCGCTCCCACGATCACGCTCGACCCGAGCCCCGAGTCGCCGATCATGCAGGAGGAGATCTTCGGCCCGATCCTGCCGATCCTCGCGGTCGACGGTCCCGCCGAGGCGAAGGCCTTCATCACGGCCCGACCGAAGCCGCTCGCGATGTACGTGTTCGCGCAGAAGGACGAGGTCATCGACGACCTGGTCGACAACGTGAGCAGCGGTGGCGTGTGCATCAACCAGACGCTGATGCACCTCCTCCCCGCCGACCTCCCCTTCGGTGGCGTCGGCGACAGCGGCATGGGGGCGTACCACGGTCGCACCGGGTTCGACGCCTTCAGCCACCACAAGAGCGTCCTGCGCAAGCCCACCAAGCCCGACCTCAAGATGCTCTACCCCCCGTACAAGCCCAGCATCGAGAAGCTCGTCCGCCGCATCTTGAAGTAGTCGTCGTCGCTCGCCTTCGGCGAGCTCCTCCGAGCTTGGATGAGGTCAGGGCCTGCGGCCGTGGCTGAGGGCACCTCTCCGCCAGTCGCCCACCCGCGTCTCCGGCGAGTCACGAGTCCCCACCGTTGGGGACACCATTCGCGGCGCGGTCCTGGACTCCCGAGACTCCGCCGGGTTGGTCCTCTCAGCTCGGTGAGCAACCTCCGGTTGCGATCCGAGAGCCAAACGCTCGCTTGACAGTTAGATAGGCACTCCTATGTAATTGAGGGCGATGGCCACGCAGGGGGAGCGGCGGGCGGAGACCCGCGAGCGGTTGCTGACGGCAGCCGCGGAGCTCTTCGCCGAGCGCGGCATCGAGGCGTCGTCGGTCGACGCCATCGCCGAGCGGGCCGATCGGACCTCCGGGGCCGTCTACGACCACTTCGGCGGGAAGCCCGGGCTGCTCTTCGCCCTCCTCGAGGGCTGGACCGACGCGGCCGCCGAGGTCATCGGCGCCGAGGTCGCCGCCGCCCACACGCTCGACGAGCGCCTCGAGGTGATCTGGCGGAACGTCGCCGACCCGCCCAAGGGCGACGGCGGCCGGTGGATCCTCCTCGAGCACGAGCTGTGGTCCTACGCCGCCCGCGATGCGGCTGCCCGTGACCACCTGGTCCGGCGCTACCGCGCCGCCTGGGCCGGGGTCGACGAGTCACTCCGGGACTGGGCCGGCGAGCAGGGCGTGGAGCCGCCGCCGTCCACCGCCGCCCCCGCCATCATCGGCGTCCTCCTGGGCCTCGAGATGATGCGCCGCCTCGACCCCGAGGCCATCGACACCGCCACCGCCGTCGCCGCCCTCCGCGGCGCCGTCCTCAGCCGCACCACACAGGGAGCCGTTGCTTCATGACGACCATCGAAGGCCTCGAGGGGATCGACCTCCTCGCATCGACCTGGGGCAAGGCCGTCCCCCACGACCAGTTCGACCGCCTGCGGGCCGAGGCCCCCGTGTACTGGCACCCCGAACAGGATGACACCGGCTTCTGGGCCATCACGAAGCACGCCGACATCCGCACGATCAGCCACGACCACACGACCTTCTCGTCCGAGCTCGGCGGCACGTTCATCCCCACGTCGCCGGAGGAGGAGCTGCTCAACCTGCGGCTCACGATCCTCAACATGGATCCGCCGCGGCACCACCGCTACCGCAAGCTCGTCTCCAAGGGCTTCACGCCCCGGATGATCCGCATGCTCGTGGAGGAGATCGAGCGCCGGGCCGCCGTCGTGGTGGACAACATCTGCGAGAAGGGCGAGGTCGAGTTCGTCGAGGAGATCGCCGCCCAGGTCCCGGTGCAGATGATCTGCGAGATGATCGGCCTCGAGAAGGAGCTGTGGCCGCGGATCTTCGAGATCTCGAACCACCTCATCGGCTCCCGCGACGATCCCGACTACGAGGACATCCCCGGCGGCGGCCAGGCCGCCGCGCTCGAGGTGTACATGCTGTGCGACGCAGTGGCGGCCGACCGTCGCGTGAACCCGCGCGACGACATCATGACGGCGCTCGTGCAGGCGGAGATCGACGGTGAGCGCCTCGACGACGCCGAGCTCAACCTCTTCTTCATCACGCTGATCGTGGCCGGCAACGAGACCACCCGGAACCTGATCAACCACGCCATGCTCGCCATCATCGAGCACCCCGATCAGGCGCAGCGCCTGCGGGACGACCCGTCGCTGTGGGACTCGGCCACCGAGGAGATGCTCCGCTGGGGCAGCTCGATCCACAACTTCCGCCGGACGGCCACCAAGGACACCGACCTCCGCGGCGTGCCGATCAAGGAGGGCGACAAGGTCGTCATGTACTACGCCTCGGCCAACCGCGATGAAGAGGTGTTCGCCGACCCGCACACCTTCGACATCGCTCGCACGCCGAACGACCACGTGACCTTCGGCGGCGGCGGCGCCCACTTCTGCCTCGGCGCCAGCCTGGCTCGGGCGGAGATCCGGGCCACGATGCGCCAGATCGTCGAGCGCCTGCCCGACCTCGAGCTGGCCGGCGAGCCCAACCGCCTGCACTCCGACTTCGTCAACGGCGTCAAGACGATGCCCGTCCGCTTCACGCCGACCGCCAAGCCCTCCAAGTAGGCAAGGACCCACCACCATGCGCACCCAGATCTGTGACGACCTCGGCATCGAGTTCCCGATCTTCGCCTTCACCCACTGCCGCGACGTCGTCGTCGCCGTGAGCAAGGCCGGCGGCTTCGGCGTGCTCGGCGCGGTCGGCTTCAGCCCCGAGCAGCTCGAGATCGAGCTCAACTGGATCGACGAGCACATCGGCGACCACACCTACGGCGTCGACATCGTGATCCCCAACAAGTACGAGGGGATGGACGCCGACCTGTCCACCGAGGAGCTCACCAAGATGCTCCAGGACATGGTCCCGCAGGCCCACCTCGACTTCGCCCGGAAGCTGATGCTCGACCATGGCGTGCCGCTTCCCCCGGTGGAGGAGGACGACGACAACTCGCTGAAGCTGCTCGGCTGGACCGAGGCCACCGCGACGCCCCAGGTCGAGATCGCCCTGCAGCACCCGAAGATGACGCTCATCGCCAACGCCCTCGGGACCCCGCCGCCCGAGATGATCGAGCACATCCACGCCGCCGGCCGGAAGGTCGCCGCCCTCTGCGGGTCTCCGTACCAGGCGCTGAAGCACGCCGAGGCGGACGTCGACATCATCATCGCCCAGGGCGGCGAGGGCGGCGGTCACTGCGGCGAAGTCGGTTCGATCGTGCTGTGGCCCCAGGTCGTGAAGGCCGTCGCTCCCCGTCCGGTGCTGGCCGCGGGTGGCATCGGCTCCGGCGCCCAGATCGCCGCGGCCCTGGCGCTCGGCTGCCAGGGCGCCTGGTCGGGCTCCCAGTGGCTGATGGTCGAGGAGTCCGAGAACACCCCGGTGCAGCAGAAGGCCTACATCGAGGCCGGTTCGCGCGACACGACCCGCAGCCGGTCCTTCACCGGCAAGCCCTGCCGCATGCTCAAGAACGACTGGACTGAAGCCTGGGAGACCCCGGGCAACCCCGAGCCGCTGGGCATGCCCCTCCAGTACATGGTGTCGGGCATCGCGGTGTCGGCGACGCACCGGTGGCCGGACCAGACCGTCGACGTCGCCTTCAACCCGGTGGGCCAGGTCGTCGGCCAGTTCGAGCGGGTGGAGAAGTCGGCCGCCGTCATCCAGCGCTGGGTCGAGGAGTACCTCGACGCGACGGGCAACCTCGCCGCCCTCGAGAACGCGTAGCCCTACATCGCGTCGATCAGCATCACGAGGCCGATGCCCACCACCAGGGTGAGCGCGATGCTGCGCGTCTTCCAGGCCACGACCGCGGCGACCGCCCCGGCCAGGGCATGGGAGTGGATCAGGTCGAGGTGGCCCTCGGGGCGCAGGATGGCCGGGACGGTGATGGAGGCGAGGGCGGCTGGCGGGATCTGGCGGAGCAGGCGCTGGACCTTCGGCGGGACGTCGGTCAACCGGTCGGCGAAGGCCAGGAACGATGCCCGCATCGCGAACGTCCCCAGCCCTGCTCCAAGGATCGCGACCCAGGTCGGGCTCACGGCGTGATCCCGGGGTCGGGGGGCAGCGGGGTGTCGTCGCGCGGGCCCCGGCGCTCGGCGCGGGCCTCGGCCCAGGCGCCGGCGGCGATGCCGGCGATGGCACCGAACAGCACCTCCATGTGGGCCGGTCCCGCCTCGGCGGCCACGAGCGCGGTGAGCCCCCCGACGATCGCGGCGACCGCCGCCGGTCGTGACGTGATGGCCGGTACGAGCAGGACGAGGAACACCAGCGGCACGGCGAAGTCGAGCGGGAGCGAGTCGGGGACCGCCGAGCCGATGAGGATCCCGATGATCGTGACGATCTGCCAGTTCACCCAGAGCAGGAACGCCGCGCCGAAGTAGTAGGCCATCCGCCGCTCGAGGTTCGCCGCCGGTGGCCCGCCGGCCGCCTCGACCTCGGCCTCGGCCGTCCAGCGGGAGATGCTCACGGCGTAGGCCTGGTCGGTGAGGACGTAGCCCATCATGAGGCGCTTGCGGAGCGACAGCTGGGCGACGTGCGGCGCCAGCGACGCGGAGTAGAGGAGCAGGCGCAGGTTCACGGTGCAGGCGGCGAGGATGGCCACGAGCGCACTCGCCCCGTCCGCCAGCGAGTCGATGGCGGTGAGCTGCGACGCCCCGGCGAACACCAGGGTGGAGAACCCGATGGCGGCGCCGCCGCCGAGGCCGTTGGTGGCCGGGGTTGCCCCGACCACCAGGCCGAAGGGGATGACCCCGACGAGCATCGGGCCGACCGACCGCATCCCGGCGAGGGCCTCCTGCCGGGTCGTGGTCATCGCTGCATCATGTCCCGACCGGCTCGCGCCGGGCTCACGGGTTCTCGCGGCACTCAGCGCGCAGGGAAGCCGACGCCCACGAGCGCCTCGTCGAGCACGGCCAGCACCTCGGGCAGGACGTCGTAGTCGCGGCGGTGCTCGATCAGCAGCACCGGCACGGACTCGACCAGCGTGGCGATGCGGTCCATCTCCGCCCGCTGCCGCGCTCGCCCGGCCCGCTCCATCCGGAAGACCTGCTGGTACACGACGATGTAGGCGTCGCGTCCGCCGATGCGGCCGACGCGGCAGACCGGCTCGTCGGGGGCGGGCCGCCGGCCCAGCACGACGATGGCCCCGAGGGGCAGGGTCGGCGGGGGCTCCTGGTCCACGGGGAGCCGCCGCTTGTCCGTGTAGTGGGCGACCCGGCCGAGGCCGTCGACGTCGCCCCCGAAGCGCTGGGCGGAGTCGCCCCACAGGCGCAGGCCCGGATACGCCGGGGTGGCGAGGTACTGGCCGTCCGCAGGGTCCAACAGGAGGTAGTCGTCCGCGAGCAGCTGCATCCCCTGCTCGACGTGGGCGGCCGCCAAGCTCGACTTGCCCGCCCCGGTGACGCCGAGGAAGGCGAGGGCGCGGCCCCGGTGGGCGACCGCGCTCGAGTGCAGGACCAGGCCGCCGTCGAGGGCCACGAGGTGGGGGACCAGCTGGTCGATGATCAGGTGCCGCCGCGTGGTCTCGGCCAGGTCGTCGGCGATGACGCGCACCGACCGGGTCGCTGGGTCGATGGCGAAGTCGAGGAGGCCCGGGTAGCGGAGCAGGTAGGTGCCGCCGGGCCCGGCGGCCTGTCGGCAGAACACCTCACCCTCCGCGTTCACGACGTCGGCGAGGGTCTCGAACGGGCCGTCGAGGCCGAGCTCCCGTGCGCTGGCCACCGTCCACGGTCGATCGACCTCACCGGCGGCCTCTCGGAGCTCGGGCAGCGGGTCCTCGACGGTCAGGGAGATGCCGGCGACGCGGTAGGTCAGCACTTGTCTCCAAACGCGAAGAAACCAGCCAGTTTCCCGGCTGGTCCTTCAGTTGATCTGTGCGGGCTGCTAGCCGGCGGTGACAGTGATGAGGCCGGTGCTGCCGCCAGGGCCACCCGTGGTGCCGTCGCCGCCGCTGCCGGTGGACTGGGTCAGCTCGGTGATCGAGCCGTACCCGACGAGGGTCGGCGCCTTGTAGGCCCGCTTCTCAGTGCGCTTGGTCATGCGCTGACTGTAGCGCGGAACCATCGTTCCGTCCACAGCGTGTTCCAGGTCACCCACACCACGCTGTAGGGGGGCCGACCCTCCGGTGTCGTGGCGCCGACCTCCCAGGCCCGCCGGAGCACCCCCGGATCGACCCATCCGAGGTCCGCGATGGCCAGATCGGCCAGTGCATCCGGGCCTCCGAGGGCCCGGAGCTCGTCCACGAGCACGTCGCCGAAGCCGGTCTTCCAGCCCCGTTGGCGCACGGAATCGGGCACCAGCCCCTTCGCGGCCACCCGGAGCGCCCACTTCGTGGCCAGGCCCCGCCGGCGGATGTCGTCTGGCATCCCCAGGGCCAGGTCGAGCACCCGGCGGTCGTCGAGCGGGCTCCGGCGCTCCACTCCCCACCGTGCGTAGGCCCGTTCCGCCTGCTCGCGTTCGTAGATCGTCTGGCCGCGGCGGAGGCCGGCGGCCACGGCCGCCGTGGCCAGGCTGGGGCCCTGCAGGCGGTCGTGTTGGCGCAGGCGGTGGTCGAGGTCGACCTCGCGCCGGAACCGGGCCGGGAGGTGGGCGGTGGACGGCACCCGGGAGTACGGCCGGCCGAGGAGCGGGAGGAGGCCGTCGCGCACCAGGTGGTGCAGGGGGGTGCGGGCCGGCCACAGGGTGCGGTCGTCGCGGGCCCGCGCCCGGAGTCCCCGGAGGCGGAGCCCTCGGAGGTCGTCGGCGAGCGCGTACCGGTTCCCGCTGAGCCACTCGTCGCCCCCGTGCCCTGCGAGGACCACGCGGCACCCGCCCTCGAGCGCGAACCGGGTGGTGGCCTCGACCATCGAGACGTTGGGCGGGGCCGGCGGCAGCAGGGTGCGCCGGATCTCGTCCTCGAAGTAGGCGGCGCCCATTGGCTCGGGCACGTGCTCGAAGACCGGCCGGCCGACGTGGGCGGCGACGTCACGGACGAACGAGGTCTCGTCGTACCGGTGGCCGGGCATCACCAGCGACACCAGCTCGAGGCCGGGCCGGCCGGCGGCCCGCAGGGCGTCGGAGGCGAACCCGACGACCGTGGACGAGTCGACCCCGCCGCTCAGCTCGGCGGCGATCGGATCGGGGGCGTCGAGGTGCTCGGCGACGGTGGTGGTGATGAGGGCCCGCAGCCGGGCGACGTGCTCCTCGTCCTGTTGGGCCGTGGTCCCGCGTCGGGGCACCGCCGTGGCCGGGTCCCAGGTCCACGTGGGCTGGACGAGCACGTTGCCGTCCAGGCGGGCCACCAGGGCGTGGCCGGGCGGGAGGCGCAGGAGCCCGGTGAAGAACGTGTCCGTGGTGCTCGTGACGTCCCCGGCCAGGTGCATCGCCACCATCGCCGGGTTCGGTTCGCGGGCGATGCCGCGGTCGGCCAGGACGCCCACCGGCTCCGAGGCGACGCGGAGCGCGTCGATCCCCGGACGGCGATCGCGCAGGTAGTGCAGCGGTCGCTGGGCCATCGGATCCCGCGCCGCCACCAGCTGCTGGCGCGGCGCGTCCCACGCCACCACGGCGAAGTCGCCGATGAGCCGGGCGAACGCGTCCGTGCCCCACCGGAGGAACGCCCGCAGGACCAGCTCGGCGTCGGAGCGGTCGCGCAGGCGCCCGCGGTCGGGGCCGAGCGCGGCGCGAACCTCCGCCGCGTTGTCGATCCGGCCGTCGAGGACGAGGCAGGTGCCGCTGGCGGGGTCGAGGCAGGGCTGCGCCTCCTCGGCGGCGCGGGGCGTGGTCCGCCGCAGGCAGGCGGCGAGCCCGACGGGGCCGGCCTCCCAGGAGGTCGCCGGCTCCGACCCGCGGTGGGCCACCGCCTCGACCATCGCGGCGAGGGCGCCCGCCTCGACGGGGCCGCCATCGAAGCGGAGGATCCCCGCGAGGCCGCTCACGCGGTGCCGGGCTCCATGCGGGAGTAGGAGGCGACGATGTCCGGCCGCTCGTTCAGCGGGACGCCGGCCCGCTCGACCCAGGCGTGGGCGTCGAGCGGCGCGCCGCCCGGGCGCACGCCGATCACCACCTCGCTGTCGATCCCCTGGCGGCGGAGCAGGGCCCAGAGCGCGACGGATCGCGGGAGGCAGGTGCGGGCGTAGGGGAGCCGTCGGATGACCGCCCACACGACGCGGGTGGAGGCGGCGGTCCGCTCGTCGGCGTCGGGCGGGAGGGGCCGATCGGGCCCGGCCATCCGTCGCTGCGTGCGCTCGAGGCCCGTCGCCCGCAGCCGCACCGAGGCCACGACGACCGTGAGCAGGCCGCGCGGGAGCAGGCGCCGTTCGAGCCGAGAGAGCGCCGCCAGCCCTCCGCCGGGATCAGGCGGGCTCGAGGACAACGAGGCCCCCGTCGACCAGCGACGTCACGAGCGCGCCCACGTCGTGCCGCAGCTGCGACTCGTCCACCTCGAACTCGTCGAGGAGCACGGTGATGCCGGCGTCGATGGACCTCGCGTCGCGCAGGACCTCGAGGATCCGGGCGCCGACGTCGTCGAGGCCGAAGTAGCGCTCGGACTCGAAGTTGAGGAGCACGAGCTCCTGGTCGAGCTCCCGCATGGCCACGTGCTCGGGCACGGCGAGCCGCTGATCGAAGTCGATCGTCTCGGCCATCAGCGTCGGCCCGCGCCGCCCAGGAGTTCCACGACGGCCAGCGTACAGTTCGAAGGTGGTCACCGACCTCGCGCTCCCGACCTTCGACGAAGGTCCGCAGGACGACCCACGAGCGGGTCGTCCATGGCACGTGCTGCGCCTCGTCGGCCAGGCGCTGCGGCTGAGCTGGCTCGCCGCCCCACGGGAGGTGGCGCTGTGCGCGGGCCTCCAGGTGGTGGCCGCGGGCGGCGTCGTGGCGCAGCTGCTCTTGGGTCGTTCCGTGCTGACTGCGGTGGTGGAGGACCGGGCGGGCGAGGACCTCGGCGACCTCGTGCCGGTCCTCATCGGCCTCGGCGTGGTCACCGCGGTGGTCGTCGGGACCACCGCGATCCTCCTCGAGCGGCAGCGCGTCCTCGCCTCGCTCGTGGAGCGGCACGTGCAGGACCGCATCCTCGACGTGGTGGCCCGGGTGCCGCTGGCCGACTTCGAGGACCCGGCGTTCCACGACCGCCTGCGGCGCGCCACCGCGAACGCCGTCGAGCGCAGCTGGCAGGTGTCGATGGCCCTGATCTCCCTGTTCAGCGCCGCGGTCACGGTGATCCCCATCGCGGCGGTGCTGTTCCGGATCGAGCCGGTGATCCTGCCCGCGGTCGTCCTCGCCTACGTCCCGCTGCACGTGGCCACCACGCGCAACGGCCTGGCCACGTACCGCTTCAGCTACAACCTCACGACGCAGGACCGCGAGCGGGCCTACCTCGGCGCGGTGATGCAGAGCGCGGCGGCGGCGAAGGAGCTCCGCCTCTTCTCCTCGCACGGGTGGCTGCGAGGTCGCTACGACGAGCTCTACGACGCCCGCATCCTGGAGCTGCGCAAGCTGGCGCGGCGCCGCACCCGCCGCTCGCTGGTCGCCACCGCGTGGTCGACCGTCATCACCATCGGCGGGATCGCGCTGCTCGTGCACTGGGCCCTGTCGGGCCGGCTCGAGCCGGCGGAGGCCGGCATCGCCGCCCTCGCCATCCAGCAGATCGGCACCCGCATGCGCTCGCTGGGGTCGAGCGCCGGCTCGCTGCACGAGTGCAGCCTCTTCCTCGATGACGTCGTCGAGTTCGTCGAGCGGCCGTCCGAGGCCGACACCACGGGCGCCGACCCCGACGCCCCCGCCGGCTTCGACCGGCTCCGCGTCGACCACCTCGACTTCACGTATCCGGGCACGACCCGCCCGGTGCTGCGCGATGTGTCGATCGAGATCGGCCGCGCCGAGGTGGTCGCGATCGTCGGCAGCAACGGCTCGGGCAAGACCACCCTCGCCAAGATCCTGTGCGGGCTCTACGAGCCGACGTCGGGCCACGTCCGCTGGGACGGCGTCGACGTCGCGTCGTTCGACACGGCCAGCGTCCGCCGTCGCACCGCGGCCGCGTTCCAGGACTTCGTCCACTACGACCTGAGCGGACGGGCGAACATCGGCCTCGGCGACCCCGAGCGCATGTCCGACGTCGAGGCGATCCGGTTGGCCGCCGAGGCCGCGGGCGCGCACGACGCGCTCGTCCGGCTTCCCCTCGGGTACGAGACGCGCCTCAGCCGCGCGTTCGAGGACGGCGCCGACCTGTCGATCGGGCAGTGGCAGCGGATCGCGCTGGCGCGGGCCTTCCTGCGCGATGCGCCGTTCCTCGTGCTCGACGAGCCCACGGCCTCGCTCGATCCCCACGCCGAGCGCGAGCTCTTCGAGGCGATGCGCGAGCTCCAGGACGACCGCGCCGTGCTGCTGATCTCGCACCGCTTCTCCAGCGTGCGCAGCGCCGACCGCATCTACGTCCTCGAGCAGGGCGAGGTCCTCGAGTCCGGAACGCATGTGAGCCTCATGGCCGCGGGCGGCCGCTACGCCGAGATGTTCAACCTGCAAGCGGCGGCGTACCTGGTCGACGACGGGTCGGCGGGCGATGCGGGCTGACACCGCGCTCGACCTGACCATCTCACCCGAAGAGGCCCTGCTCGTCGTCTCGGCGGGTGGCCGGTGCGCGCTGCCGGTGCGTCCCGGTGCGCCGGTGGCGTGGGACCGCGTCGTGATCGTCGCCCGGTGGCACCGGCTGGCTCCGCTGCTCTGGGCCCACCTCCGCGACGCCGCCACCGACGTCGACGCGCCGGCGGCCGTCGTCGCCGAGCTCCGTGAGGACGCACGGAGGTCCACCGCCCGCAGCGTGATGCTCCAGTTCGAGCTCGAGCGGATCCTCTCGCTGCTCCAGGCGGAGGGGATCCCCGCCATGCTCCTCAAGGGCGCCGCGCTGGTGGACAGCCGGGTGTACCCCGACCCGGGGATGCGGGTGATGTCCGACCTCGACCTGCTGGTGCCCGCGCCGCAGCTGCCGGCGGCCCACGCACTCGTCGCCGAGCGCCTCGGCTACGAGGTCCATGGGGCCCGCCTCGACCGCGACGACGTCGACCGCCTCGCCCGGTGGCACCACCACTTCCAGCTCATCCGGGGCGGGGGCACGGTGATCGTGGAGCTGCACCAGCGCCTGTTCATCGATCGACCCGACGCGGATCTCGACGGCCTCTGGAGCCGAGCCCACGCTGGCGACGCGTCACCCGCCCGCCTCCTGCCCTCGCCGGACGACCTCGCGCTGCACGTGGCGGTGCACTTCGGCACGGATCGGGTCAAGCAGCGCGACAGCGCCCTCGGGCAGCTGGCGGACCTCGTCCGCATCGCGGAGCGCTGGACGATCGACTGGGACGCCGTGGCGCAGCGGGCCGCGGCGGCCCGGCTGTCGGACCGCCTGTTCCTCGCGCTGTACTCCGCCCAGGTGCTGTTCGGCGGGGTCGCGCCCGACGAGCTGGTCGCCTCGCTCCGGCCGGCGTCGTTCACGCCCGAGCTCGGGACCGCGTTCGTTCGCCGCCGGGTCCTGGCCGAGGGGCCGATGCTCCCCATCGACCAGGTGCAGGTCGGCGGCCTGCGCCGCCTGTTCCCCGGGCGGGGTGCCCTGGAGCGGTATGTCCGGTTCGACGAGCCGACGCCCTCGGTCACCCGCCTCCGGGCCCGCCGGTGGGTGGCCCTGGCCCGCCGCCTGGCCACCCAGCTCCCGCGGCCCCTCGAGCTGGCGCGCGACGTCCGCCTGAGCCGCTGGATGACCACGCTCCTCGGGGAGTAGCACCGGCCGCGTCTCGATGCGGGCATCCCACCGGTACCCTTCCAACCCCATGTCCACCGATCCTGTGCGCGTCGCTGCGGCCCTCTTCACGAAGCCGCTCCTGCGCGGGTGGCTGCACCTGGTCTGCTTCTTCCTGGCCATCCCGGCCGCGGTCCTCGTGATCGCCGGCGCCGAGGGCGCCCGGGCTCGCTGGGGCGCGGTGGTCTATGCGATCGGGCTGGTCGCCCTCTTCGGCGTCAGCGGGAGCTACCACCGCGGCAGGTGGTCGCAGGCCGCCCGCCGCCGGATGCAGCAGCTCGACCACGCCACGATCTTCGTGATGATCGCCGGCAGCTACACACCGCTCTGCCTGCTGGCCATCAACGGCTGGGTGGGTCCGGTGATGCTCGCCGCCGCGTGGGTGGGCGCCACCGTCGGCATCGTGCTCGCGTTCAGCGGCGGGAGGCGGAGCCGGATCGCCCGGGGTGCGCTCTACATCGCGCTCGGGTGGGTCTCGGTCGGTGCCGCACCGCAGCTGATCCGCCACCTCACCGCCGGCCAGCTCGTCCTCATCGCCGTCGGCGGCGTGCTCTACACCGTGGGGGCGATCTTCCTCGCCACGAACTGGCCGGATCCGTTCCCGCGGGTGTTCGGCTACCACGAGGTGTGGCACGTGCTGGTCGTGGCTGCGGTGGTCTGCCACTTCATCGCGATCTCCTCCGTGGTCAGCACCCCCGCGCTGGCCTAGCGGCATCAGGCCTGACGCCGTGGAGAAGCTGGTCGTCCTGCTCTGGGGCACGCCCGACGCGGCGACCGGCGACGCGCTCCGCGACCGGCTGCTCGGCGAGGTGGCTCCGCGGCTGCTCGCCGGCGGTGCCCGCGGCCTCGGCATCAACGTCCACGACGCCGCGGCGGCCGAGGCGCCGAGCCCGGCCCCCGGTCCGGAGGGCGAGCCGGTGCACGTCGCCCAGCTGTCGATCTGGGTCGACAGCTACGACCGCCGCGGCGACCTCGACGAGATCGTGGCCTCCGCGGGGCTCCCCACGAGCGCGTACCTCGTCACCGAGTCGCTCTACGACGACTACGGAACGACCGCCCACGCCGGGCCCCGAACGTGGCCGGCCGGCGACCGGTCGCCGGGTGTCCTCACCGTGGCGTGCATCCACCGTCCGGAGGGCCTCGCCTACGACGAGTGGATCGAGCGCTGGCACGGCACCCAGTCACCCGAGTCGGGTCGGCTGCAGCCCCGCACCCGATACGTGCGCAACGAGGTCGTGCGGGCGGTGAGCGTCGGCGCGCCGGAGGTCCACGGGATCGTGGAGGAGGGGTGGCCGTCAGCGGAGCACGTGGCTGACCCGATGCTCTTCTTCAACGCCGACGGCGACCCGCAGCGCTGCCGCGACAACATCGCCGCGATGCTCGCCAACGTGGAGTCCTGCCTCGACCTGACCCGCCTCCGCAGCACCACCATGTCGGAGCACCTGCTCAAGACGCCCTAGTCGAGCTCCTCCGCCGCCAGGTCCGGGAACACCTTGCCGACCTTGGCCATGAGGTACTCGCCGTAGGTCGTGCCGGGCGGGAGCGCGGTCACGTCTGCATCGTCCCAGCGCGGTGGTTGCGGACCGGCCGGCCCCGTGATGTCGAGCGGAAGCGGGACCACCTCGGTGTCCCAGCCCGGGTCGAGGAAGAAGGGGAACGAGACGCGGTCGGTGCCGCTGGTGTTGCGCACGCGGTGGGGGGTCGAGCGGTAGCGCCCGCCGGTGAGGCGCTCGAGCATGTCGCCGAGGTTGCAGACGAGCGAGCCCGGCACGGGCGGCGCCGCCACCCACCCGTCGGCGGTGCGCACCTCGAGGCCGCCGGCGTCGTCCTGGAGCAGGAGCGTGAGGAGGCCGTAGTCCGTGTGCTCGGCCACCCCCCAGCCATCGTCCGGCTCGGGTTGCGGGGGGTACCGGAAGATGCGGAACAGCAGCAGGGGATCCGCGGTCAGGTGCTCCGTGAACCAGCCGCCGGGGAGCCCGAGGCCCAGCGCCATGCCCCGCAGGACCGCCTGCCCGACGGCGGTGAGCGAGTCGAGGTGGTCGAGCACGGCGGTCCGCAGCTCGGGCACCTCGGCGGGGAACAGGTTGGCGCCGTGCAGCGGGAGGCCCCGGCGGACCCGCGGGTCGTCCGGCCCGAGCTCGGCGCCGAAGTAGCAGCCCTCCTTGCCGTCGGGCCGGCCCGAGGTGAGCTCGCCGCCGAGCGGGAACCACCCCCGCCAGGCCCGCCCCGCGTGCCGCATGGCGATCCGCTCCTTGGCCGCGTCGGGGAGCGCGAACAGCGCCCGGGCGCTGCGCTCCAGCCGCTGGAGATCGCTCGGGCCGACGCCGTGGCCGACGACGTAGAAGAAGCCGAGGTCGCGGGCGGCCGCGTCGAGGGCGCTCGCGACGGCGGGGTCGTCGTCGCCCGCCACCAGCGGACCGACGTCGATGATCGGCAGCACGTCGATTCAGCGCGAGGCCGCGATGACCGTGTCGGCGTAGCGCTGGAGGCTGTCGAGCTTCTTCTGCAGCGGCTCCGCGTCCTGGGCCACCTCGTAGGTCCACCGGAAGCCGACGATCACATCGGTGACGCCCATCTCCTCCAACCGGCGGATCCCGTCGACCGTGTAGGCGTCCATCGAGATCACGTGGATCTCGAACGGGTCGTCGGCGCGGTCGGTCGCCGCCCGGAGCTCGAGCACGCGGGTGATCAGCCCGGGCAGCACGTCGGCGTCGCCGCCGCCGTGGATCCAGCCGTCGCTGCGCTGGGCGGCCCGGCGCAGCGCCGGCTCGGCGTGGCCGCCGACGAGGATCGGCAGGTGCGTCGCCGGCACCGGGCACTGCTTGATCTTCGGGACGTCGTAGATCTCGCCGTGGTACTCGAACCAGTCGCCGGTGAGGAGGCCGGAGATCACGTCGAGGCTCTCGTCGGCCCGCTTGCCCCGGCGCGCGAACGGCACGTCGCAGACCTCGTAGTCCTCGGGCCAGGGGCTGGTGCCGATGCCGAGCGTGAGGCGGTCGTCGGTGAGCACGGCCGTGGAGGCGGCCTGCTTGGCCACCAGCACCGGGTGGCGCACGGTGAGCTTCAGCACCGACACGACGAAGCGGATGCGCTCGGTGACGGCCCCGAGGTACGGGATCATCGAGAAGGGCTCGAGGAAGGCCTTGTCCTCGATGAACTCCCGGTTCCCGTCCGGGGTGTACGGGTACTTCGCGTCGGACTCGAACGGGTAGCAGATGCTGTCCGGCACGAGGAACCCGTCGAACCCGGCGCCCTCCGCCGCCTGGGCCAGCGGCTTGTAGAACGTCGGGTCCGTCATCGCCTCCGCGTACGTGAAGCGCATGCCCTAGCCCGTCCCGTCGACCAGGCGCTCGGAGAGCTCCCAGAGGGCTTCGGCGCGGTCGGGATCGAGGGCGTAGGGCCGGACGCCCTCGCCGGCGAGCGGATCGTCGGTGATCGTCGAGAGGTGGCAGTCCTCGAGGTACCACGCCCGCTGGCCATCGAGGTCGGGGGAGGTGGCGGTGTAGCAGGTGGTCGCGGCGCCCTGCGGCACGGACTTCCAGAAGATCTCCACCCCGGGTGGGCGGAAGTCCTTCATCTGGTCGAGCGTCTCCTTGGTCAGGTGGCGCCCCAGCTCGGTGACGATCCCACCGGGGTGGACGGCGAACGCCTGCGAGCCGTCGCCGAACAGGCGGTGGTCGAGGGCGACCGCGGTGAGGACGTTGGCCGTCTTCGATCGCCCGTAGGCGACCCACGGGTCGTAGGGCGTGCGCTCGAAGCCCGGGTCGTCGAGGTCGACGTCACCCATGCGGTGTCCGGCCGAGCTCAGCAGCACGGTGCGCGAGGCGGGAGTGTCTCGCAGCAGGGGGAGGAGCTCGCGGGCGAGCAGGAAGTGGCCCAGGTGGTTCGTGCCGAACTGCAGCTCGAACCCGTCGGCGGTCGCCGCCTGCGGGCAGGCCATCACGCCGGCGTTGCCGATGAGCAGGTCGAGCGCCTGGTGGTCCGCGAGGAACCCGGCCGTGAAGGCCCGCACGCTGGCCAGCGAGGCCAGGTCGAGCTCGCGCAGCTCGAGCTGGGCGTCGGGGACGGAGGCGAGGATCTCGTCGCGGGCGGCCGCGGCCTTCGCCTGGTCGCGCACGGCCATCGTGACGCGGGCGCCGTGAGCGGCCAGCGCGCGGGTGGTCTCGACCCCCAGGCCGGCGGACGCGCCCGTGACCAGCGCGTGCTTGCCCGTGAGGTCGATCCCCTCGAGGACCTCGTCGGTGGTGGTCTCTCGTCCGAAGGTGGGCATGGGGGGATCCTCGCGCGGGTCAGTGCAGGCCGTAGCCGAGGAGGTCGGTGACGCCGTGGTCGCGCCCCGCGGTGTAGCCGCCGTCGACCGGCATGGCCGCGCCCGTCACGAAGGAGGCATCGGGGGAGAGCAGGAACGCGGCCACGGCCGCGATCTCCTCCGGGCGGGCGCAGCGGCGGAGCGCGTGCTCTTCCGTGAGGGCCCGGGCCATGGCCTCCATGCCCGGCATGGAGAAGACGTTCGACATCATCGGGGTGTCGACGAACCCGGGGCAGATGGCGTTGGCCCGGATGCCCGACGGCCCGTAGTCGATGGCCAGGTTCTTCGTGAGCAGGACCACGGCGCCCTTCGAGGCGTTGTAGGCGCTCCCGCCGGCAGT
This sequence comes from uncultured Microthrixaceae bacterium, assembly GCA_963727905.1. Classification (GTDB taxonomy): domain Bacteria; phylum Actinomycetota; class Acidimicrobiia; order Acidimicrobiales; family VFJN01; genus VFJN01. The sequence continues at coordinate 178,413 of CAVSIC010000019.1, forward strand.
GCCCTCGAGGCCCTCGATGCTGGCCAGCGTCACGATCGAGCCGCGCTCGTCGTCCACGCGGTCGTTCTCGAGCATGCGGGCGATGGCGTGCTTGGCCACGAGGAAGGTGCCGGTGAGGTTCACGGCGATCACCCGGGCCCACTCGTCGATCTCGATCTGGTGGGCGAGCCCGCCCCCGGCCACGCCGGCGGCGGTCACCACGCCGGAGAGCCGGCCCGGGACCGCGCCGATGAGGGATGCGACGGCGGCCTCGTCGGCCACGTCGGTGGCGACGAAGGTGAAGCCCTTCGTCCCTTGAAGCTCGTCGGGCGGATCCGTGACGTCGGCGCCGACGACCGTGCCCCCGTCGGCCAGGAGCCGGCGGGCCGTCGCCAACCCGATCCCCGACGACACCCCGGTGACGACCGTCGTGTGGCCTGTGCCCTTCGCCATCCCATCCCCCTCGCGTCCCGACTAGAACCTGTTCTACATCGAGAGGAGCCCCGCATGCGGTTCGCCCTGTTCTACGAGATCCCGGTCGCCCGCCCGTGGGACGCCGACAGCGAGCGGCTGGCGTACCAGCACACGCTCGAGCAGGCGGTGGCGGGGGAGCGCTACGGCTGGGACGCGTTCTGGACCGTGGAGCACCACTTCCTCGAGGAGTACTCGCACTGCTCCAACCCGGAGGTCCTCTACGGCGCGGTGGCGGCGCTCACCGAGCGCATGCGCCTCGGCTTCGGTGTCCGGCTCATGCCCAAGCCCTACAACCACCCGGTGCGCACGGCCGAGGCCGCCGCCGTGCTCGACCTCATCTCCAACGGGCGCGTCGACGTCGGCACGGGCCGGTCGTCCACGCGGCTCGAGCTCGAGGGGTTCGGCATCGACCCACGGGAGACGCGGGGGATGTGGCAGGAGGCCATCCAGCACGTGGTGGGCTGCTGGACCAACGACGAGTACGAGTTCGAGGGCGAGCACTGGTCGATGCCGAAGCGTCGGGTGCTGCCGAAGCCGATCCAGAAGCCGCACCCGCCGCTGTGGGGCGCCACCTCCTCGGAGGACGGCCACCGCCAGGTCGGCGAGCTCGGCCTCGGCCTGTGCTCCTTCGCCGTCGGCGTCGCGCCGGAGGAGGTGAAGCACAAGATCGACATCTACCGCGAGGCCATCGGTCGCTGCACCGAGCCCATCGGCGCCTACGTGCACGACCAGGCGTCCACCTTCACGATGGCGCTGTGCGCACCCACCCGGGAGGAGGCCTGGGCCAACGCCCGGGAGTCGTTCGAGTGGTACCCGAAGGCCGGCGCCCGGCTGATCGCCACGATGGCCGACCTGATGGCCGAGCGGAACCAGGACCTCGGGAACTACGCCTACGCCGCCGACATGCGGGCGGTGGCCGACGACGGCTCGCTCGACCTGCTCACCCTCGAGTACCTGGCCGAGGCGGGGGCCTGCGTCCTGGGCACCCCGGAGGAGTGCATCGCCACCTGCAAGCGCTACGAGGCGGCCGGCGTCGATCAGCTGCTCTGCCTGGTGAACCCGCTCAGGATCCCGCACGAGTCGGTGATGCAGACCATCCAGATGATGGGTGAAGAGGTGATTCCGCACTTCCGCTAGACCTGACGGCATGTCAGATCCTGCAGTCCTCGTGGAGCGCGAGGGGCACGTCCTCACCCTCACGCTCAACCGCCCCGACAAGCGCAACGCCTTCAACCCCGAGGTGCTGGTCCGCCTCTGCGACGCGTGGGACCTCCTCGACCGCGACCCCGAGCTGCGGGTGGCGATCCTCACCGGCGCCGACGGCAACTTCTCCGCCGGCGCCGACCTCGATCGGCTCGTCGGAGCCCTGCTCTCCGGCGCCGCGCCGGAGAACGAGTTCGAGGCTCGGATCCAGGAGGACTTCAGCCTGATCTACAAGGGCTTCCTCAAGGACCACTACGTGAAGAAGCCGATCGTCGCCGCGGTGGAGGGCTACTGCTACGCCGGCGGCATGGAGATCCTCCAGGCCTTCGACATCCGGGTGGCGGCGGAAGACGCCCAGCTGGCGGTGAGCGAGGTGCAGCGCGGGCTGTTCCCGATGAGCGCCTCGACGATCCGGCTGCCGCGCCAGATCCCGTACACGGTCGCGATGGACATGCTCCTCGTCGGCACCCCCATCTCGGGGCAGCGGGCCTACGACATCGGCCTCGTCGGCCACGTCACGCCCCGGGGCGGCGCGCTCGCCAAGGCGCGCGAGCTGGCCGACCAGCTGGCCGCCAACGGTCCGCTGGCGGTGCGGAACATCAAGGCGTCGGTGATCGAGAGCCTCGAGCTCAAGGAGGCCGACGCGTTCCAACGCGAGCTCGAGCTCGGCATGGAGGTCATGGCGTCGAAGGACGCCCGCGAGGGGCCCAAGGCCTTCCTCGAGAAGCGCAAGCCGACCTTCACCGGGCAGTAGCCGGCACGCGGCGGCCAAGGGCGCATCGATCCGGCGACGTGGTGCGGCCCGACTCGCGAGGTGGCGGTGTCACCGGCAGCGCGGCAACTCCGCGATGCGGGGCACTCGGATCCGTCTCCCCGGCGTCGCGGGTTTGATTGCCAGAGTCAAAATGCGACGCGGGAGGGACACATCTGCTTCCTCGGTCTCGCAGGTTCGCCCCAACGACGCCGCGTTCCGGCCAGTAGGTGGCGCCCCCACCATGCGAGGCAGTGGGTCCGGCAGGTCCGAGCCCGAGGCGGTAGATCCGATGTGCCGGACTCATTGCCTCATGTCTTGGTCAACCGGACCTATGACCTCGGGCCACACACCGGCGAGTAAATCCCACCGCTGACGCGCGCGACGCCGGTACGGTCGACGCATGAAGAAGCGCACCGGTGGCAGGGTCACCCCCAAGGGCACGCAGCCCGCCGCGACCTCCAAGGGCAAGGCCAAGCCCGCCGCCAACGGCGCGCCGGCCCCGCGGGTCGTCCCGGGCCGCATCGATCCGGCGTCGAGCCGCGGCGCGTTCGGTCCCGTCGGCCCCACCCGCGCCGGCCCCCGCGGCGGCAACCGCTAGATCTCGCCAGCGAGATCTCGCCAGCTAGATCCGGGCGAGCAGCTCCTCGCACTGCGCCACCCGGGCGTCCAGGCCGTAGCGCTCGAAGCTCGTGGCCGCCCGCGTGAGCAGGCGGCGGGCGTCCTCGCCGTCGCCCGGGTCGCCCAGGTCGAGCAGGGCCCGGCCGTGCTCGTAGAGGTTGCGGGCGTAGGGGATCGGGGCGAACGACTCGAGGATCTCCGACGCCCGGCGGAAGCTGTCGTCGGCCTCGTCGTGGTGCCCCAGCGTCGACGCCAGGATGCCGCGGGTCGTGAGCGTGTGGACGGAGCACTGCGGCCCCGTGACGAGCATGACCTCGGGCAGCGGCTCGAACAGATCCTGGATCCGCGCGGCGACGTCCTTCCGGCCCACCCGGTTCGCGGCCTGGGCGGCCATGTCGAGGATCATCCCCCACGAGTGGGTGTCGGGGACGATCCCGAAGTCATCGGCCAGCGCCTCGTCGAGGAGGGCCGACGCGGCGTCGTGGTCGCCGCGCTCGACCAGCGCGAGGGCCAGGATGATGCGCAGCGCGCCGTCGACGCTCGGGTTGGCCGCGATCGATCCCTCGATCATCTCCACCAGCTCGCCCAGGCGGCCCTCCGCGATCCGGGTCCCGACCGTCTGCGTGGCGTAGTAGAGGAACCCGTCGAGGAGCCCCGCGGTGTCCGCGTGCTCGAGCGCCGCCAGCGCGTACTCCTCGGAGGCGAAGATCTCGCCGTCGATGCGGGCCACGATGGCCTCGAGCTGGAGCAGCAGCCACGCGAGGGCGGGCTCCGGGGACTTCGCGGACGCTCGGCGGGCGGCGGCGAGCGAGTCGCCCACCGCCAGTCGGTCGGCTGACTCCAACGACGTCCAGACCCCCCACACCGCGGCGTAGCCATCGAGCCGCGGGTCCGAGACCCCGGGAAGGAGCGCGTCGAGCTCCTTCAGCAGCTCCTTGCGCGTCGCGTGGGCGGCGGTGGTGAAGTAGGCGCCGAGGCTCGAGGTGATCACCCGGGCGAGCGTGTGGTCATCGAGCGACCGTGCGATCGACAGCGCCTCCTCGACCAGCTCGCGCCGACGGTCGAGGGTGCCGATGATCGACAGCTCCGACGCGAGCTGGGCGAGGAGGCGGGCCCGGGTCGCGTCGGGCCGATCCGCGAGCGCGAGCGCGGACTCCATCGTGGCGATCAGCTCCTGGTCGGCGGCGCCCACCGACGTGGCGATGGAACGGTTCATCGCGAGGATGGCGCGCGCCAGGCGAGGACCGTCGTGGAGCACGCCGGCCAGCTGCGCCGCCGAGACGAGGTGGTCGCGCGACCCCGGGTGCCCCGCGTCGCGCATCGCCTCCCCGAGGTCCGTGACGATGTCGCACCTCAGCTCGGGCGCGGCGAGGGGCGAGCGGTCGTACAGGTCGAGCGCGGTCTGGAACCAGCGGAGCGCCTCGTCCGGGGCGAGCGCCACCAGTGCCTGGGAGCCGGCGCGGCGGACGTAGTCGATCGTCTTGCCCGGGTCCTCCTCGGCCGCCAGCAGGTGCCGCGCCACGGTCGCGACGCGGTCTCCGAGATCCGGCCCGTGGAGCTCCTCGATCGTGGACGCGATCCGTCGGTGGAGCTGGACGCGGCGAGTGCTGGAGAGCGAGTCGACCAGGGCCTGCGCGATCACCGCGTGGATGAACCGGAACCCGCCGGACCGGGACCCCGTCTCCGTGAGGAGCGAAGCGGCCATTGCCTCCTCGATCACCTCCAGGAGGTCATCCGGCGGTTGATCGAGCAGCGCGCCCAGCAGCTCCAGCTCGAAGTCGCGGCCGACCACGGCGGCCGTGGTGAGGAGGCGCTGTGCTTCGGGGCCGAGCCGCTCGACGCGCTGGGCCACGACGTCGCGCACGCTGGCCGGTGCCGGGAGCTGCTCGATGGGCATCGTGAGGGCCCACACCCCGTCGTCGCCGGGAGCCAGGTGGCCCTGCTCGAGCAGGTCGCGCAGGACCTCGGCGACGAAGAGCGGGTTCCCGTTGGTGTCGCGCTGCAGCAGCCTGGCCAGCTCCACCGCCGCGGGCGTCGCCTCCTGGCGGCTGATGGCCTCGAGGAGGTCGACGATGTCGTCGGCCACGAGACCCTCGAGCTCGATGCGCTCCACCCGCTCCTCCCGGCGGAGCGACGCGAGCGCGTCGGTGAGCGCAGGGGCGACGTTCAGCTCGGAGTCCCGGAAGGTGCCGACGAAGAGCACCGGCGCGTCGGCCAGCTCGCGGTGCAGGTGGCGCAGCAGGAGCAGCGTCGGCTTGTCGGCCCAGTGCAGGTCATCGAGCACCAGCAGCACCGGGTTGTGCTCCGCGGCCGCGCGGAGGAACCGGGTGATGGCCTGGAGCAGGAGATAGCGCTCCGTCTCCCCATCCGACGCGACGAGCGCGGGGAGGTAGGGCACGCGGCGGGTCAGGTCGGGGAGCAGTCGGGCGAGGTCTGCTCCGGCCTCCGCGACGTAGCGCTCGATCAGCCCGTCAGGGGCATGATCGAGGTAGTGGCCGAGCGCCTCGATCCACGGCTGGTACGGGACGCCGAGGCCTTCGTCGACCGCGCCGTACAGGACGGTGCCGCCCGCGGCGTGGACCGCGAACGCCAGACGCGACGCCAGCCGCGTCTTGCCGATGCCCGGCTCGCCGGCGAGCAGGACGAGTCCGCCGCGGCCGGCCGCGGCGGCGGCCCATGCGTGCTCGACGGCCGCCACCTCCTCCACCCGACCCACGTACGCCGCCTCCGGCGCGCCGCGCAGGCGTAGCGGCAACGGCATCCGACCGCCTCCCCCCGCGGACCACGCCAGCTCGAGCACGGTGACGGGGTGGGCGAGGCCCTTCAGCTCGAGGGGACCCACCTCCGTGAAGAGGTGGGTGCTGGACGGGGCGGCCAGGGCCCGGACGAGCTCCGTCACCAGGACCTGCCCTCCCGCGGCCATCGAGCTCAGGCGGGCGGCCTGCACCACGGCCTCACCGAAGTAGTCGCCCTCCTCCGCCGCGACCTCGCCGACGGCGACCCCGACTCGGATCTCGAACCGGTGGCGGGCCTGGCGGTTGCGCTCCTCCACCGCCCGCTGGGCCGCGGTGGCGGCGTCGAGGGCGCTGTTGACGCTGCTGAACGCCAGCATCAGGCCATCGCCGAGGTTCTTCACCTCGCGCCCGCCGGTGCCCTCGCACGACTCCCGCAGGAGCGCGAAGTGCTCCTTGCGCAGCTCCTCGGCCAGCATCGGCCCGATCCGGGTCGCGAGCTCGGTGGAGCCGACGAGGTCCGTGAAGACGAGGCTCACCGTCTCGAAGCTCATGGTGCGGACCCGCGCTCGCTCACTGGGCGCAAAGGCTACCGACCGGGCGGCGCGGGGCGTCCCTGGCACGATGTCCCGGTGGTGCTGCTCGCCGACCTCGTGGCCGCCTCGACCGCCGTGGCGGCGACCCGCTCCCGCACGGCGAAGGTTGCGGCGCTTGGCGACCTGCTGCGACGGCTCAGCCCGGCCGAGGTGGCGCCGGCCGTCGGCTTCCTCACCGGCGTGCCCCGCCAGGGGCGCATCGGGGTCGGGTGGCGCACCGCGTTCAAGGTCGACGTGGCCCCCGCCGCCGAACCCTCGATCGAGGTGATGGAGCTCGATGCCAGCCTCACCGAGCTGGCCGGCACCTCCGGCGCGGGATCCGTCGCGACCCGCCAGCAGCTGCTGGGCGACCTCTTCGCGCGGGCGTCGGAGCCCGAAGCCGAGTTCGTGCGCAACCTCCTGACCGGTGGGCTCCGACAGGGCGCGCTGGCGGGGGTGATGACCGACGCCGTTGCCAAGGCGGCGGGAGTGCCGTTGGCCCTCGTCCGGCGCGCCGCGATGCTCTCGGGCGATCTCGGGCTGGCCGCCACGCTCGCCCTCTCGGAGGGCGCCGACGCGCTGGAGGCCGTGCGCCTCGCGGTGCTGCAACCGATCCAGCCGATGCTCGCCGCCAGCGCGGCCGACGTCGGTGAGGCTCTCGAGCTCACCGGCCCGGCCTCCGTCGAGTGGAAGCTCGACGGGGCCCGGGTGCAGGTCCACCGGTCGGGCGACGACGTGCGCATCTACACGCGCAACCTCAACGAGATCGGCGAGCGGCTGCCGGGGCTCGTGGCGCTGGCCCGCACCGCGTACGCGGCCACGTTCGTGCTCGACGGCGAGGTGCTGTGGTGGGACGAGGATGCCGGACGACCGCGCGCGTTCCAGGACACCATGAGCGCGTTCGGGAGCGACGAGCCAGCTGACTCCGATCCGCACGTGCGCTTCTTCGACCTGCTGCACGTCGACGGGATCGACCTGATCGACGAGCCGCTCCACGAGCGCCAGCGCCACCTCGACCGGCTCGTCGGCGACCTCGCCATCCCGCGCGCCCACACCTCCGACGTGGCCGAGGCGCAGGCGGTGCTCGACGAGGCGTTGGCCCGCGGGCACGAAGGGGTGATGGTGAAGGCCCTCGACTCGACCTACGACGCCGGGCGGCGCGGCGGGTCCTGGCGGAAGGTCAAGCCGGTCAAGACGCTCGACCTCGTCGTGCTGGCCGCGGAGTGGGGCCACGGTCGACGGCAGGGGTGGTTGTCGAACCTCCACCTCGGCGCCCGCGATCCGGCGGGCGGCTTCGTGATGGTGGGCAAGACCTTCAAGGGCCTCACCGACGCGCTCCTCACCTGGCAGACGGAGGCGCTGCTGGAGCGCGAGGTGCGTCGCGAGGGGATCGCGGTGTTCGTGCGGCCCGAGCTCGTCGTGGAGATCGCGCTCGACGGGGTGCAGGCGAGCACCCGGTACCCGGGCGGTGTCGCGCTGCGGTTCGCACGGGTGAAGGGCTACCGCCCCGACAAGGACCCAGACGACGTCGACCTCATCGACACCGTCCGGGCCTTGCGCGTGGGGTCTTGAAGGGGTTGTACGACAGCCCAGGCGTCACCAACGCTCGACGGCTGCGCCGCCGAAGAGCACCGAGGCTGTCGTCTACCCAGCCCTAGCTTGAGCGTCGGCGTGCGTTGCCGTTGGCGGGGCGGCCCGGGCGGGCGGCTCCTGCACCAGCGGGTCGTCTGCCGGGCTTGGCGCTCGGGCGACCAGAGCGAGCGGGTGCACCCGCGCGCTCCTGACCGTTGCCCGCGACCGGGGGCTTGCCCTGCCCCTTGCGGTGCGGCTTTCGGGCGGGACGGGCCTGACCGGCGACCGTATCGAAGGAGCCGCGGCTCGGTCGGGCGTCACGACGGGGCCGGTCTTCCGCCCGGGCCCGCTCGCGGCGGCTGACGCCGTCGAGGCCGTCGCCGCGGTCGACCGGCTTCGGTGCGGTGGCGGCCAGCACCTGGGCGGCCGTGGCGGCCGTAGCCGCCTCGATCGGCTCGCGGCGCCGCAGCTCGCGCTGCAGCTTGCGGACGTCCTTCTCCTTCTCGGGCGTGACCAGCGTGATCACGGTGCCCTCCGCCCCCGCGCGACCGGTGCGGCCGGAGCGGTGGACGTAGTCCTTGTCGACCGCGGGCGGGTCGAACTGCAGGACCATCGCCACGTCGTCGACGTGGATGCCGCGGGCGGCGACGTCGGTGGCGACCAGGACGTTGACCTTGCCCTGCTGGAACAGGCCGAGGGCCCGCTCCCGCTGGCTCTGGCTGCGGTCGCCGTGGATCGCCTCGGCGCGGACCCCGGCCTTGTTGAGCTGCTTGGAGATCCGCTCGGCGCCGTGCTTGGTGCGGCTGAACACGATCGCCGGCCACGACCGCTCCACGATGGCGGTGGCCACGTGGATCTTGTCGGCCTGCGAGCACGCCCAGAAGCGGTGGGTGACCTCACCCTGCACCTCCATCGACACGGCCTCGTGGTGGGCCGGGTCGTGCTGGTAGTGCTTGATGAGGACGTCGACGTCTCCGTCGAGGGTGGCGGAGAAGAGCAGCGTCTGCCGGTCGTCGCGCACCTTGTCGAGGATGCGGCGGACCTCGGGGAGGAACCCCATGTCGGCCATGCGGTCGGCTTCGTCGACGACCACGATCTCGACGTCGTCGAGGCGGAGCGAACCGCGGTCGAGCAGGTCCTTCAGGCGGCCGGGGGTGGCGACCACGACCTCGACGCCCTTCTGGAGCTGGCGCATCTGGTGCTGCATGCCGGCGCCGCCGTAGATGGCGACGATCCGGGTGGCGCTCCCGGCGGCGAGCTGGGCGAGCTGGTCCTCCACCTGGGAGCACAGCTCACGGGTGGGGACGAGGATCAGCGCGCGGGGCGGCGGGACGAGGCCTGGTTCACCCGGGCGAGGAGCGGCAGGCCGAAGGCGATGGTCTTGCCGGAGCCGGTGGGCGCCTTGCCGCACACATCGCGGCCGGCGAGGGCGTCGGGGAGGGTGGCGGCCTGGACGGGGAACGGTTCGGTGATGCCGAGGTCGGACAGGCGGGCGCACAGGGGTGCGGGCACGCCAAGGGCGGCAAAGGTGGGGGGCATCGGGGGGGCTTTCTCGTGGAGCGGCAGCGGATGCTGCGGGTGGCAGTCTCAAGCCACAGCTCGACACGGCCCACCGGGCTGATCCCGGCGTAGGGGACATCGTACGGCGTCGACGCCGCGAACCCCACATCGTGGCTAGGTTCCGCCCGCATGGAACCCGTGATGGCGCGCAAGATGTGGCGGACCCTCGAGCCGTACCACGGCCTCGTCTACTTCGCCGCGGAGGCGACGGACGCGTACGCGGCGGTCGGCGTGCACGGCTTCGACGGGTACTTCGCGTCGCGCTCGGCGCCGATGGGCGCGGTGCCCGCGGAGGTCGTCATCGCCACGTTCTTCAACTTCCACCCGAGCGTCGTGCACCACGCGCTTCCGGCGGCGTGGTCGGCCACCACGCCCGCCGCCATGCTCGACGCTCGGCTCGACGGCGCCGACGGCGCGCTGCGCCGGACGTGCGGCGACCTGCTCGACCAGCCCGAGGTCGCGCGCGCAGCCGAGCTCGCCCGCATCGCCGCCGAGGCCTGCACCGCCGCCGGTCGTCCGCTGTACGCCGGACACGCCACCCTCCCGTGGCCCGCCGCGCCGCACCTCGCGCTCTGGCACGCGGTCACCCTCCTGCGGGAGTTCCGGGGCGACGGCCACATCGCGTGCCTGGTGGAGTCGGGCATGGACGGCATCGATGCCCTCGTGCTCCACGCGGCGTCGGGCGAGGTGCCCCGGGCCGCGCTCCAGGGGTCGCGGCAGTGGGGCGACGACGAGTGGGCGGCGGCCGTCGACCGCCTGGCCTCGCGCGGCGTCGTCGACGCGGACGGAGCGTTCACCGAGTCGGGCGCCGCGCTGCGGCAGTCCATCGAGGACCGCACGGACGAGCTCGCGCTCGGGCCCTGGCGGGCGCTCGGGCAGGACGGCTGTGATGAGCTCCGCGCCCTCGGCCGGCCGCTGAGCCAGGCGGTCGTCCAGAACGGCGGGCTGCCCGGTGCGGGCGGTCGGAGGTCCTAGGCGGCGTCCGGCCCCGAGTACGGTCGGATCGATGGCGGTCCTGCGCTTCTCGTTCGGCACCATGGGCTCGGGCAAGTCCACCCTCGCCCTGCAGATCCACCACAACCTCTCGAGCCGAGGTCTCCAGGGCCTGCTCTGCACGCAGCTCGACCGCGACGGCGCCCGGGTGTCGTCCCGCCTCGGGGTGTCGGCATCGGCCGTCGACGTCGGTCCTCGGCTCGACCTGTTCGAGCTGGCCTCCGCCTTCCGGGCCGAGCACGGGGGCCTCGACTACCTCGTCTGCGACGAGGCGCAGTTCTACACACCGGCCCAGGTGGAGCAGCTCGCCCACGTCGTCGACGAGCTCGGCGCCGACGTCCACGCCCTCGGCCTGCTCACCGACTTCCGTGGTCGCCTGTTCGAGGGCTCCACCCGCTTCCTCGAGCTGGCCGACGAGCGCCAGGAGCTCCAGGTCGAAGCCCGGTGCTGGTGCGGCGCGCGAGCCACGCAGAACGCTCGCCTCGTCGACGGGGCCCAGGTCTACGACGGCGACGTCGTCCTGGTGGGCGACACGAGCGGCGACGGGCGGGTGTCCTACGAGCTCCTCTGCCGCCGCCACTGGCAGGCCGGCGAGACGGGGCGGGCCGCCGCCAGCCCGGCTGGCCTCGAGACCGCCCGCGACCGGAGCTGAGGCGACCATGACGACGCCGCTCCGCTCGGCGCCCCGCCGTTGGACGGTGCTGGCCGTCGCGGCCGCGACCGCACTCGTGTCGGTCACCGCGTGCTCCGCTCCCGACGACAGCCCGCCGCCCGCGGCGCCGAGCGAGCCGGCGCTCGTGCCGGGCTTCGACGGGGCCGCCATCCACGTCGGTGTGATGTTCCCGGCCTCGGGCCCGTTGTCGGAGCCGGCCGCCGAGCGGGCCTTCGGGCTCCGCGCCTACCTCGACTACGCCACCACCGAGCTGGCCGGCGCCGGCGGCCGGTACGCGATCCAGGTCGAGGTCCGAGACTCGGCCGACCTCGACGACCTCGACGAGGAATACGCCGAGCTCCGCGACAGCACCGTCCTCCTCGCGCAGGTCGACGGCCCGGCCGCGCTCGAGCAGCTCCTCCCCGCATTGGACGCCGACGACGTCCTGGCCGCGGTCAGTGCGCCCGTGGCCGCGTCCGTCCGCAACGCGAACCTGCTCCCCGTCGGGGTGCCCGTCGAGATGGTGGCGGCCAACGGGCTGGCCTGGGCCCTCGATCCGAGCGGGGGCAAGGGCGACCGCGCGCGACGTGTGCTCGGTGGCCCAGGACGGGTTCGAGACCGCCGCCTGGCAGGACGGGGTGGCGCGCGCCGCCGAGCGCCTCGGCGTCGACCTGCCGGCCACCGTCGTGGTGCCCCGCACCGCCTCGGCGCCGAGCGCCGTGCGCGGGTCGGTCGACCGGCTGCGGTCCGGCGGCTGCACGACCGTGATGCTCGACGCCGGCTCCGTCGCCACCGACGCCCTCCTCAACGCGGCGTCGGCCGGGGGCTTCGAGCCGCGGTGGGTCGTCCCGGCCACCAGCGCGTCCGGCGTCCTCACCGACAAGGACCTCGGCGCCTACGCGGCCGAACACGTCGTCACGGTGGGCGACGGGCCCACCACCGACGAAGCGCTCGGCCTGTCGGTGGCGGTCCACGTGCGCGACCTCTACGCCCCCGGCCAACCGATCACCCCCGCCTTCACCAGCGGCCTGCTCCTGGGCAAGGCGGTCGTCGCGGTGCTCGACGACGCGGCGCGGCGCGGCGACCTCTCGCGGCGGGCGCTGCTGGCCGACGCCGCGCTGCGCCGCTCGGTCAGCTTCGACGACCTGGCCCCCGACGCGCGGTTCGGGCCGCCGGCCGAGCGGCGGCCGCCGGGGTCGTCGACCATCGCCGTCCCCGACGCGGCGGAGGCCAGCGGCCTCCGGTCCGTCGCGCTGAAGTACTCCGCGCCGTTCGCCGGCGACCTGCTCGACGAGCTCCTCGCGCCGTAGCCCGCGCCCGTAGCCCGCGCCCGTGGCCGCGCCCGTGGCCGCGCCCGTGGCCGCGCCCGTGGCCGCGCCGGAGCGCGCGTCGTGCCGTACTGCGCCATGATGTCGGTGGCCGCGACGTCGGCCGTGTCAGGGGGGAAGTCTGACGGCAGACAAGCACGTGCTCGCGCCGCCCACGCTGGCGGTCTCTGGCCTCGAGGTCGCCTACTCGGACGTGATCGTCGCGCTTCGCGGCGTGACTCTGGAGGTCCCCGCGGGCAAGGTGGTCGCGCTCCTTGGCGCCAACGGTGCCGGCAAGACCACCCTCCTGCGGGCGATCACCGGGCTGCTTGCGAGCCACCGGGGCCGCATCACCAAGGGGACGGTTCAGCTCGACGGCGCCGACATCACCGGCGCCGAGGCCTCGAAGATCGTCCGGGGCGGCCTGGCCCAGGTGATGGAGGGTCGCCGCATCTTCGCCGAGCTCACGGTCGACGAGAACCTCCGCACCGGTGCCTTCACCCGTCGCGACCGGTCTGCTGTGGCGGCGACCCATGAACGAGTCATGGCGCTGTTCCCGGCGCTGCAGGACCGGCGCCGCTCAGTGGCCGGCTACCTGTCGGGCGGGGAGCAGCAGATGCTCGCCATCGGCCGCGCGCTGATGGCCGAGCCATCGGTGCTCCTGCTCGACGAGCCCTCTCTCGGCCTGGCGCCGAGGGTCGTGGCGCTGATCCGCGACATCATCACGCAGGTCAACGAAGCCGGCACGAGCGTCCTGCTCGTGGAGCAGAACGCGACCATGGCCCTGTCCATCGCGCACGACGGATACGTGCTCGAGCACGGGCAGGTGGTGAAGGAGGGCGCCGGCCGCGAGCTGCTGGCCGACGACGACATCCGGGAGTTCTACCTCGGGATCGGCTCCGCCGGTCGGCGCTCGTTCCGCGATGTGAAGACCTACCGGCGAGACAAGCGGTGGGGGACATGAGCGCGGCGCCGCTGCTGGTGGTCGAGGACCTGTCGCTGGCCTTCGGTGGCGTGATCGCGCTGGACCAGGTGTCGTTCGAGGTCCAGCCGGGCGAGCTGTTCGCCGTGATCGGCCCGAACGGCGCCGGCAAGACGTCGATCTTCAACTGCCTTTCGGCGGTGTACCGACCGCAGGCCGGGTCGATCACCCTCGACGGTCACAGCCTGATCGGCGTCCGCCCGGACGTGACGGCGCGGCTCGGCATCGGTCGCACCTTCCAGAACCTCGGCCTCTTCACTCACCTCGACGTCATCGACAACCTGCTGCTCGGCCGCCACCACCTGATGCGCAGCGGTTTCGCCGCCGGAGCGCTGTGGGTCGGCCGAGCCCGCCGTGAGGAGATCGCCCATCGGACCGCGGTCGAGGACATCGTCGACCTCCTCGAGCTGACCCCCTATCGGCGCATGCCGGTCGGCTCGCTGCCCTACGGCGTGCAGAAGCGCATCGAGCTGGGCCGCGCCCTGGCCATGGAGCCGAAGCTGCTCCTGCTCGACGAGCCGGTCGCTGGGATGAACCTCGAGGAGACCGAGGACATGGCCCGGTACCTCGTGGAGGTGCGCCGGGCCCTCGACCTGGCCATGGTGCTCGTCGAGCACGACATGCACCTCGTGATGGACCTCGCGGATCGCGTGTTGGCCCTCGACTTCGGCGTGCCCATCGCCTGCGGCGTCCCCGACGAGATCCAGAGCGACGAGCGGGTCATCGAGGCCTACCTCGGAGGGTCGCTGTGAGCGCGCCGGCGGGAGTGCTGGCCCGGGCGGCCGAGACCCCGACACGCGTGGCGCTCCGCAAGAAGCACCTCGGTCGTTGGCGCACGTACACCTGGTCCGAGCTGGCGTCCCGGATGGCCGCCGTCGCCGGTGGCCTCGACGAGCTCGGCGTGGGGCGCGGCGACCGGGTCGCCCTGATCTCCGACAACCGGCCCGCGTGGCTGTTCGCCGACCTCGGGGCCCAGGCCCTCGGCGCGGTGACCGTCGCGATCGACCCCCTGGCCGAGGCTGCCGAGGTAGCCCGGCGCCTGAAGACGACGAAGGCCACGGTCGTGGTGGTGGAGGACGAGGAGCAGGCGGACAAGGTGCTCCCGGCGTTGGGCAAGGCGGGGCTGAAGCACCTGGTCGTGATCGACCCGCGGGGCGTCGACCTCGACGGCTCCGGGGTGGTCGCCTTCACCGCACTCGAGGAACGAGGCCGCGCGTCCGCCCTCGACATCGCCGCGGTGATCGCGGGGATCGGTCCGGACGACCCGGCCACGGTCCTCGACGGTGAGCCGCTCGGCGCGCCGCGCACCGGCGTGGTCACCCATGCCGGGCTGGCCGCCGCCGCGGCCGCGGCTGTGGCCGAGCTGGGTGTCGACGGCCGGACGGAGGTCCTGTCGCACGTGCCCCTGGGGCGCGCCGCCGAGCGCGTCGTGAGCGAGGTGGGCGCGGTGCTCGTCGCGTGCGTGGTGAGCTTCCCCGAGGCGCCGAGCACCTTCCCGCAGGACCTCCGGGAGGTGCAGCCCACGCTGCTCCTCGGCGGGCCGCACCTCTGGGAGGGGCTGCGAGCGGTGGTGGAGGATCGCATGGCCGATGCCGGGTTGGTCAAGCGCTCTGCGTACCGGTGGAGCCTCGGGCGGGGTGGCTTGGCCTCGCTGCTCGTGCACCGACCGATGGCGCGGCGACTCGGCCTGTCCCGGCTGCGCATCGGGGTGGCAGCCGAGGAGCCGGTGGGCGCCGAGGTCCTCGACTGGTACCGGTCCGTCGGCCTCGCGCTGCGGGCCGATCCGTTCCGCACCGGGGGGTCGGCACCGTGATCGCCGTGCTCCTCGCCGACATCACGACCTCGGACCTGCTGCGCAACGTCGCGTCCGGGTTCGCCCTCGGCTGCCGCTACGCGCTGGTCGCCCTCGGGTTCGTGATCGTGTTCAAGGCCACGGGCGTCATCAACTTCGCCCAAGCCAGCTTCGTCCTGCTCGGCGGCTACCTCACCTACAACGCGTCGGAGACCTGGGGCCTGAACTTCTACCTCGCCATCCTCCTCGCCATGGTCGGTGGAGCGCTCATCGGCATGGCGCTGGAGGCGCTCGTGCTGCGACGGATGATCGGCGAGCAGCCCTTCACGATGGTGATGGTCACCATCGGGGTCCTCTACATCCTCGACAACGTGGTCACCGCGATCTGGGGTCCCAACCCGAAGAACCTGGGTGACCCATGGGGCCTGAAGGTGCGGAGGCTGGGCGATGTCGTCGTGTCCGACAAGGACCTCTGGACGATCGCCTTCACCGCCGCGGTGCTGGTCGCGTTCTTCGTCTTCTTCCGTTACTCCTCGCTCGGACTCGCGATGCGGGCCACCGCCATGGACCAGGAGGCCGCGCTGGCGCAGGGCATCAGCGCTCGGCGCGTGTACCAGGTGTCCTGGGGCATCGCCGGCCTCGTCGCCGCACTCGCCGGTGCCGCCCTCTCGGCCGGCAGCGCCGGAGTGCAGCCCTCGGTCGGCCAGATCGCCTTGGTGGCGTTCCCGGCGATGATCCTCGGTGGTCTGGACTCCCCCCTCGGAGCCGTGGTCGGCGGCATCGTGATCGGGCTCGTCCAGCAGATGACTGCTCTGCTGGCGCCGGAGTACCTCGAGTGGGTCGGGAGCAGCTTCGAGCTGGTCTCGCCGTACCTCGTGATGATCGTGATCCTCCTCGTGCGGCCGTACGGCTTGTTCGGCACGAAGGAGGTGCGACGGGTCTGATGGCCGCCTCCCTCCGACTCCCGTGGGCCCGTCCGTCCGGCGGTCGCCCCGCCCGGGGGCTCGTGCTCGTGCACGCCGATGACCTCCGCCTGCTGAAGGGCCCGTGGCGGAAGGGGTTCGCCGCGCTGCTCCTGGTCGGCTACCTCGCGATCCCGGGCTCCATCAGCGCGTACTGGGTGAGTGTGCTCAACCTGTGCGGGGTGTACGCGGTCGGCGTGATCGGGCTCAACCTGCTGACCGGCTACGCGGGCCAGGTGAGCCTCGGCCACGCGTTCTTCTTCGGCGCCGGCGGCTACTCGGCCGCCTACTTCGGCGCGCAGCGGAACTGGCCGCTGCCCGCGTACCTGCTTGTGGCGATGATCATCGGGGCCGCCGTCGGGGCGGTGATCGGCCCGTTCGCGCTGCGGCTGCGAGGCAACTACCTCGTGATCGTCACGCTCGGCCTGGTGTTCGTCGGCCACCACCTCTGGAAGACGTGGGACAGCGTGACAGGGGGCGGGCGCGGCATCAGCCTGCGCTCCGCACCGACCAACCTCGGACCGCTCGACTTCCGCGACCTCGAGGTCTTCGGCACGAGCTACGGAAAGGAGGTCGGGCTCTTCTGGCTCGTCTGGGCCTGCGTCGCGCTCTGCGCGCTGCTCGCCAAGAACCTCGTGCGGACGCGGCCCGGCCGGGCGATGCAGGCGATCCGAGACCGCGACCTGTCCGCCGAGGTCATCGGCGTGAACCTGGCCCGGTACAAGGTCGGCGCCTTCGCATGGTCGAGCGCCTTCGCCGCTCTTTCCGGCGCGCTCTACGGGATCGTGACCAGCCGGCTCGAGGTCGGCATCTTCGAGCTCACCCTCTCGATCACGTTCGTGGCGATGCTGATCGTCGGTGGGGCCGGAACCATCTTCGGCTCCATCCTCGGCGCCCTCCTGGTATCCGGCGGACAGCAGCTGATCGCCCGCAACAGCGGCGCGTTCGTGTTCGACCCGATCCTCATCTCCAGTCCGGGGGACTCGGGGTTCCTCTCCATCGGGGAGTTCAACAACATCCTCTTCGGGCTGGGCATCGTCCTGTTCCTGCTCTTCGAGCCGCGGGGCGTCGCCGCCCTCTGGCTGCGGTTCCGCACCTGGATCGGCACCTGGCCGTTCCCGTACTGATCACCGACACACACCAACCCCTGGGGGGAAGCACCATGAAGACACGGACCTGGTCCCGACCGATGGCGGTGGCGCTCGCGCTCGCGCTCGTCGTCGCCGCCTGCGGAGGAGACGATGACGACGGAGGAAGCGGTGGCGGCACTCCCGGCGCGCCCACGGCGGTGACCGGCTTCGACGGCACCACGATCAAGCTGGGCGTCATCACCCCGACGAGCGGCTCGGTCGCCGTCATCGGCAATCCGCTCACCGCCGGGAACAAGGCGTACTTCGACTACGTCAATGCGGAGCTCGGCGGCATCGCCGGCAAGTACAAGGTCGAGCTCGACATCCGCGACAGCGGATACGACCCGACGAAGGCCGGTCAGGAGTACGCCTCGGTGAAGGGCGGCACGGTGATGCTCGCCCAGCTCCTCGGCACGCCGATCGTGAACTCCGTGCTCGAGCAGCTGATCGACGACGACGTGATGGCGTCGCCCGCCTCGTTGGACTCGTTCTGGGTGCGCGAGCCGAACCTGCTGCCCATCGGCGGGCCGTACCAGATCCAGGCCATCAATGCCCTCGACTGGTACGTGAACGAGGGCGATGGCGAGGGGAAGAAGGTCTGCTCGCTGATCCAGGACGACCCCTACGGCGAGGCCGGTCAGGCCGGGCTCGAGTTCGCGGCGGACGAGCTCGACGTCGAGCTGGCCGACCCGGTGCGCTTCCCGGCGCCGCCCGCTCCTGCGGGCGACTTCGGGTCGCAGATCGACCAGCTGAAGGGCGCCGGCTGCGAGATGGTGTTCCTGGTGGCGACGCCGTCTTCCACGGCCCCCGCCATGACCAAGGCGGCGCAGTCGCAGTTCGCACCGCAGTGGATCGGCCAGTCGCCGACGTGGATCGGTGCGCTCGGCCAGTCCGCGCTGGCGCCGTACCTGCAGGCCAACTTCCTGGTGGTCTCCGAGGGCCCGAACTACGGCGACGAGTCCGTCAAGGGGATGTCGGAGCTGATCCGCATCAAGGACACGTACGCGCCGCAGCAGGCTGCGGACGTGTACTTCAACTTCGGCTACATCCAGGCCAGGGCGGTCCACGCCCTCTTGGAGAAGGCCGTGGAGCTGGGTGACCTGTCCCACGCGGGGATCCTGAAGGCCAGCGAGGAGCTCGGGAAGATCAGCTTCGACGGTCTGACGGGCGACTACACCTACGGGCCGGCCGACGACCGGGTGCCGCCGACCGAGTCGTCGATCTTCAAGGTCGACCCGGCCAGCCCCACCGGCCTGACCCTCGTGCAGGCCGACGTCGAGTCCGACCTCGCGGAGGACTTCGAGTTCGTCAGGACGGGCGAGTAGCAACAGCGCGGCGTCGGCGGGGAGGGGCTCCGGCCCCTCCCCGTCAACGCAGCGCCGCTCGGACGGCGGGGTGGACGACCTCGCCGGCCCGCACGTTGAGGCCCTCGGCCAGCGCGGGGTCGTCGGCCAGCGCCACGTTGACGCCCTTGGTGGCCAGCGCCACCAGGTAGGGGAGCGTGGCGTTCGTGAGCGCGTGCGTGGAGGTGGCCGGCACGGCGCCGGGGATGTTGCCCACGCAGTAGTGCACGACGCCGTGGAGCGTGAACGTCGGCTCGTGGTGCGTGGTCTCGTGCGAGGTGGCCACGCAGCCGCCCTGGTCGATGGCCACGTCGACGATCACCGAGCCCGGGCGCATCGAGCGGACCATGTCCTCCGTGACCACCACGGGCGCCCGCCCGCCGGCGACGAGCACGGCGCCGATCACGAGGTCGGCCTCGGCCACGCACCGCTCGACGGTGCCGCGGTTCGAGGCCAGCGTGGTGATCCGCCCGCGGTGGATCTGGTCGACGAAGCGCAGGCGGTCGAGGTCGCGGTCGAGCAGGTTGACCTCCGCCTCCATGCCGGCGGCGATCCAGGCGGCGTTCCACCCGACGTTGCCGGCACCGATCACCGCGACCCGCCCGGGCTGGACCCCCGGGGCCCCGCCGAGGAGCACGCCCCGTCCGCCCTGCGGCGCCTCGAGGAACCGCGCGCCGACCTGCACCGCCAGGCGCCCGGCCACCTCGCTCATGGGCGCGAGGAGGGGGAGCTGCCCGTCGGCCCGGCGAACGGTCTCGTACGCGATGCCCGTGGCCCCGGACCGGCACAGCGCCTCGGCCACCTCGGGGTAGGCGGCGAGGTGGAGGTAGGTGAACAGGGTCAGGTCGGGCCGCAGACGGGCCAGCTCCTCGCCCTTGGGCTCCTTGACCTTGCAGACGAGGTCGGCCCGTGCCCAGACCTCGTCGGCCCCCGCCACGACCTCGGCCCCGGCCGCCCGGTAGGCCTCGTCCGGGATGCTGGCCCCCTCCCCGGCACCCGCCTGCACCAGCACGGCGACGTCGTGGGACTCGAGCTCGCGCACGCCGTCGGGCGTCACGGCCACGCGCCGCTCGTCCGCCTTCACCTCCGTGGGGACCCCGACAACGTTCACTGGTGCACCCTTCGGGATGCACACAGTGAGCGATCGGCACTTCGTGCCGGGCAACGCAGATGCGACATGGTTCGCTCGCTCACGCCGCCAGTCTGCTCCTACGCAGGCGGAGTGCGGCGGAGGAGGACCTCCTGGGCGACGGTGGCGACGTGGCTGCCCTCCGTCGTGAGGATGTGCCCGATGCCCAGGCCGCGGCTCGAGAGGTACCCGTGGCTGATGAAGTCGTGGAGGTGCCACACGTCGGCCACCGGCGGGCGGTGGAACCAGATGGCGTGGTCGAGGCTGGCCGACATGAAGCCCTGGTGGAACACGTCGTCGTCCTCGGAGCTGCGCACGTCGGGGTGGAGGCCGACGACGGCGTCGGTGGGCAGGTCGTCGGACAGGTAGGCGAGCGCGCAGGCCTGCAGCACGGGGTCGTCGCCGAGGGGCTCGGTCATCCGCATCCACGCGGTGGCCTTGCCCGGTACCGAGGCTCGCGGCGAGGTGAAGCGCCGGTCGAACATCGGGCTCCAGCTCTCTGCGCCATCGACGTCGTCCGGACCGGGGACGTCGGGGAGCGACTCGATCTGCACGTCGTGGCCGGCCTCGTCGACCTGGAACGAGAGCGACATCGTGAGGATGGCGCCGACGGCCTGCCGGGCGACGACGCGGCGGGTGACGAACGAGCGGCCGTTGCGCTGGCGGTCGACCTCGAAGCGGATCGGTTCGACGTGGTCACCGCCGCGGATGAAGTACGCGTGGAGCGAGTGGACGCGGAAGTGCTCCTCCACGGTGTTCGCCGCCGCCCGCAGCCCTTGGGCCACGATCTGTCCGCCGTAGAGCCCGCCCCACGGGTACTGGGGACCGACGCCGACGAAGACGTCGCGGTCGTGCTCCTCGAGCACCATCATCGAGCGGAAGTCCACGCCGGATGGTAGGACGCGCTGGCGGGGCGGCGCCCGCCACCGCCCCGCTCAGCATCAGCTCTGAACGAAGCCCCCAAATGCAGCGTTCCGGGCGGGAGGTTACTCCCGGTTCGTAAACGTTGTCATGGGTTCAAATGCGACGATTTGCGCGCGAACGCCGATCGGTCGCCCCGCTCGCGTCAGGTGATGCAGGCCGTGAGGGCACCCATGAGCGCGACGACCTCGTCGCGCTCGCCGGCGTCGAGACCGGCGTAGGCGTGGGCGATGGCCGCGTTCGTGGCGTCCTCGGCGGCGTCCTTCTTGGGCTGCAGGCCCTCGACGTCGGCCGCCTCGGGCCACCCGAAGATGGGGACCATCGCCGGGGACCCCATCGACAGCGCCTGGTGCGGGGTCAGGCCGGTGGCCACCACGGCCGCGCTGTGCAGGCCGTGGCGCAGCTCGCGCAGCCCGTTCATCTGGTGCACGACGTGGGCCTTCGGCGAGGACGGCACGGGCAGCGCCCGCCAGCCGGAGAAGATCGACGCGCAGGCGGGCCGGGCATCGGCCACCACCCGGTCGAGCAGCGCGCCGAGGCGCTCGAGGTCGGCTCCCTCGCCGACGTGCTCCTCGGCCCATGCCGAGCAGCAACCCGCCCACGCCAGCGCGGCCTCGGTCCTGGTCATCACCTTGGCCGCCATCTCCCACTGCGCGCGCACGTAGGCCGGCTCGAAGAACGCGAAGGCGGCGGCCACCACGTCGGCGTCGACGTCGCCGAGGACCCCGCCGCGAC
Organism: uncultured Microthrixaceae bacterium; assembly: GCA_963727905.1. Lineage (GTDB taxonomy): Bacteria > Actinomycetota > Acidimicrobiia > Acidimicrobiales > VFJN01 > VFJN01. The sequence continues at coordinate 199,826 of CAVSIC010000019.1, forward strand.
CGCCGGCGTAGAAGTCGAGGCCGGCGAAGCCGAGGCCGGCGCCGTGTGCGTAGGTGCTCCCATCGAGCATGAAGTGGCTGCCGACGGAGCTCACCGCTCCGGCCGTCTGTGCAGCGGCAGTGATCGCGTCCATGTTCCGTCCTGCTCCTTGGGGCCCGGCGGGCTCCCCCGGGCTTGTCTAGCGGACCCGTGGCAGAATCTGACCACCGGCGGTACCGGACCACCCGCCGGAGCTCTGCTCGAACCAAAACCGGAGGACCAGCTGGACACCACCGCGCCTGCGCCGGACGCCGTCGCCGACCACGACCGGGTGCTGTCGCCGATCAGCTGGATCGCCATCGCGGCCGTCGGCACCTACGTCGGCGCTCAGGTGATCGCCAACGTCACGAGCGTGAAGATCGGGGACTTCACCGGCCGTGCCGTGGACATGGGCACCTTCATCTACCCGATCACGTTCACGTTGCGCGACGTCGTGCACAAGACGCTCGGCAAGCGGGCGGCGCGGGCCACGGTCCTCACCGCGGCGGCGGTCAACCTCTTCCTCGCCGGCTACCTGCAGTGGGTCGCCCGGTTCCCGACGGACTCGTCCTACCCGCTGGGCCCGGAGTTCGAGGCGGTGCTGGCGCCGCTCTGGCGCATCACGGTGGCCTCGATCGTGGCGATGGTGATCAGTGAGCTGATCGACACCGAGGTCTACTCCTGGTTCGTCCGTCGGGTGACGACGCGGTTCCAGTGGGCGCGGGTGGCCGTGAGCAACGCGGTGAGCGTCCCGATCGACAACGTCGTGTTCGCCGTCGGTGCCTTCGGCGCCATCCCGGGCTTCCGGCACCACGCGCTCACGCTGCCGTGGTCGGCGGTGTGGGACATCTTCCTCGTGAACCTGACCATCAAGGCGCTGGTGAGCGCGGCCAGCATCCCGCTGATCTACCTCTCTCCCGACCCACACCGCGAGTGAGCGGGGCCCCGGGCTACTTCTTGCGGCGGGAGGGCGCGCCGGCGGTGACCGGCAGCCGGTCCCCGAGGATCGTGCCGTTCATGCACATGGCCAGGTGCTCTTCGACGAACGGCTCCAGCTCGGGCCACGGGAACGTGGGTCGGGCGACGAGGAGCGACGTGAGGCCGTGGATGTTCGCCCAGATGTGCAGCCCCATGCGGTACACGTCGGTGTCGGGGTCCATCGCCCCCGCATCGATCACCCGCTGGATCCCCTCGAGCAGGTGGGCGAACGAGCCGCTCCGGATCACCGCATCCCACTTCTCCGGCGCGTCGGAGGCCGCGCTCATGAACATGATCCGGTAGTGCTCGGGGTGCTCGACGCCGAACCTCACGTAGGCCCGGCCCCGGGCGGCCATCGCCTCGACGGGGTCGTCGATCCCCTCCATCGCCCCCTCGAGCACCTCGTCGAAGACGGTGAAGACGCGGGAGCACACCTCGAAGATGAGGTGGTTCTTGTCGGGGAAGTGTCGGTAGATCGACGGCGGGGTGACCCCGGTGGCCTGGGCCACCGCTCGGATCGACACCGCCTCCTCGGACCCGGTCTCCAGCAGCAGGCGCTCGGTGGCCTCGAGGATCTCCTCGCGGAGGAGGTCGCCCTCGCCCTTGCGGGCCCGCTTCCGAGCTGGGGTCACGGCTCCAGTGTCGCGCCGACGAGCTCCGGCTCGCGCTCCGCGTCCTTCGCGCGCAGCTCGGGGTCGGCATCGAGGTCGACGTGCTCGCTGAAGCCGATGCGGTCGTGCAGGCGGCGCAGCGGGGCGGGGGCCCACCAGTTCCACTCGCCGGCGAGCCGCATGAAGGCGGGGACCAGCAGGCCGCGGATCAGCACGGCATCCATCACCACCGCCAGCGTCAGGCCGATGCCGAACAGCTTGATGAAGGTGATCTCGCTCGTGGCGAACGAGATGAACACGACCGAGATGAGCAGCGCGAGCGCCGTGACGAGCCGCCCGGTCTTCTCCAGCCCGATGGCCACCGACAGCTGGTTGTCGCCCGTGCGGTCGTGCTCCTCCTTGATGCGGGACAGGAGGAACACCTCGTAGTCCATCGACAGGCCGAACGCGATGCAGAAGGTGAGGATCGGCGTGGTGGCGTCGATCTGGCCGGTGGCGGTGAAGTTCAGCGTGTCGGCGAGGTGCCCGTCCTGGAACACCCACACCATGGCGCCGAACGTGGCCGACAGGCTGAGGAGGTTGAGCACCAGTGCCTTGAGCGGGATCACCACCGAGCCGAACTGGAGGAACAGCACGAGGAAGGTGATCACCGCGATGATCCCCGCCGCGAGCGGGAGCTTCGAGAACAGCGCGTCCTTCACGTCCACGAGCTGCGCCGACATCCCGGTGACCTCGACGGGGAACGGTGCCGGCGTGGCGCGGATCTCCTTCACGAGGTCCTCGCCGGCCTTCGACAGCGGCTCGATGTCGGGGACCACGGACAGGTAGGTGCTGCCGCCCCGGCCGGGGTTGGCGTAGGCGAGGTACCGCCCCTCGCCTCCGGGGAGGACGAGCTGACCGGCCTCGCAGAGGCCGTCGGCGGCCAGGCCGGTGCCGCAGTAGGTCCCGGTGAGCGCGTCGACCCGGGATACGCCCTCGAGCCCGGCCAGGGTGATCGCGTACGCCTCGATCTCGTCCGTGCGGCCGGCGGCATCGCCGATGCCCGTGGCGACGACCGACTCCGCCCCTGCCTCCTCGGAGCTGAACTCCTCCCGGATCTGGTCGTGGACCTGACGGCTGGCGGCCTCGGGGGGCATGACCCGGTCGTCGGGGAGGGAGATGTCGAGCCGCAGGAAGGGGGCGCCGAGGAACAGGAGGACCGCGATCGCGGCGCCGCCGACCACGATCGGCCGCTTCATCACGAAGATCGCGGTGCGGTGCCAGAACCCCTCGTCCGTCTTCGGGGTGGTGGAGCGCTTGAACACGCGCCACGAGTCGATGCGGGGGCCGAGGGCGCTGAGCATCGCCGGCAGGACCACGACCGAGAAGAACCCGGCCAGGAAGGCCACCGCCACGCCCGCGTAGGCGAAGCTGCGGAGGAAGGAGAGCGGGAACACGAGCAGCGCGCACAGGGAGGCGGCCACCGTCATCGCGCTGAACGCCACGGTGCGGCCGGCGGTGCGCACCGTGCGCTGCACGGCGACCTGGGGGTCGTGTCCGGCCTGCAGCTCCTCCCGGTACCGGGAGACCATGAACAGCGCGTAGTCGATCGCGAGGCCCAACCCGAGGGCGGTGGTCAGGTTGAGGCTGAAGATCGACACCTCGGTGACGAGGCTGAGGAGGCGGAGCACGACGAATGCCCCGACCACCGACAGGATGCCGATCGCCAGGGGGAGCGACGCGGAGACCACGCTGCCGAACACGAGCAGGAGCAGCACCAACGTGATCGGCAGCGCGATCGACTCGGCGCGGAGCAGGTCGTGCTCGATCGTGGTGCCGACCTCGCGGAAGACGGCGGAGTAGCCGCCCATCCCCACGGAGATCGTGGCGTCGTCGCGGGTGTACTTGTCGACGAGGTCGGCGACCCGCTCGTTCACCTCGTTCTGATCGCCGCTGAGGCGGGCCAGCACGAGCGCCTTGTCACCGTCGTCGCTCTTCAGCGGCGGGGCGTTGCCCAGCGACCAGTAGGACGCCACCTGTCCGATGTAGCGCTCGGCGCCGAGCTCCTCGGTGAGCGCGTTCCCGGCGGCCACGACGGCGGGGTCGTCGACGTTCCCGCTCTTCGCGGTGACCAGCAGGATCGTGTTCGGCGTCGAGGAGCCGAAGGTGTGCTCGAGCACCTCGTCGGCGTGGAAGGACTCGGAGCCCGGGTCATCGAAGCCGCCCGAGCTGAGGTGCTCCGACACCCCGCCCCCGTAGGCCCCCGACACGAGGAAGACGACCACCGCGCCGATCAGGACGAGCTTGCGGCGGCGGATGGTGAACCGACCGATGCGGCTGAGCATGGGGGAGCTCCTTGGAATACCAGCGATAGAGTAACGTCGTTAACTGATCACGACCGAGCCCCGGACGTCCAGATGACGTCGGTCACAGACCGACCGCCTTGCACGCCATCGAGCCGCCCGGTCAGGGTTGCGACCGTGACGGATCCGGGGGACTACCCCGGCGCGCGGCGGCCCGACCGCCAGCGCCGGGTCGACAGCGGCGGCGTGTCCATCGCCGTGCACGAGTGGGGCGACGAGGGTGGCCGGCCGCTGCTCCTGGCCCACGGCGGCATGGACTTCGCCCGCACGTTCGACGTGTTCGCCCCGCGGCTGGCCGACCGCGGCTACCGGGTGGTGTCGTGGGACCACCGCGGCCACGGCGACTCGCAGCACCCCGCGCTCTACAGCTGGGAGGGCGACCTGCGCGACGCGGTGGTCGTGCTCGACTCGGTCACCAGCGCACCGGTCCCCGTGGTCGCCCACTCGAAGGGCGGAAGCCTGATGCTCCAGATGGCCGACGCCCTCCCGCACCGGGTCAGCCACCTCGTGAACATCGACGGGCTGCCGTCGCGCCGCAGCTTCCCCGACGTGTCCGACCACCAGCGCACCAAGCTCATGGCCCAGGAGCTCACCGGGTGGCTGGACCACCGGCGGCGCCTCGGTGACCTCCAGCGCAAGCCGGGCACGCTCGACGAGCTGGCCGCCCGGCGAGGTCGCATGAACCCGCGCCTCGACCCCGCGTGGCTGCGCTACCTCGTCACGGCCGGCGCCCGTGAGGACGCCGACGGCTGGCGGTGGAAGATCGACCCCAACCTGCGCTTCGGCGGCTTCGGTCCGTGGCGACCCGAGTGGTCGATGATGCGGCTCCCGGACATCGGGGTGCCGGTGCTGGCCATCCTCGGCACCGAGGCCGACCCGCTCGGGTGGGGGACGCAGCCCGAGGAGGTCCTGTCGCACCTCCCGCCGTCCGGACGCCTGGAGGTCCTCGAGGGGGCCGGTCACTTCATCCACATCGAGCAGCCCGACCGGGTGCTCGAGCTGGTGCTCGGGCACGTGGCATGAGCGGAGCGACCGTGCGGCTCCGCCACAACAAGGTCGAGCTCGCCCTGCACGAGCTGCGACCCGGCGAGGGGCGCCCGCTGCTGCACCTCCACGGGCTCGGCGAGCGGTCCCCGGACACCGTCCCGGCCCATCTGGCGAGCTGGCCGGGGCCGGTCTGGGCGCTCGACCTGTCGGGCCACGGCGCGTCCGGCGTGGCGCCCGGCGGCGGGTACACGTGCGAGGTGCTCATGGGCGACGTCGACGTCGCGATCGCCCACCTCGGCGTGGTCACGATCTTCGGGCGGGGCCTGGGGGCCTACGTCGGGATGCTGGCCGCCGGCGGTCGGGCCGAGCTCGTCCGCGGGGCCATCCTGTTCGACGGGCCCGGGTTGGCGGGCGGTGGCCCCTGGCCGGTGTCGCCCTACATCACGACGACCGTGGCGGACGCGCCGCCGGGCGGGACGCCCGACCCGTGGGCCGTGCTCGAGCTCACGCGCGACGTGCGACCGCCCGACTACGCCGCCACGTTCGCCCGGCAGGCCGCGACGCGCAGCGGTCTCGAGATGGCGTTGGCGGTGACCGGGGTGAACCGCACCCCGTGGATCGACGCCGTGATCGCCGAGCCCGGCACCACCGTGTGCTCGATCGCCGACGCGCTGGGGCTCTTCGCCGCCGTCGACTGACTACGCGTCGCGCCGGGCGACGAAGCGGGCGAGGGCATCGAGCTCGGCGCGGGCCTCGTCGGTGAGGTCGGTGGCCGGGAGCGCGGCCAGGGCCTGGGCGGTGAGCTCCTGGATGGACGCCTCGACTGCGGCGACGGCTCCCGTCGCCCGCAGCACCTGCTGCACCTCGGCCACCGCCTCGCGAGACAGGTCGGGCTCCCCGACGAGCCGGAGCACCTTGGTCTGGCCGTCGTCCGCGGCCGCCGCGGCGATGGCGAGCAGGGGGGTGGGCTTGCCCTCGCGGAGATCGTCGCCGACCGGCTTGCCGGTGAGGGACTCGTCGCCGAACGCGCCCAGCAGGTCGTCGCGGAGCTGGAAGGCCTCGCCGAGCGGGTCGCCGTAGGCCGAGAGGGGCCCCGCCAGGTCGGCGTACCGACCGGCCAGCGCGGCGCCCACGTGGAGCGGCCGCTCGATCGTGTACTTGCCGGACTTGTAGCGGGCGATGCGGCGGGCGGCCGCCAGGTCGACGTCGCCCCGGGCCGTGCCCACGAGGTCGAGGTACTGGCCGACGTTCAGCTCCGTGCGCAGCTCGTCCCAGACGGCCTGCACGTCGGGCGAGCGTCGGGGGACCAGCCGGTCTGCGTACACGTGGGCGAGGTCGCCCAGCAGGATCGCCACGCCCTCGCCGAAGCGGCGGACCTCGCCCCGCCAGGCGGAGTCGGCGTGACGGTCGCCGTAGGCGAGGTGGGCGGTGCGGGCGCCGCGCCGCACCGAGGAGCCGTCCATGACGTCGTCGTGGATCAGCGCGAAGGCCTGCAGCAGCTCGAAGGCCGCACCGGCGTCGATGACGGCCGGGTCGGCCGGGTCGCCCCCGGCCCCGACGAAGCCCCAGTGGCAGAACGCCGGGCGCAGGCGCTTGCCGCCGTTGAGGACGAACGTGCCCAAGGTGTCGAGCGGCTCGACGAGGGCCGGGTCCAGCTCCGACCAGCGCCGCCGCTCGTCGTCGAACAGCACCGCCAGCCGGGCCTCCACCGCCGCGGACACCACCGCGAGGCTGGCGGGGACGGGGACGGTGCCCGCCACGTCAGGCATCGTCGGCGTCGTCGGCCGGAGCGAGGTCGGCGACGATTCGGCCGACCTCCTCGCGGGCGGCGGTGATGCGCTGGCGGCAGACCCGCAGCAGCTCGGCCGCCCGCTTCACACGAGCCGCGAGCACGTCGACGTCGACGGCGTCGTCCTCGATCTCCTCGAGGATCGCCTCCAGCTCCGCGAGCGCGTCGGCGTAGCCGATGTCGGCAGCGTCGGACGGGGCGTCAGCCATCGGCGTCCACCGTAGAGGTCGGGGCCACCGTGGACCGCACCGTGCCCGCCGCCACCTGCGTCAGCAGCTCATCGCCGGGGGCGACCTCGTCGGGCGAGCGCACGACCCGCCCATCAGCGGTGCGGGTGATGGACCAGCCGCGGGCGAGCGTCCGGTCGGGGTCGAGGGCGCGGAGCCGCGCCTCGATCGACGCCAGGGCCCGGTCGGCCTCGGAGACCGCCCGCGGCGCCCGCAGGGAGAGCCGCCGAGCCCGCTCCCGCGCGCCGGCATCGGCGTCGCGGAGGTGGCCGGTGGCGGCCCGGCGGACCCGTTCCCCCCAGCCGTCGTGTCGGTGGGCGGCCGAGGCCACCCCCGCGGCGGCGGCGCGTCCGACCCGGGCACCGGCGGCCTCCACGATCTCGGCGTGGTCGCGCGTGGCCCGCGCCGCGAGGGTGGTGATCGCCAGCCAGCGGCCGTCCATCGCGTCGACGAACGCCCGCACCCGGAGCACGAGCGCATGCGCGCAGGCCGTCGGGGTCTTGTGGGCGGTGTGGGCGACGTCGTCGGCCACCGACCGATCGACCTCGTGGCCGATGCCGGTGAGCACCGGGACGGGGCAGGTGGCGATCGCGCGTGCGATCCGCTCGTCGTCGAAGGCGGCCAGGTCCGTGCGGGCGCCCCCGCCGCGCACGAGGGCGACCACCTCGGCTCCGTCGGCGACGGCCCGCTCGATGCCCGAGACGATGTCGTAGGCGGCGTCGGGTCCCTGGACCCGGGCGTCGACGCGCCGGACGTCGAAGGCGAACCCGCTGCGGCGGAGCTCGTCGACGAAGTCGGCCTCGGCAGCGCTGCCGGAGCTGGTGACCACCCCGACGCGCAGCGGCACGAGCGGGAGCAGGTGGGCGGCGTTGGCCCGGAGCAGGCCCTCGGCCTCCAGGCGCTGCAGCAGCTGGGCTCGCAGGAGCTCCAGCTGGCCCAGCGTGTAGGCGGGGTCGATCGCCGTCATGCGCAGCTGGAGCTGGCCACGGGGGGCGTACCAGTCGAGCCGGCCCCGGATCCGCACCTCGGTGCCGTCGGTCATCCGCACGCCCCCGCCGGCACGCGTGAGGGCCAGGTTCACCGAGCCCTTGTTCCGGGACGACAGCATCACGCCGATCGAGGCGCTGCCCTCGAGGGAGGGCTCGGTGAGCGTGAAGTACACGTGGCCGGAGCTGGCCCGGGACAGGTCCCGGATCTCGCCGCGCACCCACACCTCGTCGCGGAACGCGGCTCGCAGCGCGTTCCCGATCCGGTCGGCCAGCTCCGTGACCGACCAGGTAGGTTCCGAGTCGCCGAGATCGGCGTCGTCGAACAACGACATCGCCGCAACGCTAGGGGCCACGAGGGGGCACCGCAGATGGCCATCGAGATCGCACCCGGGGTCCTCCAGGTCGACACCCTCCTCGGCGGCTGGACCGAGGTGACCGCCGGCTACCTGGTGACGGGCACGGCGCCGGTCCTCGTGGAGACGGGCAGCCAGACCTCCGTGCCCGCGCTCCTCGCCGCGCTCGACGGCCTGGGCGTCGCTCCCGATGAGCTGGCCGGCATCGCGGTCACCCACATCCACCTCGACCACGCCGGCGGGGTGGGCGATGTGGCCGCCGCGTTCCCGAAGGCCACCGTGTACGTCCACGAGAAGGGCGCCCGCCACCTCGTCGATCCGACGAAGCTCGTCGACAGCGCCGCCCTCGTCTACGGCGACCTCCTCGACACGCTCTACGGCCGCCTCACGCCGACCGACGCGGCCCGCATCCACGTGCTCGAGGACGGCGAGGACATCACCGTGTCGTCCAACCGGGCCCTCACCACCGTCGACTCGCCTGGCCACGCCAAGCACCACCTCGCCCTGCACGACTCCGAGAGCGGCCTCCTGTTCGCCGGCGACGCGGTCGGGGTGCGCCTCCCGGCCGCGGGGATCCTGCGGCCGGCCACCCCGCCGCCCGACTTCGACCTCGACCAGGCCATCGGGAGCCTCCGCCGGTTCGCGGCGCGGTCACCCGCGGGGGTGGCCCTCGCCCACTTCGGCCTCGTGCCGGACCCCCAGGAGAGCCTGGCGGAGGCGGAGGAGATCCTGACCCGCTGGGCCGAGGTGGCGATGCGGGCCTGGAAGGCGGGGGCGGACATCGCCGACGCCCTCTCCGCGGAGTTCGCGGTCGACCTGTCCGGCGTCGACCCGTCGGCGGCCCAGGCCCTCGAGACGCTCAACGGGATCCACTCCAACGCGGCCGGCTTCCAGCGCTGGCTCGACAAGGGCGGGCACAGCCACCTGTTCGGGATCGGGGACCACGGACCGGGCCAGAGCCACGGCTCCGGTCCCGGTCAGCACTCGCACGTGCTCTAGCGCACGTGCTCTAGCGCACGTGCTCTACGGCGGACCGCCCGGGCAGGCGGTGCGGGCGAGGACGGCGTCGCTGAGCGCGGCCGTGCCTCCGAGCACGATGACCTCGGTCGCGCCGAGGCGCTGGATGGTGAGGTCGACCTCGAAGGGGATGCAGTCGTGCGGGACCAGCAGGATCGGACCCTTGCGGAACCCGGCCGCCGCGCCCGCGGCCATGGCGTCGGCGAACTCGTCGCCCCCGCGAGGTAGACGACCGGCGCGGCGGAGAAGGCGTTCGCCACCTGCAGCGCGGTCTCGTACCGGTCATCGCCGCTGCGACGGAGCGGAGGGTTGGGCGCGTACGGGACGAGGGCGTCGAGCACGGCCTTCGACACCGCCGCCGTCCCGCCGAGCACGACGATGTTGGTCGGCTGCAGCCGGGTGAGCTCCGCCGCCGTGGCCGACGGGATCGCATCTCGCAGGACGAGGAGCACGGGTCCGCCGGTCGTGCCGCCGATCGCGGCTCCGCCGGCGAGGGCATCCGGGTAGTTCAGGCCGCTGGCGACGTAGACGGTGTCGACCGGGGCCACGAACCCGCTGGAGATGTTCGCCGCGGTCGACCACCGGTCGGCTCCCGAGACGCGCCGGGCCTCGACGCTCGCGTACTCGGCGACGGCCTCGGCGATCGGATCGCTCACCGCGCTCGTGCCCCCGAGCACGGTGACGACCTTCGGGTTCAGGCGGTCGAGCTCCTCGGCCGTGGCGTTGGGGAGGGCGTCGCGGCGCACGAGGAGGATCGGGCCGCCGTTGGCGGCCGCGAACGACGCTCCGGCCAGGGCGTCCGGGAACGAGGTGCCGGACGCGACGAACACGTTGTCCGCCCCGGCGGGGAAGGCCTTCGAGGACACCGCGGCGGCGGTGCCGTACCGGTCGAGCCCCGACTGCCGGAAGAACGCGGGGTCGGCGGCGCCCGCCGGGGGCACCAGGGCCACCAGCGCCGCGAGTGCCGCCGCAGAGACCACGAGCCGTCGGAGCATCTCGCGATCCTACGGATTTCCCGTGCGGGGACGGTGGGGCCAGACTGACCGCCGTCCACCACGCTCCAGGGGGAGTCCAGAGATGCCCGAAGCCGTCATCGTCGCCACCGCCCGCACGCCCATCGGTCGGGCCAACAAGGGCTCCATGACCGAGTTCCGACCTGACGACCTGTCGGGCCTCATCATCAAGGCGCTCCTCGAGAAGGTCCCCACCCTCGACCCGCAGACCGTCGAGGACATCATCTGGGGCTGCGGCCAGCCCGGCGGCGAGGCCGGCTACAACGTCGCCCGCGTGGCGGCCCTCCTGGCCGGCCTGCCCGACGTCCCCGGCGTCACGGTCAACCGCTACTGCTCGTCGTCGCTGCAGACGATCCGCATGGCGTCCCACGCCATCAAGGCGGGCGAGGGCGACGTGTTCATCGCAGGAGGCGTCGAGACCGTGAGCCGCTACGCCTTCGGCGCGTCGGACACCGGCCCGCACAACGAGCTCTTCGCCGACGCGGAGGCCCGCACCGTCGAGCGGTCCAACGGCGCGCCGAGCTGGGAGCCGCCCGCCGGCCTCCCCGACATCTACATCGCGATGGGCCAGACGGCCGAGAACGTCGTCCTCTCCGAGGGCGTCGGCCGCGAGGAGATGGACGAGTGGGGCAAGCGGTCCCAGGACCGTGCCGTCGCCGCCCAGGAGCGCGGCTTCTTCGATCGCGAGATCACGCCGGTCACCACGCCCTCCGGCACGGTCGTCAGCAAGGACGACGGGCCCCGCGCCGGCACCACCCTCGAGAAGCTGGCCGAGCTGAAGCCGGTGTTCCGCCCCGACGGCAAGGTCACCGCCGGCAACGCCTGCCCGCTCAACGACGGCTCCGCCGCGGTGCTCGTCATGAGCGACACCAAGGCCAACGAGCTCGGCCTCACGCCCCTCGCCCGGATCGTCTCCTCCGGCGTCACCGGGCTCAACCCGGAGATCATGGGCATGGGCCCCGTCGAGGCGTGCCGCATGGCGCTGAAGCGGGCCGGCCTCACGATCGACGACATCGACCTCGTGGAGATCAACGAGGCGTTCGCCGCTCAGGTGATCCCGTCGATGAAGCACCTGAACATCGACCCCGAGAAGCTCAACGTCAACGGCGGCGCCATCGCCCTCGGCCACCCGTTCGGCCAGACCGGCGCCCGCATCATGACCACGCTCATCAACGGCCTCGACGACACCGGTGGCCGCTACGGCCTCGAGTCCATGTGCGTCGGCGGCGGCCAGGGCATGGCCATGGTGATCGAGAAGCTGTAGCGCCCCGACTACAACGCCCCGCCAGCGCGGGCCTAGCGTCGCGGACCGTGCTCGCCGCCGATCCAGATGCCGACCTCGAAGGGGCGTTGGCGGACTGGCGGAGGTTCCGGCGGACCAAGCGGATCGCCGACATCCACTGGATCGACGCCTTCTACAGCGCCTACCTGACCGGCATCGTGTGCGTCGTCGCCGTGGTCACCCTCTCGGGGGCGATCGGCGACGGTGACGTGGATCGGGCCGGTGTGCGCGAGGTGCTGCAGCACGGCCCGGGCTGGTTGGGCGGCGTCGCCGCGCTGGCCATCGCCCTCGGCGTGCGCTCCGGGAGCCGGGGCGGACCGCTGGCCCTCGAGCGCTCCGACGTGCGCCACGTGCTCCTCGCGCCGGTCGACCGCGGGAGCGCGCTGCGGGGCCCGGCCCTGCGCCAGCTCCGCTTCATGGCGTTCGTCGGTCTGCTCGTCGGCGCGGTGGCGGGCCAGCTGGCGTCGCACCGCCTTCCCGGCAACACGTTCGCCTGGGTCGGCACCGGCGCGCTGGGGGGCCTCGCCGCGGTCGCCCTCGGCGTCGGCGCCGCGTACGTCACGGGCGCGCTCCGCCTCCCGCGGTGGGTCACCTCGCTCATCGGCGTGGGCCTGCTCGCCACCGCCGTCCTCGAGGGCGCCGACGTGATCGGCGTCAGCCCCACCGAGCCCTTCGGCCGGCTCCTGCTCTGGCCCCTGCACTTCGATGTCCTCGGGCTCGTGCCGGTGGTGGTCGGCGCCGCCCTCGCGCTCCTCGGGCTCTCGCTCGTGGGAACGGTGTCCCTCGAGGCCGCGGAGCGCCGGTCGACCCTCGTCGGCCAGCTGCGCTTCGCCGCCACGCTCCAGGATCTCCGCACGGTCGTGGTGCTCCGCCGCCAGCTCGCCCTCGAGCTGCCCCGCAAGCGGCCCTGGATCCGCCTTCGGGTCACGGGCAGCGGCCGGCTCCCCATCTTCGTGCGCGGCCTCCGCGGGGTGCTGCGGTGGCCCGCCGCCCGCGTGGCCCGCCTCGGGCTGCTGGCCGTCGTGGCCGCGGCTGCGCTGCGCGGCGCCTGGACCGGGACCACCCCGCTGCTGGCGCTGGCCGGGATCGCGATGTTCCTGGCCGGGCTCGACGGCATCGAGCCGCTCGCCCAGGAGGTCGACCACCCGAGCCGCCGCGATGCCTCGCCGATGGCGGCGTCGGAGATCCACCTGCGCCACGTGCCGGTCTGCCTCCTGGTGCTCCTGCTCACCGCTGCGGCCGCGGCGGGGCTGGCCACGCTGCCCGGCCCCGGAGAGGTGCCGGTCTCCGTGGCGATCGTGCTGGCCGCCCCGCTCGCCATGGGCGGGGTGGGCGGCGCGCTGGTGAGCGTGCTCGGCGGGTCGTCGTCGATGGGCGAGGCGTGGAGCCTGGCGCCGGTCGAGGCCCAAGGGATGCGCCTGGCCATCCGCACCGTGTGGCCGCCCGCGATCGCGGTGCTCGGCGCCGCCCCGATCCTCGCGGCCCGGATCGCCGTGGACGACGGAAACCCCGGCCAGGCCGCGGCCCTGTCCGCGGCCGCCGGTGTGGTCGGCCTGTTCTCGCTGGTCGTCGGCTGGGTGCGCGTGCGCGAGCGACATCGCGGCCTGGTGGAGGAGCTCGATGGAAGCGGTCAACCCCCCGAAGAGGAGCGAAGCCGATGGCTGACCCGATCCTGGTGGCGGAGGGGGCGGCCAAGTCCTACGCGGACCTCGTCGCCCTCGCCCCGCTCGACCTGTCGCTCGAGCGCGGCCAGGCCGTCGCCCTCATCGGGCACAACGGCTCGGGCAAGTCGACCTTCCTGCGCCTCACCGCCGGTCTGCTCGACCTCACGTCCGGCTCGATCGCCATCGACGGCGCGCCCGCCGGAACGTCGCCGGCGCGCGCCGCGGTGAGCTACCTGCCGGACGAGCCGGTCCTCTACGACGACCTGTCCGTCCGCGAGCACCTGGCCTACGTCGCCGCCCTCCACGGCGTGGACCTCCACGGCGACGACCTCGAGGCGCTCGTCGAGCGCGTCGGGCTCTCGCACCGCGCCGACGACCTGCCCTCGCAGTTCAGCCGCGGCCTGCGCCAGCGCACCTCGATCGCGCTCGGGCTGGCCCGTCCCTTCGAGCTGCTGCTCGTCGACGAGCCCTTCGTCGGTCTCGACCTCAGCGGCAAGGAGTCGCTGCTCAGCATCTTCGACGAGCTCCACGCCGACGGCGCCACCATCGTGGTCGCCACCCACGACCCCTCGTTCGTCGAGCGGGTCGACCGCTGCATCGCCCTGCGCGACGGCGTGGTCGTCCACGACGGCCGGGCCACCGTCGACGAGGTCTCCCGCCTGGTGAGCGTCTGACCAAAGGAAAGTAGACACTTACAGAAGAAGATGCTTAGATATGGCGGTGGACCTCGCACTGAAGGCGATCGCCGAGCCCCGACGGCGGGCGATCCTGCGCTTGGTCCGCGACGAGGAGCTCGCCTCCGGCGAGATCGCCCGTCACTTCGACGTGTCGGGTCCCGCGATCTCGCAGCACCTGGGCGTGCTGAAGGAGGCCGGCCTGGTGAGCGAACGACGCGAGGGGACACGACGTCTCTACCTCGCCCGCCGCGAAGCCATCACCGACCTGATGCGGTTCCTCGACGACTTCTGGGATGACCGCCTCGACCGGCTGCGCGACGTGGCCGAGGCCGAGCAACGAGCGAAGGAGCAGCGCGATGCCTGATCTGGTCAAGGAGATCCTGATCGATGCCGAGCCGGCGACGATCTTCCCGTTCCTGGTGGATGCCGAACGGCACATCCTCTGGGACGGCACGGAGGCCGAGCTCGACCCCCGCCCCGGCGGCACCTACCGGGTGCTCGTCGCCGGCGAGCACCAGGCGGCCGGTGAGTTCGTCGAGGTCGTGGCGAACGAGAAGGTCGTGTACACGTTCGGCTGGGAGCAGGAGGGCAACCCGATCACCCCTGGCTCGACGACCGTGGAGATCACGCTGCACCCCGAGGGGACGAAGACGCGCCTGCGCCTCGTGCACCGCGGCCTGCCGGACGACCAGGCCGTGACCGACCACGGCACGGGCTGGGGCCACTACCTCGACCGGCTGGCGACCGTCGTCACCGGCGGCTCGGTGCACCCGGACGTACCCCTCGACCGGGCCAAGGAGCTCGGCTACGTCTGACACGGCTCAGCTGACACGGCTCAGCCGGGCGGCGCGACGAAGATGCAGAAGGGGTGCCCCGAGGGGGGCACCTCCCCAGTGTTGCCCGCTCCTACGTGCCGTAGACCGGAGCGGCGGCGGGAGCTTCGGCGAGGAGCTCGCGGACGACGGGGCCGAGCTCGTCGGCGTCCCAGCGGTCGCCCTTGTCGCGGGTCGGGCCGTGCTGCCAGCCGGTGGCGACGCCGATCTTGCCGCCCTCCACCTCGAACATCTGGCCGGTGACGCCGGCGGAGTCGGCGGACGCCAGCCAGGCCACGAGCGGGGACACGTTCTCCGGGGCCATGGCGTCGAAGGCGCCGGCCTCGACCTCGGCCATCATCTCGGTGAAGACGCCCTCGGTCATGCGGGTGCGGGCGGCGGGGGCCAGGGCGTTGGCGGTCACGCCGTAGCGGCCGAGCTCGGCCGCCTGCACGAGGGTGAGCGTGGCGATCCCGGCCTTGGCGGCCGAGTAGGCGGCCTGGCCGACGGAGCCGAGGATGCCGGCGCCCGAGCTGGTGTTGACGATGCGGGCGTCGAGGGTGGCGCCCGCCTTGGCCTGGTCGCGCCAGTGGGCGGCGGCGTGGCGGGCGACGCAGAAGTGGCCCTTCAGGTGGACGCGGACCACGGCGTCCCACTCGTCCTCGCCGGCGTTGGCGAACATGCGGTCGCGCACGAACCCGGCGTTGTTCACGACGACGTGCAGGTCGCCCAACTCGTCGATGGCGGACCGGACGAGGCGGCCCGCCCCGTCCCAGTCGGCGACGTCGTCGCCGTTGGCGATGGCCTCGCCGCCGGCGGCCCGGATCTCCTCGACGACCTCGCCGGCGGGGCCGCTGCCACCGCCGGAGCCGTCGAGCTCGCAGCCGAGGTCGTTCACCACGACCTTCGCCCCCTGGCGGGCCAGCTCGAGGGCGTGGGCCCGGCCGAGGCCTCGGCCCGACCCCGTGACGATGACGATGCGTCCCTCGCAGATGCCGCTCATGGCGACAGCATGGCAGGATCTGACACTCCATCAGAAACGGACGCGCTCGATGCGATACGGGATCACGATGTTCGCCACCGACGTCAGCATCGACGTCGTCGAGCTGGCCCGGGAGGCCGAGGCGCGGGGCTCGAGTCGCTGTGGCTGCCCGAGCACACCCACATCCCCGTCGAGCCGCCGCACGCCCCCTCCCACCGGCGACGCCGAGCTGGCCGACGAGTACAAGCGCGCCCTCGACCCGCTCGTGGCGCTCGGCGCGGCGGCCGCCGCCACCGAGCACCTGCGCCTCGGCACCGGCATCCTGCTCCCGGCCCAGCGCGAGCCGATCGTCACCGCCAAGGCCGTCGCCACGCTCGACCACCTGAGCGGGGGACGGGCGGCGCTGGGCGTCGGCTTCGGCTGGAACGAGGACGAGATCGAGCAGCACGGCGTCGCCATGCGCGACCGCCGGGCCGTGGCCCGGGAGCGGGTGCTGGCCATGCAGGCGCTGTGGGCCGACGACGAGGGGTCGTTCCACGGCGAGCACGTGCACATCGAGCCGTCGTGGTCGTGGCCCAAGCCCGTGCAGCGCGGCGCCGACGGCCGGCCGCGGGTGCCCGTGCTCCACGGCGGGGCACCCGGCCCCAAGCTGTTCGAGCACATCGCCGAGTACGGCGACGGCTGGATCCCGATCGGTGGCCGGCGGCCTCACCGAGGCGGTGCCCCGCCTCCGCGACCTCGTCGCCGCGGCCGGCCGGGACCCGGAGGCGCTCGAGATCGTCCCGTTCGGATCGATCCCGGACCACGGCAAGCTCGACCACTTCGAGAAGGTGGGCGTCACCGAGTGCGTGTTCCGCATCCCCAGCGCCCCCCGCGACGAGGTCCTCCCCCTCCTCGACCGCCAAGCCGCCCTGATCGCCGAGCGCGCCTAGCCCTTCTCCACCACCCGCTTCTTGCGGCAGAACTCACGCGAGACCGCCGAGTTCTGCCGCAGGAACGGCGTCAGGCGGCAGCTCGAGCGGCCTGGATCGCGCGCCTGACCTCGGCGACCACGGCGTCCGGTCGATCGCGGACTCGTCGCCAGGTGAAGCGCAGGACCGTCCACCCCTGCAGGACGAGGTCGTTTTGGCGCGGGAGGTCTCCTTCCCGCACCTGCTCCTCGAGGTGGACGGAGCCGTCGCACTCGATCGCGATCTTCCACTGCGGGTATGCGAGGTCGACCTCTGCGACGAAGCGGCCACCGTGCTCCACTCGGTGATGCAGGGCGGGCTCCGGGAGTCCGCTGTCCACGAGCAGGCTCAGGACGATCAGCTCGAAGTCAGAATCGGTGATCTCGTCGCGGTGAGCGCCGGAGAGGATCACCGCACGCAGTCGTCGGGTCCCGTGGCGGCCCTGCCGAGCGTGTCGGACCAACGTGGCGATGAGCGATGACCACGTCACCAGTCCGGCCCGCCTCGCAGCTTCCACCACGCGACCGAGTCGAGGTATGCCCAGATAGCGCCCGACGTCGAGCATCGTGCGGTCAGGATCGGTGATGGGGATGCCCTGGCGTCGCGCGATCGAGCACCGGTCGAGGTCGGTGCTCTCGTGGCTGCGGACCCCGGTCCGTCGGTATCGACGACCCCTCGGGATCGACAGCTCCGGAACGGCGCTGCCAAACCCGGGGAGCCCGAGGAGTCGGGCCGCGGCGAAGTGCGACGCCACCGCTCCGGGACCAGCCGCGAGGACGGCGGCGAGCTGACGCGTCGGCCAGTCGAACGGGGCTCCAGCGATGAGGTACACGCGGTGGTCGACCATCGTCCAGCGCCCGGCCTCGACCCGGCGTTGGATGTGGTGCAGGTCACCTCCGGCGCGGCGCACGTCGTCCACCGTGAGCAGCATTCGTTGCCTGGCCGCGATCTCGGCCAGCGCCGCGTCGATCGTCGACACGTGGTTCCCCTTGCGTGGGCACGGCATGTCGGGGGAGACCTCCGCACGCTACCGACCGGCACCCAACCATCAGTTCTTGCGGCAGAACTCACGCGAGACCGCTGAGTTATGCCGCAAGAACGAGGGGGTTGGGTAGGGGGTGGCTAGCGGAGGCGGAGGAGGTTGCCGGTGACGAGGTCGGCGGCGTCGGTGCAGAGCCAGCCGATGACCTCGGCGACCTCGTCCGGTGACGACACGTGGACGTGGTCGGGGCTGTGGGCGACGAACTCGCGCACGGCGTCGGTGACCCAGCCGGTGTCGGTCACAGGCGGGTAGACGACGTTCGCCGTGATGCCGTCGTCGGCCAGCTCGATCGACGCCGCCATCGTGTAGTTCTCCAGCGCCGCCTTCGCCGCCCCGTACGACACCTGCCCCGGGAAGCCCATCGACCCGCCGGAGGTCAGGCTCACGATCCGGCCCCAGTCGCCGCCTCGGGATCGATGCCGCCGCGCGAGCTCCGCCATCATCAGCGCGCCGCCTCGAGCGTCCACGAGGAGCTGGGCGTCGATCGTCTCACTGGTCATCACCGAGTTGATCCAGCCGATCTCGTTCGAGGCCGCGGGGTCGAAGGAGTCCTTCCGCCAGCCGCTGGCGTTGTTGACGAGGATCGAGACGGGCCCGAGCGCGGCTTCGGCGGCGTCGAAGATCCGCGCCGGCGCGGCGGGATCGGACAGGTCGTCGGACACGGCGATGCACCGTCGGCCGTGCGCCTCGATCGCGGCCATCGTGACCTCGGGACCTTGCTCGCGCTGCGTCCGGTACACGTCGGACCGGTGCTCGTCCTCGTGGTCGTCCGGTGTGCAGGCGAGGTAGGTGATGGCGACGTCGGCGCCGAGGCGGGCCAGCTCGGCCGCGGTGGCGGCCCCGATGCCGTGGTTGGCGCCGGAGACGAGGGCGACGCGACCCGACAGCGGGAGGTCGGGCATGGGGCTACGGCACCAGGACGAGCTTGCCGGCGGCCCGTCGCTCGGCCAGGTCGGTCAGCGCCCGCACCACGTCGTCGAGGGGGTACTCGGTGGGCTCCACGGGGTGCAGCGCACCTGAGCCGGCGAGCTGCATGAGCTCGGCCAGCAGCGCCTGGTTGCCGGCGGCGTCGCGCATCGTCCACGCCCCCCAGTCGATGCCGACGAGGGTCCGGTTGTTGAGGAGCACCTGGTTGATCGGCAACGACGGGATGCCCCCACCGGCGAACCCGATGACGAGGTAGCGCCCCATCCAGCCGAGGGACCGCAGCGCGGCGTCGGCGAAGCGGTCGCCCACGGGGTCGACGACCACGTCGACGCCGCCGCCCGAGATCTCGCGGGCGCGGGTCTTGAGGTCCTCGGTCTCGTAGTTGATCGTGGCCTCCGCCCCGGCCGCAGTCGCGGCCGCGAGCTTCTCGTCGGAGGACGCCGCCGCGATCACGCGCGCGCCGAGGTGACGGGCGACGTCGACCGCGGCCAGCCCGATCCCGCCGCCGGCGCCGAGCACCAGCACCCACTCGCCCTCCCGCACGTGCGTGCGCCGGGTGAAGGCGAACAGCATCGTGCCGTAGCTCTGCACGAGCGCGGCCGCCTGCCCGTACGTGAGGGAGCCGGGGATGGGGACGATCCCGCCGGCGGCCAGCTCCACGTGGGAGGCGAACCCGCCGAGCCAGGGCATGGCCAGCACCCGGTCGCCGACGGCCACGCCCTCGACCCCCTGGCCGACCGCCATCACGTCGCCGGCCACCTCGCCGCCCGGCGTGAACGGCGTGGGCGGCTTGATCTGGTACTTGCCCTGCACGAACAGCCCGTCGACGAAGTTCACGCCCGCCGCCCGCACGGCCACCACGACCTTGCCCGGACCGGGCTCCGGGTCGGGCCGCTCCTCGATGCGGAGCTGGTCGATGGGGGCGAACTCGGAGCAGACGACGGCGCGCACGGGCGCATCCTGGCAGACCCCGCCGCTCGGATCCGCGTGCGAGGCTGCCGCATGGCCGTGGTGGCGATCGACGATCTCGACGATCCCCGCCTCGGCGACTACCAGCACCTCCGCGAGCCGTCGGTCCGAGCCCGGGTGGAGCGGGATGCGGGCATCTTCACGGTCGAGGGCTGGCTGTCGCTCGAGGCCCTGGCGGCGTCGCCCTACGGCATCCGGTCGGCGCTCGTTGCCCGCCAGCACGTCGCCCGGGCCGGTGGCCTGGTCCCGGCTGAGGTCCCGATCTACTCGGTGCCCGAGGACTCGCTCGAGGCGGTGACGGGGGTGCACTTCCACCGGGGGGTGCTGGCCGTGGCCGAGCGCCCGGCGCCGCGACCTCCGGCGGAGGTCCTCGCCCGCGCTCGACGGGTCCTCGTGCTGGAGAACGTGAACGACCACGAGAACCTCGGCTCGCTGTTCCGCAACGCCGCCGCCTTCGGGGTGGACGCGGTCCTGCTCGATCCCAGCACCACGGACCCCCTGTACCGCCGGGTCACGCGCGTGTCGCTCGGGCACGTGCTGCGGGTGCCCTTCGCTCGGGTCGAGCGCGAGGGCTGGCCGGCGATCCTGCACGAGCTGCACGACGCCGGCCTCGCGGTGCTCGCCCTCACCCCGGCGCCCGACGCCGAGCCGATGAGCGCGGTGGTCGGCCAGGTCCCCGAGCGCGTGGCCGTCCTGGTCGGGGCCGAGGGGCCGGGGCTCACTGACGCCGCGATGGCCGCGGCCGACCGGCGCGTCCGCATCCCCATGGCACCGGGCACCGACTCGGTGAACGTCGCCACCGCGGCGGCCATCGCCCTCGCGTCGCTCTACGAGCGCCAGGGGTAGCCGTGGAGGAGGGGCTCCGAGCCGTCGTGGAGGCCGCCCTCGGGTCGCCGGTCGCTGGAGTGGCACCGGTGCACGGGGGCGACGTGGCCATCGCCTACCGCGTCGACCTGGCCGACGGCCGGCGCGCGTTCGCGAAGACGCACCGGCATCCGCCGCCGGGCTTCTTCACGACCGAGGCCAATGGCCTGTCGTGGCTCCGGGCGCCGGGGGCCGTGCTCGTGCCGGCGGTGCTCGCGGTGGGCGACGACGAACCCGCGCACCTGGTGCTGGAGTGGATCGACCGGGGCGCGCCCGTCGGGGAGACCGAGGCCGATCTCGGGTTCGCCCTCGCGGAGCTCCACCGCGCGAGCCCGCCGTGCTTCGGGCGGGAGGATCGCCGCACGACTGGCAGCCGGGCGCTGCCGAACGAGCCATCGGCCACCTGGGCCGAGTTCTACGCCACCTGCCGCCTCCTGCCGCTCGCGCGGCTGGCCCGTGACGGCGGCGCGCTCCCCGAGCGGGCGTGCGCGGCGCTGGAGGACGTCGCCGCCCGCCTCGACGACCTCTTCCCCACGAGCGAGCCACCCGCTCGGCTGCACGGCGACCTCTGGGCGGGCAACCGGCTCGTCGACCACCAGGGCCGGAGCTGGCTGATCGACCCCGCCGCCCACGGCGGGCACCGCGAGTTCGACCTGGCGATGATGCGGCTGTTCGGCGGCTTCGGGCCCGACGTCTTCGCCGCGTACGCCGAGGCCTTCCCCCTCGAGGACGGCTGGGAGGCGCGCGTCCCGC
>CAVSIC010000020.1:0-12311 GCA_963727905.1 uncultured Microthrixaceae bacterium
GGGTGCGGCGGCAAGGCCGTGGTCGAGATCCCGTCCAGCACCACCACCAGCAGCACCGTGCCCGGCCAGACCGACGGCGGGGGCGGGGGCGGGGGCGGCGACGGTGGTGGGGGCGACGGTGGCGGTGGCGGAGGTGGAGGTGGGGTGGAGCCGACGGCGGCACCACGCCGACCACCGTGATCACCGGCGGCGGCAAGAAGCCCCCCACCGGCGGGCGCACGTTCAGCGCACTGCCCCGGGGCCAGGTCGGCGTCGGCACCAAGGCGCCCCGCCTGGGCACGCCCACCGGCGCCAACATCCCCGACCTGCTCACCGACGACGGCTTCGACGAGGAGCTCGACTACGGCGACCTCGGTGGCGGCGACGAGTCCGAGGACGGCCTGTCGTCCTTCTACTACGAGGGGGCCGGAGGCCGCGGCATGGCGGTGCCGGTGGCCACCGGCTTCGTGCTCTTCGCCTGGGCCGTGCACCTCCGCTACCTCGCCCGGGCCGCCAAGCCGGCCAAGGCCGCTCCTGCCCGTCGCCGGCGCAAGCCCCCGACCCGCGGATCGGGCCCGGCTCATGGCGGTCGTGGTCCGTCCCGCGGTCCCGGTCGCGGCGAGCGCACCGCGCCGACCAAGCGCGGCTGGGCCTTCCGCTAGCCGGAGCTACCGTTCGCCACCCAGCCCGGCCGGCCCGGTGATCCCGGCCAGCACCGCGCCCAGCAGCCGCACCGCCCCTGACTTGTCCAACGGCTCGTTGCCGTTGCCGCACTTGGGTGACTGCACGCACGACGGGCAGCCGTCGTCGCACGGGCAGGCGGCGATGCTCTCGCGCGTGGCCCGCAGGTGGCGGTCGGCCGCCGCGTAGCCGAGCTCGGCCACGCCGGCGCCGCCCGGCACCGCGTCGTAGACGATGATCGTGGGCAGGCCCGTGTCGGCGTGGCGCGGCGGTGGAGAGGCCACCGACGTCCCACCGGTCGCAGATGGCGAACAGCGGGAGCATGCCGATGGCGGCGTGCTCGGCGGCGTGGAGGGCGCCGGGCAGCCGGTCGAGGGCCGACGCACGTCGGTGACCTCGGGCGGGAGCGACCCACCAGACGGCCCGGGTGCACAGGGTGGCCTCGGGCAGCTCGAGGGGCTCGGCGCCCACCACCGCGCCGCGTGAGCGCGTCCTTGCGCTGGTAGCCGACGACCCGCGAGCACACCTCGACCGCGCCGAGGTGCAGGACGGCCGGCACCGACGGGGCGCGACGTCGTCGACATCGAGGAGCCGGACCTGGCTGTCGGAGCGGGCCACCGTGTACGTGGAGCCGTCGTCGCGGATCGACCTCGGCGACGCCGGCGTCGAGGTCGAGCGACGTGACCCGCCACGGCTGGCCCTGGTGGAGGTAGGACGCGCCCGGGTGGACCTGCTCGGGGGCGCGAGCCCGGTCGACATCGCCGACGCGCGTCGCCGGTGGTGGCGTCGAGGATCTGCACCGGCGCCCCACCTGCCGTGCGCAGGCCGACGCCGTGGCTCGGCCATCCGGCGCCGTTCCACACCGCGATGGGCTCGTGGCGCCGCCCGCGGTGGCGGACGAGGAGCTCGTCGTCGAGGGCCAGGCGCCGCACGCCCTCCTCGAGCGCGGGGCCCCACCAGCGCTCGTCGGCGTGGGTGAGGGGCAGCTCGTGGGCGGCGCAGCGCAGGTGCGGGTCGACCACGTACGGGTTGCCCGGGTTCACGACGGAGGGCTCCGGCGGGCGGCCGAGCAGCTCCTCGGGATGGGCCGCGAACCACTGGTCGAGCTGGTCGTCGCCGGCCACGAGGACGGCGGCCGAGGACCCGCAGCCGCGGCGGCCGGCCCGGCCCGACCTGCTGCCAGAACGAGGCGACCGTGCCGGGGAACCCGTCGAGGACCACAGCGTCGAGCCCGCCGACGTCGATGCCGAGCTCGAGGGCGGAGGTGGCCACCACCGCGGACAGCTCGCCGGCGAACAGCTCGTCCTCGATGGCCCGCCGCTCCTCGGCGAGGTAGCCGCCCCGGTAGGAGCGCACCCCGGCGGCCAGGGGGCGGGGCAGGCGGCGGCGCACCTCCGCGGCGACGGTCTCGGTGGTCCGGCGGCTGCGGGTGAACGTGAGCGTGGTGTGCCCCGCGTCGACCAGCCCCGCGGTGACCGCCGCCGCCTCGCGGTGGGCCGAGGCCCGAGCCCCCGTGCCGCGGTCGAGCAGCGGCGGCTGCCACAGCGCGATCGTGCGCGTCGGGCGCGGGGCGCCGTCGTCGAGGACCGGCACCACCTCGACGCCGGTGATCGCCGAGGCCAGCCGCTGCGGCTCGCCCACGGTGGCCGAGCAGCAGATGAAGGTCGGCTCGGCGCCGTGGTGGGCGGCCAGGCGCCGCAGCCGGCGGAGGAGCTGGGCGACGTGGCCGCCGAAGGTGCCGCGGAACGTGTGGAGCTCGTCGATCACCACGTAGCGGAGGCGCCCGAGGAACGTGCCCCACCGCTCGTGGTGCGGCAGCAGGCCGGCGTGGAGCATCTCGGGGTTGGTGAGCACGACGTTGGCCTGCTTGCGGATCCAGGTGCGCTCCTCCGGCGAGGCGTCGCCGTCGTAGGCGCCGGCCACCACCTTCGGGAGGTCGAGCGCGGTGAGCGCCCGCAGCTGGTCGTGGGCCAGCGCCTTCGTGGGGAACAGGATCAGCCCCGTGCCCGGCCGCACCGGCTGGGTGACGGCCTCGCCGATGGCCAGCTGGTAGCAGCGGGACTTGCCCGACCCGGTGCCGGTGGCGATGACCACGGAGCGTCCGGCCCGGGCCAGGTCGAGGGCCTCGACCTGGTGCGACCACAGCGGCTCCGGCACCGCCGCGGCCAGCCCCTCCGGGAGCGGGCGGGCCAGCTCGGCCGTGCGGGCGGGCCGGCTGGGCAGATGGGCGAGGTGCACGAGGCGGCCGGGCTGGGCGTGGGCCGACCCAGTCGGGGTCGAGGGCCTGCTCGCGGTCGCGCTGCAGGTCGCGGTCCCGGGCGGCGGCCAGCTGCACCAGCACCTCGCCGACCTCGCGGGCCGCGGACGGGTCGTCGACGGGCTCGATCGGGATCTGCTGGATCGGCTCGACCGGGAGGGGCAGGAGGGCCATGGGGCGTCGCGAGCGTACGCGGTGCCCGTCCGAGATGACAGGGCTGTAGTTCCGTCGGTGGGATTCCGCCCGTTCTGCGCGAACGTCCCGATCTCGGGGGACGTGACGCGGGCGTCCTTGACCATGGCGGTGGCTCCCTTGACCAGGGCAATAGGTTCGGTACGTGGACCTGAGCGTGCAGGTGGAGGAGCTCAGCGGACCCGGAGACGGGTGGTGCGTCGCCCGCGTCGCCGGTGAGCTCGATGTCGCCACGGCGCCCAAGCTGCGCGAGCAGCTCCTCGCCGCCATCTCGCAGCACGGCCCGCAGGTGGTGCTCGACCTGACCGACGTCGGGTTCCTCGACTCGACCGGGCTCGGTGTGATCGTCGGGGTGCTCAAGCGGGCCCGCACCCTCGGGGGCGATCTCCGACTCGTGTGCCCGTCTCCCCACCTCCGACGGGTGTTCGAGATCACCGCCCTCGACCGCACCATGCCGCTCGCCGGCACCGTCGAGGACGTCTTCGCCGGGATCGCTGGTGGCTGACGTGGACGCCACGACCGTGCGCCTGGAGATCCCGCCCCGCCGGGACCACCTCGCGCTCGTCCGGCTCATGGTCAGCGGCACCCTCTCGATCGAACGGCAGATGGCCGAGCGGGTCGAGGACCTGCTGCTCGCGGTCACCGAGGCGTGTGCCAACGCCATCCAGGGCCAGCAGCGCCTGGGCCGAGACGATCAGATCCAGGTGTCGATCGAGCTCGGGGTGTCCGGCGGCGTCGACTCTGGCCGCGACGAGGTCGTGGTCACCGTCGTCGACCACGCCGGCGGCTTCGACCCCGGCGACCTCAGTCCCCTCCCCCCGGCCACCGACCCCGGCCGGCTCCGCCACGAGAGCGGCCTCGGGCTCAGCCTCATGCGGGGCCATGTCGACGAGGTCCGGTTCACGCCGACGGTCGACGGCACCGCGGTGCAGCTCGTCGTCCGCGCGTAGCCCCGGGACCCCCTGCCGCTCAGGTCGCCACGGTCAGTCGACCACCCGGCGACCCTCGAGGGCGCGGCCCAGGGTGAGCTCGTCGGCGTACTCGAGGTCACCGCCGACGGGGAGCCCGCTGGCGATCCGCGTGACCTTCACGTCGAGGTCCTTGAGCAGGCGGCTCAGGTACATCGCCGTGGCCTCGCCCTCGAGGTTCGGGTTCGTGCAGAGGATGATCTCCGTGATGCCCTCGCCGTCGAGCCGGGCCAGCAGCTCGCGGATGCGCAGCTGGTCGGGGCCGACGCCGTCGATCGGGCTGATGGCGCCCTGCAGCACGTGGTAGCGGCCGTGGAACTCCTGCGTCTTCTCCACCGCGACGATGTCGCGCGGCTCCTCCACCACGCAGAGCACGGTGGCGTCGCGCCGATCGTCGGTGCAGAGCTCGCACAGGTTCGCGTCGGGGTCCTCGCTGCGGCCCTCGGCGATGTTGAAGCACCGGGAGCAGAACGTGACCCGCTCCTTGGCCCGGGTGATCGACGACGACAGCCGCAGCGCGTCCACCGACGGGAGCTTGAGGAGGTGGAACGCGATGCGCTGCGCCGACTTCGGGCCGATGCCGGGGAGCCGGCCCAGCTCGTCGATCAGCTCCTGGACGGCCAGGGGGTACACGTCGGTCACGGTTGGTCGTCCGCATCGCCCGAGCCGAACAGATCGGCCAGGCCGGCCAGCGGCCCCAGCGCGGCGCGCTGGATCTCCGCCAGCCGGGCGCTCACGTCGTGCATGGCGGCCAGCACCAGGTCCTCGAGCATCGGCACGTCGTCCGGGTCGACGACCTCGGGCGAGATGGTGATGCCCAGCACCTGACCGGTGCCGGTGGCGCGGATCCGCACGACGCCACCGCCGGCCACGCCCTCGACCTCCTGGTCGGCCGCCGCGGCCTGCGCCGCCATCATGTCCTGGGCCTGGCTCAGCAGGCTCCCGAGGTCGCCGGAGAGCAGGTCGGCGCCGGAGAGCTCGAGGTCGGGCAGGCCGGGGACGGCCGCGCCGGCATCGGCGTTGGCATCAGCGGCAAGTGGGGCGTCGTCGGGGTCGGCCACCCCCGCAGCGTAGGCCCGGTCCGCCGCGGATCCGGACCTGCCCGATCAGGCGTCGTCGACGAGCTTTGCGCCCGGAAAGGCGTCGGAGAGGCGCTGCGCCCCGGTGGCCGCGTCGGGGGCGTTCTCGAGGCTGCGGACCTCGCCCACCGCGACCTCCTCGTGCTCCTCGACGGCCGCCGGCCGGGACCGGCCGCCCTTCGACCCCGCGGGCCGGGCCTCGGCCGCGGGGGTGTCGCCCACGTCGGCATCGGTGACGAGGCGCAGCGGCACGGGTCGTCCGAAGTGGGCCTCGAGCGCCTTCTCGACGTCGCCCCGCTTCTTCTCGCAGTGGTCGCGCGTCGGGCCGTTGGCGAGGGCGAACACGGCGGTGCTGCCGTCGCCCTCCACGAACCGCCCCGTGCTGTAGATGGCCTTGGTGCCCCGCGGCAGCTGGTCGAGGAGCTGGTCGCCCCAGGCCAGGGTGAGCTCGTCGCGGCTGGGGACGCCGCCGGATCCGGCCGCGGCGGGCGCGGGCGGGGCGGCCGCCTTCCCGCTGGCATTCTCCACGGGCGCCTCGGGGGCGGGGGCGACGGCGGGGGCGGCTGCGACGGGGGCCGCGGTGGCCTTGGTGACCCGGGGCCGCGCCCCGGCGGACTTGCCGGCGCTCTTGGCCAGCTCGGCCCGGGCCTCGTCGGCCGGGCCGCCGGAGCGGGAGGCGGCCTTCGCCGGACGGCCGCCCGCGGCGGGCGCCGCCGGGTTCGCAGCCGGAGCCGGGGCGTCCTCGGTGGGAGCCGAGGCCGGCGCCGGAGCCGGTGCGACGACGGCACCGTCGGCCAAGGCACGCTCCAGGCGCTCGAGCCGATCGACCACCGCGTCGAGCGAGCGGTCGGCGTCGGGGCGGCAGAGGCGCACCAGGGCCACCTCGAGCACGATCCGCGGATCGGGCTTCTTGGCCAGCTCGACCAGCGCCTCGCCGAGGACCTCGAGGGCCCGGGTCAGCCCGGCCGGCCCGAGGGCGGCGCCGAGGGTGGCGGCCCGTTCGGCATCGCCGACGGGCAGGTGCCGGTCGGGGGCGCCCATCACGGCGAGGAACCCATCCCGGAGCGAGCTGATGAGCACCTCGCCGAGGGCCCGGGGATCCCGGCCGGCGTCGGTGGAGTCGGCCACCGCGACCAGCGCGGCACCGGCGTCGTGCTGCACGAGCGCCTCGAGGATCGCCTCCACCGGCTGGCCCTGCACGACCACGCCGCCCATGGCCGACACCTGGTCGAGCGCCGACAGCGTGTCGCGGGCGCTACCGCCGCCCTGGCGCACCACGTGGTCGACGGCGTCCTCGCCGAGACCGAGCTTGGCGTCCTCGATGACGTGGCGGACGTGGTCGGCCAGCACGTCGGCGGCCAGCAGGTGGAACTCGAAGTGCTGCGTGCGGCTCCGGATGGTGGGCAGCACCTTCTGCGGGTCGGTGGTGGCGAGGATGAACACCACGTGGGCCGGCGGCTCCTCGAGGGACTTCAGCAGCGCGTTCGCGGCGCCGGTGCTGAGCATGTGGACCTCGTCGAGGATGACGACCTTGCGGTTGCCCGACGTGCCGAGCGGGATCCGCTCGATCAGCTCGCGGATGTTGGCGACGCCGTTGTTCGACGCCGCGTCGAGCTCGAGCAGCCAGTCGACGATGCGGCCCTGGTCGACCGCCTCGCAGTTCGGGCACTTCCCGCAGGGCTCGCCGCCCTTGGGCTTGTCGCAGTTGAGGACCTTCGCCAGGATCCGGGCGGTCGAGGTCTTGCCGGTGCCCCGCGGCCCGCTGAACAGGTAGGCGTGGCCCACCCGGTCCTCGGTGACGGCGGTCTTCAGAGCCCGGACCACGTGGTCCTGCCCCTTCACCTCGTCGAACCGGCGGGACCGGTAGCGGCGGTACAGCGACTGGTACGCCTCGGCCATCGAACGGACCCTACCGGGGACCACTCGCGCGCGGTTGCGGAGCGCCGCAGGCGCTCCTGCCAGAAGCACAGTCGGGACCGTCACCCCCCGACCCGGGAGGGCTTGCACTCCGCCCCCGGACGCGGCTCGCTCCCGTACGTAGTTGCGGAGCGCCGCAGGCGCTCCTGCCAGAAGCACAGTCGGGACCGTCACCCCCCGACCCGGGAGGGCTTGCACTCCGCCCCCGGACGCGGCTCGCTCCCGTACGTAGTTGCGGAGCGCCGCAGGCGCTCCTGCCAGAAGCACAGTCGGGACCGTCACCCCCCGACCCGGGAGGGCTTGCACTCCGCCCCCGGACGCGGCTCGCTCCCGTACGTAGTTGCGGAGCGCCGCAGGCGCTCCTGCCAGAAGCACAGTCGGGACCGTCACCCCCCGACCCGGGAGGGCTTGCACTCCGCCCCCGGACGCGGCTCGCTCCCGTACGTAGTTGCGGAGCGCCGCAGGCGCTCCTGCCAGAAGCACAGTCGGGACCGTCACCCCCGACCCGGGAGGGCTTGCACTCCGCCCCCGGACGCGCCGCTCCCGAGCGGGCTCGAGACACGCGGACCTCGCTCCCGTATGTGACGGTCAGGCGGTCTGCGGCACACCGCAGGCTCCGCTGAGAGCTGCTGCATTCCTGCCCTGACTCGGTTCACAGGCTGCAGTTGCACAGGACCCGACCGCCACATGCGAGAGCGAGCCAGGGGACACGATAGCCTCGTCGGTCCTGAGCGGCACCCTCGGGTGTCGTTCGTGGAGGGGTGCGAGAGCGGCCGAATCGGCACGCTTGGAAAGCGTGTGTGGGGCAACCCACCGTGGGTTCGAATCCCACTCCCTCCGCCGAAACCCGGCTCGTGTCTCTGCGCACGGGTCGGGTTCTTGGTTTCTCCGTCCCGTCTTTGGGGCTGCGGAGGGAGCCCGCTGTGCCTCTGGCAGGAGCGCCTGCGGCGCTCCGCAACCCCAGGTGGCACGTCAGCTGAACAGCGCGGGATCTCGTGAGTCGAGATCGGGCTGGAGGCGCTCGGCTGCGCGCAGCGCGATGGGTCGTCTGGCCTGGCTGCGAGCGGCTCCGCCCGTCGGGGGTGGATCCGGCGCTTTGGGCTGGTGGTTGGGGTGGCGGGGGTCGTCTGGCGGGACCAGAGGTCGCTTTCCCGTGCCGGGCACCAGAGCCCAACCCTCGTAGGTCTTGCGGTCGTGATGCGGGTCGCACATCGGCTCGAGCTCGCTGAGCGTCGTGTGGCGGGTGCGGGCGAAGTCCTCGCGGTGGTCGATCTCGGTGTGGGTCCGCGAACAGCCCTCGACGACGCAGGTCGGTGAGCTCCACAGGAGCGCCACCTTCTGGGCGGCGTTGGCGCCTCTCCCGAGGTGCACGACGTTGGCCACATCGGTCCCACGGGTGATCACCAGCTTGAGCACCGCATCGCCGAGCAACCGCCGGGCGGTGTCGACGGGGACCGGGCCGACGCCCCTGATCTCGCACAGCTCGGACCCCTCGACCGCACCTCGCTCCAGCGCCTCGACATCGGCTCGGAGCAGCGCGAGGAAGCGCGGGTTCTCCCCCTTTGGCTTGGCCGCGTCGCTTCCGGTGGGCTCGGTAGAGCTCGTCGGTGATGCGGTCGAGCATGGCCGAGATGACCGCGCCGTCCTCGGCCGTGCCCTGCGCGGTCAGCATCCAGGTGCCATCGCTCCTCGTGAACCGCGAGCACCGGCGCTCCTTGTGGATCCGAGCGTGCCGCGCCCGCAGGTCTCGCATCGGCCACCCGTCGGGCCATCAGCGTCCGGGCAGCCGTGACCACGCGCGCGACCCGATCGAGTCGCGCGTACAGCGCGGCCGCATCGCACGCCGGGACCGCGTCGGGATCCAGCTCCGCGGCCACCATCCGAGCGGCTGATTCGAGATGCGCGACCTGGGCCTCGATGGGCTCGACGGGACTGGAAGGACCGAACACCTGTTCGATTGCACCGAGAGGGATCGAGGTGCGCAAGGCTCGATCGTGCAGGATGGCCGCCATGAACGAGGTGGTCCTCGACGACGAGCGGGCGATGGCGCTCGCGCTTGGTCTGGCACGCGCCGCGGGAGACGCGGGCGAGGTGCCCGTCGGCGCCGTGGTGGTGCTCGACGGGGTCGTGATCGGCTCTGGGGCCAACCGGCGCGAGGAGCTGGCGGACCCGACCGCGCACGCCGAGGTCCTCGCCCTACGGGAGGCGGCGGCGGCACTCGGCACCTGGCGGCTCGACGGCGCCACGCTCGTCGTCACCCTCGAGCCCTGCCCGATGTGCGCCGGCGCCCTGTGGGCGGCCCGCGTGGGCCGGGTGGTCTTCGGCGCCGCCAACCCGGAGGCGGGGTCGTGCGGAACGCTCTACAACCTCTGCGCCGACCCCCGCCTCAACCACGAGGTCGAGGTGCAGCACGGGGTCGAGGCGGAGGCGGCCGGCGCCCTCCTCACCGAGTTCTTCGCCGACCGCCGGGGCTGACCACCCGGAGGGCCCTTGGAGCCGGTGCGGGGCCGACCACTAACGTGGTCGACGGAGAGCTGCCAGAGCGGACGAATGGGACGGTCTCGAAAACCGTTGTGGCTTTCGGGTCACCGTGGGTTCGAATCCCACGCTCTCCGCCCATTTCCCCGGATCGTGTTCCACACGGATCGGATCGCTGCCGGCTCCGTCCCGTCGTTGCACGGGGCGGAGATCCGGCTGTGCTTCTGGCAAGGTCGCCTGCGGCTTTCCCCGGATTCCCCGGATCGTGTTCCACACGGATCGGATCGCTGCCGGCTCCGTCCCGTCGTTGCACGGGGCGGAGATCCGGCTGTGCTTCTGGCAGGGTCGCCTGCGGCTTTCCCCGGATCGTGTTCCACACGGATCGGATCGCTGCCGGCTCCGTCCCGTCGTTGCACGGGGCGGAGATCCGGCTGTGCTTCTGGCAAGGTCGCCTGCGGCGACCTGCACTGGCTGGACCGGTGGACGAGCGGTCGGGCGCTCGTACGCTCCCGGGGTGGGTCACGGCGGTCCTCCTCATCTGCTCGGGCGCGATCCCGATGCCATCGCGGGTTCCACCCTCGACCGTCACGTCGTCCGTCGCATCTGGCAGTTCGCCCGGGCCTACCGAGCGGCGCTGGCGCTCTACCTCGGCATCATCGTGCTGGCGGCGGTGCTCAGCCTGGCCCCGCCGCTGCTCTTCCGGGAGATCATCGACGGCGCGGTGCGCCGGGGCGACGGGGGCCGGCTCGACTGGCTGGCCGGGTTCATCGTGCTCGCCGCAGTCGCCGACGCCGGGCTCAACCTCGCCGAGCGCTACACGTCGTCACGGATCGGCGAGGGCCTCATCTACGACCTGCGGGTCGCCCTGTTCGACCACGTGCAGGGCATGCCGGTCTCGTTCTTCACCAGGAGCGACACCGGCGCGCTCACCAGCCGGTTGAGCAACGACGTGCTCGGCGCGCAGCGGGCCGTCACCGGCACCTTGGGCTCCGTCGTCTCCAACACCATCGCCCTCGTGATCAACGGCGCCGCCATCGCCTACCTCGACTGGCGGCTCGCGGTGATCTCGCTGCTGCTCCTGCCGCTGTTCCTGGTGCCGGCCAAGCGGGTCGGACGCCGACTCCAGGCCCTCACCCGCGAGCAGATGCAGCTCAACGCCTCGATGAGCGGGATGATGACCGAACGCTTCAACGTGTCGGGCGCGCTGCTGGTGAAGCTCTTCGGCAACCGCACTCGCGAGTCGGACACGTTCTCGACACAGGCCGGTGGCCTCCGGGCGGTGGGCGTGCGGTCCGCCGTGATCGGCCGCACCTTCTACGCGGTCCTCGGCCTCATCGGCTCCCTCGCGGCGGCCGCCGTGTACTGGGTCGGCGGTCACCAGGTGATCGACGGGGGGATGACGATCGGGACCCTGGTGGCCCTGGCCACGTTCGTCACCCGCATCTACGGCCCCCTCACGTCGCTCACCAACGCGCGGGTCGACGTGATGTCGGCGGTGGTCTCGTTCGAGCGGGTGTTCGAGGTGCTCGACGCCCCGAGCCCGATCGAGGACCGCCCCGGCGCCATCGACCTCCCCGCCCGGGTCGGCCGCATCGAGCTGGACGACGTGCGCTTCTCCTACCCGACCGACTCGATCGTCCCGAGCCTCGAGCCCGCCCGCACCGGCGACGATGAGGCGGAGGCACAACCGCGCGCCGTCGTGCTCGACGGGGTGCGGGCCACGATCGAGCCCGGCCAGCTCGTCGCCCTCGTGGGCACCTCGGGGGCCGGCAAGACCACCCTCGCGTCGCTGATCCCCCGCCTCTACGACGTCACGGGCGGTGCGGTGCGCATCGACGGCATCGACGTGCGCGATCTCACCCAGGACAGCCTGCGGGCAGCGATCGGCGTGGTGAGCCAGGAGCCGCACCTGTTCCACGAGTCCATCGCCGGCAACCTCCGCTACGCCCGGCCCGACGCCACCGACGAGCAGCTGTGGGCGGCCGCCCGGGCCGCGCAGATCGACGAGCTGGTGGCCTCGCTCCCCGACGGCTTCGACACGCTCGTCGGCGACCGCGGCCACCGCCTCTCCGGCGGCGAGAAGCAGCGCATCGCCATCGCCCGGATGCTGCTCAAGGACCCCGCGATCGTGATCCTCGACGAGGCCACCAGCCACCTCGACGCCGAGAACGAGTCGCTGGTCCAGCAGGCGCTGGCCAACGCGCTGTCCGGCCGCACGAGCGTCGTGATCGCCCACCGCCTGTCCACGATCGTCGACGCCGACCTCATCCTCGTGCTCGACGAGGGCCGCATCGTCCAGCGGGGCACCCACCCCGAGCTGATGCGGGACGGTGGCCTCTACGCCGACCTCTACCGGACGCTGGTCCGCGAGGGCTCCCCCGTCCGGCTCGAGTCCTAGGGCCGACATACCCCTCGGGGGTTGCTGACTGAACGATACCCCGGTAGGGTATATGCCATGCCCGGTTACACCAGCACCAAGGACGACCTGACCAAGCGGCTGCGCCGCATCGAGGGCCAGGTCCGCGGCCTCCAGCGGATGGTGGAGGAGGACGTGTACTGCATCGACGTCCTGACCCAGGTCTCGGCGGCCACCAGCGCGCTCCAGAGCGTCGCCCTCGGCCTCCTCGACACCCACCTGCACCACTGCGTCGCCGAGGCCGTCGCCGCCGGTGGCGACGAGGCCACCGCCAAGGTCGACGAGGCCAGCAAGGCCATCGCGCGGCTGGTGCGGTCATGACCGCCACCACCACCACGACCTTT
>CAVSIC010000021.1:0-380166 GCA_963727905.1 uncultured Microthrixaceae bacterium
CCCCTGCCCCGCCGTCGCGCGGGCGCCTGCGGTGGTGGCGGGAGGTCGTCTACGGCGTCCTCGTGTACGTCGTGTACTCGGTGGTGCGGAACCGGTTCGGCTCGGCCGGTGGCGACCCGCACCCGGCGTTCGGGCACGCCGAGGACATCATCCAGGTCGAGCGCTGGCTCCACCTCTACTTCGAGGCGCACGTCCAGAGCTGGTACCTCGACCTCCCCGGCCGGGGCCTCATCCGCCTGTGGAACGTGTACTACGGCATCGCCCACTTCCTCGTGACGCTCGTCGCGTTGATGTGGCTGTTCCGCCGCGACCAGGAGCGCTACCCGCTGTGGCGCAACACGCTGGCCTTCACCACGTGCCTCGCGGTCATCGGCTTCGCCGCCTACTCGCTCATGCCCCCGCGGCTCCTCGACGACCCCGGCGAGTTCGGGGCCTGCCAGATCTACGCGCCGGAGGCGGCCGCCTCGCGCGACCCCGCGGTCCGCGCCGAGGGCTGCGACCACTTCGACTACGTCGACACGGTGGCGGAGTACGGCGGGTGGATCTCGTTCGGCAACGAGGGCTACAAGGACGTCTCCAACCAGTACGCCGCGATGCCGAGCATGCACATCGGGTGGTCCACGTGGTGCGCGCTGGTGTTGGTGCCGCTCCTCCGCCGACGGTGGGCGAAGGTCCTCGCCGCGCTCTACCCCGTGCTCACGCTGATGTGCATCGTCGTCACGGGCAACCACTACTGGATCGACGGCGTGGGCGGGCTCATCTGCCTCGCCGCGGGCTACGGCCTCGCGTCGGTGGTGACGCGTCGGGTGAGCGCCCGCTCCGTCGTCAGCGCCGCGTGACGGGGCAGACGCTCACGGGGTCCCCGACGCCCTTCAGCGACTTGCGCCGCGCCCGCCCGAACTCCACGCCTCGCATCTCGCCGACCTGATCGCGCAGGTGGGCGGTGGCCAGCACCTCGCCGCCGGTGGCCACGCCGGCGACCCGTGCGGTGACGTTCACGTCGTGGCCGATGAGGTCGTCGGCGGTGACGACGGCCTCGCCGCAGTGGACGCCCGCCCGCAGCCGCAGCTCGGCCGGCACGTCGACGAGGTCGAGGGCGGCGTGCACGGCAGCTTCGGGTGACGGGAACGACAGCATCAGCCCGTCGCCGATGCGCTTCACGACCTTGCCGCCCCGGCCCCGCACGATGGGACCGATCTGGAGGTGGTGCTCGGCGAGCAGGTTCCGCGCCGCCTCGTCGCCCTGACGGGCGGTGAAGCGGGTGAACCCCTCCATGTCGGTGAACACCACGGCGACCGGGGACGGGGCGGGGTCCCCGGCGGAGGCCGGATGGTCGTACGACAGCAGCTGGATGGCGTTGAGCCCGATGGCGCCGAGCGCCGAGGGACGGCGCTCGACCGATCGCTCGAGGAAGCGCTGCACCACGTCGAGCGCCGGCGCGGTGCGCACCGGGTGGTGCCCAGGCTCCTCGAGCCAGGCGCGGTCGACCAGCCCCACCTCGATGGCCGTGTCGGTGAGCTCGGGGTCCCGGCGCAGCAGCTCGGCGGCGCGCTCGGCCAGCGTGACGCGCACGGCGCCGACCGCAGAGGCGCCCTTGGAGCGAGCGTCGTCGAGTCCGGGCATGGGGGCCGAGGCTAGTGGGGCGCGGGAGCATCCTCACGGGCCGGCCTGCATGGTGGCGGGTCGGGTCCGGGGGATACCGTGATGCCGCCATGCGCCTCGACTCGATCACGGGACCCCAGGACCTCCGGGGCCTCTCCTACGCCGAGCTCGACGAGCTCGCCGTCGAGATCCGCCAGTTCATCGTGGATGCCATCTCCCACGTCGGGAGCGGCCACCTGGGCTCCAACCTCGGGGCCGTCGAGCTCACGCTCGCCCTGCACCGGGTGTTCGAATCGCCTCGCGACATCCTCCTGTGGGACACCGGCCACCAGGCCTACGTCCACAAGATCCTCACGGGCCGAGCCGGTGATTTCGGTCACCTGCGGCAGGCCGGCGGGCTCTCGGGCTACCCGTCCCGGTCCGAGTCCGAGCACGACTGGATCGAGAACAGCCACGCATCCACGGTGATCTCCTACGCCCACGGCCTGGCCGTGGCCCAGGAGGCCGAGGGCGGCCAGGGTCGTCGCGTGGTGGCCGTGATCGGCGACGGCTCGCTCACCGGCGGCATGGCGTTCGAGGGCCTCAACAACCTCGGCCACTCCGGCAAGCAGGCGATCATCGTCCTCAACGACAACGGTCGGTCCTACGCGCCCACCGTCTCGAAGCTCGGGGAGAGCCTCGCTCGCCTCCGGGTCAACCCGAGCTACCTGAAGAACCGGGCCCGCCTCGACCGGATCCTCCACGAGGTCCCGGTGCTCGGCCACCAGCTCGAGCGCAGCCTCGACGGCTTCGTCGCCGCCATGCGCGAGATGTTCGAGCCGCCCGCGTTCTTCGAGACGCTCGGGGTGCGGTACACGGGACCGTTCGACGGCCACGACGTCGAGGGCATGGAGAAGGCGCTGCGCCACGCGGCCACCTACGACGGCCCGATCGTGGTCCACGTCGTCACCCAGAAGGGCCGCGGCCACGCACCGGCGGAGAACGACGCGGTCAAGCACCTGCACGACTTCGGGCCGTCGCTCCCCAAGCCGGGCAGCTACACCGCCGCGTTCACCGAGGCGATGATCGCCGAGGCCGAGGCCCGGCCCGAGCTCGTGGCCATCACCGCGGCGATGCCCGACTCCACCGGCCTGCTGCCGTTCGGCGAGCGCTTCCCCGGTCGGCTCATCGACGTCGGGATCGCAGAGCAGCACGCCGTCACGTCCGCGGCGGGCATGGCCATGGGCGGGCTCCGCCCGGTCGTGACCGTCTACTCCACGTTCCTCACGCGCGCGATCGACCAGGTCACCTACGACGTCGGCCTCCACGGCCTGCCCGTGGTGTTCTGCCTCGATCGAGCCGGCATCACCGGCAACGACGGGCCGTCGCACCACGGCGTGCTCGACATGGCGCTCCTCACCAAGGTCCCCGGGATGACCGTGTTCGCGCCGTCCTCGTACCAGGAGCTGGGCCAGATGCTCCACGACGCGCTCGACCTGTGCGAGGGCCCGGCCGCCATCCGCTGGTCGAAGACCGACGCCCCCCAAGCCGCTCCTGGGGAGGTCGGCGCCGGCAAGGCCGCTCGCCGCGTCCGCACCGGCCGCGACCTGTGCATCCTCGCGGTCGGCAAGCTCCTCGGTGCGGCTGTCGAAGCCGCCGATGCGCTGGCCGCAGAGGGCATCGAGGCCACGGTTTGGGACGTCCGCGTCGTGCCCCTCGACCCGCAGATGATCGCCGATGCCGCCCAGCACCCGCTGGTGATCACCGCCGAGGACGGCGTCCGCGAGGGCGGCGTCGGTGCGCTGATCTCCGACGCCATCTCCCAGCACGACCCCCACGCCACGCCGCCCCGCGTGCGCGTGCTCGGCACCCCGATCGCCTACATCCCGCAGGGCTCCCCCGACGCCATCCTCGCCGAGCTCGGCCTCGACGGCGCCGGCCTCACCCGCGAAGCCCGGACGTTGATCAGCGCCTTGCGCGCGTAGGACAACCACAAGGACGCACCGAGGCGGCGACGCTGCCGCGGCTCACATCCTCCGCAGCGGTACCACCCACCCCACGAGGCAATGGGTTCCGCCAGAGAGCGCCCGAGGCGATGAGTTCCGCATGCGGAACCAATGACCTCATGCGGTGGGCGGTGGAACCCATTGCCTCACGGCGTCCTTGCCCTACGAATAGAACGGATTCTCGCCGGCTTCGTGGTCCGTCGTGTCGATGACCTCGGTGACCTCGGGGATCGCCTCCTGGATGGAGCGGGCGATGCCGTCGCGCAGGGTCATCGCCGACACGGCGCAGCCCTGGCAGCCGCCGCCCATCGTGACGTAGACCTTCGAGCCCTCCACGCCCTTCAGCTCGGCGAACCCACCGTGGGCGGCCAGCGAGGGGTTGATCTGCTGCTCGAGGAGCTGCTGGACCTGCTCGGCCACGGACCCGGTGAGCTCGAGGTGCTTGCCGGAGAGCGGGTCGGGCCGGTTGGGGTTGCGCAGCACGAGCCCGGGCCCGCCGCCGGCGGGGACGTCGAGGGTGGCGCCGGTGAGCTGCTCGATGCTGCCGTCGGGCACGACCACGGGCAGGTCGCCCTGCTGGTAGATCGCGTCGGCCTCGCCGGCTTCGGCCAGCGGGTCGAAGCTCAGGTCGTAGGCGTACTCGACGCCGCTGGTGCCGGTGATCTCGACGCGCAGCGCCATGCCGGAGGCGTCGTCCTCCTGCTCCCGGAGCTCGAGGATGCGGGCGATCGCCTCCGGGGTGACGGTGAAGACCACGAGGTCGGTGGCATCGGCCATGCATCCAGGCTAACGAGTGGCCTCGTGACCGACACCACTGAGGAGAACGGGGGCCACGGCCCCGAGGTGCTGTACGAGGTGGCCGACCACGTCGCCACCATCACCCTGAACCGCCCGCACCGACGCAACGCCATCTCCGTGAAGATGCTGCAGCTCCTCACGGAGCGGTTCCTCGAGGCCGACGGCGACGGGAACGTGCGCGTCGTGATCCTCACGGGCGCCGGCAAGGGCTTCTGCTCCGGCCTCGACATCAAGGACGCCATGGCCGGCACCGGGATCGGGAGCGGTGGCGGCGGTGGGGGCGGATCGTTCCTGCAGACCCGGAACCTGCCGACCGTCGTGCTCCAGGAGATGGACACCCCGGTCATCTGCGTCCTGAACGGCGCCGCCGCCGGCTACGGCCTGGACCTCGCGCTGGGTTGCGACCTCCGCCTCATGGCCGCCTCGGCCAAGCTGCTCCCCGGCTTCGCCAAGCGCGGCGTCGTCCCGGAGTCGGGTGGCACCTGGTACCTGCCCCGCCTCATCGGGTGGGCGAAGGCGGCCGAGATCTCCTACCTCGGCCGCGACCTCGACGCCGAGGAGTCCGAGCGGATCGGCCTCGTGAACAAGGTGGTCCCGGACGAGGAGCTCGGGGCCGTGGCCGCCGAGTGGGCCGGCGAGATCGCGGTCAACGCGCCGCTCGCCATCCAGGCGATGAAGCGCCTCTTCCGCCACGGGCAGACGGAGGACTTCGCGAGCCACTCCCACCATGTGCTGCTGCAGACGATCCAGCTCTTCGGCACGAAGGACTTCCAGGAGGGGCTCGTGAGCTTCATGGAGAAGCGCCCGCCCGAGTTCAGAGGGCGTTAGCGGGGCTCAGCCTTCGAGCTCGGCTCCGAGGTCGAGCCATCGCTCCTCCACCGCGGCCACCTCGGCGTCGATCCCGGCCATCTGGTCGCCGATCTCGGCCAGCCCGGCGTGGTCACCCGCCGCCGCGGCGGTCGCGACCCGCTCCTCCAGCGCGGCGCGGCGCTTGTTCAGCTTGGCCAGCTCCTTCTCCGCGTCTTGGATCAGCCGCCGCAACGTGCTCGGCGTCCGGGCCTTCGCAGGGGCAGGGCTGGCGGCGGCGCTCGGCGTGGTGCGGGCGGCCACCCGCTTCGGCTTGCCCTTGCCCGTGCCCGTGCCCGAGCCCGAGCCCGTGCCCGTGCCCGTGCCGGCCCGACGCGCCTTGTCCCAGGCCGCCATGCCACCGGGGCGCCGGGCGGCGACCCCGTCGTCGATCACCAGCACGTCGGTGACGGTCCGCTCGAGGAACGCCCGGTCGTGGCTGACCACCACGAGCGCGCCGGGCCAGTCGTCGAGGAAGTCCTCGAGCGAGCGGAGGGTGTCGAGGTCGAGGTCGTTGGTCGGCTCGTCGAGGAGGAGCACGTTCGGCTTCTTGGCCAGCGTGAGGAGGAGCTGGACCCGCCGCCGCTCCCCGCCGGAGAGCAGGCCGATGGGCGCCCACTGCGCGTCGTCGTCGAACCAGAACGCCTCGAGCAGGCGCGCGTCGGTCCAGTCGGGCTGACGAGCGGGCCCGGCGATCGCCTCCCGCACGCGGGTGTTCGGGTCGAGGTCCGTGCCGCGCTGGTCGTAGAGGGCGAGGTTGACCGTGGAGCCCTGGACGACGTGGCCCTCCCGGGGGGTGCGCCGACCGGCGATGACGTCGAGCAGGGTCGACTTCCCGATGCCGTTGGGGCCGACGATGCCGAGCCGCTCACGCGGATCGAGCCGCAGGTCGAGCCCACGGAACAGGAGGTGGTCGCCGTACCCGTCACCGACCCCGTGGAGCTCGACGACCTGATCGCCGAGCCGTGGCGTCTCCACGTGCAGCGGGAGCTGCTCGCTGGCCCGGGCCGGCGCCTCGGACCTCGCCTCGACGAGCTTCGTGGCGGAGTCGATGCGGGCCTGGGGCTTGCGGGTCCGCGCCGGCGCCCCCCGCCGCAGCCACGCGAGCTCCGCGCGGGCGAGGTTGCGGCGCCGGGCGTCGGCCTCCGCCGACCGGGCCGTCCGCTCGGCGCGGGCGTCGAGCCAGCTCTGGTAGCCGCCGACGTGCACGTAGGAGCGCCCGCGGTCGAGCTCGAGGACGCTCGTGGCCACGCGGTCGAGCACGTGCCGGTCGTGGGTGACGATCACGAGGCCGCCCGGGAACCCGTCGAGCCAGTCCTCCAGCCACACGATGCCGTCGAGGTCGAGGTGGTTGGTCGGCTCGTCGAGCACGAGGAGGTCGTCCTCGGTCGGCGGGCCGCCGGGACCGCCGACCGCCACGAGGGCCCGGGACAGCGCCACTCGCTTCACCTGGCCGCCGGACAGCTCGGCCACCGGGAGGTCGAGGGCCCCGCCCATGCCGAGCCGGTCGAGGACCGCGGCTCCCTCCCACTCCCCGCCGACCACGTCGGCCACCGTCCCCGGCGGCAGCGGCGCGTCCTGGTCGAGGAGCGAGGTGCGGGCACCACGGCCCCGGCGCACCGTGCCGGACTCGGCCTCGCGGGTGCCCGCGAGCACCCCGAGGAGCGTCGACTTCCCCCCGCCGTTGATCCCCACGACCCCGAGCCGGTCGCCGCTGGAGACGGTCACCGACAGCTCGGTGAACAGCGGCTTTCCGGGGCGAGACGCCGAGATGGCGGCGGCGTCGACCAGGATCACCAAGGCATCCTCGCAGGCGGCACTACCGTGCCCCCGAACCCGGATGGAGGGCACAGATGGACACCGACGCGCCTGAGGGCGACGAGCCGACCGGCTCCGCCCCCGACACCCCACCGCCCGTTGTGCGGCCCGAGGCGCCGAAGCCGACGGCCGCGCCCTCGCCGACGCCGCGCGTCATCCCGCCGACGCCGACGCCCACCGGCCCTCCCCCCGCCGCCCCCGCGCCGCCGCCCCCGCCTCCCCCACCCCCGCCCCCGCCCCCGCCGACACCCAGGCCGGCGCCTCCGACGATCGTCGGGCCCACCACCGCGCCGTCCCCGCCGCCGGGGGCGCCGCTCGGATCCGGCCACGCCTCGCCGGAGACCATCGAGCAGACGCTCTCGAGCACGCCCGTCGTGGTCCCGCGCCCGAGCCTCGGGACGCCCGCGCCGCCGCCCCCGATCGGCCGGACCGAGGCGACCGCGCGCGACGACAAGGACCTCCCTCGCAACCGCAAGGGCCCCGTGATCCTCGTGCTCGTCCTCGTGGCCGTCGCCGCGCTGGTGGTCGGCCTGGTGGCCGCGAACGGCGACGATGGCGACGACGCCGCCACCACCGCCTCCACCCTCGAGCGGGAGCGGGCCACCACCAGCACCACCCGCCGGGCGACCACCACCACGTCGCCCAGCGCCACGACCACCACGCCGACCACCAACGCCGCCGCCGGCACCCCGTCGAACTTCGGCGACGACCCCACGCTCGACGCGCTCTACACGAAGTGCGGCGCGGCCGACTACGCGGCGTGCGACTCCCTGTACCGGAGCGCCAAGGCCGGCACGGCCTACCGGCAGTACGGCGACACCTGCGGCAACCGCAACGCGGCCGGCGGCTCCTTCTGCACGGAGATCTACGCCCCCGACGACGACCCCCCCGTGGTCACCGGCGCGGCGCAGGAGTTCGGCGACGACCCCCACCTCGACTCGCTCTGGACCGCGTGCGGCCAGGGCGACATGGCCAGCTGCGACCGCCTCTACTACGAGAGCGGGCAGGGCACGGACTACGAGGAGTACGGCGACACCTGCGGGTACCGCAACGAGCCGTCGGGGCTCTGCACCGAGCTCTACCCGTAGCGCCCGACCCGCCGCGGTCCCCGATCACCCGCCCACCCGTCGGTACCGTCACCCGGTGACCACGGACGGGATCCTCAGCGGACCCATCGACGTCGATGGGCCGCGGCACCCCGCGCGCCCCACGGTCGCCGCGCGCCGCGGCCTCGTCGTCGAGCACCGCGCGTCGGGCATCGTCGGTTCGATCGAGGCGTTCGCGGACACCCGCGTGGTCCTGCGGGACCGCCACGGACGGTCCCAGGCGGTGCGCCCGATGCCGGGTGGGTTCCTCGTCGACGGCGTCCCCGCCACCCTCGTCGCCCCCACCACGCCCGCGGCGGCGTCGGGCCGCACCGCGTCCGGATCGGTGGCCGGCCCCCGCAGCCCGGCGCGCGTCGCCCGGGCCAGCCGGATCCTCGTGGAGGGCATCCACGATGCCGAGCTCGTCGAGAAGGTGTGGGGCGACGACCTCCGCGAGGTCGGGGTGGTGGTCGAGCGCCTCGACGGCATGGACGACCTCACCGACGTCGTGCGCGACCTGGATCCGGGTCCCGGGCGGCGCCTCGGGGTCCTCCTCGACCACCTCGTCGACGGGTCGAAGGAGACCCGGGCGGCGGCCGCCGTCCGCCACCCGCACGTGCTGGTCACCGGCACGCCCTTCGTCGACGTCTGGGCCGCCGTGCGCCCCTCCGTCGCCGGGATCTCCGCCTGGCCGGACGTGCCTCGCGGCACCCCCTGGAAGGCCGGTGTGCTCGAGGCCTTGGGCGTGAGCGAGCCCGCCGGAGCCTTCTGGCGCTCGCTCCTCGGCCGGGTGTCGACGTTCGCCGACCTCGAGCCCGCCCTGGTCGGCGCGGTGGAGCAGCTCATCGACTTCGTCACGGAGGACGCGGCGTAGGTACATTCCCGCGCCATGTCCGACACCACCGATCCGCTGACCTGCACGATCGAGGACGGCGTGGCCGTGCTCCGCCTCGACGACGGCAAGGTCAACGTCGTCAGCCACCGGCTCATCGAGTGCTTCCACGCCGGCCTGGACCGGGCCCAGGCCGAGGCCACCGCGGTCGCGGTGATCGGCCGCGACGGGAAGCTGTCCGCCGGCTTCGACCTCACCGAGATGACGGCGGGCATCGAGCGCACCCGCTCCCTCGTCGGCGCCGGCGGCCGCCTGCTCATGCGGATCTTCACCCACCCCCAGCCGGTCACCGTGGCCGTCACCGGCCACGCCCTCGCCGCCGGCGCGCTCCTCGTCCTCTCGTGCGACACCCGCATCGGCGCGGCCGGGCCCGCCAAGATCGGCCTGAACGAGACGGCCATCGGCATGGGCCTGCCCATCTACGCGCTGGAGCTGGCCCAGGCCCGCCTCGACCCCGCCCACCTCACCCGTGCCGCGGTCCAGGCGGAGATCTACGACCCCGAGGGCGCCGTCGCCGCGGGCTACCTCGACGAGGTGGTCGCCGCCGACGCGTGCGCGACCCGTGCCATCGAGGAGGCCCGCCGGCTGGGTGCACTGCCCGGCTCGGCCTACGCCCACACGAAGCGAGGGCTGCGCCAGGCGATCGCCGATCGGGTGGTCGCCGGCATCGACACCGACATGGAGGCCCTCACCGCCCCCCGGGCCTGACCCCCACCCAGAACCATTCGGTTCAGCGGGCGCGGGCGACCAGGGCGGAGCGGTCGAGGACCTCGATGCGGCCGCGCCGCAGGGCCAGCACGCCCTCGGTCACGAGGGTGCGGAGCACGCCGTTGGCGGTGGGCCGGGTGGTGCCGGCCATCGAGGCCACGCTGTCCTGGGTGAGCGGGATGTTGCCGTCGTAGATCGCGTCGAGGTCGACCAGCCGCCGGAGGACGCGGGTCTCGGCGCTCTCGTACAGGGCCTCGGCCAGTCGGTTGGTGAGCCGGCGCACCTCGGCGGAGAGCACCTCGATGAGCAGTCGGTCGACGCCGGGGTGCCGGTGGCGCAGGTCGTCGAAGGCCTCGCGGCTCAGCGACAGGGTCTCGGTGGGCTCCAGCGCCGTGATCGTGGCGGACCGGCGGGCGTTCCGGTCGATCAGCGCCTGCTCCCCCACCGCGCTCCCGCGGCCGTGGACGTTCACGAGCACCACGGAGCCCCCGGGGGTGGTGACCCGCACACCCACGCGGCCCTTGGCGATCAGGTGGAAGGCGTCGCCCGGGTCGCCCTCGTGCACGATGACCTCGCCGCTGGCGAAGCGGCGGCGCCGGGCCGTGGACAGCACGGAGCGACGGTCCTCCGGCGTGAGGCTGGCCAGCAGCGGGTACTCCATGCAGCCCGCATCTTATGTCGTCGAGAAGACACTCGTTGCGTCGGATCGACTACAGACCAGCACCGCGCGAAGGCGGATGCTGAGCGTGTTCGATCGGACGGGGGCGGATCGCCTGGTCGAGCCCTGGTGGTGCCTTCGGGCGCTCCCGGCCTCGCTCCCCACCGCTACCCCGTGCGGTGGGGAGCGAGGTGGGCCAGGCCGGTGTGTGGGAGAGGAGTCGAGGACCCGGCGGGCGGGTCCTCGGCTCCTCTCCGCGTGCGGGCCACGGGCC
Organism: uncultured Microthrixaceae bacterium; assembly: GCA_963727905.1. Classification (GTDB taxonomy): domain Bacteria; phylum Actinomycetota; class Acidimicrobiia; order Acidimicrobiales; family VFJN01; genus VFJN01. The sequence continues at coordinate 10,667 of CAVSIC010000021.1, forward strand.
GCAGGGGCTACCGGGGGAACGTCGCCGCCACGTCATCGGGCATCGCCTCGAGCAGGGTCCAGCGCAGCAGCTCGCCGTGACGCTGCACCTGCAGGGCGAGCGCGATGAGGGGGACCGCCGCCACCCCGGAGGCCAGGCTGCCGAACAGCGCATCGCTGGCCGAGGCCCCCAGCACCGACAGCAGCGCCATCGTGAAGGTGACCCACCCGCTCACCGCCCAGCTGCGCCGCCGCATCAGGAGGGCCAGGGCCAGCTGCCCGAGGGCCAGCGACGCGATCACGAGCCCGGTGGCGATGTCGTCGAGCTTGATGCCGATGATCAGGTCGGCCACGGCGAACGCCGCGACGGCGCTGTAGTGCAGCAGCGACCCGGCGCGGCTGCGGGTCCGGAGGTCGACGATCACGGCCATCGCCGCCAGCACGAGGGCCAGCACCAGCGCCTTCGCACCCGCGACCGAGAGCCCGATCCCCCCGAGCGGGGCGCCGATCACCCCGACGGTGACGCCGACGGCCACGTTGGCGCCGAGGATCGGGTGCGGCATCCACAGGAGCATCGCGAGCGCGGCGGGCACCGCGATCAGCAGCACCGACCAGAACAGGAGGCGACCCTCGGCCCCGGCCGCGCCCAGGACGTTCGCGGCGGCGTAGGCGAGGTACAGGGTCGACCCGAAGGCCGCCATCACCGCCAAGGGGTCGTACCGGGTGTCGCGCCACCGCTCCGCCAGCTGCACCATCCCGACGGCCACCGCTGACGCGGCCAGCCCGACGAGGAGCCGGTTCCCGCCGACGATCGCGGCGAACGTGGCGAAGACCACCCACACCACGCCCAGCACCAGGTAGCCGCCGACGAAGAGCCCGATGCGGCCGGCCATCTGGTCCGGCCCCGCGAAGACGCTCGCGCCGGGGCCCGGCTCGACGACGAGGAGCTCGGTCCCCTCCATCAGCCGTCGCGGACGAGCTGTTGGGCCTGCAGGAGCAGGCCCTCGGCCATCGCGTGGAGCAGGTCGCCCGTCGCGCGGGGAGCGAGGCCGGCCCCGGCCCGCGCGTTGGTGCCCTCGAGCACGATGCCGAGCTTGAAGCAGGCCATCACCCGGTACCAACCGACCGAGGAGAGGTCGCGCGTCGAGCCCTTGGCGTACTCGGCCACGAGCTCCTCGGAGCTCGGAAGCCCTCCGTGCCCGGCGAGTCCGACGGGGTTCCCGGGCTGGTCGCCGGTGGCGAGCAGCCAGCCGAGGTCGAGCAGCGGGTCGCCGACCGTGCACATCTCCCAGTCGACGATGGCGGCCACGGCGGGCGAGTCCCACCGGTACATGAGGTTGGCGAAGTGGTAGTCGCCGTGCAGCAGGCCGGGTGTCCAGGCAGCCGGCCGGTGCGCGTCGAGCCAGCCCGCCACCTCGTCGACGCCCGGGAGCTCATGGCCCGTGTAGCCGTCGAGGGCGGTGTACCGCTCGAGCTCGCCGAGCCAGCGCGGGACCTGGCGCTCGAGGAACCCGTCGGGGTTGCCCACGTCACCCAGCCCGACGGCGACGTGGTCGACCGCGCCGAGCGCGGCGAGGGCCGACGCCGCGCTGAGGCCCATGGCGTGGCGCACCGCGGGCGCACCGGCGTGGAGCGCGGGGAGCTCGACGGTGGGATTGAAGCCGTCGACGGGCTCCATCAGGTAGAAGACGGCGTCGCCGAGGACGTCGGTGTCGGGGCACCCGGCCACGAACCCGGGGTGGGGCACCCCCGTCCCCGCCAGCGCCTGCAGGACCTGCATCTCGCGCCGGATGGCGTCGTTGCTGTGCTTGCGCAGGTGGCGGGGCCCGCGGCGCAGCACGTAGGTGGTGCCGCCGCGCTCGAGCTGCAACAGGATGTTCTGGGTGCCGCCCCCGAGCTCGCGCACACCGGTGATGGGGCCGGCCGGCAGGCCCTGCTCGTCCATCCACGCGCCCACCGCGGCGAGGTCCACGCCCCAGTCGTCCTCCACGGGTCGCCACCGTAGGCGGCTCCCTACACGTTGCGCCGATAGCGCCCGCCGACCTCGAAGAGGGTCTGGGTGATCTCGCCGAGGGTGCAGTGGCGAACGGCGTCCATCAGCGCGTCGAAGGTGTTCGTGCCGCCGAGTGCGGCCTGCCGCACCCGCTCGAGGGCCGCCGGGCGCTCACCCGCGTGGCGGGACTGGAAGTCGTGGAGGCGGCGGAGCTGCTCCTGCTTCTCCGCGTCATCAGAACGGCGCAGCTCGACCACCGGCGGGGCGGCCGAGCCGTCGGGGGCGAGGAACGTGTTGACGCCGACGATCGGCAGCGTCCCGTCGTGCTTGCGCTCCTCGTACCGGAGCGACTCGTCCTGGATGCGACCGCGCTGGTAGCCGGTCTCCATCGCACCGAGGACGCCTCCCCGCTCGCTGATCCGCTCGAGCTCGGCCAGCACCGCCGCTTCGACGAGGTCGGTGAGCTCCTCGACGAGGAACGAGCCCTGCAGCGGGTTGTCGTTCATCGTGACGCCCCACTCACGGTTGATCACGAGCTGGATCGCCATGGCCCGCCGCACGGACTCGTCGGTGGGGGTGGTGAGGGCCTCGTCGTACGCGTTGGTGTGGAGCGAGTTGGCGTTGTCGTAGATCGCGCAGAGCGCCTGGAGCGTGGTGCGGATGTCGTTGAAGGACATCTCCTGCGCGTGGAGCGACCGGCCGGAGGTCTGGACGTGGTACTTCAGGCGCTGGCCCGGCTGGCTGGCGGCGTAGCGGTCGCGCAGGGCGATGGCCCAGATGCGGCGGGCCACGCGGCCGAGCACCGTGTACTCCGGGTCCATCCCGTTGGAGAAGAAGAAGCTGAGGTTGGGGGCGACGTCGTCGACGTGGAGGCCTCGGGCGAGGTACGCCTCCAGGTAGGTGAAGCCGTTGGCCAGCGTGAACGCGAGCTGGCTGATGGGGTTCGCGCCCGCCTCGGCGATGTGGTAGCCGGAGATCGACACGCTGTAGAAGCGGCGGACGTCGTGCTCGACGAACCAGGCCTGGATGTCGGTCATCATCCGGAGCGCGAGCTCGGCCGACAGGATGCAGGTGTTCTGCCCCTGCTCCTCCTTGAGGATGTCGGCCTGGACCGTGCCGCGGACCCGGCGCAGCACCTCCCCCGCGGGCAGCTCGGGGTGCTGGTCGATCGCCGTGGCCAGGTACATGGCCAGCACCGCGGGCGCCGGGCCGTTGATCGTCATCGACACCGAGGTCGACGGGTCGATGAGGTCGAAGCCGTCGAACAGGGTGGCCATGTCGTCGATCGTCGCCACGGACACCCCCGAGTTCCCGACCTTGCCGTAGATGTCGGGGGCCTCGTCGGGATCGGAGCCGTAGAGCGTCACCGAGTCGAAGGCCACCGACAGCCGGGTGGCCCGCTGCCCTTCCGAGAGCAGCTTGAAGCGGGCGTTGGTCTTGGCCGGTCCGCCCTCCCCCGCGAACATCCGCGTGGGCTCCTCGTCGTGCCGTCGGTTGGCGAACACCCCGCCCGTGTACGGGAAGCGGCCGGGCAGGTTCTCCGCCCGCAGGAAGCGGACGAGCTCGGCCCGGTCGGCGGTGCGGGGCAGGGCGATGCGCGGGACCTCGGTGTCGGACAGCGAGGTGTGGGTCGGGCGGTCGGGTCCGGACAGGAGCGGGAGGTCGTCGTCGAGGTAGCGCTGGAGCACCGCCTGCACGTCGGGGTCGAGCGCGCCGAGGGCCGGCTCGAGCAGCTCGTCGACGTCGGCGGTGGCTCGGCCCGCGCTCGCGAGGCGGTCGCGCACGGCGGTGAGCTGGTCCACGGCCCGCACGGCGTCCACCTGCTCGGCGGTGCGGTCGTGGTACCCGCGCACGGCTTCGGCCACCTCGGCCAGGTAGCGCCGCCGGGCCTCGGGCACGAACGGCGCGATGGCGGTGGAGGTCCGCGTGGACACCGGCGCGAGTGCTCCCGGCTCGACCCGCAGCCCGCGGGCGACGAGCCCCTCGCGGAGGTGCTGGTAGAGCGCGGTCACGCCGTCGTCGTTGAAGCGGGAGGCGATCGTGCCGAACACGGGCAGGTGGTCGAGGTCCGGTCCCCGCTCGCCGCGCTCGCGGCCCACCTGGCGGCGCACCTCGCGGAGGGCGTCCTCGGCCCCTCGGCGCTCGAACTTGTTGATCGCCACCGCGTGGGCCAGGCCCAGCATGTCGATCTTCTCGAGCTGCGACGCGGCGCCGTACTCGGCGGTCATCACGTACAGGGCGACGTCGGCGTGGTCGGCCACCGCGGCGTCGCCCTGGCCGATCCCGGGCGTCTCGATGACGACGAGGTCGGCGCCGCCGGCCTTGCAGGCCTCGATGAGCAGGTCGGTGCAGGCCGGCAGCTCGGTCATCGCCGACCGTGAGGCCACCGACCGGACCACCACCCGGTCGCCGTCGACCGCGTTCATGCGGATGCGGTCGCCGAGGAGCGCGCCACCCGTGCGTCGACGCGTCGGATCGACGGCGAGGACGGCGATGCGGAGCTTGTCCTCCTGGTCGAGCCGGAACCGGAGCACCAGCTCGTCGGTGAGCGTGGACTTGCCCGATCCCCCGGGACCGGTGACCCCGAGGACGGGGACCGTGCGGGCGGCCGCCGCAGCCCGCACCTCCGCCACGAGGCGCTCGGGCAGCGTGCCGAGCTCGATGGCGGTGAGCACGCGGGCCAGGCCGCGGGCGGAGCCGGACGCGAGGTCGTGGAGGTCGTTCGGGGGCGGGGTCGGCCGGTCGTTCTCGACGAGGATCAGGTTCACCATGGCCGCGAGGCCCAGGCGCTGACCGTCGGCCGGGGTGAAGATGCGAACGCCGCGCGACCCCAGCAGCTCGACCTCGTCCGGTGAGATCACGCCGCCGCCCCCGCCGTAGACGCCGACGTGGCCCATGCCCTCGGCCGCGAGGCGCTCCACGAGGTAGGTGAAGTACTCCACGTGCCCGCCCTGGTACGAGCTCACCGCCACCGCCGCGGCGTCCTCCTCCACCACCGCCGCGACCACCTCGTCGACCGCTCGGTTGTGGCCGAGGTGGACGACCTCCGCGCCCTGCGCCTGGAGGAGCCGCCGGATGATGTTGATGGAGGCGTCGTGGCCGTCGAACCGGCTGGCGGCGGTGACCACCCGCACCGGGTGCACCGGCTGGTGGAGGGTCTGCGATGGCTGCCCGCGGTCCATGAGCAGACGTTATACGACTGCTCAGGTATCCTGACAACACCGGCGCGCTACCGTTCCCCGCCGATGGCGGATCCCCAGGCCGACGACACGTTCGACGCGATCGCGGAGGCCCGCCGGAACTGGACCGAGCGGGACCTCGGCGAGCCGCTGGCGATGGCCGCCGCCACGTCGGTGATGCGGGCCCAGCAGATCGTGAGCAACACGGTCGAGCGGGCCCTCAAGCCCCACGACCTGACGTTCGCCCGCTACGAGGTGCTCATGCTCCTCAGCTTCACCAGCAGCGGCTCGCTGCCGATCACCAAGGTCGGCGAGCGGCTCATGGTCCACCCGACCGGCATCACCAAGCTCGTGGACAAGCTCGAGCAGCAGGGCCTCGTGCAGCGGATCGCCAACCCCGACGACCGGCGCGGCATCCTCGCCGAGATCACCGACGAGGGCCGGGTGCGCGCCCGTGAGGCCACGGAGGCCGTGACCGACGTGCGGTTCGGCGCCGACCTCGCCGACGACGACCTCGAGCAGATCGTCGCCCTGGTGCGGCAGTGGCGGTCCACCGCCGGCGACATGTCGTCCTAGGTCGCGGTGCGGTAGCTGCGCACCGCGAGTGGCACGAACACCACGAGCAACACGGTGATCCAGAGGAGCGAGTGGAGCACCGGGCCCGCGGTCTCCCCGCCCACCGACAGCGCCCGCATCGCCTTCACGAGCACCGAGATCGGCTGCGCCCGGTTGTACGCCTGCAGCCAGCCCGGCATGGACTCGAGCGGCGCGAACGCCGTCGACGCGAACACGAGGATCGCCAGCACCGGGAACGACGCCGCCTGGGCCGCCTCCGCGTTCGGAGCGCCGAGTCCGACGAGGGCGAAGATCCAGGAGAAGCCGAGCGAGAAGAACAGCAGCAGGCCCAGCGACGCGACGAACGGCGCCACCCCGGCGTGGATGCGGTACCCGACGAGGAACCCCACCCCCACGATCATCAGCACCACCACGGTGTTGCGAACGAGGTCCGAGAGCGCTCGGCCGACCAGCACGGCGGACCGGGCCATCGGCAGCGACCGGAACCGCTCGATCAGTCCCGTGTGGAGGTCCTCGGCGAGACCGATGCCCGTGTTCATGGCACCGAAGCAGACGGTCTGGACGAACACGCCCGGCATGAGGAAGTCGACGTACGGAAGCGCGCCGGGGACCCGGATCGCGCCGCCGAAGACGTAGCGGAACGTCAGCACGAAGATCACCGGCTGGATCGTGCTGAACACGATGACCTCCGGAGTCCGGCTCATCGAGCGGAGGTTGCGCCACGCGATGGTGACGGCGTCGCTGGCGGCGGTGCCCATCAGGCGCCCCCTCCCGGATCAGGTGCGGACTCGGCGCCGTGGCCGGTGAGCTGCAGGAACACGTCGTCGAGGCTGGGCTCGCGCACGGAGATGGCGGTCGGAGCGACATCGGCCTCGTCGAGCCGCCGCACCGCGTCGAGCACAGCGGGACCGCTGTCGGCGATCGTGACCTCGAGGCTCCGGCCGTCGTCGCCGACGACGAGTGCGCCCACCGAGGCGAGCGCACTGCGCCCCCGCTCCAGGCTGTCGCGGCCCAGCTCCACGTGGAGGATCGTGGTCCCCAAGCGGGCCTTGAGGTCGGCGGCCGAGCCCTCGGCGATCACGCGCCCGTGGTCGACGACCACGATGGTGTCGGCCAGCCGGTCCGCCTCCTCCAGGTACTGGGTGGTGAGCAGCAACGTCGCCCCGTCGGCCACGAGCTCCTCGATGGCCGACCACAGGTCGAGCCGACCCCGCGGGTCGAGGCCCGTGGTGGGCTCGTCGAGGAACAGCACGGGCGGCCGGTGCACGAGCGCGGCGGCCAGATCGAGTCGGCGCCGCATCCCACCCGAGTAGGTCTTCACGGGCCGGTCGGCCGCCTCGGACAGGCGGAAGCGCTCGAGCAGCTCCGCCGTCCGCGGCAGGATCGCCGCCTTGGGCTGGTGGGTGAGGCGGCCCACCATGATGAGGTTCTCCCGCCCGGTGAGGTTCTCGTCGACGGCGGCGTACTGGCCGGCCAGCCCGATCCTCTTGCGGACCTCCTGGGGCTGCTGCGCCACGTCGATGCCGAGGATCGACGCCCGGCCCTCGTCCGGGCGGAGGATCGTGGTGAAGACGCGCACGGCGGTCGTCTTCCCGGCGCCGTTGGGCCCGAGGAGGCCGAGCACGGTGCCGGCGGGGACGGCCAGGTCGACCCCGTCGAGGGCGCGCACCGACCCGAAGGTCTTGCCGAGGCCCTCGGCGAGGATGGCAGGCTGGTCCATCGGGTCAGCCTGGCACGGCCGGAGGCCCGGCCCGAGTGTCGGCTACGCGGCGACGGTGGTGCGATCGGGGACGAGCAGCGGGCGCAGGTCGCTGGCGGCGAGGCCCCGGAAGGTGGCGACGTCGTAGACCAGGACGAGCGAGCGCTCGGTGGTGCGCACGGTGGCGTTGCGGCGGGCGAAGGGATCGAGAGCGGCGAGCTCGCCGACCACGGCGCCCGGACCGACGACCACGGGGCCGTCGGCCAGCTCGACGACGGCGGCGCCGTCGAGGATCAGGAAGGCCTCGGCGCCGCGCTCGCCCTCGACGGTGAGGGGCACGCCCGCGTCGAGGTCGATCGGGGTGCCGGCTCGGGCCAGGCGGAGGGCAGCGGACTCGGTGAAGCCGAGGGCTCGGAGTCGACGGGCCATGGGGTCGTGGGGGGTACGACGCATGGGAACAGTGTGCTCCCATTCGGAGCGATCGCACACCCCAAACCCATGTGAATTCGAGATGGCGGGGTCACGCACCGGAGATGACCAGGTGGTACCCGGTCGGGGCGTCGGACACCTGGCCGACCTGGATGACGTACTCGCCGGCGGACGGTGCCGTGTACACCTCGTCGACGTCCACGCCGTAGAGGCCGGCCCGCGAGTCGTCGAACTCCTCCTCCTCCCCGTTGGGGCCCTTCACCACCACGCGCATGTCGCCGGACGGGGAGCCGGCCTCGATGTGCACGTCCTGGCCGTCGGAGAGCTGGACCTTGTACTGGTGGAACGGCACGAGGGTGCCGACCGTGGTGTCGACGGCCTCCCCCAACGTCAGGTCCTTCGGCTCCGGCGCGCTGAGCGACGACACCGGCAGCGAGGTGGTGACGGGGACGCTGAAGCCGTCCGGCCGGTTGGTCATCACGTTGAGGCTCACGTGCTGGCCGGCGGGCACCTTGAAGCGGAAGCGGCCGGGTGACAGGAGCTCGCCCAGCTCGACATCGGGGATGACCTCCCTCAGCGCCTCGGGGGTGACGCCGGAGATGTACTCGACCGGCACGTCGAGCTCCTCGGCCGCGATCGGCGTGAGGTTGCCCATGACCTCGAGCGGATCCTCCTCCTCGAGGCTGCTCGTCACGACCATCACGGGGACGTCGGCCGGCACGGTGACGTCGATGGTGCGGTCCTCGGGGGCGGCGGCGACGTTCAGCAGCTCCGGGACGTAGTCGCCCTGCAGGTCGATGGTGGCGTCGGTCTTCTGCTCGCCGCCGGGCCACGCCGTGTACTCGGAGCCGTTGCCGGCGAGGATGTCGTCGACCGCGGCCTGGGCATCGGCCCCGGAGAGCGCCAGCGCGAAGTTCTCGGCGAAGCGCAGGCTCGAGATGCCGACGACCCCGCCCGTGCGATCGACGAGCGCACCCCCGGACTGGCCGCCGCCGATCGATGCGTCGGTCTGCAGGTAGTGGAGGTCGAACGTCTTGCTGGTGCGCGTGCGGGACAGGATGCCGTCGGCAACGGTGGGCTCGAGGTCCTCGGCGTTCGCCTCTCCCGGGTAGCCGACGAGGAACAGCTCGTCGCCCTTCTGGAGCTCGGAGGGATCGACCAGGTGCACCGGGTCGGCGTCGGTCTCCACCGGACCGATCACCGCGATGTCGGCGAACAGGTCCACGCCCACCACCTTCACGGCCTCGTGCTCCTCCTCACCGATGGTGACCTTCACCTCGTCGAACGGGTTCACGACATGGGCGTTGGTGAGCAGGTACCCGTCGGGGAGGACGAGCCCGCTGCCCGACCCGAGCGCGGTCTCGATGTAGGCGGTGGACGGGCCGAGGCAGTCGAGGATGTCGCCCGCAGGCCGATCCTCGCTCACACCGGGGCAGAAGCCCTCGGACCCACCGACGCCGGCGGCGACAGCGGCCACGCCGGAGGTGGCCACCACGCCCGACAGCGCGAAGGTGGCGACCACGAGGGCAGAGGGGAGACGACGGACGTCGAGCATTTCGGACCACCTGGCGTGAACGGACGGGTGCGTCCAGTGTCTGATGGAGCCGGGACCCGCGCCCATGGGCCGTTCGGCCCGATTTGCTACGGTGTGTGAAATCGATTCCATGACCAGGGGGACAGGCCCGATGACGGGTGTGGCGACCAACGACCGGCTCCTCGACGACGCACTGGTGGAGCAGTTCGACCGCGACGGCTTCGTGGTCGTCGACGGGCTCCTCGAGACCGACGAGCTCGACCGCTACGGCGAGCTCGTCACCGCCGCGGTGCTCGAGCGCACCAAGGACGACACCACGCCCCTCGAGGAGAAGAGCCGATACCAGCAGTCGTTCGTGCAGTGCATGAACCTCTGGGAGGACCACCCCGAGGTGGCCGCGCTCACCTTCCACCCGAAGCTGGGGCAGGCCGCCGCCGAGCTCCTCCAGGTGCCGTCCATCCGGCTGTGGCACGACCAGGCGCTCTACAAGCAGCCCGGCGGTCGGCGCACCGACGCCCACCAGGACCACCCGTACTGGCCGATGAAGGAGACCGCCTCGCTCACCGCGTGGATCCCCTTCGAGGGCTCCACGCTCGCGGGCGGCGCGATGGCCTACCTGCCCGGCAGCCACCGGATCGGCATGCGCAAGTTCGTGAACATCTTCTTCGGCGAGCCCGAGGACATCCTGGCCGACCCCGAGGTCGCCGGCATCGAGCCGGTGTTCCTCGAGCTGCCCAAGGGCAGCGTCGCGTTCCACCACGGGCTCACCGTGCACCTCGCCAACGCGAACGACACCGACACGCCGCGCGCCGTCCACACGATCATCTACTTCGCCGACGGCAACACCCGGGGCTATCCGGTCCCCCACTTCAGCGTCGACCGCTACGGCATCGAGGTGGGCCAGCCCATCGACAGCGAGGCCACCCCGATCGTGTGGCCGCGGCCGAACGGTGACCTCCCGCCGGTGCCGGCCGTGCCGATCCACGTGCCCAACGCCGTGGTCGCCAACTCCGGCGCGACGCCCCGGCTCTAGCTGCGCTTGCGGGCGGCCGCCCGCTTCGGCGGCACCACCGCGCCGTGGATCTCGGTGGTGAGGCGGTGGATGGCCTGCACGACCTCCTCGGTGGCCTGGTTGACCTCGTAGTCGTGGGTCGACAGCTCCGAGGCGATCTGGTCCTGCCGCTTTGCCGCGATCAGCAGGATCGCGCCCTGCATCGCGGCCAGGCAGGAGAGGATGAGGTTCAGGAGGATGAACGGGTACGGGTCGAACCCGATGTTGCGGTTCCCGATCATCCAGCCCGCGAGGAAGAGCAGCGCCCCGAACACGAAGCCCCAGGAGCCCATGCCGTTGCGGAGCACGTCGGCGGCCCGCTCGCCACGGGTGAGGTCGTCCCCGGTGCGGATGGCCGGGTGCTTGTGCCAGTGCGACGTGAGGTCCATGGCGCGGACGATACGACCGGCTACCCCACCCAGAGCTTCAGGGCCGCCACCGTGCCGAGGACGATGACCACCGCCCGCAGCACCGGCACGGGCAGCCGCCTCGACAGGCGTGCACCCGCGTACCCCCCGACCAGCGCCGTGACCGCCAGCACCCCCGCGTCGGCCCAGTCGACGTCGGCTCCGATCGCGAACACCAGCACGGTGATGGTGCTGACGACGAGGGACAGCACGCCGCGGACGCCGTTGACCCGCACCAGCTCGTCGTCGAGGGCGAGGCCGAGGACGGCGAGCAGGATCACCCCGAGACCGGGCCCGAAGTAGCCGCCGTAGATCGAGGCGGCGAACGTCCCGACGAGCGCGGGCAACGGGATCCCCGAGCGCCTCGCCGCAGCTCGCGGGAGGGCCTCCGCTCGCTCGGCCCGTCGGGCCCGCAGCTGCCCGGCCCGCAGCCGCCCGGCCAGCACCGGCTGGGCCGCGAACAGGGCGCACGCGAGCAGCACGAGCACCGGTGCGACGTCCTCGAACAGGTCGGCCGGCGTGACCAGCAGGAGCACGGCACCGGTGAGCCCGCCGCCGAACGCCACCGGCGCCAGTGCCCGTACGCGGTCGCGCTGCGCGGCGACCTCGCGGCGGAAGCCGGCCACCCCGCCGAGGTAGCCGGTCCAGATGCCGACGCTCGAGGTCACGTTGGCGACGACCGCCGGGTGGCCGACGGCCAGCAGCGCGGGGAAGGACAGCAGCGTGCCGCCGCCGGCGACGCCGTTGACGAGCCCGGCGCCGAACCCCGCCGCCGCGAGGAGGAGCGCGTCTCCGTTCAGGTGCGCGAGATCCCGGCTGCCTTGAGGGTGGCCGCATCCACGCCGACCGCCCGCCACGTGCCGTACGCGATCCCCTTGCGCTCCCCGTAGACCCTCGCCACCTTCACGAACCTGGCCCGCAGCTCGGTGAGGTCCACCGGCTCCGCGTCCATCGTGGCCAGCTCGGCCTCGAGGTCACTGCGCTCCTGCAGCAGCTGGAGCCGGACGAGCGCGCTCGCACCGGTCAAGGCCTCGTCGATCGCGGTGAGCCGACGGCCGATGCTCTCCTTCGTGCGCCGGCGGCCGCGCTTGGGCGCCGTGGCCTCGATCGCCTCCAGGTACGCCTTCACCTGCCGGGCCTCGTCGCGTCCTGCGGCCAGCGCCGCCTTGTGCGCGTCGGTCATCGTCGAGGACTTCCCACCCTTGGTCGTTGCTTGGGGCATGGCGGAACCTTATGCCTGTGGAATCCTTCACCCCGTGGCCCGCGATGAGCGCTCCGACGTCGAGGCGGGCGCGGCCCTGCTCAAGGCGCTCGCGTCACCGCTGCGGCTGGCCATCGTCCTCGAGCTCCAGCACGAGGCGCGGTGCGTGCACGAGCTGGTGGAGGCCCTCGGCGCGTCGCAGCCCCTCGTGAGCCAGAACCTCCGCACGCTGCGGGAGGCGCAGGTGATCGCCGGCACGCGACGAGGCCGGGAGATCGAGTACCACCTCAAGGACCACCACGTCCTCCACGTGGTCCAGGACGCGATCGCGCACGCCCTCGAGCCCAAGGAGCCGGGGACGCCCTAACGACAGGTCGGGCAGGTGCCGACGAGGTCGAGCTGGTGGCGGTCGACGGAGAAGCCGGTTCGGCGCGCCACCTTGGCGGCCGCCGCGTCGAGCTCGTCCTCGAGCGCGCCGGGGAGCGTGAAGTCGGTGACGTCGCCGCACCGCTCGCAGATGAGGTGGTGGTGGTGGTGCTCGGTGAGGTCCTCGGCCAGCTCGTAGCGGGCGAAGTCGTCAGCCGTGACGATGCGGTGCACCACTGCCGCCCGCTCGAGCACGGCCAGGTTCCGGTACACGGAGCTCTGGGCGAGGCCCTTCCCGGTGTCGAGCAGCTGGGGGATGGTGAGCGGTCGCTCCGTGGCTGCCAACGCCGCCACCAGTGCCCGCCGGCCGGTCGTGTAGCGCTGCCCGTCGGCCCGGAGCCGGGCCGTGGCGGTGGCGTGCACGTCGAGGGCCATCGGGGCAGGGTACCCGCGGTGCGCCCGAAGTGAGAACGAATCTCCTGTTGTTGGGAACCATGTTGACAACGACTCTCATCAAGATGAGGATCGTTCCCATGTTCACCCGCCGCCTCGTCGCCGCCGCTGCGGTCGCGCTGGCCGTGGCAGGGCTCGGGCTGACGGCGTGCGGAGACGACGACGGCCAGGCCGCGGGCGCCGGGGGCACCGTCGAGGTCCAGGCGTCCTTCTACCCGCTGGCGTGGATCGCGGAGCGGGTGGGCGGCGAGCACGTCGCCGTGCACTCCCTCACCAAGGCGGGGGCCGAGCCCCACGACCTGGAGCTGTCCCCCAGCGACGTCGCCGACGTCCTCGACGCCGATCTCGTCGTGTACCTCGACGGCTTCCAGCCCGCCGTCGACGACGCCGTCGGGCAGATCGACGGCGACCGCCGCTTCGACGTCGCCGACGCCGGTGCCGACCTCGACCTGCGGGCCGCGTCGGACGACGAGGTCGACCCGCACTTCTGGCTCGACCCGACCCGGCTGGCGGAGCGTCGCCGTCGAGCTGTCCGACCGCCTGGGCGAGCTCGATCCAGACCACGCCGCGGAGTTCACCGCCAACGTGCAGGACCTGCAGGTGGAGCTCGCCTCCCTCGACTCCTCGTTCGTCACCGGCCTGGCCGACTGCACCAGCCGTGAGCTGGTCACCAGCCACCAGGCGTTCGGCTACCTCGCCCGCCGGTACGAGCTCACCCAGGTCGGCATCACGGGGCTCACCCCCGAGGAGGAGCCGTCGCCGGCGGACCTCGCCACCGTGACCGACTACGTGCGCGACCACGACGTGCGCACGATCTTCTTCGAGTCGCTCGTCAGCCCGGCCATCGCCGAGGTGGTGGCGGGCGAGACCGGGGCGACCACCGACGTGCTCGACCCGATCGAGGGCCTCGACGACTCGTCCCGCGGCCGCGACTACCTCCAGGTGATGGCGTCGAACCTCACGGCGCTCCGTACGGGACTGGACTGCCGGTGAGCACCACCGACGCGGTGCCGGTCCTCGAGCTGCGCGACGCCGTGATCGGCTACGACGGCCAGGCGGTCGTCTCCGACGCCTCGTTCGCGGTGGCCGCCGGGCGAGGTGGTCGCCGTGCTCGGGGCGAACGGCTCGGGCAAGTCCACGCTGGTCCGCGGGATCCTCGGGCTGGCCGAGCACCTCGGCGGATCGATCGACGTGTTCGGCGTGCCGGTCGACGCGCCTCCATCGGCGGTGGCGGATCGGGTACGTGCCCCAGCGCCACACGCTGGCGGCCGGGGTCCCGGCGACCGTCACCGAGGTCGTCACCGCGGGCCGACTCGCGCAGACACCGGCCGTGGCGCCGCCTGGGCGCGACCGACCGCGAGCGGGTGCAGGCCGCGATCCGCCTCGTCGGCCTCTCCGGACGCGAGCGCGACCCGGTGGCCGAGCTGTCCGGCGGCCAGCAGCGGCGCGTGCTGATCGCCCGAGCGCTCGCCGGCGACGCCGAGCTGCTGCTCCTCGACGAGCCGACCGCCGGGGTGGACGCGCAGAACCAGGTGGCCCTCGCCGAGACGATGCAGCACCTGGTCGACGACGGCGTGACGATCCTGCTCGTCGCCCACGAGCTCGGACCGGCCGCCGCCGTCGTGACCCGCTCGATCGTGGTGGCACGGTGGTCAGATCACGTACGACGGGCCGCCTCTCGAGGGGCACCTGCACGACCACGGCACCGACCACCACCACCTCGATGACCACGACGACCCCGGCCCCGCCGGCCGACTCGGGATACTGCGCTAGTGCTGCAGTACGCGTTCATGCAGCGGGCCCTCCTGGCCGCGGTGCTGGTCGGCCTCACCGCGCCCACCGTCGGCGTCCACCTCGTGCAGCGCCGGCTGGCGCTGATCGGTGACGGCCTCGGGCACGTCGCGCTGGCCGGCGTCGCCGTCGGGGTCCTCACCAGCACTGCTCCCGTGCTCACCGCGTTGGTCGGCGCAACCGCCGGCGCGGTGGTCGTCGAGCTGATCCGCTACCGCGGCCGCACGAGCGGGGACGTGGCGCTGGCCGTGCTGTTCTACGGCGGCATCGCCGGCGGCGTGGTCGTGATCTCCCAGGCCCCCGGGGGGACGCCCGGCAACCTGAACAGCCTACCTGTTCGGCGCGATCACCACCACGACCACCGGCGACCTGCGGACGTTCGTCGCGCTCAGCGTCGCGCGTCCTCCTCGTGACCCTCGGGCTCGGGCGCTACCTGTTCGCGGTGAGCCACGACGAGGAGCACGCCCGCGCCTCCGGCCTGCCCGTGCTCGCCATCAACCTCGGCCTCGCCATCGTCACCGCGGTCACCGTCGTGGTCGCCATGCGCGTCGTCGGCCTGCTGCTGATCAGCGCGCTGATGATCATCCCGGTCGCCACCGCGCAGCTCGTGGCCCGCAGCTTCCGGACGACCGTGGCGCTGGCGATGGCCCTCGGGGCCGCGTCGCGGCGGTCGTCGGGCGTGTGGATCTCCTACGAGACGGACACCCCGTCGGGTGGCACGATCGTGCTCACGGCGATCGGCGCGTTCCTCCTCGTCGCCACCACCGGAGCCTCCGCCGGCCGACCGCACCCCAGGAGCTCCGCCATGTGCATGCAGTGCGTCGCTGAGGGGGTCACCTACGTCGGCGGGGCGGTGGGCGCGCTCCAGGTGCTCAAGGTGCGGGCCCGGGCGAGCGCGCCGCCGACAGACCGAGAGGCACCGACATGGGCCGACCGTCCAGCCACGACCCACGAGCGGACGCGGATGGCGCACGCCCACCACGACCACTCGATCGGCCCGGCTGCCACGGCTCTCCTCCCGCCAGACCCGATGGGTGCTCGGCGCCATCGTGGCGGCTCGTCGCGGTGGCGCCGTCGTCGGCGGGCTGCTCCTGCGGCCCGACGCCGAACGGCCGATGCTCGGCGAGGAGCTGGGCTTCACGGGCGAGCTGGTCCATGCCACGGTCACCCACGTCCGCACCGTGCCGTGCCAGGGCACCGCGGCAGCCGACGGGATCCCGTGCGACCGACGTCATCCTCCGGATCACCAGCGGGCCCACGGCAGGGCGAGGAGGGCGCGTTCCAGATCAGCGCCACCGACTCGGCGGCGGAGATCCACGAGGGCGATCGCCTGTCGTCCACTACGAGCCGGACAACCCACCGGAGCTCCGGTACTTCTTCCAGGACTTCCAGCGAGGGCGGCCGCTCATCCTGCTGGCCGTGCTGTTCGCGGTCGCCGTGCTGGTCCTCGGGCGCTGGCAGGGCCTGCGGGCGCTCGTCGCGCTCGGGGTGACGGGCGTGGTGCTCGTGGCGTTCGCGTTCCCCTCGATCCTCGACGGCCACGATCCCACCGCCGTGGCGCTGGTGGCCGCGGTGGTGATCGCCGTCGCGGCGCTCTACCTGACCCACGGCGTCAACGACATGACGACGGTTGCGCTCCTCGGGACGTTCGCGGCGCTGGCCGTCACTGCGGTGCTGGCGGCGCTGTTCACCGACCTCGCGCACTTCACCGGGTTCGGCTCGGAGGACGCCTTCTACCTGCAGTTCGCGTCCGCGCGAGATCGACGTCCGAGGGCTGATCCTCGCCGGGATCATCATCGGCAGCCTCGGCGTGCTCGACGACGTCACCGTCACCCAGGCCTCCGCGGTGTGGCAGCTCCACGAGGCGAACCCCGGCTACTCGGTGCGGCAGCTCTACTCGGCCGCGATCACGATCGGCCGCGACCACATCGCGTCCACCGTGAACACGCTCGTGCTCGCCTACGCCGGCGCCTCGCTGCCGCTGCTCCTGCTGTTCGCCGGGGCCGGACGCAGCCTCAGCGAGGTGGCGGTCGGCGAGCTGGTCGCGGTGGAGGTGGTGCGCACGCTGGTCGGCTCCATCGGGCTCGTGGCCACGGTGCCCCTCACCACGGCGCTGGCCGCCGTCGTCGTCACGCGCCGGGCAGAGGCGCGGGTGTAGACAACGGCGCATGACGACCCGGACGATCCAGCTCGCCACCCCGGACGGCCCCATGGACCTCTACGAGGCCGCGCCGGCCACACCCGCCACCGCCGCGGTGGTCGTGATCCAGGAGGCGTTCGGGGTGAACGACCACATCCAGGACGTCACCCGCCGATTCGCCGACCAGGGCTACCTGGCCGTGGCGCCGTCGCTGTTCCATCGCGCTGGCGGCGGCACCGCCTCCTACGACGACTTCTCCAAGGTGCTCCCGCTCTTCGAGGGGCTCACCGACGAGGGGATGCTCGCCGACGTCGACGCGGCGCTCGACCACATCAGCGGCCAGGGGATCGCGCACGAGCGGACGGCGATCGTCGGGTTCTGCATGGGTGGCCGGGTGACGTTCCTGGTGGCCCTCGAGCGGTCGCTCGGCGCCGCGGTCGGCTTCTACGGCGGCGGGATCGTCAACGCCCGCTTCCCTCAGTTCCCGGCCCTCGCCGGCCGCACCTCGTCCCTTCAGACGCCCTGGCTCGGCCTGTTCGGCGACCTCGACGGGAGCATCCCGATCGCCGACGTCGAGTCGCTGCGAGAGACGCTCGACGCCGAGGCCGACGTGGCCCACCAGGTCGTGCGCTACGCAGACGCCGACCACGGGTTCCACTGTGACGTCCGCCCGTCTTACAACCCGACCGCCGCGGCCGACGCCTGGGACCGGACCCTCGCCTGGTTCGCCGAGCACCTCGGCAAGACGAGCGCCTAGTCGGACACCACGAGGCCGTCGAAGAGCACGTCGACGGCGGCCTCCGCGTGGCGGCGCACCGCCTCGGGGTCGTCGGGATCGACCACCAGGCCGAACCGCTCGGCCATCGCGGGGAGGGCCATCGGGCCGCCTGCGCCGGAGGTCATGAAGAAGTACATCAGCCCCACCGAGTCGGTCCGCAGCCGCCCGGCCTCCCGCAGCCGGGCCATGAGCTCGCCGCCGAAGATGCGCACGGGGTCGATGTAGGTGTCGAACAGGTAGTCGAACCGCGGTCCCGCGCTGATCGATTCCTGCTGGATGATCCGCAGGAGGGCCGGGCGGGAGGCACTGGCCTCGACGAAGCGCACGACCACCGCCCGGAGCGCGGATAGATCGTCCTGGGGCATGTCGCCCGTGACCACCTCGGCGAGCGCGAACGCGAGCTGCACGAACCCGTGGTCGACGGCTGCCTTCCACAGCTCGTCCTTGGACCCGATGCGCTGCGGGATGAGGTTGTGGCTCACGCCGATGCTGCGGGCGAGCTCGCGCACGGACGTGCCGTCGAACCCCTTCTCCGCGAACGCGGCCAGCGCGCTGTCGAGGAGCAGCTCCGTCGGGACCGCCAGCGGATCCCCCGTCGGCGGCCGGCCCCGCCCCCGTGTCGTCACGACGACACCCTAGGTCCACCCCCCGACGCACGGGACAGCTGTCACGTTTGCCTCGGCTGCGTCCCGGGCAGGGGCCAGGGGAGCCCCGTGAGACCCCCTCGCGAGGCCCTCTACCAAGGAGAAGGACCGTTGGGTGAGAACCTCGACAAGGCCAAGGGCCGCGTGAAGCAGGCCGCCGGAGACCTGACGGACGACGATCGGCTGAAGAACGAGGGCAAGGCCGACGAGCTCGCCGGCAAGGTCAAGGGTGCCGTCGACACGCTCCGCGACAAGGCGGAGGACGCGATCGACAAGGTCAAGGACTCGATGGATCGCAACCGCAACTAGCGGTTTCGAGGGTCCCAGCGGCGCCGGCGTGATCTGCCCATCACGCCGGTGCCGCGCGTTCTGGGTCGGGTTAGCGTTCGTCCGTGCCCATCGACCCGCGCTACGACGGTCCGCCGCTCGTCTCGATCGAGCTGCCGCCGGACGACCCGTCCGTCCCCTTGGTGCGCCAGCGCGAGCGGATGGCTGCCGCGCTCGCCGACCTCACCGACGCCGAGTGGGCGGCGCCCAGCCGGTGCGACGGGTGGTCGGTGCAGGACGTCGTCGCGCACCTGGCCGGCGTCAACGGCTTCTGGGCGCTCTCGATCACGAAGGGCCGTGAGGGCGAACCCACCCGGTACCTGACGACGTTCGACCCGGTCGACACGCCCGCGCAGATGGTCGACGCCGCCCGGGGCGTGCCGCCGCAGCAGGTCCTGGCCGGCTTCGCCGAGTCCAACACCGCCCTGGCCACCTCCCTCGCCGGCCTCGCCCAGGACGAGTGGACCAGCGTCCTCGCGGAGGGCCCACCCGGGCACATCTCGCTGCGGTGCATCGCGCTCCACGCACTGTGGGACAGCTGGGTCCACGAGCGCGACGTGCTCCTCCCGCTCGGCCGGCCGACCGTCGTGGAGGACGACGAGGTGCGCGGCAGCCTGCGCTACGTCGCCGCGCTCGGCCCCGCGTTCACCGTGGCTGCCCGCCCGGAGCGCATCGGCACCTTCGTCGTCGACGTCACGGGTCCGGACGATCGCTTCGTCGTGGAGCTCGCAGGTCGCGTTCGCGTCCACGACGGCGGCGCGCCGGACGGCTCGCTGCACCTCCGCGGCTCCGCCCTCGACCTGCTCGAGGCGCTCAGCATCCGGAGCCCGCTGGACCTCCCCGTCGGGGAGGATCAGGCGTGGATGGTCGGCGGCCTCGCCAAGGCGTTCCGCCAGCCCGCTCCCGGAGCGAGCTCCACCGCTCCGTCCTAGACGGGAGCCTCGACGGGGAGGCGCGGGTCCCGGGTCGGGGGCTGGCTGGCCCAGAGGTCGTCCACCAGGTCATCGCGCGTCGCGCGACAAGCAGGGTCGTCCCACCGGTTGACGCGCTGCAGCGGGTCTTCGGCCAGGTCGTACAGCTCGCCCTCGGAGCCGTCGTGCACCGCGCCCGGGAGGTAGACCGTGGCCACCCACCCGTCGCGGGTGATCGTGCGCAGGTGCACCGCGATGCCGTGCAGCTCGCTGTCCCACTCGGTGAGGACCCGCTGCTGCGGGTCGGCCACCGCATCCGCGTCGGCGGTCGGGAGGGTCGCCCCCTGCATCCAGTCGGTGGCCGGCAGCCCCGCGATCGTGCAGAAGGTCGGCGCGAGGTCGACGAGCCCGACCGCGCGGGTCACCACGGACGGGGCCACGCCGGCGGACGGCGCCGGACGCCAGATGAGGGGCAGCCGCATCAAGCCGTCGACGTGGTACGGGCCCTTGAAGAGCAGGCCGAAGTCGCCCTGGAGCTCGCCGTGGTCCGTGGTGAACACGACGTCGAGGTCGTCGTCCCACCCGCGGGCGGAGACCGCTGCGAGGATCCGCCCGATGGCCTCGTCGATCAGCTCGACCTCCACGGCGTTGCGGGCCCACACCTCGCGGAGCTGGTCGGCGGTGAGGGTGGCCGGCACCCATGAGGCCGGTGCCTCGTAGTTGGACACGAGCTCGCCGTCGTACCAGAGCCGCCAGTGCCGCGGCTTGGCGTCGAGCAGCGCCTCCCGCTCGGACGGCGACTCGGGATACCCGGCCGGCAGCGGCACGTCGCGCCAGGGCACGCGGCCCAGCTCGGCGGCGGGCGGATCCCACGGGTGGTGGGGGTCCGGGAAGCTGACCCAGCAGAACCAGTCGTCGTCCGCCTGCAACCCGTCGAGCCACGCGATGGCCCGATCGGCCACCCAGTCCGTGTGGTAGCAGTCGCGGGGCACGGGGTTGTCCTGCACCTGCGGTGCCCCCGTGTCGCCGCCTCCCGCCGCGTTCACCTCCAGGTCGGCGTCGAGCACCTGGTAGAAGCCGCCGAGGTGCTCCGGGTGCTCGGCCATCAGCCAGCGGCTGTAGTGCAGCGGTCCGACCGGGCTGTGCGTGGCGAACTCGAGGTGGTCGAAGCCGCGGTGCGGGCCGACGGTGCCGTCGGCCCACGGCGAGTCGACCGTCGGCACCTCGTCGCGCGCCAGCCGGTTCTCGGTGAAGCGGCCGAACGGGTCCAGGAACGGCTCGAAGTGGGGCTTGCCGACGAGAGCGGTCCGGTACCCGGCCCGGTGCAGCTCCGCCGCCACCGACGGGGCGTCGACCGGCAGCGCGACCCCGTTCATCCACACGCCGTGGGTGCTGGGGTGCTGGCCGGTGAGCATCGTCGACCGGGACGGCATGCACACGACCGACTGCGGGATCGCCCGCTCGTAGCGCACGCCCTCGGCCGCGAGCCGATCGACCACGGGCGTGCGGCTCAGCAGGCCGCCGTTGCAGCCGAGGGTGTCGTACCGCTGCTGGTCGGTGGTGATGAAGAGGATCTTGCGGCCCACGTCAGGCCTCCGTGACAGGTCGGGCCAGCGCGTCGAGGGCGGGGCCCTCGCCCGCCTCGAGCTGACGGCGGAGCTCCTGCAGGGCGCCCTGGGTGGCGCCGCCGAGCACGAGCGACATGGCGGCCGGGCTGACGTCCGACGAGTACACGACCATCGACCGCCCGGGATCGATCTCGTGGACGTCGATGGTGCCGAGGTGCTCGCTGAAGATGCCGCCGTTCAGCCGGTACTGGAAGCGCCGCTGGGTCGGGTCGTTGTTGATGATCGTCTCCATCAGCGGGATGCCGGACGCGAGGGTGATCACCCGCTGGTCACCGTCGACCTGGCAGGCCACCATCCCCGGGAACCACAGGTGGATGAGCTCGGGCCGGGACACGACGGCCCACGCCCGGTCGGCCGGCACGTCGATGAGCACCTGGCGGCGCGCCGAGCCCCGCCTCACGACAGCACCCCCCGAAGGCCGGTGACGAGCGCGGCGGCGACGCCGGTCCGGTCCAGGCCATGGACGCTGCGCAGGAGGTCGACGGCCTCCCACGAGATGAGCACGTCGGCCGCCGCCAACGCCTCGGCTCCGGCCGTGCTGCGGCGAGCGGCGAGCTCGGGCGCGAACGCTGCGGCCACCTGGTCGCGCAGCACCGCACGGATGCGACCGAGCTCGTCGGCGACCGGCGGCTGCTGGTGGGCGACCCTCCGGGCGACGCGGGCGACCGCCCCCATCGCCTCGTACAGGTCGAGCCGGGCGTCGACGAGCCGGCCGAGCCGCTCGTCCAGCGGGAGTCCCGGATCGACCTCGAAGGCCATCGTCGGCGCGAGGTGGTCCTGCTGCTGTCGCACGGCCTCGCGGATGAGCGCGTCGAGGTCGTCGAAGTACCGGAACAGGGAACGGGGCGAGACCCCCGCCTGGCGGGCGATGGCGTCGGCACTGGGGGCCAGCTGGCCCTGGCGGTACAGGTCGAGCAGCGCCTCCACCACCGCGGCGCGGTTGCGCTCGCGTCGCTCGACCCGGCCGTCGGTCGTCCGTACTGCGGTCATTCCGCCACCACCGACACCCGCGTGATCGACAGGAAGGAGCAGAGGTAGAGGTCGCGGTCCCAGCCCGGGCACGGGAAGAGGACCGACTGCAGGCCGCTGCCCGTGTCGACGCGGGCCCGCTCGGTGCCCGTGGCGACATCGAGCACCACCACGTCGGCGTGGTCGCCGGTGACGAGCTCCCCGGACGCGTAGAGGAGCAGGTGGCTGCCGTGGTCCTGCTCGCGCCGCCACCGTGGCTCGAGGGTGGCGGAGTCGAAGCCGACCAGCACACCGTTGCCCGAGTCGTAGCCCACGGCGATGCCGGCCTCGATGTCGACCACGGGTGGGTTGGCGACGAGCCCGCCGGGCAGACCCGAGACCTCGGCCAACGCCAGGTCACCGCTGGCGAGGTCGATGCGCACGAGGTGCAGCGGGGCGGTGGCCACGCCATGGCCGCGGAGGGTGCCGCTGTAGCCGTCGCTGCCCTCGCCGTCGTCGAGGAACCACGCCGACCCGCCGGCGATCACGCAGTCCCAGCCGTAGCCCTGGCCCTCCATCGTCCGGTAGCGGACCGTGCGATCGGCGTCGAGCACGAGGCGCTGCCCGTCCCAGGCGACCACCAGGAGGCTGGTGTCGCCGACGACGTAGACGGTGTCGCCGTCGGCGGACAGCCGCGCGATCGACGGCTCCGGCAGCACGAGCCGGTCGACGATGGCGAGGGACACGGGGTCGAGCACGAGCAGCTCGCTCGGCTCGCGTTCGACGGCCGCCACGGCGAGGCCCGGACGGGAGCCGGCGAAGTCCTTCGTGACGAGGTGGCCGTCGGACAGCGCGACGAAGCTGTTGTAGGGCCGAGACCGCGGCAGCTGGACGCACGCCGTGGGTCGTAGCTCCGCATCGAGCCGGTGGGCGTGGTCGCCGAAGACCACGTGGGCACCCCCGTCCGCGGTGCTGCCGATCCCGCCGGGCCATACGGGGCCGGCCGGCAGGTCCGGCGACGTGCAGGTCGGCTCGAGGGTGATGGGATCGATGCGCTCGACCACCGCGGCCGAGGGCTCCCCCGGCGTGTGCCGGAGCAGGAGCACCTCGCCCTCGTTCGCGCCCCGCACCGCCATCGTGGTGACCGGGGCGACCCGGGTGGTGGCCGCCAGGCGGGTGCCCGGGCCGGTGTCGAGCGCGCCGGGGACGAGCTGGGTCCGCGTGGGACCGCCATCCTCGTGGGTCCACCCGCCGGCTGCCATCGCCGAGACCCTACACCTTTTGTCAGCCCGTCTGCCATAACTCTGGCTCGTGGCCGACGGCTACCCCAGGCCCGCGTCCCGCAGCGCGGCCAGGTCGTCGAGGCCGGTGATCATCGATGCCTCCTCGAACGCGAGGCAGAGCAGCACCAGCCGATCGACGCCCCGGTCGGCGTACGCCGCGATCAGCTCGGGGGTCACCGGGTTGAAGTAGGGGCAGACGGTGATCTGGACGTCCCTGCGGGATCGGCCCTGCGCGGCCAGCATCTCGTCCAGGCGAACGAGCGGCTCGTCGAGCTCGTGCGGCAGCCGGTTGAAGCTGTACCAACCCTGGCCGTGGGCGGCGACGCGTCGCAGCGCCGCATCGCTCTCCCCCCCGACGTGGATCGGCGGGTGCGGCGTCTGGATCGGCTTGGGGTAGAGGCGGCAGGTCGGGAGGTCGTAGTGATCGCCGTGGAACTCCGACACCTCGTCCTGCCACAGCACCTTCATCACCGCGAGGAAGTCGTCCGTGATCGCGCCACGGTTCGCGAACCGCATGTTGAGGACGTCGAACTCCTCCTTCAGCCACCCGATCCCGATGCCGAAGTCGACGCGGCCGCCGGACAGGTTGTCCACGTCCACCACCTGCTTCGCGGTGTAGACGGGGTTCCGCTGCGGCACGAGGCAGATGCCGGTGCCGAGCCGGATGCGATCCGTCACCGCGGCCAAGTACGCGAGCGCGGTGAGGGGCTCGAGCAGGCCGGTGTCGCCGCCTCCCGGGAAGCGGCCGTCGGCCGCGTACGGGTACTGCGAGGCGTAGTCGTCGAACATCACGACGTGCTCGGCCACCCAGATCGACTCGAACTCCCGAGCCTCGGCCTCGGCCCCGAGCCGGCGCAGCAGGGGGCCATGGGCGTTGCCGTTCCCCAACGGCGTGAACAGTCCGATCTCCACGACTCCCCCTCTGCGCTCGACGTCAGCGCAGCATCATGGCCGTTCCGGCCATCCGCCGCTGCGGGGGTCAGGCGACGGCGGGATCGGGGAGGACGTCGGCGAGTCGACCGCGGACGACCGCGGGCACGCCGAGGTCGAAGACGTCCGTCGTGCCGGTCATCTCGAACACGCGCAGCACGGCCGGCGAGGCGTCCTCCACCACCACACGGCCCTCGCCCTGCGACAGCGCGATGAGGGCACCGAGCCCGCTCGAGTCGAGGAAGGTCACGGCGGAGAGGTCGAGCACGACGTCCTGGCCCCGGCCCACGAGCTCGGCCACGAGTGCTTCGATCCGGTCACCGCCGTCCAGGTCCAGGTCGCCCGACGCCAGCACCCGGATGGGGCGAGCATCTGTGTCGACCCAGAGGGAGAGCTCCTGCGCGTCCTGCACGGCTGCCTCCTAGCGGCATCGGGACCGCCCCAGCGGGTCGATCCGGTCTCCCCAGGCATTCCCGCTCGGGTCCGGGCCCAACCCGCCCGGGCAGGTCTGCGATCTGAACGGGACGGGTAGGGCGGTCGGCGGTGCGAAGGACGGACCGAAGGACCAGCGCGGGCAAGCATCGGAACGGAGCCCGGATCACCGTGGCACCGGGCCCGGGTGCCCGCGATGAGGACCCGCGCATGAGGACCCGCGCATGAGGACCCGCGCATGAGTAGCGGCGCCGTCGACCCGTTCGCGCTCGATCTCCCCGCCGACAGCTCGGCCCCTCGCCTCGCCCGATCCGCCGTGTCCGAGCTCGTCGGCGAGCACCCGCGGCACGACGACCTCCTGCTGTGCGTGTCCGAGGTCGTCACCAACGCGGTGCTCCACGCCCACTCCACCTCCCAGCTGCGGGTGCACCACGAGGGGAACCGCCTGATCGTGGAGGTCCTCGACCACGACCCCACGATCCCGACCCGGCGCCAGCACGACCTCGCTGCCCCGACGGGCCGCGGACTCCACCTCCTCGACGCGCTCACCACCGCGTGGGGCACCAGCCCCGCCGAGGGTGGGAAGATCGTCTGGTTCGAGTTCGACCTGCACGGGGGGCGGCCGGTGGCCGATGCGGGACAGGCGATGGCGCGCGTGGAGCTCGTGGGACTGCCCCTCGACGTCCACCGGCGCGCGAGCGAGCACGGGGAGACCCTCCGGCGCGAGCTCTCCCTCGTGCACTACGCCGCCTCGCCCGACGGGGTCCCCGTCCGGCTCTACGAGCTCGGCGTCGAGCTGGGCGAGCGCTACGGAGGCCTCAACAACGAGGTCGACGAGCGGATGGCCCAGGCCGTCGCCGACCTCGCGACCACCAGCGTCGACCTGTCCTACGTCCTGCCCGCCGCCGCCGCCGACGATGTCGAGCGCCTCGCCGGACTCCTCGACGAGCTCGACCAGTACTGCGCCGACCGCGACCTCCTCACCTTGGTCACCCCGCCCGAGGCCCTCGCCTACCGGCGGTGGTGGCTGTCCGAGGTCATCGAGCAGCTCCGCGACGGACGACCGCCGCGCCCGTGGAGCGATCCCGGTGCCGACGCTCCCCCTGGGGCGGTGCCGGCCCGACCGGCGTCGGCCGTGACGGTCGACGGCGCCGCCGCCACCACCGTCGTCGTGGTCGGCGACCTCGATCTCGAGCAGGCCCCGCGACTGCGCGACGAGCTCGTCGGGCACGTCGACGCCGGAGTCCGCGAGATCGTGGTCGACCTGGAGCGCTGCTCGTTCCTCGACTCCACTGGCATCAGCCTGCTCGTCACCACCCACCTCCGACTCGCCGCCGAGGGCGGCGGGCTGGCCTTGGCGAACCTGACCCCGCAGGTCGCCGCCGTGATCGAGCTCTCGGGGCTGCAAGAGATGATCCTGTAGGCGATGGGTCCGGGCGGAACCTCCGAGCAGCTGCCCACCCGCCGGTCGCGCCGCGCGCGGGCTGCCGGTCGCCCTGGTGCTGCTCGTCGGCGGCGTCTCCACGGCGCTCGTCTGGCACCGCGCGGACACCGACGTCGACCGACGTGACGACGCCGCGGTGAGCGCGACCGTCGACCTGATCGACGGGACCGTCATGGCGGTGCAAGCCGGGCTCTCCGGTGCCGACGCCCTCGTCCAGCAGGATGGCACCGTCAACCTCGACGCGTTCCGCTCGTACGCGTCCGGCGTCGTCGCAGCCACCACCCTGGAGTCGCTGGCGTTCGTGCCGATCGTGCGCGAGGCCGACCGCGCCGCCTGGGAGCTGTCCACGGGCCGGACGATGATCGAGCGGCCCACCGCGGGGGCCGCGCCGGCGCCGCCCCGCCCGTTCCACTACCCCGTCACCGAGGTCGTCCCGATCACCGACGTGAACCGCGGCATCCTCGGCTTCGACCTGGCCGGCGATCCCATCCGTGGCACTGCGGCCGACCAGGCCCGGGACCGTGGGGTCCTCGTCTTCAGCGAGCCGGTGCCATCGCAGCCCACGGGCCGCCTCTCGTTCTTCCTCACCCGGGCCCTGTACCGGCCCGGGGTTCCCCTCGACACCGTGGCGCAGCGCCGCGACGCCACCGTGGCGTTCATGTCCACCGGATACCTGGCCGAGGTCCTGCACGACACCCTCATCGCCGGGCTCCCGAAGGGGACCTTCTTCGAGGTCCGCGACGGCACCACGTCGCTCGCCAGCGGCGGCAGCCACCACCGGCACGATGCCGAGCTCACCACCGAGGCCACCGGCCGCACCTGGTCCGTCATCGCCGCCAACCCCAACGGTCCGACCCGCTGGCTGGCCGGGCTGATCGCCGGCGTCACGGTGCTGCTCACCGGCGCGCTGGCGATGCTGTGGCGCCGCACCAACCGCTACGACGACCAGGTCCTCCGGTCGACCACCCACCTCCAGGCCCTCGCCGGGTTCGCCACCGGCCTGGCCCCGCGCCGCAGCAGCGACGACGTGATGAGCTACCTCACGAGCGCCGTGCTCGCCCCGCTCGACGGGATCCATGCCGCCGTCGGCGTGGTCGAGGGCGATCGCCTCAAGCGCTACTTCACGCCGGGTCCGCTCGCCCAGGCCACCCGCACCGCGCTCCCGGCCACCAACCCGCTGTCCGCCGACACCCCCCTCACCGTCGCCGCCCGCACTGACGAGACGGTGCTCCTCGCGTCCACGGCCGAGATGCGCGACCGGTACCCGCACCTGGCCGACGCGTGGATGGCAGCCGGGTTCGGGGCGACGGCCAACCTCCCACTGCACGATCGCCAGGGCGCGGTGATCGGTGCCCTCGGTGTGGCGTGGGACCGCCCGGTGGAGTTCGACGCCGACCTCGTCGGCCGGCTCACCACCGTCGCCGGCATCGCCGGTCAGTCGTTGGAGCGGGCCCGGCTCGCCGACGCCGAGCACCGGCTGGTCGACGCGCTGCAGACCGATGTCCTTGCCCCGCTCCCCCACTCCGACGCCCTGGCCTGCGCCGCCCGCTACCTGCCCGCGTCCCAGTCCGTCGGGATGGGGGGCGACTGGTTCGAGGGGATCCTGCTCGACGACGGCCGCTACGTGGTGGTGGTCGGCGACATCGCCGGGCACGGGATCACCGCGGTCGGGCAGATGGCGCAGTTCCGCACGATGCTCGGCACCCTGATCCGCCTCGGCACGCCCCTCGACGAGCTGATCGAACGGGCGTCGCGGTCGGTGGAGGGCACGGGGCGCATCGCCACCGCCGTCGTCGTGGCGATCGACCCGGCGGCCGGCACCCTCGCCTACGTGGCCGCCGGCCACCCGCCGCCGCTCCTGCGCCTCCCCGACGGCACCACGCGCGTCCTCGGCGACGGGCGCCGCCCGCTCATCGGCGTCACCCGTGCGTCCGACCCGGCCGGCACCCACGAGTTCCCGATCGGCGCGACCCTGCTCTGCTACACCGACGGGCTCATCGAACGGCGGAGCGAGTCGATCGACCTCTCGGTCCGACGCCTCGCCGAGCAGCTGACGGGGCTCAGCGCCGGCGACCCGGAGCGCATGGCCGACAGCCTGCTCGAGGCGTGCCTGTCGCCGGGCGAGCAGACCGACGACGTCGCCCTCGCGCTGATCACCCGCCGCGCGTAGGGCTCCCCGCAGTCACCGCCAGCTCCCGCCGGACTCGTCGGTCGCGACGATGACGGCGTCGCGCCGCTGGAACATCGCCAGGCAGCCGTACGGGAGATCGGTGCGGTGGTAGGCGTCGCAGAGGCCGTCGTCGCGGTGGACCCAGGCCGCGAGGCGATCACCGACGCTCTCGTCGTCGTCCGCGCCGAGCTCGTCGGGCGGACGGAACGCGAGCGTGACCAGCTGGGCCGGACGACCGGCCCCCCCGTCTCCCCCCTCGACGAGCTCGAGTGCGTCGACGACGAGGGTGCCGTCGTCGTGGGAGACGTGCACCAGCTGCCAGCGGTGCCGCTCCCAGTGGTCGCCGCCGATCTCCACGAAGCCGGGCCGGTCGGAGATCAGCTGGTGCTTCGGCTTCGGAAGACGGAGTAGCCGCCCGGGCCGACGAGGCAGGCGGCGACGAGCAGCAGCACCCCGAAGATGATCTGGCCCTGCAACAGCTGGACCACCCCGACGATGGCGATGATGACGGCGATGATGGGAAGGAGCATGCCCACCCCCTACCCGGGCGCACGCGGCTAGAACCATCGGACCGATCGCACCCGCCGACCTGGAGGTCCCCGTGGCGCAGCCCCGTGAAGCGCTCATCATCGAAGCCGTCCGCTCTCCGCGAGGCACGGGCAAGGACACGGGGTCGCTGCACCCGGTCCACCCGCAGCGCGTCCTCGCGCAGGTGCTCAACGCGCTGCGCGACCGCACCGATCTCGACACGCGCCAGGTCGACGACGTGGTGATGGGGTGCGGCGCGGGCTCGGGCGACCACTCGATGGACATCGCCCGCATGGCCGCGCTCGACGCCGGCTGGGACACCGACGCGCCCGGCGTGACCCTGAACCGCTTCTGCGGCTCCGGCCAGCAGGCGGTCACGTTCGCGGCGATGGGCGTGCTGTCCGGTCACCAGGACATCGTCGTGAGCGGCGGCGTCGAGTCGATGTCCCGCCCGTCGCCCATGCACGTCGACGGCTTCAGCGCGAACAACCCTCACCTGTTCGAGCAGTACGCGATGGTCCCGCAGGGCATCTCGGCCGACCTGATCGCCACGATCGGCGGCTTCACCCGCGAGCAGTGCGACCAGCTGGCCGTGGACAGCCAGGCCCGGGCCGCGGCCGCGATCGCCGAGGGCCGCTTCGAGCGGAGCCTCGTGCCGATCAGCGACGACGACGGCAACGTGGTCCTCGCCGCCGAGGAGTTCCCCCGGCCCGGCACCACCCTCGAGGGCCTCGCAAGGCTCTCGCCGAGCTTCGAGAAGATGGGCGCGTACGAGGACCCGAAGTCCGGCATCACCCTCGACCAGACGGCCCTCCTCGCCTATCCGCAGGTCGAGCGCATCGAGCACGTGCACCACGCCGGCAACTCCTCGGGCGTGGTCGACGGCGCGGGCGCGGTGCTGGTGGCGTCGAGGCAGGCGGCGGAGGCGAACGGTTGGACGCCGCGGGCAAGGATCACCATGACGGCGACGGCCGGCACCGAGCCGGTGATCATGCTCACCGCCCCCGGGCCGGCCACGCTCCGATGCCTCGAGAAGGCCGGCATGACGATCGGCGACATCGACCTGTTCGAGGTCAACGAGGCCTTCGCCTCCGTGGTGCTGCAGTGGCTGGCCGACACGGGCGCCGACTGGGACCGGGTGAACGTCAACGGCGGGGCCATGGCGCTCGGCCACCCGATCGGGGCCACCGGCGCCATGTTGATCGGCACGCTCGTGGACGAGCTCGAGCGCCGGGACCTCCAGACGGGTCTCGTCACGATGTGCACCGGCGGCGGGATGGGCGTGGCCACCATCATCGAGCGCACCGGACCGTGATCTCGTTCGTCCAGCGCCTGCGAGACCTCGCCGCGGAGGACCCCGACCGCCCCGCCGTCACCCTCGGGTCCACCACGATGACCCGGGCCCAGCTCGAGGACCGGTCCGACGCGCTGGCCCGCGTGCTGCTCGACCGGGGCATCGGCGTCGGCGACCTGGTGTCGATCGTGTCGGGGAACCACCCGGACTGGTTCGTCGCCTGCGAGGCCCTGTGGAAGGTCGGGGCCATCCCGCAGCCGTTGAACGTGAAGATGGCCGACTCGGAGATCGCCGCGGTGGTCGACCTGGCGGAGTCGAAGGTGGTGATCACCGCGGACGCCGCCCGCTTCCCGGACCGCGTCACCGTCGATCCCGGCGAACGGCTCGACGACGGGCGCCCGCTGCCCGACGTGGTGAGCCCGGCCTGGAAGGCGCCGACGTCGGGCGGGTCCACCGGCCGGCCGAAGCTCATCGTCACCGCCGACGCCGCCGAGCTCGACCCCGAGGCCCTTCCCCTGTCGGCCACGTTCGGGATCCCGCCGGGCGGCTGCCTGGTGATGCCCGGGCCGCTGTACCACAACGGTCCGCTGATCTGGTCGTGGGCGTCGGTTCTCAGCGGGGCGCAGGTGGTGCTGTTCGAGCGGTTCGACGCGGAGGCGGTGCTGCGGGCGATCCAGGACCACCGGGCCGACGTCGTCTACCTCGTGCCGACGATGATGAAGCGGATCTGGCGCCTCCCGGATGAGGTGCGCAACGCCTACGACCTCTCCAGCCTGCAGCTCGTCTGGCACCTCGCCGAGCCGTGCCCGGTGTGGCTGAAGCGCGCATGGATCGAGTGGCTCGGGCCGGAGCGGATCATCGAGCTCTACGGCGGCACCGAGGCCCAGCTCAGCTGCATCATCCTCGGCACCGAGTGGCTCGAGCACGAGGGGTCGGTCGGCAAGCCGCTCGGCGGCCGGATCAGCATCCGCGATCCCGACGGCAACGAGGTCCCCGCCGGGACCCAGGGCGAGGTGTGGCTCCGCAGCGACCGCGAGACCCCCACGTACCGCTACGTCGGGGCGGAGGCCCGCACCGTGGGCGACGGGTGGGAGTCGCTGGGCGACCTCGGCCATGTGGACGACGAGGGCTACCTGTACCTCGGCGACCGCAGCGCCGACATGATCCTCGTGGGCGGGGCCAACGTGTACCCGGCCGAGGTGGAGGGCGTGCTGGGCGAGCACCCCGCGGTGCGGTCGTGCGCGGTGATCGGCCTCCCCGACGAGGACAAGGGCAACCGCGTCCACGCCATCGTCGAGGCCGAGCCGGGCAGCGTCTCCGAGGAGGAGCTCATCGCGCTGGCCCGGGCCCACCTCTCGATCTACAAGGTCCCCCGCACCGTCGAGCTGGTGGACGAGCCGCTGCGCGACGACGCCGGCAAGGTCCGCCGGACGCAGCTCCGGGCAGAGCGCCTCTCGTGACGGGTGGCCGACTCCATCCGACGCGGTACGGTCCGTCCCCGTGACCGCCGTGAACGTCCCCACCGCCGATCTGCTCGACCCCGCCTGGTGGGTCGATCTCGATTCGGTCCACGAGTTCTTCACGTGGGCCCGCCGCGAGGCGCCGGTGTGGCGCGACGAGAAGCGCTCCGTGTGGGCCGTCACCCGCCACGCCGACGTGATGGACGTCGAGCGCCGAAGCGACGTGTTCTCCTCCCGGGGCGCCTACCGCGCCAACGTCGTGCCCGACGAGACCAACACGATCGCGCTCGACGATCCGGAGCACCTCCAGCAGCGCCGCATCGTCAACCGGCGCTTCACGCCCCGCGCCGTCGACGAGCACGTGCCGTTCCTGCAGTCCCGCATCGACGAGCTGATCGACACCGTGAGCCCGACCGGCCGGTGCGAGGTCGTCCACGACCTCGCCGGCCAGCTGCCGAGCCGGCTCACGGCCGAGCTCCTGGGCTTCCCCGAGGAGCGCTGGGAGGACGTCAAGGGCTGGTCGGAGCGCCTGATGCGGACCGACGCCCTCATGGTCGACCCCGAGGTCGGCATCGGGATGATGCAGGCCATCGTCGAGTTCAACTCCCTGCTGGTGGACACCGCGACCGAGCGCAGGGGCTGCCCCGCCGACGACCTCGTGACCGCCTGGGTCGAGGCCGGCATGGACGAGATGACGATGATGCACGAGACCGGGCTGTTCATCGCCGGCGGTGCCGAGACCACACGCACCGCGATCGCCCGGGGCCTCGCGATCCTGGCCGAGCACCCCGACCAGTGGGAGGCGGCCGCCGGCGACCCCGAGCTCGTGCCCGGCCTGGTCGAGGAGGTCATCCGCTGGGTGACCCCGCTCAACAACATGTTCCGGATCGTCACCCGCGACGACCAGATCGCCGACCAACCGGTGGCCACCGGCGACCGCGTGATGCTGGCGTACCCGTCGGCGAACCGTGACGAGGCGATCTTCGACGAGCCCTTCACCTTCGACATCCGCCGCGACCCGAACCACCACATCGCGTTCGGGCAGGGCACGCACTTCTGCGTGGGGGCCAACCTGGCCCGGCTCGAGCTGCGGATGCTCTTCGGCTCCCTCACCCAGCGGTGGACCGACCTGCGGATCCTCACGCCGCCCGACATCGAGCCGAACATCTTCGCCGGGGCGGTCCGCCGCTTCGACCTCGGGTTCTCGCTGCGCTGACGCGCCGCGCTGACGCGTGGCCATCACGTTCCGCCCCCTGCGCGACCACGACCTCCCGCTGCTGCACGCGTGGCTGAACGACCCCGAGGTCGTGCGCTGGTGGGAGGGAGACGACGTCCGCTGGCCTGCGGTTGTGCAGGACTACTGCGAGGCCTCCACCCGCGACGAGCCCGAGGAGCACCACCTCGCCCTCGATGACGGGCGGCCGTTCGGGTGGATCCAGTGCTACCCGGCGTCGGCGCACCCCGAGGAGGGCGAGCCCTGGACGGCGGCCGGCGCCGACCCCACGTGCGCGGGCATCGACTACCTCATCGGACGCCCTGAGGATCGCGGCCGGGGGCTCGGCCCACGGATGATCGCCGCCTTCGTGGAGCACGTGGTGTTCCCGCGCCATCCGGAGTGGACCCAGGTCGGCGCCGCCCCCGACGTCGGCAACGCCGCCAGCTGGGGGTCCCTGGCCAAGCTCGGCTTCCGCCGCGTCGACGACATCCCCGGCAAGGACGGCCCTGGCCGACTGATGGTGTTGGACCGCCCGGCCTAGCCGACGGAAGCCGAGTCGAG
This sequence comes from uncultured Microthrixaceae bacterium, assembly GCA_963727905.1. Lineage (GTDB taxonomy): Bacteria > Actinomycetota > Acidimicrobiia > Acidimicrobiales > VFJN01 > VFJN01. Next base: position 44,018 of record CAVSIC010000021.1, read on the forward strand.
GCGTTGCGCCAGGCGGCGCAGCGACTCGGCGTTGCGGGCGTGGAGGACCGGCCGCAGCACCGGCGTGAGGGCCACCCAGCCGCCCTTGGGCCGCTCGCTGAACCGGACCTCGCTGCCGGTCGCGCACGGCACCACGAGCAGCTCGACGTCCGCCCGGAACAGGCCGACGTGGACCACGAGCTCGAGGCGGTAGGGCGGGTCGGCCGCGGTGGCCTCGGTGGAGTCGTCGATCGTGGCGCCCTTCGTCGGACCGACGGAGTGGCGGAACTCGGCCCCCGGCGCCGGGAACGCCGAGTCGACCCCCCGGATGCGCTGGGCGCCGACAAGCCAGTCCGGGTACGTGGCGGGGTCCGCGATCACCGCCCACACGTCCTCCGGGGAGACCGACACCTCGACGCGGGCTTCGACGGGCGACAGGAGGCCGGGCACGCCCTGCACCTGCCCGCTGCCCGCGTGGGCCAGACGGGGTTTCACGCGGGCGGGCCCGCCGAGCGTCTTCCGACGGGCCCGCCCACGCGGCCTGAGCTACTGGGCCATCGCCTCCGACAGCGCCTCGGCCAGCTCTTCCTTCTTCATGTCCGACGCGCCGTCGATGCCGGCGTTCTCGGCCTCGGCGACGAGCTCCTCCTTGGACGAAGCCTTGGCGAGGGCCTCGGCCGGCATCGGCATGCCGAGGGCGAGCCGCTTGGCCATGAACGGCGTGGCCATGTCGGCCAGCACCGTCTCGCCATCCGAGCGGAGCTTCGGGAAGACGTCGTTCTCCTCCTCGTCGACGTGGTGCGTGATGCCGGCGATGAGCGCGTCGAGCGCGGCACCGAACCCGGGTTCGTCGGGGGCCAGCGACTGCACGTCCTTGAGGGCCTTCTTGGCGAGCTCGTGCTCGGTCTCGCCCTCCTGCACGGGCTCCTCGCCGGTGACGGGCTTCATCTTCGGGTACACGACCTCCTCCTCGAGCGCCATGTGCGCCAGGAGGTTGGTGGTCAGCTCCTCGATGAGAGGCGTGCGGGCGGCGCCCTCGGCCTTCTCGATCTTGTCGAAGAGCTCCTCCACCGTGCGGTGGTCGGCTTCCAGGATCCGGGTCACGTCCATTGCGCGTCCTCCATCGGGGTGGGTTGGGAACCGGGGTGGGTTGGGAACGACCCGCCGCTACCCAGGCCCGGGCTCGTCCAACCAACGGGTTTGCCGCCGCCGAAGGCGGGTAGCGGCTGCCGATGACCATCCTGAGCCCGAGCGGCCCGAGCACCGCAGGACCCGAGGATCGGCCCGTCGACCTGCCTGCCGCCCGCGGCCCGGTGTCCGGTTGGCTGCTCCACCATCTCCGTCGCCCGGTGCACGACGTCGGTCGGGCGCCGATGGCGGACGACCACCCGATCACCGGCGAGGACAGCGCGCTCGCGCTGTACCTCTGCTACGAGCTCCACTACCTCGGCCTCCCGGACGTGGAGGAGAGCTGGGAGTGGGAGCCGTCGCTGCTGGCCGTGCGGGCCGGCCTCGAACACCGCTTCGAGCGGGCGCTGGTCGACCTCGTCGGCCACCCCCCGGTCGGCCTCGCCGCCGAGGACGTGGTCGACGACCTCCGGAGCCTCGCCGAGGGCGGCGACGACGGGCCTTCGCTCTCCGCCCACCTCGAGGCGGCCGGCACCCTGACCGAAGCCCGCGAGCTGGCGGTCCACCGCTCCGCCTACCAGCTCAAGGAGGCCGATCCACACACCTGGGGGCTCCCCCGCCTGACCGGCCGGGCCAAGGCCGGGATGCTCGAGATCCAGCGCGGCGAGTACGGCGACGGAGATCCGAACGAGGTCCACGCCACGCTGTTCGCCCGGACGATGCGGGCCCTCGGGCTCGACGCCCGCTACGGGGCGCTCGTCGACCAGGTGCCGGCCATCTCCCTGAGCACGTGCAACCTCATCTCGCTCTTCGGCCTGCACCGCCGCTGGCGGGGCGCGCTCGTCGGCCACCTCGCGCTGTTCGAGATGTGCTCGGTGACGCCCATGAGCCGCTACCAGCGCGGCCTCGAGCGCCTCGGCCTCGACGAGGCGGCCACCCGCTTCTACGCGGCGCACGTCATCGCCGACGAGCACCACCAGGTGGTGGCCTTGCGCGACATGGTCCGCCCACTCGTGGAGGACGAGCCGTTCCTCAGCGGCGAGGTGGTGTTCGGAGCGCGGGCCCTGCAGGCGGTCGAGTCGTTGTTCGCCGAGCACGTGCTGGGCGCCTGGGAGCGGGGCGAGACCTCGCTGCGCTCGGGCGACCTCGGCTAGCGACCCGCCGAGGCGGGTACGCCCCGACCATGCCCCGCCCCGTCTGGACCGGTTCGCTCTCCTTCGGCCTGGTCAACGTCCCCGTGAAGGCGTTCACCGCCACGCGGGACCACTCCGTCCACTTCCACCAGCTGGAGAAGAAGACCGGCGCCCGCATCCGCAACCAGCGGGTGTCCGACAAGACCGGCAAGCAGGTCGACGCCGACGACATCGAGATGGGCTACGAGCTGCGCAAGGGCCGCTACGTCACCTTCGAGAAGGACGAGCTCGAGGAGCTCAAGCCGGAGTCGACCCGAGCGGTCGAGGTCACCGACTTCGTGGCGCTGGAGGACATCGACCCGATGTTCTACGACCGCACCTACTGGCTGGCCCCCGCCGACGACCACGCCAAGGAGGCGTACCAGCTCCTCCACGCGGCGATGGTCGAGCGCGGCCGCGTGGGCATCGGCACGGTGGTGATGCGCAACAACCAGTACCTCACCGCCATCCGACCCATCGACAAGGCGCTCGCCATGTCGACGATGCGCTTCGCCGACGAGATCGTCGACCGCAGCGACATCGACGGGCTCCCCACCCGCCGCACCAAGCCCAGCCCCAAGGCGTTGCAGCTGGCCACGCAGATCGTCGACGCGCTGTCGAGCGAGTGGAACCCCGAGCAGTACCACGACACCTACACCGAGGAGCTCGAGGACATCATCGCCAAGAAGGACAAGGGCAAGGCCGACGTGGTGGAGGAGTCGGGCACCACCGAGCCCCGTGCCGACGTCGGCGACCTGATGGCCGCCCTCGAGGCCAGCATCTCGAAGTCGGGGCGCAAGGGCTCCTCCCGGCGCTCGTCCCGGCCGGCCACCAAGACGGGCACCGCATCCGGCACGACCACCAAGCGCAAGGCCCGCGCCAAGGCCGGCTGATGGTCACTCCTCCACGTGGACGTGCTCGTGGTGGGCACCGACGAGGACGACCGCCAGCGTGGCCGGTTCGGTGCCGGGGTTCGACCACCGGTGGCGGGTGCCGTTCTGCACCACCGTGTCGCCGGCGGCGAGCGTGACCATCGCGCCGTCGTCCAGCTCGAGCACGGGGGTGCCGGACAGCACGACCTCGATGTCGCAGGTGGCGGTGGTGTGCATGCCGGGGGCGCCTGGCTCCATGTGGTCGAGCAGGCCGGGGAGGGTGGCGTTGACCTCGGCCAGGGCGGCCCCGACGTCGACGCCTTCGGGCAGCTCGTTGTCGCCGTCGGGCGGCAGCGTGAAGAAGTTGAAGCGGAAGCCGCCGACGCTCGGGAAGTAGCGCGACCGCGGCTGCATCGTGCCGTCGTCCGGGAAGTGCGGCGCCTCGTCGAAGCTCCACAGCTGGTGGAACGAGCTCTTCGGCGAGAACCCCGGCACGAACGGCGCGACGAGGTCGTCGCTGACGAACACCGCCTTGCCGTCGGCGTCGTGCCCCGTGACCACCCTGCGCACGTCCATGTGCATCCCCCGTTCGGTTCTGAATGCGCGAAACCCTCGCATGCCGAGGTTTCACGCACACAGAATCCGTGGACGTCGCTACCGGACCCTGGTGACCGGGCCGAGGTAGCCGTGGAACAGCCGCCACATCCGGTGCGGGGGTGCTCCGACCTCGAACAGCACCTCGTGCCGCTGCATCAGCCGCCGGTCCCCCACTCGTCCCAGTAGGTGATGGTCTCGGCAGGCGGGCGGGCCGCCGGCTTGAAGTCGGTGCCGATCGTGTGGGCCACGGGGAACAGCGCCACCTGCGTGATGTCGGCGGGGATGCCGAGCAGCTCCGCCACCTCCTGCTCCTTGAAGAGGTGGAGCGTGGTCCACACGGAGCCGAGGCCGCGGGAGCGCAGCGCGAGGAGGAAGCTCCAGGCGGCCGGGAGGATGGACCCATAGCTCGACGCCGCGATGCCGTTGGGCAGGTTGTCGACGCGGCCCTGGATGCACGGGATGACGTGGACCGGCACGCGGTCGAGGAACTTGGTGAGCTCGAAGGCGCTCTCGTAGACACGTCGGGTCTGCGGATCCTCCGAGGTCTGGGCCGCCATCTCGAGGTAGGCCGCCCCCGCCTCGCTGTAGAGCCGGGCGATCTCGGCCCGCTTCGCGGCGTCGGTCACCACGACCCAGCGCCAGCCCTGGCCGTTGCTCCCCGTCGGGGCCTGTTGGGCCAGCTCGACGCACTCGAGGATCACGGCCGGATCGACCGGGCGCTCCAGGTCGAGCCGGCGACGCACGCTCCGCGTGGTGCTCAGCAGGCGATCGGTCTCGGCAAGGTCGAACAGTGCTTCTGACACCCGTGTCACCGTACTGCCAAGGTCCGTTGCCAGATGGTATCCATTCGGATACCATCTGCCCATGACCGCCGCCCAGGCCCTCAAGGAGATCCGCCGCCGCTCGGGGCTGGGCCTCCGGGAGCTGGCGCGACGCGGGGGCACCTCGCACGCGACCCTCCACGCCTACGAGTCGGGCGCCAAGGAGCCGCGCCTCGACACGGTGGCCCGACTGGCCGACGCCGCCGGCTTCACCCTCGAGGTCAACCTCGCCCCTCGCCCCGACGCTGGGGCCGCTCGGGCGGACAAGGGTCGGGAGCTGGCCGAGGCCCTCGAGCTGGCCGCCGCGTTCCCCGCCCGCCACCACGCCCGCCTGCGGGCGCCCATCTTCGGCGCGGTCACCTGACGCTCATCGGGAAGATCCTCGCGGTGCACCACGCGCTGCGCGAAGCCGGGACCCCCCACGCGTTCGGCGGGGCACTCGCCCTCGCGTGGTGCACCCAGCAGGCCCGAGGCACGATCGACATCGACGTCAACGTGTTCGTCGGTGTGGACCAGGCCGGCGCGGTGCTCGCCGCCCTGCCCGACGGCGTGGTGTGGGATGACGCCGACCGGGCCCAGCTCGAGCGCGACGGCCAGATCCGGCTCTGGTGGGACCGGACCCCCGTCGACGTGTTCCTCAACACGACGGACTTCCACGCAGGTGCCGCGTCCCGGGCGCGGCTCGAGCCGTTCGAGGGCGAGGACGTCCCGTTCCTCGCCTGCCGGGACCTCGCCGTGTTCAAGGCCTTCTTCAACCGGACCAAGGACTGGGCGGACCTCGAGGCGATGGCCGAGGTCGGGGCACTCGACGTGGAGGCCGTCCTCGGCGTGCTCGCCCGCTACCTCGGCTCCGACGACGAGCGCCTCGACCGGCTCCGCTCCCTCACCTGACGGGGCAGGCGCCACGAGTCGAGGAGGGGCACCTGGGGTAGGCCCCCGGCATGACCACCGCACCGGAAGCGCTCATCCGCGACCTCGAGCACGAAGATGCCCTCGACGGACCGCAGCAGGTGATCGGGCGGATCCGCGACGCCCTCCCCGACCCCGTTCGGGAGGAGCTCGAGGGCCAGCGGCTCGGCCATCGGCTCCACCCGCTGTTCACGGACCTGCCGATCGGGTTCTGGACCAGCGCCTTCTGCATCGACCTCGTCGCCCCGCGCCGTGGCGCCACGGCCGCCCGTCGGTTCGTCGGCCTGGGCGTCCTCAGCGCCCTGCCCGCCGTGGCCACCGGCGTGGCCGACTTCGGCTACCTCTCGCCGGGCAAGCGGCGGGTCGCGGTGGTGCACGTCGCGGCCAACGCCACCGCCACGGCGACGTACGGCCTGTCGTACCTGGCTCGGCGCCGGGGCCACCTCGCCCGCGGCATCGTGCTCGGGATGGTGGGGGCCGGGCTCGCGACCGCCGGCGGGTTCCTGGGCGGCCACCTCGCCTTCGGCCACGACAGCCTCGGCGACGGGGCCGACGCCCCGGCGCCGGAGTCGGCCGGCGTGAGCGTGGCGACCGATCCCGCCAACGGCCACGCGGTGCCGCTGCGCGTCTGACGCTCCTCGTCGCGCCTGACGCTCCTCGTCGACCCCTACGCTCGCATCGTGATCGAGGCGGCGGGCGGAGTGGTCTGGCGGACGGACGACGCGGGACGGCCCGTGCTGCTCCTCGTCCACCGGCCGCACTACGACGACTGGTCGCTGCCGAAGGGCAAGCTCGACGCGGGTGAGTCGGTCGAGGACGCCGCGCTGCGCGAGGTCCTCGAGGAGACCGGGTTGGCCTGCCGGCTCGGCCGCGAGGCGGCCGAGGTCCGCTACGTGGACCGCAACGGCAACCGCAAGCGCGTGCGCTACTGGCACATGGAGCTGGTGGAGCCCTTGGCCCTGGCGTTCACGCCCAACGACGAGGTGGACGAGCTGCGCTGGCTCCCCCCCGACGGGGCCGCCGCCCTCCTCAGCTACGAGCGCGACGTGGCCGTGGTCCGGGAGCTGGAGCGACCCTCGGGCTAGCGAGCCTTCCGGCTCAGCTGCCCGTCTTCCACTTGTGGACCATGGCAAGGACGGCGGTCAGCACGATCACGGTGTCGAGCACAGCGAAGCCGAGCGTGCGGGACAGGAGCGCGGCCGCGCCGGACGCGTCGCCGCCCTCCAGCGCGGCGACCCGGCGCTCCGCCAGCCTGGCGAACACGGTGGAGCCCATCACCGCTCCGATCACCACCGCCGAGACGCCGACCCAGATGAAGCCGCTGCTCCACGGCCATTCGCCGTCGAGCACCAGGAGCACCCCGGTGATGGGGATGATCGCTCCCATCGCGACGTAGTAGCGCTGGCCGAGCCACATGGTCTGGCGGGTCCAGGCCACGGCCGACGCGGTCGGCTCCTTGGCGAAGCGGGGTGACAGCACCATCTGCACGAAGTTGGCCCCGAGCCAGCCGGCCACGGCCGCGATGTGGAGCGTCAGGAGGAGGGTCCGGGTCGTCATGGGCGCTCAGTCTTCCCCCGTTCGCCAGCCGGTGCTGCCATCCCGTACGGTGCGGGACGAAGCAGGCAACGCGCGTGACCAATCTCAGGGGGGACCCTCGCACCATGTCGATCGCCATCACCGAAGACCATCTGGCCCTGGCCGAGACGGCCGCCGACTTCCTCCAGAAGCGGGACGCCCGGGGGGTGGCCCGCTCGATGCTCGAGGCTCCCATCGAGGAGCTCCCCGACTTCTGGAAGGCCCTCGTCGACCTCGGCTGGCTCGGCCTCCACATCCCGGAGGACCTCGGTGGCTCGGGCTACGGGCTCGAGGAGCTCGTGGTCGTGGTCGAGCAGCTCGGCCGCCAGATCACGCCCGGCCCGTTCGTCCCCACCGTGATCGCCAGCGCCCTGCTGGTCGCCGCGGGCGACGACGCCACCAAGAGCAAGCTCCTCCCCGGCCTGGCCGACGGCTCCGTCGCCGGCGCCGTGGCCCTCGCGGGCAACGTCACCGTCGAGGGCGGCAAGGCCTCCGGCGATGCCGGCAACGTGCTCGGCGGCGGCCTGGCCCAGGTCCTCCTCGTGGCCTCGGGCGACGACGTCGCCGTGGTGGAGGTGGGCGACGGCGTCACCGTCACCGTGCCCGCCAACCTCGACCCCAGCCGCCGCACCGCCAAGGTCACGCTCGACGGCGCCGCCGCCACCGTGCTCGAGGGCGCCCGCCGCACCCTCACCGACCTGGCCCGCGTGATCCTCGCCGCCGAGGCCGTCGGCGTCGCCGGCGAGGCGGCCGAGATGGGCGCCGCCTACGCGCGGGAGCGCCTGCAGTTCGGTCGCGTGATCGGCACCTACCAGGCCGTGAAGCACCACTGCGCCAACATGGTCGTGGCCACCGAGATGGCCACCAGCGCCGTGTGGGACGCCGCTCGCGCCACCTCCACCGGCGGCGACCAGCTCAGCTATGCCGCGGCCGTGGCCGCCACGCTCGCGGCGCCGGCCGCCGACAAGTGCGCCAACCTCAACACCCAGGTCCACGGCGGCATCGCCATCACCTGGGAGCACGACGCCCACCTGTACATGCGCCGGGCCACGACCCTCCTCGGGTACCTGGCCGCCGACGAGGCCGCCGCGGACCTGACCGACCTCGTGCGCAGCGGCGTGGAGCGCGAGAAGGCCATCGAGCTGCCGCCGGAGGCCGAGGCCATCCGCACCGAGGTCCGGGCCTTCGTCGAGAGCATCAAGGGACTGTCGTCCGACGACCAACGCACCAAGCTCATCGAGACCGGCTACCTCATGCCGAACTGGCCCAAGCCGTACGGCCGGGCCGCCGGCGCGGTGGAGCAGCTCGTCATCGAGCAGGAGTTCAAGGCCGGCGGGATCAAGAAGCCGCAGTACGGCATCACCGCGTGGAACATCCTCACGATCATCCAGTACGGCAACCAGGACCAGCTCGACCGCTGGGTGAAGCCGGCGCTGGACCAGGAGGTCATCTGGTGCCAGCTCTTCAGCGAGCCCGACGCCGGGTCTGACGCGGCCGGCATCAAGACCAAGGCCACCCGGGTGGACGGCGGCTGGCTGGTCAACGGCCAGAAGGTCTGGACCTCCGGCGCCCACTACAGCGGCATGGGCTTCGCCACCGTGCGCACCAACCCGGACGTCCCGAAGCACGACGGCATCACGATGATGGCGATCGACATGCACGGCACCGGCGTCGAGGTGCGGCCGCTGAAGATGACCACCGGGAACTCGGAGTTCAACGAGGTCTTCTTCAACGACGTGTTCGTTCCGGACGACGACGTCGTCGGCCCCGTGGACGGCGGCTGGACCGTCGCCCGCGCCACGCTCGGCAACGAGAGCGTGAGCATCGGCGGCGGCGGTGGCGGCGGCTTCGCGATGCCGCCCCAGGCCCTCCTGTCGCAGTTCGACGCCCACCCGGAGCGCCTCTACGGCGGCGCCGCCCGCATCGGCCGCTACATCGCCGAGAACCAGGCCATCACGCTGCTCAACCTGCGTTCGGCCAACCGGGCGGTCGCCGGCGGCGGCCCCGGCCCCGAGGGCGCCATGACCAAGCTCATCCTCTCGGAGATCGGCCACGAGTCGGCGGCCATCCTCACCGAGGTCATCGGTCCAGAGTCCGCCTTCATGGAGGGCGACGGGATGATGAGCAACATGATGGTGCTCATGCACCGCGGCCTCTCGATCGCCGGCGGCACCAGCGAGATCAAGCGGAACCAGATCGGCGAGCGCCTCGCCGGCCTGCCCCGCGACCCGCTCATCAAGTAGCGGCGATCAGCCCAGCGACACCCGGAGCGACGGGGCGGTCCCGCGCGGCCCCGCCGGGGGCAAGGGCGCGCGCGTGCGGTTCCGGGTCAGGGTCAGGCGGTCGATCACGGCCCCGGTAGGGGTGACCGCTCGCAGACGCAGCTCGGTCGTGCCGTCGGGACCCGGCGGGATCACGTCGATCGCGAGCACGGAGCTGACGGGGTTCGCCACCGCGGACCAGGTCGTCAGCTCCGGGACCTTGAGGCCGATGCCGCCCTGGGTGACGTAGGAGACCCCGGGAAGGAAGGTCGGGTACGCAGCCTGCCCGCCCCCGCCGGCGGTGATGTAGGTGGTGCCGCGGGCGCTCGACCACGAACCGCCGTTGGCGACCTCGCGCACGACCTCGCCGCCGCGCATCGGGTGGGCCCGCTCGTAGCAGTGGTTGTGGCCGTTGACGACGAGGTCGACCTGGTGCTCGTCGAACAGCGCGCCCCACGCATCGCGCACGCCGCCGTCGGAGCCGTGGACGGCGTTCGAGCAGTAGGCGCAGTGGTGGAAGCCCGCCACGATCCAGTCGATCGTCGGATCCGTCCGCAGCGCAGCGAGCGTGCGGCCGAGCCACGCCGTCTGCGCGCCACCGGTCCAGCCGCGGTTGCGGGCGATCTCGGAGGAGACGTCGTTGGCGTCGAGGTTCACGAACGCGACGTTGCCGTGGCGCGCCGTCCACGCGGTGGGCACGCCCTTCGGGCCGTTGCCGGGCAGCGGCACGCGGGCGAGGTACCCGTCGTAGCCGAGCTCGCCCTGGCCGTCCTCCATCTCGTGGTTGCCGACGCCGGCCAGCCACGGCGTGGCGGCGCCGCCCGCTCCGGAGACGAGGCCGAGCCACCGGTCCCACACCGCGTGGTCGACGGTGGGTGGGATCAGCTCAGGCAGGTTGGGCGTGAGGCCGCCGGTCTTCGACGCGTACGAGAGGTCACCCACGACGAACACCACGTCGGGAGCGATGCGCCGGATGCTGGCGTCCACCGCGGCGGCCTCGGCGCCGTCGCCCTGGTCACCGAACGCGACGAACGTGAACGGCACCGCCGCCGTCGGCGCCGTGGTCGCCGTGCCGGAGACGGCGCCACCGGTGTGCGACAGGCGGTACGAGTGCACGGTCGCGGAATCGAGGCCGTCGACCAGCACGTGGTGGTAGCGGACGCTGCTCCCGACCACCGCCCGCGTCTCGACCGGCACGACCCGGCCGAGGCTGCCATCGAGACCGACCTCGGCCCGCAGGTCGCGCACGGGACCGGGCGTCGACCAGGCCAGGCGAAGGGACCGGGCCGCATCGGGCCCGTAGCCCACTCGCGGCGCGACCGGCGGCGCGGCCCACGCCCCCGGGGTGCGGAGCAGGAGCAGGCCGGCGGTGGCCGCCGAGCCCGCGAGGAAGTGGCGGCGGGTGAGGCGGACGGACACCGCCGGCACGGTAGCGGGAGGGAGCCGTCCGGATCAGGCCAGCCGGCGGTCGATCTCGGCACCCGGCGGCGCCGCGGCCGCGGCGATGCCCTCGCCGTCCTCGCCATCCGGCCGTGACGCCGGGCACAACCGATGAACGGACGTGCCAGCCGTCGTCAGAAGGGGAACACTTGGGGGGAACCCACGGTTGACGCCGGGTGACGAAATCGGGTGGGGGTGAGCGCATGACCGAACCACGGACGGAGGGAGAGCCCTCTGCCGTCGGGCCCCGGCGCACGTCCGACGACATCGCCCCGCTCGTCGACCTCCGGGACCCCGCCGCCGTCGATCCGGCCGCCACCGGGGCCAAGGCCGCTGCGCTGGCCCGAGCGGCCGCCGCGGGGCTCCCCACCCTCCCCGGGCTGGTGCTCACCACGGCATTCACCGACGACGTCGACGCGGGGGCGCAGGTGGCCGGCCACCCTGCGCTGCGCGACCTGCCCCGCGCCCTCGTCACCGGAAGCGACCAGCGGCTCATCGTCCGCAGCTCGTCCACGGCCGAGGACGGCGAGCACACCTCGCAGGCCGGTCAGTTCGCCTCCGTCGCCCCTGTCGATGGCCCCGACGAGCTCGCCATGGCGGTGCAGGTCGTCCTCGACTCGCGACGTGCCCCCGGCGCGCCGGCCGACGCGGCCATGGCCGTGCTCGTGCAGCCGTACCTCGACGTGGTCGTCGGTGGCGTGATGTTCGGCGTCGACCCCGTGAGCGGGCGCCGCGACCGCCGGGTGGTGTCCGCCGTCCGCGACTCCGTGGAGGGGCTGGTCAGCGGCACCGTGGCCGGCTCGAGGTACGTGGTGGACCCGGCGGGCGGCGTCGTCGAGCGCGACCGCGGCGACGGCCCCGCGCTGAGCCGGCGTTCGCTGCGGCGGCTGGTGCGACTTGCCGATCGAGCGGCTGCGCTCTTCGGCGGTCCGCAGGACATCGAGTGGGCCATCGACCGCCATCGTCGGCTCTGGCTGCTGCAGAGCCGGCCGGTCACCACCGAGGTGCGCGGGGTCCCGATCGGTCCCGTCTACGGGCCCGGCCCCGTGGCCGAGACGTTCCCGGAGCCGCTCACCGAGCTCGAGCACGACCTCTGGGTGCCGCCCCTGCGCGACGCCGTCCGCCACGCGGTCGTCCTCGCGGGGGCGGCGTCGCACCGCGAGATCGCGGCCAGCGGCGTGGTGGTGCAGGTCGAGGGACACGTCGCCATCGACCTCCACCTCGCCGGTCAGCAGGAGCGGCACCGCGGGATCGCCCACCACGTGGACCCGCGCCCCGCACTGCACCGGCTCCGGGGCACGTGGCGCGTCGGGCGCCTCCGCGCCGCGCTCCCGAGCCTGGCCGAGCACCTCCTGTCCCGCACCGACGCCGACCTTCGGCGGGTGCCCGAGCTCGGCGACCTCTCCGCCCGGCAGCTCGTCGCCCTCCTGCACCGTGCCCGCGACGTGCTGCGCGCCCTGCACGCCCACGAGGTGCTGATGGGCCTCCTGACCGACGCCGGCAGCACCCTCACGGGCGCGTCCGTGGCGCTGCGCGTCCTGGGCAACGCGCGGGAGGAGGGGCTCACCGACGCCGAGATCGTGGAGCGCTACCCGGTCGTGCTCGCCGTCACCGCGCCGCGGGTCGGCCCGCGGCCCGACCTCGCCCCGGGCCTCGAGACCGGCCTCCTCGGCGACGGTCCCGCCGGCGATCCGCACGAGAACGAGGCGGGCGTGCTGCGGGAGGCGCTGCGGCTCCGCGTCCGCTGGGTCCAGGAGCTCGGAGGCCGGGCCGCCTGGGAGCTCGGTCAGCGGCTCCACGCAGAGGGCCTCCTCACCGACCCCGAGCGGGTCCGCCACCTGCACCTCGAGGACCTCGATGCCGTGGCCACCCATCGGGGCGAGCTGGTGCCGGCCCTCCTCACCACCCACGAGGACCACCCGGGTCCGGCGCTGCCCGCCCGGTTCCGCATCTCCGACACGGGGCGGCCCATCCGGGTGCGCGAGGGCGAGGCCGGCGGCGGCACCGGCGCCGGAGGCGGCGTGGGCCGCGGGGTCGTCACCCACGACGCGGCCGATCCGCCGGAGGGGTCCGTCCTCGTCACCACCACCCTCACCCCCGGGCTCGGCCCGCTCCTCTCACGGCTCGAGGGCATCGTCGCCGAGACCGGCTCCGTGCTGTCGCACCTCGCGATCCTCGCCCGGGAGGCCGGCGTCGCCACCGTGGTCGGGTACCCCGCCGCCACCGAGGAGCTCGCCGAGGGCTCCGTCGTGGTGGTCGACGGCCACACCGGGAACGTCACGATCGAGTCCACGGAGGCCCGGTCGTGAAGCTCGTCGCCTGGCTCGCGGGCCTCGCCTCCGCCGTCACCGCCGGGGGCTACATGGTCGTGTCGCTCAACCGGTGGGAGTGGGACCGGGCCCTCTTCTTCGGCCTCATCCTGCTGATGGCCGAGGTCGGGCTGGCCACGGGCCTCGTGCTCCGCAAGCTCGATCGCATCTCCGCGCAGGTCGAGCGCGCCGGTCCCGTCGATCCCGCCGTCACCGGCATCGTGCAGCACACCCGCCCGGCGGCCCCCGACCGGTTCGCGTGGCTCCGGGAGACCACCCAGCGCACCAACGTCTTCATCACCTTCCTCGTCGGCGGCGGCGTGCTCCTGTCGGGCATGGCGTGGCTCGTCGACCGCGTCGCCTCCCGCACCTCCACCCCCCAGCGCGAGGAGCGCCTCGTTCGCCTCCTCGCCCCGATCAGCTACCCCGCCGCGGGCCTCCTGGTCGACGACGCCACGGCCCTGACGCAGGACGTCCCGGGCGACGACGACGGCCAGCTGCGCCGCCTGCTGCGCGGGACCTGAACGCCGTGCCGGATCAGCGTCGCCTCGTCGCCCGGTTGCTGCTGGCCGGCGTCGGGCTGGCGCTCGGGATCGGGGGCGTGCTGGCGCTGCGGGAGGCGACCCTCTCCACGCACCAGCACGTGAGCCGCAATACGGAGGCTGTGCTGCTGCTCGACGCGGAGATCAAGGGCGGCGAGCCGGGGCAGACGCGCGACGAGGCCGTGGAGGCGATGGTGTGGACCTGCCGCCTCGAGGTGGGGCGCTCGGACCCTCACCGCATCGACGACCTCGGTGACGGTCGCTACCGGGTGGTGCTGCGGCCGGGCATGGACCAGACCAACCAGCGCCAGCTACGTGGCTGCCTCGAGGACTGGCACATCGACCACGTCCGCATCGACGTGGTCAGCCTCGAGGTGCGCTGACGGGTCGGGGGCGACCGTCCGTCCGCCGTGCAGGCGGAGGAGGAGCCACTCGGCGGCCGCGACACCGAGGATGGTGAGCGCCAGGGCGGCCACCACGTCGGAGGCCCAGTGCACGCCGAGCCACACCCGGCTGAAGGCCACCGCCACGGCGAGGATCCACACCGAGATGGCCGAGAGCCACCACAGGAACCGGCGCCGCGTGTAGAGCGCGATCACGGGCGGGAGCAGCCCCCAGCTGGCGGCGATGGCCAGCGGGTGCCCGCTCGGGAACGAGTAGCCGGCGCCGTTGACCATCCGGTTGCCATCGGGCCGGGGCCGCGAGATGAGCTCCTTGAGGGTGAACTCCGCCAGCGGGCGGGCGACGGCGATGATCACGATCGCGAGGGCCAGGCGCGGGCAGCGGCGGGCGGCGAGCAGCGCGGCGACGCCGGCGACCGGGAAGACCACCTTGGTGGAGCCCAGGAACGACACGCGGCGGACCACGGCGTTGAGCTCCGGCGTGCGGAGGGAGACCAGCCAGCGGGTGATGACCTCGTCCCACGGCAGGGTGTTGAAGATCGCCCCTGCGGCGAGCGCCACGAAGAGGAGGATGGCGGCCGGGACGAGCCAGCGGAACCGGGCCGACACCTGTCCGAGGGTCATGGGCGGATGGGCGTGCAGGTCCACGAGGGCCAAGGGTAAGGGTTCGGGCACCCCCGTTGGAAGTCGCGCGACCCGAAATGAGCCGAACGACCTAGCGGGGACCCGCGATCCCCGCGTGCTCGAGGAGGAGCGAGCGGAACTCCGCCTCGGTGGCGTGCGCCGGCTCCGTCGCGGCCACGAACGCCTCGAACGCCTCGATGAAGTCGGGCGCGGCGTCGGTCGGCAGGAAGTGGCCGATGCCCGGGAGCACCACGAGGGTGCTGCCCGGGATGAGCGCGTGGGCGGCGTGGGCGTGGGCCACCGGGATGATCTGGTCGCGCTCGCCCCACAGGATCAGGGTGGGCACCTCGCTCGCCAGGTAGAGGCGATCGCGGGCGCTCACGCGCTGCCCCATCGGGTCGATCACCGACCGGACGGTGTGGATGAACGCCATCCGGCCGCCGATCTCCGACAGACCGGTGTAGCTGCGCCACACCTCGCGGCCCGTGGCGCCCATGCGCAGGCCCCGCCGGCCGAACCACCGGTTGATGGCGTCGAGCACGCTGTGCATCTGGCCGCTGAGCAGCACCGGCATCACGAGCTCGCTGCCGGGGAGGCTGACCGCTCGCAGCAGCGAGTTGACCTCCTTGCCCAGACCGCCGCTGGCCACGAGCACCAGGCGCTCGCACCGCTCGGGGAACTGGTAGGCCAGCTGCAGCGCGACGCCGCCGCCGAGCGAGTGGCCCACGAACGTGGCCCGCTCGATGCCGAGCGCCACCATCAGGTCGCGCAGGCCGCTGGCGTAGGCGCCGAGGGAGTAGTCGCCCCGGGGCTTGGCGGAGTCGCCGTGGCCCAGCAGGTCGGGCGCCAGCACGGTGAAGTGGTCGGCCAGGGACGGCATCACCTCGTGCCAGGTGGTGGAGCTGCCGGCCAGGCCGTGGACCAGGACCACGGCGGGACCGGAGCCGGCCATGCGGTAGCCGACGTCGTGGCCGTGGATCGTGATGTGGCGAAGGCTCAGGTCGTGGGGGTGGTCGGGCACGGCGTCCACTGTGGCAGGGCCCGGCGGCGGTCCAGGAATCGGACCGCGGCCACCACCATCACGAGGACCACGAGCCCGTCGAGCCAGTAGTGGTTGGCGGTGACGACGACCGCGAACGACGTGACCACGGCATGGACGACCCCGATCCAGCGCCAGCGGGCGCGGGTCATCTGCCACATGCCGTACGCCACGATCAGCGCCCAGCCCACGTGCAGCGAGGGCATGGCGGCGTACTGGTTGGCCACGCTGGCCACGCCGGGCCGGGAGTAGATGGCCGGGCCGTAGCGGGCGATGGTGTCCACGAAGCCGGCCATCATCCGCGGCGGGGCCAGCGGGTAGAGGATCTGGGTCGCGAGGGCCACCCCCGTGACGGAGACGAACACGAACCGGATCCGGCGGTACAGGTCGGGGCTCTTCACGTACACGAGCGCGATGAACGCGACCGTGGCCGGGAAGTGGACCATCGCGTAGTACCGGTTCAGGAGCTTGATCACCGGCAGGTGGTCGAGCAGGACGTCCTGGAGCCGCTCCTCGTTGGCGAGGCCGACGTCGCGCTCCCAGCGCAGCACGTCACGGGCGTGGTCGAACGCCTCGTCGATGTTGTTCCGCCCGAGGTAGCGGCCGAGCCGGTACAGGGTGAGCAACGAGAACAGGAGCGCGATCTCGAGGAGCAGCCGACGGCCGAACCGCCCGCGCCACCAGACGCCGACGTGCGACCCCATCTGGACGCGCCCCGCAGACACGCTCGGGACCGTACCCCTCTTGCCGTGCTCGAAGCTCCCTCAGGCGTCCTGCGGGACCTTCTCCTCCAGCTCGTCGTCGAGGGGGGCGGCCACGCTGGTGCCCTCCACCGCGACGTGCGGGATCAGCCGGTCGAGCCACCGCGGCAGCCACCAGTTCCGGTCGCCCAGGAGCTCCATGGTGGCCGGCACCAGGAGCATGCGGACGATGGTGGCGTCGAGGAAGATCGCCGACGCGAGGCCGGTGCCCATCAGCTTGAACGTGCGGTCGTTCTCGAGGATGAAGCTCCCGAACACCACGACCATGATCGCGGCAGCTGCCGTGATCACCTTCGCCGTGGCGGCGAGCCCGTCGGCCACGGAGGTCCGGCTGTCGCCCGTGCGGTGCCACTCCTCCCGCACCCGCGAGAGCAGGAAGACCTCGTAGTCCATCGACAGGCCGAACACGATGGCGAACAGCATCATCGGCATCCAGGGCTCGACCGGGCCGGGCTGCACGCCGGTGATGTCGCTCAGCCACCCCCACTGGAAGAGGGCGACCATGATCCCGTAGGCGGCACCGATCGACAGCAGGTTCATCACCACCGCCTTCAGCGGGACCAGCAGCGACCGGAACACCACCATCAGCAGCAGGAACGACAGGATCAGCACGGCCCCGAAGAAGATCGGGATGCGCTCGCGCATCAGGCTGGAGGCGTCGACGTTGGCGGCGACGATGCCCGTGACCTTGATGTCGGTGCCGGTGGCCTGCTCGACGCCCGGGAGGACGTCGTCACGGAGGCGGTCGACGAGCGCGTCGGTGGCCTCGTCCTGCGGTCCGGAGGTGGGGGCGACGAACCACCGCACCGCGGTGCCGGCCTCGTTCGGCTGCGGACCGAGCACGGCCGCCACGGACGGATCCGCGCCGACCGCCGTGTTGACCGCCGCGAGCGCCTGCAGGTCGGCCCCCGGCTGGACCTCGGTCACGAGGTACAGCGGGCCGTTGAAGCCCTTGCCGAAGCCCTCGACCAGGAGGTCGTAGGCCTGCTTCGTGGTGGTGTCGTCCGCGAAGTTGCTCTCGTCGGAGAAGGCCAGGCGCAGCCCGAGCACCGGGATCGTGAGCACGAGGAGCACCACAGCCCCGCCGAGCGTCGCCCGCCACGGCCGGTGCTGGATCACGCGGCTCCACCGGTAGGCGACGGTCTCGCGGCGCGGCTTCGGCGGTCGGTGGGTGATCTCGGTCTTGAGGGCCGGGACGAACGTCCCGACGATCAGGACCAGGATCGCGAGTGGGAACGCGCCCATGAGCGGGGGGACGTCGAGGCCGAACCCGACGAGGCCGACGGCGACGAGGGTGGCGGCGAGCAGCCCGCGGCGCTTGGTCCGCTCGATGTTCTCGCCGGCGAAGCCGAGGAACGCCGGGAGCAGCGTCACCGAGGCCAGGACCGTGAGCAGGACGGTGAAGGCGGCCGTGACGGCGAGGCCCTGCACGAACCCGATGCCCATGAGCAGCATGCCGAGGACCGAGACCACGACCGTGGCGCCCGCGAACAGCACGGAGCGGCCGGCGGTGTCCATCGCGATGCCGACCGACTCCCGCACGTCGTGTCCGGCATGGAGCTGCTCGCGGTGTCTCGTGATGATCAGCAGCGCGTAGTCGATGCCGACGCCGAGCCCGATCATGATCCCGATGAACGGGGCGAACTCCGGGACGTCGATGAGGTTGCTGAACAGGATGACGCCCGCCCCACCGATGCCGATCCCCACGAGCGCGACCGCGACGGGCAGGCCCATGGCCAGCACCGAGCCGAACGCGACGATGAGGATGATCACGGCGAAGGCGAGGCCGAGGGCCTCGGAGCTGGGCTCCTCGAACTCGGCGAAGAGGTAGCCACCGAGCTCCACCCGCAGGCCGTCGATCTCCGGGAAGTTGTCCTCGATGGCGTCGCGGTCGTCGCCGACCTTCGCGAAGTCGACGTCCTCGGGATACTCGACGTTGGCGTACGCGATGGTGCCGTCCTCGGAGATGAGCTCCTCGCCGCCCGGGCCGTACGGGCTCTGCACCGCGACGACCTCGGGGTACGTGGCGACCTCGTCGATGAGCGCGGACATGGCGGCCTGCACCGCGGGGTCGTCCACGCCCTGGTCGGCCTGGAACACGATCGTGCCGACCTGGCCGGCGCCCTGTCCCTCGAACTCCGCGGTGAGGATGTCGAAGCCCTCGGACGATTCGGCCCCGGGGAGGCTGAAGTCCTGTCGGTAGTCCTCGCCGATGCTGCTGGCGATGCCGTTGCTCAGGACGAGGATGAGGACCCACGCGGCGACCACCCAGCGGCGGCGGTCGTGGCACCAGGGACCGAGTCGGGCGAACATGGCAGCTCCTGCAGGCGTGGGATGGATGTCCGGCAGACGCAGCATGGCCTCCCGAGTCATCGGACAAAGGGATCTTTCCTGCACCATCGCGCAGAATCCCTGACATCCCGTGTCCGGTGACAACCGACCAAATACGCCCAGATGGTCAAGTTCGATAGCGTCGGTCGGATGCCCACTGCGAAGCGCTTGAACGAGGCCGATGCCAACTTCGTGGTGGTGGGGGCCGCGAGCGGCACCCCGTTCGTGCCCGTCGCGGTCACGGTCTACGAGCACCCGCACCCCGATCCGGCCACCACCGAGCACCTCATCGAGGTGATGTCCCGGCTGCTCCCGTCGATGCACCAGCGCATCGTGCGCGATCGGCTGAGCCCCGCGCTCCCCCGCTGGGAGGACGTCCCCGGGTTCGATCCCGCCGACCACACGGTGGTGCTGCCCGCCCCGGGCGACGGCACCCTGCGGGCCGTCCTCGACTGGGCCCAGGAGTGGGGACGGCTGCCGCTCCCCCTCGACCGTCCGCAGTGGCGGTCCGTGAGCTTCGAGGACGTCACCGTCGACGGCGTCCCCGGCCGACTCGTGATGGTGGCGCAGTTCCACCACGCGGTGATCGACGGGATGGGCGCGATGCGTCTGGCCGAGCACTTCTACCAGTGGGGTCCCGACGGCGAGCTGCCGGCGATGCCCGACCCCGTCGAGGCCGACACCTCCACCCCGTTGGAGGCGTGGAAGGCCGGGTGGGCATCCGAGGCCGGCAAGGCCAAGGCGCTGCTCCGCAACACGGGGCGCCGCCTGCGGTGGGCCGCGTCGAACCCGAAGGCCGGCGTCGCCCGCGCCAAGGAGCTCGGCGCCGCGCTGCAGCGCATGCAGGCCGAGCAGGGCACCGAGCCGCTCAGCCCCCTGCTCCGCCGCACGTCCGACCGCAACCGCTTCGACCACCTTCGCGTCGACCTCGACGCCCTGCGGGCCGGCGCCCGCTCCCTGGGCGGCAGCGCCAACGACGGCCTGCTGGCGGCGGTGAGCCTCGGCCTGCACCGGTACCACCTCGACCACGGCCTGCGCGTCCCCGCGGTGCGCACGGCGATGGCGATCAGCACCCGCACCGAGGCCGACGGCCACGCCGGCAACGAGCTGATCGCCGCGATCATGGGGCTGCCGCTCATCGGTGACGCGGAGACCGCGGTGAAGGAGTGCCAGGCCGTCAGCCGCGCCCAGCGGGACGACCGCGACGTGATGTGGCTGATGGACCGCTCGCGGGCGGCGATCAACCGCTTCCCGAAGCCCCTGATCGCCCGCACGATCGTGAAGGGCAGCAAGGCCCTCGACATGACGATCTCCAACGTCAAGGGCATGCCCCTGCGCAGCTGGGTGGGCGGCGTCGAGTCCCTGGAGACCGTGCCCTTCGTCATCGGCGGCCCGGCCCTCTCCGTCACCCTCATCAGCGGCCCGTCGTTCGCCTCCCTCGGCGTGGTCACCTGCCCCGAGGCCATCACCGACCCCGAGGTCCTGGTGCAGCACTTCGAGAAGGCCTTCGAAGAGGTCAGCGCCCTCGCCGGTTGACCCCGACCCCACTGGTTCTGGCCCGGAACGGTGGACCTATAGGTCGACGATCCCGGGCCAGAACGCGTGGGGTGTCGCGGGCGGTGATGGCTCCGATGTAACGCGAAGCCGTCTCCGCGCAATACAGGGGTAGGCACCGACCGGTCCTACCAAGCAGAGGAACCGCGACGCGGTGTCGACCCACCGAGGGAGTCCCCTCAGATCGGAGGTCGACGTCTCGATGATCGAGACGGAAGGTCATCGCCTCACTCGGAGGCGCTTCATGGTCGGATCCACAGCAACGCTCGCGGCCGGGTCCGGATTGCTCGTGGCGTCTGCCACTCCCGCCGGGGCCCTTCCAGGATCCGCGACCGCGAAGATCACCTACGTTGGCGTCGGGGATTTCGTCCGCTGCCGCATGTACGGCGCAGGGTGGATCCGCGGGACGATCACCTACACCGTGTACCACTACGGCACCGTCATCTGGCGCGACACTCGCGTCAAGTACAGCGCCACCAGCTTCGACTACACCCACGTCGTCGACTGTGACGGCCTCGACGGTCCATGGGGACTTGTCGTGGACGTCTCCGGGGCCGGGGGCGCAACCTCGGCAAACGACGGCACTTGGGTTTGAGGGGAGATTGACATGACCGACAAGAGCATTCCGAGCCGCACCACCTCCGACGGCGTCTTCCAGACCTTCGATCGGGGAGTGTGGACCAGCCACGATGCCCCCGGCTCCTACCGCGAGCAGGTCGAAGAACGAGCCATGGCCCTACTCGCGGCAGCGATCAGGCAGGCCGAGAACCCGTCGGCCGCTCGACGAGACGCCTCCGAGTCGCTCCGAGCCGCACGGGTCCTCCGGCGTGAGGCCGAGGTTGTGCAGCTCGCCCTCGCCATGACGGACCGCCACGAGGCGAACGGCTCACCGTTCGACGCGAACCTGGTCCGTTCGTTCATCCGAGAACGCGCCGCCACCAAAACGACCGGCCCACGCTAGCCGATTCGGCTCGGACAGCCGCGCTTAGGGCTGGCGGCGGGTGAGGCGGTGGAGGTGGGGGGCGGCGCGGCCGGCGACCAGCGGGAGATCGAGGTAGGTGCGGAGGCCGGGGTCGGCGGCCACGACGTAGGGCACTGCGTTCACGCAGTGCTGCGCGGTGGCGACGATCCCCGGGTTGCGCAGCGAGGCCGGCCTCCACGCTCACGGGGTGCAGCTTGTGCGAAGGTCGTCAGGCAGCTCGGGTCACCGGTGACCTCCACCTCGAAGCGCTCGCCGCCGGGGCCGAAGGTCCAGCCGGGATCGAGGTCGTCGTCGCCCATGAACCAGTTCACCGCCGCGGTGATCACCGGCGTCCCGTCGACCGTGCCCTCCCACCGGAAGCGCTGCGCGGCGACGAGACCCGGCTCGATCGGCCCGATGGGTGAGTCGATCGGCGCCGTCGCCACGGCCATCTCGTGGGTGGTGCGCAGCTCCGGGTCGAGGTCGAACCCGAGCTCGTCGGCGACCATCCACACCGACTGCCGGAAGCCGGCGCCGAGGGCGTCGGCCATGACGCTCGTGCGCGCCTCCTCGGGCGTCTTGCCGAACAGCATCCAGTCGCGGATCACGTCGGGGGCGCCGTAGGTGCGGATGTCGGAGAACTCCTCGGCCCGCACGTGGGTGATCGAACCCGAGAGCGCCGACACCATCAGCGGGAAGCGCTCGGTGATCCCGCCCGGGTGGATGCCCGTGCCGTGCAGGGTGACGCCGGCCTCGCGGCACACCGCGTCGAAGTGCTCGCGCTGGTCGGTCGGCGGGTAGAACCAGCCGAGCGGCGTGACCACGTTCTTGCCCGACCGCAGCAGCTGCTCGCACCACGGCCGGGTCCGCCATGAACGGGCTGTAGACGACGCAGTCGGCCTCGGTGTCGAGCAGTCGCTCGACGTCGGTCGTTGCGGCGACGCCGACCGGCTCGCGGCCGACGAGCGTGCCGAGGTCGGCGCCGTCCTTCGCATCGCTGTGCACCCAGCACGCCGACCAGCTCGAGGTCGGCGCGGTCGAGCACCGCCTCGATGGCGGCGCGGCCGACCCCTCCGGTGGCCCACTGGATGACGCGGAGCGGACGGTTGGGCGTGGCCGTGGTCATCCCGCAATATCGCGCGGGATCGCCGCCGAGGTCAGCGGAGGCGGTGGAACGGGCCGGTGATCGCGAAGCAGAGGCCCTCGTCCTGGATGTTGGCGAACAGGGTCTTGCCGTCCGGGGCGAAGCACACACCGGTGAACTCGGAGCCGCTGAGCCGGTTGCGGGCGAAGGGGCGGACCTGGCCGCGCTCGTCCACGGCGAGCAGGTGCTGGGCACCCTGGCCGTCCTCGGCCAGGAAGAACCCGCCGTACGGCGACACGGTGATGTTGTCCGGGCCGTCGGGCTGGTCCGAGGCGGTGTCGGGATTCACCGGCAGGTGCAGCTCGAGGGTGAGCGTGCGACGGTCGGGGTCGTAGCCCCAGACCTGGCCGTCGTGCTCGGCCAGCGAGCCGTCGCCGAGCCGGGCGAACGAGCACACGAGGTGGGCCTTGGCGTCGTCGCGGAAGTCGAACCACCGGCGGTCGGGGGTGGCATCCCCCCACCACGCCCCCTCGAACTTCCGGCTGCGGGTGACCTCGGTGTCGGCCAGCTGCTTGCGGGTCGACACCGTCGCGGCCTGCGGGTCGGGGACCGGCACCCAGTCGACGCGGAGTGTCGTGCCGGGGTCGGAGAACACCGACAGGTCGGGCACGTGGGCGCCGCGGAGGCTGCAGCGCATCGCGCTGAGCCGGCCGCCGTTGCGCAGCGCGCCGTAGGTGCGGCTGCGGTCCCGGGGCTCGAAGCGGTACACGAGCCCGTTGGGGCCCGAGGCGTCCTCCGTGAGGTAGAGGTCGCCGCGGGCCGGGTCGACGCACACGGCCTCGTGGGCGAACCGGCCGAGCGCCGTCAGCGGCGTGGGCACGAGGTTGTGGAACCGCTGGGCCGGGTCGACCTCGAACACGAAGCCGTGGTCCTTGTCGGCGGTGGGGCCGGCCTTCTGCTCGGTCTCCTCGCAGGTCAGCCACGTGCCCCACGGGGTGACGCCGCCGGCGCAGTTGGACCAGGTGCCGGCCAGGCTCACCCGCTCGTCGACCCGCTGGTTGCGGCGGTCGAGCGTGAGGGTGGTGGTGCCGCCCTTGCCCTTGGGGTCGTAGGTGAGCTGGAGGTCGGCCAGCGTCGGGTTGGCGTCGGCGGCGCCGATCTCGTGGTTCTGGACGAGGCGGACCCCGCCGGCGGGGCCCCAGAACGCGGCGGTGCCGTCGTGGCGGCCGGGCGTGGCGCCGCCCTCGGTGAGGGGGTCGCCGGCGCGCGACACCACGGCGTAGGTGAACCGGTCGGGCAGGTCGATGACCCCGGCGGGATCGGGCACGGGATCGCCGACGGAGCTGGCGGCGGACGCGGGGTTGGCGGCGAGGAGCGTGCTCACGTTGCCGACGGCGAAGGCGCCGGCTCCGATCGCGGTGTGCTTGAGCATCTGGCGGCGGGTGAGCGACACGGGGGGACCTCCGGGGTGCGTTGGGAGCGACCTCATGCAAGACGACGCAGATGACCCCTCGGTGGCCTCCGGTGAGCGCGCGGGTGAGGCGGCGGCGAACTCACCGTCCCGACGACGCCCTAGGGTCCGCCCCCATGGCTGAACAGGTGCCGACGGTCGTGTGGGGGACGGGCAACGTGGGGAGGGCGGCGATCCGCGCGGTGGCCGCCCACCCGGGGCTCGACCTGGCGGCGGTCCTCGTGCACGACCCCGCCAAGGTGGGTCGGGACGCCGGTGACCTGGCGCGCGCCGGTCGAGACCTCGGAGTGGCCGCCCGCCCCGACGCCGACGGGACCCTGGGCGACATGGCCCCGGGCGCGGTCGTCTACGCCGCCTCCGGCGACATCCGGCCGGACGACGCGGCGGCCGACATCGCCAAGGCGCTGCGGGCCGGACACGTGGTGGTCACCCCGGCGATCTACGCGATGTACGACCCCCGCTCCGCGCCCGCCGAGGTGCGCGACCCCCTCGCGGCGGCGGCCCAGGAGGGTGGCAGCGCCCTGTTCGTGTCGGGCATCGACCCGGGCTGGGGCAACGACGTGCTCCCCCTGTGGCTCACGGGTCTGGCGTCCACGATCACCCAGGTCCGGTGCCAGGAGATCTTCGACTACACGAGCTACGACCAGCCCGACTCGGTCCGCTACCTGGTGGGCATGGGTCAGCCGATGGACGAGGTCCCGCCGATGGTGGCCCCGACCGTGCCCACGATGGTGTGGGGCGGGCAGATCCGCCTCATGGCCCGTGCGCTCGAGCTCGAGCTCGACGAGATCCGCGAGGTGGTCGAGCGCCGGCCGCTCGAGGCCACCGTGGAGAACTCGATGGGCACCTTCGAGGCCGGCGGGCAGGGCGCCCTCCGCTTCGAGGTGCAGGGCATCGTGGGCGGCGAACCGGTCCTGGTGATCGAGCACGTCACCCGCATCGACCCCCGCTGCGCGCCCGACTGGCCGCAGCCCCCCGACGGCGCCGACGGTGCCCACACCGTGGTGGTCGACGGGTCGCCCCGCATCGAGGTCACCGTGGAGGCCATCGCCGAGGACGGACGGGCGGGGGGCGGCAACGCCACCGCGGTCGCCCGTCTGGTCAACGCCATCCCGTGGCTCCGAGCCGCCACGCCGGGCATCTACGACGCCCTCGACGTGCCGATCCTGCCCGGATGGAAATAGTTGCACTGACAAGTAGGTTGGAGGGAACATGCCGATCCAACGCCTGAACCACGCGGTGCTCTACGTCCGTGACCTGGAGCGGACGAGGGCCTTCTACACGGAGGCCCTCGACTTCCGGGTCGTGAACGAGATCCCGGGCTTCGGCCTCTTCTTCCAGGCTCCCGGATCGACCAACGACCACGACCTCGGCACCTTCGCCATCGGCGACCAGGCCGGGCCCTCGCCCGCCGGCAAGACCACCGTCGGGCTGTACCACCTGGCCTGGGAGGTCGACACGCTGGCCGAGCTCGAGCGGCTGGGCGGCGTGCTGTCGGCGCGCGGCGCCCTGGTGGGCGCGTCGAGCCACGGCACCACGAAGTCGCTCTACGCGAAGGACCCCGACGGCAACGAGTTCGAGCTCGCCTGGCTGGTGCCGCTCGACCTGCTCGACCAGGTCGCCGTCGACGCCCGATCCGAGATCTCCACCCTCGACCTCGCCGGCGAGCAGGCCCGCTACGGCGCCGAGACGCTCGGCGGCATCGGCATCTCCCGTCCGGGGGTCCGGTCGTGAGCACCGAGACCACGACCGAAGCCGGCACCGACAGCCCGGTGCTGCAGACCGTGCCGCTCGGCGCGCAGTGGCCCACGCTCGACCCGTTCCTGTTCTGCGCCCACCACGACGACGACTACCCCGCCGGTGACGACGCGATGGCGCCCGCGGTGCCCATCGACGACCGAGAGCTGGGCATGGACTTCAGCGGCCAGGACGGCTGGAGCATGTACCACGGCCGCACCGTGCCAGGGTTCCCCAACCACCCCCACCGCGGCTTCGAGACGGTCACCTACGTGCGCAAGGGCCTCATCGACCACTCCGACTCGCTCGGCGCCGCGGCGCGGTTCGGACGGGGCGACGTGCAGTGGCTCACCGCCGGCGGGGGCATCGTCCACGCGGAGATGTTCCCGCTCCTCGAGCGCGACCGCCCGAACCCGCTCGAGCTGTTCCAGATCTGGCTGAACCTGCCCGCCGTCGACAAGCTCGTCGAGCCGTACTTCACGATGCTCTGGGCCGGCGACGTGCCCGTGGTCCACGAGGTGGACGACGAGGGCCGCGCCACCGACGTCACCGTGATCGCGGGATCGTTCGGCGGCGCCACGCCGCCGGCTCCCCCGCCCGACTCGTACGCGGCGCGGGCGGACGCCGACGTGGCCATCCTCCACCTGCGCCTCGAGCCCGGCGCCCGCTTCCGCCTCCCTGCCGCGCAAGGCGCCGGCACCGCGCGCGTGCTCTACATCTTCGAGGGCGACACCCTGCGGGTGGCCGACATCGAGGTCGGCAACGACACCGGCGTGGCCGTCCGGGCCGACGTCGCGGTGGACCTCGTCGCCGGATCCGCCGAGGTCGACGTGCTCGTGCTCCAGGGCCGTCCGATCGGCGAGCCCGTGGCCCGCTACGGCCCGTTCGTGATGACCACCGAGCAGGAGATCGAGCAGGCGTTCGCGGACTACCGGGAGACCTCCTTCGGCGGCTGGCCGTGGGACGACGATGCCCCAACCCACGGGCGCGACCGGCCGAGGTTCGCCCGCCACGTCGACGGCCGCGTCGAGGAGCCGGCGGAGGCCTGATCGGCCGGGTCGGCGCTCTGCAAGTGCCGTTCTCATGGGACTACAGTCACCTTCTCGCCAGATCGTCGGAGCAGGGAGAACAGGGTGCGCATCGTCGTCGTAGGTGCCTCGAGCGGGATCGGTCGGTGCATCGGGGTCGGTCTGGCCCAGGGCGGGGCGCAGGTCGCGCTCCTGGCCCGCCGCAAGGAACGCCTCACCGACGCCGCCAAGGACGCCGGACCGGGCACGCTCGCCATCGAGTGCGACGTCACCGACGAGGCATCGTGCCGCGCTGCCATCGAGGAGGCCGCCTCCGGGCTCGGCGGCATCGACGGCCTCGTCTACACGCCGGGGATCGGACCGCTCGTCCGCCTCGTGGACACGGACGCCGACCAGTGGCGCCGGGTGTTCGACACCAACGTCATCGGCGCGTCGCTCGTCACCGCCGCCGCGCTCCCCCACCTCAAGGCCGCCACCGGCACCGGCATCTACCTGTCGTCGGTGAGCGCCTCCCAGACCCCGCCGTGGCCCGGGCTCGGCGCCTACGCCGTGAGCAAGGCCGCCCTCGACAAGCTCGTCGACGCGTGGCGGGCGGAGCACCCCGACCTCGGGTTCACCCGGCTGATCGTCGGCGAGTGCGCCGGCGGCGAAGGCGATGCGGGGACGGGGTTCGCGGACGCCTGGGACCAGGACCTCGCCGCCGAGCTCGTGCCGATGTGGATCTCACGGGCCTACATGAGTGGGGCGATGATGCCCGTCGAGCGCGTGGTGGGCGCCGTGGAGCACATCCTGCGGGCCGGGGCCACCGATTCGGTCCCGTCCGTCACCGTCGCCCCCCGGCACCCGCCGCTCTAGCGGGGACCTTCGTTGGACCCGGCGACCTCCGGCTACGTCGATCGGCCCGACTACCGGGTCGAGCTCCTCCGCCGGCGCAACCGCTGCGAGGTCCGCGCCGGCGACGTCCTGATCGCCGCGAGCGAGCAGTGCACGGTCGTCGACGAGCAGGACCACGGGCTCGTCGTCTACTTCCCGCGCGCGGATGTCGACCTGACGAAGCTCGAGCCGAGCGACCGCACCAGCCGCTGCCCGTTCAAGGGCACCGCCACCTACTGGCGCCTGCCCGGAGCAGAGGCCGAGGTGGCCTGGACCTACGAGGACCCGTACCCGCAGGTCGCGGACCTCGCCGGTCAGGTCGCGTTCTACCAGGACCGCGTCACGGTCACGATCGGCGTGGCCCACCCGGCGGTCTCCGGTCGGTGAGCTCGCTCGCCGGCCTGCTGGACGTGTTCGACGTCGAGGAGGTCGGACCGCACCGGTACCGCGGTCAGCACGACGCCGGGGACCGCGAGGTGATCGACGGCAGCCAGGTGCTGGCCCAGTCGATCGTCGCTGCGACCCGGTCGTGCACCGGCAAGGTCGTCCGCTCCGCCCACGCGGTGTTCATCGCGCCGGTCACCGCCGCCCAGCCGATCGACGTCGCGGTCGAGGTCGTGCGGGAGGGCCGCACGGCCGCGTCCGCGCGGGTGGTCGGCACGCAAGGCGATCGCACGAAGGTCGACGTGCTCCTGCTGCTCGACGTGCCCCAGCCCGACGTCGTGCGCCGCGCCGCCCAGGTCGAGGCGGTTGGCCCCGACGAGGCCATCGCGCTGCACATGCCGGTGGACGGACGCGAGGTCCGGCTGGTCGGCGTCGCCGACCCGAACGACCCCGACCACGTCGGGCCGCCGGTGCTCGACGCCTGGGTCCGCTACGACGACCCGCCCCAGCGGGACGACCTGGTGCGGGCGCTGCTCGCCCACTTCACCGGCCACCTGTCGATCTCCACGAGCATGTTCCCCCACCTGGGCCTCGGCACCGCCCAAGCCCACCGCACGCTGTCCACCGGCGTGATGACGATCGGCATCGCCTTCCACGAGCCCGTCAGCGCGGGCGGATGGCTGCTGTACCACCACGAGAGCACACAGGTCGGGGCCGGGATGTCCTACGTGCGCGGTCAGATCGTGGGCGACGACGGCGCGCTCGTGGCGTCGTTCACCCAGGAGGGGCTGATCCGCGCCTTCGTGCCGGAGGCCGGCGCCGAGGCGATCCCGGAGGCCGCGCGGCTCTGACCGACGGGCCCGTCGGCGATCAGGTCAGGACGCCGAGGTACGCGGCCTGCACGTCCGGGTGCTCGCGGACGTGCTTGGGCGTCCCGGTGGCGATGACCTCGCCGAAGTTGAGGACGAAGATCTCCGAGCACAGCTGCATCACGAGGTCCATGTCGTGCTCCACCAGGAGGATGGCCACCCCGGAGCCGGCGACCGTCTCCAGCACCTCGGCGAGGCGCAGGGTCTCGACCTCGTCGAGGCCGCTGGCTGGCTCGTCGAGGAGCAGCACCTTCGGCTCCGTGGCGAGCGCTCGGCCGAGCTCCACGAGGCGGGCCTGCCCGGTGGGCAGTGCGTCGGCGCGGCGGCCGGCCACCGGCCCGAGGCCGAGGAGCTCCACCACCCGGTCGGCCACCGCCACCGCCCCCCGCGTGCCGTGCCGCCGGTTCAGGCCGGCGATCTCCGCGGCGGTGCGGACGTTGTCGAACGCGGTCATCGACCCGAACAGCTCGAGCCGCTGGAAGGTGCGGTTCATGCCGAGGCTGGCCCGACGGTGCGGGGGCGCACTGGAGACGTCGACGCCGTCGAGGTGGACCCGGCCGCGGCAGCGCTGGACGCCCGCGATGGCGTTGAAGGTGGTGGTCTTGCCGGCTCCGTTCGGACCGATCAGGCCGACGATCGTGCCGGCCTCGACCGTCAGCGAGACGTCACGAACCGCTGCGTGCGCCCCGAAGCGGACGTCCAGGTGCTGCGCGTCGAGCACGGCCATTGCGAGGCTCCTCCTGTGAGGGATCGGATGGCGTCCACGAGCTCGAGGTGGTCTCGGCGACGCGCCGCCTCGTGGGCGCGGGCGTCGCGGATCGCCACCGTGAGCCAGTGGGTGAAGAGCGTGAGCGCCCCGATGATCGCCAGCGCCAGGCCGAGGAGGCCACCGGAGATCAGGTACGGGACCTGCTCCTCGATCAGCACCGAGTTCGCGGCGCCCGACCCACCCGAGCACGATCACCAGGAGCCCGGTCGCCATCAGAGAGGCCGCCACGCTCAGGAGGAAGCGCGGGTGGCCGACGATCGACCGGCGACCCTCGTCTCGCAGGTGGTCGTCGGCGCCGTCGGCGAGTCGGGCGTCGCGCTCCTCCGGAGGTGGCCCCCCGTCGAGCACCTCGAACCGCTCGGGTGAGGTCATGGTTCCTCCCAGTCACAGGGATCGGTGTGGTCCGCCGTCAGGACGGCGAAGGCGAGCGCCCCGAGCCGGTCGCCGATGAACGGCACCGCCAGCAGGGCGAGCAGCACGAGCGAGCCGATGCCGGCGCCCTCGGGGATCGGGACGTCGGTGCCGACCGGGCGCTGGCCGCCGGGGCCGACGGGAGCGGGGGCGACGGTGCCCGGCAGGTCGAAGGTCGGGGAGATCGACGGCACGTCGAACGAGGTGTCGGGCAGGAACGGTGTCTCGGGCAGGCCGGCCTCGAAGCCCGGACGGGCGGCCAGCGACACGGTGCCGCGGGCGACCTCGACGGACACGAGGTGCTTCGCCTTCGCGATGGTGAGGACGTCCTCGACGCCGGGAGCACCCGGGATGCGGGTTGTCGATCGGCGGGAAGGCGTCGATCAGCAGGGCGAGGCCGGGGAGGGTGCGCTGCGACAGCTCGAGGTCGACCTTCAGGCCAGCCGTGGCGAGCTGGCCGGCGGCGCCGCCCTCGAGCTTCACAGGGCTCGACAGCGTGACGGTGATGCCGACCTGGCGGAGGATCTCGCCGACCGGTCCGGCCAGCCCGCCGAGGAGCGGCCCGAGGATCGGATCGGCGGCGTCGCCCTGGTGGATGCCCTTGCTGTCGATGGTGACGGGGACGCCCAGGATCGACGCGCCGGCGACGGTGGTGCCACCACTCAGCTTGGTGTCACCGCCCTCGGAGGTCGCCGTGAGGTCGGTGGTGATCGAGTCGATCACCAGGAGCCCGAGCACGTTGAAGCCGCTGGTCTGGGTGCGGGCGTGCACGGTGACCGTGGAGCCGTCGGTCTCGGTGGTGGCCGTCGCGGTGACGGTGCCGAACGTGGCCACGGCGGGAGCGTCGACCGCGGGCAGCGTGGCGTGGGCCCGCGATCCGCGCGTCGGTGACGTCGACCCGCGCCGACGAGGCCCGGGACCGGGCTCACCTCCGCGCTCGGGTTGCCGGAGCCCGACGTCGCCGAGATGCGGTACGGGTAGGGCGGGAGCGTGCCGGCGGGGTACTGCTGCCGACGCGAGCGACAGCACGACGTCGGGGTTGGCGAGCAGGTCGCCGGGGTCGGCCACGGAGGCCCGGGCGAAGGTCGACGGGCCGCTGGCGATCGTGGCGAGGGCGTCGGGGATCCCGAGGTCGACGGGGGGCGGCGTCGGGAGGATGTTGCCGAGGTTGTAGAAGGCGTGGACGCCGGACGCGGCGGCCGACCCCTGGTAGCCGCCGAGCGTGCCGCCGTCCTGCGCGGCGCTGGGGGCACCCTCGAAGAAGCTCGCGGCCACGACGAGCCCGAGCACCACCCGGATCGCTCGCAGCGCCGGGTGCCTCCGACCCCTCGTGCCTCTCGCGGTCATGCCTCGACCCCCAGCTCCCCGGGTGCGGCGGCTCGAGCCTCGGACCGACGGCGGGCCCGTCCCACGAGGGCCTCCCGCCAGCTGCCGCCCTGCCCGAACCCGGACGTCAGCATGCCGGCGAGCCCGTCCGGCTGGCGGCCGAGGCCGATGGCGGCGGCGGCGATCACGACGAACACCAGCCCGGCGAGGTCGGGGTAGGTGGACTGGGCGTAGACGAGGGCGGCGAACAGGCCGCCGGCGATCGCCGCACCGGTGACGGTGGTGATGCCGCCGACGAAGGCGTAGAGGAGGATCACGAGGCTGTTCACCGGGTCGAACTGCGTGCCGTCGGCCGTGCCGTTCATCCCACCGAAGAGCGCCCCCGCGCACCCGGCGATGAACGCCGAGAACGCGAAGATCGCGACCTTGGCCCACCGGACCCGCAGGCCGAGGGTGGCGGCGGCGAGCTCGCTGTCCCGGATCGCGGTGAGCTGGCGACCGAACCAGCTCCGCCGCACCACGCCCACCACGATCGCCAGCACGACGAACACGATCGCGCACCACACGGCGAACGCGGTGTCCGACCGGGTGGAGATGCCGAGCACGTCGGGGCGGCCCACGAAGCGGCCGCTCCGGCCGAAGACGTGCGGGTCGTCGAGGATCACCGCGCGCCCGATCAGCGCGATGCCGAACGTGCTGAGCGCGAGGTGGAGGCCCCGCAGCCGCACCGACGGCAGCGCGACGAGGACGCCGAGCAGCCCGGACACCAGCCCGCCGAGCGAGCATGCCGAGCACGTTGTTGCCGCCGAACGCCTCGCCGCCACGAACGCGCCGATCCCCGAGGAACAGGTACTGGGTGAGCGAGATCTGGCCCGAGAGCCCGTGAGCGCGACCAGCGACAGCGCGATGGTGGCGATCACGAGGCCGCGCACCAGGTGCGCCGAGATGTCGGATCCTCCGAGGTTGCCCGCGAGGGCGACCAGGCCGACGAGCACGGCACCGGCCACAGCCGAGCGGCGCAGGTCGGCACCGGCGGCTGGTCGCGCCCGACCACCCGTCCCGCTGACAGGCGGAACGACGGGACGAAGAGCACGGCCAGCACGAGGAAGATGCCCGGGATGGCGAGGCGCAGCCGGAGGAACACGTCGCCGTCCGGCCAGAGCCACGAGACGTTCGGGAGCTCCTGGCACAGCCCGAGGATCAGCGCGCCGACGAACGTCATCGGCAGGCTGGTGAGCCGGCCGATCATCGCGGCGCCGTAGGCGTTGAGCACCAGCAGGGTGAGCACGATGGCGTTGAGGTTGGTGCCGGCGGAGAACGAGCACCCCGGCGAGGGCCGCCAGGACGAAGCCGATCATCCAGCTGTACCGGGCCATCGCCACCGAGCGCACGCCGTTCAGGCGGGCCAGCTCGGGGTCGTCGACCACCGACCGCATGCGGGCGCCGAGCGAGGTGCCGAAGAGGAGGAACCGCAGGCCGAACGCCACCGCGATGGCGATCGCCACCTGGGCGATGCGGTCGTAGGAGATCGGCACGTCGAGGACCGGATCTTGTGGTCACCGAGCAGGAACGGGGCGTTGCGGGCCACGTCCTCGGGGAACACCTTCTGCGCGACGCCGAGCAGCCCGACCGTGAGCGCGACGGTGACGACCAGCGAGGTGGCGTAGTCCGACCCCTGGAACTGTCGCAGCAGGCGCTCCACGACGAGGCCCGCGAGCGGTGCGGCGATGAACACCACGAGGACGACGGCGATCGGCGTCGGCACGTCCTGGTTGACGTGGAGCTCGTAGTAGACGAACGCCGCGATCATGCCGACCGCGCCGTGGGCGAAGTTGAAGACGCCGGTCACCGTGTAGGTGAGCACGAGGCCCATCGCGGCGATGGCGTAGATGCAGCCGAGCATCAGGCCGAACAGCGTGAACTGGAGGAGCTCGGTCACCGCGCCGCTCCCGAGGTAGGCGGCCTGCACGGCGTCGTCGGCCCCCGAGCTCGGGCCGTCGTAGGTGACGACGCCGTGGGCCATCACGTAGGCGTGGTCGGCGAAGCGGAGCCCGACGGTGGCGAACTGCTCGACCACGAGCACCGACACGCCGGCGGAGGCCACGTGGGCGACCGCCTCGTAGAGCTCGCCGACGATCAGCGGGGCCAGGCCCATCGACAGCTCGTCGACGAGGAGGACCGAGGGGTCGGTGCCCAGCCCGCGGGCGAGGGCCAGCATCTGCTTCTCGCCGCCGGACAGCGTGCCGGCCAGCTGGGTGCGGCGTTCGGCGAGCCGGGGGAACAGGGTGAAGGCGACCTCGGTGATGCGCTCGAGGTCGGCCCCGCAGGCGGCCGCCACCCGGAGGTTGTCGGCCACGTTGAGGTTCGGGAACACCGACCGGCCCTCGCGGATGTGGCAGACGCCGAGCCGGGCCAGCACGTCGGCCCCGGCGCCGGTTGAGGTGGCGGCCCTCGACGTGGCGGCAGCCGCGGGTCGGGGTGAGGAGCCCGCTCATGACGCCGAGGACCGTGGTCTTGCCGGCGCCGTTCGGCCCGAGGAGGGCGGTCACGCTCGCCACGTCGGACGCCGATGTCGACGCCGTGGACCACCTCGATGCGGCCGTAGGCGGCCCCGACCCCGCGCAGCGCGATCGGCGCGACCTCGGTCGCCTCCAGCACGCCCGTCAACAGATGAACCCTCGGTCCGGGGTGATCCGCTTCCACTTGCCGTTGACGACCTGCATGAGCACGTAGCACCCGTTGCTCAGCTTCTTGCCGAGCTGGATCGGCCCGAAGAACCCGTCGGCGTCGTAGGTGCCCGTCCCCCGCAGCTGGGCCAGGAGCGCGTCCCGGGAGATGGGCCCGGGGAGGGCCTTCACGGAGTCGAAGAAGGCCTTCGACGCCGCCCAGGCGTCGGCCGCGAAGTAGTCGGGGCGGACCCCGGGGGCCACCCGCGCCATCCACTCGACGAAGCGGGCGGTCTCCGGGTTGGATCCCGCCTCCTCGGTGGGGAGCGAGCGGATCCAGGTGACGGCGTTCTCCGCCGCGGCCTCGCCGGCCACCTCGATGAAGTCGGACCCGTAGCCGGAGATCAGCTCGAGCTGCTTGAGCTTGTACCCGGTGTCGTACATCGCCCGCGCCATCGTGGCGTTCAGGTTCCCGGCGGCCGGGTAGAAGAGGTAGTCGGCCTTGCTGTTGGCCACGCCCCGGGCGGCCGCGTCGTAGCTGATCGTGCTGAGCGGGAGCGCCTGCTCGTTCACGATCTTGATGCCGACGGCCTGCATCTGCGCCTTCTGCTGCTCGACCTGCGTCCGCACGATGGCGTTGTCGATGTACACGAGGGCGGCCCTCCGGATGCCCTGGGCGTACAGGTACTTGTACTTGCCGATCTGCGCGTTGACGTTCGCGAACGGGGGGTTGATGTCGAAGACGGTGGGGGCGGCCTGGAACGTGTCGGCCGTGGCCGTGGCGACCACCGGGATCTTCGCGTTGGTCACGATGTCGACCCCACCGCCGTCGCCTGAGGCCAGCCCGCCGGAGATGCCGAGGATCTGCGGGTTGAAGCCCGTGATGAGGGACCGGTACCGCGCGTTCTCGAAGCCGTCGTCGCCGGACTTGAGCACCACCTGGCGCCCGCACACGCCACCGGTGGCGTTGAGGTAGGCGACGTAGGCCCGCGACGCGGCGGCCGAGGTCTCGCCCAGGCCGGGAAGGGGGCCGGAGATGGTGTTGATGGCGGCCACCGTGATGGTCTGGGCGGTGACGCCGGGCGCGGTCGACGGCGCTGCGCAGGGCCGAGGGCCCGAGGCGCCACCCGTGCCGCCGCCGGTGGTCCCGCCGGTGCCGCCGGTGGTCCCGCCGGTGCCGCCGGTCGTCCCGCCGTCGGTCGCGCCGGCCACCGTGGAGGCCGTCGGGGAATCGGAGCCGCCGTCGCCGCCATCGGTCGCGTCGGCGCCGCTCCCCGCACCGCGGTTGACGACGAACGAGCGCTCCTCGTCCGACCAGCGGGAGCCGCAGGCCGCCGTGGCGATCAACGCGCACAGCAGGAGCAGCGCAGTGGCGCGACGGGCCGCCCTGATCGTGCGCGGTGCGCTCAGATCCCCAGCGGCCATGCTCTCCCCCTGTCGCAAGAACGCCCTAATCAGATATGGATATCATAGTTCTCGCAACGGGCCCACGGCACACCAGGGGAGCACCACACACATGTCGCTGTTCGACGCCTTCGGCTACAAGGGGAAGCGAGCGGTCGTCGTCGGCGGCGCCACCGGGATGGGCGCGGCAGCCGCCGAGCTGGTCCGGGACGCCGGCGCCGAGGTGGTCGTGATGGACCGCGCCGAGGTCACCCTCGACGGGGTGAAGGCGATGCAGGTCGACATGTCCGACAGGGCCTCCATCGAGGCGGCCGTCGCCGAGAGCGGCGGTCCGGTCGACGCCCTGCTGTCCTGCGCCGGGGTGGCCGACGGCACGCCCGGCATCGAGCGGATCAACTTCATCGGCCACCGCCACATGATCGACCTCATGGTCGCCGGCGGGCAGCTGCGCCGCGGCTCGGCCATCGGCCTCATCTCCTCCGCCGCCGGCTTCGGCTGGGAGCAGAACCTCCCCCTCCTCAACGAGTACCTCGCGATCACGGACTTCGACGAGGCGTCGAAGTGGGCGGTCGACCACGGCAAGGCCGACTACCTCTGGAGCAAGCTCTCCATCAACGCCTACATCGCCCGCGAGGCGATGGGCTTCCTGAAGCAGGGCATCCGGATCAACGCCATCCTCCCGGGGCCGACGAACACCCCGCTGGCCCGCGCCAACGCCGAGACGTGGCTGTCCTTCGGCGCCGACTACCGCGAAGAGGTCGGGCTCGA
The DNA here is from genome assembly GCA_963727905.1 of uncultured Microthrixaceae bacterium. Taxonomy (GTDB): domain Bacteria; phylum Actinomycetota; class Acidimicrobiia; order Acidimicrobiales; family VFJN01; genus VFJN01. Next base: position 80,084 of record CAVSIC010000021.1, read on the forward strand.
GGCGTCCACGCCGCTCGACCAGGCCTACCCCCTCGTGTACCTCTGCTCCGATGCCGCCTCGGTGATCACCGGCGTCACCCTCGTCACCGACCTCGGGTACTTCGCCTCCGGGGTGAGCGGCGCCTTCCCCACCGCGGGCGAGGCGGTCGGGTTCCTGCGCAGCACCTTCTGACCGCGTGCGGCCCCTCCCCGAGCTGACGCCGGCCAACGAGCGGTTCTGGACCGGCGGGGCCGACGGCACCCTCCACATCGACGGCTGCGGCGACTGCGGTGCCCTGGTGCACCCGCCCGTCCCCGTGTGCCAGGTGTGCCGGAGCCGCAACCGCGTGATGGTCCCGGTGTCGGGCCGGGCCACGGTCATCGGGTTCACGGTGAACCACCACAGCTGGACCCCCGCGTTCGAGCCGCCGTACGTCATCGCCAACGTGGCGCTCGAGGAGGACCCGAGCGTCCGCCTCACCACCAACGTCGTGGGCTGCGACCCCGACGACGTGCACGTGGGCCAGCACGTCGCGGTGCGCTTCGAGCACCACGAGGACGTGTGGGTGCCGCTCTTCGCGCCGACCGGCGAGCCGGCCGCCGACGAGCTGCCGGTGGCCGCGCCGCAACGCCCGACGCCGCGCGCGCCGCTGGGCGACGACCGGTACGAGCACCGGTCGGTGCTCTCCGGGATCGGCCGGTCGAGGCTGGGCCGGCGCCTGATGGTCGACCCGCTGTCGCTCACGATCGACGCCTGCCTCGAGGCCATCGCCGACGCCGGCCTCACCCCCGACGACATCGATGGCCTGTCGACCTACCCCGGCCCGGTGGGCATGGGCATGAGCGAGGGCGGTGTCACCGCGGTCGAGGAGGCGCTGCGCCTGCGGCCCACCTGGATCAACGGCGGCGGGGAGCTCCCCGGGCCGGCCGGCTCGATCATCGCGGCGATGCTCGCGGTGAGCGCCGGCCTCTGCCGCCACGTCCTGTGCTTCCGCACCGTGTGGGAGTCGACCTACGCGACCCTGGGGCTGCGACCCCCGGCCGGCGGCCGGGTTTCGGGCATGAGCGAGCACCGCGCCCCCTTCGGCGCGATGTCGGCGGCCAGCTGGATCGGCGTCAACGCCAACCACTACTTCCACCGCTACGGGGCGACGCGGGAGATGCTCGGCTGGATCGCCATCAACGGCCGCACCAACGCCGGTCGCAACCCGGCGGCGATCTACCGCGACCCGATGACGATGGACGACTACATGGCCGCCCGCCCGATCTCGAGCCCGTTCGGCCTCTACGACTGCGACGTGCCCTGCGACGGCTCGATCGCGGTGATCGTCTCGGCCGCCGAGGTGGCGCCCGACCTCCCTCACCCCGCGGTCCGGGTCGAGGCCGCGGGCACGCAGATCCTCGAGCGGGTGTCGTGGGACCAGGACACCGTCAGCCACGAGCCCCAGGTGCTCGGCCAGAGCGCGCACCTCTGGACGCGCACCGGCCTGCGGCCGGCCGACGTCGACCTCGCGCTCGTCTACGACGGGTTCACGTTCAACGCCATCTCCTGGCTCGAGGGCCTCGGGTTCTGCGGACTGGGCGAGGCCCAGGACTGGCTCGACGGCGGCCGCCGGATCGCGCTCGACGGCGAGCTCCCGGTGAACCCGCACGGCGGGCAGCTGTCCGAGGGCCGCACCCACGGCTTCGGCTTCCTCTACGAGGCGGTGACCCAGCTCCGCCACGACGCCGGTGAGCGCCAGGTGCGCGACGCCCGCACCGCGGTCGTCACCTCCGGCGGCGGCACTCCCTCCGGCGTGCTGCTCCTCCGCAACGACCGCCCGTAACCCCACTCGTTCTGGCCCGGGTTTCACGACCCAGGGGTCGACTGTTCCGGGCCAGAAGCCGTGGGGCCTACGGGGTGGTGACGGGGAGCTTCTCCCAGCCGCGGACGGTGGAGGTGCGGGCCTGGACGGCGTTGTCCCAGTCGACGTCCCATGTGGGGAACCGCTGCAGCACCTCGTCGAGCGCCACCCGGCCCTCCAGGCGGGCCAGCGCGGCACCGAGGCAGAAGTGGATGCCGTAGCCGAACGACAGGTGGTGGTCGATCTTGCGGTGGATGTCGAACGACTCGCCGTCCGGGAACTTCCGCTCGTCGCGGTTGGCCGACGCGTTCAGCAGGAGGATGGCGCTGCCTGCGGGCACCACCTGACCGTGGTGCTCCACGTCCTGGGTGACGTAGCGGGCCTGCACCGGTGACGGGGCCTCGAACCGCAGGAGCTCCTCGACCGCGCCCGGCACGAGCGAGCGGTCCGCCACGAGCTCGGCCCGCTGGTCGGGGTGCTCGGCCAGGACCTTGCCCGTCCAGCCGATGAGCCGCGTGGTGGTCTCGTTGCCGGCGGCTGCGATGAGCCCGACGTAGTTCAGGATCTCCTGGCGGTGCAGTCGGCGCGTGGTGCCGTCCTCGTCCTCGAACTCGGCCTGGAGGAGCTCGGTCATCAGGTCGTCCGACGGGTGGTCGGCTCGCCAGTCGATGTACTCGGCGAAGACCTTGCCGGAGTCGTCGACCTTCCCCTTCGGGTCGGGTGCGTCGCCGTCGGCCAGGCGCAGCCCCTCGTCGATGGAGTCGCGGATCGCCTCCTGGTCGGCCTCCGGGATGCCGAGGAGGAGGCCGATCGTGCGCATCGGCATCCATGCGCCGAGGTCGCGGATGAAGTCGAACCCGCCGCTGCCCACGAGCGGATCGAGGGTCTGCGCGCAGAACGCGCGGATCTGCGGCTCGATGGCCGCCATCTTCTTCGGGGTGAACACCCGCGAGAGCAGGCCGCGGTGGAGGTCGTGGGTGGGCGGGTCCTCGAAGATGAAGGTGCCCGGCGGCATCTCGATGTCGGCCTTGATGAGCTCGAGCAGCGAGCCCTTGGCCGACGAGTAGGTCTTGACGTCGAGCAGACCCTGCTCCACGTCGGCGAAGCGGCTGAGCGCGTAGAAGTCGTGCTTCTCGTTGAAGTAGAGCGGCTGCTCGTCCCGGAGCCGCTTCCACACCGGGTACGGATCCGAGTCGATCTCGAAGTCGTACGGGTCGTAGTAGACGTCCACAGCTCCCCCAGGTTCTTGCGCAGGTGCTGCGCCAGCTTCTTGCGCAGCTTCTTGCGATTCGTGCCGACCGAGATCCACGTTACACTGCGGGGAGAGGGACGTTCTCGCTCGGAGGGGAGGGCCGCATCGTGCGCATCGGACTGATGGTGGGCCCCGAGCGCGGACGCTACGCGACCAAGGTCGATCGCCTGCGCGCCGATGCCCGCTGGGCCGAGGACGCCGGGTTCGCCTCCATCTGGGTCCCACAGATCCCGGACGAGTTCGACGCCCTCACTGCGGCGACGCTGGTCGGGCTCGAGACCTCCCGGATCGAGATCGGCACGGCCGTGATCCCCGTGCAGCCCCGCCACCCCATCGCGCTCGCCCAGCAGGTGCTGTCGGTGCAGGCGGTCCTGCAGGGCCGGCTCGCGCTGGGCCTCGGCGTGTCCCACCACTGGATCATCGACGAGATGCTCGGCCTCCCCTACGAGCGGCCGGCCGCCACCATGCGGGCCCACCTCGACGTGCTCGACCAGGCGCTCACGGGTGCCGGCGCCGGCTCGGTCGACGTGGAGAACGACCGGTTCCGGGTCCACAACCCGATCGACATCACCGACGTCGGGCCCACCCCCGTGCTGATCGCGGCGCTCGGCCCGCAGATGCTGAAGATCGCCGGCGAGCGCACCGACGGCACGATCCTCTGGATGGCCGACGAGCGGGCCATCGCCACGCACGTGGTCCCCCACCTCCACGCGGCGGCCGAGTCGGCCAGGCGGCCCACGCCGCGCGTCGTGGCCGGCATCCCGGTCTGCGTGTGCGGTGACGACGAGGTCGACGTGGCCGTCGCTCGCACCAACCGGGTCCTGTCCGAGGCCGAGGTGTCGCCGAACTACCAGAAGCTGCTCGACCTCGGCGATGCGACGGCCGTCGGCGACCTGCTGGCGGCCGGCAGCGAGTCCACGGTCGAGAAGCGGCTCCGCTCCTTCGCCGACGCCGGCGTCACCGACCTGTCGATCCGCGTCGTCCCCATCGGCGACGACCGCGACCAGCTCATCGCCTCCCGCGACCGCACCCGCGCCTACCTCGCCTCGCTCGCCGGCGCCCTCTGACGCCCGCCCCGACGACCCTCGACCCGATCGGAGACCCCATGTCCGCCCCCCTCCTCGACATCCCGGTGTTCGACGCCGACAACCACCTCTACGAGACGCGGGACTCCCTCACGAAGTTCCTTCCCGACCGCTACAAGTCGGCTGTCGACTACGTCGACGTGCGGGGCCGCACGAAGATCGTCGTGCGGGGGACGATCAGCCAGTACATCCCGAACCCCACGTTCGACGTGGTGGCCCGACCCGGGGCCCAGGAGGACTACTTCCGCCACGGCAACCCCGAGGGCAAGAGCCGCCGCGAGATCTTCGGCGAGCCGATGCGCTCGATCCCGGCGTTCCGCGAGCCGGCCCCCCGCATCGAGCTGATGGACGAGCAGGGCCTCGACCGGGCGCTGATGTTCCCGACGCTGGCCAGCCTCATCGAGGAGCGGATGCGGGACGACCCCGACATGTGCCACGCGGTGATCCACTCGCTCAACCAGTGGATCCTCGAGACGTGGACCTTCGGCTACGAGGACCGCATCTTCCCCACCCCGGTGATCACGCTCGGCGTCGTGGACAAGGCCGTCGAGGAGCTCGAGTGGGTGGTCTCGCACGGCGCCAAGGTCGTGCTCATCCGGCCCGCACCCGCGTGGGGCTACCGCGGGCCCCGCTCCCCCGGCAAGGAGGAGTTCGACCCGTTCTGGGCCAAGGTCGTGGAGCACGACGTCCTCGTCGGCATGCACTCCTCCGACAGCGGCTACGACCGCTACCAGAACGAGTGGGAGGGCAGCGACAGCGAGATGCTGCCGTTCCAGCCGCAGGCGTTCCGGATGCTGTCGCAGTGGCGCCCGGTCGAGGACGCCGTGTCCGCGCTGATCTGCCACGGCGCCCTGTCGCGGTTCCCGCAGCTGAAGGTCGCGGTGATCGAGAACGGCAGCTCGTGGGTCGAGCCGCTGCTCAAGGTCCTCGCCGACACCTACAAGAAGATGCCGCAGGACTTCCCCGAGAACCCGATCGGGGTCTTCAAGCGGAACATCCACGTGTCCCCGTTCTGGGAGGAGGACCTCGTCGGCGCTGGCCGACGCTCATCGGCGAGGACCACGTGCTGTTCGGCAGCGACTACCCGCACCCCGAGGGCCTGGCCGACCCGGCCAGCTACGTCGGGCAGCTGGCCGGCGCCGCCGAGGGCGTCGTCCGCAAGATCATGGGCGGCAACCTCGCCCGGCTCATGGGCGTCGACGACAAGGTCCTCCGCTAGCCCATGTCCGCGAGCCCGATGGCCGACAGCATCCCGGGACTGCTCGACGCCACCGCCTCACAGCACGGCGACCGGGCCGCCGTCGTCGACGGCGACGTCCGACGGACCTGGTCCGAGGTGCAGGCGCGCTCGGATGCGGTGGCCGCGGCGCTGATCGAGCTCGGCGTCGAGGTGGGCGACCGCGTCGCGATCTGGGCGCCCAACGGCCACCGGTGGATCGAGGCGGTGCACGGCCTGCTCCGGGCGGGTGCCGTCCTCGTGCCGATCAACACGCGCTTCAAGGGCCAGGAGGCGGCCGACCTGCTCGGCCGGAGCGGCGCCAAGGTGCTCATCGCCACCCGGACCTTCCTCGACACCGACCACGTCGCGATGCTCGAGGCCACGGGGGCCGACCTTCCCGACCTCCGCACGACGGTCGTGGCCGAGGGCGAGCGGTGGGAGGCGTTCCTCGCCACCGCCACGCCCGCCTCACTCGACGAGGCCCGTCGCCGCCGCGCGGCGCTCGGGCCGGACGACACCTCCGACCTCCTCTTCACGTCGGGCACCACCGGCGTGCCGAAGGGCGTGGTGATGACCCACGGCCGGACCCTGCGGGTGGCATCGGACTGGGTGGCGATGACCGGGCTCAGCGCCGACGACCGCTACCTGATGGTCAACCCGTACTTCCACATGTTCGGGTTGAAGGCCGGGATCCTCGCCTCGACCGTGGCGGGGGCGACGATGTACCCCGAGCCCGTGTTCGACGCCGGCCGGGCGCTGGCCCGGGTGGCGTCGGACGGCATCACGGTGTTCCCCGGCGCGCCGACGATCTACCAGTCGCTGCTCGACCACCCCGACCGGGCCGCCCACGACCTGTCGAGCCTGCGGGTGGCGGTGACCGGCGCCGCCGACATCCCGGTGCGCCTGATCGAGCGCATCCGCGAGGAGCTGCCCTTCTCCCTCGTGGTCACCGGGTACGGCCTGAGCGAGGCCGGCACCGCCTCCGCCACCACCCCCGACGACGACGCCGAGATCGTGGCCACCACCGTGGGCCGGGCCCGCCCCGGCTTCGAGATCCGGATCGTCGACGGCGACCGCGACCTCCCCACGGGCGAGGCCGGCGAGGTCGTCCTCCGCGGGCCGTCGGTGATGGCCGGCTACCTCGACGACCCCGGCGCCACCGCCGCCTCGCTGTCTCCGGACGGCTGGCTGCGCACCGGCGACCTCGGCGTGCTCGACGAGCGCGGCAACCTGCGCATCGTCGGCCGCAGCAAGGACATGTTCATCGTGGGCGGCTTCAACGCCTACCCCGCGGAGATCGAGAACGCCCTCCTCCGCCACCCCGACGTGCAGCAGGCCGCGGTGATCGGCATCCCCGACGAGCGCCTCGGCGAGGTCGGCATGGCCTTCGTGGTCACGCGCTCGGGCGACCCGGGCGCCGGACCCGGGATCCTGGCGTGGTGCAAGGACCAGATGGCCAACTACAAGGTCCCGCGCGCCATCGAGCTCATCGACCGAGCTGCCGCTGAATGCCACCGGCAAGGTCGTGAAGGACGAGCTCCGTGCGCGTCGCGACGTCTTCCTGCACCGCGCACTCGAACGGGCCGCCGCCCGGCTCGGAGCCCGCGACGCGGTGCTCGTCGGCGACGACCGCTTCTCGTTCGCCGACCTCGACGGGCGCAGCAACGCGGTCGCCCGTCACCTGGCCGGGTGCGGGGTGGCCAGGGGCGATCGGGTCGCCGTGATGATGACCAACCGCGTCGAGTTCGTCCTCGTGGTGAACGCGGTCAGCAAGCTCGGGGCCGCGTCGGTGCTGCTCAGCCCGGCATGGAAGTCGCTCGAGGTCACCCACGCGATCGGCCTCACGGCCCCCACCCACGCGGTGGCCGACGAGCCCGGTTCCGCGCTCCTCGCCGAGGTGCTCGGCGCGGAGCACGTGACGGACCTCAGCGACGCCGCCGCCCTCGCGGCTGCGCTCGACCACCCGACGGACCCGCTCGACCTCGCTGCGCTCGACCTCGCTGCGCTCGACCCCGTCGCGCTGGAGCCGGCCGACGAGGCGATCCTCGTGTTCAGCTCCGGCACCACCGGGCTCCCGAAGGCGGTCCGCCACACGCACGCGTCGATGGGTGCCGCCACCCGGCACTGGGTCGCCGCCCTCGGCCTGGGGCCGGAGGACCGGTTCCAGGTGGCCACTCCCCCGTCGCACATCCTCGGCCTGCTCAACCTGCTGGCCGCGGCGGAGGCGGGCGCCACGGTGCGCCTGCACGGCCGCTTCGACCTCGACGAGGTCCTCCGCCGGATCGGGTCCGATCGGATCACCCTCGAGATGGCGGTCGCCCCCATCGCCCTCGCGATGGCCAACCACCCCACGCTGGAGTCCTTCGACCTCTCGTCGCTCCGCTACATCATGTGGGGCGCCACACCGGTCACCGAGAGCGTGGCCGCCACCGTCACCGAGCGCACCGGCGTCCGCTTCCTGCCGGCCTACGGCGCCAGCGAGTTCCCCGTGCTCGCCTGCAACCCGGTGGCCGACCCCACCCGCTGGCGGCTCGACTCCGCCGGGCTCCCCCCGACCGAGGTGGAGCTGCGCGTCGTCGACCTCGACACCCGCGAGGTGCTCGAGCCGGGAGGCATCGGCGAGATCCAGGCCCGCGGGCCGTCGGTCATGTCCGGGTACCTCCCCGACGAGGCCAACGCCGACGCGTTCGAGGACGGGTGGTACCGCACGGGCGACGTGGGGTGGCTCGAGGCCGAGGGCTGGGTGCACCTCACCGACCGGTCGAAGGAGATGATCAAGGTCAACGGCTTCCAGGTGGCCCCGGCCGAGATCGAGGCCGTGCTGCACGGTCACCCCGCCGTGCTCGACTGCGCGGTGTTCGGCATGGCCGACGAGCGGGCCGGCGAGGTGCCGGTCGCCGCGGTGCAGCTCGACCCCGACCGGCCGGTGGCCGACGGCGAGCTCGAGCAGCTCGTGGCCGACTCGCTCGCCACCTACAAGCACCTCCGCCACCTCGTGGTGGTCGACGCCATCCCGCGGCTGCCGTCCGGGAAGGTGCTGCGGCGCACGCTCCGCGACGAGTGGACGCCCAAGCTCACCGCGGCGGACCGCTGATGGACGTCCGCCTCTCGCCCGAGCAGAACGCCCTGCGCGACTCCGCGGCCCAGGTGGTCGACCGACTCGGCGTCGGCGCCGTCGGCGAGCTCGACGACGTCGAGCGGGCTGCCAAGCTCGACGCCGCCGTCGACGCGGCCGGGTGGCGCGAGCTGCGGACCGACGACGACACGGGCGGGCCGCTGGCCTCCGCGGTCGAGGCCGGCCTGCTCGCCGAGGAGCTGGCTCGCGGCCTCGCCGACGCCGCGTTCGTCGGACCGACGCTGGCCGCCGACCTCCGCCGACGAGCTGGCGCGCCGGCGGCCACCGTCCCCGAGACGGTCCTGCTCACCGGGGACCTCGGTGCGCTCGCGGTCGTCGAGGACCCCTCCCCTCCGGCGAACGCCGTCGCCGTCGACGCCCGAGGGGCCTCCACCGCCCTCGTGCTCATCCCCACGGGAGCCGGTCACGCGCTCGGCTGGGTCCGACTCCCCGCGGCGGAGACGCGCACCGACCTCACCCGAGCGATGGCACCGTGCGGCGCGGGCGCCGAGGTCGTCCTCGTCCCCGACCAGCAGCGGACGCTCTGGGAGGACGACCTGGCCGCGTGGACGGCGCTCGGGCTGGCGCTCACCTCCGCCGACCTCGTCGGCACGATGCGCGGCGCAGTGGACCTCGGGTGCGGGTACGCCAAGGACCGCCACCAGTACGGCAGCCCGATCGGCTCGTTCCAGGCGGTGCAGCACCTGCTCGCCGACGCGTTCGTGGCGATGGAGGGGTCTCGCAGCGTCGCGCTCCACGCGGCGTGGGCGGTCGATTCGCTCCCGCCGCGGGAGGCGCTGGCCGCCGCCGCGCTGGCCAAGGCGTACTGCGCCCGCGCCGCCCGCACGGCGTGCGAGACGGCCATCCAGGTGCACGGCGGCATCGGCAACACCTGGGAGTGCCTCGCCCACGTGCACCTCCGCCGGGCGCTGCTGTCGACCGACGTGCTCGGCGGCGCCGGCGCCAACCTCGACCGGGTGCTCGCCCACCGCGGGCTCAAGGGGTCCCAGGAGATCGGAGGTGCCCGTGGACTTCGGTGACGCCCCTGAGGAGGCCGCCTTCCGCCACCGCCTGCGCGAGCTGGCTCGCGGAGAACAACCCGGGGCTCCCGACGTCGTCGACCGACGACGACTACTGGGCCGGTGCCGCCGCCTGGCACCAGGCGCTCTACGACGCCGGCTTCTTCGCGCATGTCGTGGCCGAAGGAGATCGGCGGCCAGGAGCTGTCGACCGTCTACGAGGTGATCGTCGACGAGGAGCTGGCCGCCGCCGGCGCCCCGCCCCGCCCGAGCCTCGGCTACCTCGTGAAGGGCATCCTCGAGCACGGCAGCGAGGACGTCCAGCGGCGCTTCCTGCCCGGGATCGTCAACGGGCGCGAGCGCTGGTGCCAGGGGTTCAGCGAGCCCGACGCCGGCTCCGACCTCGCCTCGCTCCGCACCCGGGCCGTGCGCGACGGCGACGACTACGTCATCACCGGGCACAAGGTCTGGACGAGCTACTCCGACGTCGCCGACTGGTGCCTCGTGCTCGCCCGCACCGACCCCGACGTGGCCAAGCACAAGGGCCTCTCCGCCTTCATCGTGGCGATGGACCAGCCGGGCATCGAGCAGCGTCCGCTCCGCATGATCAACGGCATCACCACCGAGTTCGGCGAGGTGATCTTCGACGACGCCCGCGTCCCCGCCGCCAACATGATCGGCGACCCCGGCGAGGGGTGGCGCCTGGCGATGACCGTCGTCAGCCACGAGCGCGAGCCGGGCGAGCTCGGCTACGTCGCCCGCTACACGAAGTCCGTGAACCAGCTCGCCGCCGCGGTGCGCGAGGAGCCCGAGCGGTTCTCCGACGACCAGGTCACGGACCTCGGCTGGGCCATCGTCGAGGCGGAGATGCTGCGGCTCCACGTCTGCCGCCGGCTGTCCGATCGCCTCGACGGCATCGAGCACGGCCCCGATGGCTCGGTGGACAAGCTGCTGATGACCTCCGTCGAGCAGGCCGTCGGCCACGCGGCGCTGGCGATCGGCGGGACCGGCCACGCCGGCGCGGACACGTGGCTCAAGATCTACCTGTACAGCCGGGCCCAGAGCGTCATGGGCGGCACCTCGCAGATCCAGCGCAACCTCGTGGCCACCCGCATCCTCGGGCTCCCCACCTCCTGATCCACCCCCTCCCGCTGAGCAAGGATCCCCGCATGACCAAGTACGACCTGCCGAACGAGATCCAGGTCGAGGCCGACGGCCCGATCCGGGTCATCCGGCTCAACCGGCCCGACGAGCTCAACGCCACCAACCACGAGCTCCACAAGGGCCTGGCCGAGCTGTTCCCGCAGCTCGACGCCGACCTCGACGCCCGGGTGGCGGTGCTCACCGGCAACGGCCGGGCCTTCTCCGCCGGCGGCGACTTCGGCTACATCGACGAGCTCACCAAGGACGTCGACCTCCGCCGCGAGACGCTCGTGCACGGGCGCCAGATCGTCACCGGGATGGTCGCCTGCCGCCTGCCGATCGTGGCCGCCGTGAACGGCCCCGCCGTCGGGCTCGGCTGCAGCCTGGTGGCCCTGTCCGACATCGTGTTCATGGCCGAGAGCGCCCACCTCGCCGACCCCCACGTGCTCATCGGCCTCGTCGCCGCCGACGGCGGGCCCGTCACCTGGCCGCTGCTCACCAGCCTGCAGCTGGCCAAGGAGTACGCCCTCACCGGCGATCGGATCTCGGCCGAGCGGGCCGCGGAGATCGGCCTGGCCAACCACGTGTGCCCCGACGACGAGGTGTTCGACCAGGCCCTGGCCTGCGCCAAGAAGATCGCCAAGCTGCCCCAGAAGGCGTCCGAGGACACCAAGCGCATCCTCAACCTGCACCTCGAGCGGGCGGTGCTGGCCACCCTCGACTTCGCGTTCGCCGCCGAGGACCGCTCGTTCACCTCGCCCGAGCTGCGGGCCAACCTCGATCGCATGATGTCTGGTGACAAGCCAGCGAAGAAGGACGCCTAGCCCGTGGACTTCGAGCTGACCGACGAGCAGGTCGCGCTGCAGGAGATCGCCCGCGAGGTGGTCGAGCGCGAGTGCCCGCCCACGCTCGTGCGCGCCGTCGTCGAGGACGACGCCGACACCGACGCGCTCTGGAAGACGCTCGTCGGCCTCGAGTGGCCCGGCCTCACCGTGCCGGTGGAGCACGGCGGCAGCGGCGCGACCACGGTCGAGCTGGCGGTCGTGCTCGAGCAGCTCGGCTGGGCGGCCGACCCCACCCCGTTCCTCGCCACCACGACCCAGCACCTCCCGCTCGTGGCCGAGGCGCTCGAGGGCGCGGTGCGCGACGAGCGCCTGGCGGCCATCGCCGGTGGCAGCCCGGGCGCGGCCGTGCTCGACGCCGGCACCGTCTCGGCCCGCGCCGACGGCGACGACTGGGTGCTGACGGGGACCGCCCCGCACGTGCTCGACGCCGACCGGGCCGACGAGCTCGCGGTGGTCGTCACGACCGAGCACGGGCCCGGCGTCGTCCTCGTCCCGGGCGGCGTCGGCGCGGCGACCAGGGAGCCGTCGGTCGACGCCAGCTTCCACCTGTGCACGGTGACCCTCGACGGCGTCCGCGTGCCGTCGGCCCGCGTGGCGACGGGACCCGCGGTGGCGACCGCGATCGAGCGGGCCCGCCACGAGGCGCTCACCGGGCTGGCCGCCGCGATGGTCGGCGCCTCGCAGCGGGTCTTCGACCTCGTGCTCGACCACATCCGCAGCCGCCACCAGTTCGGCGTGCCCATCGGCTCGTTCCAGGCCGTGAAGCACATGGCCGTCGACGTGCTACATGGCGATCGAGCGGGCCCGGGCCCTCGTGCCAGTTCGCGGCGCTGACCATCGCCGAGGACGACGAGCGGCGGACGCTGGCCGCCTCGCTGGCCAAGGCGGCCGCCGGCGACGCCCAGCGCATCGCCAGCCAGCACGGCATCCAGCTGTTCGGCGGCCTCGGCTACACGTGGGAGAACGACCTGCAGCTCTACCTGCGGCGGGCCAAGGTCGGCGAGCTGCTCCTCGGCTCCGCCCACCAGCACCGCGTCGCCATCAGCCGGCTCGTCCTCGCGGAGCAGGAGGCACCCCGATGAAGCTGGCCTTCGACGACGCAGACCGAGGCCTTCCGCCGCGAGTTCGGCGCGTGGCTCGACGCCAACGCGCCGACGCCCGAGGACGACCACCGAGCGCCCGCGCTCGAGCGCGCACATCCCCGAGTGGGCCCGCCGGTGGCAGCGCACGATGTTCGACGCCGGGTGGCTCGTCCCCGGCAACCCGCCCGAGTTCGGCGGCCGCAACGCCACCCTGCTCGAGCAGTTCGTCCACCACGAGGAGCTGGCCCGCCGGAAGATCTACGCCAGCTTCAACCCGCAGGGGCTCTCGATCATCGTCCCGTCGATCCTCGGCTTCGGCACCGACGAGCAGAAGCAGCGGTGGGCCCGGCCGATCCTGCGGGCCGAGATGACCGCCGCCCTCGGGATGAGCGAGCCCGACGCCGGCTCCGACCTGGCCGGGCTGCGCACCCGGGCGGTGCTCGACGGCGACCAGTTCGTCGTCAACGGGCAGAAGGTGTGGACCTCCGGCGCGCACGACGCCGACGTGATCCTCACCTTCGTCCGCACCGATCCCGACGCGCCGAAGCACAAGGGCATCAGCGTGCTCCTCATCCCGACCGACACCCCCGGCGTGACCCGGCGCCCGTTCGGCTCGATCCAGGGCAAGGCGGACCAGGACTTCAACGAGGTCTTCTTCGACGACGCCGTCGTCCCCGCCGAGAACCTCCTCGGCGACGCTCCACGAGGGGTGGCGGGTGGCCACCGGCTCGCTCGGCCACGAGCGGGCGATGCTCTGGCTGGAGTACTCCGGCCACCTGCAGGACCTGACCGAGCGCGGCGGCAACGTGCTCCTCGACGAGGGCCTGCTCGACGACGAGCTACGCGCTCGACTGGTTCGGTCGCCTCGTGACCGACGCCCACGCGCTGAGGCTCCTCGGCTACCGCACCCTGGCCAAGACCGGGAAGGGGCTCGTCCCCACGGAGCAGTCGATCCTCAAGCTCCTCGGCAGCGAGGCCGTGCAGGCCGCCACGCTCCACGTGCTCGAGGCGCTCGGCCCCGACGGGCTCGATCCCAACGTGCCGCAGCGCGCCCGCCGAGCCCCTCAACCTCGACGTGTGGACCGAGGGCTGGTTCGACCAGTACCTGCGCACGTTCTCGATGACCATCGCCGGCGGCACGTCGCAGATCCAGCGCAACATCGTGGCCGAGCACGTGCTCGGCCTCCCCCGCTAGTCCGGCTCAGGGCTCGTCCACCCGGTCGCCCTCGGCGACCCGGATCTTGCCGATGAGCCGCACGAGGAGGGCCAGCTCCTCCTCCGAGAGCTCGACCGTGTCGAACAGGTCGGCGTTCAGGCCGGTCGACGGCGCGGTCGAACAGCTTCCGGCCCTTCGCCGTGATCTCCACGAGCGTGGCCCGGGCGTCGGTCGGGTGCGACGCCGGCGGCAGAGGCCCGCGCGCCTCCAGGCGGTCGACGGCGCTGGTGACGGTGGCCGGCGTGATCCAGAGCCCGTGGCCGACGGCGCCCAGCGTCAGCGGACCGGCCCACCGGAGCATCCCGAGCACCTGGTAGCGGGCGAAGGTCAGCCCGAGCGGCCGCAGCACGGCCGTGGCGCGGCTCAGGAAGATCTGCTCGGCCCGCATCACGGACACGACCGCGGCCATGCCGTCGGCGCTGTCGGTCCAACCCTCCTGGAGCCAGCGCTGGCGCGAGGCCTCGACGGGGTCGTAGTCGAGGTGGGGCACCGGCCGAACCTAGCCCCGCGATGCCGGCGCCCGGCCCGTGACGCCGCGCTCCGCGAGGTCGGCGAGCTCCTCGTCGGACAGGCCGAGGGCCCCGAGCACCTCCGTCGTGTGCTCGCCCAGCAGGGGGGCGTGGCGGCGATGGATGCGCTCCGGCCCGCGGGAGAACCGCATCGGCAGCGTGCTGTGCCGGGCGGTGCCGGCGATCGGGTGGTCGACCAGCTCGAAGAACCCGCGGTGCTGCAGCTGGGGCAGCTCGCCCTGCTGGTGCGGCAGGACCACCTTGCCGACAGGGACCCCCGCCTCCCAGAGGGCGTCGACGACCTCGTCGCCGGTCCGCGCGTCGCACCAGGCGGACAGCTCGGCGTCGATCTCGTCGTGGCGGGCCCGGCGGCCGTCAACGGTGTCCAGCTCGGGGTCCATCGCCCAGTCGGGGCCGCCGAGCGCCTCGCGGAGGGCAGCCCACTGGTCGTCGGTGGCGACAGCGATGGCCACCCAGTCGTCTCGCCCGCCGGCGTCGTCGACGTCGGCCGTGCGGTAGAGGCCCTGGGGCGCGGCGGCCGGGCCGCGGTTGCCGTGCCTCGCGAGGACCGCGCCGTAGGCCGCGTGCTCCACGATCTGCTCGGCGGCCACGTTGAGCGCGGCGTCGACCATCGGGGCCTCCACGACCACGCCCTCGCCGGTCCGCCGCCGGTGCTCGAGCGCGAGGAGCAGCCCGGTCAGCGCGTGGAGGCCGGCGTTGGAGTCGCCCACGCAGTACGGCGACACCGGGTTGGTGTCCGGGAACCCGGTCCGCCAGGTGATGCCGGCGGCGTCTTCGATCACGAACGCGAACGCGGGTCGTCGCGCCACGGCCCGTCGAGGCCGAAGCCGGGCATCCGCACCACCACCAGGTCGGGCCGGAGCCCGCGCACCGTGTCGAGGTCGAGTCCGATCTGCTCGAGCACCCGGGGCGTGTTGTTCTCGACGAGGACGTCGCAGGTCGCGACGAGTCGGCGCGACCAGCTCCTTGCCCTCGTCGGTGGCGAGGTCGAGGGTGACGCTGCGCTTGCCGGCGTTGAGCCCGGAGAAGATCCCCGACTGCTCCCACCAGTCGGGCTCCGAGAAGCGGAGCCCCGCCAGCATCCGGGTGCCGTCGGGCCGGGTGGTCGACTCGAGGTGGAGCACGTCGGCCCCGAGCATCGCCAGCACGTGCGTGCACAGCGGCCCCGCCCAGAACGCCGTGAGGTCCAGCACCCGCAACCCCGCGAAGGGCAAGGACCCCACCCCAATGGGTTCTCGCGACGCCGGCGGGACGCCGGCGTCGTCCCCGCGTCGCAGGTTCGACGGGGTGTGCTCGCCGAGGTGGGGGGCGGGGGTGGGGGTCGCCAGCAGCGGGGGGTCGAAGCGGTAGGGGCGGGCGGGCTCGGCGAAGCCGTCGCGGGGGTTGGCGACGATCGAGCCGCGGGCCTGGAAGTGGTCGGTGGCGGGGATGGAGGCGCCGTTGCCGATCGGGGCGTGGGGGATGCGGAACGCCCCGGCCAGGTCGAGGACCTCGGCCGTGGTGTGCTCGGCCATCCAGGCCGCGATCTCCGGCCGCAGGTGCGACCGGTCGGCGAAGAGCTTCCGGTCGTCGGTCCACTCGTCGTGGCCGACCATCGTGCAGAAGTCGAGCCACTGCTGGCCGGTGCCGACGCCGAGGCCGACGAGGCCGTCGCTCGTCGACTCCACGCCGGGGGTGACGTTGCTGCGACCGGTGCGGAAGGGCCGACCCACCATGTCGGCGTAGGTCACCGGGTAGTAGGTGAGGCACATCGCCATCACCTCGAGCATCGACAGGTCGACCAGCTCGCCAGGGCCGTCGGCCAGCGCCCGGGTCCGGGACACGAGCGTGCCGATGGCCGCGTAGGTGCCGGAGAGCCACTCGCCGATCTGCCCGCCGACGGACACCGGGGCCCGGTCGGGCGCAGCCGCGGCCGAGCCCGAGGATCCCGCCGGACCAGGCCTGCAGCGTGAGGTCGGTGGCCGGCCGGTCGCTCCACGGCCCGTCGAGGCCGAACGGCGTGATGGCGGTGACCGTGAGGTGCGGGGCCGACTCCCGGAGCGCGGCCGGCGAGAGCGACGGGAGCTCGGCCAGCCGCGAGCCGCGCGACCACACGACCGCGTCCGCCCCGCGCAGGAGCTCGTGCACCCCCTCGATGGCGGCGGCGTCGCCCGGATCGACGACGACGCTGCGCTTCGACGAGGCCAGGAACGCGAACAGCGCGCCGTCCTCGCCGTGGGGGATGGCCGCGCCCGAGGCCGACCAGCGGCGCAGCGGGTCGCCCTCCGGCGCCTCGACCTTGACGACGTCCGCGCCGCCGTCGGCGAGGAGCTTCGTGCAGTAGGCGCCGGCGATCCCGCTGGAGAGGTCGACGACGACGTAGCCGTGCAGGGGCGGGGTGGGGGCAGCCGCGCTCACTCGCCGGCCGCTCGACCCTTCTTGCTGAGGCGCCACTCCGGCGGGAAGCGGCTGTCGAAGTCCTTCACGGCCTTCGACAGGCCCTTGTCGATCGCCTCGCCGGTGCTGTTGTCCTTCCTCTCGTCGGGACGGCCGTAGCCGGCCATCGACTCGAGCATGCCGCTGATGAGCGAGCCCATGTACTCGCCCTGGTGCTGCTTCATGACCTCGAAGAACGTCTTCTGGATGAAGACCACGTCGGTCGAGCGGTTCTGGGCGCAGGCCGACGCGTACTTGGCGACCTCGGCCTCGAGCTGACCGCGGGGCACCACGCTGTTCACGAAGCCGAGCTCGGCCATCTCGTCGGCGGTGAAGGGACGGCCGGTGAAGACCATCTCCATGAACTTCCGCATGCCCATCGTGTGCGCCCACCACCACATGCGCGGCGCGGCGCCCGCGTAGCGGAAGGCGGCGTGGCCGAAGAGCGCGTCGTCAGAGGCGATCACGAGGTCGGCATCGCCCGCTTGGTAGAAGTGCCAGCCGTAGCAGTAGCCCTTCACCTCCACGATGGAGATCTTCTTGAACTCCTGGAGCGTGCGGCAGCCGCCGCGGGGGTCGGTGAACCACGACTGGGTCGTGATGGCCCCGTGGCGGAACATCTTGCGGCCGGGGTAGACGACGTCCTCGCCCTCGAGCCGCACCTCGCGGAGGAGACCGTCGTCGCTGTTGACGGCCTCCATGAACTCGGGCAGGTCCTGGCCGGTGCCGAAGTCGTCGCCCTCGCCGCGGATCACGAGGACCTTCACGTCGTCGTCGATGTTCGCCTGGTGCAGCAGGTCGGCGTAGCGCAGGCGCATCGCGATGGTCGGCGCGTTGAGCTGCTCGGGCCGGTTCAGCGTGATCGTGGCGATCTTGGTCGCCGGGTCCTTCTCGTAGAGGACCCAGCGGAGGGCGTCGGCCTCCGGGTCGGTCTCCGGCCCAGTCGTCTCGTCAGTCATCTCCGGCCTCGATCCCCAGGAAGCGTTCCACGTTGGTGCTGACGATCTTGACCGCATCCTCGGGCCCGACGGCGTCCACCACCGCGGCGAGCGACTGCTCGGAGTAGCCGAAGGTGCTCTCGTTGTGCGGGTAGTCCGAGGACCACAGCACCCGGTCGACGCCGATCCGGTCGATCATCTCGAGGCCGAGCGGGTCGACCATGAACGAAGCGCACATGTGGTCGCGCCAGTAGTCGGCCACGGGCTTGGCGATGGGGTGGTCGCCCATGTGCTGGAGCGAGGCGTAGAGGTGCTCGCAGTCCTGGATGGCGGCCGGCACCCAGTTGATGCCGCCCTCGAACCAGCCGACGTGGATGCCGGGGTTGCGGTCGAGGATCCCGCCGAACACGTAGCGGCCGAACATCTCCCGGAACGGCGCCACGTTGTGGGCCATGCCGATGAGGACGCTGTTGTCGGCGCACGGCGACCCGAGCGGCGACTCGCCGATGTGGTGCGACACGGGGAGGCCGCTCTCCTCGATGGCCTCCCACACGGGGTACATGGCCGGCGAGTTGTAGTCGATGGGCTTGTCGTCGTCGCCCTTGCCCGGCTTGAGCGGCAGCCAGAAGGTCCGGATGCCGAGGTCCTTCATCTCCGCGAGGGTGCGGCGGGCGCCGTCGCCGTCCCACCAGTTGATCATCCCGACGCCGAAGAACCGTCCGTCCGACGCGTCCTGCAGCTCGGCGACGTGCTCGTTGTAGATGCGGAAGCAGCGCTCGCGCACCGCCTTGTCCGGCCAGCCCATGAGCCCGAGCAGGGCGTTGGGGAAGGCCAGCTCGCGGTGGATGCCGTCGGACTCGAGCTCGCGCAGGCGGGCGGGGATGTCGGCCGTGCTCGACCCCGCCAGCGGGTCGTACTGCATGAGCACCGCGGTGAACTCGCGGGGCAGGAAGCCCTTGTCGCTCCCGCCCATCGCGAGGGTCCAGGCGCCGTCTTCGTAGATGACCCGGGGGGCCTGGTCCTTCAGGTCGTCCGGGAAGCGCTCGTAGAAGATGTCGCCGGCCAGCGAGATGTGGTCGTCGGCCGAGAAGACCCGCGTGCCGGCGGGCAGGCCGGTGGCCCCCGTGGCGCCGCCGTGGCGGTCCTTCGGTGCGCCGAACCCCCCGCTCGGGTATGTGAGCATTCCCCTATTTACTTTGATGTCGTAGTATCTGTCAACGATGGGCACCTGGGACGCCACGGTCGACTTCGTGATCGCCGGATCGGGCGGCGGGGGCATGGTGGCCGCGCTGGCCGCCGCCGACGCCGGAGCCGAGGTGCTCGTCCTCGAGAAGCAGGACAAGGTCGGCGGGTCGACCTGCATGTCCGGCGGCGTCGTCTGGATCCCGAACAACCCGGTCATGCAGGGCGAGGGCGTCCCCGACTCCTACGACGACGCCATGGCCCACTTCGAGACGGTGGTCGGCGACGTCGGCTCGTGCTCGTCGCCGCAGCGGCGCCACGCGTTCCTCACGGCCGGCCCGGAGATGACCACGTTCCTCCAGGGGCTCGGCATGCGCTTCGTCGGCTGCCAGGGGTACAGCGACTACTACTCCAACCGGAGGGGCGGCCACGACGTCGGCCGCGCGTACGAGCCGGTGCCGTGGAACGGGAAGCGCCTCGGCTCGTGGCTCCCGAAGCTGCAGCCCGGGTTGGCCCAGAGCCTCGGCATGGCCGTGAAGACCAACGAGGCCCGGTCGCTGTCGAACTACAACCGGAGCCTGCGCGCGTTCGCCATCGCGGCGCGGGTGGCGATCCGCACGGTCGCCGCCAAGGCGCGGCGGGCAGCCCTGCTCACGAATGGCGCGTCGCTCATCGGCCAGATGCTGCACGTCGCGCTCGATCGCGGGATCCCGGTGTGGACCGAAGCCCCGCTGGAGGACCTCATCGTGGAGGACGGCCGGGTGGTCGGGGTCCGGACGGTGCGCGACGGCGCGCCGGTGTCGATCCGGGCTCGCAAGGGCGTGCTGATCTCGGCGGGCGGGTTCGCCCACAACCGCGAGATGCGCCAGCGCTTCGGCGGCGACCAGCCCAACGAGGGCAGGTGGTCGATGTCCAACCCCGGCGACACCGGCGAGGCGATCGCCACCGCCATGGGGCTCGGCGCCCAGACCGCGCTGATGGACGAGGCCTGGTGGCTGCCGGCGCCGAAGACGGGCCGCTTCGGCCAGTCGACCCTCGATCAGGCCCGCCAGCGGCCCCGCACGATCTACGTCGACGCCGCCGGCCGGCGCTTCTGCAACGAGTCGAACTCGTACATGGAGGTCGGCAAGGCGATGTACGAGCGCGACAAGACGAGCCGGGCCGTCCCCTGCTGGCTCATCTTCGACGACCGCTACCGCAAGCGGTACGCCCACGTCCGCTCGCACCCCGGCTACTTCCCGAAGCAGATGTACGAGAGCGGGCGCCTGAAGAAGGCGGCGACGCTCGTCGAGCTGGCGGAGCTGTGCGGCATCGACCCCGACGGCCTCGTCGAGACGGTCGACCACTTCAACGAGCACGCCCGCCGCGGGGTCGACCCCGACTACGGCCGGGGCGAGTCCGCCTACAACCGGGCGCTCGGCGATCCCCACCGCAAGCTGGCGAACCCGTGCCTCGGCCCGATCGACGAGGGGCCGTACTACGCCTGCGAGGTGCTCCCCGGCGACATCGGCACCTGCGGCGGCCTCGTCACCGACGAGCACGCCCGCGTGCTCGGTCAGCTCGGCCAGCCCATCGAGGGCCTGTACGCCACCGGCAACAGCACCGCCACGGTGATGGGCCGCCACTACCTCGGCCCGGGAGCGAGCATCGCCAACACGATGGTCTTCGGCTACCTCGCCGCCCGCCACGCCACGAACGGCTGATCACCACCGTTCTGGCGTTGTCCTGCGACGCCAGACGTCACGCAACAACGCCAGAACCGGGGTCTACACCGGGGTGAGGTCGAGGTCGAGGCGCTGGAGGCCTCGCAGGAAGTACGTCGGGAGGTAGTCCCAGCGGCGGGCGTCGGCGGGGCCGTGCGCGGACTCGGACACCGAGAAGCTCGACGTGAGGTCGAGCAGGCGGTTGATCGTGACCCGGCCCTCGGCGCGGGCGAGGTGGGCGCCGGCGCAGTGGTGGATGCCATGGCCGAAGGCGAGGTGGTAGATGGCGTTCTCGCGCTCGGGGTCGAACGTGGCGGGTTCGGCGAACTTCCGCGGGTCGCGGTTGGCGGCCCCGGGCAGCAGCAGCATCGTGCTGCCGGCGGGGATGTCGACGCCGCCGACGGTCGTGCGGACCTTGGCCATGCGGAACTGGGCCCGGAGCGGGCTCTCGTAGCGGAGCATCTCCTCGACGAAGTTCGGGACGAGGTCGCGGTCGGCTCGCAGGCGGGCCTGGAGGTCCGGCCGCTCGGCGAGGAGCCGCAGCGCGAACGACAGCAGCCGCACGGTGGTCTCCTGGCCGCCGGTGAAGAGGTTGGCCGCGAGCAGCGCGACGTCGTTCACCTCGGGCACGGTCCCGTCCGGGAAGGTGGCGGTGGCCATCTTCGTGAGGATGTCGTCGCGGGGCTCCCGACGGCGGTCCTCGACGTAGGCGGAGAAGCGCTCGTAGAGGAACTCGAGGGGCTTGTGGGTGAGCTGCCGGGTGCCGCCGCCCCCGCTGAACCCCTCGGCGAAGCCGGCGTGGTCCTCCTCGGGCACGCCCTCGAGCTCGGCCACGACCAGGAGCGCGAACGGCTTCGCGTAGTCGTCCACCACGTCGCAGGCGCCCTTCGCG
Organism: uncultured Microthrixaceae bacterium; assembly: GCA_963727905.1. Lineage (GTDB taxonomy): Bacteria > Actinomycetota > Acidimicrobiia > Acidimicrobiales > VFJN01 > VFJN01. Next base: position 101,543 of record CAVSIC010000021.1, read on the forward strand.
ATCAGCTCCCCGAGGAGCCGGGCAGAGAGGCCGGCCATGAACTCCTCGTTCTCGCGGAGCCGCCCGGGGGTGAGGAGGCGCATCATCAGCGCCCGGTGGGCGGTGTGCTCCGGGGGGTCGAACGACGGCAGCTGGTCGCTGAACGGGAGCATCTCGCGGTGACGGGCGATCACATCGGTGACGTCGTCGCCCTCGAACGGCTCGGGGAACGCCATGAACGGCCCGCTCACGACGTTGCACGACGAGAACTGCGCCGAGTCGTTGTAGACCGCCAGCGCCTCGTCGTGGCCGGTGACGAGGTGGACGCCGAAGTGCGGCTCCTGCCAGATCGGCGACTCGGCCCGCACCGCGTCGAAGTACGCGTACGGGTCGTCCTGGACCTCGCGGTCCCGGAAGAAGTTCGCGCTCGTCAGGTCGGTCACGGCCGTCGGCCCGCTCGCACCGCGTCCTCGATCAGCCCGATCACCCAGGTGATGCCGCGGACGGCCTCGTCCGGGTCGAGATCCCAGTCGGCCACCAGCCGCTCGTAGGGGGCCACGCCCCAGAGGACGTCGAACATCGCGGCCGCCACCGTGCGGTCCGCGTCGCTCCACTCCTCGGTCTCCGGTGTCAGCGCTCGAAGCAGCGCCGCCCGGACGCGTTGGCTCGCCTCGGTGAGGGTGGGGTCGAGCTCGGGACGCGGCGGGAGCGGGTGCGCCGCCACCTCGGCGAAGATCCGCGTCGCAACGTCGGCGACGTCCTCGAGCCGCAGCTCGGTCAGGTCGATGCCGGCCTGCTCCTCCATGCGGTGCATGACGGCGTCGCGCAGGCCGCGCTCGTTGCTGAAGTGGCGGTACACGGTGCGCTCGTTCACCCCGGCCCGCTCCGCCACGGCCCGCATGGTCAGCCCTCGCCAGTCGCGGATCGACGAGGCGCTCAGCAGCTCACAGCCCGCGGCCACGATCCGGTCGCGCGTCTCCGACGCCCGCTGCTGTCGCAGGGTGCTGTCGTACTGGCGGCGAGGCGCTTCCGGGGCGATGGCCGTCATCGTGTCAGGGGACCAGGACCGGCAGCGTCTCCCAGCCCCGGACGGTGGAGGCCGAGGCCAGCTTGGCCCGGTCCCAGTCGACGTCCCACTCCGGGAAGCGGAGCAGCAGCTCCTGGAGGGCGATGCGGCCCTCGAGGCGGGCCAGTGACGCGCCGAGGCAGAAGTGGGGGCCGTAGCCGAAGGTGATGTGGGCGCCGACGTTGCGGCGGATGTCGAACGTGTCCGCGTCCTTCCAACGCCGCTCGTCGCGGTTGGCCGAGCCGAGGAGGAAGAGCATGGCGCTGCCCTGCGGCACGACCTGGCCGTGGACCTCCACGTCCTCGCTCACGTAGCGGCCGACGTAGTGCGCCGGCGGCTCGAAGCGCAGGAGCTCCTCGATGGCGTTCGGGATGAGCGACGGGTCCTCGGCCAGCGCGCGGCGCTGCTCGGGGTGCTCGGCCAGCACCTTGCCGGCCCAGCCGATGAGGCGGGTCGTGGTCTCGTTGCCCGCTCCGGACACGACCGTGATGTACATCAGGAGCTCGTCGCGACGCAGGCGCCGCACGGTGCCGGTCTCGTCCTCGAACTCGGCGTTGAGGAGGTCCGTCATGATGTCGTCCGACGGGTGCTCCGCCCGCCAGTCGATGTAGGCCTCGAACTGGGCGCCGTCGGAGAAGCCCTTCGACACGTCCATCGGCTGGCCCTCCTCGGTGCGGAGGTTCTTGTCGACCTTGTCGCGGATGGCCTGCTGGTCCTCGTCGGGGACGCCGAGCAGCATCCCGATCACCCGCATCGGCATCACCGCGCCGAAGTCGGCGATGAGGTCGAAGCCCCCGCGGCCGACGAGCTGGTCCAGGCTCTGGGCGCAGAACTCGCGGATCTGGGGCTCGAGGGCCGCCACCTTCTTCGGGGTGAAGACCCGCGACAGCAGGCCGCGGTGGAGCGTGTGCGTGGGCGGGTCCTCGAAGATGACGACCCCGGGCGGGATCTCGATGTCGGCCTTGATGATCTCGAGGACCGCACCCTTGCCGGAGATGTAGGTGTCGCGGTCCTTGGCCCCGCGCTCCACGTCTTCGAAGCGGCTCACCGCGTAGAAGTCGTGGACGTCGTTGTAGTAGAGCGGCGCCTCCTCCCGGAGGCGGGCGAACACGGGGTACGGGTCGGCGTCGATCGCGGCGTCGTACGGGTCGTAGTACACGGCGCTCGTCTCGGTCACGGTCATCGCTACCCCCAGGCTCGAATTGATGTCAGGAGTATGGCACGAATATCAGAGGGCCAGGATCGGGGGGAGCGCGCCGGCCTGAAGGAGCGACTGGCCGAGCTCGCGGGTGAGCGAGCGGGCATCGCCGAGGAGGCCGTCGAGGACGCGGACGCGCCGGAGGTGCGGGTGGAACGCGTGCTCGGCCGTGAAGCCGATGCCGGCCAGGACCTGCTGGCAGTGCTTCGTCACGAGGCGGCCGCCGCGGCCGGCGAGGGCCTTCGCCACCGACGCCGTGAGCGGGCCGGGCTCGTCCCAGGCGGCGTCCACCGCCGCCGCCGCCGACTCGATGGCGACGAGGCTGTCCGCGAGCCGATGGCGGACGGCTTGGAACGTGGCGATCGGCACGTCGAACTGGATGCGCTCGAGGGCGTGGGTGCAGGCCAGGTCGAGCATCGCCCGCGACGCGCCGACGAGCTCGTGGGCCAGGGCCCGCTGTCCCGCCGCGATCGCGTCGTCCCACTTCGCCGAGACCTCGTCGAGGTCGAAGGTCCCCGACACCTCGAACAGGCCGAGGGCAGGATCGAGACCCGTGATGCGGCGGGCGTCGAGCCCCGCTGGTGCGTGCAGCGCCAACCCCCGCACCGTGGGGCGCGCGGTGGTGCCGAGCAGGGGCAGCACGACCGCGGCGGCTTCCCGGCCGAGCGCCGCGCCCATCACGGCGTGCAGGGCGCTCGATGAGGCAGCCGCCCTCCCCTGCCACTCGAAGAGCACCGACACCGCCACCCGCGGGTCGTCCTGCAGCGCCTCGTCCCACCCCAGCCCCGCCAGCGCCGCGTCGATGTCGGCGGCGCCATCCAGCGCACCCGCGAGCGCGTCCGCGAACAGCTGCCGTTCGTCGGCGTCCATCACCGGTCGTCCCCCAGGCCCAGCAGCCGGCGGGCGACGATGTTGCGCTGGATCTCGGAGCTGCCGCCGTAGATGGTCGCGGCGCGGGAGTAGAGGAACTCGGCGCGCCACCGACGGGCATCGGGGTCGTCGCCCAGCGCCACCTCGTCACGAAGCGCGTCGGCGGCCAGGTCGAACACCACCTGCTCGGCGGTGGCCACGAGGATCTTGTCGATCGACGTCTCGGCCCCGAGCTGCTCGCCGTGGTGGAGCCGGTGCTGCGTGGCCCGCGACCGGGCCCGGAACGCGAACAGCTGCTGGTACGCCTCCCCCACCTCGCTCGGCGACACCGAGCCGGGCTCCGCCGCGGCCAGGACCTGGTCGAGCCGCCGGTGGAGGTAGGCCCCCCGGACCCACAGCGCGGTGCTGCGCTCGTACGGCAGGAGGTCCATGGCCACGGCCCAGCCCTGGCCCTCGTCGCCGAGGGTGCGCTCCGCCGGCACCACGACGTCGTCGAAGAAGACCTCGCAGAACTCCTCGGACCCGTGCATCGCCTCGAGCGGGCGCACGGTGATCCCCGGCGCGTCCATGTCGACGAACAGCGCGGTGATCCCGCGGTGGGCGGAGTCGGCCGTGCCCGTGCGCACGAGGAGCACGCAGCGCTGGGCGAACTGGGCCAGGCTCGTCCAGACCTTCTGCCCGTTCACGACCCAGCCGGCTCCTGGCTCCCCAGCCCTGCCAGTCCGCACCGCGCGACACGTCAGCGAGCCGAGGTTGCTGCCGGTGCTCGGCTCGGAGAAGCCCTGGCACCAGGTCTCGTCGCCCCGCAGCAGGCGCGGCACCATCTCGGCGGCGAGCGCCGGCGGGGCGTAGTCGATCATCGTCGGGGCCAGGACCTCGGTCATCGAGTAGATGCCGGGCTCCACGAGGTCGCGCCCGACGAGGGCCTCGCCGAGCTCGCCCCGCAGCAGCGAGGAGCCGCCGAGGCCGCCGACCCGCTCGGGCCAGCCCCACCGCATCCATCCCGCGTCGAAGGCCAGCCGCTTGATCTTCGACAGGTGGGACATCTGCTGCTCGAGGGTGCCGAGGCCCTCGTGCTCGGGCGCGAGCTCCTGGGCGTGCTCGTCGAGCCACGCCTGCAGGGCCGGTCGGAAGTCGGCAAGCTCCAATCGACTAGGCCTCGCCGTCGGACGGCGCGGGCCGCGTCGGGTCGTGCGGCTTGCCCGAGTCGCGGGCACCGCTGCGCCGCTGGAAGGTCATCGACCGCGTGTGCAGGCGCCAGCCCGCCTCCGTCCGCCGGTAGGTGTCCGTGTACCAGCCGATGCGCATGGCGTGGTCGGTCTGGTCGATGAAGCACAGGGTCTGCACGCCCGTGCCCTCGTCGCCCCGCAGGTCGAGCATGGGCGGGCCGGTGAGGAAGAGGCCCTTGGGGGCAGCCGCGACGAGGCGGGGGAAGTCGGCCAGCGCGTAGGTGTCGCCGAAGGCGCTGTAGGAGCCGTCGGGGGTGAACACGTCGATCACCGAATCGAGGTCGTCCTGCGTCATCCCCACCGCGTAGCGGGCGAGCAGCTGCTCGATCTCGATCACGTCGGCGATCTGCTGCTGGTCCATCAGCCCACCCTGCCAGTCAGTCGTCGAACCCGTAGCGGACGTGGACCACGTCGGAGGTGGGGACGGACTGGCAGGTGAGGATCCAGCCATCGGCCACCTCGTCGTCGTCCAGCGCGTCGTTCACCCGCATCTCCACCGTGCCCTCCACGAGCCGGGCCATGCAGGTGGCGCAGTTGCCGGCTTCGCACGACGACGGGGGCCGCAGCCCGAGCTGCCGTGCCATCTGCAGGATGGTGGTCCCGGGGTGGTGGTCACCGGAGGCCGACCGCCCGTCGAGCTCGATCGTGACCCCCATCGAAGCGACGATAATGTAGTTCTCCATCTTGGACAACGCCGTGATCGCAGAGGATGAGTACTCTCCGGCTCCGTGACGAACAGGCAATGGGGGCAGCGGGCCATCCCGCGGGAGCTGCGGGAGCGGTACCTGGCCGAGGGCTGGTGGACGGACCGCACGCTCGGGGACCTGGTGTCGGAGGGTCTCCGCACCAAGCCGGATCTCGAGTTCAACGTGCGATCGGCGGTGCACCCCTTCTCCGGGACGATCGGCGACATCGACCGCGGCGCCCACCGGCTGGCGGGCGCGCTGGCCGCCCGCGGCGTCGGGCCGGGCTCGGTCGTGGTCATGCAGCTGCCGAACTGGGCCGAGGCCGGGATCGCCTTCTGGGCCGCCTGCTACCTCGGGGCCACGGTGGTGCCGGTGGTGCACTTCTACGGAGCGAAGGAGGTCGACTACATCCTGCGGGCCACCGAGCCCGACGTGATCGTCACCCCCGACCACTTCGGCCTCGCCGACCACCTCGCGCTGTACCGCGAGCTGCTGGCGGACCGACCCGATCCGCTCTGGCTCGTGGTGGGCGACACGCCGCGCGACGCGCTCCCCTCCCGGGCCACCCCGTTCGCCGACCTGCTCGACGCCGACCCGCTGTCCGAGCCCGTGCGGGCCGACCCCGACGCCCCCGCGGTCATCGGGTTCACCTCGGGCACGACCAGCAACCCCAAGGGCGTCGTCCACTCGCACCGCACGCTGGGCTTCGAGGCCAAGCACCTCGACGACATGTACCCGCACATCGGCCCGCCCGGGATCACCGGCGCGCCGGTCGGCCACTTCATCGGGATGCTCAACGCGTTCATCGTGTCGCTCCAGCGGGACCGCCCGATCAACCTCATCGACGTGTGGGACCCGAGCCAGGTCCTGAAGATGATGGCGGAGGAGGGCCTCGGCTTCGGCGGCGGCGCCACGTTCTTCCTCACCAGCCTCCTCGACCACCCGGACTTCACCGACCAGCACCTCTCGCTCATGCCGTTCGCCGGGCTGGGCGGCTCGACCGTCCCGATCGCCGTCACCGAGCGGGCCGAGGCGCTGGGCATCAAGCCCTACCGCTCCTACGGCAGCACCGAGCACCCGTCGATCACCGGCAGCACCCTCAGCGACCCGCCGGACCAGCGCATGCGCACCGACGGCAAGCCGCTCGAGGGCGTGGAGATGCGGTTGGACCACGACGAGGGCGAGGGAGCCGACGGCGAGATCTCGAGCCGGGGCCCGGACCTCTGCATCGGCTACACCGACCCCGAGCTCACGGCGAGGATGTTCGACGCCGAGGGCTGGTACCGCACGGGCGACGTCGGGGTGCTCGACGACGCCGGCTGCCTCACGATCACCGACCGCGTGTCGGACGTGATCATCCGAGGCGGCGAGAACATCAGCGCCCAGGAGGTGGAGGAGCTCCTCCTCGGTCTGGGGTCGGTGGCCGAGGTGGCCGTGGTGGCCGCTCCCGACGAGCGCCTCGGCGAGAAGGCCGCCGCCGTGGTCCGTCTGCTCCCGGGCCGCGAGGCACCCAGCCTCGAGGACGTGCGCAGCCACCTCGCGGCCGCCGGCCTGGCCAAGCAGAAGTGGCCCGAGTCGATCCACGTGGCCGCCGACCTCCCCCGCACCCCGTCCGGGAAGGTCCAGAAGTTCCGCCTGCGCCAGCAGCTCCGCGACGGCGAAGCGCCGGGCCTCCAGGCCTGATGGAAACGCCGTTCTTCTGTTGTTAGAGTGCCACTCTGTAAGGGGAGCGAACGACGCGGAGGGGACACGGCCGTGCTGACCACGGAGAAGCTCAGCCCGAGGGTGGGTGCACTGGTGGAGGGCGTCGACCACGAGCGCCTGCTCGAGGACCCCGACCTCCCCGACCTCCTGCACGAGGCGCTCGATGCCAACGGCGCGCTCGTGTTCCGCGGCCTCCACCTCGACGACGACACCCAGATCGCGTTCAGCCACCGCCTCGGCGAGGTGGAGAAGGTGGGCCGGGGGGAGAAGCCCGAGATCTTCCGGGTGACGCTCGATCCGGCCAAGAACCCTGCCGCCGCCTACCTCAAGGGCACCTTCCAGTGGCACATCGACGGGTGCACCGACGACATCCCGATCATGGCGACGCTCCTCAGCGCCCACGCCGTGGCCGAGTCGGGCGGCGAGACCGAGTTCGCCAGCACGTACGGCGCCTACGACGCCCTCCCGGACGAGGAGAAGACCCGCCTCGAGAAGATCCGGGTCGTCCACACGATCGAGGCCAGCCAGCGCCTGCACAACCCTGCTCCGTCCGACGAAGAGGTGGCCCTCTGGCGCTCGCGCCCGGCGAAGGAGCACCCCCTCGTCTGGAAGCACGAGAACGGCCGGAAGTCGCTCGTGATCGGTGCCACCGCGTCGCACGTCGCCGGTGAGGACGAGGAGGAGGGCAAGGCGCTGCTCCAGGAGCTGCTCGAGCACGCCACCGCCCCCGAGCGCGTGTACCGCCACACCTGGGAGGTGGGCGACCTCGTGATCTGGGACAACCGCGGCGTGCTCCATCGGGCCTGCCCCTACGACCCGACGTCCGCCCGCGACATGCACCGCTGCACCCTGAGTGGCAACGAGGCCATCCAGTGAACGAGGCCATCCGGTGACCGTCGCTCGCACGGCGATCGTCACGGGCGCGGCCTCGGGCATCGGCCTGGCCATCGCCGCGCGCCTGGCGGCGGACGGGATGTCGGTCGCGATCTTCGACCGGGACGCCGACGCCGGCGACGCCGCCGCCGCGCAGATCGGCGGCCAGGCCATCAGCGTCACCGTCGACGTCGCCGAGCGCGACCAGATCGACGCCGGGGTGGAGCGCGTCGTCGCCGAGCTGGGCGCCCCCACAGTGCTGGTGAACAACGCCGGCGTCGAGGGCTTCGACCCGTTCCTCAAGATCACGCTCGAGAAGTGGGAGCGCCTGCTGCGGGTGAACCTCACCGGCACCTTCCAGTGCTGCCAAGCCGTCGTCCCCCACATGACCGAGGCCGGCTGGGGCCGGATCGTGAACATCTCGTCGTCGAGCGCGCAGGGCGGCCAGCCGCTGATGACGCACTACGTCGCCAGCAAGGCCGGGATGATCGGCTTCACCAAGGCGCTGGCCCTCGAGCTCGGGCCGTTCGGCATCACCGTCAACACGATCCCGCCCGGCTTCATCGACACGCCGATGCTGCGGGCGTCCGAGGCCAAGGGCCTGCTCGGCCCCGGCGTCGAGCACCACGCCTCGCAGACCCCCGTGCGCCGCGCCGGCCGGCCCGAGGACATCGCCGCCACGACCGCCTTCCTGGTGACCGACGGCGCGTCCTACATCACCGGCCAGGTCATCGGCGTCAACGGCGGTCGGAACACTGGCTGAGCTGGAGCAGCCAAGCAGCCCTCGCATCCCGCCGCTCCCCCCGGGCGAGTGGCCCGAGGAGATGCAGGCGGCGCTCGCCGCGCTGCGGCCGGCGAACCCGCGCCACCCGTTCCCGAAGCCCGACCCGGACCGGCCCAAGGGCCTGAACCTCCTCGGAACGTTCGCCCAGCACCCGGAGCTCACCCGCGCGTTCCACACGCTGGCCGGCCACGCACTCTTCGGCACGACGCTGTCGGAGCGCCATCGCGAGCTGCTCATCCTGCGCGTCGCCGCCGTGCGGACGTGCGAGTACGAGTGGGCCCAGCACCTCGTCCTGGCGGCTGCGGCGGGGATCACGGAGGACGAGATCGCCGCGGTGCGCGCGGGGAACGGCCTCGAGGGAGCCGAGCAGGCGCTGCTCGACGCGGTGGACGAGCTCCTCCGCGACGCAGAGGTCGCCGACGTCACCTGGTCGGTGCTCGCCGCCGAGCTCGACACCCAGCAGCTGATCGACGTCGTCTTCACCGTCGGCACCTACGACGCCCTCGCCATGGCGATGAAGTCGTTCGGCGTGGAGCCGGATGCCGACCTGATCGACCGGAAACGCCCTTCTCACTAGGCGAGATCCATGATATCGTCAGTCGATCCCGACGGAGGAACCGACCCGCATGCCCAAGTTCGCCAAGCCCGCCGAGGGCAGCTGGACCGAGCACTACCCCGAGCTCGGCACCGCGCCCGTCTCCTACGAGGACTCGATCGACCCGGCGCACTACGAGGCCGAGCGCGATGCGATCTTCCGCAAGACGTGGCTGAACGTCGGGCGGGTGGAGCAGCTCCCCCGCACGGGCAGCTACTTCACCCGTGAGCTCGACGCCGCTCGCACGTCGGTGATCATCACGAAGGACAAGGGCGGCGTCGTGCACGCCTTCCACAACATCTGCCGCCACCGCGGCAACAAGCTCGTGTGGGACGACTACCCGCAGGAGGAGACCAGCGGCACCTGCCGGCAGTTCACCTGCAAGTACCACGGCTGGCGCTACGGCCTCGAGGGCGACCTCACCTTCGTGCAGCAGGAGCAGGAGTTCTTCGACCTCGACAAGGCCGACTACGGCCTGGCCGCCGTGCGGTGCGACGTGTGGGAGGGCTTCATCTTCATCAACCTCGACACCGAGAGCACCGACTCGCTGCAGGAGTACCTGGGCGAGCTCGCGGCGGGCCTGGAGGGCTACCCCTTCGGCGAGATGACGCACGTCTACAAGTACCGGGCGGATGTCGGAGCCAACTGGAAGCTCTTCATCGACGCCTTCGCCGAGTTCTACCACGCACCTGTTCTGCACGCGAAGCAGGCCACCGACGAGGAGTCGCGCAAGCTGCAGGGCTACGGGTTCGAGGCGCTCTCGTACCAGCTCGACGGCCTGCACGGCATGGTCTCGTCGTGGGGCGGCATGTCCCCGCCCGCCGATCCGAGCATGGTGAAGCCGATCGAGAACGTGCTGCGCAGCGGCCTGTTCGGTCCGTGGGACAAGCCCGCCGACATCGACGGCCTCGATTCGGCGGACCTCCCCCCGGCGATCAACCCGGCCCGCCATCCGAAGTGGGGCGTGGACACGTTCGTGTTCTTCCCGAACTTCATGCTGCTCGTCTGGGAGCCCGGCTGGTACCTCACGTACCACTACTGGCCGACGGCCTACAACCGGCACATCTTCGAGGGCACGCTCTACTTCGCGCCGCCGAAGAACGCCCGCGAGCGCATCGCGCAGGAGCTCGCCGCGGTCACCTTCAAGGAGTACGCGCTGCAGGACGGCAACACGCTCGAGGCCACGCAGCGCAGCATCGAGTCCCGCGCCGTCACGAGCTTCCCGCTCAACGACCAGGAGATCCTCCTGCGCCAGCTGCACACCAACGCCCGCGACCATGTCGCCCGCCACCAGGGCCTCTCCGAGACCCCGGTCCGGATCAAGGCGGTGTCGTGATGGCGGACGGTCCCGTCCTCCCCGGCGAGTTCGGCGAGCTCGAGCCGTTCGCCGACTGGTGCCTCGAGACCGAGGCGGAGCGGTACGCCAAGCGGATGGCCAGCTCGATGGACGAGCTGCAGGCGTTCTACGACGCCGCGTTCCCGCGCCTCGAGGACGCCATCGCCCACCTCGACCAGTTCCCCCTCGACGCCCTGCCCGAGGACGCCACCCGCCTGCTCTGGCTCACCTACTCGCTGGTGAACGCGTCGTTCCCCGTCGAGGTCTGGCGCCAGGCCCGGGTGCCCGACAGCGGCGCCGCATCGATGGACGCGGTGATCCAGCCCGCCGTCTGAGAACGGCGTTATCTATTTCGATATCGAAGCATCTCGCCTCACAAGAATCACCTTTCTCGGTCGGGTAGCGTGCTCCGCATGAGCGACGAGACCGCAGCCGAATCCGGCTCCACGTGGCGCGACCTGGCGGTCGCCCGCTCGTTGGACCCTGCCCGGGCCCGAGCCGAGAAGCGGGTGCAGCGGTTCCTCGACGCCGCCCTCGAGCTGATGACGAACTCCACGGACAAGGAGTTCACCGTCCAGGAGGTCGTCGAGCGCTCCGGGCAGTCGCTGCGCAGCTTCTACCAGTACTTCGCCGGCAAGTACGAGCTCCTCCTCGCCCTGTTCGAGGAGTCGATCCGCTCGACCGCCGAGCACCTCGAGGAGCTCGTCGCCGCGGAGCCGGACCCCCTCGGCAAGGTCCGGGTGTACCTGGTCGAGCACCACCGGATCTGTCAGCCCGCCCCCCGCACCAAGTCGACCAAGGGCAAGGGCCTGGCCCCGGCGATGGCGCCCTTCGCGCAGCAGCTGCTCACCGAGCACCCCAAGGAGGCGTCGCACGCCTTCGTGCCGGTGGTGGCCCTGCTCGAGCGGCTCCTCGACGACGCCGCCGCCGCCGGCCAGATCCGCAAGGGCATGGATCACCGCCGCCTCGCCGGCGTGCTCCTGCAGGCCGTGATGTTCAACGTCTTCGGCACCACGATCAGCGGCACCCCGGTGCGGGCCGACGCCGACGGCGACCAGCAGCTCTGGCAGCTCGTGCTCACCGGCATCCAAGCCTGACCGACCGGGGGCCTGCGGTGACGGACGAGCTGGGAAGCCGTGACGATCTGGGAACCCCGGCACTCCGCTTCGAGCGGGAGGGCTCCATCGCATGGTGCACGATCGACCGGCCGGCGGCCCGCAACGCGCTCGACGCCGGCGATGTACTACGGGATCAAGCGGGCGGTGCGGCTCGTGAACGCCGACCCCGACCTTGCCGCGCTGATCATCACCGGCACCGACGACGTCTTCGCACCGGGCGGCGACCTGGGCGGCCGGTCGGAGCCGGGCGAGGCGGTGCCACCCGAGGTCGGGCTCGACATCCTTCCGTTCATGGAGGTCCGCGACAGCCGGGCGCCCGTGATCTCGGCGGTCAACGGCATCTGCCAGGCCGGCGGGCTCCTGATCGCGATGCTCTCCGACATCGCCGTGGTGAGCGACCGGGCCACGTTCCGCGTGCCCGAGCTCCTGCGCGGCGTGCCCGACGCCACCTACGCCGCCATCCTCCCCGCCCACGTCGGCATGGCCGTCGCCCGCGATCTCCTGCTGTCGGCCCGGCGCTTCGACGCCGCCGAAGCACTGCGCATCGGGCTCATCTCGCGCGTCGTGCCGCACGACCAGCTGCGAGATGCGGCGCTCGAGGCCGCCCGCGAGGTGCTGCAGACCGCCCCCGACGCGCGGTCGCACGTGAAGCGCATGCTCAACGAGCGCTACGGCAACATCGACTACCACACCATGTTCTGGGCGCTCGCCAGCGCCGACGAGCCCCGCGAGGGCATGCAGGCCTTCATGGAGAAGCGCCCGCCGGCCTGGGTGCCCACTGATCTGGCTGACTGACTGACTGACTGAGGGGGACCCCACGTGTGGGACTTCGAGACGGAGCCCGAGTTCCAAGCCCAGCTCGACTGGATCACCGAGTTCGTGCGCGAGGAGGTGGAGCCGCTCGACGTCTTGTACCCGGGCCTCGAGTTCACGCCGCTCTCCGACGACCTGCGGAAGATCGTCGACCCGCTCAAGCAGCGGGTGCGCGACCAGGGGCTGTGGGCCTGCCACCTCGGGCCCGATCTCGGCGGTGCCGGCTTCGGCCAGCTCAAGCTGTCGCTGATCAACGAGATCCTCGGCCGGTCGGGCTGGGCACCGATCGTCTTCGGCTGCCAGGCCCCCGACACCGGCAACGCCGAGATCATCGCCCACTACGGCACCGACGAGCAGAAGGCGCGCTACCTCCAGCCGCTCCTCAACGGCGAGATCTTCAGCTGCTACTCGATGACCGAGCCCCAGGCCGGCGCCGATCCCACGCTGTTCACCACGCAGGCCGTGCGCGACGGCGAGGAGTGGGTGATCAACGGGTGGAAGTTCTTCTCGTCGAACGCGAAGACGGCCAGCTTCCTGATCGTGATGGTGGTGACCGACCCCGACGTGAGCGCGTACCAGGGCATGTCGATGTTCCTGGTCCCCACCGACACCCCTGGCGTGAACATCGTGCGCAACCTCGGCCTCGGCGGCGAGTCCGAGGAGGAGGGCAGCCACGCGCTCATCCACTACGAGGACGCCCGGGTGCCGCTCGACGCGCTGCTCGGCGGCGAGGGCCAGGCCTTCGCCATCGCCCAGACCCGCCTCGGCGGCGGTCGCATCCACCACGCCATGCGCACCATCGGCATGTGCAACCGTGCCTTCGACATGATGTGCGAGCGGGCCCTCAGCCGTGAGGTGTCGGGCGGGCTCCTCGCCGAGAAGCAGTTCGTCCAGGGCTTCATCGCCGACTCCTACGCCCAGATCCAGCAGTTCCGGCTGCTCGTGCTGAACACCGCGTGGAAGATCGACAAGTACCAGGACTACCGCCGGGTGCGGAAGGACATCGCCGCGGTGAAGATCCTGATGCCGGGGGTGATCCAGGACGTCGTGCTGCGGGCCATCCAGATCCACGGCGCCCTCGGCGTGTCGAACGAGCTCCCCCTGGCCCGCATGCTGCTGGCCGGCCCGATCCTCGGCCTGGCCGACGGGCCGACCGAGGTCCACAAGGTCACCGTCGCCCGGCAGGTGCTGCGCGAGCACAAGCCCAGCGACGACCTCTGGCCCACCGAGCACCTGCCGAAGCGCGTTGCCGCTGCCAAGGCGAAGTACCCGGCCTGATGATCGACATCGACCGCCTCACGGCGTGGATGGACGCCCAGGGCCTGCCCGGCAAGGGCGAACCCGCCGAGGTCGGGTACGTCTCGGGGGGCTCGCAGAACGAGATCTACGAGATCCGGCGCGGTGAGCTCCACGCCGCCCTGCGCATCCCGCCGGCCACGGCCCCCGAGGGACGGGACGACGGGATCCTGCGCGAGTGGCGCCTCATCGAGGCCCTCGACGGCACCGACGTGCCCTGCACGCCGGCCATCGCCATGTGCTCGGACAAGGCCGTGCTCGGGCGCAGCTTCTACCTGATGGGGTTCGTCGACGGCTGGTCCCCGATGGGCCTGGAGACGAACGCCGACGGCGAGAAGCCGTGGCCGGCGCCGTTCGACACCGACCTCGCCGCCCGCCAGGGCCTGGCCTACGAGCTCATCGAGGGCATCGCCCTCCTCTCGAGGGTCGACTGGAAGGCGAAGGGCCTGAGCGACCTCGGTCGCCCCGACGGCTTCCACGAGCGCCAGGTCGAGCGCTGGACCGCGTTTCTCGCAAGGGTTCGCACGGGGTCCGGAGCGAGCAGCCGCGAGCTGCCGGGCTTCGACGAGGCGGCGGCATGGCTGCGGGGCCACAAGCCGATCGACTTCATCCCCGGCCTCATGCACGGCGACTACCAGTTCGCGAACGTGATGTACCGCCACGGTGGGCCGGCGCGGCTGGCCGCCATCGTCGACTGGGAGATGGGCACGGTCGGCGACCCGAAGCTCGACCTCGCCTGGGTCGTGAACTCGTGGCCCGAGGACACCAGCGGGGGTGACGGCACGGTCGGCGGCTACGTCGACATGACCCACATGCCCTCGCGCACGCAGGTCCTCGAGCGCTACGCCGAGGTGTCCGGCCGCCAGGTCGACGACATCGACTACTACGACGTCCTCGCTCGCTGGAAGCTGGCCGTCGTGCTCGAGCAGGGCTTCCAGCGCGCCGGCGACGACGAGCGCCTCCTGGCCTTCGGGCCCATCGTCCTCGACCTCATGCAGGGCGCGGCCGAGCTCGCGGCGTCGACCGACTACACGGGATAGGCATCCGGCATGCGAGCCGCCGTCTGCAGGTCCCACGGCGGTCCGGAGGTCGTCACGGTCGAGGAGCTCCCCTCCCCCGCCATGGGCCCGGGCGAGGTGCGCGTGCAGGTGGGCGTCGCCGCGGTGAACTTCCCCGACGTGCTGCTCGTGGCCGACCGGTACCAGATGCACGCGCCTCCAGCCGGGCGAGTCCCTGGTCGTGCTCGGTGCGGGAGGGGGTGTGGGCAAGGTGGTCATCGAGATTGCTAGTCTTCCAGAACGGTAATCACGTTCTCAGGGGGACCCCCATGACCTCGATCGACGATCTCATCCTGATCAGCGTCGACGACCACCTGATCGAGCCGCCGGACCTGTTCGCCGACCACCTCGACGCGAGGTACCAGGACCGGGCGCCCAAGCTCGAGCGCAACGAGGCCGGCTCCGACGTGTGGGTCTTCAACGGCATCGCCATGGAGACCGTGGCGCTCAACGCCGTGGCCGGGCGCCCGAAGGAGGAGTACGGCATGGAGCCGCAGAGCCTCGACGAGGTGCGGCCCGGTTGCTACGACGTCCACGAGCGGGTGAAGGACATGGACGCCGGCGGCGTGCTGGCGTCGATGAACTTCCCGTCGTTCCCCACGTTCACCGCCCGGGTGTTCCAGACGGAGGACCTCGACCTGTCGCGGGCGCTCGTCCGGGCGTACAACGACTGGCACATCGACGCCTGGTGCGGCGCCTACCCGGCCCGCTTCATCCCGATGGCCGTCCCGATGATGTGGGATCCACAGGAGTGCGCCGACGAGGTGCGCCGCTGCGCCGCCAAGGGCTGCCACTCGCTCAGCTTCACCGAGAACCCCGCCGCCCTCGGCCTCCCCAGCTTCCACGACGAGCACTGGGACCCGCTGTGGCAGGCCTGCGTCGACACCGGCACCGTGCTGTCGATCCACCTGGGCTCGTCGGGCCGGCTCTCGATCCCGGCCGCCGACTCCCCGCCCGACGTGATGATCACGCTGCAGCCGATGAACATCCAGAGCGCGGCCGCCGATCTCCTCTGGTCACGGGTGATCAAGCAGTACCCCGCGCTGCGCATCGCGCTGTCCGAGGGCGGCACCGGGTGGATCCCCTACTTCCTCGACCGCGTCGACCGGACCTTCGAGATGCACCGGGCCTGGACGCAGCAGGACTTCGGCGGCCGGCTCCCCAGCGAGGTGTTCCGCGAGCACTTCCTCACCTGCTTCATCAGCGACCCGATCGGCGTCGAGATGCGCGAGCACATCGGCGTGGACAACATGTGCTGGGAGGCGGACTACCCCCACAGCGACTCGATGTGGCCCACCGCCCCCGAGGAGCTGCACGCGGTGTTCCAGGCACATTCGGTGGCAGACGCCGAGATCGCCAAGATGTCCCACGAGAACGCCATGCGCTGGTACTCGTTCGACCCGTTCACGACCATGTCGAAGGCGGACGCCACGGTCGGTGCGCTCCGGGCGAAGGCGGCCGGCCACGACGTCGCCATCACCTCGCTCAGCACGCGGGTCCGCACCCCCGACGAGAAGCTCGAGGGCTTCCGCCGCCGCGCTGCGCACGCTGCGGCGACCCGCTAACCAGATCTGGCGTTGCTTCGTGACGCCTGGCGCTGGAGAACAACGCCAGAAGCGGGGTTCAGTGGGGTCGGTCGCCCTTCAGGGTGATGCGGTGCATGACCCGGGTGTGGCCGTGGTAGTCGTTGACGGGGTTGTGCTGGACGCAGCGGTTGTCCCACAGCGCCAGTGAGCCGACGGCCCAGCGGAAGCGGCAGCTGAGCTCGGGGCGGACCTGGTGCTGGAAGAGGAACTGGAGGAGCGGCCGGCTCTCCTCCTCGGTCATGCCGTCGAAGCGCTCGGTGTGGGCGACGTTGACGTAGAGCGCCTTGCGGCCGGTCTCCGGGTGCGTGCGCACCACCGGGTGGACGGCTTCGTAGTCCTGCACGGGGGCATGGGACGGGGCGTCGTTGAGGCGGTCCTCGCGGGTCTTGCTGACGTCGGCCATCGCGCTGCTGTTCACCGCCTCGAGGGGCGCGAGCAGCTCCTGCATCGCGGGGCTCAGCGACTCGAAAGCGGCGTACTGGCTGGCGAACAGGGTGTCGCCCCCGTGCGGCGGGACCTCGCGGGCGAGAAGCATCGTGGCCATCGGCGGTTCGTCGAGGTAGGCGGTGTCGGAGTGCCACATGCCGCCGAAGTTCACCTGCTCGTGGGGCAGCTTGGTGACCGCGATGATGTCGGGGTAGCCGTCGATCCCGGGCACGAAGGGGTACCGCGCCAGCTCGCCGATCGCGTGGGCGAAGGCGAGGAACTGGTCCGGGTCGAGCTCCTGGTCCCGAAAGAAGACCACGCCGTGGTCCAGCCACGCCTTGCGGATCTCCGCGACGGTGCCGTCGTCGAGCTTCCGCAGGTCGACGCCGGAGAGCTCCGCGCCGACTGCCCCCGCCACCGGGCTGACGGTGATCACGCGACGGTGCCGTCGACCTTCATCTGGATGATCGCGTCCCAGTCGTAGCCCAGCGCCTCCAACACGGAGTCAGTGTGCTCCGCGAAGGCCGGGGCCCGCCGGAGCGACGGCGGTTCCTCGTCGAACTGGACGGGGTTGGCCACGAGCTCGAACTCCGAGCCGTCCTCCGCGGTGACGGACTGCAGGAAGCCGTTGCTGCGGATCTGCGCATCCTCGGACACCTGCAGCGTGTCCTGCACCGGCGCCCACGGGCCGCTGAGCGTGGCCAGCTTCGCCGTCCAGTACGAGAGCGGCTGCGCGCCGATGGCGTCTTGCAGCAGCTCCCGGGCGACCTCGTGGTTGGCGTCGATGTCCTCCTGCGTGGCGAAGCGCGGGTCGTCGGCCAGCTCGGGGCGGTCGACGTGCCGGCAGACGTCGGCCCAGTAGCGGGCGGCCTGCAGCATCACGAAGGAGAGGTACCGACCGTCGGCGGTCCGGTAGAGGTTCGTCACCGGGTTGATCGACGCCGACGTGCCGGTCTCGGCGGCCACCCAGCTCTGCTGGCCCAGCAGCGACGAGGCGATGCCCATGCCCATCGACCACAGCCCGCTGCCGAGCAGCGACACGTCGACGACCGACGGCTCACCGGTGCGCTCCCGGGCGAAGAGGGCGGCCGCGATGCCGCCGGCCAGGTTCGTACCGGAGATCGTGTCGCCGTAGGCGGGCGCGGGAGGGGCGATCATCCCCTCGATGTCCGGCGGGGTGATGCTCGCCGCCGTCCCGGCCCGGCACCAGAACGCGGTCATGTCGTAGCCCCCGCGCTCGGACTCCTCGCCCTTCGTGCCGAGCGCGCTCCCCCGCGCGTAGATCGCCGCGGGGTTCACCTTGCGGATGTCGTCGACGTCGATCCGGAGCTTCCGGCGAGCACCGGGCAGCAGGCTCGTGAGGAAGACGTCGCACTCGGCGACGAGCTGGTCGAGCACCTCGCGACCGCGCTCGGTGGAGATGTCGAGACCGATCGAGCGCTTGCCCCGGTTGGGGTGCTCCACGTTCGGGTTGAGGTCGCCCTCCACCACGAACGAGCCGGTGCGGCGCAGCCCGCGCTGCGGATCCCCCGACGTGGCGTGCTCCACCTTCAGCACGTCGGCGCCCCAATCGGAGAGCACGGCCCCCGCCGAGGTGACGAAGCCGTACATCGCGACCTCGAGCACCTTCACGCCGGTCATGGGTTGCTGCATTTGTCTCCTAGACGGGTACTGCGAGCGTCTTGGTCTCGAGGTACTCCTCGAGGCCGGCGACGCCCATCTCGCGGCCGATGCCGGACTGCTTGTAGCCACCGAACGGCGTGTCGGGGCCGTACCACATGCCCCCGTTCACGCTGACGGTGCCGACCCGCAGCCGTCGGGCCACCGCGGTGGCGCGATCGACGTCGGTGCCGAAGACGGTGCCCGACAGCCCGAAGATCGAGTTGTTGGCGATGGCCACGGCGTCGTCGTCGTCCCGGTACGGCAGCACGACCAGCACCGGCCCGAACAGCTCCTCCTGGGCGATCTCCGAGTCGGGCGACACGTCGGTGATGAGCGTCGGCTCGTAGAAGTAGCCGTCCTGGAAGCCCTCGGGCAGCGATGCCGGGTCGGGCGCTCGCCCCCCGAGCACCACCTTTCCTCCCCCTTCGGCGACGGCGCGCTGCACGTACCCGTCGACCTTGTCGCGCTGCTCGGCGGTGATCAGCGGACCCATCATCGTGCTGCCCTCGCTCGGGTCGCCGCAGCGGATGCCGGCCATCGTCGAGCGGAGCGCCTCGACGGTGTCGGCGTACTGGGACTCGGGCACGAGGACGCGGCTCGTGATGGCGCAGCCCTGGCCGGCATGCGACGTGATCGTGAAGCCGGCGATCATCGCGGCGAAGCCGAGGTCGGCGTCGTCCATCACCACGAAGGCCGACTTGCCGCCGAGCTCGAGGAACACGCGCTTCACCGTCGGGCTGGCCGCGGCCATGATCCGGCGCCCGGTGGCGGTGGAGCCGGTGAAGCTCACGGAGTCGACCTGCGGGTCGGTGGTCAGCAGCTCACCGATGGCGGGCCCCGACTCGGTGAGGACGTTCACCACGCCCGCGGGGATGTCGGTGTGCTCGGCGATGAGCCGACCGAGGGCCGAGGTGATCCACGGGCACTGCGGCGGGCCCTTCACCACGACGGTGCACCCGGCGGCCAGCGCGGGCACGAGCTTCGCCAGCGTGATCTGGATCGGGTAGTTGTACGGCACGATGGCAGCGACGACGCCGACCGGCTCCTTCTCCACCCAACGGCGGTGCGGCGCCCCCCGCACCTCCCGCTCCCCCAGCTCCTGGGTGAACTCGTAGCTGTCGAGGAGGTCGGCGTACCAGGCGGTCATGGCCGTCGGTGCGTCGAGGCCGGGCCCGTCGTGGGTGAGCATGACGGGCAGCCCGTTCTCCGCCACGACCAGGGCGCGCAGGTCGTCGGCGTTGGCCAGCAGGGCCGCGTGCAGCTGCCGCAGGCACTTCGCCCGGAACGCGTGGTCGGTGGACCACGTGGTCTCATCGAAGGCTCGACGGGCCGCGTCGATGGCGCGCTGCCCATCGGCCAGCGACGCATCCGCGGCGGAGCCGAGCACTGCCCCCGTCGAGGGGTTGACCGTCTCGTAGGTCCGGCCCCCCTCCGCGGCCACCAGCTCGCCGTCGATGAGCAGTCGGTCGTACGCAGGACCCTGGGTCATGACAGCGGAAACTATCTTCTCAGTTTCCGAGAGGCAACTATGTCGGAAGCCGGCGCGATGGCGGCGATCGGCCGATAGGTTCCCGACCATGCGCTTCGGACTGGATGTGGCACAGCAGCGGATGACGTGGGACGAGCTCGTGAGCCGAGCCAAGTTCGCGGAGGACCTCGGCTTCGACGGGTTCTGGGGGTTCGACCACTTCCAGCCCATGTACGGCGAGGGCCCCGGCGAGACCTTCGACGGCATGACCACGCTCGCGGCGCTCTCCGGCCTGACGTCCCGCATCCGCCTCGGCCTGCTCGTCGCCGGCGCCACCTACCGGCATCCCTCGGTCTTCGCCACGCAGGCGATGACCATCGACCACGCTTCGCACGGCCGCCTCGAGCTCTCGCTCGGCGCCGCGTGGTTCGACAAGGAGCACACCGAGCTCGGCATCCCGTTC
Organism: uncultured Microthrixaceae bacterium; assembly: GCA_963727905.1. Classification (GTDB taxonomy): domain Bacteria; phylum Actinomycetota; class Acidimicrobiia; order Acidimicrobiales; family VFJN01; genus VFJN01. Next base: position 121,753 of record CAVSIC010000021.1, read on the forward strand.
CCCTCCACGGGCGAGCGCTTCGACCTCCTCGAGGACTCCCTCGAGATCCTCCAACGCCTCTTCACCGGCGAGACCGTCTCCTACGAGGGCAAGGTCGTCTCCCTCAAGGACGCCCGCATCCTCCCGAAGCCCGTGCAGGATCCGCACCCGCCGATCTGGATCGGGGGCAGCGGCCCCAAGCGCACCCTGCCCCTGGTCGCGAGGTACGCCGACGTCTGGCACACCTGGGGATCACCCAGCTCCCTCGCGGAGGCCAACACCCGACTCGACGACCTCGCGGCCGAAGCCGGCCGCGACCCGAAGGCGATCATGCGGGCCACCTCGCTGTCGCTCGACGACGTCGACACCGCCCGCAAGCACGCCGGCAAGTGGCGCGACGCCGGCTACGGCTACCTCGTCTGCGGCTGGCCCGAAGCCGGCCGCCCCGCCATCGAGGAGTTCGTCGCCGAGGTGCTCCCGGACTTCACGTAGGGCAACCTGCAACGGGTGGTCCGGGTGGCCGGGCGGGAGCATCCGGCGTTTGCCGGTGCGAGGCCCGCGTCGGCTTCGCCTACGTCAAGAACGCCGGCTGGGGCGGCGCCCCCGGCACCGACCCGCGGGCGCCCAACCTCGTCCGGGCGATGTACGAGTCGCTGCGCTGACCCTCAGCCGGGCATCACGAACTCGTCGACCAGCACGGCGTAGCCCTCGGTGCTGGCCTGCCGGATCTCGCGGGCGGCGGAGTACTCGGAGGACTCGTACCAGGCCATCGCCTTCTCCCGGTCCTCGAACCTGACGACGATGGTGCGGGGGTAGTCGGTGCTGCCCTCGATCACCGTGGACTCGTCGGCGACGACGAGGATCTCGGCCCCGGCGGCCATGAGGGAGCCGACGGCCATCGGGATGTACTTGTCCATCCCGTCCTGGTCGGTGATTCGGTTGTGGAGCACGAAGTACGCAGCAGGCATGCCGGAAATCTATGCCGATCACCGGAGCCCGTCATCCGGGCTGGCACGGAGGCCCGCGCGCTACGAGAACTCGGCGCGGCGGTGGTGGAAGCGCCACTCGGCGTCGACCCGGCGCAGCTCGTCGTGGTAGCGGCCGACCATCTGGACCGCCCAGGCGTCCTCGCGCTTGAGGAGGAACACCAGATCGCTCACGGCTGTGGCCGCGTCGTCGGACCACTCCCCCACGTGGGTGTTCACGATGAGGTGGCGCTGGGGCAGCCGCGGCACCCACTGGGAGTAGGCGGCGAGCAGCTCCTCGGTCCCCGAGTGCACGCCCATGCCCGGGAGGTCGACGGTGCCGTCGGTCGTGAAGGTGGCGACCACGTCCTCGACCCGCCCGTCGTCCAGCGCGTGCGCATACGCCGCGAGCGTGGCCCGCACGCCCTCCACCACGTCGGCGTAGCGGAGGTCGCCCATCAGATCCCGAAGCCGATGTCGACGATGGGTCGGGTGAGGGGGTTGACGTTGACCTCGCGGAGGGCCCTGGCCAGCTTCTTGTGCGACAGCCCGGCGAGGAACCCGTCGATCGTGCGCTCGAGGTTCGAGAGGTGGCCCTCGCCCTGCTCGGAGAGGCGCATGTACTCGAAGCCCTGCGCGTGGAGGCCCTGCTGCTGGCGGGGCAGGTTGCCGAAGTCCTGCTTGGGGATCGCCGGCCAGCGCGGGTCGTCGTACTCCCAGACCTCGGGCGGCGTCGGCTTCGGCCGCTTCCTGCCGTCGGGCAAGCGCGTCAGCGACCAGATCTCCATCAGGGTCTCCTCGGGTCCGAGCGGTCGGAACCGGTACGAGGAGGCGCTGCTGTACATCGGCAGCACGAACCAGTGCGGGAAGCAGTAGCCCATCGGCTCGTTGGTGCCGGCGGCGTCGAGGGCGTTGAGGTCGGGGATGTCGTGCCTCTTCTTGCGGTGCCACGCGACGACGGCGTCGTTGAGGGTGCGGTTCCAGATGGTGGCCGCCTCGTCGAGGTCGTTCGGCAGCTCGATGTTGCGCAGGCCCTCGGCGATCTTCAGGTCGTTCTTGTGGAACATGCCGTCCATGCCCACGCACATCGTGCGGAGGTACTGGAGCTCGGCGTCGACGAAGGCCTTGGGGTCGAACTTGGCGCCCGGCTTCTGCGAGTAGCGCATGCCCGGGATCACGAGCTGCGGGTGCGCCTCGACCACGTGGTACTGCTCCTGGAACGCCTGCTGCGCGAGCTTCCAGTTCACGGGGAGGCGGCAGGCGTACCACCACTCGGTGCGGAGCGACTCGACCTTCCACCCGTCGAGGATCGTGGCCGCCGGCTCGAGGCACTCGCGCAGCGGCGGGGCCTTCGGGTCGTGGTTGATCCAGGCGCAGCCACCCCACACCTCGCACCGCACGGGGGTGAGGTCGATGTCGCCGGGCTCGAGGTTGTGCTCGGAGAAGGTCTTCCGCTGCGGGATGTGCGTGTTGACGCCGTCGGCCCCGTAGCACCAGCCGTGGAACGGGCAGACGAAGCCCTTCTCACAGGTCCCCCGGTCGAGCGCGATCTTCACGCCGCGGTGCCGGCAGGCGTTGTCGAAGGCCTGCACCCCGCCGTCCTCCGTGCGCACGACGAGGACCGACTGGCCGACGTTCTCGTACTCGACGAAGTCGTGCGGCTCCGGGATCTCCTCGAGGCGACACGCCATCTGCCAGACCCGAGGCCACAGCTGCTCGACCTCGAGCTGGAAGAACGCCGGGTCGTAGTACCGCTCCTTCGGAGCCCGGTCACGGACCTCCATCGCGTACGGCACCTTCAGCACCTTCGGCATGAGAACTATGCTAACCGCTGAGTGCAATGACGTTCTCCTCTCCCGCCGCCTCGTCTCCCGACGTCGACGTCCTGATCGTCGGGGCGGGCATCACCGGGCTCTACCAGCTGCACCGGGCACTGGAGGAGGGCTTCTCCGCGCGGCTGGTCGAAGCGGGCGAGGGCGTCGGCGGCACGTGGTTCTGGAACCGCTACCCCGGCGCCCGGTTCGACTCCGAGAGCTACACGTACGGCTACCTCTTCTCCCGCGAGCTGTTCGACGAGTGGGAGTGGTCGGAGCACTTCGCCGGGCAGCCCGAGATCGAGCGGTACCTCAACCATGTGGTCGACCGGTTCGGGTTGCGGGAGCACCTGCGCTTCCGGGCGCCGGTCACGTCGGCCGTGTGGGACGCGGGTGCGGCCGCCTGGGCGGTGACGACCGGCGACGGCGTGGTGACCTCGGCCCGGTTCGTCGTGTGCGCGACCGGCGTGCTGTCGGTGCCGTACCTGCCGGACGTCCCCGGCCTGGCCGACTTCGGTGGAGTGCAGCACCACACCGGCCGCTGGCCGGCGGAGGGCGTCGATGTTGCCGGCAAGCGGGTGGCCGTGGTCGGCACGTCGTCGAGCGGCGTGCAGGTGGTGCCGGCCATCGCCGACGAGGCGGCCCCGGTGACCGTGTACCAGCGGTCGGCGAACTGGTGCACGCCCCTCAACAACCGGCCGATCACGGCCGGCGAGCAGGCCGAGCTGCGGGAGGGCTTCGAGCAGCTGCGCGAGGTGCTGAACACGTCGGTCCACGGGTTCCACCACCCGATGAACCCCCGGTCCGCCTTCGAGGACTCCCGCGAGGAGCGCCTCTCGTTCTTCGAGCGGATGTGGGCGAGCCCCGGGTTCATGAAGTTCACGTCGAACTACGCCGACCTCCTCGCCAACCCCGAGGCCAACGCCGAGTGGTGCGAGTTCATCGCCTCGAAGATCCGCGCCGCGGTCGACGACCCGGCCGTGGCCGAGCTCCTCATCCCGAAGGACCACCGCTACGGCGAGAAGCGGCCCCCGTACGTCACCGGCTACTTCGAGTCGTTCAACCGGCCGAACGTGGAGCTCGTCGACCTCCGGGCGGAGCCGATGCTGCGAGTGACCGCCACGGGCATCGAGACGCCGGCGGGCGAGCGACACCACGACGTGATCGTGTGGGCCACCGGCTTCGACTTCGGCACCGGCGCCATGCTGCGCATGGGCATCCTCGGCCGGGACGCCGTCGCGCTCACCGACCACTGGGCCGAGGGCCCCACCACCTTCCTCGGCGTGCAGACCGCCGGGTTCCCCAACCTCTTCTTCCCCGGTGGGCCCCACGCCGCCGCCGGCAACAACCCCCGCTACAACGGCGACCAGGTCGACCTCGTGACCGACGTGCTCGTGCAGGCCCGCAAGGTCGGCGCCGATGTGGTCGAGGTGACCGCCGAGGCCGAGGACCGCTGGACGGCCATGGTCGACACGGCCGCCGCCGCCACCCCGTTCGGCACGATCGGCCAGTACGTCGGCGGCAACATCCCCGGCAAGCCCAAGCGCTACCTGCTCAACGCCGGCGGCCGCCCCAAGCTCCACAAGGAGATCCAGCGGGTGAAGGACACGGAGTTCGCCGCCTTCGGACTCTCGTCGCCCTAGCGTGTCCGGCGTGCCGGAAGCCGAACCCCCGTCACCGACCGACGTCCTGAAGTACCCGGTGGGGATGATCGTCATCGGCCTTGCGCTGCTCTTCGCGGTGGCCACCAGCCGCGACCTCGGCCAGCCCCTGGCCGGGATCCTCACCGCCCTCGCCGTGGTCTCCGTGCTCGGCGGTGGCGGGCTCATCGCCGCATGGGTCGTAGACCGCCGCAGGACCGAGCAGGAGTAGCGGCCCCCCGTCCTCAGCTCGGGCGGACGATCTCGGCCAGCAGGTCCATCGAGCGGAGCCAGGCGTCGAGGTCCTTCTGCCACGGCGCCGAGACCATGTGCTGGACGCCGGCCGACTCGTAGGCGGCGTTCTCCTCGGCGATGAGGCCGGGGTCCATGCCCTGCGGGTCCCACCCGGTGCGGGCAGAGATCGTGAACTCGGGCTCGGGCCGATCGCGACGGAGGCGCTCGACGATCGGCGCGACCTCGGCCGGCTTGAGCCCGACGACGTGGAAGCCGTCGCCCTTCTCGACCGCCCGGCGGAACGAGGCCTCGACGCCGCCGCCGATCCAGATCGGGATGCGGCGGTCGGGCTTCGGGAGGAAGCGGATGTCCTGGAGGTGATGGCCCGCGCCGTCGAAGGTGACGGGGTCGTCGGTCCAGGCGGAGCGCAGCAGGTCGAGGATCTCGTCCATGCGCCGGCCCCGGGTCTCGAACGGCTGACCGAGGGCGTCGTACTCGCGCTTGCTCCAGCCGATCCCGGCGCCGACGAGCAGGCGGCCGCCGCTCATCACGTCGACGCTGGCGAGGTGGTTGGCCAGCCAGACCGGGTTGTGCTGCGGCACCACGAGCACGCTCGTGCCGAGCCGGACGCGGGACGTGACCGCGGCGGCCCAGCTGAGGGTGGCGAACGGGTCGAGGAGGAACGGCGACGGGTAGGTCTGCTCGGCCGGGTGCACGATGTGGTCGCTCACCCACACGTCGGCGAAGCCGAGGTCCTCGGCGTGGCGGGCCGCCCGGGCCACGGCGTCGCCGCTCGCGACCCGGCCGTACTGGGGCAGGTGGATGCCATAGGTCATCGCCATGACACGATCCTGCCAGCCGGCGGAGGCGATGACTTCCGGCGCCACCGGCCGTCCACCAGACACGCGCACCGAGAGGACGGACCATGGGGAAGCTGATCGTCACGGAGTTCATGACCCTCGACGGGGTCGCCCAGGCCCCGGGCGGGCCGGAGGAGGATCCCGAAGGTGGGTTCTCCCACGGCGGCTGGCAGGCGCCGCTCATCCAGGCCGACGACGCCCAGACCGGCGGCGACGAGCTGCTGGAGGAGGCGTCGCAGATGGACGCCCTGCTCCTCGGCCGGCGCACCTACGAGATCTTCGCCGGCTTCTGGCCGAACGCCCCGGCCGACGATCCGTTCACCGAGCTGCTCAACCGGGTCCCGAAGTACGTCGCCAGCCGGACGCTCACCGAGCCGCTGGAGTGGAACGCCTCGACCCTGCTGCAGGGCGACGTGCCGGCGGCCATCGCCGAGCTCAAGGATCGCCACGAGGAGGTGCACGTGATCGGCAGCCTCGACCTCGTGCAGACCCTCCTGCAGGAACGGCTGGTCGACCGCCTCCGCCTCTGGCAGTACCCGCTCGTCCTCGGCACGGGGAAGCGCGTGTTCGCGCACGGCACCGTGCCGGCCGCGATGCGCCTCACCCACTCGGTCGCGCACCCGAACGGCTCGCTCCAGCTCACCTACGACCTCGACGGCCTGCCCACCTACGGGGACATGACGGTCATCGACTAGTCGGTCCGCTCGGCGCGGCGGCGGACGACCTCGATCGCCACGGCCAGGGCGGCGACCACCAGCAGCCCGACCACGGTGGTGAGGCGGGCGTACATGATGTCGGGGCAGGTGCCAGGCGAGTCAGCCCAGTGCGAGGGCCGGTAGAGGCCGCCGCAGGTGCTGTCGCCGATGTCCGTCCACGTGAAGGTGACCTTGGCGGCGGCCGCGACGGCCAGCACAGCGACGATGGGGAACATCACCCGTGTCAGGACGTGTCAGCGATCGCGCCCCGATCGGTGAGGCACGATGGGTCGTGCCCGATGCTCCGATGTCGCCTGCTCGCCTGTTCTCGCTCGAGGGGCGGACCGCACTCGTGACCGGCGGGTCGCTGGGGATCGGCGAGATGATCGCCGAGGGGCTCGTGGCGGCCGGGGCTCGGGTGCTGATCGCCGCTCGGAACGCCGACGATCTCGAGGCCACCGCGGCCCGGCTGTCGTGCGAGGCCGTCGTCGCCGACCTGGGCACCAGCGATGGCTGCCGGGAGCTGGCCGACGCGGTGGCGGAGCGCGTCGAGGCCCTCGACATCGTCGTGCACAGCGCGGGCGCCACCGCCTTCGGGTCGCCCGAAGCGCACGACGAGGCGGAGTGGGACCACGTGATGGACCTCAACGTGAAGGCCATCCACACGCTCACCGGCGCACTGATCCCGCTGCTCGAGGTGCGGGCTTCGGCGGAGGAGCCGAGCCGGGTGGTGGTGATCGGGTCGACCTCCGGGCTCCAGGTGAGCGGCATGCCCGACTTCGCGTACGGCGCCTCGAAGGCCGCCGCTCACCACCTCACGCGGTACCTGGCCGGTGCGCTGGCACCGCGGCACGTCCTGGTGAACGCCATCGCCCCCGGCCTCTTCCCGACGCGGATGTCGGCGTTCCTCGACGTCGACGAGCTGCGCGAGCCCGTGCTGTCGACCATCCCCCTTCGCCGCACCGGTCGCCCCGAGGAGATCGCCGGCGCCGCGCTGTTCCTCGTGTCGCGCGCCGGCGGCTACACGACGGGCCAGGTGCTCGTGGTCGACGGCGGCCGCGAGGGCATCGGCCGAGCCGACCCGATCGCGGGGCTCTGAGGGCGATCCCGATGCTGTTCCTGTACCGGGATCTGAGGTGGCTCCTCCACAGCATCAGAGGCCTGTGGTCGGACGATCCGGTGGAGGTCACGGTGGCGCGCCGCGTCTGGGCCTTCCTGATCCCGCTCGGAATCGCGCAGGCACCGGCGTTGGCGTTCGTCTTCGTTCAGTCGTTCCCACGCCCCGAGCGGTGGGCCCTCGCGGCCGTAACGGTCAGCTACCTGTACCCGTTCGTCCACGCCGCGGTCGCCATCGGGAGACGCGACGCGTCGTCCGAGGAGGTCGTCTGGTTCCAGGCTCGACCGCCGCTGCGCGAGCTCCTCGAAGCCTGGCTCCGCCAGGTCCTCACCATCGTGTGGGGACTGGCAGTGCTGAACGCCCTGGCCCTCGTGCTGCACCAGACGGACGTCCTCACCAAGACCCAGATGCTGCTGATGCTCGGATCCGTGTTCGCCGTCCTCGCCCCACCCGCGCTGGTGGCGGGCCGCCGCGGCCGGAAGGCCTGGCTCGCCGAGGGCTGACGAGCCGCCATAGGGACCTGGGGTCGGACAGACTCGGCCCGAACCGTCGAGCAATGGGGGAACCATGGAACCGCAGGCGTCCGGCTCAGAGATCATCCAGCCCCCGGCTGGCCACGGACTGGTGCCGGGCACGAACCAGTTCACGCCGTTGGTCCCGGACTCCGGCGGCGCGCACTTCTGGCGCTACCTCGGGATCTCACTCCTCATGGCGCTGTCCTGCTACATCCTGATCGGCCTCGTGTGGTTCGCGATCGTGCTGTCCCAGACCGGCCGACGGAAGCGGGACCTCCTCATGCTCCTGGTCCCGATCTGGGGCTCGGTCGTCGCCACCCAGACGCAGTGGCGCTACACGGCGAGGAACGTCTACTGGTCGGCCCGCGCCGACCGCCCATCGAAGTCCCTCTTCCTGAAGTGACTCCGGGGTTGCGTCAGTCCGGATCGCGGCTGCGGTCGGTCCGCTGGCGGATCAGCTCGTTGCGATCGTTGATGTAGCCGATCATGTACTCGCGCTCGAAGTGGGCACAGAACGCGGCGATGCCGACGACGCCGATCAGCAGGAAGCCCACCCCGGTGACGGGCTCGCCGTCGAGGAGTCGCAGAACGCCTCCGAGGGTGGCACCCACCAGCAGGATCAACCCCCCGACGGCCCACGAGTTCGGCCCCGCCATGAACTTGAACAGCGCGTATCGCCACCAGGCCCAGTTGTGCCGGACGGGCTCGTTCGCAAGGTCCTCAGGAAGATCTCTCATGACGTCCTCGCGGCGACACCGTCGAGGAAGTCCTGGACCTCCTGATTCGAGCTGAGGACGTGGAGGGCGACGTGCTGGCCGTGCTGCGAGATGATCTCGCGCTCGAGGTCCGCTTGGGAGCGGTCGCGGTGGATGCGGTAGGCCAGCTGCCACTCGTCGGTCAACCGCTTCCAGCGCGGATAGGGGCACCCCACGGGCAGCTCGCCCGGCATGTGGAAGCCGCGCAGGAGCGCCCGTCCTGAGCAACGCCACCAGGGCACGTCGAGGAACACCACGGTGTCCGCGCGCTCGAGGCGGTAGTCGAGCGTCTCGTGGTAGTTGCCGTCTGCGATCCAGGCGTCGCCGGCGAGCACGCCGACCTGCTTCTCGCGCCACTCGGCCTGCGAGGGGGCGACCCAGCCGGGCTTCCAGAACTCGAGGTCGAGGTGGATGAGCGGCAGACCGGTCTTGGCCGCGAGCGCGATCGACAACGTGCTCTTCCCGGCCCCGGCCAGCCCGGTGACGACGACGCGGCGCATCACAGCAGTGTCCCTCACGCGCCATCCGCACAGAGCAGCAGTTCGGCCAGACTGCGGTGTGGACGAGATGAGCGATCGGGTGGCCGTGGACGACACCACCTCGCGGGTGCCGCCGTTGGCCCGGCCGTGGAGCGACGACGACGCAGCCGGCATCGGGGCGTGGGGGCACCCGGCCGCCACCTATCCCCCGCTGCTGCTCACCCGGACGCTGCAGCGGCATCCGCAGCTGGCGGCCCGCACCCGGCACCTCGGCGAGGGCCTCTACATCGACGGACGGCTCAGCCACCGTGACCGGACGATCGCCATCCTCCGCACCTGCGCGCAGGTCCGCTGCGCCTACGAGTGGGGCGGCCAAGCCGCGTTCTGGGGACCGATCGCCAAGGTGAGCGACGACGAGTGCGACGCGCTGGCCGTCGGCCAGCCTGACGACCCGCGGTGGAGCGACGGCGAGCGCACCATCGTCAAAGGCGATCGACGAGCTCGAGGCCACCGGCACCTGGACCGATGCCACCTGGGCGTCGCTCTCGGAGCACCTCGACGAGGAGCAGCGGATGGAGCTCCTCATCGTCGCCGGCTGGTACCGGACCATCTGCACGCTCTGCAACGCGCTGACCCTCGGCATCGAGGACTGGATGCGCCCCTGGCCGGCGGGCGCCTCGTGAACCTGCCGGCGTGGGCGGTGCGGCGGACCCGCACGATGTCGAGGGTGTACTTCGGCACGGTGGTGCTGGCCGCGGCGGGCAGCCTGGTCGGCGGCGGTGCGGCGATCGTGTCCGGCGCCATCGACGAGGACTACTCGAACGTCGTCGGCGGCGTGGTCTCTGTCATGCTCGGCGGGTGTTGGGCCGCCGTCGCCCACTTCGCCCGACCGATGGACCTCCGCAAGCCGCGCTGACCCGTACCGCCGTCAGAGGCTGGCGCCGCCGTCGATGGTGAGGGTGCTGCCGGTGACGTACTCGTTCGTCATCAGGAAGAGGATGCCGTCGGCGATCTCCTCGGGCTGGGCGACGCGTCCGAGCGGCGTGCGCTTGGCCATCAGCTTCAGGACCTCGTCGCGATCCATGCCGGCGGCGAGACGGTCGAGCAGCGGGGTGTCGACGATGCCCGGCTGGATGACGTTGACCCGCACCGGGGCCAGCTCCACGGCCATCGCCCGCGCCAGGAACTCGGAGCCGCCGGCGGCGGCGGTGACGATCACGTTGCCCTTCCGGGGCTTGTTGACCCCGGCGCCGGTGCACAAGGTGATCGAGCCGGTGGTCATCTTCGGGGCGGCGTACTTGCCGACGAAGAGCGGCCCCCAGAACCGGTTGTCGACCGGGCCCCGCAGCACGCTGGTGTCGACGTCGGCGAGGTTCCCCGCCACGTGCGTGCCGGCGAGGATCGCCACGTGGTCGACGTGGTCGAACGACTCGAACAGGCCGCGCACCGCGTCCTCGTCGGCCACGTCGAGCGGCACCCCGGTCGCGCCGGCGGGCAGCGACTCGAGCGCGGCGGCGAGCCGGTCCTGGTCGCGCCCGGCGATCGTCACCTCAGCACCCGCCTCGGCGGCGAGCCGCGCCGTGGCGAGGCCGATCCCCGAGCTCCCGCCGATGACGACGACCGTGGCGTCCTGCAGGCTGGCGCTCATGGCCGGGGAGCGTAGGTACCGCCCGTTCCTCAACCAAACGGTTGACAACGACGAACGGTCGGCCTACGTTCTCTTCAACCAATCAGTTGAACAAGGAGCTTTCCCATGAGCGGTCCCGCTGACGAGCACCGGCGCATCGCCGGCGCGTTCACCTCGACCGTCGAGGGCGCGGCCCCCGGGGCGTGGGACCAGCCGGCGCCGGTCGATGGATGGGTGGCTCGCGACGTCGTCCGCCACCTGGTGGAGTGGTTCCCCGCGTTCCTCCAGGGGTCGACCGGCATCATGCTGCCGGCGGGACCGCCGGTCGACGACGACCCGGTCGGCGCCTGGCGCAACCAGACCGACGCCGTGCAGGCGCTGCTCGACGACCCGCTCACCGCCAAGCAGGAGCACGACCTCCCCCACATCGGCACCATGGCGCTCGAGCAGGCCATCGACATGATCTACACGGGCGACGTGTTCCTCCACCGCTGGGACCTCGCCCGGGCCACCGACCAGGACGAGACCCTCGACGCCGACAAGTGCGCGCAGATGTACGAGGGCATGCTCCCGATGGACGAGGTGCTGCGCCAGAGCGGCCACTACGGACCGCGCGTGGAGGTCCCCGACGACGCCGACGTGCAGACCAAGCTGTTGGCCTTCATCGGCCGCACCCCCTAGCCCGCCTCTGCGGTCGGCGGTGGTCGAGGGATCGCCGCCGGTTCGTCGGGTTCGTCCCAGTCGTCGGGGCGGGTGTTGCGGAGCCGGTTGTGGAAGGCGCACCCGAGGCGGCCGTTCTCCAAGGTGGTCAGCCCGCCCTTCGACGCCTCGACCTTGTGGTCGACCTGCGGGCGCAGCGGCGGCTCATCGCAGGTCGGATGGAAGCAGGAGCGGTCGCGCACCTCTACGGCCCGGCGCTGACCGCCCCGGTAGAAGCGGGTGCGGACGCCGACGTCGATCACGCGGGAGCGGCCCTCGAACACGACCCGCTCGATGTCCGCCTCGGTGAGCCACCGGGCGGCGGCCGACGGCGTGATCACCGTGCCGTTCCACATCTCGAGGACGGGACCAGCGAGTGTCTCGAACCCCGAGAGGACGGTGAAGAGCGGCGCGGGCCGCCGCCCGTCCTTCGGCGCCGTGCGGGCGCGGGTCGCCATCTCCACCAGGGCGTCGAGCCGCCGCTGCGCCGGCGTGCGCCCGAGCTCGAACACCATCGGGTCGCGCCCGAGGCGCTCCTTGGCGGCGGCACGGTCGGCGTCGTAGAGCTCCTGCTCGATCAGCCGGAGCGTGGTGTTGATGATCGTGCCCGAGACCGGGTCGGCGGTGATCCGTCCGAACCAGAGTCCGTCGATGCTCTCGCTCAGGTGCAGCTCCCGGGCCTCGAGGTCTGCCGCGTCACGCTGGGCGGCGCCCTCGAGGTCGGCGAGGTTGCGCCACATGTCGCAGGCCCGCTTGAAGTGGCGGAAGCGCTGCGTGCGGGCCAGCTCCACCAGCTCGGGGTGCCCGGCGAGGAAGGCGGCCTCGGTGCGCGGTGTGCGCAGGGCCAGCAGCGCGGTGACGTGGGTGCGGTCGATCTCGCCCGCCTCCCACGCCTGCGCGACGGCCGCCCGCTCCCGCATCGCCCGGGCGCAGCGGATGCGCTGGTTGGCAGCGGGTGCCGGCTGACGCGCCTTCCACGACAACCACGCGGCGCCGTTGCTCGCCCCGTCGAGCGACCAGGCCCCCTGCGCATCCCACCGGGCCAGCACCCGCGCCTCGGCCGCATCGAGCATCGCCTTCACCCGCTGCAGCTCAGCGACCGCGTCATTCAGCGCCGCCGGCGACAGCCCGTCGAGGTCCACCTCGACCAGCTCCCGCACCGCCCCGGCCACGCGCTCCAACATGACTCAAAGATACCGAGAAGGTATGACAGTCCGATCCGGGCCACGGACCCGATCTGAGGGCATCATGGGCCCATGGCGCGGTACGACGACGTCGCCGACACCTATGCGCTGGGGGCCGAGGACTACGAGCAGCCGGCCCTGCGCGAGCTCCTGCGGCTCACCGCGGTCGCGGGCGGCGAGCGCGTGCTCGATCTGGCGTGCGGCGAGGGCGTGGTCGCCCGTGAGCTGGTCCGCCGCGGCGCCGAGGTGACGGGGGTCGACCTCTCGGAGCGGATGCTCGCCTTGGCCCGGCGGCAGAGTGGCGACGAGATCGAGTTCGTCGTCGGGAACGCTGCGGACCTCGCGCCCGTCCTCGGCCGCGAGTTCGACCTGGTGGTGTCGAACTTCGGGCTGTCGGACATCGACGACCTCGACGGGGTGTGCCGCTCGGTCGGCCGGGTGCTCGTGCCGGGCGGGCGGTTCGTGTTCTCGATCCTGCACCCGTGCTTCCAGGGGGCCGGAGCGGTGTCGGGCTCGTGGCCGGCGAACGGGACCTACTACGACGAAGGGTTCTGGCGAGCGGACGGCAGCCGATCGACCCTCCGCCAGGTCGTCGGCGCGAACCACCGGATGCTGTCGACGTACCTGAACGCGCTGGTGGCGGCAGGGCTGGTGGTGGACGAGGTGGTCGAGCCGAGGCCGGAGGAGGCCTGGGCCGCCGCGGCGCCGGGCACGGCCTCGCAGCCGGTGTACCTCGTGATCCGCTGCCACCGCGCTTCGACCTAGCGTGCGCGGCATGCGCATCGGGATCAACGGTTCAGGGCAGCTGATCACCCAGGGGGTCGGCGGCGTGCTGACCGACCTGGCCAAGGCGGAGGACGACGGGTTCGCCACCTACTGGGTGGCGCAGGTCGGGCTGATCGACGCCCTCACCCTCATCGGCGCCCACGGCGACACGGGGTCGACGATGGAGATCGGCACCGCCGTGATCTCCACGTGGGAGCGCCACCCGCACATGCTGGCGGCGCAGGCCCTCACGACCCAGGCGCTGGTCGGCGAGCGGCTCATCGTAGGGATCGGGGTGAACCACCAGCCCCACGTCGAGGAGTCGCTGCGGCTGCCGTGGACCAAGCCGGTGCGGCACATGCTCGACTACCTCGCCATCCTCGACGACCTGCTGCAGACGGGCTCGGCGTCCTTCCAGGGCGAGGCGTGGTCGTTCGAGGGGGTCGGCGCCCGGCCGTCGAACGGCGTACCCAAGGTGATGATCGCCGCCCTCGGCGAGCAGATGCTCAAGGTGGCCGGCCGCCGCACCGACGGCACGATCCTGTGGTGCGTCGGCCCGAAGACCATCCGCACCCACATCGCCCCGATCATCAACGACGCCGCGGCGGCTGCCGATCGGCCGGCGCCGGCCATCGTCTGCTCGATCCCCGTGTGGGTCACCGACGACGCCCAGCCCGCCCGCGACTTCCTCGGCGCCATCCTCGCCGACTACTCGAGCCTCCCCAGCTACCGAGCGATGATGGACATCGAGGGCCTCCACGGGTTGGGCGAGCTGAGCATCGTCGGCAACGAGGACTTCGTGCGCGAGGCCATCGCCGAGATCGAGGCCTCGGGTGCGACGGACTTCACGCCAGTGCCGATGGGCGGCAACCCCGACGAGGAGGCCCGCTCGGTCGCCGTGCTCGTCGAGGCGATGGGTTGACGCGCTCCCCCACCGGCTCCGGCGCACGCCAACGCGCACACCGGAGCCGGCCACGGGGGACGAGCTAGGACGCCGCCACGCCGTTGGGCACCATCGCGGTGCCGGTCTCGAGCAGCGTCTTGAGGTCCGACAGGATCCAGGCGTGCCCACCGCCGGCCTGGGACTCGTCGCCGTCGCCGAGCTGGTTGGCGATCATGAGCGCCACCGTCGGGGCGCCCTCGCACTCGTGAGTGAGGGTCAGGGCGCAGTAGCCGCCGTCGACCGGGCGGATCTCGTAGGTGAGGGTCGTGGGGCCCTCGGCCGCCGCGGCGGGGTCCATGAGGAAGCGCCACGTGATCTTGAGGAGGTGGGGCGCGTCGACCTCGAGCACCTCGCCGTCGATGATCACGTCCGGGCACGGGAAGCCGGCCGCCGCCGCCCCCTCCTTCATCGCCGCGTTCGGCTCGTGCTCGAACTTCCCGCCGGGCTTCAGGTCGAAGCGGGCGTAGCCGGCGTAGCCGTAGCGGTTGGTCCACTCGGGGTCGGTGATGGCCTCCCAGATCCGCTCCGGGGTGGCCTTGATGTAGACGCAGTACACCTGCGTGGACGGGACCGCAGGGGCCTTGGTCGTTGTCATCGGATAAGCCCCGAGGTCGCTGGCGTGTTGCCCGATGACCAGCGGAGGCGCTGCGCGCCTCCGGGATGCCTGTGTTGCTGATTCGCTCGCGTTCGCTCGCTCATGAGCTCTGCTCCAGTTCGTGCTTGAGGTCGAGGAGCGCGGTGACGTGGCGCTCCGTGTACTTGTCGATCCACCGGTCGTGGACCATCCGGATCGGCACGGGGTTGAGGTAGTGCAGCTTCTCCCGGCCCGATCGCTTGGTGACCACGAGCCCCGCGTCTTCGAGCACCTTGAGGTGCTTCATCACTCCGAAGCGGGACATCGACAGCTCGGACTCCAGCTCCGTGAGCGTTCGTCCCTCGCGCGCGTAGAGGAGGTCGAGCAGGTACCGACGAGTCGGATCGGCCAGGGCCTTGAACACGCTCCCCAGCTCGTCGTCACCGTCGGTCACGTCGCCGACCATACGTGACTGTTTGGTCACATGTCAACGCTGGCGCTCGGCGCCCGCCCGCCGTTCAGCGGTGGAGCTCCCACTCCCCTGCCGCGAGCTGGTCGACCGCGATCGTGAGGCTGGGGACGCCGGGAAGGGAGTAGTAGCCGAGCGCGACGGTGACGCGGGAGGAGTTGGCCTCCTGGATGCAGACGACCTCCTCCTCGCCGGTCGCCCCGTTGCGCAGCGTCCAGCGCTCGGTCAGCGAGGCCAGGCCCTCTGCGAGGACCTGGTCGACGGCTGACTGGTGCGCGTCGTGTGTGCCGAGGACGGCGCCGAACACCGTGCGCGCGGTCCAGGTCCCGTCGACCGCGTCGACGTGGCCGCACAGCTCCCCGTCGTCGCGCCGGACCTCCACGCCGTCAGACGGTAGCGATGGGTGTCAGCGGGCTCCCGACGATTCCTGGGAGGCGGAGTGGTGGAGCCGTGAGCAGGAACCGGGACCGACCGTGCTCGCGGAGCCAGGCTGCGAGCTCGTGCAAGTACCAGAGCTCGCCCAAGGGGACGCCGAGCTTGAACAGGCACAGGTGGTGGATCGGGAGGAAGCTGTGGCGGCTCTCGTCGCGGTCCTTGCCCAACAGCCCTTCGACCGCGTAGTTGTCGGCGACCAAGGCGCTGATCTGGCTGTCGGTGATCCACTGCAACAGCGCGTCGTCCTTGGCGTCCAAGTAGGAGCACGTGGTGAAGAGCTCGCCACTCGGGGGGTGCTTGTCCCACTCCAGGATTCGGGTGGCGAAGCCGGTGTGGAGGCAGAGCACGTCGCCGGGTTCGACGACCACGCTGTCCGCGTCCATGACCTCTTGCAGGGTCTTCAGGTCGACCGCGCGCCAGTCGTCGCCGAGGTGGTGGCGGAGGTCGACCAACACGCCGCGACCTTGCACGCCGTGCTTCGCCATGTGCTCGAGACCAAGGTGCTTGGCAAAGGAGCGGTGACCGCTGCCGTCGCCTCTTGCGTCGTCGCTGGGGCCGACCAGGTCCGCGCCGGCTCGGTAGCCGTTGTAATAGACGGCCTCCTCCACGCCGTCGGCGTCGGCGTCGAACTCGGCTCCTACGTGGGCCAGCGAATCCCACTGGGTGGAGTACTGCAGTGACAGGGTGACGACGTCGTCGGCCCAGACGTCGACGTACTTGGGGTCGCCGAAGTCGGGCATCTCGCTCATGCGAACGTTGAAGAACGTGGAGGGGTTGCCGTCCATGTCCTCCGTCGGGACCAGCTTCGGGGGGTGGCGGCGCTGGTTCAGCGCGGTGCCGCCGGGGAAGTCGAGCGGCAGGCTCAGACAGAAGCTGATGCCGGCCTGGACCTCGGCCACTCCTTGAAGGACCTTCTCCGCGGTCATGAGGTTGATGCGGCCGAGCTCGTCGTCGTCGCCCCAGTCGCCCCAGGTCGAGCCGTCCGGCCGCTGCTGCCACCGCTTCGCCATCCGTGACCCCTGATCGTCGTTCTCGGGCGATCCTGTCGGCGCTGGGACGACCAAATCGCCCGAGAACCGCTGGACCCCGCTCCGTTGCACTGTACGACGGGCGGGCCTACCCTGTGACGACGGTTCGCGCACAGCGGGAATCCCATTTCCGGCCCGGGGAGGAGACCAAGTGACCAAGGACTTCGTCGTCTCGGGCGACGGGCACCTGCTGGAGCCGATCGACCTCTTCAAGACGCGCCTGCCGAAGCACCTGCGCCATCGCGCGGTGTGGGAGGAGGACTTCGAGCTCGACGAGCCGTGGGTCGAGGGCGGGGCCACGGTGTTCCGGCGCCTGCACACCGCCGGGTACGAGGGTTGGACCGTGTCCCGGTACCGGCAGACCGGCGGCCGCACGCCCGAGGGCGATCCCGAGCTCATCCTCGAGGACATGGACCTCGACGGCGTCGACGCCCAGGTCCTCCATCCGAACCTGTCGCTGTTCGGCCTCTACTCCGACGACCACGAGCTCTCGATCGCCCACGCCCGCGTCTACAACGACTACGTCGCCGAGCGCTTCTCGCCGTTCTTCCACCGGCTCGCCCCCACTGCGCCGATCCCGCTGTCCGACGTCGACGACGCGGTGGCCGAGATCGAGCGCGTGGCCGGGCTCGGGTTCCGGGCGGCGCTGCTGCCGGCCACTCCCCCGCGCAGCTACTACACCCGCGACCTCGACCCGGTGTGGGCCGCCCTCAGCGCCACCGGCCTCCAGCCGTTCTTCCACACGCAGACCGGCGGCGTCAGCGTGAACGACACCGAGGCCACCACCCTCAAGGTCGTCCTCGAGAACGCCGCGCAGGTCAACCAGCCGATGAACGAGAAGGCCGCCGCCAAGCGGATGGTCACGCAGGCCGTGTACAGCACGCTCGCCCCGTCGCAGCTCATGTGCCAGCTCATCGGCGGCGGCGTGCCCGAGCGCTATCCCGACCTCCACTTCTCGCTCATCGAGTTCAACGCCCACTGGCTGGCGTCGCTCGTCGGCGGCATGGACAAGTGCTGGGTCACCGGCATCGGCCAGGACGCCGACTGGTGGCTCGGCAAGTGGGACGACACCCGCCCGAAGGACGACCAGCCGGACATGGCGCAGCTCTTCCGGCTCAACGAGAAGTGGCCGTACCCGCTGAAGCCGAGCGAGTACGTGCGGCGCCAGTTCCACGTGCAGTTCCAGGACGACCCGGTCGCCATCGCCTGCCGCCACATCACCGGCGTCGAGACGCTCGTGTGGGGCAACGACTACCCGCACGCCGAGGGGACGTTCCGCAGCAGCCAGGAGCTCAACGCCCGCCAGTTCGCGGGCGTGCCCGACGACGAGCGCAAGGCCATCGTCGGCGGGACCCTCGGGAACCTCCTCGGCCTCGCGCCGGTTCCCGCGTAGGACACGTTGAGCGACCTCCGCTTCGACGGGCGCGTCGCGGTCGTCACCGGCGGCGGGCGCGGCCTCGGCCGCGCCTACGCCCACCTCCTCGCCGCACGGGGCGCGTCGGTGGTGGTCAACGACCTCGGCGGCTCGATGACCGGGGCCGGCTCGGACGCCCGCCCCGCCTTCGCGGTGGCGGCCGAGATCACCGACGCCGGCGGTGCCGCCGCCGCCGACACCCACGACATCTCCACGCCCGAGGGCGGGCAGGCGCTGATCGACGCCGCGATCTTCGAGTTCGGACGCGTCGACATCGTCGTGAACAACGCCGGCATCATGCGCTGGGCCGGGCTCCCGAAGGCCGACGCCGCCGCGCTCGACGCCCACCTCGCCGTGCACGTGGGCGGGGCGTTCCACACCACCCGGGCGGCGTGGCCGCACCTCGTCGCGCAGGGCTACGGCCGCATCGTGATGACGACCTCGACCGGCGTCTTCGGGCTGCCGGCCAACCTCGCGTACGCCACCGCCAAGGGCGGTGTGATCGGCATGGCCCGCAGCCTGGCCACCGCCGGCGCCGAGCTCGGCATCAAGGTCAACTGCATCGCCCCCGCCGCCAACACCCGGATGGGCGACGGCGGCCCCGAGGAGATGACGCCCGAGCTGGTCGCCCCGATGGTGGCCTACCTCGCCCACGCCGGCTGCCCGGTCACCGGCGAGATCTACGCCGCCGGCGCCGGGCGCTTCAGCCGGATCGTCCTCGCGACGACCAAGGGCTACGTCGGCGGGCCCGACACCACCATCGAGGACGTCGCCCAGCACTGGGCCGCGATCAACGACGACGCCGGCGTGTCGATCCCCACCGACCTCCTCGACTGGTCGAAGGCCTTCCTGTCCCACCTGGACCCATGACCCCCGGCGCCGACCTCAGCTGGTGGGCGGTGCTCGTGCACCACGCGACCCGCACGCCCGACCGGGCGATCGTCGTGTTCGAGGGGCGGTCGACGACCTACGGCGAGATGCGCGACCGGGCCACGGCGCTGTCGGGCGGGCTCGCCGCGCACGGCGTCGGCCGGGGCGACGTCGTGGGGCTGCTCTCCTACAACTGCCCGGAGTACCTCGAGACGATCTTCGCCGCAAGCCGGCTCGGCGCCATCGCCATGCCGATCAACTGGCGGCTGGCGGCGCCCGAGGTCCGCTACATCCTCGAGCACTCCGGCGCGAAGGCGCTCGTCTGCGACCCCGAGCTCGTGCCGCTGGCCGATGAGGCGGCCAAGGGCATCGACCTGCTCCGGGCCACGACCACCGAGCTCGACGCGCTCCGCTCGTCCGGCCACGAGGTCCTCGCCGTCGCCACCGGGCCCGACGACCTGCACCGGCTCATGTACACGTCCGGCACCACCGGGCGGCCCAAGGGCGTGATGATCACCAACGCCAACCTGGCATGGAAGAACCACGCCCACATCGTGGAGCTCGGCCTCACCAGCGCCGACCTCGGCCTCGCCTGCGGCCCGCTGTACCACGTCGGTGCGCTCGACCTCACGACCACCACGCTCATCGCCACGGGTGGCCCGACCATCCTCCACCGGGCGTTCGACGCCGCGGCCGTGGTCGACGAGCTCGAGCGCTCGCGGGTCAGCACGGTGTGGCTGGCCCCCGCGATGGTCAACGCGATCATGGCGCTGCCCGACGTCGAGCAGCGCGACCTCTCGTCCGTGCGGGTGATCGTCAACGGCGGCGAGAAGATGCCGATCCCGCTCCTCGAGCGGATCCAGCGCGTGTTCCCGTCGGCCTGGATCGCCGACGCCTACGGCCTCACCGAGACCGTCTCCGGCGACACGTTCCTCGATCGCGACAGCCTGATCCCCAAGCTCGGCAGCGTCGGCCGTCCGTGCCTCCACCTCGAGCTCGACATCTGGGACGAGGAGCAGCGCTCGGTGGCGCCCGGCGAGAAGGGCGAGATCGTGCTGCGTGGCCCCAAGGTGTTCGCCGGCTACTGGAAGGACCCGGAGGCAACGGAGAAGGCCTTCGCCGGCGGCTGGTTCCACACCGGCGACATCGGCGTGCGCGACGAGGATGGCTACCTCTTCATCGTCGACCGCCTCAAGGACATGATCGTGTCCGGCGGCGAGAACATCGCCAGCTCCGAGGTCGAGCGCGTGCTCTACGAGCACCCGGCCGTGCTCGAGTGCGCGGTCGTCGCCCGCCCGGATGACCGGTGGGGCGAAGTCCCGGTCGCCCACGTGGCCCTCAAGGACGGCACCACCGCCACCGAGGTCGAGCTCATCGAGCACTGCCGCGGCCAGCTGGCCAAGTTCAAGGTCCCCAAGGCCGTCACCTTCATCGACGCCCTCCCCCGCAACCCCAGCGGCAAGGTGCTGAAGCGCGAGCTGCGGGCCTGACGCTCAGGCCGAGCGGGACAGGGCCTTGAGCATGCCTGGGGTGTCGATCGAGAAGTGGGCCCGGATGGCCTTGCCGTCCTTGATGGTCCAGCGGTGGACCTCGGCGATGTTGAACTCGACGCCGGTGGCCAGCACGGTCCCCCTGGTGTGGCCCATCTGGATGACGTCGCCGTCGGCGCTGAAGATCGAGTCGATCGCCACCGCCGAGGCGATCGTGCCGGTGAGCTTGCCGGCGAAGTCGAGGAAGCCCGGGTGGCCCTCGAACCGGCCGCCCCAGGGGAGCCGCTCGTCCTGGGTGAGCACCAACGACTCGTCGATCAGCTCGGCCAAGCGCGCAATGTCCGCCGCCGCCATCGCCGCGTAGATCTGGGCCACCACCTCGAGCTCGTCCATGAGCCGGACCGTACCCGAGCGTCCCGAGGCTCAGGCCTTCTTGCGAGCCGCGGCCTTCTTGGCCGGCGCCCTCTTCTTCGCCGGCACCGGGACCTCGTCCGCGCCGATGGTGATGGGGTCCTTCCACTTCCCTTGGCGCTCGTCGTAGACGTCGCGCGCGACCACCTGGATCACGCCGGCCACCGGGATCGCCATCAGAGCCCCGAGGAAGCCGAGCAGCTCGACCCCGATCAGCACGCTCACCAGGACCGTGAGTGGGTTCACCTTCACCGTCCTGGACATGATCGACACCTGCAGCACATGGTTCTCGAACTGCTGGTAGACGACGTAGAAGATCAGCATCACGATGCCCGCCGACGTCGAGTGCAGGAACGCGAACGCCACGGTGGGGATGGCCCCGAGGGTGGCCCCGACCAGCGGGATGAGGTCGGTGAACGCGACGAACAGCGCGATCACGCCGGCGTAGGGCACGCCAAGGAGGGCGAGCGGGACCCAGGTCGCCAGGCCCGCGATGACGCTGATCACCAGGTTGCCGAACACGTAGCCCGACACGGCCAGCGCGGAGTCGGCCGCCACGCGACGGACCTGCTCCCGGCGCCGCTCCGGTACGAGCTGGAGCACCGAGCTGGTGAGGTTCGGCCCCTGCATGAGCATGAGGATCGTGAGGACCAGCACCGTGAGGCCGGCCACCAGGCCGTTGAACACGGACCGAGCCAGGTCGATCGCCGGCGCGCCGAGGCTGCTCAGGCTGTCGCGGAGGCGGTCCTGGTTCTCTTCGACGTAGCTCTCGAGGTCGAACCGCTCGACCAGGTCGCCGGCGGGGCCCTCCCCGTGGCGGGCGTCCTCGACGTACTCGGGGAGCTCGTCGGCGAAGTCCGAGGCCTGGTCGGCCAGCGGTCGGATGAACGAGTAGAGCATCCCGGCGAGCAGCCCCATGCCGAGGAGAACCACGAGCGCGGTGGCCACGCCCCGCCGGACGCGGGCGTGGCGGTGGACGAAGTCGACGGCGGGCGTGAGCACCACAGCGAAGAAGACGGCAACGGCCAGGAGGAGGAGCACCCGCTGGAGCTCGACGGCCAGCTTGAAGCCGAGGTAGGCGAGCCCGGCCGAGCCGATCACCGCCCAGATCGTGCGCCAGGGCACCTGGTCGTCGGGGGCGGTCGGTTCGGTCATCTCCGCCGAACCGTACGGCACCGATGGATCAGTCTGGCGGTTCGAGCTCGGCGATCGCCCGCTCGATGAAGGCGATGGTCTCCTGGTGCCCGGCGGTGACGCCGAGGCCGCGCTCGAGGCCCATCACCTGGGTGATGCCGGTCATCAGGAGCAGCACCGTGGCCGGCGGCATGCCGACCGCGTCGATCTTGTCCGCGGCGAGGATGTGCCGCAGCGCCTCGAGCTGGGCGTCGCGGAAGCGCTCGGCGTAGCGGGCCAGCTCGGTGCGGATGGCCTTGCGGTGGTTGGCCAGCGCCGCGAACTCCACGGTGAAGGTGGCGCCGCGCGGATCCGCGCTGAAGCGCCACAGCGTGGCCAGCGAGCAGTCGGCCGCCACCTCGCGCTCGAAGCGGGCCAGGTTCTCGTCGGCCCGGCGCCGGAAGACCTCCAGGAAGAGGTCGTCCATCGTGCGGAAGTAGTAGTGGACGAGCTGCGGCTTGAGCCCGGCCCGGGCCGCCACCTTGCGGGACGTCACCGCCGCGTAGCCCTCCTCGAGGAGGAGCGCCTCGGCGCCGTCGAGGAGCTGGGCCCGGGTCTTGGAGTCCTCGGCGCCGATGCGGCGGGGCGAGGGAGCGGTGGTCACCCCCACACGTTGCCACGTCGGTCGCCCGGATGCTAAGCAAGTGCTCAGCATCGCCTGTGCAGGTGCACAGCGACATCCCAGGGGGACCCGCGTGAGCGACTGGACGACGATCGACTACTTCAACGACGACTCGTTGCACCAGGACCCGTACGACTACCTCGAGGAGCTGCGGGCCCAGTGCCCCGTGCTCCCGATCGACCACCTCGGCGTCGTCGCCGTGACCGGGTACGACGAGGCCAACGAGGTCTACCGCAACACGGACGACTTCTCGTCGTGCAACTCGCTCGTCGGCCCGTTCGCCCCGTTCCCCGTGCCGCTCGAGGGCGACGACATCTCCGGGATCATCACGGAGCACCGCCACCACATGCCCATGTGGGAGCACATGGTCACCATGGACCCGCCCGACCACGACTACGAGCGGGCCCTTCTCATGCGGCTCATCACGCCGAAGCGCCTCAAGGAGAACGAGGCCTTCATGTGGCAGCTCTCCGACCAGCTGCTCGACCCGCTCCTCGTCGAGGGCTCCTGCGAGTTCATCGCCTCCTACGCCCAGCCCTTCGCGCTGCTCGCCGTCGCCGACCTCCTCGGCGTGCCCGAGGAGGACCACGAGGAGTTCCGGGCCGGCTTCGGCCTGCAGAAGGGCGCCGGCCGGGTCGGGAAGGGCAACGAGCACAAGCAGAACCTCAACCCGTTGGCGTGGGCCGACGAGAGGTTCACCGCCTACATCGAGGACCGCCGAGCCAACCCCCGCAAGGACGTCCTCTCCGACCTCGCCCTCGGCACCTACCCCGACGGCGAGACCCCCGAGGTCGGGGCCGTCGTGCGGACGGCGACGTTCCTCTTCGCCGCCGGGCAGGAGACCACCGCCCGCCTGCTGGCCGCAACGCTCCGCCATCTCGGCGAGCACCCCGAGCTGCAGGACGAGCTGCGGGCGAACAAGGACCAGATCCCGAACTTCATCGAGGAGGCCCTCCGCATGGAGAGCCCGGTGAAGACGGACTTCCGGCTCACGAAGCGCAACACGTCGATCGCCGGCGTCGAGGTCTCGGCCGGCACCCCGGTGATGCTCCTCAACGGCGCCGCCAACCGCGACCCCCGCCGCTTCGATTGCCCCGCCGAGTTCCGCCTCGACCGCGAGAACGCCCAGTCGCACATCGCGTTCGGGCGCGGCGTGCACTCCTGCCCCGGCGGTCCGCTGGCCCGGGCCGAGGGCCGCATCAGCATCGAGCGCATCCTCGACCGCACCCGCAACATCCGCCTCTCCGAGGAGCACCACGGTCCCGCCGGCGACCGCCGCTTCCACTACGAGCCCACCTGGATCCTCCGGGGGCTCACCGGCCGTCCATCTCGAGTTCGACACCGTGGAGGTCTCTTCGTGAGCCGTGTCGCAGTCATCACCGGCGGTGCCTCGGGCATCGGGCTCGGCGCCGCCAAGGCACTCGCGGAGGACGGGCACAAGGTCGCCCTCCTCGACCTCACGGGCGCGGAGGAGGCGGCCAAGGAGCTCGCTGCCGCCGGGGCCACGGCCATCGGCATGGAGTGCGACGTGGTCGACCGGGCCGCGGTGGCCGCCGCCTTCGCCACCGTGCGGTCCGAGCTCGGCCCGGTGGAGATCCTCGTCACCAGCGCCGGGATCGAGTCGTTCCAGCCGATCCTCGAGGTCACGCCCGAGTCGTGGGACCGCATCATCGCGGTGAACCTCACGGGCACCTTCACCTGCGTGCAGGAGGCCGTGAAGGACATGCTCCCCGCCGGCTGGGGCCGCATCGTCACCATCTCCTCGCAGAGCGCGCAGTCCGGTGCGCCGAACATGACCCACTACTCGGCGTCGAAGGGCGGCGTGATCTCGCTGACCCGGGCGCTCTCCGTGGAGCTGGCCCGCAGCGGCATCGTGTCGAACACGATCGCCCCCAGCGTGGTCGACACGCCGATGGCCCGGCACGCGGCCGAGGAGGGGAACTTCCCCGGCATCGACGTGATCGCCCCGCACATCCCGCTCGGCCGGGCCGGCACGCCCGCCGACATCGCCGAGGGCGTCCGGTTCCTCTGCGCCGAGGACGTCTACATGACCGGGCAGATCCTCGCCGTGAACGGCGGGATGTACATCTGATGCCCACACGCCTCCCGCCCCTGCGCGTCGTCCAGTGGACCACGGGCAACGTGGGCAAGGAGTCCGTGAAGGCCATCGTGGCCAACCCCGGGCTCGAGCTCGTCGGTTGCTACGCCTGGTCTCCCGACAAGGTGGGCGTCGACGTCGGGCGAGCTCGTCGGCATCGAACCGGTCGGCGTCGCCGCCACCAACGACGTCGACGCGCTGCTCGCGCTGGCGCCGGACTGCGTCGTCTACAACCCGATGTGGCCGTCGGTCGACGAGCTGGTGCGGATCCTCGAGGCGGGAATCGACGTGGTCGCCACTGCGGCCTTCATCACCGGCACGAACCTCGGGGCCGAACGGGACCAGCTCGTGGCCGCCTGCGAGAAGGGCGGGACCTCGCTGTTCGGCACGGGCGTCAGCCCGGGCTTCGCGGAGCTGGTGGCCATCACGATCGCGGGGATCTGCAACCGAATCGACAGGGTCACCGTCGCGGAGACCGCCGACACCACGTTCTACGACTCGCCCGACACCGAGCGCCCGGCCGGCTTCGGCATGGCGATCGACTCCCCCGACCTGGCCGGCCGCGCCCGCAACGGCACGGCCGTGTTCGGCGAGGCGGTGGCGATGGTTGCCGACGCGCTGGGTGTCGAGCTCGACGAGATCACGTGCGACGAGGAGTACGCGCAGACCACCGAGGACCTGGTGATGGCGTCGTGGACGATCCCCGCCGGCCACGTCGCCGGGGTCGCCGCCAGCTGGCAGGGCAAGGTCGGCGGCAAGACGCTCGTCGAGCTCAGCGTGCGGTGGAAGAAGGGCGCCACGCTCGACCCGCCCTGGGTGATCGAGAAGGACGGCTGGGCGATCACCGTCGACGGGCTGCCCACCGTGACGGCCAGCCTCGACTTCCTGCCCCCGCCGGACTTCCAGGCCGAGACGATCGAGGACTTCATGGTGATCGGCCACATCATCACGGCCGTCCCCGCCCTCAACGCCATCCCGCTCGGTGGTGGCCGCGGCCCCCGGGATCGTGACCTATCCCGACCTCGGTCCCCCGATGCCGCGCGGCTGGGCGAACGTACGCTGACCCCGTGACGGATCTGCGCGGCGCGCTCGACCAGGCGTCGGTGCCCACGCTCCTGCTCTGCCTCGCCCACGTCACCGGCGACCCGCGGTGGTTCGAGGAGCGGTACCGGCCACGGCGCGACACGAACCTGTTCGCCGACGAGTCCGGTGGCCTCGAGCCCGAGGTGCAGGAGGAGATCAAGGCCGCGGTCGTCGAGATGGTGGCCCGGGCCGGCTCCGGCGACCTGGTGGTGCCGCCCCCGCCCGACGAGGCGACGATGGTCGAGCTGATGCGGCTGTGCGTGGCCGAGGAGGTCCCGCCCGAGTACGCGGCCAACGCGCTGGAGGACCTCGGCCTACAGGACCGAGACGTCCACTGGACGTCCGGTCGTCCTGCGGCGGCCGACGCGCTGCGGGTGCTCATCGTGGGGGCAGGCGTCTCCGGCCTCGCCGCCGCGGTGAAGCTCGACGGGCTCGGCATCGACTTCGAGATCGTGGAGCGCGACCCCGGGCTCGGCGGCACCTGGTTCCGCAACCGCTACCCCGAGTCGGGCGTGGACACGCCGAACCACTTCTACTCGTACTCGTTCGCGCCGAACCCGGGCTGGTCGGGTTACTTCTCCAAGCAGCACGAGGTGCTCAGCTACCTCGAGGGCGTGGCCGACCGGTACGGCCTGCACGACCGGCTGTCGCTGTGCACCGAGGTCCTGTCGATGCGGTGGGACGAGGACGAGCTCCGGTGGGAGGTGCGGCTGCGCGACCCGGACGGCGCCGAGCGCACCGAGCGGCCCGACGTGGTCATCACGGCGACCGGCCAGATGAACCGGCCGAAGATCCTGCCCGCCGACATCGGCGACTTCGACGGTCCCTGGTTCCACTCGGCCGAGTGGCCCGAGGACGACTCGATGATCGACGGGGCGCGCGTCGCCGTGGTCGGCACCGGGGCCAGTGCCATGCAGCTGCTCCGGACGGTCGCCGACCGCGCCGAGCACGTGACGGTGTTCCAGCGGTCGCCGCAGTGGGTGCGCCCGAGCCCCGACTACCACCGCGAGGTGGCGCCCGGGACGCAGTGGCTGATGGAGCACGTGCCCGGCTACGCCGCCTGGTACCGCTTCGGCCTCTTCTGGCGCTTCGGCGACGGCCTGCTGCGCACCCTGCGGCGCGACCCCGAGTGGCCCGACCCGGCCCGCTCCCTCAACCGTCAGAACGACCGGCACCGCCAGCAGATGACCGAGTACCTGCTGGAGGAGCTCGACGGCCGGCCCGACCTCGTCGAGGTCTGCCTCCCCGACTACCCGCCCTACGGCAAGCGGATCCTGGTGGACAACCACTGGTACGCGACGGTCCGCCGCGACGACGTGACCCTGTTCCCCGAGGGGATCGCCTCGGTCGACGGGCGCACGCTCGTGGCCACCGACGGCTCCCGCCACGACGTCGACGTGGTGATCCTGGCCACCGGCTTCGAGTCCGGGAAGCTGCTGCACCCGATCGAGATCGTCGGCCGGAGCGGCACCCCGCTGGCCGAGACCTGGGCCGACGACGACCCCCGCGCCTACCTGGGCATCACCGTGCCCGACCACCCCAACCTCTTCTGCCTCTACGGCCCGAACACCAACCTCGGCCACGGCGGCAGCGTGATGTTCCAGGCCGAGTGCCAGTCCCGCTACGTCACCGACTGCCTCCGCCAGATGCTCGAGTCCGGCATCGCTGCCATCGAGTGCCGCAGGGACGTGCACGACGACTACAACGCCCGCGTCGACGCCGAGCACGAGCAGCTCGTCTGGACGCACCCGGGCATGGACACCTGGTACCGCAACGCCAAGGGCCGGGTCTTCTCCGTGATGCCCTGGCGCCTCGTCGACTACTGGCGCATGACCCACGACGCCGACCTCACCGACTACCTCACGTCCACCCGCGAGACCTGACCCCCACTTCACTGGTTCTGGCCCGGAACAGACGACCCAGGGGTCGTGCACTCCGGGCCAGAACGCGTGGGGTCAGCGGTTCAGCCACCCCTCGCGCGGGGTGCGACGAGGCGGTGACCGAGCGCACCCCTGAGCGAAGGCGCTCGGCCTGCTCCTCCGGCGGGACGGGGTTGATCATCACGCCGCTGCCGAGCTCACCTGCCGCGATGTGGCGGGGGACGCCGTCGGCGCGCCACGGGCTCGACAGCTCGAGGTGGAGCCAGGCGCTCGACCAGCACCGTCCGTCGGTTGGGCGCTGGACCCACCACAGGACGTACGGGACCGGTGAGGGCCAGGCGTGCTCGACGGCGCCGAGCATGTCGACGAGGACCTCGGCCAAGGCGTCGCGCTCGTCGTCGGCGAGGGACGGGAGGTCGGGGCGCAGTCGCACGGGGGCGAGTCGGAGCTGCAATGGCTGGGTCGGGGCCGAGGGGACCCAGGCCCGCCAGCCGTCGCGCTCGACCACCACGAGCGACGGTTCGTCCTCGAGGAGCCGCGCTCCCGCTCGCAGGCGGCGCAGCACGCCGGCCGGGACGGCGGGCACCTCCTGGAACGCGAACACCTGGCCGTGCGGGTGGTCGATCGTCGCTCCGACCTCGGCGCCGTGGTTCTCGAAGACGAGCACGTAGGCGACGTCGTCTCGGCGGCCGAGCACCTCGGTCCGTTCCGCCCACAGGTCGATGACCTCGCGGGCGCGACCCGGTCCGAGCTCGGCCAGGGTCCGGCCGTGCTCGGGGCCGTAGAGGCACACGAAGCAGCGGTCGCCGTCGAAGGACGGCCAGCGGTTGGGGAAGGCCTTGACCGTGTACGGCTCGGGCGACTCGAGGCCGCCGAGGCAGAAGGGGCAGCCGTCGCTCGGGAGGTTGGGGCGGCGTTGGCGGCTCGCTGCCACGCGGACGACGGCGCCGGTCAGCGCGTCGACGCGCGTGCCCCGGCCGTCATCCCGCATGGGCGCCCGGCTGCGCGGTGGCGTAG
This sequence comes from uncultured Microthrixaceae bacterium, assembly GCA_963727905.1. Lineage (GTDB taxonomy): Bacteria > Actinomycetota > Acidimicrobiia > Acidimicrobiales > VFJN01 > VFJN01. The sequence goes on from CAVSIC010000021.1 coordinate 150,588, forward strand.
ACGACGTCGGCCGGCGTCTCCACGGCCGTGCGAGCCAGCCCGCCCACGATCGACTCCAGCTCGCGGACCACGGAGGCCAGGCCGGGATCCGCGGCGAGGTTCACGACCTCGCACGGGTCCTGGAGGGTGTCGGCCAGGAACGGATCGGCATCGGGGTGGTCGGCGGGGATGGGCTCGCCGTCGATGCGGACCGACCGGTCGTAGCGCCAGCGGCCGACCCGGACGCAGGACCGGCGGGGCCAGCCTCGGTCGCCGTGCCAACGGCCGATCCCCAGGTTGGGCAGGGCCGTGCTCTCCGCCTCGCCGTACCCGATCGTGGACAGCACCGGCCCGACCGGCGGCCGGTCGAACAGGTCGCGCCCACCCGCCGTCGCAGGAGGGGCGACGCCGACCAGGCCGCACATCGTGCGAGCGAGGTCGAGCTGCTCGACGAGGTCGCCCCGCCGCGAAGGACCGAGGTCCGGGTGGACGACAACCAGCGGCACCTGCTGCGACGCGGGCGCGTGGGTGTGCTTGCCCACGCCGCCCTGCTCGCCGAGGAGGTGACCGTGGTCCGAGGTGAAGACGATCGCGAGGCGGTCGGCCTGGCCGAGCGCCTGCAGCCCGGCCAGCAGCCGGCCCACCTCGTGGTCGATCCACGCCACCGTGCCGTGGTACGCCGCCTGCGCCCGCACGAGCTCGGCCGGTGTCAGGCCGGCGCCGCCAGTCAGCTCGCCGAAGCGGCGCTCGAAGGCGCTGACACCAGGGTCGAGGGTGATCGCGTCGGGCCAGGCGGCGTCCTGGTATCGACTGGCCCAGGGTTCCGGTGGGATCACCGGAGTGTGCGGCTGCAGGAAGCTCGCTCGGGCCAGCCACGGGCCGGCCTGCGAGTCCACCCACGACAGCACCCGGTCGACCACCGCGCTCGGCGGGTACGGCACGTCCGCGGGGAAGCGCCCCGCCACCACACCACCGGCGGGCGTGCGGACGAGGTCGAGCGAGGCGAGGTCGGGAGCCGCCGCCAGCACCTCGAGCATGTGCGAGCCCGTCGGGTCCTGCCACTGCCACGGCGTCATCGACAACGGCACGTGCTCCTTGCCGAAGTCGGCCGTGGCCCACCCCGCGTCGGCGACGGCCTCGGGGAACGTCGTGACCTCCGGCATCGGGTAGCCGGGGGCGTAGGCCTCGTTGCCGTAGACGCCGGTCTCCTCGGGACGTCGGCCGGTGTGCATCACGACCCGGGCCGGGACGCACACCGGTGACGAGCTGAAGGCCCGCTCGAACAGCACGCCGCGCTCGGCCAGTCGGTCGATCTGCGGTGTGTGGATCGGGATCGGCGCGCCGCCGTAGCAGCCGAGCGCATCCGTGCGGAGCTCGTCGCAGAGGATCCAGAGGACGTTGAGCGAGGTCACGGTGCCAGATCGGCGAAGTCGGGCCAGAGCGTCAGGTCGACCACGTCACCGAAGTCGGCGGCGAGCCGGGCCATCTCCGATTTGAGGTAGTGGACGATGGCATCGCGGGTGGCGGGAAGAAGTCCCGTCGACTCGTGCGGGTTGCGCAGCACCGGCTCCAGCAGGTCCGGCGGGACGAAGTCGACGTCGCTCACGCCGATGTGGACCAGCGCGTCGCGGACCAGTCCGGCGGGATCGGTGTGGATCCGCTCGTACTGGAGCACCCTCAGCTGAGGCCGCGGGAACGAGCCCAGCAGGTGCACGAGCTGCTGGTGGTAGTGGCAGCGGTTGACCGCGTCGGCCGCCTTGAACATCGGCAGCATCGGCTGGCCGACGTTGGGCCACCGGAGATGGGAGTCGATGCGGGCGATCGGATCCCGCAACATCACCAGCAGCCGGGTCTCGGGCGCGGCCCTCCGCAGGAGCGGGGCAGTGGTGACGTCGAGGAGGTACCTCGGCGTGAACTCGCCGGCCAGCATCCCAGGGGGCCGGGCGAACCGGGCGTGGTAGCCGGCGATCTGTGCGTCCGTGAGCTCGGTGTCGATGAACCAGTCGAAGAAGTGCAGCTCCTTCTGCCCGATGTCGAAGACCTCCGGGTGGGCCATCAGCTGCGCCTGCAGCCAGGTGGTGCCGGCCTTCATCGCGCCGACCCCGACGAAGTCGGGCGGCCCGACGACCAGACCGCTCCGGTCCACAGGGGCACGGTTGGTGGTGAAGAGCACCGGGTCATCGGGGCGCGCGCCGGCCACGTCAGCCCTCCAAGGGCGCGGTGCCGGCCCAGTACGGCAGCTCGGTCGGAGAGGACCTCCCAGGACCGCACCCCGGTCCGGCGGGCCCAGTCGGCGTAGAGCGACTCGAGGCGGCGCAGGTCGCGCGGGTACCGGGTTGACAGGTCGAACGTCTCCGTGCGGTCCTCGTCCATCCGGTAGAGCTCCCACGGCTCGCCGAACGGCGACACCAGCTTGAGGTCAGCCAGGCGGATCGCCCGGTTGCCCTCGTGCTCGAACCCGAGCGCCCCGACCCGCTCGGACGGGCGGCCCTCCAGCACGGGCACCAGCGTCTGGCCCTCCGGCTCGCGCAGCGGGTGGCCGTCGCGCTCCCGCGGGGCCGCAGCACCGGCGAGGTCGAGGAAGGTGGCCATGAGGTCGACGATGTGCGCGGGCTCGTGGTCCATGTGGCCGGCCGGGATGACCGCCGGCCAGCACGCGAGGAACGGGGTGGAGATCCCGCCCTCGTGGACCCACCGCTTGTAGCGCCGGAACGGGGTGTTGCTCATCCGGGCCCACGGGAGGCCGTAGCTCTGGAACGAGTCCGGCGCGCCGGGCATCGCGCCGCTGACGTTGGTCGGCAGCAGCTCGGCGCAGCCACCGTTGTCCGACAGGAAGACGATGGCGGTGGTGTCCTCGATGCCCACGGACCGCAGCCGGGCCACGATCCGCCCGACGCTTCGGTCGACGGCGGTGACCTGGGCGGCGTACACCGCCATGCGGGCGTCCTCCCACGTCGGGTCGGGCACCTCATCCCACGCCGGCAGCAGGGGGTCTCGGTGGGCGACGTCCCAGGCTCGGTTGACCAGACCGATCTCGCGCATGCGGTCGTGGCGATCCGCCCGGAGCGCATCCCACCCCGCCACGTAGCGGCCGAGGTGCGGCTCGACGTCCTCCGGAGGGGCGTGGAGCGGCCAGTGCGGGGCGACGTGGGCGACGTAGAGGAAGAACGGATCGGGCCCCGCGCCCACGTCCGCGACGTACGCGTCGGCCCACTCCCCGATCGCGTCGGTGTAGTAGAAGCCGTCGCCCGCGGAAGTCGGCTCGTCGCCGTCGAGCAGCGTGATCGGGTCGTAGTAGCTCCCGGCGCCGTTCATCGTGCCGAAGAAGCGCTCGAAGCCGCGGTCGGTGGGGCGGGGGGTCCGATCGGGGTCGATCTCGTGGGACCACGCCGTGCCCCGACCGCCCACGTGCCACTTGCCGACCATCCCGGTGCGGTAACCGGCGCTCCGCAGCGCCTCGGCCAGCGTGACGGTGTCGGCGTTGATCCGACCCTCGTAGCCGGGGATGGCCTCGGTGCCGGTCTCGGTCATGTGCCCCATGCCAGCCTGCGTCGGGTACAGCCCGGTGAGCAGCGAGGCCCGGCTGGGGCAGCACCGGGCGGCGTTGTACATCTGCGTCATCCGCAGGCCGCGGGCGGCGAGGTCGTCGAGGTGGGGCGTGGGGATCTCGGAGCCGAAGCACCCGATGTCGGAGAACCCGAGGTCGTCGCAGAGGATGAGGACGATGTTCGGACGGGCCCCGCTCGCCCGGCGGACCTCCGAGGGCGGGCTCACCGGTCGCCGCCCGTGATCACCAGCGCGGCGGCCGTGCACGGGGGCAGCTCCACCGTGGTGGTGCGCTCCCCCACCGCGACCGCGGTCTGGTCGTAGCCGAGCACGTCGGGGTGGTCGACGTCGTTGCGGGCGAACCGGTGCGGCCCGGTGACCATGCGCAGCACGGCGGCCGAGGCGCCCCCGATGCCGTGGACGGCGACGCGGGCCGGGGCGTCGAGGCTGCGGTTCGAGAGGAACACCGTGGTGCCGGCGCCATCGGCGGTGGCCGAGGCATCCACCATCGGCGAGCTGCGGCGGTGGCGGGCCAAGGTGGAGACCATCAGGGCCTGCTCGAGGTCGGCCATCGGGGCGACGTCGAGCACCGGCCCCTCGACGGTGACCGGCACCGAGATGCGCCGCGCCTCGCGCTGGTAGAGCCGCCCGACGAGGTAGGCGGAGGTCACGTGGTGACGGTCGCCGACCGTCTGGATCGGGGCCAGCACGTTCACCAGCCCGGCGATCATCGCCATCGGCACCCGGTCGGCGTGCCGGAGCAGCGCGTTGTAGCACCCGGCGAAGAACACGGCGTCGGCGAGCCGATGGCTCACCGTGAGGTGGTCCTCGAACGCCGCCATCTGGCCCCACTCGTCGAGGGCCAGCTGCACCCCCCGGTCCGGAGCCGCGGCGTCGAGCTCGGCCAGCGCCTCGGTGAGCAATCGCTCGAGGTCGTCGGCACCGGTGGCCACCTGCAGCGCGTCGCCGTCGTCGTCGCGCAGGGGACGACCGAGCATGCCCGGGAAGTACCAGTGCAGCGACAGGAGGTCGAGGTGGTCCCCCGCCTCCTTCACGACCGAGGTGTTCCAGCCGTCCCAGATCCCCGCCGACCCGAGGCCGTACTGGTCGGGGCACACCCCGGCGGCGACCAGGCGCAGCTCGGGGTCCTCCGCTCGCATCGCCTCGGCGAACTGCACGAAGCGCTCGGCGTACTCGGGGGCCGAGCAGTGGCCGAGCTCATGGCCGCCCCACGTCTCGTTGCCGATCGCCCACCAGCGCACGGGTCGGGGCGCGCGGCGATCGACGTTGGTGTACCGCACCCAGCGGGCCGCCTCCTCGGGTGTGCCCAGGCCGACCGGGTGGCCGCCGCCGAGGTTGGTGACGAGCAGCGGCTCGACCGGCAGATCGAGGCAGTACCGGAGGAACTCGTCGGTGCCGAACGCGTTGGTCTCGGGCGCCCCCATCTCGGCCGCGACCTCGGGGCCCATCATCGCCGACATGTCGGTCCAGCAGGTCCGCTCGTGGAAGGGGCGATCGGCCCTCGGTCCGATGCCGTCCTCCCACCGGTACCAGGCCGAGAAGCAGCCGCCCGGCCACCGGAGCATGCTCACGCCGAGGGCGCGGATGGCGGCCTGCACGTCGGCGCGGGCGGCGTCGCGGTCGAGGTCCCAGACGCCGCCGTAGATCGCCCGACCCAGGTGCTCGATCAGGCCACCGAAGAGGTAGGGCGACACGGGCGCGCCGGGCCCGGCGCCGATCCGGACGTCGACATCAGCCACCGGCCCGCCCCTCCTCCGGTCCGCCAGCCGAGGAACTGCTCGTAGCGCCCGAGCAGCGGATCGCCCACCCGCCGCATCCAGGTCCGCAGCTGGGTCCGACACCGGTGGAGCCGGTCGGCGTGGTCGAGGTCGGTCGCGAGGTCGTGGGTCGCGTCGGGATCCGATCGCACGTCGTAGAGCTCCTCCGGGACTCGGTGGAGGAGGTGCTCGCACCGGTCCGCGACCGGCAGGGTCGTGCTCGGCCGCGGAGACCATCGCCCGCCAGGTCCGCCCCATCATGTTGTCGGCGAGGTACGAGGCCTCGCCGTCGGACCACTCGTTCCACACGTACCCGTACCCGGCGTCCTGCACGGCCCGCATCTCGTAGCGACGGCCGTAGACGGTCTCGTGGAACACCGTGACCACCGCGTCGCGACCGGGCTGCGACGCGCCACGGAGGAGCGGCAGGAACGACCGCCCGTCGGCCGCGTGATCAGCCGGGAGGTCGAGGGCGTCGAGAATGGTGGGCGCCAGGTCGATGCCCTCCACGAACCCGTCGGCCTCGACGGAGCCAGCCGTGATGACGCCGGGCCAGCGCACGACCAACGGGGTCCGGGTGCCGTGGAGGTAGCAGCTCGACTTCGCGAACGGGAACGACATCCCGTTGTCCGACAGGAACACGACCAGGGTGTCGTCGGTGGCGCCCGCGACCTCGACCTCGGTGAGCACGGCCCGCACCACATCGTCGGCCCGCCGGCACGAGCTCAGGTACTCCGCCACCTCCAGGCGCACGTCTCGAAGATCCGGGAGGAAGCCTGGCGTCGCGCACTCCTCGAGCCCGAAGGTCCGCGAGGGCGACGGGATCGCGGCGAGGTCCTCGCCCAGCTGGTGGCGCTCCTGCTCGCTGCCCGAAAAGGGTCGGTGGGGATCGTGGGCGTTCGCCATGAGGAACCAGGGCCGCCCCTCCCGAGACGCGTCGGCGAGGAAGCGGCGGGCCTCCTCGGCGTAGCGAGCCGGGGAGCGACCGTGGCTCAGATCGGGAGCGTCGACCTGGTGCTCCCAGCCGAAGCGCTCGACCGGTGCGAGGTGCTCGACCTTGCCGAGGATGCCGCACCGGTAGCCCGCGGCGCGGAGGGGGTCGGTGAGCACGGGCACGTCGGCGCGGATGGGGCCGAACCCCTCGGCACCGTTGCGGTGCGGGTACCGGCCGGTGAGGAGCACCGATCGGCTCGGCTGGCAGACGGCGACGTTGACGTGCGCCCGCAGGAACCGCATCCCGGCCGCGGCCAGCGCGTCGACGGCCGGGGTGACGCCGGGCGGGCCCCCGAAGCAGCCGGGGGTGTCGCCGTTCATGTCGTCGACCGTGAGCAGCAGGACGTTGGTCACGGCGTCCCCGGAGGCATCGGGGGGAACGGCCCCTTGGCCCCCGCCACGATGTTGCGGTCGCCGTCGGTCCAGGCCGACTCGTACCAGGTGCAGGCCTCGAAGGTGTCGCCCAGAGCGTCGAGCTTTCTGGCCAGGCTGTCGCGCAGCCGGTCGAGGACGGTGGCGGAGCCCGGATCCCCGACGAGGTCGTGCAGCTGGTCCGGGTCGTCGACGTGGTCGTAGAGGTGCTCGGACCCGTCGACGCGGTAGCGGGCGTAGGTGTGCCGGGCGTCGCGGACCGCCCGCCACTCCGACCCGTCCGCGAAGAGCGCAACGGGGCCCAGGCCCTGGAGCAGGGCGGCGTCCGGCTCCTCGACGGCTCGGCCCTGGGCGGCGCCGCTGAGGTCGACGCCCTCCCAGGCCGGTGCGGGCTCGAGGCCGAGCAGCCCCGTGAGCGTGGGCGCCAGGTCGACGGTGCCCAGGCAGAGATCGGTGGCCGAGCCGGCGAGGACCTTCCCCGGCCAGCGCAGGAGGAACGGCACGCGCACCGCCTCCTCGTAGAAGGTGTTCTTGGCCCGCCGCCCGTGCGCCCCGAGCATCTCGCCGTGGTCCGAGGAGAACACCACGACCGTGCGCCCGGCGATGCCGGCGTCGTCGATCGCCTCGACCAGCCGCCCGAGGTTGCGATCCAGGTTGTGCGTCATGGCGTAGTAGTTGCGGCGCCAGGAGGGCAGCTCGGCCCGGTCGGCGACCGACAGACGGGACCAGAGGTCGCCGTAGGGGTCATCGTCCTCCCGGTAGCTGGGGGGATGCGGGAAGTCCACGTCGGCGAACACGCGGCGGTCGGCCTCGGGCACGTTCCCGTCGTCCCACGGGTCATGCGGTGGCCCCCACGAGAGGAACAGCGCGAACGGCCGCGGCCCGGCTGCGTGGTCCCGCAGGAACCGGATGGCCAGGTCGGTCTGCCCGTCGGGCTCGTAGATCCCCGGCGCGAAGGTCTGCCGGTCGGCAGTGTCGGTGTGGAACCACGCGTCGTAGTAGCGGTGGTGGAAGTTGTAGGCGGCCCAGTAGCCGTCGAACCCGAGGCGGTGCGGCCCGGGGGGCACGAAGGAGTTCCGCGGGTCGCCGTGGTTGCCGAGCTGGTTGGCGAAGAGGTGCCACTTGCCGAGGTAGGCGGTGTCGTATCCACCGTCGCGGAGCACGTGGCCGAGGCACCGCTGGCCCGGGTTGAGCCGGAGCTCGTTGATGACCATCCCGTTGGTGGTGGGGTGGACCCCGGTGAGCATCGATGCCCGCATCCCCGCGCAGACGGGGGCGGTGGCGACCGCCTGGTCGTAGCTGGTGCTCTCGCGCGCCAGTGCATCGATGTTCGGCGTTCGGGCCCAGGGGTCGCCGGCATAGCCCACGCTCTGCCGACGCAGCTGGTCGGCCAGGACGAACACGAGGTTCGGTCGCTCGGAGGCGGTCATGTGACCGCGCCGCTCCGGGCGATCGCCCGCTCATCGGTGCCGAGGTACGAAGCGATCACCCGCGGGTCGTGGCGCACCTCGTCGGGGGTCCCGTGCACGAGCACCCGGCCGACCTCGAGGCAGCAGATGCGATCGCAGAGGGACATCACGAGCGGCATGTCGTGCTCGATCAGCACGATGGTGGCGCCGAGCTCCTCGCGGACCCGCCGCAGCAGTGGGCCGAAGGCCTCGGCCTCCCGCTGGGCGATTCCGGCGGTCGGCTCGTCGAGCAGCAGGAGGTCGGCCCCCTGGGCGAGGAGGCAGGCCACCTCAACGATGCGGCGGGAGCCGGTGGAGAGGTCGGCGATCCGCCGGCCGGCGAAGGGCCCGAGGCCGAGCAGGTCGATCTGGGTGTCGGCCACCTCACGGCGGTGGCGCTCGATGCGCCGCGCTGGGGCGAAGGCCAGCAGGTTCGGGAGCAGCTCGCTGCGCTGGTCCTCGTGGGCTGCCACCATGATCGTCTCGCGGACGGTGAGGTCACCGAACAGCCGAGCATCCTGGAACACGCGGCCGACGGGGACGGCCGCTCTCCGGTGGGCAGGCCATGCCGTGACGTCCTGTCCGTGGAGCAGCACCTCCCCCGACGCGACCGGCGCGAACCCGCTGATGGCGTCGAGCAGGGTCGACTTGCCGGCGCCGTTGGCCCCGATCAGCCCGAGGACCTCGCCCGGCCGGGCCTCCAGCGACACCCCGGCCAGCGCCGCCACCCCGCCGTAGCGGACGTGCAGGTCCCGCACCTCGAGCGGCGGGCGATCGTCCTCGGCACGGGACCGCGGCGGGCGGGTGGGCACGGGGCCGGGCGTGCGAACGTGGATCGGAGGCAACGTGCCCTGCCGCAGACGCCGCGCCGCCAGGAGGCCAAGGGCGCCGTCGCGCACCTGGCCCAGCAGCTGCACGATGCCGCCGGGCAGGTAGAGCAGCAGCACCAGCAGGCCGACGCCGGAGGTGAGGAGGGTGACGGCCTGGCTCTCCCCCAGGAGGAACGGGAGCCCGACGACGAACACCGCGCCCAACACCGCTCCCGTGACGGAGCCGAGGCCGCCGATCACGGCGGTGGCCACGATCTGCAGCGACTCCTCGGGGCCGAAGGCCGAGGCCGAGAACTGCGTGCGCAGCCCGGCCAGCAGCGCGCCGGCCAGCCCGGCGATCCCGCCGGCCAGCGCGAAGGCGCCGAGCTTCACCACCGACGGGGCGACGCCGAACGACGCGGCCGCTCCCTCGTTCTCGCGGACGGCGACGATGGTCCGGCCCGCCCCGGTGGTGCGGAGGCGGGCGACCAGGCCGCCCACCACCACGAGGATCGCGAGGCACACGAGGTAGTAGGTGCGCTGGGGGGCAAGGTCGAGCCCGAGCACGACGGGCCGCGGGACGAACGCCACCCGTTCGTCGCCGAGGAAGGCCGTGGACGGGAGGAGCCAGGTGTGGGCGGCGACCGCGAGGGCGAGCGTGGTGACGGCGAGCGCCAGCCCCTTGGCCCGCAGCGCCGGGAACCCCACGAGCAGCGAGAGCAGCACGCCGGCGACGGTCGCAGACGCGATCGCCGGCACGAACCCGACGCCGCGGGCTATCAACCCGGCGGTGACGAACGACCCCACCCCCACCAGTGCCCCCTGGCCGAGCGACAGCTGACCACCCCAACCGGTGAGCACCGTGACCGAGATGGCGGCGAGGGCGGTGAGCACCACGCGCGACAGCAGGAAGGAGTCGGAGGCGTCGCCGTAGACGAACGGCGCGGCGATCGCCACGCCGACCGCGATCGGCGGGGAGATCCTCCGCACCACGGACACCACGGGCAGTCGCTGCAGCAGCGGCGGGATCGGTCGGATGCCGGTCGACCAGACCCCGGTGCCCTCGACCAGGGTGCGGCCCCGCAGCAGGACGAGCACGAGCACGGCCCCGAGCAGCACTGCGTCGGCGGAACCGCCGCCGAGCTCGACGAAGAGCACCGCCTCGACGATGCCGAGGACGACCCCGCCGAGCAGGGTGGCGGGGAGCGAGTGGAACCGCCCGGCGAGCGCGGCGGCCAGCCCGCGGAGGAGCACCGCCGGGCCGAGCGCCGTGGTGGGCAGGCCGACGATCGTGCCGCGGAGCGGGCTCACGACGACGGCGGTGAGGACGGCGAGCGCGCCGGCCACCGCCCACGCGGAGGTCGAGGCGCGGCGGACGCTGATGGCGGCCAGCTGGGCGACGTCGGGTTCGTCGGCCGCGGCCCGCAGGGCAAGGCCCCACCGGGTGCGCTGCAGCGCGAGGCCGAGGCCCACCACCACCGCGGGCAGGACGGCCAGCGCGAAGAAGTGCTCCCCCCGCACGACGAGGCCGCCGACCTCCCACACCCGGTCGATCGGGGTGGGAAACGGGGCAGCCCGCCGCACCCCGGGCAGGGCCACCGTGGCGGCGAAGAGCAGCTGCGACACCCCGATGGTGGCGACGAGCACCGCGACCCTGGGCGACCCGGCCAGCCGCCGGACCACGACCACCTCGACCACCGCCCCGATCAGCGCGCCGACCGCGAGCACCAGCAGGAGGGCGGGGACGAACGGCCAGCCGTGGTCGAGCATGAGCTTGGCCAGCACGGCGGCGCCCAAGGCACCGATCTCGCCGTGGGCGAGGTTCACGGTCCGGCTCGCCCGGTACACCAGCACGATGCCGCAACCCAGGGCGCCGTAGGTCAGGCCCGTGATCGCCCCGATCACGAGCTCGGCGAAGCCGGACTCGAACGCCAGCATCACGCGGGCCCGCCGAGGAACACGGCTCGAGCCAGGTCACCGCGCTCGAGCAGCTCGCGCGGCGAGCCCTCGAACCGGATCTCGCCCTTCTCCATGAACACCGCGCGGTCGGCGATCGCCGCGGCCACGTTGAGCGACTGCTCGACGATGATCATCGTGAGGCCCTGCTCGCGCAGCTCATCGACGACGCCGAGCAGCTGCTCGACGACGACCGGGGCGAGGCCGAGCGACAGCTCGTCGATCACCAGCAGACGGGGCTCGAGGAGCAGGGCCTTGGCCACCGCCAGCATCTGCTGCTCGCCGCCCGAGAGCGCTCCGGCCGGCTGCTCGAGCCGCCGGCCCAGCGGAGGGAAGCGGCGCAGCGCGGCAGCGGTGGCCGCCGCGGTGCGAGGGCCGTCCCAACCGTGCGAGTGGCACCCGGCGAGGAGGTTGTCCCGCACGCTGAGCCCGCCGAACACCCCCGCGCCGCCGCGGATCTGGAGGATGCCGAGGTCGACCCGTTGGGGCGCGTCGAGGTAGGTGATGTCGCTGCCGTCGAACCGGATGGTGCCCCGGTCGGGGACGACGAGACCGCTCACGGCCCGGAGCAGGGTGGACTTCCCGGCGCCGTTGGTGCCGAGGAGGGCGAGCACCTCCCCGCGGCGCACGTCGAGGTCGACCCCGAAGAGCACCTGCACCTGGCCGTAGCGCACGTCGAGGGCACGGACCTCGAGGAGCGGCAGGTCCTCGGCTGTGCCGGCCCGCGAGGCCTGCATCCGGAGCGCGTGGTCGTGCTGCTCGTCGACCTCCGCGGCGGCGGCAGCCAGGTCGTCTCGAACCGACAAGGCCCCTCGGGCGAGGAGGATGGCGCCCGCGATCGCCGCAGGGGGTACGGCGATCGCGAGCGCCGTGCGGGGGCCGAGCGCGCTGGAGAGCGTGCCGACCACCACGACGCCGCCCACCCCGCCCACCAGGGCGAGGTAGATCCCGACGGTGGCGAGGCCGAGGGATCGGAGGCGGTAGGGCGTGACCGCGGTGAGGATCGCCAGCGCCGGCACCGTGGCCGCCGCGATCAGGGCGTGGCTCACCATGTGGACCGCGGTGTAGGCGACGGCGTTGGGCATGAACAGCGAGATCGGCAGCGTCACGCCGTAGAACGCGATGGCGCCGGCCACGAGCAGCACCGCCGCCTCCGGTCGCTGTCGGAAGAGCCGATCGCCGAACCGACCCCCGACCGCGACCCCGACGAGCGCCCCGACGGCGCCGATGGTGACCACGAGCCCGCGCTGCGCACTGCTGAGGCCCAGCTCCCGATCCAGCACCAGGTTCAGGTAGATGGGTGCGCTGACGGCAGCGAAGCCCAAGGCGCCGAGGGCGCCGAGGAACGCGTTGAACGTGGCGATCCGACGAAGCCGCGCGAACCCGGCCCGCAGGGTGATGGCAGGACCGTCGTCGACCTCGACTCCGCGCTCACCGAGGTGGGCGCGCAGGGCACGGCGCTCGTTGCTGCCCCGCTCAGGTTCCGGCACGCGAAGGGCGGCCATGCCACCGAGGATGGCGGGCACGCCGAGGAGCGGGAAGGCCCAGCGCCACGCGTCCGGTCCGGCCACGACGAGCGTGATGGCGCCGGCCAGCAGGGGCCCGAGGGCATGGCCGATGGGGTTGGCGGCGTTGTGCAGGGCGAAGATCCGGGCCCGACCGCCGATCTCGTAGGCATCGGCGAGGATCGCCTTCTGCACGGGGGCCTCGTTCGCCTTGCCCAGGCCCGCCAGCACCCGGGCGCCGATCAGCTGCAGCGCAGAGGTCGCCAGACCCGTGAGGGCGGCGAGGCCCGCCCACAGGAAGGTGCACCACGCCAGCAGGCGCGTCCGCCGGGTCCGGTCGGACAGGAGGCCGATGGGCACGGCGGCGAGGAGGACGGTGAACCCGGAGAGGGACCCCGCCAGCCCGAGCTGGACGTCGGACAGGTGGAGCGAGCGCTGGATGTCGGGGCCGAGCACCGCAAACGCGGCCCGGTCGAACTCGTCGACCAGGTTCACCGCGAAGAGGACACCGATCGTCCTCGCTCCCCCGGCCCGGACGACCTCGCGCAACGTCCGCTCCGGCTCGTCCTGACCCGTGAGGCGCCGGACCTCCGGCTGGGGCGCCATCGCGCGGGCCAGCGGACCGCGTGCGACATCGCGCTCGAGCAGGGTCGCGGCCAGCGTGGATGCAGCGACCGGTGTGGCCTCCCCCTTTGTCACGGACCGATCTTCTCCGCCCTCCAACTGAAAAGCAAGCAGGCCTGCTTGTTTTTTTCTGGCGAGTCTGCTTGGATCTCGGGCGTGGGGGAAACGACGTCTTCATCGCCGCGCTCGATCCGTCTCGCCTCGAGGGGCCGCACCTATGCAGGGATCGTCGGCACGGTCGCCGCGCTCCTCGTCGCCGGCCTGGCGCTGCCGTTCGCCGTGGGCGAGCCGGCGTCTTCGCTGCGCACCGTCAGGCCGGCCGACGGGGGCCCCGGCGACGCGGGCGCGTCCGACGAGGTCGGCGCCACGACCACGTCGACGAACGTCGACTCCCCCACCGTCCCGGATGCGCCGGGCCGCCCCGGGGGTCCCTCGTCCGTCACCACCGCGCCCCGAGGCCCCCTCACGGCGACCGATCGAGGGGTCACGGCCACCTCGGTGAAGGTCGGGGTGCTGATCGCGGACGCCGGAGCCGTGCAGCGCACCGGCTTCGCCGGCGAAGGGACGGATCCCGACTCGCAGAAGGCGACCTGGCGGGCACTGCAGCGGTCGGTCAACGCCCAGGGCGGCATCGAGGGCCGGGCCATGGAGCTCGTGTTCGCCGGCTACAACCCGCTGGCCGCCGACTCCATGCGAGCCGCCTGCCTCTCGCTCACCCAGGATGCCAAGGTCTTCGCCGTCCTCAACATCACCGCGTTCTACGGCGACCCCGTGCTGTGCGTCACGGAGCAGAACACGACGCCCCTCGTCCTGGGCCCCGGGCAGAGCGAGGAGTACTACGCCCGCTCGCCGGGCCGCCTCTTCACCACCGGCATGAGCCGCGTCCGCCTCCTGCGGACCTCGGTGGCCGCCCTCGACGCCGCCGGCTCGCTGCGCGGTCGCACGATCGGCATCGTCGAGGGCAGCGCACGAGACAACACCGCCTCCACCGACGCCGGCTTCATCGCCGAGCTCGAGCGGCGCGGGTACCGCGTCGCGAAGCGGGTGCAGCTCGGCGAGCTCGGAGTCGCCCAGACCCAGATCCCGCTGGCCGTGAACCAGCTGAAGGACGCCGGCGTCGACCTCCTCCTCACCATGCACAACCCCATCGTCGTCACGTCGTTCGTCCAGCAGGCGGAGGCGCAGGGGTACCGCCCCACCTACCTCGCCACCGACCTCGGCCTCATGACGTCCGACCTGGCGACGCAGAACATGCCGGACTCCTACGACGGCGCGGTCGGCTTCACGGTGGGTCGCACGAACGAGCACCGTCAAGGCCTCCCCGAGCCCGCCGTCGACGCGGCGTGCATCGACCGCATCGCCACCCAGGGCATCGCCGAACCCGAGCGCGGCACTCCGAGCTACGCGTCGATGCTCGGCGCCTGCGGGGTGCTCGATGCCTTCCTGGCAGGCACCCGCGGCGCGGGGACCGACCTCACCCGGACCCGGTTCGGCGCGGCCATGGCGGCCGTCGGGCCGATCGATCTCCCCGGCCAAGGACCGGCATCGTTCACCCCCGGCAAGCCCGACGCCCCGAACGCCGTGCGGCCGTTGCGGTGGCGCCTCGACTGCACGTGCTGGATGCCCTCCGGCCCCTTCACCCCCGGGTCATGAGCCGCACCGGTGCCGTCGAGCGGGCGATGGCTGCGGTCGGGCAACGCATCGGCTGCTCCACCAGCCAGGCGTACACCGCCTCGGTCGCCGCCTTCGTGGCGGTGACGCTGCTGTTGACCGTCACCCTCCCCGCCCTCCGGCAGACGGTCATGCTCCCCGCTCGGGCCGATGCCGCGCCGGCGGCCCTCGCCGCCGAGCCGACGGACGAGGCCGGTCCAGGCCACCCCGTCACCGACGCGGCGATCGGGCCGCCGGACCCCTCCGCGGCGCCGCCGCCCCTGACAGACAGCAGCGCCCCGGACCCGACGGACCTCGGCCGCGACGAGGACCAGGGCGCCTCCACCGAGTGCCCGGTCGGCCCGCTGCTGGCCGCGGCCGATGTGGTGGTGGCGGTGGTCGACGGCGCCGTGGGCGGTGTGCTCCCCGACGCCTCGCTTCGGGCGCTGATGGCCGTGCTCACGGGGTGCAGCGCCGACGACCCCACCCTCACCGTGGTGGCGCTGCTGCTCGAGTCCGCCGTCTTGGTCCCGGACCTCGGCCTGCCCACCGTTCCGCTGCCGGTGCTGCCGCCGCTGCTGCTGCCACCGGCGCTGTCGGAGCCGCTCAGCCCCCTGCAGCCGGTCACCCGCCCCGTGTGCGCGGCGGCGGGCCAGGTGCTGTCGCTGCTCCTCTTGGCGGGAGGTGCGTACCCGCTGCCGTTCGAGTCCACCGACCTGGCCGCCGGGCTGGCGAACCTCCTCGCCGCCTGCTCGACCCTCGCCGGCACCGACCCCGAGTGACGGGACCACCCCCCGGGACGGCCCGGACGGTTGCTACGGTTCGCTGATGGCCAAGGCGGTAGCACCCGCGCCGCGGGTGCGGCGGACGCAGGAGGAGCGCAGCGCCACGACGCGCAGGGCGCTGCTCGAGGCGACCGTCGAGTGCCTCATCGAGCTCGGCTACTCCGACACGACCACCACGGTGATCGCCGAACGGGCGAAGGTGTCGCGCGGCGCCCAGCTCCACCACTTCCCCACCAAGTTCTCACTGGTGGCGGCCGCGCTCGACCACCTCGCGCACGAGCTGGGCCGGCGCTTCGCCGCCGAGGCCCGCGGGCTCGACAGTGCGAAGGACCGCGTCGGCGCCGCCCTCGACGCCCTCTGGGCCGGCTACGCCACCCCCCTCTTCTCCGCCTGGCTCGAGCTCTCCGTCGCCGCCCGTACCGATGCCGAGCTCCGCGCCGAGCTGCTCCCGCTCGAGGCCCGCCTGCGCGGCGCCGTCACCGACAGCGTCGTCCCGCTCTTCGGCGTGTCCGATCGCACCGACCGCATCGACGCCGCCCTCCGGGCCACCCTCCACCTCCTCCAGGGCATGGCCCTCGAGGAGGCCGTCGGCACCACGTCGGCCCACGACCGCAAGCGCAACCACGCCGCCGTCCTGGCGCTGTGGAAGGACCTCCTCCGAGGCATCCTCGCCAGCAGGTAGGCGACGCACGTGAAGCAATGGGTCCGGCAGGTCCGAGCCCGAGGCAGTAGGTCCGACATTCCGGAGCCATTGCCTCACGTCTTGGTCAACCGGACCTCTGACCTCGGGCCACACCTCGCCAGCGGAGAGCTGGTCACCAGAGGATCGCTGCGACCAGGAGGAACGCGGCGAGGCCGACGAACGTGACCACCGATGATCCCCAGGGCCCGAGGGTCACCGGACCGGGCGGAACGCCGTGCCGCCGCACCCGACGGATGAACCAGGAGATGCGCTCGTGCTGACCCCGGAAGTTCCACTCGCCCTCCTGGGACACCGCCGTCTAGGGCCCAGCTCGGGGCGGGGTGATCTCGGTGTCGAGGAGCGCCCCGATCGCGCGGAAGGAGGTCGCGTACAACCCCTCGTCGACGAGGTCGGGATCGAGGCCCCGGCGGGCGAGCAGGCCGTCGACTGACGCCTGCACCAGCGCGACGAGCTGCTGGCCGGTGCAACGTGCACCCGCTTCCCGGAGCACGGGGTCGAGCGCATCGGCGATCGGCTGCATCGCACTGGCGAACGATGTGGTCAGCGATCGACGCGCCTCGTCGTTGCGGATCGCGTAGGCGTACAGCTCCATCTGCAGCGCGGCATCCTCCCTCTCCGCCTCGGTCTGCAGGAACAGGCTGCGTCCCAGCGCCTCGAAGCGATCGGCCAACGTCTCGAAGTCGCCCTCAGCGGCGGTCAGGTCGGCCGGCGAGATGTCGAGCCCGTCGAGCATCGCGAGGAACAGGTCCGCCTTGCCTCGAAAGTTCGAGTACACCGCCCCGATCGTGAGCCCGGCCTGCGCGGCGATCTCGTCGAGCGTGGCGGCACCGAACCCGCGCTCGCGGAACAGCACCCAGGCCGCGTCCAACAGCCGCTGACGGTTCTCGGCCTGGGTCTCCGCGCGGCTTCGGCGCGCCTGGGGAGTGCGAGGTGGCAATTGGGCTCCTTGACAACTCAGATAGTAGTGCTATTCAGATGGTGATGCTATCTCGACTTCATCGTCGTGGCGCGGCAACGGCCGCGGGTGCCCTGTTGCTCGGCGCCGGGTGCGCGGTGACCCACCGCCCCGACCCCGGGACGGCCTGTCAGGTCGCGTTGGGTGAGTCCGAGGTGTTCGACGACGACGTGCCGTGGGACGACCAACGTGCACTGCTCGACGAGCTCGGCTCCGCGGTCCCAGACCGCCTATTGGTCGACATCGAACGGCTGCTCGGCAACGACCGATCTCCCGCCGACCTCACCGTCAGCCGAACGCGCGTCGAGACCTACCTACGAGCGACCTGCGGAGTGCGCCACGCTCGACTCAACCCGCCGACGGCGACGCACGGTTGAGGTGCGGCCAGGTCATCGCGCATCGGATCGCGGAGAAGCAGAGGCGGCACACAGGACCAGGACGGCGGCGGGAAGGAAGAAGAGGCCGACGCTCATGGCGCCGAGCATGCAGGCGGCGAGGAGGACGAACCCGACCCCCAGGCGCAGCGGCCGTCGCTTGACCACGACGGCCACGAAGGTCAGCAGCGCCGGAACCGCGAGCACGATCAGGACACCGGCCCCCTCGTGCTCGAGGAGCGACTCGTCGGACGTCGTCTCGATCACGGTGCCCGACGAGCTCGTCGTCGTGGACGACGATGTGCCGGAGGGCAGGACCGCGAACGCGAGCCCGGCAAGGATCGCCCACCCGAGGGCCACGAACGCGAAGCGATCCGCCCGCCGGACCTCAGCTGCTCGAGTGGGGTTCGCGAGCACGACCCCATCGTGCCCTGCGGCGGCTCGCAAATGCATCCGGCTCCGTCGGAGGTCACCCGCGAGGATGGCGGACGTGGAGCAGATCGAGGTCGTCGTCGCGCACCGCGAGCGGGCGACCCTGCGCGTCGGCGACGTGTTCTTGAAGATCGACGGTGATCAGGGCCGCGCCGACGTCGAGGTCGAGGTGATGGCTTTGGTGCCGGTCCCGACCCCGGAGATCCTGTGGCGGAGGCCACCCGTGCTCGCGCTCGCAGCGCTCCCGGGGACGAGGCTCGGCCACCTCGGCGAGCCGTCCACCGCATCGTCGGCGGCGTGGACCGCGGCGGGTGCCGCCGTCCGGGCGCTGCACGACGCACCACTCCCGCCATGGCCCGGTCGGAGCGTCGACGAGCTCGCATCGCACCTGGCCCGCGAGTGCGAGTGGCTCGTCGCCTGCGACGTCCTTCCCGCCGACGTCGTCACCCGCAACCGACAGCTCGCGGAGACCGCACTGCGGCCGTGGACTCCGGTGTTCATCCACGGCGACCTCCAGGTCGACCACGTCTTCGTCGACGAAGACGAGGTCACCGGCATCCTCGACTGGTCCGAAGGCTGCCAGGGCGACGCGCTCTTCGACCTCGCCAGCGTCACGCTCGGACACCCGGAGCACCTCGACGACGTCATCGCCGGCTACGGCACCGACGTCGACCGCGACCTCATCCGGGCGTGGTGGTCGTTGCGATGCCTGAGCAACGTCCGCTCGCTGATCGACATGGGCTACGGCTCCCCCGAGGACTTCCCCGAGGTCGCTGTGCTGAGGGCCCAGCGCGTGAGCCAGCAGATGCACGACGATCAGATCCCCTCGGACGTCGAGGTGCTGCGCGAGCTGCTGCGCGGCGCAGCAGCCGGAGTGGGCGGACCTGCCGATCGTGGAGGTGGCATCGACCGGGACGGACAACGCGCTGTTCCGGATCGGCGAGGACAAGGTGGCCCGGCTCCCGCTCCGGCCGTCGTCGGCGCGGCCGATCGACACCGAGCACCGATGGCTGCCGGTCCTCGGCCCACAGCTCCCCGTCGTGATCCCGGTCCCCTTGCTCATCGGCGAGCCGTCGGACGTGTTCCCCAGCCGCTGGTCGGTGCTCTCGTGGGTCGAGGGCGACGACGCCACCGCGGTGCCGGTCGATCTCTCGCTGATGGCCGACGACCTCGTCGCGTTCTTCCGTGCCCTCCAGGCGATCGACCCGACCGGTGGTCCGCCGTCCCGCGAGGCCTACTGCTGGCGCGGCGTGCCGTTGCGCGACCGCGACTCGTACACCCGCGGGGGCATCGCGGCCTGCGACGGGCTCGTCGACGACGTCGAGGCCCTCATGGCGTGCTGGGACGACGCGCTGGCCGCGCCCGAGTGGGACCGGCCGCCCACCTGGGTCCACGGCGACATCGCCGCCGGCAACCTCCTCGTCCGCGACGGCCGTCTCCACGCGGTGATCGACTGGGGCCTGCTGGCGGTGGGCGACCCGGCGTGCGACCTCATCGTCGCCTGGGAGCTGCTCGACGGGCCCGCTCGGGCGCGGTTCCGAGACCAGCTCGAGGTGGACGACGACACCTGGGAGCGCGGTCGAGGGTGGGCGCTGTCCACCGCCGCGGTGGCCCTCCCGTACTACGAGGCGACCAACCCCTTCATGGCCGACCAGGCCCGCCGCAAGCTCACCGCCATCCTCCTCGGCTGACCGTCAGGGATCGCCGAGCGGGCGCTCCATCCGGACGAGGTCCCAGCGCTCACCATTGCGGCGCCTCCAGGCGGCCACGCGGCGCCCGGTCTCGACGAACCCGGAGCGCAGGTAGAGCGCGATGGCGGCCTCGTTGCTCGGGAACACGTCGAGGACCACCCGCTCGGCGGCGTGCTCCTCGGCCCAGGTGACGGCGGCGTCGACCAGCGCCGTGCCGAGGCCCTGCCGCCGATGGGCCTGCAGCACCCCCATCCCGATCTCCGCGTGGCGCCTCGTCGTCCAGGTCCACCGTGATCCAGCCGACCGGGACCGCATCCACCTCGACGAGGAACGCGGCCCGCACCTCGCTCGGCCCGTAGGTGCCGACGATCTCCTCGGTCCGGTCGTCGACGGGCGACTCCGCCCCGATCCACTGGCCCTCGTCGGCGACGGACGCGTACAGGTGCTGCCATGCGGCACCATCACCGCTGCCCAGCCGACGCACCGTCGCCACCCCGCCAGTGTCGCCCACCAGTTGCGAACTCGGGTGATCCCGTCGTCTCCTGGCGGACGAAATCGCCCCAGAACGCCATACATGCAGGCATTGCTGCATGTATGCACCGCGACCTAGCCTCAGCCGATGGCTGGCGCGGTCCGCAGGACCCAGCAGGAGCGCAGCGACGCCACCCGGGCGCTGCTCCTCGACGCCACGATCGACTGCCTCGTCGAGCGGGGCTACGCCGCCACCACCACCACGGAGATCGCCAAGCGGGCTGGCGTCTCGCGGGGCGCGCAGCTGCACCACTTCCCCGCCAAGGCCGACCTGGTGGCCGCCGCGCTGGAGCACCTCGCCCGCCAGCTCAGCGCCATCCTCCACGAGGAGGTGGCGCGCTTCGGCGGTGAGCCGCCCACCGCCGCCGACGGCATCTCGGCCCTGTGGAACCGGTACACCGGGCCGCTGTTCCAGGCCTGGCTGGAGCTCTGGGTCGCCGCCCGCACCGACGAGGAGCTGCGAGCCGCGCTCACCCCGCTCGAGGAACGACTGCGGCACCGGGTCGTGGCCCAGCTGCTGCGGCTGTTCCCACCGACCGCCGGCGCCGACGAGGGCTCCACCTCGGCAGCTCTGGCGGCCACCGTCTTCCTGCTGCAGGGCATGGCCCTCGACCACACCCTCCTGGCCGCCGGCCCCGACCGCGACGCCAACGAGCAGATGGCCCTCGACCTCTGCACCGAGCTCCTCGCCCAGCACCTCCACTAACAAGCAGGCTTGACGGTATCTGTGGTTGCGACGTACGTTGCGGAGCACGATCCGAACGAACAAGGAGCAAGCCGTGGCCCACACCTTCCTGTCCGATGAGTGGCTCGAGGAAGTCGCGAAGATCCGCGCCGAGAGCGGTGGCGACGCCGGACCCGACGTGACCCTCAACGTCACCGTCACCGGTGGCCCCG
This sequence comes from uncultured Microthrixaceae bacterium, assembly GCA_963727905.1. Taxonomy (GTDB): domain Bacteria; phylum Actinomycetota; class Acidimicrobiia; order Acidimicrobiales; family VFJN01; genus VFJN01. Next base: position 171,616 of record CAVSIC010000021.1, read on the forward strand.
AGGGCGACCGGGACCTGCACCTCGAGGGCGGCGGCTTCGGCTCCGGCCACGTCGACGCCCCCACCAAGCTCAGCCTCACCTACGAGGTGGCCCGCAAGATGTTCGTCGAGGGTGACCAGCAGGCCGCCATGCAGGCGTTCATGGGCGGCCAGATCAAGATCGAAGGCGACATGAGCAAGGTCATGGCCATGCAGGGCCAGAGCGCCGACCCGGCCCTCCTCGCCAAGATCCAAGAGGTCACCGCCTAGCGAGTCCGCGCTCTCTCGTCACGAGTACGGACACGCCCTCGGCGCCGGTCTCCCACAGGACCGGCGCCGAGCCGCGCTTCGGGCTACTCCTTCTCTGCGTCCACCTTCGGGAAGCCGAGGCGGAGGATCTGCGTCGTTCCGGCGACTGTGAAGCTCAGCCCGATGGTCTTCATGATGTCCGCGGTGCTTCCCCAGCCCTTGGATGCGTCCAGTGCGTCAGCACCTCCAAACGCCGCCGCCAGGGCCCAGCCGAGGAGGCCGGAGACGAGTAGGCGGATGCGGTGGCTCTTCAGCGACTCCACCACCCCCCAAACCAGGGCGACACCCGCTGTGGCGAAGACGGTGACGGCCAGTGCCGCGGGTTGACGGTACCTATCAATGAGCAGCAGCTCGACCACCACGAAGCACAGAGCCCACGACGCCCACCACAACCAGCCATGGTCCTTGCCCAAGGACGCGGGGGCCGCGGTTCCACCTCCTCCCCTCCCGATCAAGCGGCGGAAGCGACCTCCCATCGCACCAAAGAGCAAGACGCCGCCCGAGGGAGCGACGGCCTCGGTTCCCTTCGCCCCGCTGCCACGTGCCTTTTCCACCGCTCCATTTGTCCCAGCGTTCAGAAGCGCTTCGCGCCGAACTTCGTCGGGATCAGTCTCGAAGGCCTTGAACCACGCGAGGACATCAGCGGCAAGTCGGAGCGAGCCTTGATACTTCTCCTTCTGCGCGCCGTCCTGCGGACCGTTGTCGAGCAGGGCGGTCACCCACTTGGCGAGCTGCGATCGCTCTCGGACCGCATCCGCCCGGCCGAGGACATCCAAGAGGGTGGCCAACTCCTTCCAGTGACCCATCCAGGTGTCTGCGTCCGTTTCGAACTTCGCCACCTCAGCGGTCGCGCCTTGCGCGAGGTCCGACAGCACAGTGGGCTTGGAGGTCTTCTCGTCCCCACCCAGACCCCAGGCCTCTGCGAAGTTCGGCCGGAACTCGCGCTCAGCGAGGAGCCGGGCGGCATCCGTCCGGGGCTCCGTCAACTCCTTGAGCTTGTCCACGTATGCCGGCGCGAGCAGTCTCTTCGTCGGACTTCTTCTGTGCCCGGTCGGCGTACCACCCCACCGCGGCCGCGGCCGCGGCACCGAACAACACGACGATGACCCCGAACGCGATCGGGGCTCGACGTCGGACGGTGAGCGCCCATTCATCGTCCTTGCTTCCAAGCGAGCCGGACGACTCTCCGAAGCCGTCCACACCCGTGATCGTGAACGCCGCGGGCGTCTCCGCGGTGGCGGCCTTCGTCACCTCGAAGACGCCGGTGCCGGCAGAGCCGTCGACGACTGCCTTCCCCGTCGGAGGTTCGAGAAGCTTGTCGAGAGGATCGGGCTTCTTGTCGTGGTCGCATCCGAACAGCTCGGTCGCGTACCAGCCCGCGCACCCCTCAAGCGGCACCGTGAGCTTCTTCGGCTGGGCGGACCTCGCGTCTGCAGCAGCCGCCATCGAGCGGGAGTCCGACCGGCCGGTCTCCTCGATCGACACGAGCAGGGTTCCCTTGGCCTCCGCCTTGGTCCGTGTCACCTTCAGCGTGACGAAGCCGCGCTGTGGGTCACACTCCCCGTCCGCCTGCGAAAGGCCGACGCACTCGACGACGAGACCGTCACCATCGAAGACCTCGAAGAGGAGGCTGTCATTGGCGGACACCCGAATCGTCGTGCCCTCCGCCGGCACCGAGATCGCCCCCTCGTTGATGATCCGAGGTGGGTCCTCTCCAGCAGCCGATGCCGCCCGCATCGAGGCCACGCTCAGGAGACCCACGGCCCCCAAGACGACATGCGCGAACTTCCGGTTCCGCCCGATCTTCCCCATGCGGGGAACGTAAACCTCGGCGAAAGATTTGCCTAGGGCTAGATGCGGGCTTCGACCACGCCGTTGGCGATGATCTTCTCGCCGGCGCTGTTCAGGGTCTCGAAGCTGTAGGTGCGGATGCCGTCGGTCTCGCCGCGGAGCCAGAACCTGGTGGTGATGTCGTCGCCGGGGATGACGGGCTTGGCGAAGCGGACGGCGAGGCGGGTGAGGCGGCTGGGGTCGCCATCGCAGCAGGTCTCGATGGCGGACCAGCTGTTCATGGCCATCGTGCAGAGGCCGTGGCCGATGATGCCCGGGAAGCCCATGGCCTTGGCCAGGTCCTCGTCGAGGTGGATCGGGACCATGTCGCCGGAGGCCTCGGAGTAGCGGAAGGTCTGGTCGTCGTCGTAGTGCTGCACGACCTCGGCGGTGGGGGTGCCGAGCTCGGCGGCGTCGACCACCGGCAGCGCCGGGCAGGCCTCCCCGACCGCGTCGCCCTCGCTGACCCCGCGGATGAAGGCGGTGATGTACTGCTCGTTGAGGAGGTTGCCGTCGCCGTCCTCCACCGAGGCCAGGACCGACACCGCGGTGCCGGATCCCTTGGCGTGGACGCCGATGGCCCGGCCCTTCGCCCGGAGGACCGAGCCGGGGACCATCGGGCGGTGGAAGCGCATGTCCTGCTCGCCGTGGACGCCGCGCATGGCGTGCTCCGCCGGCGTGACCGCACCGATCGAGCCGCCCATCACCGCGTAGATCGGGACCACGGCGAAGAGCGGCGGCGCGAGCGTGCCGTCGAGGTGGGCCGCGATCGGGTCGTTGGTGGACTGGGCGTAGGCGACGGTGCGGTCGACGTCGGCCTTCACCTCGGTGATCTCGGTCCACTCGCCGATCTTCTCGATGTTGAAGCTCATGCCCCATAGAAACATGCAGACCTGCATGTTTGCAAGTACGATGAGCCGCCGTGCTGCCCCTCCAGCTCCCGCCGATGCCCCAGGTCAACCTGGCCGCCGTCCAGGAGGCCGTCGCCGAGGCCGTGCCCGACCGGCCGGTGTTCGTCCACGGCGACGTCGTCGTCACCCACGGCGAGCTCGCCCGTCGCACCCGCCAGGTGGCCAACGCACTCCTCGCCCTCGGGGCGCCGACCCCACGCCCGCGCGCCGGGCTGCCCGGGTGGGAGACCGGCCAGGGCCACGTCGCCATCATCAGCCGCAATCGGCGGGAGTGGCCCGAGGTCCTCTACGGCTCGTACAAGGCCCGGCTCGCGCCGTTCAACGTGAACTTCCGCTACACCGCGACCGAGCTGGCCGAGGTGCTGGGCGACGCCGCCCCGTTCGCGGTGGTGTTCGAGTCGTGGGTCGGCCCCACGCTCGAGGCGGCGCGCGCCTCGCTGCCCGACGGGTGCCACCTGCTGCAGCTGGCCGACGCCTCGGGCGAGCCACTCCTGCGCCGGCGCCCGCTGGTACGCCGACGTCGTCGACGCCGCCCCCGACCGTCGGCCCGACGTCGAGTGGTCACCCGACGACGCTTACCTCCTCTACACGGGCGGCACGACGGGCCGGCCCAAGGGCGTGATCTGGCGCCAGGCCGACATCTACGCGGCCGCCATCAAGGGCGTCCGCCACGCCGTGTGCGACGACGCCGAGCGCGGAGCTCGCCAACGTGGTGCAGGGGGCGCTGGCCTCGCCGCCGCGGGTCATCCTCCCGCTGCCGCCGTTCATGCACGGCGCCGCCCAGTGGCTCCTCATGTCGGGCGTCCATGGCGGCGACACGATCGTGGTGCAGGACGACGTCGACCACCTCGACCCCGTCGACGTCTGGCGCACGATCGAGCGCCACGGCGTCCAGGTGCTCCTCATCGTCGGCGACGCGTTCGGCCGCCCGCTCCTCGACGAGCTGCGAGCCGGTGGCCACGACGCCTCGAGCCTCCAGATCCTCGTCACCGGAGGCGCCGTCACCAGCGAGACGCTCAGAGCGCGGCCTCGTCGAGGCCATCCCCCAGCTCCTCGTCGTCGACACCGGCGGCTCCTCCGAGTCGGGCAGCTGCCTCGCCCACGCCAGCACCGCCGCGGCGGCGTGCGCACCGGAGCCTTCTCCCCGATGCTCGGCTCCGCGGTGGTCAGCGCCGGTCGCACCCGGTTCCTGCCGCCTGGCGACACCGAGATCGGGTGGCTGGCCCGGGCCGGCGCACTCCCCCAGGGCTACCTGCACGACGAGGAGAAGTCGGCCGCCACCTTCATCGAGGTCGAGGGCGTGCGGGTGTCGATCCCCGGTGATCGCGTGCGGTGGCTGCCCGACGGGATGCTCGGCCTGCTCGGCCGCGAGTCGGTCACGATCAACACGGGCGGCGAGAAGGTCTTCGCCGAGGAGGTCGAGCAGGCGCTGCTGTCGCACCCCTCCGTGGCGGATGCGCTCGCCGTCGGACGCCCGCACGAGCGCTGGGGCCAGGAGGTCGTCGCCCTCGTGGTGCACGCGCCCGGCCCGTGGGCCACCTCCGCCGAGCTCGAGGCCCACTGCCGCACCACGCTCGCCGGCTACAAGGTCCCGCGGGCCATCCTCCCGGTGGAAGCCATCCGCCGCAGCCCGGCGGGCAAGCCCGACTACGCCTGGGGCCGCGACCTTGCCGCGGGATCCAGAAACATCCAATAGACGATTCGCTATAGGATCCATCCGTGGCCACCAACCCTGGGACGGTGCTTCGGGAGGCACGGCTCCAAGCCCGTCTCTCGCAGTCGGACCTCGCGCGGCGAGCCGGCATCGCCCAGTCCGTGGTGAGCGCCTACGAGTCAGGACGGCGGGAGCCCAGCGTCCGTACCTTCGAGCGTCTCCTCGCCGCTACTGGACATGACCTCGTCCTCGACGTCGTCCCCTCTGAACAGCGATCCCTCGGTCTTCCCGACACACCGCTCGGTCGACGGCTACGTCGGTGTCGGAAGGCCGTGATCGAGACCGCCGAGCGCCGTCATGCCCACAACGTCCGCGTGTTCGGCAGCGTCGCCCGAGGCGACGACCACGCGTCGAGCGACATCGACCTCCTCGTGGACCTCGACGACGACGTCAGCCTCATCGGCCTTGCCGGACTTCGACGCGAGCTGACGGAGCTGCTCGGCGTGCCGGTCGACGTCGTTCCCGCTGCCGGCCTCAAGCCCAGGATTCGAGACCGTGTGCACGCCGAGGCGATCCCGCTGTGAGCCGCCGCGACGCAGATCGCCTTGACGACATCCTGCTCGCCGCAGCCGTCATCGAGTCGCACCTTCGAACGCGGCGACCTCAACGACGGGCTCGTCTTCGATGCAGTCCGGGTCCGTCTGATCGAGATCGGCGAAGCCGTCCACAACATCAACAGCACCCTCCTCGCCGGAGAGCCCGACATCGCGTGGCGGGACATCAACGACATGCGCAATCACCTCGCGCATCAGTACTTCGACACGGCCCACTCGATCGTCCGCGCCACCGTGACAGACGACCTTCCGCCCCTCATCGAGGCCGTGAAGCGGCTTCAGCAGGTCATCGACCCCTAGGGGATCAGCAGGGTGCGGGTGAGGTCGCCCTGGCGGAGGTCGGCCAACGCCTCGCCCACCTCGGACAGGGGGCGGCGGGCGGAGACGAGCGGGTCGATCTGGAGGGTGCCGTCGAGGTAGCGGGCGGCGAGCTCGGGGATGTCCTCGGCCACCTTCGACGAGCCGTACCAGGAACCGCGGATCGTCTTCTCGGCTGCCACCAGGCCGAGCATGACGGGGATCGTCACCTGCACGTCGAGACCTGGGAGGCCGACCAGCACGACCTGGCCGCCGCGGCGGGCCATGGCGATGGCCTGGTCGATGGTGGGCCCGCGGCCGATCACCTCGAAGGCGACATCGACGCCGCGGCCGCCCGCAAGCGACCGGACCTGGTCGACCGGGTCACCCTGGACCGGGTCGACGACGTCGGTGGCGCCCAGGGCGAGGGCCAGGTCGAGCTTCGCCGCCACCAGGTCGACGGCGATGATGCGCTCGGCCCCGGCCAGGCGGGCGCCCTGCACCACGTTGAGGCCCACGCCCCCGCACCCGACCACGGCGACCGTGGCGCCGGGCGCGGACCTGCGCCGTGCGGCGCACGGCACCCACGCCGGTGAGGACCGCGCAGCCGATCACGGCGGCCGGCTCGAGCGGGACCTCGGGCCCGATGCGGACGGCGGCGGAGCCGGGCACGACCGTGGCCTCCGCGTAGGTGCCGAGCGAGCTCATCTGCCCGACGCGGCTGCCGTCCGGGCGGACGAAGGGCGAGGTGCCCGTGCCCAGGCCCGAGGTCATCGTGGCCAGCATCGCGGTGTCGCACAGGTGGGCCTCGTCGAGGCCGCAGTGGAAGCAGGCCCCGCACGGCGGGACGAACGAGAGGACCACGTGGTCGCCGGGCCGGACGTGGGTGACGTCCGCGCCGACGTGCTCCACCACACCGCTGGCCTCGTGGCCGAGCACGAGCGGACCGGGCGCCGGCGCCACGCCGTCGACCGCGGACAGGTCGGAGTGGCACACCCCCGTGGCGGCGATCCGCACGAGGACATCGCCAGGGCCTGGATCGCGCAGGTCCAGGTCCGTGACCTCGATCGTTCCGCCCGGACGGTCGAGCACGGCGGCCCGGACCCTCACGGCGCGGGCTTGGGCTCGCGCGGGAGCCCGAGGACGTGCTCGCCGATGATGTTCTTCTGGATCTCGTCGGTGCCTCCGCCGAGGCGGAGGCCGGGCGCGGACAGCACGAGCTCCGACCAGCCGTAGGTGCCCCACTCCCCCGTGTCGGCGATGAGCTTCGGCCCGAGGAGGGTGCTCACCAACGCCGCCATGCGGGTGAGGTTGTTGGTGAGGGCCAGCTTGCCGATCGACATCTCGGGACCCGGGAGCTGCCCGGACTTGAGCTTGGCCATCGCCCGCTCCGAGGTCAGGCCCGCCACCCGCGAGTGGATGAAGACGTCGGCCAGCTGCTGGCGGAGCACCGGGTCGTTGGCGGCGTCGAGGTGCTCGGCCAGGAGCCGGAGGTGGGCGATCGGCGAGAGCTGGTTGGCCTCGGCGGCCGCCGCCCGCTCGTTGAGCAGCGTGGCCAGGGTGACGTTCCACCCTTCGTCGACGGCGCCCAGCCGCAGCTCGTCGGGGATCCGGGCGTCGGTGAAGAAGACCTCGTTGAACGACGCGCCGCCGGTCATCTGCCGCAGCGGCCGCACCTCCACGCCGGGCTGGCGCATGTCGATGAGGAACATCGTGAGGCCCTTGTGCTTGGCCACGTCGTGGTTGGTCCGCACGAGCACGAGGCCGACGTCGGCGAGGTGGGCGCCCGAGGTCCACACCTTCTGCCCGTTGACCACCCACTCGTCGCCGTCGCGCTCGGCGCGGGTGGCGAGGGCGGCGACGTCGGAGCCCGACTCGGGCTCGCTGAACAGCTGGCAGCCGAGGAGGTCGCCCCGGTAGAGCGCCCGCAGGTAGCGGTCCTTGGCGGCCGGCGTGCCGAACAGGTTCGTGGTGGTGGTGATCATCCCGTAGGTGATGGCGAACACCGTGGTGGCCGGGTGGTCGTACCCGCGCTCGAGGGCGGTGAAGGCACGGGCGTAGTCCGCGGGCAGGCCCTTGCCGCCGTAGGCCTCGGGTCCGTCGATCCACCCATAGCCCCCGTCGAAGAGGGTGCGCCGCCACCCCGCCGCCGCGGCCAGATCGGCGGCGTCCTCCTCCGGGGTGCGCTCGGGGAAGATGCTCACGCGGTCGCTCCCCTCGCCCCAGACGAGCTCGGCCTCGCCCTTGGGCCGGGCGTGCTGGTCGAGGAACGAGGTGGCCTCGGCCAGGAACTCCTCGAGGGTGGGGACGGTCATGCGGTTCAGCTCCCGGTGAAGGTGGGGGTGGTCTTGGCGACGAAGGCATCGACGGCGGACTTCATGTCGGCGGTGCGGGCGGCCAGCACCTGGTTGCGGTTCTCGATGGCGATGGCGGCCTCGAGGGAGGGCGCGTCGACGGCCAGCCGCAGGCCCTCCTTCGTGAGCTCGATGCCGAAGGGGGAGTTGCGGGACATCTCCTGGGCGAGCGTGCGGGCCTCGGCGAGCAGGTCGCCGGCGACGATCCGGGTGACGAGGCCGATCTCCTGAGCCCGAGTGGCAGGGACGACGCGCCCGGTGAGCATCAGCTCGGTGGCGTGGCCCAGCCCGACGATGCGGGGCAGCAGCCACGACACGCCCACGTCGCAGGCCGAGAGCCCGAGCCGGATGAACGCGACCGCGAACTTGGCCTCGGGGGCCGCGATGCGGACGTCGGCGGCCAGCGCGAGGGCGAGGCCCCCGCCGGCGGCCGGGCCGTTGACCGCGGCGATCACCGGCTTCGGGATGGCGTGGACCGCGGCGATGGCCGCGGCGCCGTGGCGCTGCCCCCGCCACATGCCGACCACGCCCGTGCTCGGTCAGGCCGGAGGCGTCGCCGAGATCGAGGCCGGCGCAGAACCCGCGGCCGGCCCCGGTGAGGATGACGACGCGCACCGTCGGGTCGTCGGTGACCTCGGCGGCCATCCGGTGGAGCTCGTCCCACGAGCGCCGCACGAGCGCGTTGAGCCGCTCCGGCCGGTTGAAGGTGACCACGAGGGTGCCGGCCTCGTCCGGGCCGTCGAACAGCAGGGTCCCGTAGCCCTCGAAGGGGTGGTCGACCATCATGCGTTCGGCGCCCACGGCTCGCCGTGTCCGACCTTGGGCTCGCCCGGCAGGCCGAGCACGCGCTCACCGATGATGTTGCGCTGGATCTCGTCGGTGCCCCCACCGATGCGGAACCCCGGGGCGCCGGTGACGAACTCGGCCCAGGCGTAGGTGCCCCACTCCCCCGCGTCGGCCACCAGCTTCGGGCCGAGCAGGTGCGACACCACCTCGGTGGTGCGCTGCAGGACCTGCGTGAGCACGAGCTTGCCGACCGATCCCTCCGGCCCCGGCACGTCACCCTGCAGCAGCGCGGCGCGGACCCGCCCGGCCGTGAGCGACGAGATGCGCTGCTCGATGTGCAGCTGCGCGAGCTGCTGGCGGACGACTGGATCGTGGTTGGCGCCCAGGTGCTGGGCGAGGCGCAGCACGGTGCCGAACGACGAGGCCCCGTCGCCGGCCCCACCCGACGCCGACGACCGCTCGAACATGAGCGTGGTGAGCGCGACGCGCCAGCCCTCCCCCGGCTCGCCGACGCGGTGGTCGTCCGGGATGCGCAGGTCGTCGAAGAAGACCTCGTTGAACGACGACCCGCCGGTCATCTGGCGCAGCGGCCGCACCGTGACGCCCGGCGCCCTCATGTCGATGAGGAACGCGGTGAGGCCCTTGTGCTTCGCCACGGTGGGGTCGGTGCGAGCGAGCAGGTAGCCGAAGTCGGCGAGCTGGGCGCCGGAGGTCCAGACCTTCTGGCCGTTGACCACCCACTCGTCGCCGTCGCGCACGGCCCGCGTGGCCATGCTGGCCATGTCGGAGCCGGCGCTCGGCTCGGACATCAGCTGGCACCACATCTCGTCGCAGCGCACGAGGGGCGGGAGGTAGCGGGCCTGCTGCTCAGGGGTGCCGCAGGTGCGGATCGTGTTGCCGACCAGCTCGAGCGAGATGCCGACGGCCTCGTGGGAGCCGGGGCCGAGGAAGCGACGTTCCTCCGAGCTGAAGGCGCGGGCGTGGTCGGGGGTGAGCCCGGCGCCGCCGAACGCGGGCTCCCAGGTGATGGCGGCGTAGCCGGCGTCGGCCTTGGTGCGGACCCAGCCGCGGATCTCGTCGATGTGGGCCCGCTCCTCCTCGGCCGTGAAGCTGTGGTGGACGGCGACCCGGTCGGAGCCCACGCCCCACGGCTGCTCGACGTCGGCCGCCGGGCGCTCGGGCAGGTGCCCGGCCAACCAGGCCCGGGCCTCCGCCCGGTACGCGTCGAGGCCGGGAGCGGTGTCGGGCGCGCTCACGACGCCACCCGCCGGGCCAGCGCCCGGAAGATCCCGCGGGCCATCGACGAGGCCTCCCCGTCGGCCCGGGCCGTGAAGACGGCGGCGGTGACCCGACGGGCCTCGGCGTCGGCGGGATCGGCCAGCAGCGACCACTCGGCGATGTGGCAGGCGAGCACCACGTCGGTCTCCGCCACCTCCTCGGCCCGCGCCGCCAGGGCTCCTGCGCCGCCGGCCAGGTCGGCGACGAACACCGCCCGATCCCGGGCCGGGGCGGGGAGCAGCTCGGAGGCGTAGCCGGACCACCAGCCGCCGTAGCGCCGGATCAGGTTGCGCACGATGAACTCCGGCCGGTCGTAGATCGGCTGCAGGAAGACGTTGCCGGCCAGGTGCTCGGGCACGCGGACCCCGGCCACGATCTCCTCGTGGGGCAGGTAGGCGTTGAGCCCCTCGAAGGTCTGGTCGATGATCGAGCCGAGGTACTCGGCCTGGTCGAGGAACAGCTGGCGGATGTGCTCGGCGCCGCCCTGGTAGCCGTTGTGCCCGGGCAGGAGGTGCTCGGCGCCGACGGCGGCCATCTCGTCGGCCACGCCGGCCCACTCCACGGGGTACCGCTGGACCTTCTGCGGGTTGCCGCAGTTGGGCGCCACCCCGAACCAGAAGTCGCCCGAGCAGAGCACCCCGCGCCCGGCACGGAGACCCAGGTGGCGTCGTCGGTCTCGCCCTTGCCGTGGTGCAGCTCGAACCGCTCGCCGCCGATGTCGAGGTCGAGCCGGTCGCGGTAGGTGACCGTGGGCCAGGCGAAGTCGTCGCGGGCGCGGGGCCACCAGATCTCGTCGAGCTCCTGCTGGAACTGCACCGAGTTGAGGCGGGCGTTGTAGCCGGCGGTCTGCATGTAGCGCTCGAACCGGGCCGGCGTGTTCTCGTGGGCGACGATCTGCGGCCGCTCACCGTCGGCCAGCAGGTGGGCCAGGCCGAACGCGTGGTCGAGGTGCCCGTGCGTGTAGACGACGGTGTGGACGGGCGCCGAGGTGCGCTCGCGCACCGCCTCCTTCAAGGTGGCGGCGTCGCCCGGGCACCCGCTGTCGACGAGCACCACACCCTCGTCCGTCTCGAACATCGCCACGTTGGTGGGGACGAGCTGCAGCATCCACGTGCGCTCGTCGACCGGCCAGGTGCCGTAGCCGTGGACGCCGGTGGACGGGTCGCCCGCCCGCGCCATGACCATCCGCGCCAGCGGACTCTCGTCCATCCGCCGCGGGCTCATCATCGCCCCGAGCTGCTGGCTGGCCACGCCTAGGCCGACTGCGGGGCCTTGTAGACGGCGACCACGGCGGCGCCGCCGATGCCGAGGTTGTGCTGGAGGGCGGCCTTCGCCCCGGGCACCTGGCGCTGGTCCGCCTCGCCCCGCAGCTGCCAGCTGAGCTCCGCGCACTGCGCGAGGCCGGTGGCCCCGAGCGGGTGGCCCTTGGAGATGAGGCCGCCGGACGGGTTCACCACCCACTGGCCGCCGTAGGTGACCGCACCCTCGTCGACGAGGGTGTGGGCCTTGCCCTCGGCGCAGAGGCCGAGGCCCTCGTAGGTGACGAGCTCGTTGGCGGAGAAGCAGTCGTGGAGCTCGACGACCTGCACGTCCTCCGGGCCGAGGCCCGACTGCTCGTAGGCCTGCTGCGCGGCGGCGTGGGTGAGGTCGGTGCCGACGAGCTTGATGTTGCTGCGCTCGGTGAAGGTGCTCGGGCAGGTCGGTGGCCATGGCCATGCCGGCGATCTCGACGGCCTGGGCCTCGAGGCCGTGGCGCTTCACGACCTCCTCCGAGCAGAGGATCGCCGCGCCGGAGCCGTCGGAGGTCGGGCAGCACTGGAGCTTGGTGAGCGGGCCGAAGATCTGCGGCGACTCGAGGATCTGGTCGAGCGTGTACTCCTCCTGGAACTGGGAGTACGGGTTGTTGGTCGAGTGCAGGTGGTTCTTGTGGGCGATCTTCGCCATGTGGAGCGGCGTCGACCCGTAGCGCTCCATGTGCTCCACGCCGGCGTTGCCGAAGAGCTGGGCGGCGGGCGGCGACTGGGTGAAGCCCCGGAGCTCCATGAGCAGGCCCATGTGCTTGTCGACCGGCATCGTGCGGTCCGTCCACTTGGCCTGGAGCGACCCGCGCTCCATCTTCTCGAAGCCGAGGGCCATGACGCAGTCGGAGATGCCGCCCTCGATGAACTGCTTCGCCATGTAGAGGGCGGTGCTGCCCGTGGCGCAGTTGTTGTTGACGTTGTAGACGGGCACGCCGGTCATGCCGAGCTCGTAGACGGCCCGCTGCCCGGAGGTCGACTCGCCGTACACGTGGCCGACGCAGACCTGCTCGATCTCCTCGTAGGGGATGCCGCAGTCGGCGAGGGCCTTCTCGCCCGCCTCCTTGGCCATCTGCGGGTAGTCCCAGCCCTCACGACGGCCGGGCTTCTCGAACTTCGTCATGCCGACACCGACGACGAACACCTTGCGGCCCATGGTGGATCCCTTCTTGTTGGTGGATGCCGCCATCGGTCAGGCCTGCATCTTCGTGGCGTACTCCGCGGGGAGCTTGTCGAGCGCCCGGCCGAGGTCCTCGATGCCCCAGCGCTCCGCGCCGTTGTCGACGCCCTCCTCGACCGTCCACGCGCGGTAGAGACCGACCTTGTCGCCGTGGACGGTGAACATCTGCCCGTTGAAGCGGCAGTCGGCGGTGGCGAGGTACCCGACGAGCGGTGAGATGTTGGCCGGGTCCCACACGTCGAACGCCGACGGGTCCTCCGGCGCGGCCACGAGCTGGTCGAGCCCGGGCGTGGCGAGCGTGAGGCGGGTGCGGGCCACCGGCGCGATGCCGTTGACCTTCACGCCGTAGCGCCCGAGCTCCTTGGAGGCGACCATCGTCATCGCCGCGATGCCGGCCTTCGCGGCGGCGTAGTTGGTCTGGCCGGCCTGCCCGTGGAGGCCCGAGCCCGACGACGTGTTGACGATGTTGCGGGGCTTGGGCGAGCCGGCCTTCGACTGGTCGCGGAAGTGCTGCCCGGCGAAGTGCATGACGTTGAACGTGCCCTTGAGGTGGACGGCCACCACGACGTCGAACTCGTCCTCGCTCATGTTGACCAGCGACCGGTCGCGCAGGACGCCGGCGTTGTTCACGATGATGTCGAGGTCGCCGTACGCCTCGACGGCGGACCCGACGATCCGCTCGGCCCCGGCCCAGTCGGCCACGGAGTCGGTGTTGGCGACGGCCTCGTAGCCGAGGGCGCGGATCTCGGCGGCGACCTCCTCGGCCGGGCTGGCGTCGGTGCCCGAGCCGTCCGGGTTGCCGCCCGGGTCGTTCACGACGACCTTGGCGCCCTCGGCGGCGAAGAGCAGTGCGTGCTCCCGACCGAGGCCACGGCCCGCTCCGGTGATGACGGCCACACGCCCGTCGAGTGCTCCCATGCCTGATGTCCCCTCGTCAGAGTTCCAAACAGGCGTGATTGTTTCTTGATCTCGACTCGACTGTCAACTCGGCGAGGCCGGCGGCACCTGACTCAGGCGGTGGGCAGCGGTGGCCTCACTCCTGGTGGACGGTGACGGTGCCGGCGGTGCCGTCGACGGTGATGAGTGCCCCATCGGGGATCAGGCGGGTGGCGCCGGTGACGGAGACGGCGCAGGGGATGCCGAGCTCGCGGGACACGATCACCGCGTGGCTGAGCTGGGCGCCGACCTCGACCACCACCGCGCAGGCCGGCACGAACAACGGCGTCCAGGCGGGATCGGTGATCGGCGCGATGAGCACGTCACCGGGCTCGAGGTCGCGGGGGTCCAGCGGGTCGAGCACCACGCGGGCCCGGCCGGTCGCGACCCCCGGGCACCCGGGGATCCCCGACAGGACCGTCCCCCCGGCGACAGGGGCCAGCGTGACGTCGCGCTCCGGCCAGGTCGGCAGCGGGGGCACGGTGCCGGCGAACACGAACGGCGGTTCGACGGCGAACAGCGACCGGTAGTTCGCGTCGCGCTCTCGGATGGTGGCGGCCCACGACTCGGGGTCGGCCACGAACCCGTCGATCTCGGTGTCGTCGAGCATCGACCAGGCCATCGGCCGGTCCAGCACGCCGCGCTCCACCATGCGCCGGCCGAGCTCGTAGCAGCCGACGCGAAGCTCGTTGACCAGGCGGATGATCGTCGTCTTCGAGCGCTCCCTCCCGGCCAGGAACACGGGAGCGGCGGCGAGCGCCGCCGCCAGCTGGCCGTGCGTCTCGGGATCGCCCTCCACCGCCGCCAGCACGCGAGCGACGGCCTCCTCGCGCGCGGTCGCCATCGCGGCGTGGTGACGGCGCGGCGCCTGGTCCTCGCTCGCCCCGCGCATGCGGTCGATGGCCACGAGCGGCAGCCGGGTGTCGGTCTCCCACGACGGCGCACTCGTCTCCCACTCGTTGGGCCCGCGTGACCCGAACTCGTAGAGGAAGCAGTCGAAGTCGGTGCGGAACGCGCGCACGCTGCCGTCGGTCGAGACCAGGAGGCGCTCGTGGAGCCCGTCGATGCCGGCATCGAACATGGCGGTCAGCGCGGAGGACGCTCGCACCTGTCGGCCCATCTCCCAGAACGCGTACGTCGGGTCCGCCGAGTCGACGTGGCCGATCCCGCCGATGAGGACCATGGCGACGGTCGGCTCCCCGATGGCGGTGCACACGCCCTGGATCACGCCGAGGGGCACCGTGGAGCAGTACGTCATGAAGAGGTGCGACGCGAACAGCCGGCGCAGCTCCGGCAGGTGGGCGCGGTACCAGTCGACGATCTCCTGGTCCTTCATCGGGCGGAAGTCGGGCCGGGCTGCCCGCAGCCGAGCCATCTGCAGCCGATCGTCCTCGAGCTCGGGGAGCGTCGACGACCCGAAGATCCACCCGAGGGTGGCGCCGATGGCCTCCGACCGGGCCGGGTCCTCGTCCCCGTCCACCGCCTCGTACGGCGGCACGCCCGGCATCTCGCCCCACAGCGAGAAGTCGATCTGCTCCCAGGTGAGGCCGGGGGTCCGCACACCCAGGATCCGGCTGACCGACGCGTTCAGGTAGCCGTAGCCGCCGAAGCAGCCGACGATCTCGTTGTCCGTCGGCGAGAACTCGTCGAGGCGGAACGCCCCGAAGCGATCGAGCGCATCACGCCACCCCGGCTCGGCGCACTGGCGGACGCCCGTGCTCCAGCTCAGTGGCGTGACGGGCCACGGGAAGACCTCGCCGATGTTCCCGCGGGTCCAGATCGGATACCGGTCGCTCGGCTCGCTGTCACAGATCCAGCGATCCGGTCGACCACCTGTGGTCGATGCCTTCGCCATGCTCCCCGTCCCCCTGGGCGAAAACCGTAGCCCTGGGTGCGCCGGCCTGCTCGATGGAACGCGGCGCTACCCGGTGGGGGGCAGGTCGCCGGTCAGCGCGGCCAACACCATGGCCCGCGCCGACCACCGCATCAGGCGGCGCGCCCGATCCCGGTCGACCCCGGCGATGTCGGTCAGCCAGACGAGCGCCTCGATGCCGGTGGCGCTGCGCAGCGCGACGGCGAGGGCCTCGGTGGCCTCGGGGCCGAGCTCGTCCGCCAGCGGTGCCAGCGCCTCCTGGAACCAGCCGATGGCGCGGCCCTGGCGGAGCGGCAGCTCCTCGCGGGCCTTCGCCGGGTCCAGCTCGAGCGACCGGCGGAGGGTGGCACGGTAGTAGGCCTCGCCCTCGACGATCACCCGCGTGATCTCCGCGACGACGTCGTCGACGCGGAGCAGGGGATCGTCGCTCTCCCGCGTGCGCAGCGACTGCGCCTCGATCTCCGGGTGGACGCCGGCGAGGAGGGCGGCCTGGTTCGGGAAGTAGCGGTAGGCCGTGGTGCGGGAGACGTCGGCCGCCTCCGCTGCCTCCTCCACCGTGGGCATCGACCCGCCGGCCAGGAGCTCGCGCGCGGCATCCACCAGCGCCGCGTGGGTCCGCCGCTTCTGCCCCACCCGACCGTGCTCGAGGAAGGCCGTTGACATGCGCACATGGTACCCGATACCTTCACGGTATTGAGTACCACGACGTAGGGAGCGCTCCATGACCAAGGCCTTCGTGTGCAACCCGGGAGAGGGCGAGCGGATGTGGTTCCTCGGCGGCGGACTCCACGAGTGGAAGGCGACCGCCGATCAGACCGGCGGCAGCCTGTTCGCCCTCGACGACGAGATCGACGCCGACAAGGTCACCCCGCTGCACACCCACCCGAAGGCGGACGAGGCGGTGCTCGTCGTCGAGGGGGAGATCGAGGTCCACCAGGCCGGCGTGGTCTCCCGGGTGACCGCCGGCGGCTTCCTGTTCACCCCGCGCGGGGTGCCCCACGCCTTCCGCGGCATCGCACCGCACAGCCGCCTCTTCTGCGTGCAGACCCCGGGCGCCGGCGACGCGTTCTACCGCCAGGCCAGCGAGCCCCTCGCCGAGGGCGAGTCCACCGGCCGGGTCGACTTCGACGTGGTGGGCCGGGCCGCGAAGGCGACCCGCGCCACCGTGATCCTCGGTCCGCCCCCCTTCGCCACCACGATCTGAGATCACCCCGTCCCCGCGTGGGGGAGACTGCCCGGGTGAGCGACGAGGTGGGGGCGAACGGCTGCCCGGCCGACCTGGATCTGGCGGCCTGGTTCGGCGATTGGGATGCGGAGCTCCGGCGCTGCGCCGAGCAGCACTGGTGGGCCAACGGCGCCGATCAGACGGGGGCGGCCATGCCGGTCGTGCTCGGGTGGGCGGAGAACCGCGAGGTGCTCAACGACCGGCGCCTGTCGCCGCGCTCGTTCGTGGACGACATGGTGGCCAGCGGCCTGTCGCCGCAGAGCGCCGCGCAGGTGTCTCCCCTCTTCTCCCGGCACGGCGACGACCACCGCCACCTGCGGGCGGTCCTGTCCACCGCGTTCACGCCGAAGAAGGTCGAGCAGCTGCGCCCGGCCACGCGGGCGATCGCCGAGCGGCTGGCCGACGGGATCGTGGCGACCGGCGGCGCGTGCGAGGTGGTGGCCGCCTTCGCCGAGCCCCTCCCGCCCGAGGTGTTCGCCGTGCTCTTCGGCCTCCCGGTGGAGGACAGCGACCGGATGGCCGCGTGGGCCTCCGCCATCGCGCTCGCGTTCGCCGGGAGCATCGCCCCCGGCGACGTGGCCCGGGTGGAGGCGGCCACCGCGGAGATGCGGGACTACGGCCACGAGCGCATCGCCGCGAGCCGAGCCGCCCCGGGCGACGACCTGGTGTCGCGCCTGCTGGCGGCCGAGGTCGACGGCCACCACCTCTCCGACGACGACGTGATCGCGATGATCACCGGCTTCGTGTTCGCCGGCGCGGAGACCACGCGGCGGCAGATGACCGCAGCGATCCTCCTGCTGGCCGACCACCCCGACGACTGGGAGCGCCTGGCGGCGGAGCCCGACCTGCTCCTGACGGCGGTCGACGAGATCCTGCGCCTGCGCGGGATCGTGCCCGCCCTCACCCGTCGGGCCGAGGAGCCGTTCGACCGCGACGGCCTCGAGCTCGGACCGCGCGGTCGGCTGATGCTCTCGTTCTCGGCGGCCAACCAGGACCCCGAGCGCTTCGACGACCCGACCGCCTTCCAGGTGGACCGGGCCGACGCCCACGCCCACCTCACGTTCGGGTGGGGCCCGCACCTCTGCGTCGGGGCCGGGCTCGCCCGCCTCGAGCTGGCCGAGGGGCTGCGGGCGCTCACCATGCGGTTCGGTCCGCCGGTCATCGAGGCGATCGGCCCGGCCGGCGGGTTCAGCACGCCCGACAGCGTTCAGGTCCGGTTCCCCCTCCGGGCCGACGGGGTCGCCTGATGTCCGACATGCGCGATTCCATGCAGGGGGCCCTCGGGGCGGTGCCGACCCACGCGCTGATCGGCCTCGAGGTCATCGCCACCGGCGAGGACGGCCCGGCGATCATGGAGATCCCGCTCTCGGCCAACGCCCTCGGTGCCACCGGTCGGCTGCACGGGGGCGTGATCGCGCTGCTGTGCGACGTCACCCTGGCGGTGGCGGCGAGCAGCGGGTCGACCTACGACCACGAGACCCAGGCCCTGGTCACCGCCGACCTCCACGTCCGCTACCTCGGCTCTGCCCGCGGCGACCGGGTGCGGGCGGAGGCCAACGTGGTCAAGGCCGGCCGCGCCCTCGTGGTGGTCGAGGGCCGGGTGACGGACAGCGAGGGCAACCTCCTCGCGGTCGCCGACCTGTCGGCCACGATCGTGCAGCGCGTGGTACGTTGACCAACGCGAACGACGGTTAACGGTCACGACGCTTTGGGGGACAGATGGCGCGACGCACGGTGCTTCGTCTGGCGGCGGTGCTCGTCGTCACGGTGGTGGCGACCACGGTGGGAGCGATCGGACCGGTGCCCCAGGCGGGCGCCGACGGCGTCCGCTACCTCGACCTCGTGTTCAACAGCTACACGGTGGAGTCGAACATCCCGTACGGGCAGTCGGTCAACTACCTGGGCGTCACGCAGACGCACCTGCTCGACGTCCTGCAGCCCGCCGGTGACACCCTCACCAACCGGCCCGCCGTCGTCTGGGTGCACGGCGGGTTCTTCAAGCGGGGCAGCAAGGAGGTCGAGTGGTACCAGGAGGCCCGCGAGCAGTACGTGAAGGCCGGGTACGTCGTCTTCTCGATCAACTACCGGCTCGACGAGTCGCTGCCCGAGGGCCTGCTGCCCACGATCCAGACGCTCCGCCTCGAGGAGTACATCCGCGAGGCCAAGGACGCCACGCACGACGCGCAGGCCGCCGTGCGCTGGGTGCGGGCCCACGCCGCGCAGTACAAGGTCAACCCGAACAAGATCGCCGTCTCCGGCCACTCGGCGGGCGGGATCATCTCGCAGATGGTCGGCTACAACGAGGACGACCCGGGCACGACCACCACGTTCGACGTGCCGTCCGGCGTGTCGTCCCGCGTGCAGGCCGTCGTCTCGTCGGCCGGGGGCACGCTGCCGGTGGTGCTGGCCAACGTCGGCCTGAACGAGCCGCCGATGTTCCTGTCCCACGGCGTCGCCGACGACATCGTCCCGTACCCGGCGGACCTGCCCGCCTGCGTCCTCACGGTGCTGCTCGGCAACGTCTGCGAGCAGCAGATCGACCCGGACCAGAAGCACCCCCAGTTCGGCTACGCCGGCTGGCGGGAGTTCCTCTACCGGCGCCTGATCACCCCGCCGACGGGGCTCCGGCTCCCGGGCATCGGCATCAAGATCACCGGGTACCCGCCGCTCTTCCCCTGACCCACCCCCGTCAGGGGTCCAGCTCGACCGGCAGCTCGGCGATGCCGCGCGTCGCGAAGGTGGGGCGCCACCGAGGTGAGGCGCCCGGCGCCAGTCGCGGATTGCGCTGCAGCAGCGCGCCGACCGCGACCTCGGCTTCGAGCTGGGCGAGCTGGGCGCCGACGCAGAAGTGGCTCCCGTGGCCGAAGGCGAGCTGTCCGATGTCCGCCCGCAGGACGTCGAACCGGTCCGGCTCCTCGAAGACCTCCGGGTCGCGGTTGGCGGCGCCGAACAGGACCAGCACCGACGTGCCCTTCGCCACCCGCTCCCCTGCGACCGTCGTGTCGGCCGCCGCATCACGGCCGACGAACGGCACCGGGCCCTCGAGCCGCAGCGCCTCGCGCACCGCGCTGGCGACCAGGCCGGGATCCGCGTCGACCAGCGACCGCTGGTCCGGGTGGGCGAGGAGCAGGTGCAGGGTGGTGCCGATGATGTTCGCGGTGGTCTCGTGCCCGGCGATCACGATGAGGATCCAGGTGCCGATGGCCTCGTCCATCGTCAGCTCGCCGGTCGCCACGCCCGCGCGGAGCGCGCCGAGGATGTCCGCCTCATCGGGAGCGGGCCCGTCGGTCAGGCGGCGACGGGCGTAGCCGGCGAGCCCGTGGATCGCCCGCATCAGCGCCAGCGGATGCGACCGGCGCAGCGCGACGGCCTTGGCCATCCGCAGCGCTCCGACGACGGTGAGGGGCATCGGGTTGTCGAGCGTCTCGAGCAGGGCGGCGCCCCACGCGGCGATCTGGGCCTCGTCCTCCGGCGGCACCCCGAGGGCGTCGGCGATCATCCCGAGCGGGAGCGGGTAGGCGACGTCGGCGATCACGTCGAGCTCCCGCTTGCCGTCGAGCAAGCGGCCGGTCCGCTCCACGATGCGCGCCCGGCGGGCCTGGACGGCGCTCGGCGTGAAGAGGGGCATCACCGCGCGGCGCAGCCGGGTGTGGTCGGACCCGTCGAGGAGCAGGAAGTTGCGCATGGTGGCCCGGACCGACGGGATCGGGATGCTGGGCAGGGCCGGCTTCACGAAGGTGGGGTCGCGCAGCACGGCGATCACGTCGCGGTGGCGCGCCAGCACGAGCTCGCCGGACCGCAGCCGCGGCACGGGGTCCACCCGGAGCTGGGCGAGGTGCACGTGGGGATCGTCGGACCCCGGCGGGCGCGAGAGGCGCTCGAAGAAGTCCGAGGGCAGCACACCGGCCCGCGTCGCCATCAGCCCGGCAACGTAGCGCGCCGCTGGCCGCCCGCGGCTCGGACCCTCAGGTCGAGTCGTGCAGGCGCAGGACGTCGGGCCGGGAGTAGTGGCCGGCCGGGTCGAACATCCGGCGGCCGGCGGCGATCCGGTCGAGCTCCAGGGTGGCGTGCACGATGCCGGCCTCGCCGATCAGCGGGCCGGCCAGCACCTCACCTCCCGGGGCCACGATCGTGCTGTTGCCGCGTGACATGAAGTCCTCGTCGCCGCCGTAGAGGTCGTCGGCCTCGGGCAGGTCGCGGGGGACGTCGCTGCCGCGCAGGAAGGCCGTGACGCCGACCACGAAGACCTGGCCCTCCTTGGCGATGTGCCGGAGCGTGGGGACCCAGGTGCTGCTGTTGTCCCACGTCGGGGACAGCACCAGGTCGACGTCCTTCTCGTAGAGCGCCTGGCGGGCCAGGGGCATGTAGCTCTCCCAGCAGATGAGGCTGGCGACGCGCACGCCATCGATCTCCACCACCGTGAGCAGGTGCGCCTGGCCGTTGCTCCACACGAGGCGCTCCGCACCGGTCGGGATGAGCTTGCGGTGCCGGGCGACCAGCTCGCCCTGGTCGTCCACGTAGAGCACCGAGTTGCTGAGCGAGCCCGACGCCAGCCGCTCGGTGACACCGAGGGCGACCCACGCGCCCGCCTCGCGCGCGGCGGCCTGGACCGGGCCGAGGTCGTGGCCGGGATCGACCGCCTGGTCGAAGAAGCGGGCGTACCACTCGCCGTCGCTCATCGGCGGCCGGCGCCAGACCCAATCCGGGTACCCGGGCACGAACGACTCCGGGAACACGACCAGCCGCGCTCCCCGGCCGCGGCCTCGGCGACCGCGGCGGCGGCCACCTCCAGCGAGCGCTCCCGATCGAGGAAGACCGGCGTCCGCTGCACGGCGGCGACCGCCAGGGTGGTACCGCTCTGGTGCATGGTGCTCGACGGTACCCGAGCACCGTCGGTCAGGTGCCGTGGCTTCAGGCGGCCGCGATCACCGCCGAGGACCGTCCGCCAGGCCCACGACGGTGAAGCGGCCGCGCCCGGGGTGGGGACACACCCGGCGCGGAGGATCGGCGCTCGGCCGTCACGGAGCGCGCTGGTGCGGGACCGACACGATCGACCACCACCCTGCCAGGACCTCGATGCCCGCCACGTGCGCTCCTCGTCCCGCCCGAAGGCGGTCGACGTCGGCGCTGGGTCCAGGCACCACGGCTGAACTAACTCTGTCGACCACTGTGCCACGACCCCGCCGAGACGACAAGCCTCGTAGCACTGCTCCGGAGGTACGGTGACAGCGAGCCCAATCGGGACGAGAGGCTGCACGTGCCCGTCGAGCGACTGCTGCGCATCCTCACCCACCTGTCGGAGGATCGCGACGCCACGAGCTCAGCGGAAGGCCTGCCCCACGCGTGCGCGGAGATCGCAGCGATGACGGGCGCGACGCTCACCGTCGGCGACGAGGTGGGTGCCCCCGGGGCTGTGTACTCGTCCGATCGGGTGAGCGCAGAGCTGGCCGACCTCGAGCTCACGCTCGGCGAGGGCCCGGGGGTCGATGCGCAGCGCCGCCAGCTGCTCGTCGCCGAGCCGGACCTCGCGAGCACGATCGACGGGCGCTGGCCGACGTACGCCCCCCTCGCCGATGCCGCCGGCGCCCACGCGGTGTTCGCGATCCCGGTCGCCATCGGGCCGAACCACGTCGGGGGGCTCACGCTCTACCGGGACACCCCGGGTCCGCTCACCGACGACCAGCACGCCGATGTCCTCGTGCTCGGCGAGGTCACCGCCAAGGCCCTGCTGGGCTTTCAGGAGCACGCGTCCGAGGGGGACGATCGGGTCGAGCTCGAGGACCTCACGACCTTCCGCGCTGTCGTCCACCAGGCGTCCGGGATGGTCGCGGTGCAGCTCGCCGTGTCCGTCGCCGAGGGGCTGGCCCGGCTCCGGGCCCACGCCTTCTCCCACGATCTCACCATCAGCGCAGCGGCGACCGAGGTCGTCGCGCACCGACTCCAGCTCCAGCCCGAAGGGGGCGAGTGATGACCAAAGAATCCCGAATCCTCCAGACGTTCGTGGAGCTCGCCGACAACCTCGTCGAGGACTTCGACGTGGTCGAGCTCCTCACGGTCCTCGCCGATCGCTGCGTCGAGGTGCTCGGCGTCGACGCCGCGGGGATCATGCTGGCGGCCACAGATGCGCCGCTGCGGGTCATCGCCTCGTCCAGCGACGCGATGCGCGAGCTCGAGCTGTTCGAGATCCAAGCCGAGGAGGGCCCTTGCCTCGACTGCCACCGCACCGGCCTCCGTGTGAGCCATGCCGACCTCTCGTCCGACAGCACACCGTGGCCGCTGTTCAGCCGCGAGGCAGTCGCGGCCGGCTACCACGTGGTCAACGCGCTCCCGATGCGGCTGCGCGGCGCCACGATCGGGGCGCTCAACCTGTTCGACGTCACCACCCCGGGCCTGGCGGCTGACGACCTCGACATCGCCCAGACCTTCGCGGACGTCGCCACGATCGCGGTGCTCCAGGACCGGGCGCACGTGCAAGCACAGCGCCTCAACGAGCAGCTGCAGAGCGCGCTCTCCAGCCGGGTCATCATCGAGCAGGCCAAGGGCATGGTGGCGGAGAGCCGCCAGGTCAACATCGACGTCGCCTTCGACGAGCTGCGCCGCGCGGCCAGGTCCTCGAGCTCGAAGCTCAGCGAGCTCGCCGCGGAGGTCGTCGACGGTCGCCGCCGTCCGGGGGACTTCGAGCGCACGACCTAGGGCCCCCGGAGGCGGCGGCGCAGCTCCACGTGCACGGCGGTGCCGACGATGGCCCCGATCTCGTCGCCGAGAGACTCCAGCACCGTGGTCTCCCCGACGTAGGCCCGGTCGCCCTCGGTGCAGCACCACGCCATCGGGTCCCCGTCCTCGCCCCAGTCCGCCCGGGTCCAGCGCCGAACCGTGGCCACCTCGGTGTCGCCTGGCCCGGGCTCCCAGTCGACCTTGATGGGGAGCTGCCAGCACACCGAGGGCTTCCACTCGATGGGTGACTCCCCCGCCTCGAGCGCGGCGAGGTGCAGCGCGCACCCCGCGCCTCCGGCGAACCCCGGGCGGTTGAGGAAGATGCAGGCGCCGTCCACGAGGCGCGTCGCCTCCCGGCGGTCGTCGAGGTAGACGCCGCCCTCGGCCGCCTCGACGTGGTGCTGGAAGAGCGACGGATCGAGCGTGGCGGCCAGGGCTCCGATCGTCATGGCCTCCTCCTCGTCGCCCAGCTCGGCGCCGATCGAGCAGCAGCCCTGCTGGAGGTGCTCGGCGGGCTCGGCGAGGATCCCGAGGCAGCCCCGGCCGTAGATGCAGGTCCAGCTCGACTCGAGGAAGTCCACGTCGAAGCGCCACGTGGTGGGACCGTCGACGATCTCCTCGACGGCGGGGTCGGTCACGATCGCACGGTACCCAGCCAGCGCAGGGCACCGTCGGCGGCGGCCGCCCCGGTGCTGAACGCGCCCTGCAGGAGGTAGCCGCCGGTCGGCGCCTCCCAGTCGAGCATCTCGCCGGCCACGAAGGTGCCGGGCCGACGCCGGAGCATCAGGTGCTCGTCGACCTCGTCCAGCGCGACGCCGCCGGCCGTGGAGATCGCCCGTTCGAGGGGCAGTGGCGCGTCGAGGCGCAGGGGCAACGCCCGCAGGAGGGCGCCGAGCTCGACGGAGTCGGCCGGGGGGTGGTTGCCGGTGGCCTCGCGGAGCAGCGCGCTCGCGAGCGGGGACAGCCCGGCCCGTCGCAGCCCGTTGGCCGTGGAGTCCTTCGGTCGCCGCCGGGCCAGCCGGTCCGCCACCTCCTCGTCCGTGTCCTCGGGGAGCAGGTCGAGGCGGACGACCACGGGTCCGCCCGTCGTGGCGATGGCGTCGCGAACCGCGGCGCCGATCGCGTAGATCGGCCCGCCCTCGATCCCGCGGCGCGTCACGACCAGGTCGCCCCGCGAGCGATCGTCGCCGTGCGCGACGGCGACGTCCTTGAGCGGCGTGCCGTGCCACCGCTCGCGGAGCTCGGCGCTCCAGTCGACGACGAACCCGCAGTTCGCCGACCGCAGCGGCGTGACGGCCACGCCGGCGGCCTCGAGGTGGGCGACCCACCCGCCGTCGGATCCCGTGCGCGGCCAGCTCGCGCCGCCGAGTGCCAGCACGGTGAGGTCGGTCCGGGCGGTGGTGGCGCCATCGGCGCCGGCGAACCGCAGGCCGCCCTCGCCGTCCCAGCCGAGCCAGGTGGAACGGGTGCGCAGCACCACGCCGAGCTCGTCGAGGCGGCGCAGCCAGGCCCGCAGCAGGGCGGTCGCCCGGAGCCCGGTGGGGAACACCCGCCCGCTGGAACCCACGAACGTCTCCTGGCCGAGGCCCGCGCTCCATGCCCGCAGCGCCTCTGGATCCAGGCGCTCGACGGCGGTGGCGAGCGCCTGACGGGCCGAGCCGTAGCGGTCGAGGAAGGCATCGAGCGGTTCGGCGTTGGTGAGGTTGAGGCCACCCCGTCCGGCCACCTGCAGCTTGCGACCGACGGTCGGCATGCGCTCGTGCACCGTGACGGCGACCCCGGCCGTGGCCAGCCGCTCGGCCGCCATCAACCCGGCCGGGCCGCCTCCCACCACTGCGGCGGTCGGGGCCATGGTGCGATCGTTGCACGCCACGCGATGCCCCGGCGTCCGTACACTCCGGGCATGTCACGCCGGGGGGCTCGCTCAGCGCGTTGGACGCTCGTCGCCTGCGTGCTGTGCCCGCTCGTCGCTGGATGCGGAGGCGACGACGACGGGACGTCGACGTCCGGTGGCCTCGAGATCGGTGGTTCCGCCGGTCGGGCCACGGGGCCCGAGGCCTGGCCGGCGCCGGAGCCGGACCAGGTCGAGCAGCTCGCCGACGAGGCCGGCGCCCCGCTCGAGGTGAAGGAGACGTTGACGCACCACGCCCACTCGCACCTCGACGTCTTCATCGACGGCGATCACCGGGTCGTGCCGGCCGCCATCGGCATCGTGATCACCGACCCGGCAGTGAAGGTCTTCGACGACTTGGGCGGCACATCCTACGGCGGGATCGAGGGCTGCGATCAGCCGTGCATCTCGCCGCTGCACACCCACGACACCACCGGCATCATCCACACCGAGTCCGCCACCGACGAGGACCGCACGCTCGATCAGCTGTTCACGCTGTGGGGCGTGCGGCTCGACGACCACTGCATCGACGAGCACTGCACCCCGGACACGCCCATCACGATCTACGTGGACGGCGACGAGGTGCCACTGGCCGACGCGCCGGCGATCACGCTCACCGACGGCAAGGAGATCGCCATCGTGATCGGCGACCCGCCCGATCGCATCCCGGCCACGGCCAACTTCTCCGAGGGCTGAGCCCCTTCACGTCGGCCCCGCGGATTCAGTCCGGGAGCTGCAGCAGGCGCTTCGCCAGGATGATCAGCTCTGCGCGGAGCTCGTCCTCCCCCAGGCCGAGCACCATCGGGTGGCCGATCGTGCCGCCGATCAGCGCCGACAGCATCGCCGCCTCCACCTGCGCCTTCGGCCCCTCGTCCTCGCCGAGCAGGGCGGCGAACAGCCGCACGATCACCGCCTGGAACGGCTCGTGCTGGCCGAGGAACTGCACGATGTCGGGATCGATCTGCAGCGTCGACACGGCGCCGCGCCGCTCGAGGGCGAGGTCGACGATCCGCTCCAGGAGCTCGAGACGGGCCGCCGGCGTGCACCCCTGCGCCTCGGCCTCCGCCACCCAGGCCTCCAGCTTCCCCAGCTCGAGCTCCGCGACCGCGATCACGATCTCCGCCTTCGTCGGGAACTGGTGGTACACCGCCGCCTTCGTCACGCCGAGGGCATCGGCGATCATCTGCAGCGACGTGCCGCGCACCCCGCGGTCCGCGAACAGGTCGAGCGCGGTCTCGATCGTGCGCATCCGGATCGCGCTGTGGGGCTTGGCCATCAGAAGGCGTGCAGGACGGCGACGAAGGCCACGACGCCCACCAGCCACGCGTCGGTGACCCCGCCGAGCCACCGCGGGGCGCGGCGCAGGTCCATGAACTCCTGGAGCACCAGCCGCACCTTGACGCCGCCGATGAGGAGGGCGACGAGCCCGATCGCGACGCTGTCGCGCCCGTCGTCGAAGGCGGCGGCCGCCGCCGCGGACAGGACCGTGAGCGCACAGAGCGTGAGCCACACCCGGGTGAGCCGGCGCGTGTCGCCGTCGCCTGGTCCGGTGGCGGTCATCGGAGCACGTAGAGGAGCGCGAACAGGACGATCCACACGACGTCGACCATGTGCCAGTAGGTGGCGCCGGCCTCCACCACGAACTGCCGCTGGAGGTCCGGCGTCCGCAGCTCGTGGAGCACGAGCGCCAGGACGCCGAGCCCCATCACGACGTGGAACAGGTGCACGCCGGTGAGAGCGAAGTAGAACATGAAGAAGTCGTCGCTCGGGAACGTGTAGCCGTGGCGGATCTCGTAGGCCCACTCCCCCAGCTTGATGACCATGAACAGCACCGCCAGCGCCACGGTCCACCGCACGAGTCGGTGGGCCCGCGCCGGGTCGCCGCAGCGGGCCGCGTCCACCGCCAGGGCGACGAAGTACGAGCTGGTCAGCAGGATCACCGTGTTGCCCGCCCCCACCGCGAGGTTGAGGTGCTCCTGCGATCCGGCGAAGGCGTCGGACGCATGCGTGCGGTACATCATGAACACGAAGAAGTAGAAGGCGAAGATCAGGAGCTCGCCCACCACGAAGAGCCACATGTTGATGCCGCCGGGCACCTCGAGGTCCTCGCCCTCGGGCACCAGTGCGAGCAGTCGCTGCCGCATCAGTCCGCCACCTCTGCCGGTGCGGTGATGTTCCGACGGACCAGGCGGATGAGCAGCATCATGTAGATGCCGAACAGCGCGGTGCCCTCCCAGAACGAGATCACGCCGTTCCACGAGAGCGGCCCGGTCCGGAAGATGAACACCGGCGCGGCCAGCAGCTCGGTGACGACCTGCCAGATCGTCACGTAGGCCATCCACTTGGGGAAGACCTCGTTGCGGTCGAGGAGGATGGCCACGGCGAGGATCGTGTAGTTCGCGGCGAAGCAGCCCAGCGAGCCCACGAACGACAGGAACGTGATGTCGAAGAGCAGCTCCGTCACCTGTGGGTCGAGGTCGCCGCGGAACGTCGCGGTGAGGCAGCAGAACGCGGCGAGCAGGCATCCCGGCAGGGCGCCCACCGACAGCGACACGATGTAGGCGTAGACGAACACCTTGCTCACCGACATGCGCGTCATCTCGTAGGCGACGATGCCGCTGGCGATCGCCGCCCCCCCGATCGCCACCATCAGGATCCCGAAGCCGATCTTGATGGTGGTGCTGTTGTCGGCGTAGAAGGCAACGATCTCGGCGGTCGACATGTTGGCGCCGGGCGGCGGCATCACCCGGGCCAACGGCACGAAGATCACGCCGAACAGCCCGTAGAAGCCGACGGTGATCCACCAGCAGATCCGCAGGTCGAGCCGGTCGCCCGGCGCGACCCCGTCGATCACCGGCGCCGGCCGGAGCGTCGCCACCATCAGACGGCGGCCAACATCACGTCGCCGGGGACCCCATCGGCCTCGTCCGCGAGCTCCCGGGCCACCACCCGTCGGAGCACCAGCAGCATCACGACGTAGTACGTGGCGATGGTGGCCAGGCGCAGCCAGTAGGAGATGAGCCCGTCCCAGGCGAGGGGACCGCTGGTGAAGATCGAGGCGCACGCGGCCGGGATGATGAGCACGGCGGTGACGATGTTGAAGTGCCCGACCCAGCGGGGGAACACCGGCCGCTCGCCCTTGTCCAGGTACACGGCGAGGGCGAACACGAGGTTCTGGGCGACCATGGTGCCCACCGGCGCGGTGAACGTGATCCAGGCCAGGTCGTTCATGAGCTGCACCAGGTGCACGTCGCGCTCAGGCCGGAACGCTCCGATGAGCCAGAAGAGGTTGGCCAGCGCCAGCAGTGCAGCACCGCTCGTGACGGCGCTGAGGTAGCAGTAGGCGAAGACGTCGGTGGAGGTCCTGATCCGCTTCAGCTGGTGGATCACCACCGTGAACAGCGGCAGGAGCATCACGCCGCAGAAGTCGAACGTGATCATGCTGGCGCGGATCATCGGCGCGTGGTCCGCGTAGAAGTCGGCCACCTCCTGCGCGCCCATCGACGGCGACATCGGGGGGAAGAACCCCGGGAACAGCAGGAAGGCCACCAGCAGGATCCCGCCGAAGGTCGCGGAGATCCACAGGCTCACCCGTTGTGCGTCGAACTCCATCGCCGCAGACTAGCCGATCGGCTAGTCATCTCAGCCGGACAGCTTCCAGTGGTCGGCCAGCCCGTCGGGCAGGGCGAAGGGGAGGCGGGCGCCGAACCGCCTGACCCCGAGGCGCTCGACCCCGAACGCCGCGGTGACCAGCTCTCGGCCGACAGGCTCGGAGAGGTGCTGGATCCACGACTTCCCGCCGGTGAGGCCCTTCCGTTGGCCGGTGAGCAGGGCCAGACCGCGGGTGACCACGCCGGGCAGATGGGCGCCGGGGGGCACGCCGATCATGTCGCCGACCTCCGTGCCGACCAGGTACCGGATGAGCGTCGCGATGTAGTCGTCGGCGAACCGGCCCGGGATCTGTGCCTCGAGGAAGTCCACGAGCGCCTCCCCCATCTCGCGGCCCTCGGGCGACGCCGCCTGCTGACGGCGGCGGATCTGCCCGACGAGCACGCCCGCCTCCCGGAGGTTGGCCGGCTGCAGCTTCCGATCGAGGCCGAGCTGGTGGCCGATCACGTTCCACAGGTGGACGTAGGCGTCGGCGTCGCGGCGGGCGACCCGGATCCCCAGCTTGGGCAGCGGCTCGCCCACCACGAAGGCGAACGACTGCAGGGTGCCGGCCAGGTCCTCCTGGTTGATCGGTGTGCCCCAGTCGTCCTCCCAGGACGACGGCTCCTGGCGGGCCCGCAGCTGGACCAAGGCGCGCACCGTGGCGTGCATCAGGCGGACGCGCTGGATCGACCGACGGCCCACCCCGTCGCGGTCGAGGCCACCGGGCTGGAGCACGTCGACGAGGAACTGGCCCGTCTCCATGATCCGGCGCTTCGTATCGGTGTCCAGGCGAGCCGTCTGGGCGAGGACCTGCACTCCCTTCTTCGCGGCGTAGGCGCTCGGCAGCGACGCGCAGAACAGCGACAGGATGATCTGTGGACCCCAGTCCTTGAAGCGCTGCTGCCCACGGGCGAGCAGCTCCGGATCGGCCCAGTCCGGCAGCTCGAAGGTCTCGGCCAGGAACGCCTCGAGGGCGGGATGCGGGTTGTTGGGCGGGATGCCGGAGTCGACGAGCATCCCGAGGTAGGCCGTGGCCTGCGTCAGCTCGTTCCGACCTTCGCTGACGATCGCGTTCATGACGACGTCGGCCCGTGGGTCACCCACCTCTCGAAACGCTTCGAGGTGCGCGTCGTCCCACTTCCCGCCGGGAGCGATCAGTGCTGAGCCCGCCATGCGCCGGACGCTACGGCAGCGCCGGCCCGGGCGCGGGCGGAACGGGCAGCCGGCCGCGGCGCCGCGCGTAGAGCAGCGCGAGGTAGCCGGCATCGAGGATCGCGACGAGCACCGCCAACGTCTTCACGAACGAGTGGTCGGGGTACTGGAGGAACACGAACACGGTGACCATGCCCGTGCCCAGGCCCTTCGACCAGGCCACCACGAGCGACATCGACCGCGGATCGATCACGCTCAGGCCGGCCCAGAGGTAGATGCCCGACTCGAGCAGGTTGACGAGGTAGGCGGAGGTGCTGCCGAGGGGGAGGTCGACGTTGGTCGTGTGGTGCATGGCGACCACGACCCAGCCCCAGGCGGCGAGCAGCGCGACGACCACCGCCGGGTACCAACGCCGTCCGAGCGGGGCCTGGATCTGGTCGCGTCCGTGCCTCAACACGAGGTAGAGGATCCCCACGTCGATGATGAAGGCGCCGCGGTAGATGTTCTGCAGGCCGTAGCCCATGTCGACCTGGAAGAAGAAGCCCCAGAGCAGCTCCCACGCGATGTTGCCGGTGGCGGCCAGGATCGGGATCTCGAGCCGGCGGTGCCTCACGCCGATCCACAGGATCATCACGTAGGCCGGGGTCCACGCGAGGAACCCCCCGATGTACCAAGCGACCTCCGCGCCCGAGTAGTCCGCCACGGCCGGGAGACTAGGAGGCGGACTGCGGCTCTGCTGGCGGGCCGGAGAGGGCGAGCAGCGTCCGGTAGACGTGCGGATCGAAGATCAGGGGCTTGTCGCCGAGGAAGAGCTTCCCGTAGCGCTCGAAGAACACGAGCTGCTTGATCAGGAGCATCTCGCCGCGCGGGGGCGCCGAGTCCATGAGCGAGCCGCCGCCTCCGCGGACCCGCTTCCGCTCGGCGCGGATGAGGCGGATCCAGCCGCGCGGGCTGGTCGGCATCGCAGGCGCCGGCTGGTCGGGGACCGTCGCCCCGGGGGTGAGCATCATGAGGTCGAGCTCG
The DNA here is from genome assembly GCA_963727905.1 of uncultured Microthrixaceae bacterium. Lineage (GTDB taxonomy): Bacteria > Actinomycetota > Acidimicrobiia > Acidimicrobiales > VFJN01 > VFJN01. Next base: position 202,570 of record CAVSIC010000021.1, read on the forward strand.
CTGAACGGCAACGTCATGATCATCAGGGTCTGGGCCCGGACCATCGCGAGGAAGTCGTCCGAGGTGATGCCCACCGAGGACAGCAGCTCTGGCGGCATCGACTTGAGCATGTGGTCGCGCACATCGGGCCACGCGCTCTCGTCGCCGAGGGCGCCCTCGAGGGAGCGACGGAAGAAGAGCTGCGAGTCGGCTGGCAGCCGGCCGACGATCCCCCAGTCGAGCAGCGCGACCTGGCCGTCGGGGGTGAGGAGGAGGTTCCCCGCGTGCATGTCGCCGTGGAACACGCCGGTGCACAGCGCGAGGGCGAACCACGACTCGATGAGGGCCTCGATGGCGGCCCGGGCGTCGATGGAGCCGTTGGCGATCGCCTCGAGGTCGTCGATCGTGGCGCCGGTGATGAACTCCATCGTGAGCACGCGACGGCCCGACGCCTTCGGGATCGTGGTGGGCACGAGCACGCCCTTGGCGCCGATGAGCTGGGTCATCTGACCGAACCAGTCCATGACGTCGGCCTCGTTGCGGAGGTCGAGCTCTTCGGCGAGCTGCTCGGCGAGCCCCTCCACGGTGGGCGGCACGGCGGGGAACACGCCGACCGGAGCGAGCTTGGCCAGGCCCTTCACGAACGGCCGCACGAGGCTGAGGTCCGTGGCCACGAGGCGGGCGCTGGACGGGCGAAGGACCTTCACCGCCACGTCGGTGCCGTCGAGCAGGCGGGCCCGGTGGACCACCGCGAGCGACGCGGCCGCGAACGGGGTCTCGTCGAAGGTCTCGAACACCTCGGCCATGGAGCGACCGAGGTCGAGCTCGACGATCTTGCGCACCTGGGCGAACGGGACCGGCGGCCCGTCGTCGAGGACGCTGCGCATGGCGTCGGCCAGGGTCTGGCCGGCGATGCTGGGCGACGACGCCAGCAGCTGGCCGAGCTTCACGAAGGTGACCCCGAGGTCGGTGACCGCGGTCGACAGCGCGCGTCCGAGCTGCTGGCTTCGGCGCTCGTCGTCACGCACGAACGGCCGCCGCACCATCACCGGGCCGAGACGGCGCGTGGCCACGAAGGCGATCCGGAGGAAGCGGTTGACCGAGGCCCGGCGCGTGACCGCGCCGTGCTCGTCGAGATCGATCGCGTTCGCAGCGGGGGCCGCAGGGAGCACGTGGGTCAACGATCCGGTCCGCCGCCGCTCTGGGTGCCGACCCGCAGCGCCTCGTCGGCCTCGATCTCCGCAGTCAGCACGTTCACCAGCCGAACGTAGCAACGCTATGTTTCGCCAGCAAGGGCGGGCCGCGCCGGTCCTGATGCACGCACGGAGCCCGCGTCAGATCGGCTGACAGCCTCCGGCCTCAGGCAGGAGCGGAGGCGCTGACCGCTGCGTGTTCCCGCAGCAGCTGGCGCACGCGCTCGTGGGAGATCCCGGCGGCCTGCCCCACCTGCCGCAGGGTCTGCCCGCCCTCGGCGGCCTCCACGACCGCCTCGTGCAACGACCGCTTGGCCCGCTCGAGCGCGGCCGCCCGGGAGCGGACGCGGGCCAGCGCCTCCGGGTGGTCATCGCGATCGTCCCCGCCCGCTGACTGGAGGAGGAGGTCGGCCACCCGGCCGAAGGCCTGCTCCGAGGGCGGCGGCTCCTCGAGCGCACCGAACACGATCATCCCCATGCTCATGAGCGACAGCACGCGAGCGAGGTCGTCGGGGGGCAGGGCGGGGTCGAGCAGCCCGAGCGCGACACCGGCGCCAGTCGCCCGCTTGATGGCATCGAGGTAGGTTTCCAGGCCCATTCTGAGGATCTCGGCCACCTGCGGATCCCGGCGGGCGACCACGATGACATCGAGGAGGAGCTGGGTCCGCCGGTCGGGCCGGGTGGCCATGCCCTCGCTCAGGATCCGGGACACCTCGCTCCAGGGGCGGGTCCCGAGCTCGTTGATCGTGGCCATGATGTCCTCGACCGGGCTCATGCCGAGCACCTCGAGGAGCAGGTCGAGCTTGCCTCTGAAGTGGGCGTAGAGCGCACCGGTGGTGACCCCGGCCCGCTCGGCGATCCCGGCCACCGTGGCCGCCTCGTAGCCCTTCGCGGAGAACTCGTGGAAGGCCGCGTCGACCAACGCCGCCCGGGAGTTGACCCGGGGGCTCTCCGTGGGGACGGGGCGCTGCCAGATGGACCGCGGGGGATCCGGGTCCAGGCCGTCGCTCATGGCCGGCCCGTACTTCCGCTACGAACCGGAGCTCCGGCGGCTCCCGGGCCCGGATCCGGGCAGGTTGTCAACATTGTTGACAACCTAGTCGCCGGTCCCCCAGGGCTCCAGTGCCCACTCGGCGAGCGGGATGCGGTCGTTGTCGACTTCGCCGGCGACTTCGCCGGCGACGGCGTCGGCGTCGGCGTCGGCGTCGGCGTCGGGCGTACCGGTCGATCAGCTCGGCCGTCAGGAACCCGGGCCGGTCGGCGCACGCCTGGCTCGGGTGGATGGCGAGCCGGCCGGCGGCAACGCCGGGATCGCCTGGCCGAGCACCCGGGCGAGCTCGTCGATGGTGGCGTCGTCATGGTCGGTGGCGCGGTGCCACTGGTCGGTCCAGCGGGCGACCTGGCGCTCGAGGTAGCCGTCGGGGCGGCCCTCCTCCCCGGGCCCGATGGCGTGGCGGTCACGCTACGTTCACTGCGGACGCCACGACCCGGGGGGATCGATGGGGAAGCCGCTGCACCACACCGCGCCACCGCTGCCCTACGCCGGGGCCGTCGACGCCGACGGGCACATCCTCGAGCCGCCCGACCTGTGGGAGCGCTACCTCGAGCCGCACTACCGCGACCGGGCGCTGCGCGTGGTGCTCGACGAGCGCGGCCTGGAGGCGCTCGAGATCGGCGGGAAGCCGTCGCTGATGACCCGCCGGGGCTCGATGTCGGTGCTCGGCGCGATGGGCGACCCGGCCCTCGCCGAGGTGCAGCGAGATCCGGATCGCACCTACCTGTCCGAGGCGCCGTTCGGGAGCATGGACCCGAAGGAGCGGCTCGAGCTGCTCGACGCCGAGGGCATCGACGCGGTGGTCCTCTACACGACCGTCGGGCTGCTGTGGGAGGCCGAGCTCGAGGATCCCGAGCTGAGCCAGGCGTACACCCGGGCCTACAACCGATGGATCTGCGAGTTCTGTGCCGACTCGCCCCGCCTCGTCCCGACCGCCCACCTGTCCCTGTCGGACCCCAAGGCGGCGGCGGAGGAGCTGGCGAGGGCCTACGGCGAGGGGGCACGGGGCGCGTACGTGTGCCCCTTCACGCACGACGCCCGACCGCTCGGGCACCCGGACAACGACCCGGTGTTCGACATGGCGCAGCAGCTCGACATCCCGTTCGCCATCCACCCCACCTTCGAGCCCCAGTGGACGAAGGGCACGCGGATGGGCGCGTGGGAGAACGTGCGCCAGCTGCGCCTCTTCGCGTCGGTCACGGCGTCGGACGGCGTGCGCCACCAGTTCACGACGCTGTTCGACTACGGGGTCTTCGACCGCTTCCCACAGCTCAAGGTGCTCGTCCTCGAGTCCGGCGGCGGGTGGATCGGCTACTGGCTCGACCGCATCGACGCCGTGTACTCCCACACCTTCATCGGCACCCGCGTGCCGTTGGAGCGCAAGCCGAGCGACTACTTCCGGGAGCGGGTCTGGATCTCGTGCGACCCCGACGAGCGGATGATCCCGGCGCTCGCCGAGCGCTACGGGGCCGACCGGTTCCTCTGGGCCTCGGACTTCCCCCACGCCGATCACACCCCGGCCTACCTCGAGGACCTGGCAGAGCTGGCGGCCGGCTTCACCGACGACGCCTCCCGGCGCCGCTTCCTCGGCGACAACGCGCGAGAGCTCTTCCGGATCGACGCCTGATCCCCGGCCGCCCCGGCATCATCGCCGTCAGCGGGCTGGGCCTGCATCCGTGCCAGCACGGACGCGCCAGCTCACCTCGGAGCTGCGCCCTCTTCGCTGGGCTTGATGTCGTCCCACTTGATCGGGGGTGGGCCGGCCGTCGTGCCGCCATCGACGGGGATCAGGGTGCCGGTGACCTGGGCGGAGCGCTCGCTCGCCAGGTAGACGGCGGTGTTGGCGATGTCGCGGGTGTTGCCGATGCGGTGCAGCGGCTGCAGTCGCCGAGCCACCTCGCCGGTGTCGTACAACGACGAGTTGATGGCCGTGGAGATGTTCCCGGGGGCGATGACGTTGACCCGGACGCCGAGCTCACCCACCTCGATGGCAGCGGAGCGGCTGAAGTGGATGACGGCAGCTTTGGCGGCGCGGTAGCTGCTGAAGCCGGGGCCGGGGGTGATGCCACCGATCGAGGTGATGTTGATGACGGACCCACCCGGGCCCATCGCGCGGGCCGCCCGCTGGGTCCCGACCATCACCCCGAAGAGGTCGACCGCCATGACGCGGTCGAAGTCCCGGAGGTCGTCCTGCATCAGCCGGCGAGCCGAGCCGGAGATCCCGGCGTTGTTCACCATCACGTGCAGCCCGCCGAAGCGCTCCTGCGCGTGGTCGATCGCGGCCTGCACGCTGTCGGCGTCGGACACGTCGGTGTGCACGAACGAGGTGGCCTCGCCGAGCTCGCCCACCAGCCCGCTGCCAGCCTCGTCGGCGATGTCGGCGATGACGACGCGCGCGCCCTCCTCCGCGAACACCTCGGCGATCGCCCGGCCGATCCCGTTCGCGCCGCCGGTGACGACCGCGACCTTTCCCTCGAGCTCGTTGCTCATCGACAGCAGCATCGCACCTCCCTCAGGCACCGTGCGGCGGACGCCAGAGCCTCCGCGGGCAATACTCCGACCATGCCCGATCAGACCGTCACCGTGCTGCGCTCGAGGGGGGTCCTCGACGTCGACCTCGGCGAGGTGCTCGAGGGAGCGAGCGTCGTCATCGAGGGGAACGTCATCACCGCGGTGACCGACGACCCGACCGCCGCCACCGGGGCGGACCAGGTGATCGACCTGCCCGAGCTCACCCTCGTGCCCGGGCCTCATGGACATGGAGGTCGACCTCGTCCTCGGCGGCAAGGGCGCCGGCCTCTTCGACCCCGTGCGGATGGACCCGGTGAAGATGGGCCTCCGGGCGGTGGCCAACGGCCAACGGACCCTCGCCGCCGGCTTCACGACGGTGCGGAACCTCGGGCTGTTCATCAAGACCGGCGGCTACCTCGTCGACGTCGCCCTCGCCGACGCCATCGACGCCGGCTGGGTCCAGGGACCGAGGGTCATCCCCGCCGGCCACGCCATCTGCCCCACCGGCGGGCACCTCGACCCGAGCGCGCAGAGCGGGCTGGCTCCCGGGATCATGCGGATGACGATCGAGGAGGGCATCGCCGACGGGGTCAGCGAGGTCCGCAAGGCCGTCCGCTACCAGATCACCCACGGGGCCCAGCTCATCAAGTGCTGCGCCTCCGGCGGCGTGATGACCCCGACCGGTCCTCCCGGCGCCCAGCAGTACTCCACCGAGGAGCTCACCGCGATCGCCGACGAGGCCCACCGCCGCGGCCTGCGGGTCGCCACCCACGCCCACGGCGACCAGGCGGTGAACGCCGCCATGGACGCCGGCATCGACTGCGTCGAGCACGGGATGATGATCGGCGACGCCACCATCCAGCGGATGGTCGACACCGGCACCTTCCTCGTGTCGACCTGCGCGCTCACGGAGAACTGGGACATCTCCGATCAGCCGAAGTCGCTCCAGGCCAAGGCCGCCGATGGTGTTCCCCAAGGCGAAGGAGTCGCTGACCAAGGCGATCGAGGCCGGGGTGAAGGTCGCCCTCGGCACCGACGCGCCGGCCATCTTCCACGGCCGCAACGCCGAGGAGCTCGAGGTCCTCGTCCGCCGGGGCATGACGCCCATCCAGGCCATCCGCTCCGCCACCACCGTCGCCGCCGACCTGATCGACCACCCCGAGCTCGGACGGATCGCCCCCGAGAAGCTCGCCGACATCATCGGCGTGACCGGCGACCCGCTGACCGACATCACCACGTTCCAGCGCGTGCCGTTCGTCATGAAGGACGGCGCGGTCATCAAGCACCGGCCCGACGTCGGTCAGGCGTCGAGGGACAGCCAGGCGGCCTTGAGGTAGGGCGGGTCGCCCGCACCGCTGCGGTGGTCGAGCGGCAGCGTCTGGTGCTCGACCTGCGCTCGACGTCCGGCCGCCGCGAGTCCCCGCTGCAGGTGGCCGTCGAAGCGGTCCCAGCCCATCGTCCGCAGGTTGGTGGACACGTAGACCGTGCCTCCCGGGGCGCACAACCGGGCGGCCCGCTCGACCAGGCCGTGCAGGTCCCGGTCGACGCCCCAGCGCTTGCCCCCGCGTCGCGCGGTGCTCGAGCTCGGCGGGTCGACCAGCACGACGTCGAAGGTGCGGCCCTTCTTGGCGAACCGGTCCATCCACTCCATGGCGTCGCCGAACACGCTGTCGTGGACGGCGGGATCCACCCCGTTGGCCCGGAGGTTGTCCTCCGCCCAGGCGAGGTAGCGCTTGCTCAGGTCGAGCGTGAGGGTCGTGGCCCCGGCTCGCGCGGCGGCCACGGACAGCGAGCCCGTGTGGGCGAAGGCGTTGAGGACCGCGCGGCCCGCCAGGTCCGAGGTGAGGAGTCGCCGGCGCGCCTCCCGCTGGTCCAGGAACAGCCCGCTCGACGTCGCGCTCGCGTCGAGGTCGATGAGGTAGCGGCACCCGAGCTCGACGACCTCGAACCGCGGGGGTGCATCGCCGGCCACACGCTGCGCCGGGCCGCCGCCTCCCCCACGCGGGCGGCGCTGTTCGTAGACACCTCGCACACCGGGCTCATCGAGCCACGCCGCAACCCACCTCGGGTCGATCGGCGCGTCGTCGTCGCGGTGGGTGATCGCCAGCGCGACGTCGCCGAGCCGCTCGACGCGGGTGTTCGGGAACCCGTCGTGGTGGCGGTCGATCCAGAGGTAGGCGTCTGTGTCGGTGGGATCGAACAACGTCGCCCGGGCCTCGTGGGCGACCGCCGCCGCGACACCCGGACCGGCGAGGTCATCGGACCGCTCGGTGGCCAGGGCCCGCCCGAAGCTCGGCGGGGCCGGGCAGGCCACCTCCATCGGGCCCGCCGCGGGGTGGGTGAAGCCCAAGCCCGCGGCGTGCAGGAAGACCCGCGCGGCCGACCGACCGCCGAAGTCGGTGTCGCCCAGGATCGGCAGCCCGAGCGCCGCCGCGTGCGCGCGGACCTGGTGGGTGCGACCGGTGTGCGGGTGCGCGAGGTAGCGCTGGTGGTGCGCACCCACCTCGGCGCTGTGGAAGTCCGTCACCGCCGCGAGCCCGCCGAGCGGCTCCTGGCAGGTCAGCTCCTGTGGCCGGCGGTCGTCGCGCCCCGCGATCAGCTCGTAGGACTTCGCGACCTCGCGCGCCTCGAACTGCGCGGCGAGCAAGCGGTTGGCCTCCGTGGACTTCCCGAACAGGAGGAGGCCGGAGGTGGTCTTGTCGAGGCGGTGCAGGATCGACAGCGGCTCGGCCGGCCGCTGGCGCTGCACCCACTCGTGCATCCCGTCCTGCGCGTCGGCGTCCGCCCGGTGCGTGTTGACGCCGGCGGGCTTCCGCACGATGAGCACGTGCTCATCCTCGTGGTGCACCCACGGCTCTGCCGGGGCCGCCGGGCCTGGGCGCTTCACGGGCGAGCCACCTACGCGAGGGCGTTCGCGGTCAGGTACCCCAGGGCCGCGGCTCCGACGCCCGCCACGACCGACGCGGCCACGTAGCCCAGCGCGGCGCCGGCCCGTCCGTCGCGGATCAGGGTGTGGGTGTCGACGGAGAACGTCGAGAACGTCGTGAACGCCCCGAGGAAGCCGACGCCGAGCGGGAGCGTCGTGGTGTCGGGCCACCCTCGCTCGACGGCCAGCTTCACCAGCACCCCCAGGAGGAACGACCCGGCGACGTTGATCGCGAGGGTGATCCACGGGAACGATCGATCACCGACCGCGGTCCCGAGCCCGTAGCGAGCCAGCGCGCCCGCCGCTCCCGCGAGACCGATGAGCACGCCGGTCATGTTCGCTCCACGCCGGGGACGCTACTCCGCCAGACTGCCCACATGCACGTCACTGATGGTACACTGACTTCATGAGTGGGACACATACTGTGGTGATGGGAGACCGGGGGCGCCTGGTCATCCCTGCGGAGGTGCGCGCCGAGCACGGATTCGAGGAAGGCACCCCGCTCGTCCTGCTCGACACGGCGGGCGGTCTCGTGCTCCTCACGAGGGCACAGCTGCGCGAACGCGTTCGAGCCGACCTAGCGGGCTTGGACCTCGTGTCCGAGCTCCTCGCCGATCGCCGGCGCGAGGCCGCGGCCGACGACCGGTCGTGACTGTCCTCGACGCCTCGGCGATCCTCGCGTTCCTCCAGGGCGAGCGAGGCGAAGACATCGTCGAGGCGGCGCTGCTCGACGGTGCCAGCTGTGGCGCCGCGAACTGGTCCGAGGTCGCCCAGAAGGTGCTCGCCGCCGGGCGGGAGTGGCGCACCTCGGCCGCGCTCCTCGCGAGCTACGAGCTGACCGTCGAGCCCGTGACGCAAGACGACGCGGAGCAGGCCGCCGCCGCCTGGCACGCGGGGTCCAAGCTGTCCCTCGCCGATCGGCTCTGCCACGCCCTCGCTCGGCGCCTCGACGTGCCGGCCTTGACCGCCGACCGCGTGTGGGGTTCGTCAGACGGAGTGCAACAGATCCGCTGAGCCTTGCACTGGCATGAGCCGATCCTCAGCGGAGGTGGAGGGCGAGGAACGACTCGGAGGCCTCGACCTCCTCGAGGGGCACCGCGGAGTGCGCTCCGGGGTGGGCGTGCAGGCGCTTGTCCGTCGACCCGATCGTTCGGAAGAGCGCGAGCGCCTGGGTCGGTGGCACCAGCTCGTCGTCGGTCTGGGCGAGGAACAGCACCGGACAGGCGATGCGCGCCGCCGCGGTGGTCCACGGGTTCGAGTCTTCGAAGGTGCCCATGAGCCCCAGCACCGCGCACCGCACCTCGGGCGTGGCCGCCACGAACGGCGCGCCGAGCATGGTGCCCATCGACAGACCCCAGTAGCCCAGCGGACCGGTGCCGACCTCGTCGAGCGCCTGCAGCTCCTCGAGCGTGGTCGTCCAGTCCGCGGTCATCGAATCGGCCGCGTCCGCGATCGAGCTCAGGAACGCCCGCGGGATGCCTGCGCTCGGAGGGCGGTCGCCGGTCGACTCCGCCTCGGCGCGGTCACCGTGGCCAGGCCCGTCGATGGCCGCCACCGCGTAGCCGCGGTGGCGAACGAGGCGGCGGGCGAACGACAGGACGTACGGCATGCGCTTGTGGCCGGTGCCCCCGTGGCCCACGAGCACGAGCGGCCGCGCTCCGGAGGCGTCTTCCGGGGTCCACAGGATCCCGGGCACGACACCGCTGCCCGCCGCGACGTCGAACCGCCGCTCCACCACGCCATGGCTGATCTCGGGGTCCCCGATGAAGTCCATCCGCCCACGCTAGGTCGACCCGGAGGAGTGGCCATGGGGTCGACGGCACGAAGATCCTCTACTCCACCACCGCGACCGCCACGGGGAGCAACGCGACGCGGGGCAACGTCGAGGTCGACCTCGGCGTCATCTGGGCGCAGTCTCTACGACTCGACGTGGGCGCGGATGCGCTCGAGCGTCCGCTCCATGCCGTCCCGCTGCACCTTGGCCCGCTCCGGGCTGGAGAAGAAGCTGATGATCACCCAGCCGAAGCGGCTCACCGGGACGAGGGTCTTGTACGACTCGACGACCTCGGTGCCCTGCGCGTGCGGGAGGAACTCGTAGGTCCACTCGACCGTCCCGCCGAACGGCTCGGTCCGGGTCCAGCTGACCTTGCGACCGGGCTCGAGCGCGGTGATCACGCACTTGTTCCCGATGGCCGGGCCCTTGCTGAACTTGTTCCGGGCGGCGAAGCGGGCGCCCACCTCCGGTCCGCTGGCGCCGCCCAGCCACCTGCACGAGACCACCTCCGGGCTGAACTCGTGCATGCGGGTGACGTCCGCGATGAGCTCGTACAGGTCCTCGGGCGATGCGTCCATCACGAGGCGCACCTCGTCGTGGTCGAAGGTCTGCTGCGGCATCACGTGCTCCTGTTCAGTTGGCGGAGGCCGGCTCGAGGCGCGTGTCGGCGGGAGGTTCCCAGTAGACCTCGATCTCGTAGCCGTCCGGGTCGAGGCACTTGAGGCTCACATGGTCAGGATCGTCGTGACGCTCGGGAACGATCACGTCGCCTGCGAGGAGACCCTGCAGGAGGTCGCGCACCGTGTCGGCATCGCCTGCTCGGAACCCGAAGTGGGTGCCACGGCCAGGTGGCGTCGACGGAGCGCCTGGGTGCAGCGCCAGATCGAAGCCGTCGGCGTTGGACAGGAACACCGTCCCATCGGCGTACGTGCGCCGGGAGCCCGTGAAGCCGAACCACCGCCCGTAGAAGGCCGCCGACTCGTCGAGGTCCGACACGGTCAGGTTGAGGTGGACCAAGGGCAGGTGAGCCGCATCCATCACCTCCATCAGAGCAGACCACGAGCCCGGCGTAGAGGAACAGCACCCCGCTCAGCCATGGTCGCTCGATCCCGTCACCCAGATGAACGACTGGATGTCGACCATGTCTCGCGGGCGCCAGTCGGCCAGTCGGTGCGAATCGTCTTCGCGAAGTCGAGCAGTGCGCGGTAGGCGTCCCAACCGGGCCGTGATCGGTAGGAGAAGATCTCGGCGCCGCTCCCGGACCTGGTCGCGTCGCGGACTTCCATCTTCTCGAAGGACTCGATGCCGCGGTGCAGCCGCCGAGCCGCGATGCCTCCTCTCAGCAGTAGCGTCGGTGCCATGCCGGACTTCCTCACCGATATCAAGACGCTCCGCGAACGAGCTCGGGAGAAGATCGAGGAAGGGCCGATCACGTCGTCCTACGGTGCGGACCGAGATCGGGTGGTCGAGGTGCTCAACGAGGCCCTCGCGACCGAGATCGTGTGCGTGCTCCGCTACAAGCGCCACTACTACATGGCAGAGGGGTTGAACGCTGGTCCGGTCGCGGCGGAGTTCCTGCAGCATGCCAACGAGGAGATGGGCCACGCGGACCAGATCGCGCTGCGGATCACACAGCTGCAGGGTGATCCGAACTTCAACCCGGACGGCATCACCGACCGCAGCCACGCCGAGTACGTCGAAGGCGTCACGCTCGTGGACATGATCCGAGAAGACCTGGTGGCCGAGCGGATCGCGATCGAGAGCTACAGCGAGATCGTCCGCTGGCTCGGTGACAAGGACACGACGACGCGACGGCTGATGGAGGAGATCCTCGCAGTGGAGGAGGAGCACGCCGACGACCTGCTCAGCCTCCTCGCAGATCTGGGGACCTAGCCCGATCCCAGGCGCCGCTACGAGACGGCGCTGTACGGTCCGCCGCGGCTCTTGTACTCGGCTCGGTAGGCGGCCCCGAGCTCGTTGAGCTCGGTCTTGCTGAGGAGCCTGCCGGCGAGCTGGAAGGTGCCGTGCTCCTCCTCGTCCAGGTGGTCTCGGACCTCCTCGGAGAGCTGGACAGCGAGTCGGCGGAACTGGTCTGTGGTCGGATCGACCCCTCGGAGCTGCTCCACGAGCTTCTCGGCCTTGTGGTGGTCTGCAAGGGCGTGCCGGCTCGCCCGAAGGCCGGCGTCGAGCAGGAGGAGCGGCACGTACAGATGCCGTTCCTCAGAGGTGGCGTGGGCGTCGAGCTCGTTGGCCAGCGCGAGGAACGCCGCCCGGCGCTTGTCCGCAGCGGCGCGCGCGTGCGTCATCGTCCGGACCAGGGCTCGTTGCACCTCGTGGCTCGACCGCAGGTCATCGAAGAGGGTCACGGATCGAACGCTTGCCCCCTTCGGCCCATCGGTACTCCACCGTTGTCCAACGGAGTGATGAGGACCGCTGCGTTCCCCACGCTGTGTGTCCGTGCCCGGCGAGCCCGACCCGCCCCGCCAAGCCGCCGCCGGCCAGATCACTCGGCCGTCCGCCTTGGCGGAGATCAGCCCGACCCCATCCGTGTAACGGGCCGGCAATCGACGAGGACCGATCTGGTAGGGCATGTCGAACCCGCGGAGGAGCACGATGCTGACTGACGGGCCAATCGCCTCCGCACCGGAGCGAACCGGACCGCGACGCTGGCTCTGGGTAGCAGTGGCTGTGGTGGTTGCAGTCGGGGCCTTCGTCCTCTACTGGTTCCAGCCCCACAAGCTCTTCATCGACGATGAGGTCAAGGAGGCTGAGCCAACCGTCGTGCAGGTCAACGATTCTGATGACCGTGCGGCCGATGCGGACGCAGGTGCCCCAGCGCCCTCGACACCAGTGGCCGACGAGCCGACGGTTCTCGCCACTGGTTCCTTTGTGTCCCTCGATCACGGCACGTCAGGCACGGTCCGGGTGTTGGAGCTGGCCGACGGTTCACGCTTCGTGCGGATCGAGGGCCTCGATACTGACAATGGCCCGGACCTCTTCGTCTATCTCTCTCCGAATCCTGTCAATGGCGACGAGGGTGCGTTCGATGCTGACTTCGTCGACCTCGGCCGGCTCAAGGGAAACCAAGGTGACCAGAACTACGAACTCGCCTCGGGCGTGGACCTGGAGCGCTATTCCACCGTCGTCATCTGGTGCGACCGCTTCGACTCGGCGTTCGGGGCTGCTGGCCTGGCGCTGTCCTAGGCGAAACCGAGCCGTCAGCAAAGGGCCGCTGCGACGAGGACGGCGTCGTGGATGTCCGTCGTGGATGTCCGTCGTGGGTGTCCTGAGCGCCTGCAGCCTCTCGCTGACCGGAGCGCTCGCTGGATCGATGCCACGGCTTGGTGGGTGTGCCGAGCAGACGGAGCAGACCTCCTCGGGCGCAGCACTGTGCGGCGCGACGCGCAGGGTCCTCCGGTTCGGCGGGACGGCGGCCGTCCTCTCGGCGGTGGGATCGATCGAGGTCACGTAGCGTGGTCGCGGTGGACGACCCGGAGCAGTGGCGTTGGATCTGGCTGGTGGCGGCCGTGGGGTTCGCGCTGGGTGAGATGGCCACGCCCGGATCCTTCTTCCTTGCGCCGTTCGCGGTCGGCGCCGCAGTGGCCGCCGTCCTCGCGTTCGCCGATGTCTCGCTCGTCGTGGAGTGGGCGGCGTTCCTGGCGGTGTCCGTGGGGTGTCTCCTCGCCCTCCGACCGCTCGCCCGACGGCTCGATCGCCATGGCCAGACCGAGGGCATCGGGTCTCGGCGGCTCATCGGTCGTCGGGGGATCGTCTTGCGGGCCATCCCGCGCGGCGACCTCGGGACCGTCCGGATCGACCAGGAGGAGTGGAGGGCGATCACTGCGGACGGCGCAGGGCTCGCGCGCGGTGCCTCCGTGGTCGTCACCGAGGTCGAGGGGACCAAGGTCGTCGTGATCCCAACGGAGGAGCCAACATCGTGAACCCTGGCGTCATCGTCCTCGGCGTCCTCGCCGCCTTCCTGCTGATCTACGTCGCCACCGGCGTCAAGATCGTGCGTCCGTACCAGCGGGGCGTCGTGGAGCAGCTCGGCAAGTACAAGGTCACGGCAGATCCGGGGCTGCGGATCATCGTGCCGTTCATCCAGAAGATCCGGCTGGTCGACATGCGGGAGCAGGTGATCGACGTGCCGCCGCAGGAGGTCATCACCAAAGACAACGTCGTGGTGTCGGTCGACGCGGTCCTCTACTACGAGCCCACCGACCCCCAGCGGCTCATCTACAACATCGGCAACTTCGTCCTCGCCGTCACGAAGCTGGCCCAGACGAACCTGCGGAACCTCGTCGGCGAGATGCAGCTCGACGAGGCCCTGACCAGCCGGGACTCCATCAACACCGCCCTGCGTCAGATCCTCGACGAGGCCACCGACAAGTGGGGCGTCCGCGTCGCCCGCGTCGAGATCCAGCGGATCGACCCGCCGCCGGACGTCATGAGCGCGATGCACGAGCAGATGAAGGCCGAGCGGACGCGGCGCGCCGTCGTCACCGAGGCCGAGGGCCGCCGCACCGCGGCGGTGACCACCGCCGAGGGCGACAAGACCGCCGCCATCCTCTACGCCGAGGGCCAGCGGCAGCAGGCGATCCTCGAGGCCGAGGGCCAGGCCGACGCGATCCGCAAGATGGCCGACGCCGAGAAGTACCGCCAGCGCGTGGTGGCTGAGGGTGAGGCGCAGGCCACCGTGGCGGTGTACAACGCGATCCACGAGGGCCTGCCCGACGCGGGACTCATCGCGGTGAAGTACCTCGAGACCCTCCAGGTGATGGCCAACGGCACCGCCACGACCATCGTCGTCCCCACCGAGCTGTCCGGGCTCGCTGGCACGATCGCCGGGATCACCGGGATCATCCGCGTACCGAGCGAGGTTCCCGACGAAGTCGAGATGATCGAGGTGGATGAGTAGAGGGGGGCTTGGTCGGAGGGGCCCAACGGTGGCGGGAGGTCAAACGGGCCGTGTTCACCCGGCACTGCCGGTACTGGAGCCTGATGGCGGCACCACGATGAGCGGGCGCACCGTGGAACGATGCTCCGTCCTGGCGTGCGACGGATGGCGATGAGCGTGGGTGAGCGTTGGTTGATCAGGGAGGGTGGCCTGCCACCGCTTCTGGCTGGCCGCGCCCGCCGTGCAATCACGATCGGCCATCTTGCGGTGCTTGCGGTGGTGCTCGGAGCCGCAGGCCTCGTCGTGGCCGATCGACTCGGGGAGACCGAGGACGTTTCCCCGGAGGGCTACCTCGACGAGGTGGTCACGCTCCTGCGGGATCGGGCGTACTTCGGGGACCAGGTGCTGTGGGAGCTCTGGGGTCCCGAGATCCAGGAGACGGCTGCCGCTGCGACCTCGACGGCGGACACCTACCCCCTCGTACGCCGGATGATCGCAAGCCTGAGCGATGGGCACACCAGGCTCCTCGAACCGAACGTGGCCGATGCTCTGTTGAGCGGACGGTTGGCCTCAGGCGAGGTGCCAACAGGCGGGATCGATGGAGACGTCGGCGTTGTGCGGCTGCCCGGGGCCCTGACCGCGCTCGACTCCGACGCCGGGCACGCCTACGTGCACGCCGCCCGAGCCATCCTGCGGCAGGCGGCGTGCGGATGGATCCTGGACGCCCGCGGGAACACCGGGGGTGATCTGGGGCCGATGCTGGCCGCGATCGCACCGCTCCTCCGTCCCGGTCCCGCCGTGCGGTACCGCTACCGAGACGGGACTCCCAGCACCTTCATCATCACCGACGATGGCGGGATCGAGGTCCACGACCGAGACCACATCGTCGACGTTCCCTGGCGACCCCAGCCGTTCACGCCCACCCCCGAAGGCACACCCGTCGCCGTGCTCCAGGACCACCTGACCGGGAGCTCGGGTGAAGGCATCGTGATGGCATTCCGGGGCCGCGGCCACGTGCGAACCTTTGGGACACCGAGCGCCGGGGTGCCGACCGGCGTCGCCGGCCACGAGCTGCCCGACGGATCGGTGCTCGCCGTCACCGAGACCGTCGGCGTTGACGCAAGCGGCGCCATCCACACCGGACCGATCCCACCGGACGAGAGCACGGCCACCGCAGCGGACAACGGGTCGCCCGACCCGACCATCGGCGCCGCCAATGCATGGCTGACCGCACAGTCGGGCTGCGCGCGCTGATGACCCAGCCGCCAAACCCCTCCGCTCTGCCACCCCTCTCCCATCGGGTTCGTGCGGCTTCATCGCCGACGGTTCCTGAACCACCAGCGGCGACTCAACATCTCCGGCGTCGTTCATGAGCTCCCCGCCGTCGCCACCGAACCGTGGAGGAGGCAGCCGTGCGGGTCGTACGGATCGTGCGAGGGTGAACCGCATTGGGCGCAGCGCCGCTCAGCGATAGGATCACATCCCTGGAGTGCCGGGAAGCCTGGTCGGCGACCTCGTCTGTCGACCCCCGAAAGGCCCCCATGATCAGCGAGCCCCACCGTGCCACTTGGCTCGGCAGCGACCGCTTCCTGCCCCGCACGGTCGCTCGCCCGATCACCCGGTTCCTGCACATCGAGGCATCGGGCGGGATCGTCCTCTTCGCCGCTGCCGTCGCCGCGCTGGTCTGGGTGAACTCCCCGTGGAAGGCCGGCTACCACAGTCTTTGGGACACCGAGGTGGCCCTGCAGGTCGGCGGCCACCACCTCGTCGAAGACCTCCGCCACTGGGTCAACGACGGGCTCATGGCGCTCTTCTTCTTCGTCATCGGCGTCGAGATCAAGAACGAGCTGACGACCGGCGAGCTCAAGCACCCTGCCAAGGCGGCTGTGCCGATCGCCGCTGCGGTCGGCGGGATGGTCGTGCCCGCCGCGCTCTACCTCGCGATCTCCGGTGGAGGCGATCCGTCGGCCGGGTGGGGCATCCCCATGGCCACCGATGTGGCGTTCGCCCTCGGCGCACTCGCGCTGCTGGGGCCTCGCATCCCGCACGAGCTCAAGGTCATGCTCCTCGCGCTGGCCATCGTGGACGACGTCGGCGCCATCGTCGTGATCGCGATCTTCTACTCCTCCGACCTCGCGCTCGGGTGGCTGGCCGCAGCCGTGGCGGGGCTGGTCCTGGTCGTCGTGCTCCGTCAGGCCAGGGTGCGGTACCTGCCCGTGTACGCCCTGCTGGCGATCGGCATCTGGTGGGCGACGTTCGAATCGGGCATCCACGCCACCATCGCCGGCGTGGCGCTCGGGCTGCTCACGCCGGCGCGACCGCTGCTCGGCCAACCAGAAGCCGATCGCATCGCCGACGAGCTCTCCAACGACTCCGACGTCACCGCTGCTGAGGTCCGGGACCTGTCGTTCCAGTTGCGCGAAGCCGTGCCGATGACCGACCGGCTCCTCAACGCCCTCCACCCCTGGACCAGCTACCTGGTCATCCCGTTGTTCGCGCTCGCCAACGCCGGCGTCGAGCTCTCCAGCGACCGCCTCGGCGACGCGGCGACCTCTCGGGTCACGATCGGCGTCGTCGTCGGGCTCGTGCTCGGCAAGGCCATCGGGGTCGCTGGAGGGATCGCCCTGGTCACCCGCAGCGGCATCGGATCCCTCCCCGACGCGGTGACCCGCCGGCACATCATCGGCCTCGCGCTGGTCGCTGGCATCGGCTTCACCGTGTCGATCTTCGTCAGCGGACTCGCCTTCGACGACCCGACGCTGGTCGACGACGCCAAGGTCGGCGTCCTCGTCGCTTCAACCGTCGCGGCCGCGGCCGGGATCGCCGTCCTGCGCCGGCCTGCCCGACGAGGGGACGCCCGATGAGTGAACCTCTGACCATCCAGGTCATCCACCACCTCGAGCAGTGAGGTCACGAACCAGCTGCGCCTCTGGGGTGAGGACGTGCACGCCGTGGACCGGGCCCGAAGACCCCGGGGCCAACCGAGCCGCGCACCTCACGGCCGCGAGGCGCGCGGCGCTGCCGTCCACGCCAACGACGACGCGGTCCAGGCGATCTCCGCCCGTCGACCGCTGGGCTGAGCTCGTGGCGTCGACCATGCCATCGCGCCTTCCCGCACTTCGCACCCGGATGACCCAGCACGAGCGGAAGTGACGCACCTGTGACACAGCACGGTCATCGATCGCCACCTCCCTGGGGAAGGTCGAACCAGTCAACCAAGGAGGCCCGATGCTGCCGTGGATCTACCCGAGCGACCGCTACTACTACCCCTGGTACGGGATGCTGCCGACGCCAGAACCGACGGACGGCGACATCAAGTCGATGGTCGTCGACCGGCTGCGAGAGAACCCGTTCACCATCGACGATGACCTGAAGGTCGATGTGAAGCAGTCGGTGGTCATCCTCGGAGGCGAGGTCGACTCGACCCTCGCGAAGCGGGCCGCCGGCGACGACGCGTGGGACACGCCCGGCGTCGTCGACGTGTCGAACCAGCTGACCATCCGACGAGCGGCGTAGCCGAACGGCGGGTCGTGACCGAACTGTGACACGGCGGGCCTTCTGGCCCATCGTCGTGAGCAGTAGGTTCCCGCGCCGTGCGGCCCCTCCACATCGTCATCGAGCCGACGACGATGAGCACCGTGGTCGTCCACGTGGCCGGCGAGCTCGATGCCACCGCGATCGAGCAGCTCGCACAGTGCGTCGGAGAGATCGAACCCGGCTTCACCACGGTGATCCTCGACCTCCGGACCCTGACCTTCGTCGACTCCATGGGCCTCGGCTGCCTCGTAGGGCTGCACCGCGACCTCGATGCCGCCGCCCGGATGCTGCAGCTCCGCAACCTCCACGGCCACCCGCGACGGGTGGTGGAGATGACCGAGCTCGATGGCGTCCTCCACCTGGTCTGATGTCGAGCTCACCCGCGAGACCTCAGCTCGGGTCGAGCAACGCGGCGTAGTCATCCGAGCTCACGGGACCGTTCGACAGCGTCCCGTCGGCCCGTGGCACCTCGGCCGCGACCTCGGCGACGGTGAAGCGCACCAGACCCACCCCTGGCTGTCGGGTCAGGGTGCACACGATCTGAGCGATCGTGGCCAGCGGATCGGCGGTGAGCCGCTGGGACGCCTCCTCGGCCAGGTCCACGGTCGCGACCCCGGCCGTCCGGTGGACCGAGGCGATCTCGTCCGCGGCGACGATCGAGGTCCGGAGTCCAGCGGCCGCCTCGCCTTCCGTGACATCCGCGAGCCCGCGAGCGACGTCGATGAGGGCGGTAGGCGGCTCCACTGCGCGCTGGACCGGGACCAGCTGGTCGTCCCGGAGCAGGCAGAGATCGACGGCGCGACCCGATGGTTGCGGGACCACCGACGCGGCGGCGGGGTCCAGGAGTCCGTAGGGAACGGCCTCGTCGGGGATGCCGGTGGCGGAGTCGCTGGTCGAGACGCCGCAACCGGCGACCATCAGCGCGGCGCACAGCGCCAGGGCCGCGGGGCGCCTCATGCGTCCGTCTCCGGTTGGGGCAACGTGATGGTGAAGCGCGCCCCACCCCCGGGGGCGTCGGCGATGTCGATGGTGCCGCCGTGCAGCTCGACGTGCCCGCACGTGAGGGCGAGCCCGAGGCCACTTCCGGAGCTCGCTCCTGCCTGCTTGCCGGCACGGCCGCGCACGAACCGCTGCAGGATCGCCCGTCGCTCATCGGGCGCGATGCCGGGACCTCCGTCGTCGAGGTGGATGACCGCGCCACCATCCGAGATGACCGCGCTCGCGGCGGTGAGCCCTTCCGCGTAGCGAGCTGCGTTGGTCGCCACGTTCGAGACCGCTTGGGCCAGACGACGTCGGTCGGCGACCAGTCGCGCACCGTGCGGCTCCACGGACACAGAAGCGCCCTCGGCCCCGGTGGCGCGGAGGACGTTGCGCAGGAAGGCCTCAGCGTCGAGATCCTCCAGATCGAGGCTCACCGCACCGGCGTCGAGCCGGGAGATCTCCAGCAGATCCAGCACCAGCTCCTCGAAGGACTCCACCCGAGCCGAGAGCATCTCGACCGTGGCGAGCACCTCGTCGGGCATCTTCCCCCTTCGCCGTTCGAGGATCTCCACTGCCGCCCGCATCGCCGCGAGTGGGCTGCGGAGCTCATGGCTGACATCGGAGGTGAACCTCACCTCCCGGTCCACGCGATCCTCGAGCGCTCCCGCCATCGAGTTGAACGAGCTCGTCAACCCCCGAAGATCGGGATCCCGAGTCTCCGGCAGGCGGGTGGCGAGGTCGCCGGCGGCGATCTGCTCCGCTGCCGAAGCGATCGGGGCGAGGGGCCACACCACACGGGCGGCGGCGACGCGGCCGAGCAGGGCGGTGACCGTCGCGGTGGCCACCGTGACGCCCAGCAGGACGTTGCGGAGCAGGGTGAGCGTGCGCTCGAGCTCATCGAGAGGGAACACCTCGAAGTAGGCACCGTCCACGGCGGCCAACGGCGTGCCCACCACGAGCCGAAGATCGCCGGAGGCGGTGCGCTGGAGCTGGCGGCCCGCCTCACCGCCGGAGACCACCCGACGAAGGTCCACGGGGATGTCGTCCTGGCCGATGGCGACGGAGCTGGTGAACCAGCCTTGCCGGAACCGGACGATCACGTCGGAACCGGTCGCGCCCCGCACGGTCGTCAGCAGAGAGGCGACGTCGACGTCGGTCTCTCGGAGCGCGCTGCGCACCAGGCGAGCGTTCGCGAAGGCCTGCCGCTCCGCGCCGGACTCGCGCTGTTCGAGCAGGTAGCCGCGTGACAGCAGGAAGGTCGCGGCAGCGACGACGACGCTGGCGAACAGCCCGACCAGGCCGAAGGCGGCCGCGGCTCGACCCCGGAGCCCGGGCCGCGGCCTGCCGATCACCCGCCGTCGCTCGCGCGATCTGGAGGTCCGGCCGGTCCATCGGGGTCGGCCTCGAAGCGGTATCCGACGCCCCGCACCGTCGCGATGTACGGGGGGTCCTCCGGTGCTGTCCCCAGCTTGTCTCGCAGGCGCTTGATCGCCATGTCGACGAGCCGGGAGTCGCCGAGGTACCCGTATCCCCACACCTGTTCGAGCAGATCCTCGCGGCTCATCAGCTTGCCCTGGTTCCTGACGAGCTCCACGAGCAGGCGCATCTCGATGGGGGTGAGGGCGAGCGGCTCCGCGTGCTTGAACGCCGCGAAGGCCACCTCGTCGACGGAGAGATCACGAGCGGTGCGCACGCGAGGGGCATCGTCGCCGTAGCGGCGAAGGACCGCCCGAGCTCGCGCCACGAGGACCGCGGCCTCGAACGGCTTGACGATGTAGTCGTCGGCGCCGAGGTCGAGACCGGTCACGACCTCGCTTGCGTCGGAGCGCGCCGTGACCATCACCACAGGCACCTCGGACCGGCGTCGGATCCGCTGGCACACCTCGAACCCGTCCAGACCGGGGAGCCGGAGGTCCAGCAGGACGAGGTCGATCGGGAGCGCGTCGAGCGCCTGGAGCGCTGACGGTCCGTCCCCCGCCACGCACACGTCGAACCCCTCGTCTTCGAAGGCCTCGACCATCGTGGTCACGACATCGGAGTCGTCCTCGACGATCAAGACGGTCAGCGGCATCGTGTCCATCCTGGCGCATCCCTCGCAGGGATGGCAGGCGACCCAGCATGGCGGCCGCCGGCGCGCCCGCGTTCGCGCTTCGGTCACAGGTCGGTCACAAGGCCACGAGCCTCGCCATTCGTCCGACGGGGCCTTCGTAGGTTGGGCGATGGACCATCCCGTCGAGCCCACAGCAGAGGAGGCTGATGCGTCGCCGCTCCCACCGACTCGTCGCGCTCGGAGCCACGTTGGCGGTCTCCCTCGCGGCCGGAGCCTGCAGCGACGCCGACGAGTCGCTCCTCACCCGAGCCCCAGAGGACGGGATCACGATCGGGATCGCGAACGAACGACCGTACGGCTACGAGGAGGACGGCCGGGCCGTCGGGGAAGCCCCGGCCCTTGCCACCGCGATCTTCAGCCGGCTGGGCATCCGGAAGGTCAACTTCGAGGTCGTCGACTTCGACGACCTGATCACCGGCCTGAACGGGCACCGGTTCGACGTCATCGCAGCCGGGATGACCATCACCTCCGAACGATCCGAGGAGGTCGCGTTCACCGACCCGGATCACTGCTCGACCACCGCGTTCGCCGTGCCATCACCCAACCCACAAGCGCTCCGCGACTACAGCTCCGTGGTCGCGAGGGGATCACGGCTGGGAGTCCTGGCCGACGGCGCTGAAGGACGGGACGCCGCGCGCAGCGGGGTGCCCAGCCACCTCATCGAACCGTTCCCGACCGCCGCCGAGCTGTTCGACGCCCTGCAGGTCGGATCCGTGGAGGCACTGGCGCTCACGTCCATCGGGCTGCGCAACGACGCTGCGGAGCTCCCCGGCATCGAGGTCACCAGGGGGTTCATGCCGACGCTCGACGGCGTGGAGCAGCGCTCCTGCGCTGCGTTCGCGTTCCGCTGGGAGGACCTCGCCTTCCGGAACGAGTTCAATGCGCACCTCCTGGAGATGCGATCGAACGGACAGATCCTGCCACTCGTCCGGCGCTACGGCTTCCGACGAGCAGAGATCGATGCGGCCCGGGGCGTGACCGCGGCCGAGCTGAGGTGAGCTGGCGGATCAGACCGGATCAAAGGTCCGGCTCGCGACGAACTCCGGACGAGGCGCGGGGCCCGCGAACGGCTCGACCAGCCGGTTCTCCACGCTGTTGTAGACAAGGAACAGGTTCCGGCGCGGGAGCGGCGTGATGTTCCCGTTGGACCCGTGCATCAGGTTCGAATCGAACACGACGACGGTCCCGACCGGACCGGTGCACTCCTCGATCCGTCCGCGTCGGACGAGCTCGGCGAGCATCCGGTCCGATGGCACACCGACCTCCTGGCGCCGCAGGGACCGCTCATGGTTCCTCTGCGGAGTCGCACCCACACAGGGGACGAACCACCGATGGGACCCGGCGATGGCCATCAGGGGGCCGTTCCACGTGCGGTTCTCCGAGAGGAGCACCGACACGCTGATGGCCCGCATCCCCGGCATCCCGTCCTCGGCATGCCAGGTCTCGAAGTCCGAGTGCCAGTAGAACTCGCGGCCCCGAAAGCCAGGCTTGAGGTTCACCCGGCTCTGGTGGACGTACACGTCGCCACCGAGCACCTGGCGAGCCACGGCGACGATGAAGGGATCTCGCGCGAAGTCCCCGAGCGGTCCGGGCAGGTCATGGACGGCGAAGAGGGACCGCAGGCTGTCATCGCCGGGCTCGAAGATCGCTCCGGGACGCGAGCGCACGCCGGGGTCGGCGGCCAGCGCGTCGAGGTGATCGTCCATCGCTGTGACCTGTCGCAAGGGGAGCACGGCGGGCAGGACGAGGCAGCCGGTCTCCTCATAGGTGGCGATCAGCTCCGGGTCGAGCGGTCCCTCCGCATCGCCGTGGACGACGGGCTCGCTTCGCTCCCGCATGGGGATCGGGGAGGGAGTACGGGTCGGATACGCGTCGAGGCTCACGGTCACGAGTCGGCCGCCATCGGAACCAACGGGTAGGACCCGGAGGCGTCATGTTGCTCGTCCCCGACGCAGGCGGGGTTGAAGACGCAGACCATGTGGAGGTCCGTCGTCGCCTGCAGGACGTGGGGATCGTGCTGGTCGAGGGCGTAGAGCGTGCCCGGGCTGATCCGGTGCCGCTCACCGGTGGCCAGGTCGGTGAGCGAACCGGAACCGGCAACGCAGTACACCGCCTCCAGGTGGTTCCGGTAGTGCATCTCCGTCTGCGTTCCGGCCCTGATGACGGTGTCGTGGAGCGAGAAGCCGAGCGCGTCTCCGGCGACGAGCAGGCGATGGGACTCCCAGGTCCGGGAGGTCACGTGCCGAGGGGTGCCGTGGATCTCGGCGAGACGGCGGATGATCATCTCAGCCCGTCCCCCTCATGTGGCCGGCCTCGATGCGGTCGAGTCGATGCGCTTCTCCGTCTCTCAGGATCGTCAGCTCGTCATCGAGGTCCGCTTCCACCTGTTCGACGGCATCACCGAGGACGTGCAGCGCCTCGCTGATCTCCGCGGGGGTCACCGTCAAGGCTGGCAGGAGCTTCACCACCTCGCCGACAGGTCCCGCGGTCTCGATGATCAGCCCGCGTTCGAAGGCGGCTCGGCAGATCGCCCCGGCGACTTCGGGCGCGGCCGTGAGCACCCCTTGGATGAGGCCGGCGCCCTTCACCCGGTCGAGCAGCCCCTCGTGGTCACCCACCAGCGAGGTGAGCCCATCGAAGAGGGTCCTCGCCTTGGCGTTGGTGTCATCGGTGAGCACCTCATCGGTCCAGAAGGTCTCCAGTGCCGCGGTCGCGGTGACGAACGCCGCGTTGTTCCCGCGGAACGTCCCGTTGTGCTCGCCGGGCTTCCAGACGTCCAGGTCGGGTCGGAGCAGCACGAGCGCGAGCGGTAGCCCGACGC
Source organism: uncultured Microthrixaceae bacterium (assembly GCA_963727905.1). GTDB lineage: Bacteria > Actinomycetota > Acidimicrobiia > Acidimicrobiales > VFJN01 > VFJN01. The sequence goes on from CAVSIC010000021.1 coordinate 226,353, forward strand.
CGGACAGGGACTTCGACAGGCACACGATGTCGGGTTCCAGGCCGATCTGCTCGAAGGAGAAGAACGGGCCGGTCCGCCCGCACCCCACCTGGATGTCATCGACGATCAGGAGGATCCCGAAGCGCCGGCACAGGTCCTGTAGCCCGAGCAGCCAAGCAGTGCTCGCGGCGTTGATCCCTCCCTCCGCTTGGATCGTCTCGACGATCACCGCGGCCGGCAGGTCGAGACCGCTCCCGTGATCGGCCAAGAGCGTCTCGAAGACCGCGAGGGTGTCGACCTCCGGCCCGAGGTACCCGTCGAACGGGACCGAGTCGGCGAACGTCAGCCCGATGCCAGCACCCTGGCGCTTCATGGCGTTTCCGGTGACCGCGAGCGATCCCAGGGTCATCCCGTGGAACGCGTTCGTGAACCCGACCACACGGTCGCGGCCGGTGACCTTCCTCGCGAGCTTGAGGGCCGCCTCCACCGCGTTCGTGCCGGTCGGACCGGTGAACTGGAGCTTGTAGTCGAGCGAGCGGGGCTCGAGCACCAGCCGACCGAAGGCCTCGAGGAGCGACCGCTTGGCCGTCGTCGCCATGTCGAGCCCATGGATCACCCGCCTCTGCGTCAGGTGGTCCCGGAGGGCGTCGATCAGGATCGGGTGGTTGTGTCCGTAGTTGAGCGCTCCGGCCCCTGCAAAGAAGTCGAGGTACCGACGGCCGCCTTCGTCGAACAGCTCTGATCCCTCGGCTCGATCGAACACGGCCGGCCAGGCGCGGCAGTAGCCCCGCACCTCGGACTCCATCGACTCGAACAGCTGCAACGGTGACCCTCCTTGGGGTGGTGTTCAGTGAGCCGCCTGGCGGCGAAGATCGATTCGGTAGAGGTCTTCCGGCTCATGTCCCGCAGGAAGGTGTGGGGCCCCGAAGCACGGAGACACCTCGAACGTGGACCGGTGACGTCGGGCGAAGGAGCGGAAGAGCGCGTCCGACGCCACGTTGGACGCGGTCACCGTCGCCTCCAGCGCACCGGGGCGAACCGCGTTGCACAGCGTGTCCAGCATCAGCCCCGCGATCCCCCCTCCGCGCGCGACATGGTGAACCCCGATCTGCCAGATGAACAGGTCGCGCGCCGTCGTCGGCACGAGGTAGCCCAGCACGAGCCCGACCATCGTCCCGTCCCGCTCTGCGACGAGGGTCGTTCGACGATGGTGGTGTCCCCACAGCGTGTACGCGTAGGTCGAGTTGACGTCCAGGCCGACGCTTGCGGCCAGCGCCCGCATCTGAGGGCCGTCGTGGGCGCAAGCGGGACGGAGGATCGTCGGAGAGCCGACGGGGCGAAGGTCTTGGTCCGGGAGCACGACGGGATCCCACGGTAGGCAACGCCGCGACCCGAAGGCCGAGCCGAGGGCGAACTCCCTGGTCACCGCAGCACGATCGCCTCGGAGGTCGCGATCCGTTACTGACGCGTTACGCCCACGCCCTCGACACGAGCGTTCTCGTCGGTACGTTCGGACATGTGGGGCACGCACTGATGATCAGCATCGAGCTCGGCGACCACAACGCCGTCCTGTCGCTCGACGGGCGGCTCGATGCGAGGACGATCCCATCGGTCTTCCAATGCGTTGCCTGCCTCGACGGAGCGGTGCGCACCGTCACGCTCGATCTCGGGGAGCTCGCCGGAATCGATGCCGACGCGATTCATTCGCTCGTCGGGCTCCGTCAGGAGCTCGAAGTCCGCCTGCAGCACCTCGAGTCGCGGAACCTCACCGGTGAGACCGAGCACCTCCTCGCGATGGCGGGGGTCACGTCGTCCTTCGAGGTGGAGTGAGTACGGAGACCGCTCGCGCACCCAAGCGGCGCTGGGTCGACGCGCTGATCGAGTTCGGCGTGATCTCGGATCCAGACGACCTGTTGTTCGTCGAGTTCTCCCTCGGCCAGCTGGCGGCTGCGATCGCACTCGGGCCGGTCGTTGGCTCGAACACCCCGGTCGGTAGGTCGGCCGAGCCATCGGGCTGGGCGTCGGGCTCGGCACTGCTCGCTCGACGGAGCCGACGCTCTGGCATCGTCGCGGTCACGAACGACCTGATCGCGATGGTGGGCACGCGCACGGCATACGGCACGCCCAGGGGCCCGGCCGTGCTTGCCCCGAGATCGTCGGTCAGGATCGTCCGAGCGACGCGAAGCGAGGTTGCGGCGACGTTGGACGACGGCTCGGTGGCCCGGTTCTGCTTCGGGCGCATGCGGGACGCCGCTCGGTTCGTCGCGCTGTGGTGAGCTGACGCTCGCAGAGCACCTACTTGTAGTACTGCAGTGGTTGCTACCGTGCAGGTGATGACCGAGGAGATCACCGACGCCCTGATGCGGGCCTCGAGGGCACTGGTCGCCATCGCCGCCGCCTCGGTGGCCGACGAGCAGCTGATCACGCTGCCGCAGTACCGGGCGCTCGTCGTCATCGCGGGGCGCACTCCGTGCAACGTGTCGGACCTCGCGTCGGCGCTCGAGATCCATCCCACGACCGCAACCCGCCTCGTCGAGCGCTTGGTCTCGAAGGAGCTGGTGAAGCGCTCCGACGACGAGCAAGACCGGCGGTCCGTCGTCCTGGCGCTGACGCGCCGCGGTGGTGCCACCGTCCGTCGGGTGCAGGGCCGGCGCCGCGAGGCCATCGCCCGGATCGTGAGCGCCATGGGCCCAGTCGATGCGGCAGCGACCACCGCCGCGCTGGAGAGCTTCTCGGCAGCCGCCGGCGAGCGTGGTGAGCTCGACCACTTCGGCTGGAACGAGTCGGCATGACCTTGCGCCGACCAAGGCCCTCCCTCGGCTCGTTCGAGGCCGGTCGGGATCGACTCCGCGACCTCGGCCGTCGATCGAACGAGGTGCTGGTCGTCGCGGCCACTGTCGGGGTGGCGACCGGACTGGTGGTGGCCGGCTTCGAGGAGGCGGCTGGCGCTGGCCTCCTCGAGCTCGTGTTGAGCCAGCCGCTGTGGGTGCACGTCGCGGCGCCGATGGCGGGACTCGTCCTCGGCATCCTGATCCTCAAGGCAGCGAACACGACCCCGTCGACGGCGGACGAGTACATCCGAGCCTTCCACCAACGCGGTGGACTCGCGCCGCTGCGACACGTGCCCGTTCGGCTCGCGGCTTCACTCGCCACTCTGGGAGGCGGCGCCCCGTTGGGCTACGAGGGCCCGGCGCTGTATGCGGGCGCCGGGATCGGCACGGCGATCGGTCGCCGGCTGCGCCGCTTCGCCGGCACGGATCCGAAGGTGGTGCTGGTCGCCGGTGCGGCCGCCGGCGTGGCCGCCATCTTCAAGGCGCCCGTGACCGGACTGGTGTTCGCGCTCGAGGTGCCGTTCCAGGACGACCTCGCGCGACGGATGGTGCTGCCGGCTGGGATCGCTTCCGCCGCCAGCTACGTCACCTTCGCCGCGATCGTCGGGACCCAGCCGATCCTCCCGGTGGCGGGTCAGCCGCCCTTCGACCTCATCGACCTCGGAGGAGCCGCAGCGGTCGGGGTCGCCTGTGGTTGCCTCGCGCGCCTCTTCGTGGCCGTCATCGCTCGCGCCAAGCACCTCGCGGCCACACGCCCCCTCTGGCAGCGGGCGGTGGGCGGCAGCATCCTCCTCGGGACCACGGTGCTGCTCGCCGAGGCGGTGGGCTCGAGCGAGCTCGCCCTGGGTCCTGGCTACTCGACCCTCGATTGGGCGCTGGACCCGCAGCACAGCCTGTGGCTGATCGTGGCCGTCGGGACCATCCGGGTGGCGGGGACAGCCGCCGCGATCGGAGGCGGCGGCGCCGGAGGCCTCTTCATCCCGCTGGTCATCCAGGGAGCCCTCATCGGTCGCGTGGTCGGCGGGGTCCTGCACATCGACGCTCCGACCTTGCTCCCGGTGGTCGGCATGGCGGCGTTCCTCGGGGCCGGGTACCGGGTCCCGCTCGCCGCGGTCGTCTTCGTGGCCGAGTTCACCGGACGGCCCGGCTTCGTCATCCCGGGCCTCATCGCTGCCGTCGTCGCCCAGCTGGCGATGGGGAGGACCTCGATCTCCGCGTACCAGGAGGTCGCCCGAGTCGGACACCTCGAGCGCCGGCTGCAGCTCTCGGCGACCGAGGTGATGGAGACGGCGCCCAACGCAGTCGAACCGACCTCGACGGTGCACGACGTGTTCTGGCAGCAGGTCGTCGGTCGCCGCCAGCACACCGTGGTCGTGGCCGACGACGGCCGCTTCTTGGGGATGCTGACCACCTCGGACCTCGAGCTGGTGGCGCGCGAGGACTGGCCGGTCACGGAGGTCGGAACCCTCCCCATGAGGGGAGACCCCATCGGGTCGCCCACGAGCTCCGTCGGCGAGGTCCTCTACGAGCTCGAGCACGGCGAGATCGATCGCATCCCGATCTGTGATGAGGGTCAGCTCCTCGGCGTGGTGACGCGAGAGCACCTCCTCGGCCTCTCCGATCTGCTCGACGAGCCCGGCTGAACGCGGCTTCGGAAAGACCGAACGGCTTCCCTCCGAGGACTACCTCGGCCCTGTCGGGTGCCGCGTGGCGGCCCGGAGCACGAGGAAGCCGCCACCCCCGGCGAGCAGGCTCCCGACCAGGATTCCGACCTTGGCCGAGTCAGCGACCGCCGCGTCTTCAAGTGAGATGGACGTGACGAAGAGGGCAACGGTGAAGCCGATGCCCGCACAGACGGCGAGGCCGAACACCTGGCTCCACGTGGTGCCCTCCGGAAGGCGACCGATTCCCAACCGGACGGCGAGCACCGATGCTCCGAACACCCCGACCGTCTTGCCGACGAGCAGTCCACCGATCACTCCGAGGGTGACCGGGTCCGACACCACCCCGGTGATGGAATCGCCGGTGAGGTGCACTCCAGCGTTCGCGAGGGCGAACACGGGCACGATGACGAACGCGACCCACGGCGACAGTGCGTGCTCGAGGCGAGAAAGTGGGCTGGTCGAGTGGATCGACAACCGGCTGATCTCCGAGATCGTGTGCTCGTTCTCCACGAACTCGGCCTGTGTCAGGACGCGATCGTTGTAGACCCGGTCGATCCGGTCGGCGAGGCGCCGAACCTGCGTGGGGTATCGGCGAGGAGACCACAGCGGCCAGGCGGGGGCCAGGAGCCCGAGGCCCACCCCCGCCAGCGTCGCGTGCACGCCGGACTGCAGGAGCGCCAACCATGTGAACCCGCCGACGGCGAGGTAGGGGGCGAGCGCTTGCACGTCGCTGCGCCGCATCAGGAGGATGGCTCCGAAGCCGCCGAACGCTGCCACGAGCCAGCCGAACGCGAGTGATCCGGTGTAGAAGACAGCGATCACCACGATCGCTCCAATGTCGTCGGCGACCGCCAGGGCCAGAAGGAACACCCTCGCACCGAGCGGCACTCGCGTGCCGAGGAGCGACACGACACCGACGGCGAACGCGATGTCGGTGGCCATGGGGATGCCCCACCCGTTCGAGCCAGGTTCTCCCGCTGTGGTGAGCGCGTAGATCGCGGCGGGAACGACCATGCCACCGACCGCTGCGAACACGGGAAGGCCGACCGAGCGAAGATCCCGTAGATCACCGTGGACCACCTCGCGCTTGATCTCGACGCCTACCAAGAGGAAGAACACGGCCATCAGGGCGTCGTTGACCCAGGTCTGCAGGGAGAGGTGATCGAGGTGGATCAGCTCTCCGAGCTCGACGCGCAAGGGCGTCGACCAGAAGTCGAAGTAGCTCTCGTGCCACGGCGAGTTGGCCCACAGGAGGGCCATGACCGCCGCGACGAGCATGACGATCCCGCCCGCAGCTTCGTGGTCGAGCACCCGTTGCAGGGGCTGGACCATCGCCCTCGGCACGAACCGTTCGGATTCGCTCCAGGTGTGCCGGACCGGGAGACCACCTGCGAGCGCCTCCGGCTCGTCCAGATCAGCGCGCGGCATCGCTACCGGGTCCCACCTCAGCACGCGGCCGGCGTGACCGGACGAGCATCACGCCGCGAGACCGGACCGAGACGAGATCTAGCCCGACGGCTCGGACGCGGGTCGCGAGTCGGTTCAACATCGAGCTGACGGCTGATCGGCGCGCTGTCCCACCGGCTCGTCCGTAGCAGTCCGCGATGTCGTCGTATCGGACCACGCGCCTCGGGTTCGAGAGCAGCAACCGGACGACCGGGAGCTGCCCGTCGGGAATCGCGATCCAGCTCTCGCCGACGCGAAGCAAGCCGTCCTCGTCCAGGACGGCTCCATCTTCGATGCTGGCGGCGACGGTCATCCGACTCGCCCTCCCGACCACGTCAGCATCAGGCCTCGACCTCGAATCGTCACCAGCTCCAGACCGAGAGGAGCCAACCGCCGTGCGAGTCGCACCGTGACCGACCTCATGGAATTGGGATGCCCGCTTCCTCCCGAGGTGACGTACGCCTCGGCCAGCGATGCCCGCGAGGCGACACTTCCGAAACGATCGATGAGGAGGCGGGTCACCTCGATCTGGTTCGGCGGGACAACCGTCCACGCCGACCCGAATCGCACGAGTCCGTCGGCGTCGATGCTTGGCACATCTTCTCGGGCGCGCGCCGCGAGGGGCTTGGTCCGGGCAGCGAGGTCATCGGGATGGATCCCCTCGCGCACCCAGTCCTCGAGATCGTCGAGCAGGGCCGGCGGCTCGTGGTCATCTGCGATGAGCAGAAGTCGGGGAACTCGCAACGCGGCGAGCTGGTCGCGGACGGCCGTTCCGGCCGGCCACGGGACCACCGCGACGTCGCGGCGGGACAACGATGAGGTCGTGGGCATGATGGTCCTTCGATCGAGCAACGGAGATCAGCGGCAGACGCCCATCGCCGACAGGCGGGCATCGACCGGTGGCCCCAACGGGCCGATGACCTATCCGTTGCTTGAAGGAGGTCCTCGCCGCCCTGCGGCGAGTGGTACGCCGAGCTGCGTCCTCAACGGCGTCGAGGTCACGACGGACAGGACGACGAGTCCGGCCGTCGAGGCCGTGACGAGAAGACGCAGCAGATCGCCCGGGGAGATCTGCGGCAACGCCGCCTCCACCCGGGCGGCATGATGCGCTGGCGTCCCGAGGTCGATCCCTGCGACTGCTGCTGCCGGGGTCTCTGACAGCGTCGGTGATCCGGCCGCCAACGCGCCGAGCAAGATCGAGGCGAGGACGACGAAGGTCATGATGGCCCTTCGCAATGCGCGCTCCCTTCCCCGACTCGCGAACCTGACTCGCTGCTGACGGTACGACGGAGGAATTTCACCCCTGTTGATCGGGCATGACCGCCGGGAGTCATGGACCTGACGCCAACCTGACGGGGGTGCGGGCAGGTGCCCGCCCCCCCGTCGCCTGCGGCTCACACCGCGTCCGCGCCTCGCTCCCCGGTCCTGATCCGCATGACGATGCCGACTGGAGTCGTCCAGATCTTGCCGTCGCCGATCTTGTCCGTGCGGGCGGCATCAGCCACCACGGTGACGATCTGCTCGACGTCGGCATCCTCGACAACGACGTCGAGCCTGACCTTCGGGATGAAGTCCACGTTGTACTCCGCCCCCCGGTAGGTCTCGGTGTGCCCTCCCTGGCGACCGAAGCCCTTGGCCTCGGTGATCGTAAGGCCCTGGACGCCAGCCGCCTTCAGCGCATCCTTCACGTTGTCGACAGCAAATGGCTTGATGATCGCGGTGATCAGCTGCATGGTGGCTCCCTTCAGCGCGACGCGGTCGCGACGGACGAGGTGGTCATGCCAGGCATGCCACTGGTGACATCGAGCCCGTAGCCCGGAGCACCGTGCTCCTCGACGTCGAGCCCTGCGATCTCCTCTTCGGGGGTGACTCGAAGGCCGATCGTGTACTTGATGATGAGGAACAACAGTCCGGCCGCCACGGACACGAATGCGAAGTGGGAGCCGACGAACGACAGCTGGGTCCACATCTGGTCGAGCCCGCCGCCGTAGAAGAGGCCTGCGTCCTCACGCCCGAGGAAGGCGTCGTCGTACTGGGCGAACAGGGCGATCGACAGGGTGCCCCAGGTGCCACAGACGCCGTGGACCGAGATCGCGCCGACAGGGTCGTCCACCCGGATCCGGTCGAACATCCGAACGGCGAGCACGACGATGAAGCCGCCAACGGCACCGATGATCACGGCGTCGCGGGTCGTGACCGCACCCACGGGAGCGGTGATCGACACCAGGCCGGCGAGCAACCCGTTGGCGGCCATCGACACGTCCGGCTTCTTGTCCATCGCCCAGTTCAACGCCATGGCGATGATCGCACCGGCGCAGCCGGCCACAAGGGTCTTGACCGCCAGCTGCGGAACGAAGGCATCGGCGGCAAGCTCGGAGCCTGGGTTGAACCCGAACCAGCCGATGAACAGGATCAGCGCCCCGAGGACGACGAACGGGATGCTGTGGCCCGGGATGGCCCGCGGCTTCCCGTCGGGTCCGTACTTCCCGATGCGCGGGCCGAGGATGATCGCACCCATCAGTGCCGCCCATCCACCAGTCGCGTGCACGATCGTCGAGCCGGCGAAGTCCGAGAACGGGAACTCCCGCTGTGCGAGCCAGCCGCCGCCCCAGGTCCAGGACAGGATCACCGGGTAGATGAAGGCGGTGATGACCAGCGAGTAGAGGAAGTACGACTTGAACTTCGTCCGCTCCGCCATGGCGCCGGACACGATGGTCGCGGCGGTCGCCGCGAATGCGGCTTGGAAGAAGAAGAACGTCGCCGGCGACAGGTTGAGCGCAGCGATGCCCTCGGCGTCTTCGATCCCAGGCAGGCCAAGGCCGTTCCAGCTGAACCAGCCTCCGATTGCTTCGTCACCGAAGCCGATGGAGTAGCCGATCAGCCCGAACGCCAGGACGCCCACCATGCAGTCCATGAGGTTCTTCATCATGATGTTGGCCACGTTCTTCGCCCTGGTGAGGCCAGCCTCCACCAGCGCGAACCCGGCCTGCATGAAGAACACGAGGACGCCGGCCAGCATCACCCAGATGTTGTCCAGGATCACCTGCGACGCAGCCCCTTCGGGGATGTCTTGCGCGAAGGCGGGCGTCGCCATGGCGACGACCGCTACAGCGCTGATCGCCGGTACGGCGAGCAGCTTGGTTCTCACGATGGGTCCTCCTGTTGCTGGGTGTCGCAGAGAGGGCAGGCGCGTTTCCTGACCCGTTCGTGACCGTACGGACCGCCCGTTTCACGCCCGTGTGGACCCCATTACGGCGTCTTGACGCTCGCCTCTACGAAGTGCGCGCCGATCGCGGCTCCTTCGCGGCACCTCCGCGGCATGTCGCCGCGACCCGTGATCACCTCAGCACCCCAGTCGGTGACGGACCTTCCGCTTCCGCGCTCGCTCGTCCATGGAACCAGAACCTCTGTCTCATGAGAGGCCCCAGGAGGCGTGCCCCCGCAGCGGTTCCGCCGTGTCCCCTGATCGAGGGTTGCGATCGCGATCAGCCCAGAGAATAGCGCCGCCGTCGGGCTCGAACGGCTCACGATGTAGGCATCGGCCCCGAGCGCCGCGGGCCGTCACCGGCTGCGGACACCTTGACCCGGCCTCCTGCAGGGCCTCGACCATGCCGAGCCGAGTCGGAATCCGGTCAGTGCGCCCCGCCGCCCGGATCCTCCGGGATCGGGATGTCCAAGGCCACCGGCCACCGTCGCGGCACAGCATCCCTGCGGCAGCGGTCTACCCCACGCTGCCGATCGAATCGGCGCCTGCGGCGAGGCCGACGAGCGCGGTCGCACGTCATCCCGCCAGCTCCAGCGACGTGATGACCCCCGACATCTCGAGGACTCTGAGCACCTGGCCTCGGGCACCCACGAGCTCGAGGCGGCGGAGATCGAGCTCGAGGCTTCGATGGATCGCCACCAGGCTCCAGATGCCGGCCGAGTCGATGAAGCGCACCCCCTCGAGATCGATGACGACCGAGCCCGACGATGGATGCGTTGCCGTCACGCAGTCTCGGACGACCTCCCCGCCCAGGTCGTCCAGCTCTCCTCGTAGCCGGAGCGTCGTACCGCGCTCCGACATCTCGACATCGACCTCCATCACCGTCATCGTCGTCCTCCTTGCGTTCCTGCGAACGCTACGGACCAGGGCTTCCCCGGTCACGAGCAGAGGGCGACTTGTGACCCAACCGTGACGCCAGCGGATTCACGCACGATCTGCCTCCACGCCAGCGAATCCGGGTAGGGCCATGCCATGTACGGTGAAATCAGGTTGGCGTCGCGCACACGTCGCTCCGGACTCGGTGAAGGCGCCGGGACACCTGCTCGATCAGCTGCCCGCTACGCCGGTGCAGCACCGGCGTTGGAGGTCTGGTTCCGATGCATCGCACCCCGCTCGATCGCTGCGATCCAGTTGCCGACGACCTCTCCGTCGCTTCACGGATCGCTCCCCCCGTGTGACCGGCAAGGAGGCCGAAATGAGTCCTTCGCCCGAGCGCGAGATCGACTCGAGGGAGCCGGGGCCTCACGAGATGGTGAGCCGCGGTGCTCGGATCGGCCGCCTGGTTCGTTGCGCGGTGTTCGCACTGATCGGTGCCGTGCTGGCGGTGATGTTGGCTGGGGACATCAGGGCGAAGGTCGGTCCGTTCGACACCACCGTGTCGGCTCGGCCGGCCCTGTCCGGGCGGACCGACGTGCGGCTTGCACCGCTGGGTTCCATCGCCCTCGATACCCACTCGGGCCCGATCGCGCTGGAGGTGCGCGTCGACGAGCTGCGCCTCGACGAGGCAGAGCGGATCGCAGACGATCCCGCCTCCCTCGGGACGCTCGAAGACGACCTCGCGGATGACGCTCGACGTGCGCTGCTGCTGGTCACCGTTCGCTGCCTGTTCGTCGCGCTGCTCGGCGGCGCACTGGGGAGCTTCATCGCCTTGCCGGGACTGCGAGCAGCCGCGGCGGGTGCCGGCGTCGGGTTGGTGGCGGCGATCCTCGTGGGTGGTTCGGTTGCGATGACGTTCGACGCCGAGGCCATCGCCGAGCCCTCCTACTCAGGGTTGCTGACCGTGGCTCCGACTGCGGTCGGTGACGTCGAGGGCGTGATCGACCGGTTCGGCGAGTATCGGGCCCAGCTGACGGACCTCGTCGGCAACGTCGCGACCCTGTACCGGGCCGCCCAGGGGCTACCGAGCTTCGAACCGGATGACGGGACCGTACGGATCCTGCACGTCAGCGATGTCCACCTGAACCCGCAGGCGTTCGACCTGATGGAGCTGCTGGCTGAGCAGTTCGACATCGACGCGATCGCCGACACAGGCGACACCACGGACTGGGGATCCGAGCCCGAGGGCCAGCTGCTGGACCACATCGGACAGCTCGGCGTGCCCTACGTCTGGGTTCGAGGGAACCACGATTCGGCCGCCACGCAGGCGGCGGTCGCGGCCCAACCGAACGCGATCGTGCTCGATGGCGACGCGGTCACGGTCGCCGGCCTGCGGTTCTGGGGGATGGCTGACACCCGCTACACGCCGAACAAGGACCAACCCTCCGGCAAGGACGTCGAACGAGACCAGGCGGAAGAAGCCGCGCCGGTGATCGCACGGCGCCTCGCCGCCGTCGAACCCCCAGAGGTCGACATCGCGATGCTGCACGATCCGCGGATGGCCAGCTCGCTGGGTGGCGATGTGCCCCTCGTCCTGGCCGGGCACACCCACCACGCCGAGGAGCGAGAGCTCGACGGCACCCGAGTCCTCGTGGAGGGCTCCACTGGTGGAGCCGGTCTCCGAGCACTCCGCGGCGAGGTCCCCGAACCGCTGGCCTGCACGGTTCTGTACCTGGATCGCGACACCGGTCGGCTGGTCGCCTATGACCGCATCACGGTGCGTGGTCTGGGTGAGACCGGGGCACGCATCGAACGCCACGTCATCGACGAAGAACGGCGGACCGATGGTGCGGAGCAGCGGGTCAACGGAGTGCCGCGGCCATGAACCTCTCGGATCCTGCGACACCGAACGAGGTCCGGTAGCCGCCGTCGCCGTCCGGGTGAGTCGACGTGGGCGAAGGGGCAGCGCGCGATCTAGGGGAGGGGAGTCGGTGGCGCTGCGAGCGTTGCCGCATCGAGTCGGGCGGCGACGCGTGGCCAGTCGACGAGGGACCAGAGCGCCTCGAAGAACGACCGCTTGTCGTTCTCGTACTGCAGGTAGTAGGCGTGCTCCCAAGCGTCGATGGCGAGGATGGGTACGGTGCCTTGCCCGTGGTTGCCCTGGTGGTCGTAGGTCTGCTCGACCACGATGCGGCGGCCGAGCGGTTCCCAGGACGCAAGCGCCCATCCCGAACCCTGGATCGTGGCGGCCGCCTCGCTCATGTGCCCGCGAAACGCCTCGTAGCCGCCGAAGTTGGCATCCATCTGCTCGGCCAGCCATCCCGAGGGCTCTCCCCCGCCGTCCGGGGACAGCCCGTCCCAGAACAGCGAGTGGAGCACGTGACCGGAGAGGTTGAACGCCAGGTTCTTCTCGAGCATCGACAGGGAGCTGAAGTCGCTGGTGCCGCGCGCCTCCTGGAGCGCTTCGACGGCCCGGTTCGCCCCCGTGACGTAGGCGGCATGGTGCCTTCCGTGGTGGAGCTCCATGACCCTGCCGGAGATGCATGGTTCGAGGGCGCCGTAGTCGTAGCGAAGGTCGGGCAACGTGTAGATCTCATCAGCAGCGGTATGCGAAGTCACATCTCTCCAGAGGGTAGGACAGCGGGACGGCGAGAAGCGGTCCTCGACGGGGATCAGCGGCCGCGACGGCGCCCGCGTGCCGATCGGACCAGCTCGCGTCGCTCGGCGGCCTTCGCCCGGCCGCGTCGGGCGGCGAGCCGCCCGATCTGTCCGACGAAGGCTCCGATCGCCAACGTGCCGGTGAGCAGGAGCCACTGCGGAAGGTCGAGGTCGAACCACAGCCATTCGACCCGGACCGACTGCCCGTTCTGCACCACGAGCAGAACGGCGGCGATCACCGCGATCAGACCAACCGCCATCCCGACACCGAAGGACCGACGACGCCCCAAGGCGCTCAGCCCGGGCGACACCTCCTCGGGCGTGGGTGATCCCGGATCCTTCCCCGCTCGGTCGGCCTCGTCTGCAGCCATGGGCCCTCCTTGCGGGAATCGGCGGGTCGGACGCTACCGCACGACCCACGTGCACGCGCCTTGCAGATCTGACCAGGAGCGACGCCTGCCGTGACACCGGTCAGTCGGCAAACCGGTCGCGGCTGAGCTGGACGAAGAACGTGTGGTCGTGCCCAGCGTGCCCGGCCACCACGCGCGCTCTACCTGAGGTTCGAGCCGCTTGATCGCTCGATCGTTCGATGGGGCCCATCGCCGTAGCGACGGAGGAAGCTGTCCTCCGAGTCGCCGTCGCCGATCAGCACGAGATCGGCCGACGCCGGCAGCGGCACCTGGGCATCGGGGTTCGACTGGAACCGATCGCCGTCGACGATCGCCACCACCGTGCAGCCGGTGGACTCCCGCACCTGCGCCTGTTGGAGCGTTCGGCCGGCCAGCTCGGCCGGGACGGGCACGCGGAACACGTCGAGCCCCTCGGCCAGCTGAAGTGTGTTGTCGGCGGTGAGCACGTTCCAGATGGCGTTGGCCCCGGTGGACGCGTAGGAGAGGACCGCGTCCGCGCCAGCCCGGTGCAACGTCGACACGTTCCGATCCAGGCGAGCTCGCCCGATGATCTGGATGTCCGGCCGCAGTCGCCGGCAGTAGATCGTGAGGTACACGTTCATGTCGTCGTCATGCGTGGTGACCATCACCGAGGGTGACTCGTGAATGCCGGCTCGCTCCAGCACCTGCAGATCCGCCGCGTCGCCCACCACGTAGCGGGCGGGATCGCGGACGCGGTCCGGCTGCTGCTCGACGATCCGGTAGTCCAGCCCGGCGGCCCCGAGAGCCCGCCCCGCCGCCCGGCCGACGCGCCCGCCACCGATGATGATCACCGGCGCCCCGACGGTCCGTTCGACACCGAACAGCGTGTCGTAGGTGTCGAGCTGCGCCCGCGAGCCCGCCAACACGAGCATGCTCGACCGGTCGAGCACCGTCGTCGGACGGGCCACGTCGAGCCTGCCGCGCTGCCACACACCGGCCACGGTGAGACCGGTGCGCTGCCGGAGGCCGGAGTCGAGCAGCGGCGTGCCGACGAGCGGCTCGGGGGCGGTCGACTCAGCGATGAGGAGCTCACCGAACTCGCCGATGACCTGGCAGCGCCCATCGGGCACCAGCACCCGCCGAGCGAGCGCCGTGCCAAGCATCTCGCCGAGCCGGAGGACTTGGTCGCACCCGGCGAGCTCGAGGATGTCGACCGAAGCCTCGGAGTCCGCCGTCGCCACCACGGCCACCGACTCCGAGATCTCGCGCACCGTGAACGCGATGTTGGTGTTCGTGGTGTCGGCCCGCGTCGCCGCCACCAGCGCGGCTCTGTCCACCCCCGCCGCCCGGAACGCCTCGGGGTCATCGAGATCGCCCACCATCACCGAGAAGCCCTCGTCGTGGAGCCTGATGGCCTCGTCGATGTCGCCCACGAGCGAGACGTACGGGATGCCGGCGCGGGCGAGGCGCAGGATCAGCGCCGACTCGATCGGGCCGGTACCCGTGAGGACCACGTGGCCGCGGACCTCGGGCGGGACCTGCCGCGGGGCCCGCGCTCGCTGGGACGATTCCATCCACGGGAGGAACACGAACTGGATGAACGTGAAGGGCAGCAACACCAGGATGAACGCGGAGCCCGAGAGGAGCACGATCACCGAGAACGTCCGACCGAGGTCGGACTGGAACGTGATGTCACCGAAGCCGAGCGTCGACATGGTGACGAGCGTCCAGTAGACGGCCGTCGGCCAGCTGTGGTGCTGGCCCTCACGGTCCATGAGCTCGTGGAAGATCGCGCTGTACCCCGCCACGATGACGACCAGCAGGCCAAGCATCCAGCCGAGGATTCGGTAGCTCCGGCGGGCCTGGGGCGTCGCCAGGTACGAGAGGATGAACCCGAGCGACTTCACGCTGGGGGCGTGCCCTGGTCCACGAGCGCGAACTGCGAGCGGTCGCCCACGGCCGCGAAACCTAGTGCGCGGCTCAGATGCCCCGGCCGGGATGGCCGCTGCCGGCAGGCCTCCATCTCACAGAACATCTGCACCTGGAGGCTTCTGTCACCGCTGCGGTCAGGTCCCGTGGCTCGTGGGAAACCCACCGTTGTCGACGGTCCCATCTACAGGTCAGCTTGCCGCGTTCAACGGCCAGAGCCACCACAGCGACACGCTGGTCCCAACCATCAGGACCAGGTTGAGAGGTGCGCCGACCCGGACGAAATCGGTGAAGCGGTAGACCCCGGTGCCATAGATCATGGTGTTGGTCTGGTACCCGATGGGCGTGAGGAAGCTCGTCGAGGCGGCGAACATCACGGCCAGAACGAACGGCAACGGCTCGTAGCCCAGCTCGTCGGCCATCGACAGAGCCACCGGGACGAGCACCACGGCCGCTGCGTTGTTGCTCACGACCTCGGTCATGACCGTGGTCACGAAGTAGATGCCCATCAGGATGAAGACGGGATGGAGATCCGCCGCGGCCGAGGACATGGTTCCTGCCAACCAGTCTGCGCCGCCGGACTTCGACATCGCGATGCCGAGCGGGATGACACCGGCAAGCAAGAGGATCACGTCCCACGACACGCCCGAATAGAGGTCCTCGCGTTGCAAGCAACCTGTCGCAGTCATCGCGATGACGCCGCCGATGGAGGTCATGACGATGGGCAGCGGACTCAGCACGGCGAGGCCGACGACCCCGGCGACGATCGCCAGGGCGGTCCACATCTTCCGTCGGTCGAACTCGTCGACGAACTCGCCGAGGATGACGACGTCGGGATGGTGACGCAGCCTCCGCATCGACGTGTTCGAGGCCTCCAGGAGGACGACATCGCCGACGTTGAGCGTCTCGTTCGCTAGGCGTTGGTTCCGAGGTTGCTCCTTGTTGACGCCGACGAGCCGCGCCTGATGTCGCTCCCAGAAGTCGACGGTCGCTGCGGTCGAGCCCCGGAAGACGATGGGGTTCCGCAGCAGGACCTGAACGAGCTGGCCGTCCCCGCGCACCCGACGGGGCGTGCCGAACTCGGACAGCACGACGACGTCCTCGGATTTCACGAGGTCAGCGATCCCGCGGGTGGTCGAACGAACCAGAAGGATGTCGCCGGCGGCGATGGGGGCGGTTGCCGCCCTCTTGATCAGGCTCTGCGTTCCCCGAACCACCCGTTCGAGGGTCAGGTCCTCGCCGCGCCAGACGCTGCTCTCGCCCAACGCCTGGCCCACGAATCGACTGCCGGCAGGGACGGCCAGCTCGACGAGGAACCGCACGTCGGGCTCTGGCGCCAGCGCAGCCGCGTCATGCGTCGGCATCAGCCGCCGACCAACCGTGAGGAAGTACAGCAGTCCGATGCCGAGGACGATCAGACCAAGATGGGAGAACTCGAACATCGAGATCTCCCGCCCGAACCTCGGGTCCTCCCGGATGAGCGACGACGCGAGGATGTTCGTCGATGTCCCAACCAGGGTGAGGGTGCCGCCGAGCATCCCGAAGAAGCTCACCGGCATGAGCAGACGAGCCGCGGGAGCACCGGTGCGGCGAGCCACGTCGAGCACGAGCGGGATCGCGATCGCTACCGCGGCCGTGTTGTTGATCAAGCCGGACGTGGGTCCCACCAGCAACGCGATGACGAGGATCTGCCGGGTCTCGGAGGACTGCATCAATGGGAACAGGCGCTTGCCGAGGAGGTGGATCACCCCGGTCCGTTGCACTCCCGCCGAAAGGATGAACATGCTCAACACGGTGACGGTTGCCGGGTTGGAGAAGCCCGAGAGCCCTTCCTCCACGGTGGGGAAGGCGGCTTCGAGGTCCACGCCACGCTCGAGGAGCCACTCGGTGTGGAGCAGGATCGGGATGGCCATGACCACGAAGAGGATCAGCATCGCCGAGATGTCGAGCGGCAGCTTCTCCGTGGCGAAGAGGACGAGCGCACTCGCCACGACCACGAACACGAGGGCGATCTCCGACGGTCACGACGGCACCCGGGCGGCTGTGATCATCAGCTCAGCGCGCCGGTAGGGCTGCGATGAAGGCCGCGCCGACGGCGACGAGGCTGACGGCCGTGGCCACCGCGCGGACGATCGCGACCGGGATCCTCGGATCGGTCTCCGTGGTAGCCCGATCGCCGGCTCTGAAGCGCAGGAACCCGAGACCCCACACGATCACCCCGAGAGCGATCGTCCCGGTCCCGATCGCCAACTCGTGCGCGACCAGCCGGAACTCCGTCGAGTGCAAGACGAGGGCTCCCGCCGCGACCAGGGTGAACCCGGTTCGGACCCACGCGAGCAGGGTCCGCTCGTTGGCGAGGCTGTCGATGTCGGAGTCGCTCAGCTGCCGGGGCCCATCGGAGCCGAGGTCGGCCTGTTCGGTGCGATCCAGATCAGTCTCCGTCCGACAACGCGGCCAACAGGATCGCGAGCAACGAGATCACGGCGATGCCACCGGCCACGATCAAGGGAAGCGGCGAATGGGGCAAGGCGACGCCCATGCGGATCGCTCGTTCGTTTCGTTCCCAGCGACGGTAGGCGTTGAAGGCGACGTAGGCACCCAACACGATCAGCGGCAGACCGACGGTGCGACGGCCTCCGGGGATCGCGAAGGGAGGCAGGAGCTGCGTGACGGCGAGGCCCGCCACAGTGAGTCCAAGCGACGTGCGCACCCACGCCAGGAACGTCCGCTCGTTCGCGAGCGAGAACCGATAGTCAGGCGGCGACCCCACCTCATGCAGCGGCTTGCGTTGACGGGGCGCCATACGGGTCGTCCTCGCGTTGGGTGCTGGCACCGTACCGGATCGCGCCTCGTAGCTGGAGCTACCGTCGCGTCGGCATGACGATGGTTGTCGTCGCCCACGAGATGAGCGCCGCGCGCCCCGATCCGTAGCGGAGCTACTCGCCAGCGACGAACGTGACACCTTGCCCGTGGCGGTCGATGAGCGTCAGGCGGGAGCCGTCGACCTCCCCCAGGTGGTCCCCGCGAGCGCCACGTCGGGATGTACGACCGCCTTGTCGGCGAGCCACCCATCCTGCGCGTGCCGGACGTTCAGCGCACGTCGTAGGTGATCTGCATCTCCTTGATCCCGTTGATCAGGTTCGAGTGCAGGCGCCTCGGGGCGGCGGCGAGCTGGATGTTCTCGATCGTGGCGAGGAGATCGGTGAAGAGGAGGCGCAGCGACAGTCGGGCCAGGTTGGCGCCGAGGCAGAAGTGCTCGCCGATCCCGAAGGACTGCTGCGGGTTCGGCGAGCGGTCGATCAGGAATCGGTGGGGGTCGGCGAACACCGAGGGATCGCGGTTCGACCCGGCGTACCACATCAGCACCTTGTCGCCCTTGGCGATGGGCTGGCCGCCGAGGTCCACGTCGGCAGTGGCCGTGCGCCGGAAGTGGTGGATCGGAGGCTCCCACCGGAGGATCTCCTCGACGGCCGCGGGCATGAGCGCCGGGTCGCGCACGAGGCGTTCCATCGACTCGGGGTGATCGAGCAGCGACAGCAGCCCATGAGAGGTCGCCGTCCGCGTCGTCTCGTTGCCGGCGACGATGAGGAAGATGAAGAAGAGGGTGAACTCCATGTCGTCGAGTCGGCGACCGTTGACCTCGGCTTGGAGCAGGGCACTCGTGAGGCTGTCCGAGGGGTTCGCCCGCTCCCGCGCCGCCATCTCCGACGCGTAGCCGAAGATCTCGGCCGAGGACACCATCGCGGTCTCGGGGGTCGGGGCGATCTCGGGGTCCTGGTCATCGATGAGCGCGTGGCTCAGCTCGTAGAGCCGGTGGCGGTCCTCAGGGGGGACGCCCATCAGCTCGCTGATCGCCCACATCGGGATCCGGGCCGCGACATCGGTGACGAACTCGCAGTGGGTGTCGCCCCGCAGCTCGCCGATCACCCGCGCGGTCTCGGCCCGCAGCGCCTCCTCGAGCCGGGCGATCATCTTGGGGGTGAACGCCTTGGACACGATCGTGCGGAAGTCGCGGTGCTCGGGCGGATCCATCCCGATGATGACCATGCGGAGCTGGTCGAGGGAGCCGTCCTCGGGGTCGAGCCGCAGCGGGCCGCCCACGTAGCTCGAGAACTCCCCGGGCGACGTCGACACCCGGCGCACGTCCTCGTGCCTGGTCAGTGCCCAGAAGCCGGGACCGTCGGACTCCTCGTGCCAGTGCACCGGGCTCTCGGTGCGCAACCGGTCGAGCCACTGGTGGGGCGCGGCCTGCTCCCACACCGAGGCGTCGGTGAGATCGATGTCAGCAAGGCCGTCCGCAGCCATCAGTCGACCTCCGCCAGCGTGGGGCCCGACTCCACGAGCTTGACGAACCGGCCCAGCATGAACCTCAGACCGCGTGACATGACCGGGCCGATGACCTTGTCGACGATGCCGGACGAGCGCCCGGTGTCCATCGCCATCGTCCACTCGACCACGCACCGGCCACCGCCCAGATCGATGACCTGGTAGTCCTCGGCGAACGCTCGAACCCCCTTCTTCGAGGCCTGGTTGAAGCGGAACGCCATGCGGGCGCCGTGCTCGTAGGCGATGAACTCCTCGAAGGCGACCAGGCCGCCCCGCATGTGGACGGTTCGGGTGGAGCCGACCTCGATCGGGAATCCCGATGTCCAGTCGACGCCCGTGATGGGGAGCGCCCAGGTCACCCAGGAGCTCGCGTCGAGAAGGACGGCGAACACGTCGTCGGGCGACGCCGCCACCTCCTTGGTCACCTTGTGGATCGTGGGCGCGGTGTCGAAGTACTCGACTCCCACCTTCTCGCACTCGACGGTCATCCCGGGCTCCTCGTTCGGTCGGGTTCGGACACGAGCGTCGGGACGACGAACGATTCGATCATCGCCCGCTCCTCGGCATCGGTGTTGGCGGGCATGGCGAGGAACGACACGATGCAGCGCAGCAACCAGGCGCCGCGTCGTTCGAGCTCCTCGCGCGCCGTGGTGTCGACGTCGAACTCCCCGGCCATCCCTGCGGTCATCGCCTGGAGGAGCTCGGAGCTCTGGCTCACCGCGATCGGCACCGCCATGTTCTGGGGCTCGAACCACACGGCCAGCAGCGGGTCGGCCCGCACCGCCGCGATGCCTCCCATGATTCGGTCGACCAGGGAAGCCGTGCCACCGACGTCGATTGGGTTGACCAGCCGCGCGGCGATCCGCAACGTCGCCCTGTGGACGTAGCCGAGGTGGAGCGCCTCCCGATTCGGGAAGTAGCGGTAGAGCGTGGCACGAGAGCACCCCGCCAGCCGGGCGACGTCGATCATCGTGGCCTGCGCCACACCGAAGCGGGCGAACGCCTGGCCCGCGGCATCGAGCAGCTCGTCCACCGCCACCTTCTCGTCAGCATGAGGACGCCAGTGGCCGTGAGACACATCGGCTAGTCTGCCTCATCATGGATCAGCCTGGCAACGATCTCGTCCTGCTCGACAAGCCCCGGCCCCACACCACGGTCATCACGCTGAACCGGCCCGAGCGCATGAACTCGATGTCGTTCGACCTGATGGTCCCGCTCGGCGAGGCGTTCGCACAGGTGGGCGCCGACAACGACACCACCTGCGTCATCCTCACCGGCAACGGCCGGGGCTTCTGCTCCGGGGCCGACACCAGCGACGACGGCGGCGTGCCGCCGAACATCGACGGGCTCGGCCTCAGCGGGATCGCGACCAGGGCCATGTCGCTGCTCTCGGACCTGGTCCCCGCCATGCAGCGGATGCACCAGCCGGTGATCTGTGCGATCAACGGCGCCGCGATCGGGGGCGGGATGTGCCTCACCCTCGGCGCTGACATCCGCCTTGCCGGCGAGTCCGCCTACTTCCGCGCCGCCGGCATCAACAACGGACTCACCGCGACCGAGCTCGGGCTCAGCTTCCTGCTCCCCCGCGCCATCGGTTCCTCGCGCGCGTTCGAGATCATGTTGTCCGGCCGGGATGTGACCGCCGAGGAGGCCGCGGCGATCGGACTGGTCTCCCGCGTGGTCCCGGATGCGGATCTGCTCGGCGAGGCCCTCGACCTCGCCGACCAGATCAATGGCTGGAGCACCCAGGGAACCGCCCTCACGAAGCGCACGATGTGGGCGGGTCTCGAGATGGGCAGCCTCCGAGCCGCCATCGAGATGGAGAGCCAGACACAGCTCTTCGTGCGACTCACCACCAAGAACTTCGAAGAAGCCGTCCGGGCCCGGAAGCAGGGCCGGCCCCCGAGCTTCGAAGACTGAGGCCTCAGCGGGCCAGCACCACCGCTTCATCGCTCTTGGTCACCTGGGCTCGGGCGAGGATCGAACCGGCCTGCCGGCGCTCCATGCCGAACCAGCCCCTCACCGAGGCGCCGGCGGCCGACACGGACGAGGCATCGCCAGTCGCCAGCAGGATCACGTCCTGGACTCCTCCGTGGTCGACGATGACGGCGATGCCTCCCTCGGCAGGAACAGCGCGCACCGAGGGGGCCGGACCGGCACCCGGAGCGGTGGGGATCAGCACGGTGATCGACTCGAAGGCATCGCCTCGACTCCTCACCTCCAGGCGATCCTGCGCCCGCCGGCCCGGCGGATCGAGGTGCTGCCAGTCCTGGGCGTCGTCCGGCGTGAACGACCCCACGCTCGGTGTGAACGGCTGAGCCGCCACCATCGTCACCGAGAGCCCGGCGCCGTTCGGGGCGTCGACCCGCATCGTCTCTCCCGAGGGCCCCGGCACCGACATCTCGTTCGCCCAGTCGGTGTGGAGGAACCACGTGTGGTCGTGGGCGCCGACGCCCTGGCGGAACCGGTCGGCCACCACGACGTAGTCCGACGTACCCTCGTCGGACCGAACGTGGAGGAAGGCCCGCTCGGCGCGACGCGGCTGGGCGATCATGTAGGCCTTGCGGGCCGAGCCGACCGCGAGGTCCAAGCCGCCTGCCTCGCCGGTGTCATCCGCTGTCGAGGTGAACGACCTCAGCTCACCCTTTCCGAGGAAGTCCTGGCTGCGGCCGTCGGCGACCAGGTAGTTGTGGGCCTGGGTCTCCGAGGTCGGCATCGCGTCGACATCCAGCTCGGTGAGCTTCGAGAGCCAGTTGCCGTACCGGCTGTCGACCACGAGGCGGGCTCCGTGGTCGTAGAGCGTGAAGGAGTTGACGTCCTGGTTCTGGTGGACGCCCTCGCCCCAGTCGTTCTGCCGGGCCTCGAAGCTGGCCATCAGATCGTCGCCGCCCCAGCCGGAGCGGACCTGCACCAGTCCGCGCTCCCGCCATGCCTTCGCCAGAGGCAGCACCGACACCGGGTCGAAGGCGGGGTCGGATTCCTCGTACCAGAGCACCACCGGGATGGAGCTCTCGATCTGCGCCCGGGGTCCCTTGCCCTTGACCTCGTCGAAGATCCAGCGCGACAGCTCCGGCGTGTCCCCGTGGGTCGACGACCACAACGTGAAGTACGGGTTGAGCTCGTAGTAGCGGGCGTCGTTGATCGGGTTGACCGCTCCGCCGCCAGGCAGGACCTCGTATGCCACCCACTCCTGCTGCAGATCGACTCCACCGACCCGGTCGATGCCGGGATGGCCGGCCTGCCGAAGGGCGTGGTTCAAGAAGGTCGGGACCCGCAGTCCGTAGTTGCCGTACAGCACCCCTTCGACGCCGGCGCCGTCGGGGTCGAACCCCTCGTGGAAGTACGCCCGGGTCAGCTGCTCGCCACGAAGGACCCATGCCCGTGCCGTCGGGTTCACTCCCAGGGTGGCGAGGCCCGCGGTGGCCAGCGCCGCGCCGTTCACCGCTCCGATGTTGGAACCCGACGAGACGAGACCCCACCAGGCAGTCAAGGAGTGGGCGAGCTGCTGCTCACCGAGCAGGACGATGACCGCCAGCAGCTGGGCCGATTCCGCCGAGGTGAACCCGCCGTCCAAGACGTCGTACGCGAGGGCGAAGCCGTTCAGCAGGTGGGCCCGCTGGATGTAGAACTCGTCGAGGCCCGGCTCGAGCGGGGCGCCGTGGTCCGGCACCGTGCCGACCACGTATCCGCAGGAGCTCGCGGGCCTTCTCGAGGTAGGCAGGATCCTGGGTGATCCGCCAGACGAAGCCCACCTCGAGCAGATCGTCCCGACCCAGGTCCCGGTCCGGGAACGTCGAGAGGGCATCAACCACTGAGGAACGGCCGTCACAGCAGGCATCGACCCTGGCCTTCAGGCCCGCCCATGCCCGGCCGACCGGCGAGTCCGGCGCGGCGCCCAGCACACGCGCGCGGACGGCGTCGAGCTCGTCCGCACGAAACAGCATCCATGGGTGTGCGGGAGGTTGCAGCACCGCGAGGGAAGGATCGACACCGACCAGGAGCGGCGGGTCCACCGGGTCCCACAAGCCGTCGATCAGTGGGTTCACCTCGATCTTCAGCGGACCATCCAGCGGGCGGCCCACTGCGACACCGGAGCTGGCCACGAGCATCGCTGCCGCGACGTAGCCGACGAGTCTGATCCGTGTCACCCTCATGCTGGCTCCTCAGGTGGTGCGGGTCGCCCAGCGGACGATGGGTCGGGACCCCAACCCAGGCGGGCGGGATGATCCGCGGGCAATGGGAGTGAGACCGTGTCGCCGGTCAGGGCGGCGAGATAGAACGCCGTCACGAGCTCGATGGTGGCCGCGGCGTCGGCCACGGTGACCGGGAGCGGACCGCTCGGCAGCGCATCGACGAAGGCCTGGAGCTGCCCTGCGTACAGCGCCTGGCGCGGACTCCATCCCGTCCCAGATCGCCGCAGCCCGTTGCTCGGCATCGGCGGACCGGAAGGCGAAGTGCCACGGCTCCTTGGCCGGGTCGTAGGCCTCGGTCGACGACTCGATGGTGACGTGCTCGAAGTGCCACACCAGGCGGGACGACTCGGTGGCGGCCCCGGTGGTGGCGTTCATCGTGACCAGGCCGCCGTCGGCGGTGCGGCCGATGGCGACCGCGCAGTCCTCGGTCTCGGTGTCGTTGACCCGGGTGACCATGCGCGCCTGGAGCTCCACCAGCGGACCGCCGATCCAGGTCAGGAGATCGTGGATGTGGATGGCGTGGTTGACGACCGTGCCGCCGAGAGCGCCCGCCCAGGTGCCGCGCCACGGCGACTCGTCGTAGTGGGCGCGGTCCCGGCGCCACCACGTGGACGCCGCCGCGGTGTAGAGGCGGCCGGTGACTCCGGCCTCCACCAGGGCACGGGCCCGAGCCGCCCCGTCGCCGAAGCGGTACTGCTGGATGGGCATGAGCCGCGCCCCGGTGCGCGCCTCGGCGTCGGTCGCCGCGACGGACGAGTCGATCGCACGCGGCCAGCGATCCGACCAGCGGCTTCTCGCAGATCACGTGCACGCCGAAGTCCAGGCACCGCAGGATCTGCGCCTCATGCCCCGCCGGCGGAGTGCACAGGTCGACCACATCGACCCCGAGCTCGAGGAGCTCGTCCAGCGTGGCGACCGCAGGCAGGTTCCAGTTCTGCGCGGCTGCTCCGCGGCGTTCTGCGTCGGACTCGACGATCGCCACCACGGTCGCCCCCTGGACACCGAGCCAGCACAGGAGGTGCAGCTGGCCGATGCCCATGCCGACCACTCCGACCCGGAGCTCGGCATCGGCAGCCACACCGGCGGGAGCGCTCACGCCAGCCCCCACGGCTCGGCGCGCTCCTGGGCCTCGAGCGCCAGGTCGCAGGCCGCCAGGACGTGGGCCTGGCTGCACAGTCGCTCGCCGTCGTCGGCCAGATCGGCCAGAAGGTGGTCGGCCCACGGCAGCGGATCATCCGATACGTCGATCGCGACGCGACGCCGTCGGCGTCGGTCACGATCAGGTGCTCTCCACCGGGCTCACCGGCCACATCGATGTTGGCGCGCACTTCGAGGGTCCCCTCGGTGCCGACGACGGTGAGCCGGACGTCGCCCCAGGTGGGCAGGCCCGCCGGCGACAGGAGATCGACGCGGTGCTCCCCCACCGCTCCGCGAGCGACCAGGGTCAGCGACCCGACGTCCTGCATCGACGGACGATCTGGGCAGGCCACGTTGCCGACGCGTGAGGCAGCCACCGATGACGCCGGCACGGAGATCGACCGTGGGGTCGCCGCAGAGGGCCAGGAACTGATCGACCTGGTGCGAGGCGAGGTCGACGAGGATCCCACCGCTGCGCTCCGGGTCCCAGAACCACTCGGGGCGAGCCTCGGCGTTGAGCGCGTGCGGCCCGGCCCCGGACACGTGGACGATCCGGCCGATGGCCCCGTCGCCCGCCATCGCGACCGCTCGGGCGATCGCTCGGTTCTCATGCCGTTCGCTGAACAGGACGGTCCAGGGCCGCCCTGGGCGGGTGCCCACGAGGCCACGAAGCTGTTCGAGCTCGGTCCGCCGGGTGACCCCGGGCTTGGCGCTGAGCACGGCCTTTCCCGCCTCGAGGGCGGCGATCGCCACGCCGGCCCGCTCCGCGGGCACGCCGACCGTCACCACCAGATCGACGTCATCGTCGGTCAGGACGTCGGAGAGCTCCCGAGGCTCGGACGTCGGTTGCCAACCCTCGTACCCGCCGACCAGGTCACCGGACCGCACGTGGGCGACCGGCCGGGCGCCCGGCCTCCACGAGGCCGTGCGCCAGCGTGAACAGGTGTGGGTGATCGGCGCCGACGACGGCGAAGCCGATCGTCATGACACGGTCCCGGCCCGAAGCATCTCGTTGCGCCTCGCGCCGTGTCGAGTCGGCGCCGCGGTGGTCGAGCCGATCGCGAGCCGCGGCTGGAGCGTGGTCAACGATGGACCCGGGCGCTCGGCCAGCACCTCGGCGAGGCGCTGGCGCGCCGTCCGGCCGAGGTCGTCGAGGGGCGCGGCCACGGTCGTGAGCGGCGGCGAGGTCATCGCGGCGAGGGCGAGACCGTCGGAGCCGACGACCGAGAGTGAGCCAGGCACGGCTCGTCCGTCCTGGTGGGCGGCCGCGAGGAGTCCGGCAGCCTGCAGGTCGTTGAACGCGATGACCGCGGTTGCGCCGCACCCGCCGATGCCCTCATAGGCCGTCTGGCCGCCGTCGAAGGTGGGTGCTGCCGGCGGGAGCAGGGCGATGCGCACGTCCCCGGATCGGGTGGCCGCCAGCCGTCCCACGGCCTGGTCCCGCTTCGTGGCCGACCAGTACGCGGATGGGCCACGTACCACCGCGATCGTGGTGTGGCCGAGCGCGACGAGATGGTCGACGGCGGTCACCACGATCGCTTCCTGGTCCACCACGACGCTCGTCACGTTGCGGCGATGCCGGTTCACCTGCACGACCGGGCGGGTGGCTGCGGACAGGTCGGTGATGGGCGTCACGGCGATGATGCCGTCGACCTGCC
This sequence comes from uncultured Microthrixaceae bacterium, assembly GCA_963727905.1. Taxonomy (GTDB): domain Bacteria; phylum Actinomycetota; class Acidimicrobiia; order Acidimicrobiales; family VFJN01; genus VFJN01. The sequence continues at coordinate 252,626 of CAVSIC010000021.1, forward strand.
GGCTCAACGTCGCGAGCGCCCGGCGCTCCTCGGCGGGATCAGCTCCCGTGTCGGCGATCAGCACGGCCAGGTCGTCGCCGCGGGCATCGGCCTGGATCGCCTGCACGAGGGCCGCAAAGTACGGATTGGTGATGTCGGGGACGATCACGCCGATCGCGTCGGTCCGGCCGCTGACCAGCTGACGGGCCGAGCGATTCGGCACGAAGCCGACCTCCGCCACCGCGTCGAGGACCACTGATCGAGTCCCCGGCGCGACCATCTCGGGCTTGGTGAGCGCGCGGGACACCGTGGCCGCGTGCACGCCGGCGCGACGAGCCACGTCGTGCAGGGTCGGCGGACGGTCGACGGCGGCCACGGCGCGGACCATAGTGCACGCTGCAAACGTTTGCAGGATCGAGGGTGCTGGGCGAGACTGCGGACATGTCGATGACGCGACACGCGCACGCTGCCGCCCCTCCGGCCGGGACGAGCCCCGTGGGGATGCGCGGCAGTGCTGCTGCCCCATCACGCCGACGACATGGTCGACTGGGCCTCGTTCCGCTCGCTCCTCGCTCGCACGATCGACGCCGGCCTCACGCCGGCGGTGAACATGGACACCGGGTTCGTGCAGCTGCTCGACCCCGCGACACGGGCCGCAGTGCTGGCGACGACTGCGGACGTCCTCGCCGAGCGGGACGAATGCCTCGAACCACGGTCGAGCACGCTTCCTCGCTGGAGCGTTCGTGCCCGATCGACCCGGCGACCCCTTCGCCCTCGACCGCTATCGGGTCGAGCTCGCTGCCGTGCAAGAAGCCGGCGGCACCCCCGTCATCTTCCCGTCCTACGGCCTGAACGGGCTCGACCCCGATGGATGGGTCGAGGCGCACGAGCGGCTCGCGACGGAGGTCGACCAGTTCGTTGCCTTCGAGCTCGGCGATCAGTTCGTGCCGTACGGACGCATCTACCCGCTCGATGCCTACGAGGGCCTCCTCGGGATCGCCGCCTGCATCGGCGCGAAGCACTCCTCCCTGTCGCGCGTCGACGAATGGGCACGCCTCGCTGCTGCGCGACGCCATGCGACCCGACTTCCACGTCTTCACCGGCAACGACCTCGCCATCGACATGGTCTGTTGGGGAAGCGACTACCTGCTCGGTCTCGCGGCGTTCGCTCCCGACCACTTCGCCCGCCGCGACGCGGCCTGGGCCGCCGGCGATCCGGCGTTCCACGAGCTGAACGACCAGCTCCAGTACCTGGGCGCGTTCTGCTTCCGGGATCCTGTGCCCGCCTACCGCCACGACGCTGCCGTGTTCCTCCACCACCGGGGCTGGATCACCTCTCCGGCGGTCCCCTTGGGCGCAGCGACGCGGCCAGCGTCGGACCGCGACGTGCTGGCCCTGATCGCCGCCGGCCTCGAGGCCAGCGCATGAACGGGCTTCCGGACGGGTCGACGGACGGGGCCGATCAGGGGACCGAGCCCGGCAACGCCACCGACATCGTGCAGGTGAAGCGCCTGCAGACCCCCGCGGACCTCCGGGCCCGCGTCGCCGCGCTCGGCGTCGAGCTCCCGGTGGACGACGCGGTCGATGCCGATGGACCGCTGGCAGGCCCGCTCACGATCGTCGACGGGTCCGCGGGAGAGCTGACCGTCGGAAACCGCTGGACGATCCTCCCCATGGAGGGCTGGGACGCCTCCACCGAAGGGTTGCCGACCGAGCTCGTCCACCGGCGGTGGCGCCGCTTCGGCGAGAGCGGCGCCAAGCTGATCTGGGGCGGCGAGGCCGTGGCCGTCGAGCCGTCCGCTCGTGCCAACCCGCGCCAGCTCGCCATCATCGACGGGGCCGGGGCCGCGCTCGCCGAGCTGAGGACCAGCGCTCGTCGATGCCCACGCCGACGCCCACGGCCGCACCGATGACCTCCTCGTGGGGCTCCAGCTCACCCACTCAGGCCGGTGGTCGCGCCCGAACGGCATCCCGGAACCTCGCACTGCCACCCGACACCCGATCCTCGACGAGCGCGTCGGCGCGACCGACTCGATGATCCTCAGCGACGACGAGCTCGACCACATCGTCGGGCGCTACGTCGACGGCGCCCGAATCGCGGCTGACGCCGGGTTCGCGTTCGTCGACGTCAAGCACTGCCACGGCTACCTGCTCCACGAGCTTCTCGGCGCGAACGACCGGCCCGGTCGCTACGGCGGGGACCTCGACCATCGGCTGCACTTCCTGACCGTCGTGGTGGAAGCCATCCGGGCCGCTCGTCCCGAGCTCGCCGTCGGCGTGCGTCTCTCCGCGTTCGACACCTGGGTCCACGGCCCCGGTCCCGACGGCCGGGGCCGGCCGATCGACGCACCCGGTCGGCCCCGACCCTTCGGAGCCGATGCCGCCGGCTGTCCCGAGCTCACCGAGGTGCACGCCACGCTTGAGCGCTTCGGTGAGCTCGGCATCGGCATGGTCTGCGTCACCGCGGGCAGCCCGTACTACAACCCCCACATCCAGCGACCGGCGTACTTCCCGCCGTCGGACGGGTATGCCCCGCCGAACGATCCCCTCGTGGATGTGGCACGACTGCTCTCGGTCACCGCCGAGCTCGCGCATGAGCATCCCCGCCTCGCGGTGGTGGGGAGCGGCTACTCGTACCTTCAGGACCACCTCGCGCACGTTGCCCAGGCGGTGGTGCGACGCGGCGACGCCGCCTCGATCGGCCTGGGCAGGATGGTCCTGTCGTACCCGACGCTCCCGGCCGACGTCCTCGCCGGCCGGCCGCTCGACCGCCGATCGGTCTGCCGCACCTTCAGCGACTGCACCACCGCGCCCCGCCACGGCCTGGTCTCCGGGTGTTACCCGCTCGACGACCTGTACCGCAACCGCCCCGAGCGCACCGAGCTGGCCACCATCAAGCGCCGCACCCGCACCAACCTCCGCCCGACCTGACCGGAGGTCCGATCGAGGCCGACCGCGGCCATGGCGCTCCCTGCTCGACACCGCAAGGCCGATCGGCTCAAGTACCGCTGGTACAACGACTACGAGCTGCCCGGCGACGCCCAGACAACGGTTTCGAGCCGGTCAGAGCCGCTGATCGAGTCGATCTCGAGCACGAAGGCCCAAGAGCCCAGCCCCCGCGATTCACCTGGGTCTCCGACGCGGCCCGCAAAGGGGATGTCTCCCGCGTTTCGCGCCGGCCCGGCCCTTGTCCCCTCGTGCCCTCGTCGGGGCGGCAGACAACCTCGTCGTCCCCGGTCAGGGCCGCGCCCGCAGACGGGCCCATGACGGGTTCGGCCGATGCCGTGACGTGTCGGTCGCGCGGTGCTGCACGAGCAGTGTCACGATGCCGGCGATGAGCAGCCCGAGCACGTTGACCCCGAGCTGGGTTGCTGCACCGCCGAGCTCGCCCCAGTGGCCGTAGGCCGCAGCCGCTCCCACGTTCGCGACGGCCGGGATGGTCGTCACCGAGACGAGAACACCCACGAGCGACCCGGACCGGGATTCGGTGAGCGACAGCATGCCCACCACGCCGGCGAGCGCCGCGACCACCGCGCCCAGCCCGTCAGGATGCGAGATGAACGCGGTGAGCTCGCGATCGGTGAGGTCGAAGCCGGCGCCAGCAAGGCCCGTTGCCCGGAACACCACCGTCGCGACGAACGACGCGAGGGTGGCCACGCCCAACCCGAGCAACAGCCACGAGCCCGCTGCACAACCGGTTCGCCAGCGGCGACGGGCGAGCGCAACGCACGTGGCGGCGATGGGCCCGTACTCGGGCCCGACGACCATGGCACCGACGATCAGGATCGGCGAGTCGAGCAGGATCCCGATGACGGCGATCACCGCCGCCACCGCGATGAACACGAGGTACGACGCGGTCGGCGCAGCCTCGGCCCGGGCGCGGGCCTCCACCTGCTCCCAGATCAGCGCGTCGCCACCCTCGCCGGGTGCCCGCGCGTCGGCTCGGGCGGCAGCGTCCGAGACGACCGCGTCGGCCGCCTCGATCGTGATCGCACCCTCGTGGTGCACACCCTGGTGCTGCAGCCACTCCACCACGTCGTTGGCGGCCTCGCGGGCGACGTCGCACAGGACCACATCGCCCACCGGGTCGAGCGACGCTCCCGCGACGTGAACGAGGTGCGCCACACCGGGATGTCCCCCGAGGTGGTCGAGCACCACGAGCCTGAGGCGCTCGGGCACGATCAATCGCAGATGGATCATCCGGCCATCTTCACGGATGGGCGTGTCGAGCAGGTCATGTGGCGCCGCCACCGCAGCCCCAGGTCGTTCGGGGCCGACCCCGCTGTCCTGCGAGCCATCGCGTGGGATCGGTCGGGCTGAGCAGCACCGACCGACCAGTAGCTTGGATCGATGCTCCAGACCCTGAAGACCGCGGTCGGGTACGTCGGGACGCTGATCGCGCGCAAGCTGCCTGCGCGACTGCGAGGGAACGAGATCACCAGCATCTTCAACTTCATCCCGATCGACGATCGAGTTGCCACGGCGGGACAGCCGACGGAGGAACAGCTCGCAGCGATCAAGCAGGCGGGCTACGACGTCGTCATCAACCTGGCGCCAGACGCCGGCGAGAACTCGTTGCCCGACGAGCGCAGCACGGTGACCTCGCTGGGGATGCGCTACGTGCACATCCCGGTCGACTTCAAGAACCCCACCCAGGATGACTTCGACCAGTTCTGCGCCGCGATGTGCGACGCCGAGGACCGCAAGGTGCTCGTGCACTGCGCCGCCAACATGCGGGTGTCTGCCTTCATGTACCGCTACCGCTGCGAGGTGCGGGGCGAGAGCCCGCAGCTGGCACAGCAGAGTCTGGATCTCGTCTGGAGCCCTCCGGGGGTGTGGAAGAGGTTCATCTCGCCGGGCGGCAAGCGGTAGCCCAGCAACGGGCGCCTACGATTCCTGCGGGCTTCCGGCTCGGCCCAAGAGAGGTGTCTTCCACGTTTCGCGCCGGCCCCGCCCTCGTAGCTCAGGGGATAGAGCATCGGTTTCCTAAACCGTGCGTCGCAGGTTCGAATCCTGCCGGGGGCGCCCCTAGAAATCGGCTGTGGCCAGGTCGATCGTACCTGGTCACAGCCCGCGGTGCAGCGGGGTCATCACCAGGAGAACCCTCTCGTGACCGCAGGAATCCGGGGTGTCCGGGAACTCCACGGGAACAATGCTGGAACGCTGACCCGTCCCGCCAGCGCCACCCCAGCGAGCGAGTAGTCCTCTGACGCGCCAGTGCCGCCCCCGCACCCCCGAGCGACAACTTCCGAAAGGTATCGGGAGCCCGATATCCGCGTTAGCCACAACCCTGGAACTGCCGTAGCGCCCGACGTCGGGACCCTCTGGTCGGGCAAATGGTCCACCTGCTGACCGGTGAGCTCGCCGCCGCCACGCGACTCGGCCCGAGAGGCAGATCCCGGGCCGAGACAGGAAGGGGGTCCGTGGCGGGATACGAGACCCGCTCCGGCGACCTGGGGACCCGCCAGCCATTTGAATGGCCGCCGATCACCCGTCTTCAGTCGTGCTTCGAGGAGGGTCGGCAGCTAGCTGATCGACAGAGGTCTGACGAGAAAATCGATGGCGAGGCGGACGGGTCCCTCGAGGTGTACGGCGTGGGAAACCCCGGGCGGAATGGGCTGCCTGTCGCCCGCATCGAGCCGCATCCTCACGAGCGGGGCAGTCTCGGTGGTGAACGTCACCCCACCCTCGAGGATGCGCAAGAGTCCCCAGGTCCGGTCGGCGATGTGGTGGGCGCGCTGGAGGCCGGTGGGCAATGTCGCTTCGTCGAACGGCCCGGCGGTGCGCACGACCTGCAGGTCGGTGGGCAACTCGAGTCGGTCGCAGAGGGGGCACTCGATCGGCGTGCCGACGCGACCAGTCCGACCGGCTTCGTTGGTCACCCAGCTCCGCTCCTGGAACGGCGGGTCGTGGCGGACGTGCTGGCGGTGGAGGCAGGACAGCTCGGCGACCCAGTCGCCGTCGTCGTCCTGATGGAACCCGTCGATCACCCGGATCATGCGCTGACCTCCGACGGCCCTGACCTCCACAAGCAGATGGCGCTGCCAAGCACGAACGCGATCACCGACGGGGCGAGCACCCGGCTACGCCTCGCCCTCTCGTAGGCGGCCGATCCACCCTGGTTGCGAGCGTTCGTGCTCGATGAGCTTGCGCCGGGTGTGGAGCACGTCGGTTCGGGTGCACATGCCCACGAGCCGGTCCCCGTCCATGACGGGGAGGTGGTCGACGTCCTCTTCGAGCATCCGCTGCAAGGCGGAGCCCACGGTCTCATCGGGCGTGGCGGTGATGACCTGCGGCTCGGCGACGTCCCCGGCGGTATCGCCCGGGGTGGCGTTGATCAGGTCCCGACGGGTGAGGATGCCTGCGAGTCGGCCGTCTCCATCCACCACGGGGTAGGCGGTGTGGTCGCCCGCCTCGAAGTGGGCGGCGAGGTCGGACAGTGGGAGGTTGGCCGGGATGGTGGCGACTTCGGACGACATGACCTCGCTGACTGCGGTGTTGCCCATCGCATCGACGTGGAACGCGCTGGGGACGAGCAGGCCTCGGCGGGTGAGCTTCTCGGTCATGATGCTGTCGCTCAGTAGCGCTCGTGCGACGAGGTCGGCGAGAACGGTGGCCCCCATGAGCGGGAGGATCGCGTCGTAGTCGCGTGTTAGCTCGAAGAGGAACACGATGGCGGCGAACGGAGCCCTCGCCGCGGCGCCGAACGTCGCCGCCATCGCGACGAGCGCTACGGAGGAGGCGGAGAGCCCGAGGCCGGGGAACGTGTCGGCGAGGAACTGGCCGAGGAGTGCGCCGGTGGTGGAGCTGATGATCAGGATCGGCGCCAGGGTTCCGCCTGAGGTGCCCGATGCGAGGGCGATCCACCAGATGACGAGCTTGCCGATGGCGAGGGCGGCAAGCGTGCCGAGGGCGAGGCGGCCGGCGAGGGCGTCGTCGATGACGTCGTAGCCGACACCCAGAGCCCTGGGTACGAGCAGACCGAGGGAAGCGAAGGCCGCGGCGCCGATCACCGGGTGCCAACCCTCGGAGATCGGGAGCCGTCGGTACAGGTCCTCGACCAGGAACAGTCCCTTGGCGATGATCGTCGCGAGCAGGCCCGAGGCGAGGCCGACGAGGGCGAACAAGGGCAGCTGCCCGAGCCCGGAGAAGTCGTGGTCGGGGACGTGGAACAGCGGTCCGCTGCCGAAGAGCTGGGCGTGGACCCCCCCAGCGACGCTCGCCGCCACGACGAGCGGGATGAACGCGCGAGCGGAGAATTCGAAGAGGAGCAGCTCGATGGCCAGGACCACCGCTGCCAGAGGTGACCCGAACGTGGCCGCCATGCCCGCGGCAGCACCGCTGGCGAGGAGGATCTTCCTCTGGCTCGGGGTCACCCTCACGGCCTGTCCGATGAGCGACCCGATCGCCCCGCCCGTCACGATGATCGGCCCTTCCGCACCGAACGGACCGCCGGTGCCGATGGCCAGGGCAGCGGAGACCGGCTTCGCGATCGCGGTGCGAGGGGCGATCCGACTCTGGCGGGTGAGAATGGCCTCCATCGTCTCGGGGAGCCCGTGGCCGCGGATCACCGGGGACCAGCGGGCGAGGAGCGAGACGAGACCGGCGCCGACCATCGCAGTCAGGACCACCAGGGGGCTGATCTGGAGCTCGGAGAAGTCCGGGAGCTCCCACCCAACGCGGTGGAACAGCGCCACGTTGCTGATGAGGGCGATCAGATGCACCAGCCCCCAGGCTGCGGCCCCTGCCAGCAGTCCGACGATCGCCGCCAGGGACGCGAGCCGAAGGAGCTGTTTCGGGTCGTCGCTGGAGGTCACTCCAAGACTCTATCGTGATACGATCTAGTCGTGCACCTCGACCAGTCCCAGTACGTGGAGCTGCTCGGTTTCCGTGACGGACTCCGACGGTTCCTCCGGTGGAGCGAGCAGGAGGCGAAGGCGGCAGGGCTGACCCCGGCGCAGCACCAGCTCCTGCTGGCCGTGCGTGGTCACGACGGAAGCCCGACGATCGGCGATCTGGCCGACCACCTGTTGCTGCGGCACCACTCGGTGGTGGAGCTCATCGACCGGGCCGAACGGGCCGGGCTGGTACACCGACACCCCGACCCCGACGACCACCGGGTCGTGCACATCCGCCTCACACAGACCGGCGCTCGCCGCCTGGCGACTCTGTCGACCGCGCACCTCGAGGAGCTGCGTCGGCTGGCGCCGACGGTCGAGCCGATCTGGGCGAACCTCACGTGACTCTGGCCGTCCCCAACACTGCAGTGCCCCAGAGATCCGAAGGAGACGATGCACATGACCGACATCTACACGCTCCCTGATCTGCCGGACGACGTCGCCGAGTGTCTGGCAGCGACCCGGAACGCACTCCCGTGAGCGAGGAGGGCGGCGCCTCGTTTCTTGCGAAGCTGCTCGTCGGCGTCGACGGCTCAGCAGACGCCGAGCGCGCCATCGGGTGGGCGGCGCGGCTCGCTGCCACCACTGGGGCGGAGGTGATCGTCGTACATGTCCTCACCTTCGATCGAGAGCTCGTCCGAGACGCATCGTTGGACACGATGACGACCTGGAGACATGACCTTCGTCGGGATCTGGGCTCCACGTGGGTTGCCACCCTGCTCAAGCGGGGCACCAAGCATCGTTCCGAGCTCGTCGAGGCGCAGTCGGCTGCGGCAGGGATCCTCGAGGTGGCCGAGCGCGAGGACGTCGACCTGATCATCATCGGTCCCCTCCATCACAACGTCGTCGCAGACCGGCTTCTTGGCTCAACGGCCAGCCGATTGATGCGCCGCTCCACGTGCCCAGTCGCGCTCGTGCCGCAAACCGACGTCGCCGATGACGACGCCCAAGACCCCGGCAGGAGATGACTCAACGGCGTGGCGCGATGACGCGGCAGGCTTTCAATCGCTTCCGTGGGCGGGCGGCTGACTCGACCGTTGGCGTCGTCACATTGGGAGCGGTTCGGGCGTGAGGCTCGAGGACTACGCACTGCTCGGTGACACCCAGACGGCAGCGCTGGTCTCCGCCGAAGGCGCAATCGAGTGGCTGTGCCTGCCCAGGTTTGACTCCGGGGCGTGCTTCGCCGCTCTGCTCGGAGATGCGGACAACGGCTCGTGGCGCATCGCCCCCGTCGGAGGTGGCCGGGCGCATTCCAGGCACTACTGGCCGGGCACGCTCGTGCTGGAGACGCTCTTCGTGACCGAGACCGGGACGGTCCGCATCGTCGACTGCATGCCGGTGCGCGGTGAGGCTCCCGACGTCGTCCGCCTCGTCGAGGGCCTCACCGGACAGGTCGACCTGCGCATGGACCTCACCATCCGCTTCGACTACGGACGATCCGTGCCATGGGTCCGTCAGACCGACGGAGGCCTCCAGGCTGTCGCCGGCCCCGACGCCCTGTACCTGCGAACCCCGTTGCGCACCCGTGGCGAGGGGAGGTCGACGGTGGCGGAGTTCACGGTCTCTGCCGGGGAACAGGTCCAGTTCGTGCTGACCTGGAATCCGTCCCATCTCCCCCCGCCCCGACCGATCGACGCCGCCCAGGCCGTCGCCGACACCGAGGCCTGGTGGCGCGACTGGTCGGGCCGGTGCGCCCACGTCGGGCCCCATCGTGATCTCGTGTTGCGCTCGCTCATCACGTTGAAGGCCCTCACGTATGCACCGACGGGCGGGCTGGTGGCGGCGCCCACCACGTCGCTGCCCGAGGAGATCGGCGGGGTCCGCAACTGGGACTACCGCTTCTGCTGGCTGCGCGATGCCACCTTCAGCCTGTACGCGTTGATGCTCGGCGGGTACCGCGCGGAGGCGGACGCCTGGAGGACCTGGTTGCTCCGGGCCGCGGCTGGTGCTCCCGAGCAGCTGCAGATCATGTACGGCGCAGGTGGAGAGCGCCGCCTTCCCGAGCTCGAACTGGGTTGGTTGGCGGGCTACGAGGGATCGACACCGGTGCGCATCGGCAACGCCGCAAGCGACCAGCTCCAGCTCGACGTGTACGGCGAGGTCATGGACTGCTTGCACCAGGCCCGGCGCGCCGGGCTCGACGACGACCCGCTTGCGTGGTCGCTTCAGGTGTCGCTGATGGAGTTCGTCGAGGCGCACTGGACCGATCCCGACGAGGGCATCTGGGAGGTGCGAGGGCCCCGTCGCCATTTCACCCACTCCAAGGTGATGGCCTGGGTCGCCGCCGACCGAGCGGTGAAGGCCGTCGAGCAGTTCGGGCTGCCCGGACCCGTCGAGCGCTGGCGCGCTCTCCGGGACGAGATCCACGCGGAGGTCTGCTCCAAGGGCTTCGACGTGGATCGCGGGACCTTCACGCAGTCCTTCGGACGGCCAGGGCTCGATGCCAGCCTGCTCATGCTCCCCCTCGTCGGGTTCCTCCCCGCGACCGATGAGCGGGTGGTCGCCACGGTGGCCGCCATCGAGCGCGACCTCTGCGCCGACGGGTTCGTCCTGCGCTACGCCGGCGACAGCCTCGGCGAGGTCGACGGGCTTCCCGGCCGTGAAGGCGCCTTCCTCCCCTGCACGTTCTGGTTGGCCGACAACCTGATCCTCCAGGGACGCCACGAGGAGGGCGCTGCCTTGTTCGAGCGGCTCTGCGGCCTCGTCAACGAGGTCGGGCTCCTCTCCGAGGAGTACGACCCTGCCACTGGCCGGCTCCTTGGGAACTTCCCCCAGGCGTTCACCCACGTCGCGCTGATCAACACTGCCCACAACCTGGCCCGCCAGGTGGGGCCGGCTCGCTCGCGCGGCGAGGACGCCTGATCGTGCGAGCGCTCACCGTGGTGCCCGGGGCGCCGGGCTCTGCCCGGCTTTCGGAGATCCCACCGCCCGAGGTCGGGGACTCCGATCTCGAGGTGGAGACCCTGCTGGTCGGACTGTGCGGTACCGATCGGGAGATCATCAAGGGCCAGTACGGCACGCCTCCGCCCGGGAGCGACCGGCTCGTGCTCGGTCATGAGGCGCTGGCTCGGGTGCGCCGAGCCCCGAGGGGGAGCGGCTTCGAGGTCGGTCAGCTTGTGGTGCCCATCGTCCGGCGCCCGGACCCAGTGCCCTGCAGCAGCTGTGCCGTCGGGGAGTGGGACATGTGCCGCAATGGGCTCTACACCGAGCACGGCATCACGGGCGCGGACGGGTTCGCCCGGGATCGCTTCGAGCTCCACCCCGACTTCGCGGTGCACGTTCCGGCCGCGCTCGACGATCTCGGGGTGCTGGTGGAACCGGCGAGCGTCGTCGCGAAGGCCTGGGAGCAGATCGACCGCATCGGCCGACGAGCACAGGGCGCTCGGAGAACGGCGCTGATCACCGGCGCAGGGCCGGTCGGCCTGCTCGCGGCCCTCATGGCGCGTCAACGCGGCCTTGAGACGCACGTCCTCGACCTCGTCACGGATGGCCCCAAGCCTGCATTGGTCGCGGGGCTCGGCGCCGAATACCACGTCGGCACCATCCAGGACTCCTGCCCCGCACCAGACGTCATCGTCGAGTGCACCGGTGTCGGAGCGCTCGTGCTGGACGCGATCGGACACTCGGCACCCGCTGGGATCGTGTGCCTTACCGGGATCTCCTCCGGTGCCCGGACCCTCGAGGTCGACGCCACGGGGCTCAACCGGCGCCTCGTGCTCGAAAACGACGTCGTCTTCGGGTCGGTCAACGCCAACCGCCGGCACTACACCGCAGCGGTACAGGCGCTCGAGGCGGCCGACCGCACCTGGCTCGCGCGCCTGGTGACCCGGCGCATTCCCATCGACCATTGGGCCGACGCGCTCGAGCCACGACCCAACGACGTCAAGGTCGTCCTCCAGCTGGCCGGATGAGCCGCCAGCAGCAGACCGAGGCACTCCGCCCATCTGGATCCGCGCCGCCGGCGATCGCACGATCGTCAGGGTCGGCTCGGGTTCGGCGTCGCTCAGCATCGACGCACCTGTGTCGACTGTGATCGCGTGGGCGAGGAGCACCCGCAACTTCGCCCGGTTCCCGGTAGGGAACAGGCGGTCGAGGTGGGAGAAGCCCCTCACGCACCCGCTGTCGACTACGACGCCTCGGCGATGACTTCGCCGTAGCTCTCCTCGATGCGCGGGTTCCGAGCGCCGGATTCCGTACGTGAAGTGTGGTCGGCTGCTTCGCTTCGACCCTGATGAGGTCGAAGCCTGGATCGACGCTGCCCGCGTGGCGACGGTCTCTGGCGGCGACCGTTCAGGGTGAGATCGATTCGCGGTCAGTTCACGCTGTCCGGTGCAGGAGCGGCGCCAGCGCGCGGAGTCGCCGTAGAGCCCCCCGGGGCAAGGGCTGCTTCGATCTGAGCGTTGCTTGGCGCCTCGTCGCCCTCGAGTGCTCCGACGTAAGTGGTCACGAGGGTGTCGACGCTGTGGCCGAGGCGCCGGGCCACCTCTCCGAGCGGCACACCGGCGCGCAGCCAGGTGGTGGCTGCCGCGTGACGGCAGTCGTACACGCGCAGCGGATCGTGGCCGATGGAGGCGAGGGCGCGCTTCCAGGCGCGACCCCAGTTCTGTGCCATCGGACGGGTGCCGTTGTTGGTCCGGAAGATCAGGTCCGCGTCGCTGAACGCGTGTCCGTCGAGCCACGAGCGCAGGATGTCGACGAGGACCGGCGGAATCGGGACCGTCCGCTCGCCGGTCTTCGGTTCCCCCGGTTGGTCATAGTCGATGTCGGCCTCAGTAACGTCGATTCGTCCCCATCCTTGGTCGGGCAGGGTGAGAGCCCGGGGTCGCAGCATCGCTACCTCTGAGGGCCGCAGCCCGGCGTAGTAGGCCACCGCGGTCATCACTCGGTAGGTGCGGCTCCCGGGCTTGGTGGTCACGATCGCGTCGATCGCTGCGGCCATCGTGATGGGGTCAGGGAGCACCTTGATGTTGACGCCGCGCTTGGCCCGCACGGCCTTGCGTCGTGAGCGGCCGCGACTGTAGGGAGGCCACGGGTCGACGGCGAGGACCTGGAGGTCCACGGCTCGGGTGATGCAGGACCGGGCAACGGTCCGGTAGCGGGTCGCGGTGGTTGTTGCCAGGGCTTGGCCGGCGTCGCCGACCCCGAGCTGACGTACGACCACCGAGAGCATGGAGCGGGTCAGCTCGTGGAGGCACAGGCACGATGTGGTCAACCACTGCTCGGCTGGGTGCTCGTGGTCGAGCTGGGCGGCGGGGACGAGGGTCGCGGCGAGGTACACGCGGATGCGTTCCGGTGGTCGAGCCGCCTCGTCGTGCACGACGAGAGGGATGAACCGGCCGAGCGCCTCTAGGTTCGAGCGGCGGGTGCGGGGCTGCCACTCGTCCCAATGCTCCGCGACGTAGCGACGGGCCCACTCGTAGACGGTCAGGTCCTGGTCGTTGGGCGCCCAGCTGGTGGGCTCACCCGTCGTCCGATCGAATCCCTCGCCGTTCTCCTGCGCCGCGAAGAGCTGCATCCGGAACCGGTCGGCCTCGGTCCGGGTTCGGTGGGGCCGGCTGAACTCTCGGCCGTCCACGCTCCAGCGCACGAGCCACGGGCGCTTGAACCGGGGGTTCGATCTACGATCCTGGACATCCCAGATCCGCACCGGCGGATGCGGCTGGGCTGATGGGGACCTCTGGGAGCTTCTCGGGAACACCACGGGAACAGACCCACCTTCGGGCTCCCCGAAAGGCGACAAACACTGGGCGAACGGCCCGGTTCCCAGACGGGTTCCTAAACCGTGTGTCGCATGTTCGAATCATGCCGAGGGCGCCCCTCTACTGTGCGAGCCGTGCGGGTCCTCCTCGTCGCCGTCGTCGTGTGCCTCCTCGTCGGCGCACCTGCCAGCTCGGTCGCGGCCGAGGTGCCCCCTCACCAGCTCCAGCGCGACGGCGCCTTCGTGGTGGACGAGCACGGGCGGGTGGTGCTGCTCCACGGGGTGAACGTGGTGTGGAAGGCGCCGCCGTTCGTGCCGCCGGACGAGCCGGGTGGGCTCAGCGACGTCGACCTCGACCGCATCGCCGCCCACGGCTGGAACGTGATCCGCCTCGGCGTCACCTTCGAGGGGATCATGCCGACGAAGGGCGTGGTCGACCAGGCCCACCTCGCCGCGATCGAGTCGGTGGTGGAGCGCATCGCCGAGCGCGGCATGTACGTGCTGCTCGACCTGCACCAGGACGTGATGGGCAAGCCGTGGGGCAACGGCTTCCCCGCCTGGGCGATCCACCACAGCCCGGAGCTCGAGGCGCTCGAGCCCGACCTCGGGTTCCCGCTCAACTCTGCCCGCCCGAGCCACAACCTCGCCTGGGATGCGTTCTGGGCCGACCGGCCCCTCGCCACCGGCGATCCCAAGGGCCCGGTCGGCTACCTGGCCGATGCCATCGCCGCGCTCGTCGAGCGCGTCGGCGACCACCCCGGCCTGGCCGGCCTCGAGATCATCAACGAGGCCTGGGCGGGCACGCCGGTGCTCACGTGCGCGGCGCTCCCCGCCGGTTGCCCGCTCGTCGACGCCTACGTCCAGGCCACCTGGCAGCGCCTGACCGACCGCATCCGCGAGGAGGACCCCGACCTGCTCGTGTGGTGGGAGCCGGCGTCCACCTGGAACCTCACCGCGCCGAGCCACCTCGCCGCGCCGCCGCTGACCCCGGCCATCGCCGACCCGCAGGTGGCGTTCGCGTTCCACGACTACTGCGCGTTCGGCGAGCTGTCCACCTACCTCGGCTCGCCACCGGAGCTCCAGCAGACCTGCGACGTGCACCACGGCATCACCTGGGCGAACGCGGCGACCTTCAAGGCCCGCACCGGACTGCCGCAGCTCGTGACCGAGTTCGGCAACATCGACGATGGCGCCGAGCTCGAGCGCTCCCTCCGGCTCTCCGACGACACCTTCACCGGTTGGCAGTACTGGCACTACGGGGCGGGCTTCGACCTCCGTCCCGCGTCGACCGAGCCGTTCAGCCCGGACCAGCTCCAGCACCTCGCCCGCACCTACCCCAGTGCCACCGCCGGCACGCCGATCGACCTGTCGTTCGATCCGGCCTCCGGCGAGATGCGGTACTCCTACGTGCCGCGCGACCTCGGCGTGCCGACGGAGCTCGCGCTGTCGGACGTCCACTACCCGCTGGGCTACGAGGTCGAGGTCACCGGCGGCCACGTGATGGACACGCCGGGCGCGAGCCGCGTCCTCGTGGACGCCGATGCCGGCTCGGCCCGCGTCGAGGTCGTCGTCCGCCGAGCCACCGCCGGCGCGCAGGGGGTGACCCCGGCCACCGCTCCCCCGCCGGCCGGCGCCGAGCTCCCGGCGACCGGGGGCACGGTGGCCTGGTGGCCGTGGCTCACGGTCGCAGCCTTGACGGCGGTCGCTACGACGCGGCGGAGTCGGGCCCGAGCAGCAGCTCGGTGAGCCCGGTCAGGTCGAACACGAACCGCACCCGATCCGAGGCGTTGACCACCGAGAACGCCCGGAGCTCCACCGCGAGGTCCCGGCGGGCCTGCACGAAGCAGCCGATGCCGGTGGAGTCCATGAACGCCAGGTCGGCGAGGTCGACGACCACCGAGCGGACCGCGGGGTCGATGTGGTCGAGGCAGCTGCGGAAGGTGCCCGCCGTGCTGAAGTCGAGCTCGCCGTCGAGGTGCAGCGTCAGGGTCAGCCCGTCCGGCACCACGGTGATCTCCAAGGGCGACTCGACCCACGCGGGCCGGGGGTCTTCACCGTCGAGCGGGTGGGTGAGCGCAGCCAGGGACATGGGCGACCCGTTTCCCCAGCCTGCCCCCGAAGCAAACCCAGGTTCCGCTGTGATACCGATTTCAGCGTGGAGACTCGTCCATCCCCCACCAGACCGGGCCGAGCTCGCTGAGGACGATGGCGACCAGGATCACGGCGGCGCCCGCCAGCTGCACCGCGCCGAGGGGGTCGCCGGTCACCGCGGCGAGCAGCGCCGCGAACACCGGCTCGAGGAGCAGCAGGAGGGCGGCTCGGGTGGGTGGGACGTGGCGCTGACCGGACACCTGGAGCACGAACGCGATCGACGTCGCCACCACCGCGGTGGCCGCGGCCGCGCCGAGCGCCCCGGCCGGGAGGTGGAGCCCGCCCTGGACGAGACCGGGAGGCGCGCTCAGCACGCCGACCACTGCCACCTGGATCGCGGTGAGGCGCACAGGATCGTGGCGCTGCACCGCGCCGGCCACGACCAGCACGTGCACGCCGAAGGCCACCGCGCAGGCGAGCGTGAGCACCTCGCCGCGACCGAAGCCGCCGGTCCCGCCCGGGTCCGTGAGCAGCACGAGCCCGACCACCGCGACGGCCACGCCGGCGAGGGTCGCCGGGTGGGGCCGGCGTCGATGGACGAGCGCCTCGAGGAGCGGCACGAACACCACGAGCTGGTACGTGATGAAGGCCGAGGTGGCGGAGTCGGTGTACTGCAGGCCGATCGTCTGGAACACGTAGCCGGCCCAGAGCGCCAGGCCGCAGCGGATGCCGTCGCTCCACTCACCCGGCCGCGCCGCGCGGCGGCGGGCGAACGGCCACAGGATCAGCGCGCCGATCGTGAAGCGCACGGCGAGGAACGCCATCGGCTCCATGTCCTCGACGGCGTCCTGCACCACCAGGAACGTGCCGCCGAAGCAGAGCGCGGCCCCGACGAGGGCGAGGTCCGGCGCGCCCGGTCGTCGAGCGGCGGAGCGCGGCGGCACCGCATCAGTGTGGCGCGCCTCTGGTAGACCCACCCGCATGGCGGAGGGGGTACGACCGGTCACCGCGGTGGCCTACGGGGCCGCGGTGCTGGCCAGCGGGGTATCGATCGTCGGTGCGCTGACTCGGGACGGCTACGACCAGCAGTCGCAGTTCATCAGCGAGCTCGGCGAGCGGGGCGCCCCCCACGGCCTCGCCGTGAGCCTCCTCGGCTTCCTCCTGATCGGTCTCGTCCTGCTGGCCTTCACCGTCTTGGCGGTACGGGACGCGCTGGCTCGGCGGCTCCTCGCGGTGGGCATCGCGATCGTCGGGCTGTCCGTGGCCCTCGGGTACGGCGTCTCGGGGCTGGCTCGTTGCGAGCCCGGCTGCCCGAGCGACGGCGACTGGCAGCAGTCGGTGCACAACGCCGTCGGCTACGTGGAGTACGGCGGTGCCCCGATCGGCATGCTGCTCACCGCCATCGCGGTGCGACGGGACCGCTCGTGGCGGCTCGTCGCCGCGTGGTCGGCCGTCGCGTTCGCGGCGTTCCTCGTGATCGCCCCGCTCGTGGAGCAGGAGTCACGGCGCGGGTCGCGCGGCACCCTGCAGCGCGTGCTGGAGGCCCTGTTGTTCGGGTGGATCGTCCTGGCGGGCCACCGGCTGGGCCAAGACACGACGGAGGGTCAGGCATGACGGTGTTCGAGGTGCAGCCGATCGGCGTGGTCCGCAGCGACCGCGACGCCGCGATCGACGACGACTGGGACGCGGTCGGCGCCCGCATCGAGCTCGACCTCGACGTCGTGGAGGCGTCGGCCACCGACGGCCTGCGCGACTTCTCCCACGTCGAGGTGATCTTCCTCTTCGACCAGGTCGACCCGGCGAAGGTCTGCCGCGGCGCCCGGCACCCGCGAGGCAACACCGCGTGGCCCTCGGTCGGGATCCTCGCCCAGCGGGCCAAGGACCGTCCGAACCGCATCGGCAGCACGGTGTGCACGCTGATCGACGCCGGGCCGGGCTGGCTGCAGCTCCGGGGCCTCGACGCCATCGAGGGGACGCCGGTCCTCGACGTGAAGCCCTACCTGCTGGGGTTCGCGCCCCGCGGTGAGGTCCGCGAACCAGCGTGGGCCGAGGAGCTCATGTCCGGCTACTGGTAGTCGCCGAACAGTGGTGGCCTACCCTCGCGCCATGGGCACCCAGCGAATCGCACGACGCGCGGCCGGCGCGGTCCTGGCCATCGGCCTGCTCATGGGCGTGACCGCCTGTGAGAACGTCGCCCCCTCCGGCGACGCAATGGCACTCGCCGCACCGGCGCCGATCAAGTACGCGGCGCTGGGCGACTCGTTCTCGTCGGGGGAGGGGGCTCCCCCCGACCTGGTGGCCAACGATCCGTGCCACAAGGCGGCAGCCGCGTGGCCCCGGCGGCTCGATGCCGACAGCTCGCTCATCAGCTCGCTCGACCACCGGGCCTGCAGCGGGGCCAAGACCGCGCAGCTCCTCTCCGCCTGGTCGAGCCGCGGGCTCCCGGCGCAGATCCCCTCGACGCCCGACTCGAGCATCGCCTTGGTGACCCTCACGATCGGCGGCAACGACGCCGGCTTCGGAGACATCGTCGCCACCTGCGTGATCTGGATCTGCCCGTCCCCCACCGACGCCAAGCTCACCACCGCGCTCACCACCCTCACCACCACGCTGAAGGACAAGGTGTACCCGGCGCTGCACAAGGCGTACCCGAACGCTCGGATCGCCCACGTCGGCTACCCCCGCCTCACCCCGGCCCCCGGCAAGACCTCGTCGTGCGCCTGGTTGCCGAGGTCCGACCAGACGTCGGCCGCCGGCATCGTCGACAAGCTCAACAACGCGATCAAGGCGGCCGCCACCGCCGCGAGCGGCATCACCTACGTCGACGTCACCAACGTGATGGCGGGCCACGAGCTCTGCACCTCCTCCTCGTGGATCAAGAGCATCCCGAGCGCCGGCCAGGCCCATCCGACGGCCAACGGGCAGAAGGCGATGGAGCTGGCGGTCGCGAAGGCGCTCAGCATCCCGATCCCCTGAGCACCGGTTTCTGACGGTGTGTCAGAATCCCGCCGTGGCCCAGCCGACGCACCCCACCCGACCCGAGCTCGACTTCGCCAACGGCGACTTCTGGGGCGGGGACCACCACACGCACCTCACCTGGGCACGCGCGAACGCGCCCGCTCTACTGGGACGGGACGATCTGGGGGGTCACCCGCTACGCCGACGTGAAGGCCATCGCCACGGACCCCGCGACTGTACTCGTCACGCCGGCGGCATCCGGCCCGGCCAGGGCCCCCTCCCGATGATGATCGACATGGACGACCCCGCCCACCTCAAGCGGCGGATGCTCGTCAACAAGGGCTTCACGCCCCGCCGGGTCCGCGAGAGCCTGCCGGTGATCGAGCAGGCCTGCACCGAGATCCTCGACGCGGTCTGCGAGCAGGGCGAGGCCGACCTCGTCCACGACATCGCCGCCCACCTGCCGATGATCATGATCGGCGACGCCCTCGGCGTCCGCCCCGAGGACCGCGCCGACCTCCTGCGCTGGTCCGACGACCTGCATGCAGGGCCTGAGCAACAAGGCCACCGAGGAGCAGCTCGATCGCGGCGGGCAACACCTTCGGCGAGTACACGGCGTACGCCACGAGGTGATCGCCGACCGCCAGGCCAACCCCGGCGACGACCTCATGAGCATCCTCGTGCACGCCGAGGTCGACGGGGAGAAGCTCACCGCCGAGGACATCATCCAGGAGTCGCTGCTCATCCTCATCGGCGGCGACGAGACCACCCGCCACGTGATCTCCGGCGGCATCCACCAGCTCCTGCTCCACCCCGACCAGCGGGCCCGCCTCGTGGAGGACCCGTCGCTGCGGCCCTCCGCGGTCGAGGAGATGCTGCGCTGGGTCACGCCGATCAAGAACATGGTCCGCACCGCGACCCGCGACGTCGAGCTGCACGGCCAGAAGGTCGAGGAGGGCGACGAGCTGATGCTCCTCTACCCGTCGGCCAACCGCGACGAGGACGTGTTCGACGACCCGTTCCGCTTCGACGTCGCCCGCACCCCGAACGAGCACGTCGCCTTCGGCTTCGGGCCGCACTTCTGCCTCGGCGCCAGCCTGGCCCGCCTCGAGATCTCCGTGATGCTCGACCACGTGCTCGAGCGCCTCCCCGACCTCCGCCTCGCCGACCCCGACGCCGCCGCTCGACTACCGCCCCGCCAACTTCGTCAGCGGCCTCGAGGAGCTCCGGGTCACCTTCTAGATGTCGCGGCCCTCCCAGTACTTGGCGCGCAGCAGGCGGGTGTAGAGCTTGCCCGTCGGGTGACGGGGCAGCTCCTCCTCGAAGTCGATCGACCGCGGCACCTTGTACCCGGCCACGCGGGTGCGGGCGAACTCGACCAGCTCCGCGGCCAGCTCGTCGGACGGCGCGTAGCCGGCGGCCAGCTCCACCGCCGCCTTCACCTGCTCGCCCCACTCGTCGTCGGGGATGCCGAACACGGCGACGTCGGCGACGGCCGGGTGGTCGATGAGCTCCTGCTCGATCTCGGCCGGGTAGATGTTCACGCCGCCCGAGATGATCATGTTGGCGAGGCGGTCCGACAGGAACACGAAGCCGTCGTCGTCGACGTGGCCGACGTCGCCCATCGTGAACGTGCCCGGCGCGAGGTGGGCGGCCTCCGTCTTCTCCGGCGCCTGGTGGTACTCGAAGACCTCGTCGGTGATGAGGTTGCGGGTGTAGAGCGTGCCCACCTCGCCCACCGGCAGCCGCTCGCCCTCGGGGTCGACCGCGAAGACCTCGTAGCTCGGCAGGGCCTTGCCCACCGTGCCGGGCTTGGTGAGCCACGCCGCCGAGTCGACCAGCGTGAACACGCCGCCCTCGGTGCTCCCCCAGTACTCCGTGAGCACCGGGCCCCACCACTCGATCATCCGGTGCTTGACCGACGGCGCGATCGGCGCTGCGCCGTGCAGCACCGTGGACAGCGACGAGCCGTCGAACGCGGCCCGCCGCTCCTCGGGCACCCGGAGCAGGCGCACGCACATCGTCGGGACGACGTGGCTGTTGCGGATCGACCGCTCGTCGATGAGGTCGAGGCACTGGTCGTCGTCCCAGCGCGGCATGAGGACGAGCTCGCCGCCGTTGGCGAGGTCGATGGCCGCGAAGCCGAGCGGGGCGGCGTGGTACAGCGGCCCCGTGACGAGGTGCGGGCCCTGGCCGTCGAGGCCGAGCACGATGCCCGCGGCGCCGCCCATCGTCAGCGTCTGCTCGAGGCTCGGCTGGCGCGTGCGCTTCACGCCCTTGGGCCGGCCGGTGGTGCCCGACGTGTAGAGCATCGTGCCGCCGCCGGGCCCGTCGAGCGGGAACATCTCCGTGGACCCGGACGTGCTGATCGCCTCGAGCTCGGGACCGGCCACCACGACGCGGACGTCGCCCGGCACCAGCTCGACGGCGGCGCGGGCGGTCGCCTCGTGCTCGGGGTCGACGAACAGCACCGTCGACCCGGAGTCCTCGACGATGTACGCCACCTCGGCGGCGGTCAGGTGCCAGTTCACGGCGGTGAGCCAGATGCCGGACGAGCTGCGACGCCATCAGCAGGTCGACCATCTCCACGCGGTTGCCCATGAGCACGGCGACGTGGCCGCCGAAGTCGACGCCCGGCCTCGTCGTGCAGCCAGTGCCCGATGCGCAGGGCGCGCTCCACCAGCTCGCCCCGCGACCGGGTCCGGGTGAGGTCGTCGACCGCCGGCGCATGCGGATCCGCCTCGGCGAGGTCCAGGAAGGTCATGGGCCCGGATCCTGGCACGACCCGACGTACGCTGCGCCGATGGCCGGACACGGACACGGAAGCAAGGCGGTCGTCGCCGCACTGTTCGCCAACCTCGGGATCGCGGTGTCGAAGCTCGTCGGGCTTCCTCATCACCGGCTCGGCGTCGATGCTGGCCGAGGCGATCCACTCCGCCGCCGACTCCGGCAACCAGGGCCTGCTGCTGCTCGGCGGCCGGCGGGCAGCCAAGGCGGCGGACAAGAGCCACCCCTTCGGCTACGGCCGCGAGCGCTACTTCTGGTCCTTCGTCGTGGCGATGGTGCTCTTCAGCCTCGGCGGCGCCTTCGCCACCTTCGAGGGCATCGAGAAGATCCGCCACCCCCACCACCTCGAGTCGGTCGGCGTCGCCATCGGCATCCTCCTGGTGGCGATCCTCCTCGAGGCGTTCTCGTTCCGCACCGCGATCGTGGAGGCCAACAAGGTGCGGGGCGACGCCGGCTGGTGGACCTTCATCCGGCGGTCGAAGAACCCCGAGCTCCCCGTGGTCCTCCTCGAGGACCTCGGCGCCCTGGTCGGCCTGGTGCTGGCGCTCGCTCGGCGTCACGATCGCCCACGTCACCGACGACCCGATGTGGGACGGCATCGGCACCCTCTCGATCGGCGTCCTGCTGCTCGGTGATCTCCGCGATCCTCGCCTTCGAGATGAAGAGCCTGCTGATCGGCGAGACCGCCGACGACAAGGTCGAGGCCGCGATCCGCGCGGCCATCGAGGGCGACGCCGACGTGGAGTCGGCTGATCCACCTGCGCACGCAGCACCTCGGTCCGGACGAGCTCCTCGTCGGCGCCAAGGTCAGCTTCGCCCCCACGCTCACCGTGGCCGACCTCGCCGCCGCGATCGACCGGGTCGAGGTCGCGGTCCGCGGCGCCGTGCCGGCGGCGCGGATCCTCTACGTCGAGCCCGACGTCCGGCGCCCGGAGGGGACGTGACCCCGCCCGAGGTCGGTCCCGCGGGCCCAGCTGCAGGCGCTGGGCGAGCTGATCCGCAACCAGCGCCAGCAGGCCGAGCTCACGCTGCGCGAGCTGGCCGCCCGCACCAACGTCTCGAACCCGTACCTGAGCCAGATCGAGCGGGGCCTCCACGAGCCGTCGGTCCGGGTGCTCAAGGCGATCGCCGGTGCGCTCAACCTCTCGGCCGAGACCCTGCTCGTGCAGGCCGGCCTGCTCGACGACGACGACGACGCCCCCAAGCCGCCCACCGTCGAGGACGCGGTGAAGGCCGACCCTCGCCTCACCCCCGACCAGCGCAACGCGCTGATGTCCGTCTACCGCAGCTTCCTCGACGAGGGGTGAAAACTGCGAGAGCGGCGTGTCCCGGGGGGAGAGACACGCCGCTCGATCGCAGTTCAGATCCGGGGGGCGGATCCGTCGTCAGGGCTTGCGCCCTGCGATTGGGTTGATCAGGCGGCGGCGTCCGCGGCCTTGACCGGCTTGGCCTTCTCGATGCCCATGACCGGGGCGACCGTCTTGAGGACGGCGGTGACCAGCGCGGTGTTGGCGTCGATCAGCTTCTTGGCGAAGGCGGTCTGCGACTCCACGACCTCGACCGGGGTCGGCGAGGGCGGTGGGGTAGGTGAAGGACGGGAGGCGACCCTCGACGAGCTCGACGCCCTTGGCGACGTACTCGACGACCGGCTTCTTGGCCTGCTTCACGTAGTCGATGATCTGGTCCTCGTAGCCGACGACCGTGTCCAGGATGGTGCTCATTGGGGGGAACTCCTCAGTGGGTGGGGGGTGATCTCCGTTGCTGCTAACTATATCTAGCACTTGCTTGACGAGTCAACGTGACCCTGGGCACATCGAATCCCGACTGTCTTGATCGGGTTTGCTGGTGAGGCCCGCTAAGGTCGACTCCGCACATCGACGACCCACGACCTCTACCCAGGAGACCCCCATGGCCATCCGCCTCGGCGACGAAGCCCCCGACTTCAGCGCAGACAGCACCGACGGGACGATCAACTTCCACGAGTGGAAGGGCGACAGCTGGGCGGTGCTCTTCTCCCACCCGAAGGACTTCACCCCGGTGTGCACCACCGAGCTGGGCCGGGTCGCGTCGCTGAAGCCCGAGTTCGACAAGCGCAACGTGAAGGTCGTCGGCCTGTCCGTCGACGGCGTGGCCGACCACGAGGCGTGGAGCCAGGACATCGAGGACGTCACCGGCTCGAAGCTGAACTTCCCGCTCCTCGCCGACCCGGACCGCAAGGTCGCCGACCTCTACGACATGATCCACCCGAACGCCAACGACACCCTCACGGTGCGCTCGGTGTTCGTGATCGGCCCGGACAACAAGGTGAAGCTCACGCTCACCTACCCGGCGTCCACCGGCCGGAACTTCGACGAGCTGCTCCGGGTGATCGACTCGCTCCAGCTCACCGCCAAGAGCAAGGTGGCCACGCCGGCCGACTGGAAGCACGGCGAGGACGTGATCATCGTGCCCGCCGTGTCCGACGAGGACGCCAAGGAGCTCTTCCCGAACGGCTGGGAGACGAAGAAGCCCTACCTGCGGGTCACGAAGCAGCCGGGCTGAGCCCCAAGCGCGAGGCTGAACGCCCGCCGCCAGCCGGTCTCCGCCAGGCCGAGCTCGGCGAGGCGGCGGTCGGCCTCCTCGCACGTCGACGCGGCGTCGGCCTCTCCACGGGCCGACGCCGCCGTCGCGTCTGCGAGGCGGGTGAGGGCCTGGGCGACCCGGTCCTCGGTGCCGTCGGCCGCGGCCACCACCTGGTCGAACGCGGCCTGGGCGGCGGCGCCGTCGCCACGACGGCTCAGCGCGATGCTCCGGGCGATCCCGGCGAAGACCCGGTCGAGGTGGCTGGCCTCGTTCCGCCGACGAGCACCTCGCCGGCCACGGCGAGCGCACCTTCGACGTCGCCGTCGGCCGCCCGCACCAGGGCCAGCGCCGACAGCGCGTTGGGGTCGCGGGTGCCGTCGAGCTGGCGGTGCAGCGACTCCAGCACCTGCACGGCGCCGGCGGCGTCGCCCTCCTGGAGCCGGTGCAGGCCCGTGGCCACCGCCCGCTCGGTGTCCCCCACGAGGATCTCCTCGCCGCCCAGCCGGTAGGTCGGGGGCGTGTGCACCAGCAGGGCCCGGGCCAGCGTCGGTGTCGCCGACCTGCACCGCCGCGCTCGCCGTGGCCATCAGCGCGAAGATCTGCTCGCGGTCGAAGCCCTCGGGGATCTCGCCGTCGCCCGCGGGCAGCACGGCGAAGCCCTCCGCCACCCGACCCACGCACACCAGCGCCCGGCCGAGGTGGGCGCTGGCCTGGAGGATGCCGAACGCGTCGTCGATGGCCGCGAGGTGCTCCCGCGCCTCCTCGAGGACCGGGACGGCGGCTGGCCGGGCGACCGGTCCAGAGCCGGACCGAGCCGATCAGCACGAGCATCATCCCGATGGCCCAGCGGTCGCCCCGGCCGCGGATCTCGTCGATGACCTCCTCGGCCATCGCGCCGGCCTCGCGGCGTGGCCCTGCTGGAAGCGGGTCCAGGCGAGCAGGCCCAGCGCCCAACCTCGGCCGGCCGTGTCGCCGAGCTCCTCGAACTTGGCGGCCGCCGCTCGCAGCTGCTGCTCGGCCTCCTCGGCGCGACCCGAGGTAGAACGCGCACCAGGCCAGGTTCTGCTGCGCCCACGCCGCGCCCCGGCGGTCGCCGAGGGCGTCGAAGCGGCCACGGGCGTCCTCGAGGAGCGCGAGGGCGGCCTCGTAGTGGAACTGGAGGAGCGCGCCGAAGCCGCGCAGGCGCTGGACCTCGGCCTCGCCGCTGGCGTCGCCGAGCCGCACGAACAGCGCCGGGCCTCGGCGAGGTGGACCTCGGACTCGGCCCAGGCCGACTCCTTCTGCTCGATGTCGGCCAGCGCGAGGAGGGCCTGCGCGAGGTGCGCCTCGCCCTCGGCCCCGGCGCCCCGCGACTCGTCGACCGCGGCGACGACGTCGGCCCGGGCGGCGGCCAGCTCGCGCAGCTGGGCGAGGGCGCGGCCCGCGGCCGGTGAGGAAGGCGCGGTGGTGTTCGCCGTGCTCGCCCGCCAGCAGGCGCAGCCCCTCGCCGTAGAGCCGCTCGCCGACCACCGAGAGCTCCGCCTGGTCGGCCCGCACGGCGGCCTGCGACGAGCCAGGACAGGGCCTTGGACCGCACCGCCGCCGCATCGACCTCGGCGGTGCCGAGCTCGGCCATCAGCTCCGCCGCCCGGACGTAGTGGTACGCGATCCGGTCGAGGGTGGCGCTCGGCGGTGACGTCGTCGTGCTCCTCCATGAAGGAGGCGATCCCGGCGTGCGACTTGGCCCGATCGCCCTTCGTGAGCGTGCTGTAGGCGACCTCCCGCACGACGTCGGAGCGGAAGGTCCACTTCTCCGCCCGCCGACGCCGCTGAGGACCAGCAGCTCCTTCTCCTCGAGCGAGCGCAGGACCGGGCGGACGTCCTCGATGCCCAGGTGCTTCTCCGCCATCACCTCGATCGACCGGTACGGACCCGCGGCGGCCGAGCACCGCGCAGTCGTCGAGCACGCGGCGCTCCTCCGGCGGGAGGCCGTCGAGCCGGGCCGCGACGAGGCCGCGCAGCGTGTCGGGCAGCTCGGTGGCCTCCGGACCGCCGCCGACGACGCCGGCCTCACCGAGGAGGGTGACCAGCTCCTCGAGGAAGAACGGGTTGCCGCCGCTGCGCTCGAGCAGCGCGGTGGCCAGGGCCTCGTCGAGGTCGACGCCGGCCAGCTCGCGCAGGAGCTCGGCCGACGCGTCGGCGGAGAGCGGGTCGAGCGTGAGGAGCACCGGGTTGTGGCGGCCGTGCGACGGGTGCCACCGCTCCTCGATGGCCCGCCGGGCGGTGGCCAGCACCACGAACCGGCGGGGGCAGAGGCGCTCGAGGAGCGTGTCGACGAGCTCGAGCACGACGTCGTCGGCCCAGTGGAGGTCGGAGAGCACCACGACGACCGGCTGCTGCATCGAGTAGCGCTCGGCGAAGGTGACGACGGCGCCCGATGGCCTCCTCCCGGGCGCGGGGGGCGTCGAGGCGGCGCAGCTCGGACTCGTAGCCCATGAGGAACAGCAGGCCCTGGAGGACGCGCTCGACCTCGGCTGGCCACCGCGCCGGCGCCGAGCGCGGTGCGCACGGCCGTCTCGGCCAGCGCGATGCGCGTGCGTCCGGCGGCGTCGCTCGAGCGGATGCCGCACCCGTGGCGGAGCGCATCGGCGACCGGCCACCAGACGTTGGCCTCGCCGTACGGGCACGCAGCGGCCCTCGAGCACGAGGGCGTCGTGCTCGCAGGCGGCGACCGCGGCCAGCTCCTCGGCCAGGCGGGACTTGCCGACCCCGGCCTCGCCGAGCACGAGGAGCAGTCGCGGCACGGTGGTTGCGCACGGCGTTGTCGACGCTGTGGCGCAGGAGGCCCAGCTCCGGCTCCCGACCGATGAGCGCGGCCCGGTTGCGCTCCGGCCGGTAGCCCGGCGGCAGCGCGGCGTCGATGGCCAGCCACGCCGGCACGAGCTCCTCGCGGCCCTTGGCGTCGATCGGCTCGAGCTCGTCGTAGCGGACCACCCGGCTGGTGGCGGCGTAGGTGGCCGGGCCGACCAGCACGGCGCCGGGGGCAGCCGCGGTCTGGAGGCGGTTGGCCGTGTTCACCACGTCGCCCATCGCCGTGTAGTCGCCGCCGGAGCGCAGGGCGCCGACGAGCACCTCGCCGGTGTTGACCCCGATCCGCATCCGGACCTCGACGTCGAGGCCGGCGGTGACCTCGGCCAGCGTGGCCTGCATCCGCAGGGCCGCCCGGACCGCCCGCTCGGCGTCGTCCTCGTGGGCCATGGGGGCGCCGAACAGGGCGACGATGGCGTCGCCGATGATCTTGTCGACCCGGCCGCCGAAGGCGTCGATGTCGCGCGACGAGGTGCTCGAAGCACCCGTCGACCAGGTTCTTCACCTGCTCCGGGTCACGGGTCTCGGAGAGCGCGGTGAAGCCCACCAGGTCCGCGAACAGGACCGTGACGATGCGTCGTTCGTCGCCGCGCAGCCGGAGGTCCTGTCCGCACGCGGCGCAGAACCGTGCGCCCGGCGGCACGTCCGCGCGGCAGCTGGGGCAGGTCACCAGTGCCGAAATCTACTCGCGGCGGTGTCCGGTTCCTCCCGATCCGGCCGACTCGTGGCGATCACCGGTACGCCACGTAGTCTCTGCGGTCGTGAGCGAGGCCGTCGAACCCGAAGCCGCGCCCGCAGAGCCCATGCCGGGGCACCGGCCGCGGCGGCCCGGGCCGTCAACGTGGTGAAGGTCTACGGGTCGCGGCGACACCGCCGTCCGCGCGCTCGACGGCGTGTCGGTGAACTTCCAGGCCGGCCGCTTCACGGCGATCATGGGCCCGTCGGGCTCCGGCAAGTCCACGCTGATGCACTGCGTGGCCGGCCTCGACTCCGTGACCTCGGGCAAGGTGTTCATCGAGCGACACCGACCTCACCCAGCTCGACGACCGGGCCCTCACCCGGGTGCGCCGCGAGCAGGTCGGCTTCATCTTCCAGCCGTTCAACCTGGTGCCCACGCTCAACGCGATGGAGAACATCACCCTGCCGCTCGACCTGGCCGGCCGGCCGCACGACGCCGAGTGGATCGCACTCGGTGGTGCGCACCGTCCGCCTGAACGACCGCCTCACCCACCGTCCCTCGGAGCTCTCCGGCGGCCAGCAGCAGCGCGTGGCGGTGGCCCGCGCCCTGGCCGGGCGGCCGAAGATCATCTTCGCCGACGAGCCCACCGGCAACCTCGACTCGCGGGCCGGCACCGAGATCCTCCGCTTCATGCGCCAGGCCGTGATCGACCTCGCACCAGACCATCGTGATGGTCACCCACGACCCCGTCGCGGCGTCCTACGCCAA
The DNA here is from genome assembly GCA_963727905.1 of uncultured Microthrixaceae bacterium. GTDB lineage: Bacteria > Actinomycetota > Acidimicrobiia > Acidimicrobiales > VFJN01 > VFJN01. The sequence continues at coordinate 280,893 of CAVSIC010000021.1, forward strand.
CCGGGTGCTGTTCCTCTCCGACGGCCAGATCGTGAGCCAGCTCTTCGAGCCCACGTCGGCCCGGATCATCGACCACATGAAGTCCCTCGGGGACGGGTAGCAGCCCCGCATGCGGAAGGTGACCCTGCGCTCCCTGTGGGAGCACAAGCGACGACTGCTCTCCACCGTCGCTCGCGGTCGTGCTCGGCGTGTCGTTCATGTCGGGCACGTTCATCATGTCGACCACGCTCGACCAGTCCTTCGACGACCTGTTCAGCCAGGTCGTCGAGAAGGTCGACGTCGTGGTGCAGGGCGAGGTCCTCTACACCGACCTGCTCACGGGCGACCAGCGCTCCAACCTGCCCGAGGACCTCGTGGAGCGAGGTCGCGTCGGCGCCCGGCGGTGGCCGCGGCCGCGACCCGCACGTCACGACCGACGGGCTCGATCAGCTTCAACCGCGTGCTCGGCTCCGACGGCGAGCCGATCGGCGGGCGGCCAGGGCACCACCCAGTCTCGAGAACTGGATCGACGACGACTCGGTCAGCCCGTTCCACCTCGCCCGAGGGCCAGGCGCCGGAGGGCGACGACGAGATCGTGCTCAACGTCGGCCGCCGCCGAGGAGGGCGACCTCCGGCTCGGCGACACCGTCGACGGTCGTCACCCAGGACGGACCGCAGCGAGTACACGCTCGTCGGCATCTTCGCCTTCGGCGCCGCCAAGAGCGCCGGCGGCGCCGTCACCGTCGGGCTTCACCACTGCGCGAGGCGCAGCGGCTGGCCGGCCTCGACGGCGAGATCACCGCGATCTACGTGAAGGCCGAATCGGGCGTCTCCCAGGAGGAGCTGGTCGCGACCATCGACCCGATCGCTCACCGGCGCCGGCCGAGGTCGATCACCGGCGAGGAGGCCGCCGCCCAGCTCTCCGAGCGAGAGCCAGACCAACTTCGGGTTCCTCACCCTCGCCCTCACGATCTTCGGCGGCGATCGCCCTGCTCGTCGGGATCTTCGTGATCTCCAACACGTTCTCGATCCTCGTGGCCCAGCGCACCAAGGAGCTGGCCCTGCTCCGCGCCCTCGGCGCCAGCCGGGTCCAGGTGCTCGGGTCGGTGCTCCTCGAGGCCACCGTGGTCGGCGCCGTGGCCGCGGTGCTCGGGCTCTTCGGCGGGCTGCTGCTCACGAAGGGCGTCACCGCCGGCCTCGGCGGCATCGGGCGCCTCGCTGCCGAACGTCGTCGCTGGTGCGTCGCGCCCGACACCATCGTGATCGTCGCTGCTCATCGGCATCGGCGTCACCGTGACTCGCCTCGCTGCTCCCGGCGCTGCGGGCGACGCGGGTGCCGCCGCTCGCCGCCCTCCGCGACATCGCGATCGACCGGTCGAACCTGTCGCGGGCCCGCGATCGTCGTGGGCGTCCTCGCCCTCGCTGGTCGGGTCGTTCAACCTGTCCGCCGCCTGGCGCGCCAACGGCGACACCAACGTGGTGCTGCCGGTCGGCATCGGCGCCGTGCTCGCGATCGTCGGCTTCCTCGTGGTCGGGCCGGTGCTCGCCGGGCGGACCGTCCGGGTCCTCGGCGCGCCCGCTCCCCCGCCTCCGCGGCATCACCGGCAAGCTCGCCACGGAGAACGCCGCCCGCAGCCCCAAGCGCACCTCGGCCACCGCGTCGGCGGTGGTCATCGGCGTGGCCCTCGTGGTGTTCATCCAGGTGTTCGCCGCGTCGGCCGCCAGCTCGGTGCAGCTCCGAGGTGGAGCGGGGGTTCGCCGCCGACTTCGTGGTCAACAGCAAGCCGGCGGGGCTCATGATCTCGCGCCGGGATCCCGACGCAACGTCGCCGGCGTCGTCGCGCAGGTGCGCCGGCGTCGACCTCGTCAGCCGCCCTCGGCTTCGGGCGCGTCGGGCTCCAGTACCCCGACGGGAAGACCGCGACCCACTTCGTCACCGCCATCGAGCCCACGAAGATCGAGGACGTCTTCCGCCCGAAGATGGACGTCGGGCAAGGTCGCCGACCTCGACGACGAGGGCGTGATCGTCGAACAACCGGGTCGCCGCGGAGCACGACATCGAGCTCGGCGACTCGATCTCTTCATCGCCCCCGGCGGCACGAGCGCCGCAGCTGCGCGTCGCAGGGCATCTCCGACGACCGGAACCTCCTCGGCATCGTCACCATCACCCGGGCCAAGCTTCCAGGCGATCAGCCCGCAGGTGGTCGACATCCAGGTGGCCGGCACGGTCGAACCCGGCGAGGACATCGACGCCGTGATCGCCCGGATCGCGGAGTCCCTCGAGGACCTGCCCTCGGTGCAGGTGCTCGACCGCGACGGGTTCATCGGCAGCATCGTCGACCAGATCACCTCCTACATCACGCTGATCCAGGGCCTGCTCTTCCTGTCGATCATCACCGCGCTGTTCGGCATCGCCAACACGCTGTCGCTGTCGATCGGCGAGCGGATCCGCGAGCTCGGACTGCTGCGGGCCGTCGGCATGGACCAGGCCGACGTGCGCACCTCGGTGCGGCTGGGAGGCGCTCCTCATCTCCGCTCCTCGGCGCGGTGGTCGGCGTGTCGCTGGGCCTGTTCCTGTCCATCGCCGTCACGAAGGCGATGCAGGGCTTCGGCCTGTCGTCGTTCGCCTTCCCGGGTGGGCTGGCTGATCGTGATCCTGGCCTCACCACCCTGCTCGGCACCGGCGGCGGCCATCCGCCCGGCCCGACGGGCCGCCGGGCTGTCGATCCTCGACGCCATCGCCTCCGAGTAGCCGCGGACCACTCGGCAGGCGCGTCACAGGGCTGCCCTAGGGTGGCCGCCATGTCCGCCGCCACCCCCGCAGCTCCCGACACCACGGTCGCCGCCAGCGCCCGGGACGCCGTGAAGGTCTACGGCTCCGGCGACACCGAGGTCCGTGCCCTCGACGGTGTCACCGTCGACTTCGCCATCGGTCGCTTCACCGCCATCATGGGCCCCTCCGGGTCCGGCAAGTCCACGCTGATGCACTGCGTCGCCGGGCTCGACGAGCTCACCTCCGGCGACGGTGTCGCATCGGCGGCACCGACCTCACGAACCTGAACGACAAGGCGCTCACCGAGGTCCGCCGCGACCACGTCGGCTTCGTGTTCCAGTCGTTCAACCTGATCCCCACGCTCAACGCGATCGAGAACATCACGCTCCCGATGGACCTCGCCGGCCGCAAGCCCGACCAGGCGTGGCTCGACTCGGTCGTCTCCACCGTCGGGCTCGGCAACCGCCTCAACCACCGGCCGAGCGAGCTGTCCGGCGGCCAGCAGCAGCGCGTGGCCGTGGCCCGCGCCCTGGCGTCGCAGCCGAAGATCATCTTCGCCGACGAGCCCACCGGCAACCTCGACTCGCGCGCCGGCGCCGAGATCCTCGGCTTCATCGAGAGCGCCGTGCGGGAGATGGGCCAGACGGTGGTGATGGTCACCCACGACCCGATCGCCGCCGCCTACGCCGACCGGGTGCTCTTCCTCGACCGACGGCAAGATCGTCGGCGAGATGGAGCGACCCCACCGCCGAGCAGATCATCGACCGCATGAAGGGCCTCGGGGCCTGATGTTCAAGCTCACCCGCCGCTCCCTCTGGGAGCACAAGCGCCGCCTCGTCTCCACGCTCGTGGCCATCATGCTCGGCGTCGGCTTCATGGCCGGCACCTTCGTGCTGTCCGACACCATGGACCGCGCCTTCGACGACCTCTTCGCCGAGGGCAGCGAGAAGGTCGACGCCCAGGTGCAGGGCGAGGTGCTCTTCTCCGACCCGTTCGGCGGCATGGGCGACCAGCGCAAGCTGCTCGACGCCTGCCGTGCTCGACGACGTGCGCGCCGTCGACGGCGTGGCCGAGGCCGAGCCGTTCGTCATCACGATCGGCTTCGGGGCCACGAACCGCGTCCTCGGCAAGGACGGCGAGGCCATCGGCGCCACCCAGGGACCGCCCACGCTGATCGAGAACTGGTACGACAACGACAACCTCAGCGCCTACGACCTCACCGAGGGCCGCGGGCCCGAGTCCGACGACGAGATCGCGCTCAACGTGGCGGCCGTCGAGGAGGGCGAGTTCGAGGTCGGCGACCCGGTCACGGTGCTCACCCAGTTCGGCCCGAAGACCTACACGCTGGTCGGCCAGTTCCTGTTCGGCACCGCCAAGAGCTCGGCCGGCGCCATCAGCGCCGACTTCACGCTCGCCGAGGCCCAGCGCCTCGCCGGCACCGACGGCCAGATCCAGCAGGTCGTGGCCAAGGCCGAGGACGGGGATCTCCCAGCAGGAGCTGGTCGACCGCATCGGCCCGTCCTCCCGGACGGCGCCGAGGTGATCACCGGCGTCGAGGCCGGCGAGCAGCTCTCCAGCGACGTGCAGTCCGGCTTCGCCTTCTTCCAGATCTTCCTGTCGATCTTCGGCGGCATGGCCCTGCTCGTCGGGCGTGTTCGTGATCTCGAACACCTTCTCGATCCTCGTCGCCCAGCGCACCCGCGAGCTGGCCCTGCTCCGCGCCGTCGGCGCCCGCCGCGGCCAGATCCTGCGCTCGGTGCTCGTCGAGGCGGTCATGGTCGGCCTCATCGGCGCCGGCCTCGGCCTGGGCTTCGGCCTGCTCCTCGCCAAGGGCGTCACCGCCGCGTTCGCCAGCTTCGGCGCCGACCTGCCCACCGAGGGCCTGGCCCTCCGGGCCGCGACGGTCGTCATCGCACTGCTCATCGGCATGATCGTCACCCTCGTGGCCTCGCTCGGCCCGGCGATCCGATCGACCAGGGTCCCGCCGCTCGCCGCCCTGCGCGACGTCGCCTTCGAGCGGACCGGCGCCGTCCAGGACGCGGATCGCCATCGGCCTGGTCGCCCTCGCCCTCGGCGCCTTCAACCTCACCGCCGGCTGGCGGGGCGGCAGCGACACCGAGGACGTCCCGGTCGTCGGCTTCGGCGGGCTCCTGCTCGTCGCCGCGGCGATCGTGGTCGGTCCGGTCCTCGCCGGCCCCACCATCCGCATCCTCGGCCGCTTCGTCCCGCGGCTCGGCGTCCACGGGCCGGCTCGGCCATCGAGAACGCGGCCCGCAGCCCGAAGCGCACGTCGGCCACCGCCTCCGCGCTGATCATCGGCGTGGCGCTGGTCGGCTTCATCAGCATCTTCGCCAGCTCGGCCGAGGCCTCGATCACCAAGGAGGTCGGCCGCGGCTTCGAGGGCGACTTCGCCGTGCAGGCCGGCGGCGGCTTCACCGGCCCCTCGCCGTTCCCGCCGGTCATCGCCGACGAGGTGGCGAGGATCCCCGGGGTGGCGGCCGCCGTGGGCCTCGGCTTCGGCCGGGCCGAGTTCACCCTGGAGAGCGGCAAGACGATCGGCCAGTTCCTCTCCGCCATCGACCCCGCCGAGCTGGAGGGCGTGCTCGACCCCCGGATGACCGAGGGCGAGGTCACCGACCTCACCGACGACGGGATCATCGTCGACATCGGCGAGGCCCAGGACCACGGGATCTCCATCGGCGACACCATCACGATCACGTTCGCCGGTGGGCAAGACCCGCGATCTCGAGGTCGAGGCGATCAGCGACGAGGAGAACCTCCTCGGCTACTACACGATCTCGCGGGCGACCTTCCTCGCCGATCAGCAGCAGCCGCAGGACTTCATGGTGTTCGGCAAGTCCGAGCCGGGCTCCGACCTCGACGAGGTGATGGGCCGGATCGAGCAGGCGATCGCCGACGTCCCGACGCTGAAGGTCGTCGACCGCGACGGGCTTCATCGGCAACATCGCCGACCAGATCACGGCAGTTCGTCAACGTGATCTACGTGCTGCTCGCCCTCTCGGTGATCATCGCCATCATCGGCATCGCCAACACGCTGTCGCTCGCCATCCACGAGCGCACGCGGGAGCTCGGGCCTGCTGCGGGCGGTCGGCATGAACCGCAAGCAGCTGCGCTCGTCGATCCGCTGGGAGGCGATCCTCATCTCGGTGCTCGGCACCGTCGGTGGGCTTCGTCCTGGCGGTCGTGATCAGCCGGTGCCTGCTCCAGGCGCTGCACAGCTCGGGCCTGATCGCCTACCGGATCCCCGTCGGCACCGTGGTCTCCCTGGCGATCGTGGTCGATCGTCGTCGGTGTGCTCGCCGCCTTCTTCCCCAGCCGTCGCGGCCGCCCGCATGGCCATCCTCGACGCCATCGCCAAGAGCTGAGCCGTCCACGACACCCTGGCGAGCACGAACAGGTGTTCGCTAGGGTGTCGGCGTGCCCGAGCTCACCTGGCAGCCGACGCTCCTCGGCTCCGAGCCGCCCAGCTTCGACCCGACCCTGCACGGCGCCCGCCGGCGCTTCCTCGGCGCGGGCGCCTGGGTCGACGTCGTGCCCGGGCTGGGTCGCAGGGCGCCGACGCGCTCTTCGACGAGGTCCTCGAGCAGCGCGCCGTGGCGGGAGCCGGCCGACCGGCCGATGTACGACCGCATCGTCGCCGTCCCCCGCCTGATCGCCACCCGCTGGGAGGCCAAGCCACCCGTGCTGGGCAAGGCCGGCACCTGCCTCGGCCGCCACTACGGGCGACGGCTCCCGTCGATCACGGCCAACCTCTACCGCGACGGCAGCGACTCGGTCGCCTGGCACGGCGACAAGGTGCGCCACACGCGCAAGGACACCGTGATCGCCATCCTGTCGCTCGGGTCGCCACGGCGGTTCCTGCTGCGCCCGACGGGTGGCGGCCCCAGCATCGGCTACGCGCTCCACGGCGGCGACCTGCTCGTGATGGGCGGCACCTGCCAGACCGGCTGGCAGCACTGCGTCCCCAAGCGCGCCCACGCCGGCCCGCGGATCAGCGTGATGTTCCGCGAGCCCGGGGTCAGCTAGGCCCAGGCGCTGCGTCATGGGTCTCGGGTGCTCGAACGAGTACCGCAGTAGCTTCGGGCCCGTGGCCGGGTACTCGGGGACGCCGCTCGCGAAGAAGCTCGGCATCAAGCCGGAACACCGGCTGGCGGTGCTCGGCGCGCCCGACGGGTTCGCCATCCCGGACCTGCCCGACGGGGTCGAGGCCCGCACGCACCCTGCGCGGCGCGCTTCGACGTGATCGTGTCGTTCCACACGGCGCGGGCCGACCTGGCCAAGCGGCTGCCCGCGCTCGATGCGGGGCCTCGCACGTCGACGGCGGGATCTGGGTCGCCTGGCCGAAGAAGGCGTCGGGCGTGCCGACCGACATCACCGAGGACGTGGTGCGCGAGGTGGTCCTGCCGACCGGCCTCGTCGACGTGAAGGTGTGCGCCATCGACGACACCTGGTCGGGCCTGCGAGTGTGCCTCCGCAAGGAGCTCCGCCCCGGCCGCACGACGGCCGCCGGCTGAGCCCGGGTCAGTCGCTGGCGGGACCCATCTCGGCGGCGTCCCAGAACGCCCGCATCGTGGCGATGCGACCATCGTCGGTGAAGGTCATCACGTCGATGATGTCGATCGCGAACGTGGTGCCGCCGATCACGGGACGGGCCTGGAACGAGAAGGCCGCCTCGCCGCCGGCGATCCGGATCGGCCCCGTGGGTCGCAGCGAGATCGACTCGGCCATCGTCGTGGTCTGGTCGTAGAAGCCGCCGATGGCCTCGCGGCCCTCGAGCCTCGGGGAGCCCACCGGGTCCTCGATCCAGGCGTCGTCGGCGAAGTTGTCGAGGAAGGCCTCGCGACTCCCCCCGAAGGCCGTGAGGTAGCCCTCGACCCGAGCGCGGATGGTGGCGGCGTCGGCGGTCATGCCCGGACCCTAGGTCGGCGGCTCCACGTCGGGCCGCAGGAGCAGCCGGGGACCGCGGTCCCACGTGAGGTAGTTCCAGGCCCAGTTCAGGAGCACCGAGGCACGGTTGCGCTTGCCGACCAGGAACACGAGGTGGAGGCCGAGCCAGGCGAGCCAGGCGGGCCCGCCCTTGAGGTGGATGCCGACCGGGCAGCTCGGCGACCGCGGCCCGGCGGCCGATGGTGGCCATCGTCCCCTTGTCGCGGTAGCGGAAGGCTCGGTCGGCTTGCCCTCGGCCAGGCGGCCGATCTGGCGGGCGACGTGCCGACCCGCCTGCATGGCCACCGGGGCCAGCTGCGGGAGCACCTCGCCCCGTGCGTCCGTGGCGGCGGCGATGTCGCCGATCGCCCAGACGTCGTCCCGGCCCGGGACGCGGAGGTCGGGGCCGACCACGATGCGACCGCCCCGGCCCTGCTCGAGGCCGAGCACGTCGGCCAGCGGGTTGGCCCGGACGCCGGCCGCCCACACGAGGGTGCGGCACGGCAGCACCTCGCCGTCGGCGAGGGTGACCGCGGTCGGCGCGGACCTCGGCCACCCCGGTGCCGAGGAGGACGTCGACGCCGCGGCTGCGCGAGCGTGTCGAGCGCGTGGCGGCGGCTGCGCGGCGAGAACGGGCGCGAGCAGGTGGTCCTGCAGCTCCACCAGCACGATGCGAGCCCGGCTCACGTCGAGCTCGGGGTAGTCCTTGCGGAACACCAGGGCGAACAGCTCGGCCAGCGCACCGGCCGTCTCGACGCCGGTCGGTCCGCCGCCGACCACCACGAAGGTGAGGGCGCCGTCCTCGGGCGGCTCGCCGGCCGCGGCGCGGGCGGCGGCGCTCTCGAAGCGCTCGACCACGTGGTTCCGGAGCCTCACGGCGTCCGGGCAGCGTGTAGAGGGCGAAGCCGTGCTCGGCGGCGCCCGGCGTGCCGAAGTGGGTGACGGCGGCGCCGCCGGCCAGCACGAGGTGGTCGAAGGGCAGCGGCGGCTGGTCCGTGCGAGCAGCACCTGGTGGTCAGCCCAGTCGACGCCGGTCACGGTGGCCTGGCGGAACCGCAGGTTGCGCTGCCCGTGGAAGAGGCCGCGGACCACGTGGGCGACGTCGGCGGCGTTCAGGCCGGCGGTGGCCACCTGGTAGAGCAGCGGCTGGAAGGTGTGGAAGTTGTTGCGGTCGACCAGCGTCAGGTCGACGGGGCGGTCGGCCAGGTGGCGCGCCACCTCGATGCCGCCGAACCCGGCGCCGACCACCACGACCTTGGGGACCACGGCCACGACGCCAGCCTACCTCCGCTTGTGAAGATCTTCACGAGGCGTGGGTGGGGGCTGGCAGCGGGGGCACCAGTAGGTGCTGCGGTTGAGGTCGCCGTGGCGGGCGATCCGGACGGGGGTACCGCACGACGGGCAGGGCTGGCCGGCCCGCCCGTAGACGGCCACGCCCTGCGGGTGGGTCCGCCGCCCGGGCCGGTCGAGGTTGGCCTGCAGCTGGCGGGCGGCCACCTCCCACACGCGCCGGCGGGCGGCGGCGTCGAAGGCGGCGAGCGGGGCGGTGGGATCGAGGCGGCAGGCGAAGCAGGCCTCGGACTTGTAGACGTTGCCGATGCCGGCGGCGATCCGCTGGTCGAGCAGCGCCTCTCCGAGCGTCGCCGCCGGGTCGCCGCAGTCGACCGGCCCGCTCGACCACCTCGTCGAGGACGGCGGGCTCGAGCGACGCCACGAGGCACAGGTCCGGGCCCAGCTCCGGAGCACCCGTGGCTCGGGTCCACCCCGTCGGTACGTCTCCACCACCGGGCGCCTGGAAGCACACACCGAGCCACCCGCTGTCCGTGCCGACCACGACGCGGGCGAGGTAGGCCGGCTTCTGCCACCGCTCGCGCTCCCGGTACACGTGCCAGGACCCCGTCATGCGCAGGTGCGTGCGGAGCGTCAGGCCGTCGCCGAAGTGCACGAGCAGGTGCTTGCCGCGGGCCTCGACGCCGACGACCTCGGTGCCCAGCGCCGGCGACGGGCCGCGCAGCGACGGGGCCTCGAAGCGCGTGAGCACGTGGCCGACGAGCGCCGGACGCAACCGGGCCGCCGCCTTGGCGAGCGTGTCCCCTTCCGGCATGCGTCAGGCGGCGGCGGGCCGGAGGCCGGCCAGGTCGGCCAGCAGCTCGTAGGAGCGGAGACGGTCGGCGGGATCGTGGACCATCGTCGTGACCATCACCTCGTCGGCGCCCGTGCGGGCCACGAGGGCACCGAGCTGGTCGAGCACCGTCCCCGGGTCGCCCACGATCCGCGACGACGACCAGGCCTTGATCGACTCCTTCTCCGCCGGCGTCGGGTGGAACGCAGCCGCCTCCTCGGGCGACGGGAAGCGGCCCGGCCGCCCGGCCCGCAGGCGCAGGAACGACAGGTCGGCCGGCTTCGACAGCCACCGCGCCCGCTCGTCGGTGTCGGCGCAGAGCACCGCGGCCCCGAGCAGCACGTAGGGCTCGTCGAGCACCGCTCGACGGGCGGAACGAGCTCCGGTAGATCGCGAGGGCGGCATCGGTGTTGCCGCCGGCGAAGTGGTGGGCGAAGGAGAACGGGAGGCCGAGCACCCCGGCCAGGCGGGCGCTGTAGTCGCTCGACCCGAGGAGCCAGATGGCGGGCTGGTAGCCGAGCGCGGGCACCGCGGTGATCGACCGGTACGGGTGGTCGTCCGGGAACGTGCCGTTGAAGAAGCCCAGCAGCTCCCCGAGCAGGTTGGGCAGGTCCGGCTCCCGGACGCCGCGCCCGCGCCGCAGCGCCGAGGCCGTGCGGGGGTCGGTGCCCGGGGCCCGCCCGATGCCGAGGTCGATCCGGCCCGGATGGAGCGCCTCGAGCATCCCGAACTGCTCGGCGATCACCAGCGGGGCGTGGTTGGGCAGCATCACCCCGCCCGACCCGAGCCGGATGCGGCTGGTGACGGCCGCCAGTGCCGCCAGCAGGACCGCCGGCGACGAGCTGGCGATGCCCGGCATGTTGTGGTGCTCGGCCACCCAGTAGCGGTGGTAGCCGAGGCGCTCGGCGGCCACGACGAGGTCGATGCGACGCCCGCAGGGCCTCGGCCGGCGACGAGCCCTCCCCGACCGGGGCGAGGTCGAGGACGGAGAGGGGGATCGACACGGCGTCGGGCACGCGGAGGGACAACGCCGGGAGGTGCGCTGGTGTTCCTGTCGGCACCGGTACGGTCGACGGCCGTGACGGCGCGCACCATCGGGACGGAGGAGCGGCGGGCCCGGCTGGCCGTCCGCCACCGACTGGCCCCGAGCGCCCGCGTCGACGACGACGTGGCCGCCATCGCCGCCGACCTCGTGGTGCTCCACGCCACCGACCCCGCCACGGTGGTCATCTCGGCGCTCGTCCGCATGGGCCACCCCGATGCGGCCGCCGTCGAGCGGGCGCTCTACGACGACCGCTCCCTCGTGCGGATGCTCGGCATGCGGCGCACCCTCTTCACGACTCCGGTCGACCTCGCCCCGGTCATCCACGCGTCCTCCACCATCGCGGTGGCCGCCGACGAGCGGCGCAAGCTGGAGAGACTCATCGAGGACGCCGAACTGGCCTCGCCGGCGGGTCCGTGGCTGCGCCGACTCGAGCACAAGACGCTGGCCGCGCTCGCGGAGCTGGGCGAGGGCGAGGCTCGGGAGCTCACCGCCAAGGTCAAGGAGCTCGGCCGCAAGGTCGTGGTGGCGCCGGGTACCCGCAACGCCGCCACCGTGAACCTCACCTCGAGGGTCCTGCTCCTGCTCGGGGCCGACGGCAAGGTCGTGCGAGGTCGACCGCGCGGCCGGTGGACATCGAGCCAGCACGTCTGGGCGCCCCTCGACCGGTGGCTGGGTGCGCCCATGGCCGAGCTCGATCCCGTCGAGGCGAAGGTCACGCTGGCCCGGCGCTGGCTCGAACGGTTCGGCCCGGGCACGGTGGGGGACCTCAAGTGGTGGACCGGCTGGACCCTCGGCGCCACCCGCGCCGCCGTCGCCGCGCTCGACACCGTGGCCGTCGACCTCGACGGCGAGGAGGGGCTGGTGCTCGCCGGCGACGACGCGCGGGTCACCGCACCGGAGCCGTGGGCCGCGCTGCTGCCGGGGCTCGACCCGACGGCCATGGGCTGGTCCGCGCGCGACTGGTACCTGCCCCAGGCCTACCGGCCCAGCGTGATGGACCGCAACGGCAACATCGGCCCGACGGTGTGGGTCGACGGCCGCGTGGTCGGCGGGTGGGGCATGCGCAAGGACGGCGAGATCGCGGTGCAGCTGCTGGAGGACGTCGGGCGCGACCGGGAGCGGCTCGTCGGCACCGCCGTGCGCGACCTGCAGCGGGCGCTCGGCGACATCCGGGTGACCCCGCGGTTCCCCGCCCCCCTCGACCGGCAGCTGGTGGCCGACCCCACCCCGATCACCGCGTTCTGGCGCGAGTAGCGACGCCGACCAGATCGTCGCCCCCGCGTCGCGCCAACTCCGCCGAGCGCCGTCCTACGCTGCCGCGGTGGGTACGCCGCTCGACCTCCGGTTCGTGATGTCCGCCGACCGCGTCGAGGCGCTGCCCGACCTGCGGGCCGAGGTCGCCGTCGTCGGCCGGTCCAACGTCGGGAAGTCGTCGCTGCTCAACGCGCTGGCCAACCGCAACGGCCTCGCCAAGACCTCGAAGACGCCGGGGCGAACGCAGCTGCTCAACTGCTTCGCGCTGGGCGAGGACACCGGCCTCATCGACTGCCCCGGCTACGGCTACGCCTCGGTGTCGAAGACCCAGCGGGCGGCGTGGGGCCGGATGATCGACACCTACCTGCTCGAGCGGGAGCAGCTGACGATGGTGATGGTCCTCGTCGACGGGGAGATCGGACCGACGAAGCTCGATGTCCAGCTCCTCGACTGGATCCAGGCCAACGCCCTCCCCCACCAGGTGATCGCCACGAAGCACGACAAGGTGAGGTCGTCGCAGCGGGAGAAGCGGAAGAAGGAGCTGGCCGCGGGGTGCGGGCTGCTCCCCGCCGACGTCGTGTGGGTCAGCGCCAGCAAGCACGTCGGGATCGACCGCCTCCGGGATCTCGTCCGCCTCTGGCTCACGTAGGCCGGGGCGCCGACCGGATCAGGCCGGGCGACCGAGGTCGGAGACCCAGTAGATCCTGTAGGCGGAGGAGGGGTTCTGGGCCATGCCGAACCCGACCTGCGTGACGGCGGAGCTCAGGTAGTTCTTGCAGTGGCCGGCGCTGCCGAACCAGCCGTTGACCACGTCGGTGGCCGTCTGCTGGCCGGCGGCGATGTTCTCGGCCCAGGCCGACCAGCCGTAGCCGGCGGCGGTGAGGCGGTTGCCCGGGTCCGAGCCGTCGCGGCCGGTGTGGCTGAAGTAGTCGTAGGTCGCCATGTCGACGGCGTGGGCGTCGGAGGCCCGGCTGATCGCGCCGTTGAGGGCGAGGGCCGGCACGGGGGGCATGGCCACGCCGCCGCAGGTGGTGCCGGAGGCCCGCTTGGCGTTGACCATGGCGAGCATCTGGTGCTGGGTGGCGGCGGAGAGGTTGCCGCCGACAGGGGCCGGAGCGACCGTGGTGACCGGGGCCTGCGTGGTGGCGGGAGCCCGCGTGGTGACCGGGGCCTTGGTGGTGGGGGGCGCCGGCGCCTTGGTGCTGGGCGGGGCGGGCGGGACCGTGGTGGCCGGGGCGACGGTGGGGGCGGGGGCCTGCGTGGTGACCGGCGCCTTCGTGGTGGTGGTCGACCGCGTGACGGTGGTGGTCGTGCGCCACGGCCAGCTGGAGCGCACCGAGACCACCTGCTCGACCTTCGGCTCGCCGTCGTGAGCCCGCTCGACGGCGAAGCCCAGCAGCAGGGCGCCCACCGCCACCGTCCCCGCCACCAGGAGACCGGCCATCCGTCGCCCGTTGCTCGAGGTCATGCTCAGGCCATCGGCGGTCCGCCAGAGCACCTGTAGCGACCGGCTCCCACGGGCGCGACGACAACGCGCGGGGCGTCCCCTTCACCCCCTTCGCGCCGCGGAAATGGGTCCGGAGACCCAGCCGCTCCGCCTCGCCGTCGCCTGGACACTACGTTCCGGGGCGATGCGCCGCCGTGTCACCGCCGTGGTGCTCCTCCCCCTCCTCGCCGCGTCGTTCGCCTCGTGCGCTGACGACGACCGCTCCGCCGGCGACGATCGGATCGTGATCGCCACGACGGTCGCGCCGATCACGAGCATCGTCGCGAACATCGCCGGCGACCGGGCCGAGGTCCGGGCATCGTCCCCGAGGGCACGAACTCCCACACGTTCGACCCGCGGCCGAGCGTGGCCGAGCTGCTGTCCGAGGCCGACGTCGTGTTCGTGAACGGCCTCCAGCTCGAGGAGCCCACCACCGAGCTGGCCGAGGCCAACCTCGAGGACGGCGCGCGAGATCGTCGAGCTCGGCACGGAGACGTTCCCCGAGGACAGCTGGATCTACGACGCCTCGTTCCCCGAGGAGGACGGAAAGCCCAACCCCCACCTCTGGACCGACCCGCTGCTGGCCCGGCGGTACGCCGAGCTGGTGCACGACGTCATGGTCCGCCGCGATCCGGTCAACGACGACTACTACCAGGCCAACCTGGAGGCGTTCTCCGACAAGATCGGTGAGCTCGACCACGCGATGCGCATCGCCTTCGACACCGTCCCCCGACGCGAGCTGCTCACGTACCACGACGCCTACGCCTACTTCGCCCGACGACTACGGCTGGAACGTGATCGGCGCCATCCAGGTCTCCGACTTCGAGGACCCGACACCGAGTGAGGTGGCCGACCTCATCGAGCAGGTGCGCCGCGAACGGGTGCCAGCCATCTTCGGCTCGGAGGTGTTCCCCAGCCCGGTGCTCGAGCAGATCGCGAACGAGACCGACGCCGCGTACGTCGACGACCTCCGCGACGACGACCTCCCCGGCCGTCCCGGCGACCCGGACCACTCCTGGCTCGGGCTGATGGTCTTCGACTACATCACGATGACCGAGGCCCTCGGCGGCGACGCGTCGGCGCTGCGCGACCTCATCGTGCGCGACGTCGCGCCCGACACGGCGCACTACCCGCAGTGACGACCACCGAGGAGCTCGTGCCGCGTGGCGGGAGCGTCGTGCACCTACGGCGGCGCCCCGGTCCTCCGCGACGTCGACCTCGCCATCGGGCCGGGTCGGTTCACCGGCATCGTCGGGCCGTCTGGAGCCGGCAAGACCACCCTCCTCCGGGTCCTGGCCGGGACGATGCCGCTGGCCGCCGGCACGGTGGTACGCCGGCCCGGCCTCCGCGTCGGCTACGTACCGCAGGTGGAGACCGTCGACTGGTCGTTCCCCGTCACCGTGTCCGAGTGCGTGCTCATGGCCCGCACCGCCACCCGCCGGCGACCCTGGCCGACGAGCGCGGAGCGGGCCGACGCCGACGCGGTCCTCGAACGGCTCGGCCTCACCCAGCTCGGCAGCCGCCACATCCGGGAGCTGTCGGGTGGCCAGCAGCAGCGGACGTTCATCGCCCGCGCACTGCTCGGCGACCCTGACCTGCTGCTCATGGACGAGCCGACGTCGGGGGTGGACCTGGCCACCCGCCACGAGGTGCTGCACCTCCTGTCCGACCTCCACCGCGAGGGCTGTCGGTGGTGGTCACCACCCACGACCTCAACGGGATCGCCGCCCACCTGCCACACCTCGTCTGCCTCAACACGGTGGTCGTCGGCGAGGGCCCGCCGTCGGAGGTGCTCACCAGCGACGTCCTCGAGCGCACCTACGGCGTCCGCATGGAGATCCTCCAGCACCTCGGCATCCCCGTGGTGCTCGACCGGCGCCCGCTCGACGTGGACCCCGACCACCACCACGAGCCGGAGGGCTGACGTGGGCGAGCTCCTCCACCCCTTCGAGTTCGAGTTCTTCCGCAACGGCGTCGTCGTGGCCACCCTCGCCGGCGGACTCTGCGGGCTCGTCGGCGTGTTCGTGGTGCTCAAGGGCATGAGCTACATCGGCCACGGCCTCTCCCACGCGATCTTCGGCGGCTTCGCGGCGAGCACGCTGCTCGGCGTGAACCTCGCCCTCGGCGCCGGCACCTGGGGGCTCGCATCGGCACTGCTCATCAGCGGCGTCACCCGTCGCCGGCTGATCGGGGCCGATGCCGCCATCGGCGTGATCACCACGGCGTCGTTCGCGCTCGGCCTGGCGCTGTTCTCGATCTTCGGCCGGCACGGCCGCAGCTTCGAGGCCCAGCTGTTCGGGAGCATCCTCGGGGTGAGCCGCGACGACGTGCTGGCCGTGGTGCTCGTGACGGTGGCCGTCGGAGCCGTCGTGGTGCTCGCCTACCGGCCGCTGCTGTTCGCCACCTTCGACCCCGAGGTGGCAGTGGTCTCCGGCGTGCCGGTCGCCCGCATGGACGCCCTCCTCATGCTCCTGCTGGCCGCGTCGATCCTCGTGACCATGCAGGTGGTCGGCGCCACCCTGCTCGCGGCCACACTGGTGATCCCCCCCACCGTGGCCCGGATGCTCACGAGCTCGTTCCCGCGCATGCTCCTGTGGTCGACGGCCATCGGCGCGGTGACCGGCTTCGTCGGCATGAACGTGAGCTACCACGTCGACGTGCAGTCGGGGCCCAGCATCGTGCTGGTGGGCGCGGCGCTGTTCGCCATCGCCTTCGTGGTCACCGGCGCGCAGGGCCGCCGCCGCGCCGCCACCCTCCGCACGGTGCCCTGACCCCGCCCGGCGCGCAGCATGCGTGCGTGCGCCGCTGACCGGCGTCCCCGGAGGTCAGCCCTCTCGCTTGACCGGCCGGTAGCGGGCGCCGATCTCCCGGCTCTCCGCGTCGCCCTGGGCGGCGGCGAGCGCGCGGCGGTCGCCGGCGGCGCCCTCGTCGTGCTGGTCGAGCCGACGGTGCCGCCGCGTCCACCTGGCCCTTGGTCACCCGCAGGACGTGGCCGGCCTTGGCCGCCAGCTCCGCCGCCAGCGCATCGACCGCGTCACGGAGCCGGGCCGTCGGGACCACCCGGTTGACGAACCGCATGCCGTGCGCCTCGTCGGCGTCGAAGGTCCGCCCGGTGAGGACGAGCTCCTTCGTGAGCGCCGGACCCAGCTCCCGGGTGAGCAGCGGGATGCCCGTCCAGAACAGCGGGATCCCCATGTCGACCTCGGGGATCTTGAAGCGGGCGTCGTCGCCGGCCACCCGCAGGTCGCACGCCGCCGCCAGCACCACACCACCCCCGATGCAGTGCCCTTGCACCGCCGCGATCGTGAGCGCCCGCATCCCGCCGATCGACTCGGCCATCGCGCGGCCCACGCCGGCCGACGCCTCCGGCGGGCCGAGCTCGGACCAGCTCCGGTCGTTGAGGTCGAAGCCGGCCGAGAACGCCCGGCCCTCGCCCGCCACCACCACGACCTTCACGGCCTCCTGCCGATCGAACCACGCGCGCCGCCTCGGCGAGCCCCTCCAGCACGGCCCGGCTCAGCGCGTTCAGCTTGTCGGGACGGGCCAGCGTCAGGCGCCCGATCGCGCCGTCGACCTCCCGCCGCACCACCTCGTCTGCCATCGCGGGCACCGTAACCGGGCAAGATCGCGGCCATGACGGATCTCAGCGGACACGTCGCCCTGGTCACGGGCGGCAACGGGGGCATCGGACTCGGCATGGCGATGGGGTTGGCCGAGGCCGGCGCGGACGTCGCCATCTGGGGCAACAACCCCACCAAGAACGAGGCGGCGGTCGCCCGCCTGGAGGCCACCGGGCGCAGCGTCCACCTCGAGCGGTGCGACGTGAGCGACGAGGCGGCGGTGGAGGCGGCCTTCGCCTCCACGCTGGCTGCGACGGGCCGGGTGGACAGCGTGTTCGCCAACGCCGGCACCAGCGGGTTCACCCCCGGCATCTGGGAGCTGCCCACCGAGGAGTGGCGCCGCGTGATGGGCATCAACCTCGACGGCGCCTTCTTCACCGTGCGGGCCGGCGCCCGCCACATGGTCGAGCGGGGAGGTGGGGGCGCCATCGTGATGACGGCGTCGACGTCCACGATCCACGGCGCCCCGAACCAGCCGCACTACGCGGCGTCGAAGACCGCGCTGCTCGGCCTCACCCGGGCCATGGCCGTCGGCCTGGCCCGCCACGGCGTGCGGGTGAACGCGATCAGCCCCGGCTGGACCGACACCGACCTCACCGCCGCCGGGAAGCTCAACGACAAGTTCGTCACCAACACCACTTCCCGCACGCCGGTGCGGCGGTGGGCCGACCCCGACGAGTTCGGCCGCGTGGCGGTGTACCTGGCCGACCCGTCGCTCACGTTCCACACCGGCGACACGCTCGTGGTCGACGGGGGCTACACGATCTTCTAGAGCTCGACGGTTCGCGCCACCACCGTGTGGGTGCCGCCGCCGTCGGCGATGAGCCACTGGGCCAGGCAAGGAACGGCGTCTCGCTGGAACCGGCGCCCGGGCATCAGGCCCGCCAGAGGTGATCGATGAGCGCCTGGTCCTCGTCGAGCAGCCAGCACTCCTGGATCTGCCCGTCGCCGACGCGGAACCGGAGCACGCGCGTGATCTCGTGCGCCTCGCCGTCGCGCTCCAGGCGCTCACGGACCACCAGCGCGCCGAACCGATCGCCCGCCATCACGTCCATGACCTCGAGCAGCTCGCTCTGGGCGCGAATGCGGGCGGTGATCATCGCGGTGAGGCACGCCTCCTTGCCGACGTGCGTGCCGGCCAGGTCGGTGCCGCCCGAGTAGTGGAAGACCGCATCGTCGGCGTAGTGGTCGAACAGGTCAGAGTCCTTCGCCCACCAGCCATCGGCGTAGCTGCGAAGGACGGCGGCGGTCTCGTCGGCGGCCATCGGCAGACGCTAGGTCGGGTGACCGGGATCGATGTCGCCGGTTCGGCCCAGCCGGAGCGGCGCCTCGGCGGCGCCCGCGCGGATCTCGGCGACCTCCGGCTCGAGCACGAACCCCACGTGGTCGCCGCCCGCGACCCGCAGCCGTTCGAGGATGCGGCCCACGAACCGCTCGGGCAGCGCGTCGAGGAGCGGCGTGCCGCCCGCGCCCGGCGACCAGGGCAGGCCGGCCAGCTTGTCGACGTCCGGGTCGTCGCCGGTGGCGCCTCCGAACCGCTCCGCCAGGTCGTGGTCGCTGGCCGACAGGAGGTGCACGGCGAGGTGGGTGGTGGCCAGCTCGGCGGCCAACCGGAAGGTGCGGTTCTCGACCGACAGCCACACGACGTAGCGGCGCGGATCGATCGACGACTGCGAGTGGAAGCCGACCAGGCACCCGTCGACCTCGCCGCCCGCGCCCTCGGCGGCGACGGTGACCACGACCATCGCCGCGTCGAGCCGCGCCACGAGGGCGTTGAACGCGTCGGCGTCGAGCTCAGCCACGGGGCGGGCGCCGGGTCCAGCCCTTGTAGGCCGACGTGAAGCCGGCCCGCTCCAGCGAGGTGCGCACCTCGGGCGGCGCCTCGTGCACCGACTGCCCGTCGATCGTCCGCAGCTCCAGCATGCGGAAGCGGCCGTTGTCGACGAGCCCGCCGAGCGCGGCGGCCCACCGGTCGTCGTCCACCCCCGCGGGGAAGCGAACGAGCGTGTGCGCGCCGCGCTCGAGGTAGGCGAGCGCCTCGCCGTCGGCCAGGACCACGAGCGCACCGGCCGCCCGCTGGGGCCGACCGTCGGTCTCCGGCCACGGCAGCGCGGCGCCGAACGGCTGGGCCGGGTCGGTGGCGGCGAGGACGACGGGCGGGCTCGCCTCGTCGTCGGTCAGCGCGCCCTCCCGCTCGCCGCGGAGGCGGTCGACGGCGCCCGGCACCGCGAACTGGGCGGCGCCGAGCCCGGCGACGAAGTAGCCGCGCCGGACCTGGCCCCGCTCCTCGAGCGCCTTGAGCACCGGGTACACGCCGGCGAAGCCGCCCTCGGCGCCCTCGCCCAGGGCCGCCTCGCGGGTGAGCACGCCGTAGCGCTCGAGGAGCTGGAGCGCCCGGGCGTGGGCCGCCTCGGTGGCGGTCGGCCGCGGCTCCAGCAGCGGGGCGACCAGCGACCAGCGGCCGGCCCCGGCGGGCGGGCCGAGCCGGGCGAGCCGCCCGGGGCGGGGGCGGCTCCGGGGGGCCGACTTGGCGCTCGGACGACGGCGGGTGCCGCCGACGAAGGCCCGCAGCGGGGCCAGCGAGTCGTTGGTGACCAGGCCCGCCCACACGAGGTCCCACAGCGCGGCGAGCACGGTCGGGTCGTCGTAGGGCTGGTCGGCGGCCTGCGCGGCCCGGGCGAGGTCGGCTCCAGAACGACGCGCCCCGCTCGTCGAGGTGGTCGAGCAGCGCGGCGTGGAGGGGGCTCGGGTCCTCGCAGCCCTTCGTCCGTCGGGCAGCAGGAGCCCGGCCTGGTCGCGGAAGGCGAGCCGGACGCGCCCGTCGCCCGACCCGATGGCGCCGGCCCCCACCCACACGACCTCGCCCGCCGTGCACAGCGCGTCGAGACCGGACACCTCGTCGAGCGGAAGCCGTGCGCCGAGGACGTCGCGCTCGAGCGCCGAGGCCACCAGCGGCGCACCCTGCAGCTGGCCGACGACCTCGACCAGCGCGTCCATCCCGCGCCGCCCCGCCCCGACGCCGTGCCAGCGGGGCAGGAAGCGGGCCAGGGTTCTGGCGTCGACCGGCTCGACCTCGCGCCGCAGCGCGGCCAGCGACCGGCGCCGCAGCTGGCGCAGCACGTCGTCGTCGCACCACTCCCGCTCGACGCCGTCGGGCCGGAACTCACCCCGGACGACCCGGCCCTCCCCGATCAGCATCTCGAGCTCGGCGCGCACCGCGTCGACGCCGACGCCGTAGCGGGCGGCGGCGTGCTGGGTGAGGAAGGGGCCGTGGGTGCGGGCGTAGCGGGCGACGAGGTCGAGCAGGGGGGCGGGCACCGGACTCGGTGCAGACCGCCGGCAGGCCGACCGGCACGGCGACGCCGAGCGCATCGCGCAGGCGGCCGGCGTCCTCGGCGGCCGCGACCCGCTCCTCGCCCGCGATGCCGACCGACGAACGCTCGCCGCTCCGCCACCAGCTGGTCGACCCAGCCGGCCACGGCCTGCGGGTCGGCGGCGCGGGCGGCCAGCTCGGCGAGCGACAGCGGGCCGAGCAGGCGCAGCAGGTCGTGCAGCTCGTCGCCGTCGCGGGCCCGGCGGCCGGGCACGAGCCGCTGCAGCTCGAGCTCGAGCTCGGCGAGCACGTCGGCGTCGATCAGCTCGCGGAGCTCCTCGGCGCCGAGCAGGTCGCGCAGCAGGTCCCGGTCGAGGGCGAGGGCCGCGGCCCGGCGCTCGGCCAGCGGCGCGTCGCCCTCGTACATGTAGACGGCGATCCAGCCGAACAGCAGCGACTGCGCGAACGGCGACGCCTGCCGCGTGTCGACGGGCACGAGGCGCACCTTGCGGCTGCGGAGGTCGCGCGAGCACCTCGACCAGCGCGGGCACGTCGAAGACGTCGTTGAGGCACTCGCGCGTGGCCTCGAGGAGGATCGGGAACGACGGGTACTTGCCGGCCACCGCGAGCAGGTCGGCGGCGCGCTGGCGCTGCTGCCACAGCGGGGTGCGCTGATCGGGGCGGCGCTTCGGCAGGAGCAGCGCCCGGCCGGCGCACTCGCGGAAGCGGCTGGCGAACATCGCCGTGGACGGCAGCTGCGCCATGAGGATCTCGCCGACCTCGTCGGGGTCGAGCAGCAGCTCCTCGTCGAGCAGCTCGTCGACCGACTCGGGCAGGCGGATGACGATGCCGTCGTCGCTCCACATCATCTCGACGGCCATGCCCCAGCGCTCGGCCAGCCGGTGCTGCAGGGCCATCGCCCACGGCGCGTGCACCTGGGCGCCGAACGGCGACAGCACGCACACGCGCCAGTCGCCGATCTCGTCGCGGAAGCGCTCGACGACGATCGTGCGGTCGTCGGGCACCGCGCCGGTGGCCTCGGCCTGCTCGTCGAGGTAGGCGACGAGGTTGGTCGCGGCCCGCTCGTCGAGGCCCGACGCCGCGAGCCGGGCCCGCGCCTCGTCGCCGCCCTTGGCCGCCCGCAGCTCGCGGGTGAACGCGCCCATGGCCCGCCCCAGCTCGAGCGGCCGGCCGGGGCCGTCGCCGTGCCAGAACGGCATCTTCCCGGGCTGGCCCGGCGCCGGGGTGACGATCACCTTCTGGAAGGTGATGTCCTCGATGCGCCAGGTGGACGCGCCGAGCAGGAACGTCTCGCCGGGCCGGGACTCGTAGACCATCTCCTCGTCGAGCTCGCCGACGCGGGTGCCGTCGGGCAGGATGACGGCGAACAGCCCGCGGTCGGGGATGGTGCCGGGGTTGGTGACGGCCAGCCGCTGGGCGCCGGCCCGGCCCCGCAGCACGCCGGCGACGCGGTCCCACACGATGCGGGGCCGCAGCTCGGCGAACTCCTCGGACGGGTAGCGGCCGGCGAGCAGGTCGAGGACCGACGCGAGGACCTCGTCGGACAGGTCGGCGAACGGGGCCGCGCTGCGCACGACCGCGGCGAGGTCGTCGACGGGCCAGTCGTCGAGCGCGCACATCGCCACGATCTGCTGGCACAGGACGTCGAGCGGGTTGCGCGGGTAGTGGGTCTCCTCGATCTGGCCGGCGTGCATGCGCTCGACCACGACCGCGGTCTCGAGGAGGTCGGCCCGGTGCTTCGGGAAGATCTTGCCGCGGCTCGGCGCCCCGACCTGGTGGCCGGCCCGGCCGACGCGCTGCAGCCCGGTGGACACCGCGCCCGGCGACGCCACCTGGATCACGAGGTCGACGGCGCCCATGTCGATGCCGAGCTCGAGGCTGGAGGTGGCGACGAGGCCCTTCAGGCGGCCGGACTTGAGGTCGTCCTCGATCTCCAGCCGCTGCTCGCGCGACAGCGAGCCGTGGTGCGCCTTCACGAGCTCGGGGGCGTCCGGCGGCCGCCCGTCCTGCTCGTCGGCAATGGAGATGCGATGACCTCGAGGTGAGGCGCGCCCGGAGTCAGAGAGGTCACGGTGCTCTCCGGTCGCCTCACCTGTCCGCTCGGCTCGTTGGGACTCGTCGTCCCAGTGGAGCTCGTTGAGGCGGGTGGCGAGGCGCTCGGCGAGGCGGCGGGCGTTGACGAAGATCAGCGTGGAGCGGTGCTCGAGCACGAGCTCGAGGAGCCGGGGGTGCATGGCCGGCCAGATCGAGCGCCTCGCGGGGCCCGCCGCGGCCGGCCCGGAGGTCGGCTCGTCGACGACCTGGCCGAGCGTGGCCATGTCGTCGATCGGGATGACCACCTCGATCTCGAGGGGCTTGCGCACGCCGGCGTCGACGATGGCCACCGGGCGCGGCGCACGGGTGGGGCCGTCGAGCTCGGTGCCGCCGAGGAAGCGGGCGATCTCCTCGAGCGGGCGCTGCGTGGCCGACAGGCCGATGCGCTGCGGCGACGGGCCGCCGCCGGACCTGACCCAGTGGTCGAGCCGCTCGAGGGTGAGCGCGAGGTGGCTGCCCCGCTTGGTGGCCGCCATCGCGTGGATCTCGTCGATGATCACGGCCTCGACGCCGCGGAGGGTCTCCCGGGCGGCCGAGGTGAGCATCAGGTACAGCGACTCGGGCGTGGTGATGAGGATGTCGGGCGGGTACCGGACGAGCTTGCGGCGCTCGTCGGCCGGCGTGTCGCCGGTGCGCATCCCCACGGTGGGCTCGGTGTAGGGCACCCCGAGGCGCTCGGCGGCCAGCCCGATGCCCTGGAGCGGGCTGCGGAGGTTCTTCTCGACGTCGACGGCCAGCGCCCGCAGCGGCGACACGTAGAGCAGCCGGGTGCGGTGCGTGGCCTCGGCCGGCGTCGGGTTGCTGACGAGCCGGTCGATGGCCCAGAGGAACGCGGCCAGCGTCTTGCCCGATCCGGTGGGGGCCAGGATCAGGCTGTGGTGCCCCTCGGCGATGGCCGGCCAGCCCTGGGCCTGGGGCGGGGTGGCCTCGGGGAACGACGTCTCGAACCAGGCCCGGACGGCCGGCGAGAAGCGGGCAAGCGGATCTGCGTCGGCCACGCCGACGAGGCTATCGACGGCCGGTGACAGTGGCTCCGGGGCCGCGGGCCGCAGGAGCCGTTCGCCGCCTCGGTTCGCCTCCGGGGGTCAGCCCTCGGAGAGGGGCTCCAACACCTCGAGGGTGCCGGTCATGTTGGGGTGGATCTCGCAGCCGTACACGTAGCTGCCGGCGTCGAGGGCGGGCACGTCGAGGCGCTGCCGGATCGGGCCGGCCGACAGCGGGGTGTGGAGGACCTCGTCGTCGAGGGCGATCTGGAGGTTGTGGTTCACGTCGACGTCCTGGTTGTCCTCCACCACGGTGAAGGCGATGCCCTCGGGGGCCTGGATGCAGTCGGCGTCCCAGGCCAGGTCCTTCGCGACGAGCGTGACCTCGCGCTCCTCCACCACCGCGCAGCCGTGCTCCTGGCCGGTGGTGCTGGTGGTGCCGTCGGCCGACGACGCGGCGTCGTCGTCACCGCAGGCGGCCAGTGCGAGGGAGGAGAGGGCGAGCAGGGCGAGGAGGGCAGCGGGCTTGGAGCGCATCGGGGGCGACCGTACCCTCGCTCCGATGGGGTGCCGAGCACGTGGGTGAGGTGGCGACCGCGTTCGCGGTGGTCTTCCTGGCCGAGCTCGGCGACAAGACGCAGCTCGTCGCCCTGACGCTGGCCGCCCAGCACAAGGCCGCCCGGGTGCTGCTGCCCCTCGGGGCCGCGATCGCTCGTGCTCCAGACGCTGTCGGTCACCGCGGGTGCCCTGCTCAGCCGGGCGGTGCCCGACCGGGCCATCGCCGTGGGCGCGGGGTTGCTGTTCCTCGGCTTCGCGGTGTGGACCTGGCGGGGGCGCGACGCCGACGCCGAGGGGGACGAGGGGCCCGGCGCCACCGGTCTCCTGGGCGTGGCCGGCGCCTTCTTCCTGGCCGAGCTCGGGGACAAGACGATGCTCACCACCGCCGGCCTGGCCGCCGACCACGGCGCCGTGCCCGTGTGGATCGGCTCGACGACGGCCATGCTCGCCTCCACCGGGCTGGCCGTGGTGGCCGGCCGGGCCCTCACCACCAGGGTCTCCCCCGGCAGGCTCCGCTCGATCGGCGCCGTCGCCTTCGCGGTGGTCGGCCTGGCCACGCTGGCCTCCGCCGTTTAGCACTGAGACCGGACCATTGCGGCCGTGTAATTACACCGCTGCAATGAGCCGATGTCACTCCAAGAGCTGGACCGGCCGGATGAGGCCGTCGGCACCTCACCGATGCAGGTGCGCAAGCGCAACGGCGACCTCGAGCCGGTCGACCTCAACAAGATCGTCCGGGCCGTCGAGCGGGCCGCCGCCGGCCTCCCTGGTGTCGATCCCCTCCGCATCGCGACCAAGACCATCAACGGCCTCGTCGACGGCGCCACCACCAGCGAGCTCGACGAGCTGTCGATCCGCACGGCGGCCTCGCTGATCACCGAGGAGCCGAGCTACTCCCTCCTCGCCGCCCGCCTCCTGGCCACGTTCATCGACAAGGAGGTGCGCAACCAGGGGATCCACTCCTTCTCGCAGTCGATCCGCCAGGGCCACACCCTCGGCCTCGTCCACGACGACACGGCCCACCTCGTCGAGCGGAGCTGGCGCAAGCTCGACGACGCCATCGAGGCCCTGGCCGACCGCCGCTTCGAGTTCTTCGGCCTCCGCACCGTCTATGACCGCTACCTCCTGCGCCACCCCGACACCCGCGCCGTGATCGAGACCCCGCAGCAGTTCCTCCTGCGGGTGGCCTGCGGGCTCAGCGACTCCACCGAGGAGGCGCTGTCGCTCTACCCGTTGATGTCGCGGTTCGAGTACCTGCCGAGCAGCCCGACGCTGTTCAACTCCGGCACCCGCCACCCGCAGATGTCGTCGTGCTACCTGCTCGACTCCCCCACCGACGACCTCGACGCCATCTACGACCGCTACAAGGACGTGGCCCGACTGTCGAAGCACGCTGGGGGCATCGGCCTCTCGTTCTCCCGAGTCCGCTCGCGGGGGTCGCTGATCCGTGGCACCAACGGCCTGTCGAACGGCATCGTGCCGTTCCTCAAGACGCTCGACTCGTCGGTGGCGGCCGTGAACCAGGGCGGCCGGCGCAAGGGCGCCGCGTGCATCTACCTCGAGACCTGGCACGCCGACGTCGAGGAGCTCCTCGAGCTGCGCGACAACACCGGTGACCCCGCCCGGCGCACGCACAACCTCAACCTCGCCCACTGGGTGCCCGACCTGTTCATGGAGCGCGTCGAGCAGGACTGGATGTGGTCCCTGTTCGACCCCAAGGAGGTCCCCGAGCTCGTCGACCTCCACGGCGAGGCGTTCGCCGACGCCTACCGGAGGGCCGAGCAGGAGGGCCGCTTCGTGAAGCAGCTCCGTGCCCGCGACCTCTACGGCCGGATGATGCGGACGTTGGCCGAGACCGGCAACGGCTGGATGTGCTTCAAGGACGCGTCGAACCGCACCTGCAACCAGGCCGCCGCCCCCGGCAACGTCGTGCACCTCTCCAACCTCTGCACAGAGATCCTCGAGGTCACCGACCGCGACCACACCGCGGTGTGCAACCTCGGCTCGATCAACCTCGGCCGCTTCGTGGCCGACGGCGGCGGTGACCTCGACTGGCCGCGGCTCGCCACAGCGGTCCGCACCGCGATCCGGTTCCTCGACCGCGTGATCGACCGGAACTTCTACCCGACCGAGGCGGCCGGTCGGTCGAACGAGGGCTGGCGCCCCGTGGGCCTCGGCGTGATGGGCCTGCAGGACGTGTTCTTCACCCTCCGCCTGCCGTTCGACAGCCCCGAGGCGCTGGCCCTCTCGGCCCGGATCAGCGAGGAGATCTACCTCGCAGCCCTCGACGCCAGCTGCGAGCTGGCCGCCGCCCACGGCCCCCACCCCCGCTACGCCGAGACCCACGCGGCGGCCGGTCGCCTCCAGCCCGACCTCTGGGGCGTCGACACCACCGATCCCCGCTGGGCGCCCCTGCGGGAGCGCATCGCGGAGCACGGCCTGCGCAACTCGCTGCTCGTCGCCATCGCCCCCACGGCCACCATCGCCTCGATCGTGGGCTGCTACGAGTGCATCGAGCCGGCCGTCTCCAACCTCTTCAAGCGGGAGACGCTGTCGGGCGAGTTCCTGCAGGTCAACACCCAGCTCGTCCGCGACCTGCAGGCCCTCGGGCTCTGGTCACCCGAGCTGGTCGACCGGATGAAGGTGGCCAACGGCTCGATCCAGGGCATCGACGAGATCCCCGCCGACCTCAAGCGCCTCTACCGCACCACCTGGGAGCTGCCGCAGCGGGCGCTCATCGACCTGGCCGCCGCCCGCGGCCCGTTCATCGACCAGAGCCAGTCGCTCAACCTGTTCCTCGAGAGCCCGAACATCGGGAAGCTCTCGTCGATGTACCTGCACGCGTGGAAGTCGGGGCTCAAGACCACCTACTACCTGCGCTCCCGTCCGGCGACGCGCATCGCGTCGGCCACGACCCCCACCGTCAGCCCCGTCGACGCAGTGGCGTGCTCACTCGAGAACCCCGAGCACTGCGAGGCCTGCGAATGAGCCTCGCCCACGCACTCCCCCTCGAGGCCAGCCCGAACGCCCGCCGGGAAGGTGCCCGGTTGCTCGACCCGGGGCTCGACCTCACCCTGCGGCCGATGCGCTACCCCGACTTCTACGACATGTACCGGGACGCCATCCGCAACACCTGGACCGTGGAGGAGGTCGACTTCAACGACGACCTCGACGACCTCGCCCGCAAGCTCGACCCCGCCGAGCGCCACCTCGTCCACCGCCTCGTGGCGTTCTTCGCCACGGGCGACTCGATCGTGGCGAACAACGTGGTGCTCAACCTCTACAAGCACATCAACGCCCCCGAGGCCCGGCTCTACCTCAGCCGACAGCTCTACGAGGAGGCGCTGCACGTCCAGTTCTACCTGACCCTCCTCGACACCTACCTGCCCGACATGGCCGAGCGCGAGCAGGCGTTCGCGGCGATCGAGCACATCCCCTCGATCCGGGCCAAGGCGGAGTTCTGCATCCGCTGGATGGACTCGATGAGCTCCGTCGAGGAGCTGGTCACGCGCGACGACCGGCGCCGGTTCGTGCTCAACCTCATCTGCTTCGCCACCTGCGTCGAGGGCCTCTTCTTCTTCGCCGCCTTCGCCTACGTGTACTTCTTCCGGTCGAAGGGCCTCCTCAACGGCCTCGCCTCGGGCACCAACTGGGTCTTCCGTGACGAGTCGATGCACATGCGCTTCGCGCTGTCCGTGGTGGACACCATCCGCCGGGAGGAGCCCGACCTGTTCGACGCCGAGCTCGAGTCCGACGTGCACCGCATGATCGACGAGGCGGTCGAGGCCGAGGTCGTGTTCGCGGAGGACCTGCTCTCGGGCGGGGTGTCGGGGCTGTCGGTGGCCGACACCCGGGAGTACCTCCGCTACGTAGCCGACCAGCGCCTCGGGAACCTCGGGATGGCCCCCCGCTACGGGGCCCGCAACCCGTTCGACTTCATGATGCTGCAGGACGTCCAGGAGCTCTCCAACTTCTTCGAGCGGCGGGTGTCCGCCTACCAGGTCGGGGATCACCGGCGAGGTCTCGCTCGACGAGGACTTCTGACGTGCGTGCTCCGGTCGCGGGTGCGCCTCCGGCGCCAGGCTCGCCTCCGCAAGTGCCTCCGACGGGATGGCGGAGCCACGCCGCCTCCGGCTTCTGACACACGCCTCTCGTAGGGTGGGCGGATGCCGGGGACCGACGACGCGCTCAACCTGAAGCAGGTCGCGCGGGCCCTCGGTGTCCACTACATGACCGCGTACCGGTACGTCCGCCAGGGGCGGCTGCCGGCCCGGCGGGCCGGGCAGGTGTGGCTGGTGGACCCCGCCGACCTCGACGCGTTCCGCGCCGCGGCAGCCGTCGCCCCGCCCGCAACCGCCGGCGCCCCGGGCGTGCACGGCGGCACGCCGGTCGACTGGTGCGCCCGCCTGGTGAGGCCGCTCGTGGCCGGCGACGAGACCGCCGCCTGGCTCGTGCTCGACGACGCGCTGGCCGCCGGCCACTCCGCCCGCTGGTGCCACGTCGACCTGCTCGGCGGCGCCGCCGGGCGCATCGGGTGCGAGGTCGCCGCCGGCCGACGGGACCAGGTCGAGGAGCACATCGCCCTCACCACCGCGACCCGCATCGTCGCCCAGCTGGGCGCCCGCTTCCGCCACCGGGGCCGCACCCGCGGCACGGTGGTGTTCGGCAGCGTCCCGGGCGAGCACCACGGCCTGGCCCTCGCCATCGTGGCCAACGTCGTGCGCCTCGAGGGCTACGGCGTGGTCGAGCTCGGCACCGACGTCCCCACCGACGCCTTCCTCGGCGCCATCGCCCACGGCGACGACGTGCTGGCCGTCGGCCTCGGCGTCACCACGGCCGAGCGGCTCCCGTCCGCCGTGGAGGTGATCGGCGCCCTGCGGGCCGCCCACCCCTCGCTGCCGATCGTGCTGGGCGGCCAGGGCGTCCGCAACGACGAGGTCGCCGATCTCGTGGGGGCCACCACCTGGGCCGCCGATGCCGACGAGGTCGTCGCCACCATCGACCGCCTCGCCGCCGAGCGCCGGCGAGCGCGCGCCGCGGCGAGGGCCGCCGCCCGCCGGTGAGCGCGGCCGAGATCACCGGCGGCGATCTCCGCTGCTCGGTGTGGACCCGCGAGCAGGGCGTCGACCCGATCGGGAGCACCCCGACGTTCGACGCGCTGCTGCTCGTGGAGTGGCCGCTGCCATGGCCGAAGGACGTCGGCGAGATCGAGGCGCTGGCCGCGGCGGCCGCCGATCCCCGGGCGACGGTGATGGCCGTCGTCCCGCAGGCCGGCGAGGAGGTGGTGGAAGGCTCGATCCGGGTCGTGCACCACCGCCGGGTCGGCACCCATCGCTTCGCCGGCACCGACCACTGCGTCTCGCGCGACGAGGTCAGCGACCTCCTCGCCCGGCTCCTCGACGACCTCGAGGGCGACCACCTCGACTGGCCCACCGCCCTCGGACCCGCCCCCGCCGACGTGCTCGTGTGCGGCCACGGCCGCCGCGACCCGTGCTGCGGCCGGTGGGGCACCCTCCTGCAGCTCGAGCTGGCCGGCCGCCACCCCGATGCCCGCGTGTGGCGCTGCAGCCACACCGGCGGCCACCGCTTCGCCCCCACCGCCATCACCGTCGCCGACGGCCGGGCCTGGGCCTACGCCGACGCCGACCTCCTCGTGGGCGTGCTCGACCGCAGCATCGCCGTCGCCGACCTCCACGGCCACGACCGCGGCACCTCCGCCCTCGGGCTGTGGGGACAGGCCGTCGAGCGCGCCGTGTTCGAGCACGTCGGCTGGCCGTGGCTCGACTGCGAGCTGGCCGACGTCGACACCCAGGTGGCCGACGACCGGCGTTCGGCCGTCATCCGCCTCCGGTGGCACGACCCCACGGGGATCCAGCACGAGGCCGAGGGCACGGTCGTGGTCACGCGCGAGATCCCGGTCCTGGTGTGCGGCGAGCCCCCGGAGGCAGCCAGGAAGTCCAGCCTCGAAGTGGTCGTCACAGCCCTCTCCATCGATCATCGGACGATCGACCGGTAGCCTTCCGGCATGGCCGAGTACCAGACCCCGGAGTTCCACCCCGCCTTCGAGGAGTACTGCGAAGCCATCTTCGAGCTCGCCGAGGACGACGTCGAGGTGATCCAGGCCCGCATCGCCGACCGCCTCATGGTGTCGCGCCCGGCCGTGTCCGAGATGATCAAGCGCCTCGAATCCGACGGGCTCGTCTCGATCGACCACAACAGCATCTCGCTGTCCACCTCCGGTCGGCGCCTGGCCGAGCGGGTGGTGCGCCGCCACCGCCTCGCCGAGCGGCTCCTCACCGACATCCTCGGGCTGTCGTGGGCCGATGCCCACAAGGAGGCCGGCAAGTGGGAGCACGTGATCTCCCAGCCGGTCGAGGATGCCCTCGTGCGGGTGCTCGGCGATCCGACCACCTGCCCGCACGGCAACCCGATCCCGGGAGCCAGCTACGTGGCGCCCGCCTCCTCGCCGCTGAGCGACATCGCCGTCGGCGCGGGGTTCGTGGTGAGCCGCATCCCCGAGGAGCTGGAGTTCACCCCTGGCCTGCTCGAGTTCCTCGAGGAGGCCGACGTCGTACCCGGCCGCAAGGGCACGCTCACGGCCGCGTCGCCGGACGGCACCACCACCGTCGAGATCGACGGCCGCCACATCGGCATCGGCGCCTTCGCCAGCCAACGAATCCTGGTGACGACCTAGGACCCGGTGGACTCCAGGTCGCCGCGGTCGCGGCGGTCGTCGCGGCGCTGCTCCTCGTGCTCCACGTCGTCGCGGGCGTCGACCAGGATCGACGGCAGCGGGCGGGCGTGGACCAGCGCGAGGCGCTTCGTGGCCCGGGTGAGGGCGACGTAGAGGGCGCGGGCCCCCTGGACCTCCTCCTCGAGGATGGCAGCCGGCTCGACCACCACGGAGGCATCGAGCTCGAGGCCCTTCACGAGGCTCACGGGGACGATCGTGATCTGGGTGTTGAGGCCGCTGCGCACCGCCCGGCCGTAGTCCACGCCGGCGGCGTCGAACGCGGTGACCACGGGCTCCACGAGCGAGTCGGGGACGATCACCGCCACGCTGCCTGGATCGACCGCATCGCGCTCCTCGAGCGCGGCGGCCACCACCCGCTCGCCGAGGCGGCCGGGCTCGGCGGCCAGGAAGCGAGGCTCGTCGCCGGCCTGGCGCACCGAGCTGGGCGGGCGCAGCCCGGGGGCGGCCAGCTCCAGCACCCGTGAGGCCAGGCGCATGTTCGGACCGGGGAGGCGGTAGCCGATCGTGAGCTCGGAGCGTCGGGCCGGGCGACGGTCGGGCAGGTGCTCGAGCACCTCCTCCCAGTCGGCGTGGGCCCAGGCGCCGGTGGACTGGGCGATGTCGCCCACCACCGTCATCGAGCCGTTGAGCGAGCGGCGCTGCAACATGCGCAGCTGCATGGGCGAGAGGTCCTGGGCCTCGTCGACGACGATGTGGCCGTAGGTGCGGACCTCCTCCTCGGGCGGAGCCCCGGGGCGCTTGCGCCGCGGGCGGGGGCCGAGCAACGCCCGGGCCTCGTCGAGGAGGGGCACGTCGTCGTGCGTCCAGCCGGCCTCCTCGGCCCGCTCGGCCCGCGGGCGGTAGAGGGCGGCCCGCTCGGCCCCGGTGAGGAGGTTGCCGGCGGCCAGGTCGATGAGGGCACGGGATCCGAAGAGGTCGTGGAGCATCTCGGCCGGGGTGAGCACGGGCCACATGCGGTCGAGGGCCTCCCGCAGCGCCGGCGTGGTCCGCAGCCCGGAGCGGACGGCGCCCGCCTCCACGGGCACGCGGGCGCTGTCGGCCAAGGTGGCGTAGACGCTCGCCTCGACGTGACGGCGCCCGGCGTTGTGCAGCCGGAAGCGGCGGCGGGCGTCGGACACGATGGCCTTGCTCTGGCCGGGGGTGAGCGTGAGCGTCTGCACCCCGAAGCCGACCTTGAGCGGCTGGCGCAGCGCCCGCTGGCGGTCGTGGACGGCCCGGCCGAGGACCTTGCTCATGCGCAGATCGCCCTTGACCCGGGCCGGCTCCGGCCGGTCGCGCCCCTCGACGGCGAGGCCGCCGGCGCCCTCCAGCAGGTCGGCCAGCACCACGAGCTCGACGCCGGCCTCGCCGAGGCTCGGCAAGACCTGCTCGATGTAGCCCAGGAACAGCCGATTGGGGCCGACGACGAGGACGCCCTGGCCCTCGAGCGGGAACCGGTGCGTGTAGAGGAGGTAGGCGGCCCGGTGCAGCGCCACCACCGTCTTGCCGGTGCCGGGGCCGCCCTGGACCACGAGCACGCCGGGGAGCTCGGACCGGATGATCTCGTCCTGTTCGCCCTGGATCGTGGCGACGATGTCGGAGAGCCGGCCGGTGCGGACCTCCTCGAGGGCGGCGATGAGCGTGCTCTGGCCGCGGATCTCGATGCCCTCGTCCTCCACCGACAGCTCGCCACCGAGCAGGCCGGCGGACTCGCCGAAGAGCTCGTCCTCGATGGCGAGGAGCTGGCGGCCGCGGGTGGCGAAGTGGCGGCGACGGACCAGGCCCATGGGGGAGCGACCGGTGGCCCGGTAGAAGGGCTCGGCCACGGGGGCCCGCCAGTCGACCACCAGGGGCTCCCGGTGCTCGTCGGCCACGGCCAGGCGTCCGATGTAGAAGCTGTCGCCGCCCTCGCTCTGGGTCCGGTCGATCCGGCCGAACACCAGGCTGGCGTCGCCGAGCTGGAGGGAGGCGAGCCGCTGGGCGATGTTGCCCTCGATCATCTCCCGCTCCCAGCGGGCCTGCTCGGTGCCGCCCTTGCCCACCTCGACCATCGACCGCAGCTTCGTGGCCTCGACGCGCGACCGCTCCAAGGAGTCGTACGCACGGTCGATGTGGGCCTGTTCAGCGGACAGGTCGGGATGGGACGCCACGTTCCTCCCCGGGGAAATGGATCGGCCATCTTACCTGCGGCTCCACCGCCGACGAAAGACGGCGTTCACGTCCCCGGATCAGGCCCCCGGGTCCTCGCCGACCTCCCGGAGGCCGTCCCGGATCGCCACCCGGAGGCGCCGGGCCACGGACGGGGGCAGGTGGGCGATCAGGCCCGCTCCGGGGCGGCCCACCTCCTCCATCGTCAGCACGATCCGGGGCTCGGCGTCCTCGTAGTCATCGCTGATGGCGACCGCCCACGAGACCTGCTGGAACTCGTCGTCGTCCCCCTCGGGCAGCTCCTCGGGGGTGAACGGGTGGTCATCGATCGATCGACGCAACGAGGCCTCCTGGGACTCACGCCGTCCTGCCTCACGGAAGGGCGGCCCGGTGCTTCTGGACGGCTCGCGAGCTCGCCCTCAAGGCGCATTGGTACTCGCATTCGTACGGATCGGCGGTGCCTCCGTAGGGTTCTCCGTGATGCCGCCGACCGCCGACCTCGCCGACGCGCCGCTGCTGCGGGCCTGCCGCGGGCTGCCGGCCGCCCAGGTGCCCGTGTGGTTCATGCGCCAGGCGGGCCGCTCCCTGCCCGAGTACCGGGCGCTGCGGGGCACGGGCAGCATCCTCGACGCGATCAAGGACCCCGACCTGGCCACGGAGATCACGCTCCAGCCGGTCCGCCGCTACGGCGTCGACGCCGCGATCCTCTACAGCGACATCGTCGTGCCGGCCGAGGCGATCGGCTTCGGCGTGGACGTGGAGCCCGGCGTGGGACCCGTCATCGCCGAGCCGTTCCGCACCAAGGCCGACCTCGAGCGGCTGCGGGCCTACGAGCCCGACGCGGACGCCCCGTACGTCCAGGCCACGGTCCGCCAGGTGGTGGCCGAGCTCGGGTCGACCCCACTCATCGGCTTCGCCGGGGCCCCGTTCACCGTCGCCAGCTACCTGGTGGAGGGCCGCCCCTCACGCACCTACGGCCTCACCAAGGCGATGCTCCACGGCGACCCGGAGCTCTTCGGGGCCCTGCTCGACCGCCTGGCCGACATCGCCATCGCCTCGCTGCGGGCCCAGATCGAAGCCGGCGCCAGCGCCATCCAGCTCTTCGACTCGTGGGCCGGGGCGCTGTCCCCCGACGTCTACGAGCAGCACGTGATGCCGGCCAGCGCCAAGGTCTTCGCCGCCATCGCCGACACCGGCGTCCCCCGCATCCACTTCGGGGTGGGCACCGGCGAGCTGCTGACCCTCATGGGCGACGCCGGGGCCGACGTCGTCGGCGTCGACTGGCGGGTCCCGCTCGACGTGGCCCGCCAGCGCGTGCCGGGCAAGGCCCTGCAGGGCAACCTCGACCCGGCCGTGTGCCTGTCGCCGTGGGAGGTCGTGGCCGACCGCACCCGCGACGTGCTGCGCCGCAACGGCGGGCACCCGGGGCACGTGTTCAACCTGGGCCACGGCGTGCTGCCCGAGCTCGACCCGGGGATCCTGGCCGAGGTCGTGAACCTGGTCCACGCCGAGGGTCGCACCGACGGCGAGGCCGCCCCGGGGTGAGCGAGCCCCGCGAGGTCGGGCTCGTCGTGATGGCGTACGGCACGCCTTCCTCCCCGGGCGACATCGAGGCGTACTACACGCACATCCGCCGCGGGCACGCCCCGACGCCGGAGCAGCTGGCCGACCTGCGCGCTCGGTACGAGGCCATCGGCGGCACCTCGCCACTGGCCGAGCGGACCGAGGCCCAGCGCCTCGGTCTCGCCGCCGCCCTCCACGCGGCCGAGCCGGGTCGCTGGACCGTGGCGCTGGGCCAGAAGCACGCTGCGCCCTTCATCGAGGACGCGGTGGCGGTGCTCGCCGGCGCCGGGGTGCAGCAGATCATCGGCCTGGTCCTCGCCCCGCACTACTCCCGGTCCTCCGTGGGCCAGTACCAGGAGCGCCTGCACGCCGCCGCCGGGGAGCTCGGGGTCCCGAGCGCGGCGATCGACAGCTGGCACCTCGAGCCGGCGTACATCGACTTCCTGAGCCGCGCCGTGCGCGACGCGCTGGCCGAGCTCCCGGAGCGCACCGAGGTGCGCTTCACCGCCCACTCGCTGCCCGAGCGGGCGCTCGTCGACGACGCCTACCCGGACCAGCTGCACGAGTCGGCCGCGGCCGCCGCGAGCACGGCCGGGCTCGACCCGCTCTCGTGGTCCGTGGCCTACCAGTCAGCGGGGCGCACCGCCGACCCGTGGCGAGGGCCCGACATCCTCGACGTGATCGACGACATCGGGGCGGCCCGCCGGGCGGACGGGATCCTCGTGTGCCCCCAGGGCTTCGTGAGCGACCACCTCGAGGTCGTCTACGACCTCGACCTCGAGGCGGCCCGCCGGGCCGAGTCGGTCGGGCTCGCCTTCGCCCGCACCCGCGTCCTCAACGACGACCCGACGGTCCTTCGCGCGCTGGCCGAGCGGGTCCGGGCGCTGGCCCCGCCGTCGTGAGCGTCGACGCCGTCGTCGTCGGCGCCGGCATCACCGGCTTGGTGGCCGCCCGCGAGCTGGCGCGCGGCGGGGCGTCGGTGGTCGTCGTGGACCCCGCCCCTCCGGGCGGCAAGCTGCGCACGACCCCGTTCGACGGCGGCGCCCTCGACGAGGCCGCCGACGCGTTCCTGGCCCGCGTCCCCGAGGGCATCGCGCTCTGCCGCGAGCTCGGCATCGACGGCGACCTGGTGTCCCCGACCGCCCGTCGAGCCCACGTGTGGAGCCGGGGCGCGCTCCACCTCCTGCCCGAGGCGCAGGTCCTCGGCGTCCCGACCGACCTCGACGAGCTGGCCGCCTCCGGCATCGTG
This sequence comes from uncultured Microthrixaceae bacterium, assembly GCA_963727905.1. Lineage (GTDB taxonomy): Bacteria > Actinomycetota > Acidimicrobiia > Acidimicrobiales > VFJN01 > VFJN01. The sequence goes on from CAVSIC010000021.1 coordinate 316,781, forward strand.
ACCGCGGAGGGCCTGGCCCGAGCGGCCCAGGACCTCACCGTCCCCCTCGATCCGCCCGACGGCGACGTCACCATCGGCGCGCTGATGCGGCACCGCCTCGGTGACGAGGTGGCCGAGCGCCTGGTCGACCCGCTCGTCGGCGGCATCAACGCCGGCGACACCGACCACCTGAGCCTGGCCGCCACCGTCCCGCAGCTCGACGCCGCCGCCCGCAGCGGGGCGTTCTCCCTGATCGAGGCGTGCCGGGCGCAGCGCGCCGGCGCCTCGGTGGTGGACCAGGCGATGCCGGTCTTCTACGCCCCCCGCGGCGGCATGGGCGCCATCGTCGCCGCGCTCGTGACCGACCTCGCGAACCGGGGCGTCGCCGTCGAGCCCACCGCCGCCGCCGACCTCGAGCGGGCCGGCCACCGCTGGCAGGTCGTCCTCGCCGACGGCCGCCACCTCGTGGTCGACCGCGCCGTGCTCACCGGCCCCGCCGATGTCAGCGGCGCGCTCATCGCCCCGCACGCGCCGGCCGCCGCCGAACACCTCGCCGCCATCCCGTACGCGTCGGTGGCCCTCGTCGCCCTCGCCGTCGACCGGGCGTCGATCGATCGGGAGCTCGACGGCAGCGGCTACCTCGTCCCCAGGGTCGAGGGCCGCACGATCACCGCCTGCTCGTGGACGTCGTCGAAGTGGCCCCATCTCCACGGCGACGGCACGGTGTGGCTGCGGGCATCGGTCGGCCGCTTCGGCGCCGACGCCGCCCTCGGCCTCGACGACGCCGCCCTGCGCGACGCGGTGGTCTCCGATCTCGCCGACACGATGGCGTTGCACGGCCCCGTCGTCGAGTCGCGGATCACCCGGTGGCCCGGCTCGTTCCCCCAGTACCGCCCCGGGCACCTCGCGGTGTGCGACGAGATCGACGCCGACGTCGCAGCGTCGGCGCCCGGCCTCGCCATCGCCGGCAGCGCCCTCCGCGGCCTCGGCGTCCCCGCCTGCATCCGCCAGGCCCGCGCGGCTGCCGCGCGGTTGCTCGCCTAGGGACACGGGCGCAACGAGGCAGCGGCGGGGTCCCCGGCTCACATCGTCCGCAGCGGTGTCACCACACCCAACCCGAGGCGATCTGACCGGCCGACCGCAACACGAGGCGATAGGACCGGGATCTCGGCCAAATCGCCTCGCGTTGCCCGGACTCGGCCTCATTGCCTCGGGTTGGGTGTGGTGACACCGCTGCGTAGCGGTCGACCCGGCGACCGCGCCGCCGCATCGTTGCGACCTTGACGTCTGCTATCGGCGGGGGAGGATCCAGGCGTCGGACCAGGGGTTCCGCGGCTGGGACGCCAGGTCGACGGTCGGGTCGATCAGGCGCTCGGCCGGGCGACCGTTGAGCGACACCCAGGCGTCGGCGCGCACCTCCACGTCGCCGCCCTCCTCTGCGGCGATGGCCATCGCGGCCTGGTGGATCAGGTCGGGCTCGGTGGACATCGCCCGGAGCTGGGTCCGCGTGTACATGATCGTCGCGTCGGCGACCCAGTTGCGGCCGGTGGCCGGGTCGGTCACGAGGAAGGTGACCGTGCCCGCCTTCTCGGTGAGCAGCACGTTCCACGCGAACCGGTAGCCCTGGCCCGTCCACCGGTGGTCCCCGGGGTACAGGAGATGGCGCAACGGCAGGAACAGCTGCACGGCCACCCAGATCCCGGCGCCGACCGCGAGCCAGTGCGGCGCCACCCGTCCACGCGACGGCGGCACCGGCACCGGGACCGGGCGGGTGCGCCATCGGGCGACGAGGCGGCGGGGCCAGTCCGGGGCGAAGAAGACGGTGCTGGCGCCGATCATCACCCAGGGAAAGACGCCGATCGGGAACAGCACCCAGGTCGCCAGGTGGAAGGCCACCAGCGCCGGCCAGGCAAAGGGCCGGCTCCGGCGCCAGAGCAGGAGCGGGACGATCGACACGTCGAACACGGCCCCCGCGATCGCGAGGACGTGGGCGGTGACGGGCGCGGCGAGCAGCCCCCCGACCAGCGGCGTCGCCTCGCGGGCCGGGAGCCACAGGCGCAGCGGGAGGGCGTCGACGAGCCAGTCGGCCTGCAGCTTGGCGAGGCCGGCCGACGCGTAGACGACCCCCACCTGGAACCGCAGCAGCCACACCCACCCGCGGGCCACGGTGCGGGGACCGCCCGCCCGTCGGGCGTCGAGGCTGGCGCCCGCGCCGAGCGGGACCACGATGCCGAGGCCGGCGACCAGCGTGAGGAACCAGTAGTGGTTGAGGTACGTGGTGGCGTCGATCAGCTCGATCCACCCGAGGGCCACGAGGACACCGGCGGCGGCCAAGCGGGTCCGCCACCCGAACGCCAGCGCGATCGAGGCCGCGGCGAGGCCGGCCACCAGCACCCACATCCCGAGCCGGCCCGGTTGGGGCATCCAATCGAAGCCGAGGTAGGTGAAGCGGTGCGCGGGGCCCGAGTAGAGGGCGTCGATCCACCCGTAGGCGACGATCCGGACGGCGCTCAGGACGCCGACGGCGCCGAGCACGATGCGCACGACGGCCAGCGATCCCGGGTCGACCGGCACCGCAGCTGCGGCCCGCCACCGGCCGGTCGAAGGCTTGCGTTGGGAACGCATACCCGACACAGTAAGGCATTCTTGATATTGACCGGACTCCGGTCCTTACACTGGAGACGTCCTTCGTGGCCCCTCGTACCCCGCGCCGGCTCCTCGCCGCGACGCTGACCACATCGCTCCTCTTCGGCGCCGCCGCCTGCGGCGACGACGACACCGGGGCCGACGGCACCACGTCGAGCACGGTCGCTCACGAGCTCACCGACGCGGACGCGCTCGCAGCGGCCACCACCTACGCCGACCTCGTCCACGCGTCCTACGCCGACGTGGTCATCAAGGCCGAAGCCCTCGACGGCGCGCTGGCGGCCTTCGTCGAGGCGCCCGCCGCCGCCACCCTCCAGGCCGCCAAGCAGGCCTGGCTCGACGGCCGCGTCGCCTACGGCCCGACCGAGGTGTTCCGCTTCTACGACGGCCCCATCGACAACCCCGACGACGGCCCCGAGGGCCAGATCAACGCCTGGCCGCTCGACGAGGCCTACATCGACTACGTCGACGGCGATGCCGAGGCCGGGATCATCAACGACCCCGAGGTCGCCGAGATCACCACCGACGTGCTCGTGGCCGCCAACGAGGAGGGCGGCGAGAGCAACATCTCCACCGGCTGGCACGCCATCGAGTTCCTCCTCTGGGGCCAGGACCTGAGCGACAGCGGTCCGGGCGCCCGTCCGCTCACCGACTACACGACGTCGCCGGTGGCCGAGCGCCGCGCCACCTACCTCACCCTCCTGGGCGACCTGCTCGTGACCGACCTCATGTCGGTGCGCGACGCCTGGGGCCCCGAAGCCGGCTCGTACCGCGAGACCTTCCTCGATGACCCGCACCAGGCCGTCGCGAACATCCTGCGCGGCATGGGCGCCCTGTCCTCCGCCGAGCTGGCCGGTGAGCGCATCGCGGTGGCCCTCGACACGAAGGACCAGGAGGACGAGCACTCCTGCTTCTCCGACAACACCACGGTCGACGTGGTCGGCAACGCCACCGGCATCCGGATGGCGTACCTGGCCGACTTCCCCGGCATCGACGGCACGTCCGTGTCCGACGTCGTCGCCAAGGTGGACCCGGAGCTCGACACCACCCTCAAGGCCGAGCTCGACGCCTCGGTGGCCGCCGCCGACGCCCTCGAGGCCCCGTTCGACCAGCTCATCCTCGGCGACGACGACGCCCCCGGCCGGGTGGCGCTGTCCGCCCTGGTGACCTCGCTGCAGGACCAGGGCAAGACGATCGCGGACGTGGCCGGAGCCCTCGGCTACTCCGTGAGCCTCGTGGTCGAGTAGATCCTCTCCGTGCGCCGGTCGATCCTGCTCCTCGCGCTGGTCGGCCTGCCGGTGCTCGTGGCGTGCGGTGGCGGGGGCAGCGATTCCCCCGCCCTGCCGTCCGCGGAGATCCTCGAGCGGCAGGGCGGTGATGCCACCGTCCACGTCGACGGACGCGACGCCTTCGCGCAGCCCACGCCCGGGCTGAGCGACGAGGACCTGCGCACGTTCGCCATCGGCAACAACTTCTTCAACGACAACTGGGTCACCGCCCCCGCGTCGACCACGGGGCGGGACGGCCTCGGCCCGATCTTCAACGCGCAGTCGTGCTCGTCGTGCCACTTCAAGGACGGCCGCGGCGAGCCGCCCACCGCGGACGACGACCCGGTGCGGGGCCTCCTCATCCGGCTCAGCGTCCCGGGCGACGACGGCACGTCGGCGCCTCACGAGGTCTACGGCGACCAGCTGCAGGATCGGGCCATCCGAGGCATCGACCCCGAGGGCTCGATCCGCATCCGCATCGTGGAGCGCCCAGGCCGGCTGGCCGACGGCACGCGCTTCTCGCTGGCCGAGCCCCACTACGAGCTCATCGGCCCGGACGGCACCCCGCTGCCCGATGACCTGCTGATCTCGCCGCGCCTCGCCCCGCCGGTGTTCGGCGTCGGTCTGCTGGAGGCGGTGCCGGCGGCGGACATCGAGGCCAGCGCCGACCCCGACGACGAGGACGGCGACGGCATCTCCGGCCGGACGAACCACATCGTCGACGCCGACACCGGCATGCGGGTCCTCGGCCGCTTCGGATGGAAGGCCGCGGTGCCCACGGTGCGCGACCAGGTGGCCAACGCCTTCGACGGCGACATCGGCATCACGTCGTCGATCCGCCGCCAGCAGCCGTGCACCGCCGCCCAGACCGAATGCCTCGCCGCACCGAACGGCGGCGACCCGGAGCTGGAGGACCGCAGGCTCGACCAGGTCACCTTCTACAACCGGACGCTGGCCGTACCAGCCCGACGCGAGGCGGCCGCCAAGGCCACCCGCAACGGCAACGAGCTGTTCCAGCAGGTCGGCTGCCAGTCGTGCCACACGGCCGAGCTCCGCACGGGTGACGCCGACGTGCCGTCCCTCTCCGGCCAGCGGATCCGTCCCTACACGGACCTGCTCGTCCACGACCTGGGCGCCGGGCTGGGTGACCGCCGGCCCGACGGCGAGGCGTCCGGGCGGGAGTGGCGCACTCCTCCTCTGTGGGGCATCGGCCTCGTCGAGACGGTCAACGGCCACACCCGCTTCCTCCACGACGGACGGGCCCGCAACCTCCTCGAGGCGATCCTCTGGCACGGCGGCGAGGCCCGCACCGCCCGCGACCGCTTCACGCGCCTGTCCGCCGACGAGCGAGCCGACCTGCTCGCGTTCCTGGAGAGCCTCTGATGCCCCGAGCCCTCGCGGTGGCCGCCGCCGCCCTCGTCCTGTTCGCCGCCTGCTCGGGCGACGACGACTCGGCGGACGGCGGGGACGACAGCGCCACCACCGAGGCCGTGCTCGAAGCCCTGGCCGACGGCGTGATCATCCCCTCCTACGAGGCGGTGGTCACCGACGTGCAGGCGCTCGGCGTCTCGCTCGACGCCCTGTGCGAGGCACCGAGCCCGGCGGCGCTCGACCTTGCGCGTGACCGATGGCGCGACACCGACCTCGCGTGGCAGAGCACCCGGGCCACCGGGGTGGGCCCTGCCATCGAGCTGCGGGCCATGCAGTCGATCGCGTTCCGGGCTCGGGCCGACAAGGTCGAGGAGGCCGTGGCCGACACGAAGGTGCTCGACCCCGCCACCCTCGATGACCTCGGCGCCGACGTCCGCGGCATCTACGCGGTGGAGGAGCTGCTCTTCGCTCCCCCCAGCGAGGCGTTGGCCACCCCCGACGGGGCCGCCCGGTGCGCGTACGCCCGGTCGGCCACCGAGCTGGCCGCCGGCGCCGCGCTGGCGGTGCTCGACCGGTGGACGCTGCTCGACGGCGGCTACCGCGGCACCTTCGTCGCCGGCATGGACGGCGACCCCATCTCCTCGGTCGGGGCCATCGTCAACGAGATGACCTTCCGCCTCCAGCAGATCGACGACCAGGGCATCCGCGCGCTGGCCGAGGCCACCGCCTACGACGAGCTGCCGTCCACGCGGCGCGAGGGCGCCGCCGCCCACGGCCTCGCCTCGATGCGCGGCGTGCTGGGCGGCATCGCCGCCGCGGTGCTGGGGCCCGACGGCGAGCCGGGCCTGGCCGACCTCGTGCGCTCCCGCTCGGCCGACACCGCCGACCGCCTCGAGCAGGCCGTGCAGCGCGCCCTCGCGACCCTCTCCGCCCTCCCCGACTCCAGCGAGGCGGCCTCCCGCGACGCCGGTGTCGACGCCGCCGCCGAGGCCGTCGGAGCGCTGCACGTGCTCGTCGCCTCCGAGGTGGCCAGCCAGCTGGGCGTGACGATCGGCTTCAGCGACTCCGACGGCGATTCGTGACCGACGACCCCACGGGTTCTGGCCCGGAGACGTGGACCCCTGGGTCCACCATCCCGGGCCAGAAGTCGTGGGGTGCGCGGTTGCGGTGGGGGCCGGTCGTGGTCGTCGTGCTGGCCGCGCTGGTCGCGCTGGTCGTGTGGCGGTCCGACGACCCGGCCGAGGAGCCCGGCGATGCCGCGCGCCGCGGTCCCGTGAAGGTCACCTCGGACGCCCCCCGCCTCACGTCGCTGCAGGACCTGCTCGAGCTCAGCGACCTCGTCGTCCGAGCGGAGGTCACCGGCACCGAGCGCGGCCGTGTGTTCGCCGACTCGGGCGGCAGTGGCGCGATCGAGTCCCGCGTCGTCCACCTGCGGGTGACCGCCGTCCTGCGCGGCGCCGGGGCCGGGGCCGGCGACCGCCTCCTCGTCGAGGAGGAGGGGTGGAGCGCCGAAGGGGCGCCGCTCGTCGTGGACGGGCTGGCCCCGTCGGCGATGGGCGACGACGCCGTGTGGTTCCTCATCCGGGTCGGTGACGGCGAGGAGTCGCGGTACGTGGTCGTGAGCGCGGAGGGCCGCTATCTCGTCCGGGGCGATCAGCTCGTGGGCGCCACCGGTGACGACCCCCTGGTGGCCGAGCTCTCGGCGCTCGGCGCGGCCGGACTCGAGGCTGCCGTCGTGGCCGCACCCTGACCGGCCCAGCGGCCATCATCTCCGCCGTGCCCCTCCGCCCGGACCGCCTGCGCGTGCCCGTCCTCTGCGTCGTGTCCGGGCTCCTGCTGTGCGCGTCGATGCCGCCGTTCGGGTTCTGGCCGCTGGCCGCCGTCGCCTTCGTCGGCCTCGACCGCCTGCTGGCCGACCAGCCGCGGGTGGCCCGACTCCGGCGAGGGTGGCTGGTGGCGATGGCGCTGTACGTGCCCGGGCCTCTTCTGGATGCACTCGCTGACGCTCCCCGGCTACCTCATCGCCTGCTCGCTCTACGCGGTGATGCTCGGCGTGGCCACGGCCCTCGTGCCCTCCGGGCCGGCCCGGTGGCCCGCCCTCGTCGGGGCCTGGACCCTGGCCGAGCTCGTCCGGTGGTCGTGGCCGTTCGGTGGCGTGCCGCTGGCCAGCCTCGCCGTCGGACAGGTGGCGGGTCCCCTCGCCCCGGTGGTGCGCGTCGCGGGCGCCCTCGGCCTCGTGGCCGTCACGGTGCTGGCCGGTCAGGCCGTCGCCGCCGCCACGCGCGGCCACGGGCGCGCCCGCGGCCGCGATGGCCGTCGTGGTCTTGGTGGCCGTCGGCGGATCGATGGCGGCCCCCCGCGGCCACGACGTCGGCTCCGCCGAGGTCGCGCTCGTGCAGGGCGGCGGCCCGCAGGGCACCCGCAAGGAGGACACCGGCGTGGTCGTCCCGTTCCGGAACCACGTGGACGCCACCGCACTCGTGCGTCCGCCGGTCGACCTCGTCGTGTGGCCCGAGGACGTCATCGACACCCAGGGCGCGTTCGAGGACGACCCGTGGGCCCGTATCGTCGGCTCGCTGGCCCGCGACCTCGACGCGCCGATGGTGGTCGGCACCGTGGAGGGCGCCGGCCCCGAGCGCTACGCCAACGCCGCCGTGCTGGTGGACGCCGACGGCGGGATCATCGGCCGCTACGACAAGGTCCGCCGCGTCCCGTTCGGCGAGTACACGCCGCTGCGCTCGCTCCTCGAGCCGATCGCCGGCGATTCGCTCAACGACCGTGACCTCCTCGTCGGTCAGGGCCGCGGCCGCCTCGACGTCCCGGGGCGCGTGGGCCGCGCCGCGGTGGCGATCTCCTGGGAGGTGTTCTTCTCCGATCGCGTCCGAGAGGGCGTGGAGGACGGCGGCCGGATCGTGCTCAACCCCACCAACGGCTCGTCGTTCACCGGGACGATCGTGCAGACCCAGCAGGTGGCGTCGTCCCGCCTCCGGGCACTCGAGACGGGCCGCTGGGTGCTCCAGGTGGCGCCCACCGGCTTCAGCGCGGTGGTCGACGACGACGGCCGCGTGCTCGACCGCACGTCGGTGAGCGAGCGCCGCGTGATCCAGCACGAGGTCCGCCTGCGCGAGGGCCTCACCCCGTACACGCGCCTCGGCAACGGCCCGGCGCTGGCCCTGGCCGCCGCCTGCCTCGCCGTCGCTCGGTGGTGGTCCCGCTCGCTCAGGAGGAAGGGCTGAGGACGCCGACGTCGATGGTGCGGGTGACCTGCACCGCGTCGAGGAAGGCGCGGTCGTGGGTGACGAGGAGGAGCGTGCCGTCGAAGGCCTCGAGGGCGGCCTCGAGCTGCTCGATGGCCTCGAGGTCGAGGTGGTTCGTCGGCTCGTCGAGCACCAGGCAGTTGACCCCGGTGGCCATGAGCTCGGCGAGGAGCGCCCGCGTGCGCTCGCCCGGCGACAGCGCGGAGCCGGGCCGGTCGACGTGGTCGGCGCCGAGCCCGAACTTGGCCAGGAGCGAGCGGGCCTCCGGGCGGTCGAGCCCGGTGGCGGCCAGGAAGCCCGTGAGCAGCCCTTCGTCGCCGCCGTAGCGCGACCGGGTCTGGTCGAGCAGGCCCACGGTCACGCCGGGCCCGAGCCACCGCTCCCCCGCCGCCAGCGGCACCTCGCCGAGGAGCGCCCGCAGGAGCGTGGTCTTGCCCGAGCCGTTCGGGCCGAGGATGGCGAGCCGCTCGGCCCACGCCACCTCGAGGTCGACGGGCCCGAGCCGGAACGAGCCCAGCTCCACCGTGGCCCCCTGCAGGCGGGCCACGACGTCGCCGGCCCGGGACGCCACCCGCAGGTCGAGCTGGAGCTGCCACGGCTCCCACGGCTTCTCGACGACCTCGAGCCGCTCGATGGCCTTCTCGGTGGCCTTCACCTTCGAGGCCATCTTCTCGGAGCGCTGCGACTTGAGGTGCGGGATGAACTTGTCGTTGTCGGTCTTCTTGGCCTTGGCGTTCTTCACGCCGGTGACGGCCCACTCCCGCTGCGTCTGCTGGCGCTGCTGGAGGCGGTCCCGCTCGGCGGTGAACTTCTCGTAGCCCTCCTCCTGCTGCCGGCGGGCCAGCTCGCGGGCGGCGACGAAGTCGGACCAGCCGCCGGCGTGCTCGACGGCGTCGTGGTGCGGCATCCGGATCTCGAGGATGCGGGTCACGGCCCGGTCGAGGAAGGCGCGGTCGTGCGACACGGCCACGATGGCCGAGCTCGTGCCCGCCACGAACCCCTCGAGCAGGTCGAGGCCGGCGAAGTCGAGGTCGTTGGTGGGCTCGTCGAGGAGGAGCACGTCGTGGCGGGACAGGAGGATGGCGGCCAGCGCGGCCCGGCTGGCCTGCCCACCGGACAGGTGCCCGACCTCGACGTCGAGCCGGTCGGCGGGTAGGCCGACCTGGGCGAGCACGGCGCCGGAGCGGGCGTCGAGGTCGTCGCCGCCGAGCGCGAGGAAGCGCTCGAGGGCCTCGGTGTACGCCACGATCGACGCGGCATCGCCCATGGCCGCCTGGGTGGCGTCGAGCACGGCCGAGGCCTCGGCCACGCCCGTCCGCCGGGCCAGGTAGGCCCGCAGGGTCTCACCGCCCTGGGCGTCGGGCTCCTGGGGCAGCCAACCCACCGTGGTGGTGGCCGGGGTGCGCTCGACGACACCACCGTCGGCTGCCTCGGCCCCGGCGAGGATCCGCAGGAGGGTGGACTTGCCGATCCCGTTCGGCCCGACGACACCCAGGCGCGTGCCCGCGGTGATGGAGACCGATACGTCCTGCAGGACGGTCTGGGCTCCGTGGTGGCGGGTGAGGTCCCTGGCGACGAGCACGGGGCGCGACGCTACCGGCGAGGCCCCACCTCGCCGGTAGCGACTTCCTGCGAGCGCTCCCCGGGGCGCTAGAAGGCCAGGACGATGACCTGCGTCAGCGGACCTCGCGCGGTGCTGGCGGCGTAGTCGTCGTCACCGCTGAAGGACACGCTGTACCCGAGGTTCAGCAGCGACTGCACGCTCGTCAGGATGTTCGACGAGCAACCGCCGACGCCCTGGGCGTTGGTGGTCGCCGTGCAGATCGGGGTGGTCCCGATGCTGAAGTTGATCTGCCGCCCGGCCAGCGGGGCGCCGGAGGCCGTCTTCAGGGTGGCCTGCACCCCGGGGAAGAGGACGGCGGTGGCGTGGGGCTGGAGGAGGACGACCTTGACCTTGACCACCGACGGCGCCGCCGTGAGGGACGTGCCGATGAGCGGGACGCCCTCCACGATCATGGTCACGGTGGCGACGCTCGACGCGCCGGACGGGTCGGTCACCCGGTAGGTGAACGAGTCCGTGCCGATGTAGTTCAGGGCCGGCGTGTAGGTGGCCACCGCCCCGGCCACGGTCACCGAGCCGTGGGCCGGCGCCGAGTCCACCGAGTAGGCGAGCGGGTCGCCGTCGACGTCGGTGGCGAGCAGCGCCACGTTGGCCACGATGTCCTCGTCGGTGGTCTGGGCCACGTCGAGGGCGGACGGGGCATCGTTCACCGGGTCGACCGTGATCGAGACGGTGGCGTTGTTGGAACCCGCCGTGCCGTCGTTGGCCGCCCACGTGAACGCGTCGGTCCCGTTGAAGTTGGAGGCAGGCGTGTACACGCAGCCGGCGTCCTCGCACACGAGGTCACCATGGCTCGGCGGGCTGACCACCGAGTAGGTGAGGGCGTCCCCCTCGGTGTCCGTGGCGCCGAGCGGGATGTCCGCCGCCTCGTCCTCCGGGGTCGTCACCGTGCTGTCGTCCGCGACGGGCGGGTCGTTGACCGGGCCCACGATCACCGTGAAGACGCCGGAGCTCGTGAGCGACCCGTCGCTCACCGTGTAGGCGATCAGCTGCTCCCCGGTGACGTCATCCGCCGGGTCGAAGGTGCAGGCCCCCGTGCTGTCGCAGGCGAGGGTCCCGTTCTCGGCGGGCGGAGCCTCGTCCACGGTGTAGGTCAGGGGACCGCCCTCGACGTCGGCGCCGCCGAGCTGGAAGCCCACCTGCTGCTCCTCGTCGGTGGCGACGGTGCCGCCGGTCGCGATCGGCGCGTCGTTCACGGCGTTGACCGTGATGCCGATGATGCTCGACGCCGTGCCGCCCTGGCCGTCGTCGACGGTGACGTTGAGCGTCTCGGTGCCAGACCAGTTCGTGTTCGGCAGGTAGACCAGATCCGGGGCGATGCCGCTGAGCGACCCGTTGAGCGGGGCGTCCACCGAGTAGGTGAGGGTGTCGCCATCGATGTCCTGGGCGACGATCGGGAGCCCCACCGGCGTGTCCTCGTCGGTCGCCACCAGGAGCATGTCGACCGTCGGGGCGTCGTTCACCGGCGCCACGAGGATCGTGATGCTGGCCGTGTCCGTCATGAAGCCGTCGCTGGCCGTGAACTGGAACTGATCGGCGCCGTTGAAGTCGCCGGCCGGGGTGTAGGTGCACGAGCCACCCCCCGTGCAGACCGCCCCACCGTTGACGGGGCCGGCCTGCGGGGCCGTGAAGCTCAGCGCACCACCGTCGGGATCGGAGGCGCTCAGGGTGAACGTCACCGGCAGGTCCTCGGCGGTGGTGATGGTGGCGCTGTTGGCGACGGGCTGGTCGTTCACCGGAGCGACGTGCACGGTGATCGTGCCCGTGGCGCTGAGGTCGCCGTCCGTCACCGACAGCTGGAAGGTGTCGTCGCCGACGTAGTTGACGTCCGGGATGTACACGAGGTCGGGGCCGATGCCCACGATCGAGCCGTGGGACGGGGTGGCCGCCACGGACCAGTCGAGGAGATCACCATCGACGTCGCCGGCGAAGACGCTCAGGATCGTGGGGTTGTCCTCGGCGATGGTGAACGGCTGGTTCGGCAGGAACGGGGCGTCGTTGACGGGGTGGACCGTCACCGTGACGGTGCCGTCGTCGAAGCCGCCGTTGCTGTCGGTCACGGTGAACCCGTAGGTGTCCACGCCGTAGAAGTTCAGGTCCGGCGTGTACTTCACGTCGTTCGGGCCGACCACCTGCGTGGTGCCGCTGGGGCCGTCGGTGGCGTGGTCGACCGTCACGACGTCACCGACGTCGATGTCCGTGCCGCTCAGCGTGGAGGTGACCGGGGTGTCCTCGTCGGTCTCGACGTCGGTGCGGTCGATGGCGACCGGGGCGTCGTTCACCGCGGTCACGTTGATCGTGACCGTGGCGCCGTCGAGGTCCGAGAGGGAGCCGTCATCCACCGTGAACGTGAAGCTGTCGGGGCCGTTGTAGTTCGGCGCCGGGGTGTAGCTGCACGCCTGTCCGGCGCAGGTGAGCGTGCCGTGGTCGACGTCGTCGTTCGGACCCGTGTAGTTCAGCACCAGGTTGTCGACGTCGGTCCCGGAGAGGGTGATGCCGAAGTTCACGGAATCCTCGGGGACGTTGACCGTCTGGTTGTTCGCCACCGGAGCGTCGTTCACGGGGGTCACGGTCATCGTGATCGTGGCCGTGCCCGTCCCGCCTTGGGTGTCGGTCCCCGTCACGATGTAGGAGTCCGTGCCGTGGAAGTTGAGGTTCGGTGAGTAGGTGCACAGGCCCGAGGGCGTGCAGGCGGCCGAGCCGTTGGTCGGCTGCGTCGACACGTCGTAGGTGAGCTGGCTCGGGGTGTCCTCGATGTCCGTACCCGTCACCTGCACGTCACCCGGGTTGTCCTCGGTGGTCGTCCCGGAGTTGGGGATGATGGTCGGGTTGTCGTTGACCGGGGCGACGTTGATCGTGACCGTGGCGGGAGCGGACGCCTTGTGCGCGCCCACCGTGGCCGGCGTCCCGTCGTCGGCCCGGACGGTGAAGGTGACCGGGCCGTTGTAGTTGGCAGCCGGGGTGAACACGACGGTGTTGCCGCTGATGGGACCGAGCGTGCCCTGCGACGGGGGAGGCGAGCTCGCGAGGGAGTAGGTGAGGAAGGTCTCCGGCTGGTTGTCGGAGTCCGTGGCGGAGAGGTTGACGGTGACCGCTGTGTCCTCGTCGGTGCCGGTCGAGACGTTGTGGGCCACCGGGACCGCATTGACCCGGATCTGGGTGCTGCTGGTCAGCTGGCGGCGGTTCTGGTCGGCGGCGTCGATCGAGCCGTTGTCGGTGAACCTCGCGGTCACGGTCTTGAGACCGTGGGTGGACGTGTCGACCGCCTGGGTGAGCTCGGCCGCGCCCAGGGGCGGATGTCCGATGTCACCGCCGGTGTTGGAGGGCACCGTGTACTCACGACGCTCGAAGGTGCCGTCGTTCGCCGAGTCCCACTCCACGACCTGCACGGTCGCATTGGTCCCGGTCTCCGTCGGGGCCGCGATCACGCTCGCGATGTCGCCGGGGTTGACCGACGGCGGCGTGCTCGGCTGCGTGCCGGTCGTCGACCAGCTGTTGCCGAGCGTGGTCGCCGGGTTGTTGACGATCACGGCGCCGAGGCGGTGGTACGCGGTGGCCCCGTTTGCAGCGCCGTTCGTCGGGCAGGCGCCGTCCTCGTTGCAGAGGAGCGTCTCGAGGACCCAGTAGCCACGCGTGCTCGGCGTGTTCACCGTGAGGGTCTGGAGGGTGTTGTCGTTGCCACCCGAGGTCGTGGCGAGGTTCTGGACCGTCCCGTCGTTGAGGCGGCGCCAGCGCGGCTGGGCGCCGGCGCAGTTGTCGTCGAAGCTGAGCTCCACGCCGAACAGGCTGGAGTTCGAGTCCACGTCGTCGCAGGTGTACTGCACGGTGAACGCCGTCGAGGGCGCCACGTCGGGCGGGTCGACGATCTGGTTCGTCTGCGTGAGACGAGGGAAGTCGGCCGACCCGAGGCCGTTGCCGTTCTCCACGAACCGCATCTGGTTCGTGACCGAGGCGCTCTGCTCGCCCGTGTTGTCCTGGACCCGCATGCGGAAGGGGGCGTTGAACGAACGACCCGAGAGGTTCGGGCCGTTGGGGATCGTCACGTGCGCGGTGACCCGGGACGTCTGGAGGCCGCCGGCCGCCGGCGCGAACGCCTTCTCCGTGACCGCCACCGCGGTGCCGGCGTCGACGGTGCCGTTCCAGTTGGCGTCGTACCGGACGTGGGTGATGGTGCGACCGACCGGGTGCTCGACGAGGAAGGTCGCCGTCACCACCCGGGATCCGCCCTCGTCGGGGAGGCTCCCGTGCTCGAGCCAGGCGGCGTCAGTGCTGGAGTTCAGCCCCGTGTTCAGGATCACGGGCGCCGGCAGGGTCGCCGAGGCCGGGCTCACGATCGTGACCGCGGTGGCGATCGTCGGGATGAGCAGCAAGCCGGCGATGGCTGCTGTCAGACGGGGTCGACGCTTCATGGATCCTCCGAGGGTTCCGATTGCCCAGTTGCTGTCGTGGTTGGTGGTGGGGCGCCTCACGACAGCGTCCCCGTGGCGGTGCTGGCGAGGAACCCGGCGTTGCCGGCGAAGCTCGCGGTGTAGGTCGGAACGTCCTTGCGGGGGCCCTTGCCCGTGCAGGTGGCGACGCCGCTGGCGTTCGTCGTCGCACTGCAGATGACCTTTCCGTCCACCGTGAAGCTGATGGACACGCCCGACACCGGGATGTTGCTCCCCGAGGTCTTCAGCGTGCTCTTCAGGTTCGTGTACGTGTACTGCTGCAGGCTGCCGAGGATGCCACCGGGCTTGGTGACCACGACCGGACTGGCCACCTGGGAGGTGGGCAGGGCCGACCCTTGGAGGATGGTGAGGTTCACCGTCCCGCTGTCGACCAACCCGCTGCTGTCGGTCACCTTGTAGGTGAAGACGTCAGCTCCGGTGTTGAAGCCGGTGGGCGTGTAGGTCAGGTTCGGCGCCGTGCCGGACAGCGTGCCCTTGGTCGGGCTGGTCACGACTGCGAACGTGACCGAGCCGAGCCCGTCCGGATCGGTGTACCCGAGTGTGACCGCGACTGGCACCGTGCGGCTCGTCGTGAGGGACATGTCGGTGGCCACCGGAGCATCGTTCACGGGGGTGACGGTGATCAGGATCACCCCGGCGGTCGTCTGGTTCGCCGAGTCCGTGACCGAGAAGCCGATCGAGTCGGCGCCGTTGTAGTTGAGGGCCGGGGTGTAGGTGCCGCTGGCGTAGGTGCCGTTGGCCGGCGGGTTGGTGACCGAGATGGTCACCGGGCCCTCGGGGTCGGAGCCGGTGAGGGCGATCGCCTTCGGAGTGTCCTCGGCGGTGGCCACGGCGCCCGAGTTGGCGACCGGCTGGTCGTCGACCGAGAGGACCGTGATGGTCACGGTGCCACTGGCGGACGCACCGGCGGCGTCGCGGACGGAGTAGCCGAAGGAGACGACGCCGCTGGCGTTGGGGGCCGGGCTGTAGGTGAGGTTCGCACCGCTCCCGGACACGAACCCCTGGGCCGGGGCGCTGGTGCGGGTGAAGACGAGGCTGTCACCCGCATCGACGTCGGATCCCGGCAGGGTGAAGGACACGGGGGTGTCCTCGTCGGTGCTCAGGGTCGCGTTCGGTGCCGTCGGTGCGTCGTTCACCGGGGCGACCGTCAGGTTGATCGCTCCGGTGGCCGTGCCACCGGAGTCGGTGACCGTGTAGCTGACGGTCTCGTTGCCGGTGGCGTTGGGACCGGGAGTGAACGTGCAGGTCCCGCCGCTGCCGCAGAGCAGATCACCGAGAGCGGCGGGCTGGGCGACGAAGGTCGCCGAGCCGCCATCCGGGTCGCCGCCCGGGAGGGCGAAGGAGATGGCCGGACCGTCCTCGGTGGCCGTGCGGCTGATGGTGCCGGCGGTGGCCGGGTCGTCGACCGGGGTGATCGAGATCGGGATGGTCACCCGGACCCGAGCGCCGTGGCCGTCGTCCACCTCGATGTCGAACGAGTCGCCGCCGTTGACGTTGGCGTTCGGGGTGAACGTGCACACCGCCGCCGAGGTGCAGCTGAGGCTGCCCTTGGTCGGGTCGCGCTTCACGCTCCAGGTCGGGGTGTCGCCGTCGACGTCGAACGAGGCGACGGAGAGGCTGCCGACGTTGTCCTCGGCGGTGACCAGGGTCTGCCCGCCGGGCACGACCGGGGCGTCGTTGAGGTTGGCGACCGCCAGCGTGATGGTGGCGTTGTCGATGCCGCCGCGCCCGTCGTTGACCTGGACCACGAAGGTCTGGTTCCCGGCGAAGTTCGAGGGCGGCAGGTAGGTGCAGGCGCCGGAGTGCGAGCAGGTGAGGGAGCCCGCCGCCGGGTAGGTCTGCACCGAGTAGGTGCGGGGATCGCCGTCGGCGTCGGCCGACAGGAGGCTGAAGGCCCGGAGCGTGTCCTCGAGGACCGCGACGCTGCCGTCGTTGATCTGCGGCGCCGTGTTGTTCAAGGCCGACACGTTCACGGTGATGGTGGCCGTTGCGGTGGCCCCGGACGGGTCGGAGACCACGACCTCGAAGGAGTCGGGGCCCGAGAACCCGGAGGCCGGGCTGTAGGTGCACACCTCGTCGACGCAGGTCACCGTGGCGCCGTTCGCCGTCGGCGAGGTCGGCGTGTAGGTCAGCGCGTCGCCGTCGATGTCGTCGGACACGACCGTGACGTCGACCGGGGTGCCCTCGGTCGTGCCGACCGACTGGTCCGAGGTGGTCGGGGCGTCGTTCGTCGGGTCGACCGTGATGTCGATCACGGCCGAGTCCGTGGCGCCCGACGGATCGGTCACCTTGAAGGTGATCTGGTCGGGGCCGTTGTAGTTGGCAGACGGGGTGTAGGTGAGGTTGGCGCCACTGCCCGAGATGCCACCGTGGGCGGGGAGGACCAGGAGGCCGTAGGTCAGGCCGTCACCGTCGAGGTCGGAGCCCGTGAGCGTGATGCCCACCGCGGTGTCCTCGTTCGTGCTCGCCGTCCCGTCGTTCGCGACGGGAGCGTCGTTGACCGGCGTGATCGTGAGGTTGGCCGTCGACGACGTTGCTGTGGGCACCGGATGGATCGACCGCTTCATAGGTGAAGGAGTCGGCGCCGTTGGCGTTCAGGTTCGGCGTGTAGAGGCGGCTCGAGCCGCTGCCGGAGAGCACCCCCTTGGTCGGCGACGACAGGACGTTGTACGCCAGGGTGTCGCCGTCGATGTCGGTGCCGGAGAAGATGACCGTGCCGGGCGTGTCCTCGACGATGGTCTTGAGGACGTTGGCCGTCGTCGGCGGGTCGTTGACCGGGGTCACGTTGACCGTCACCACGGCCGTGTCGGTGTTGCCGAACGCGTCGGTGGCGATGAAGCCGAAGCTGTCCGGGCCGTTGTAGTTGGCGGCCGGGGTGTAGGTGCAGGCGCCGGCGGAGCTGCAGGTCGCGTTGCCGTGGGTCGGGTTCGGCGTGGTGCGGGCGAAGGTGATCGCGCTGCCCTCAGGATCCGTCGCCGTCAGCGTGACGGCCTTGGCGCTGTCCTCGGGCGTGCTGACCGTCTGGTCGTTGGCGGTCGGCGGCAGGTTGCTGCCGACAGTGATCAGCCGGGTCGTCTCGGCGAAGTCGCCCCCCGTGTCGGTGACCCGGAGCTTCACCGTGCGGACGCCGGTGGTGTTGTACGTCGTGGACGGCGTGGCGGAGATGACGCCGGCGTCGAACGTGCCGTTGCCGTCGAGGTCCCACTGGTAGGTCTTGGCACCGATCGCCGTGCTGGCGTTGGCGTTGAAGCTGACCGCGAGGGGAGCCGGGCCGCTGCTCGGGGTGGCGGTGAAGGAGGCGGTCACGCCCGGGGCGGGGACGTTGGGCGTGAAGATGCCGGTGAACGTGGCGTCGTTGTTGCCGCCGGGTGAGGGGAGGCCGAGGGCATCGTTGATCGCGGTGTTCAGGTTGTAGACGAGAGCGACGGTGCCGCAGTTGCTGGCGCCCGGCACCGAGTAGGTGGTGTTCACCAGCGTGACCCGGCCGTCAGACTGGTTCAGCGGGATGCCGGTGAGCGCCTCCTTGGGGCCCGGGCCGGTGGAGGTGCCCGTGGTCATGCCGTTGATGTCGATCGGGGAGACCTGGCAGCTGCTCGACAGCGGGCCGCCCGTGGCGCTCACCTTCACGTGCATGTCGATCGACATGGCGCCCGTGATCGGGTTGATGGTGCCGGTCCAGTTGGAGAGCGCGGAGATCTGGAGGGTGACGATGAAGTCGTCGACGACGCCGCCGGAGGCGTCGTCGGCGTTCACGAACATGTACTGCGTGGGGAAGAACACGCCGGCCTGCGGGAAGGTGACCGCGCCAGCCGCGGTGATCGAGCCGTTGTTGAGCTGGATGGGCAGCTTGGCCTGGAAGCCCGGCTGGGTCTCGCTGTCGTCCGTCGCGCTCGTGCACTGGGTGTCGGCCGGGAAGTCGATGTTGGTGTCCTGGGCGTCGGCGCCGGAGCCGTCGTTGTTCGCGCCGTCGGAGCACTGGGGCTCGCGCCCCTCGTCCACGAAGTCGAAGCCGTTGTCGCCGATGTTCAGCGTGCCGCTGGCGAAGCGCAGCGTGAACGCACTGCCCGGGTTCGCGACCTTCTGGGCGCTCGCCGGGCTCTGGTCCACGATCACGCCGAGCGCAGACATCAGCGCCGTTGCGGCAACCGCGGCCGCGATCTTCCGAAAACGAGCCATACCGCTGTCCTCCCCAACCCACGGCCGGTGCTTCCTGCCGCGCTGTCCCCCACGTCCGGAATGGCATTCCGGACGTGGGGCACCCTAGTGACAAACGCCACCGAGTGCACGAGTTTTGTGCACATACGCTCACGTATGGTGGCTCGCAGTCACCCCAGACCCCGCGAACGCAGCTATCCGAGCAGGCCCAGCGCCTCCAGGACGGCGTCCTGCACGGGGGTCAGGATCGGGTCGATCAGGGCCGCGACGGGGTCAGGCTGATCCGCAGGGGCCTCGGCGAACGGCACGTTCCGGAACCCGCAGGCGGCCACCCGGAGCAGCCAGTGCTGCCACACCGCCGGTGTGGCGTAGGGGTTGCCCGACACCTCGAGGCGGCGCCGGCTCTCGTCGAACGCCCGCTGCGTGGCCGGTCCCCACGCCCCGTCGACAGGCAGGCGCCCGCCCTGGAACGCGTTGACCACCTGCTGGATGAAGGCGATGTCGGAGCGCGCCTCGCGGTCGCACACCAGCGCCCCGCCGGCGGTGTCGAGGTGGAGGTGGTCTGCGTGGTCGGCGTCGAAGCCGCCGTCGAGCACCCAGTGGAAGTGCCGGCGGCACACCGCGTCGACGGCGAGGTAGCGGCGCCGCGTGCGCAGGTCGGGCGACGCGTGCTCGCGGGCGTAGGGCGTGCTCGCGCCGTTCGACCAGCGGATCTGGTCGAGGTCGAAGGCCATGCCCTTGCCGTGCTCGAGCGGCTTGTCCACGAAGGTGCCCGCCGTGATGATCCGGTTCATCCCGGCCAGGCCCCCGTAGCGGGCGGAGACGTCCTTGAGGTCGCGCACCCACACGACGAGCCGACGGTGGAAATCGGCGGTGGAGTAGAAGGCCTGCCGCTCCACCCGGCGGCCGGCGATGGTGTCGTCCCTCCAGCGCCAGTAGCCGAGGGGCACACCGTCGAGCTGGTCGAAGCGCATCTCGGTGGCCGACCGGGGCGCTCCGAGCGCGCCGCCCGCGCCGGCGCCGAGCAGCGCGAGCGAGCCGGCGCCGACCGCGGTGAGCCGCAGGAAGCGACGGCGGTCCATGGCCGGCGAACCTACCCCTGGCTGATGCGCAGCGCGAGGGCGGGGGCGAGCGCCGGGCGACCCGGCAGCTCCACCACCGTGCCCGACCCGGAGGCCCGGGTGGGCAGCGAGCCGTCGTGGCCGAGCAGCTCCACCGTGCCGCCGGCCGGCACCTCCACGTCGATGAGCTCGACCTCGGCCGACGACGGCGTGCCCAGCACGATCGCGTGGACGGCGCTCCCGTCGGCCGCCGCGGTGAAGCGGACGTCCTGCCCCTCCCCCGTCGTGCCCTCGGCGCGCTCCCACGTGCGGGTCCCGTAGATGGCATCGCCGTTCGTGCGCAGCCACCACCCGAGGGCGAGCAGGCGCTGGGCCTGCTCCCAAGGGATCGTCCCCTCGCCGGTGGGACCGACGTTGAGGAGGAGGTTGCCGCCGTGGGAGACGACGTCGACGAACATCCGCACGAGCTTGTCGGGCGCCAGGTAGGTCGACTCGTCCTCCTCGCGGTTGTACCCGAACGAGGTGCCGATGCCCCGGGTGGCCTCCCACTTCCGATTCGGGTCGCCGGTGGTGGAGTACTCGGGCGTCGTGAAGTCGGTGTGGCGCATCCCGGACGACTGCGCCATCCAGTCGAACCGGTTGTTCACCACCCCGTCGGGCACCGCCGCGTAGTAGTCCCCGAAGAGCCGGTCGAGGTCGGCCGAGGCCGGGTAGCCGATGTCGTTCCAGAGGACGTCGGGCCGGTACCGGTCGATGAGCTCGTGCCAGTGGGCATCGGCGTAGTCGCGGTACTCGTCGGACTGCGGGATCGCCGCGAACATGCCGGCCAGGTCGCGGATCGGCAGCCCGCCGAAGGTCCAGTCGAGGCCGCCGGAGTAGTAGAGGCCGTAGCGAAGGCCCCGGTCTCGCACCGCGGCGCCGAGGTCCCCCACCAGGTCCCGCTCGGAGGCCCACCGCTCCTTGAAGGGGTTGGGCGTGGCGCTCGGCCACATCGTGACGCCGTCGTGGTGCTTCGTGACGAGCACGACGTACCGGGCCCCCGCGGCCTCGAAGAGGTCGGCCCAGGGCTCGGGCTGCCAGCCGGCGTGGCCGGCCAGGAACCGCTCCACGAACGCGTCGTAGGGCAGGTCGCGGTAGTGCTCGGCGTGGTGGGCCGCCACCGGGCTGCCCTCGATGGCCAGGGAGTTCTGGTACCACTCGACGTACGGCGAGCAGCGCATCGCCTGCTCCCACCCGTCGGCGGCGGCGAGGTCGAACGGGGAGTCGGTGACCGGCGCGTACGCAGGCACGGCGGCGGCCGTCCAGTGCACGAAGATGCCGAGCTTCGCGTCGTCGAACCATTGCGGCAGGGGTCGAGATCCCGGTTCCATCCCGCCCATCCTCTTCTCTGTCGCTACGGTCAGACCATGGAGCAGATCGGGACCGTAGCGGAGGTGTGGCGCTACCCGGTGAAGTCGATGCAGGGCGAGCGCATCGATCGGATGGAGGTCGCCCCCGGGGGGGCCGTGGGCGACCGCACGCTGGCGGTGGTCGACCCGTCGATCGGCAAGGTGCTGTCGGCCAAGCTGCACGCCCCGCTGCTCGAGGCCTCGGCCCGGGTCGAAGGCGACGACGTCATCGTCACCCTCCCGGACGGCACGTCGCACGCCGCGTCGGATCCCGGGGTCCACGCGGCGCTGTCCGCCTGGCTCGATCGGGAGGTGCGCCTCGAGGCCCCGCGCGTCGACGAGGTCCTCCCGTTCGAGGTGCACTCCGGGCTGTCCGATGACACCACGCCCGTCATCGACTGGCCCGGCCCCGCCGGCACCTGGCTCGACCTGGCCGACGTGCACTGGCTGACCACCGCCAGCCTGGCCGCCGCCGCCGAGCTGCACCCGGACGGCCAGTGGGACGTGCGCCGGTTCCGCCCCACCGCACTCTTCGAGGTGGCCGGTCCGGGCTTCGCCGAGGACGGGTGGCAAGCGGTCGAGGTCGGCACCGTCGGCTCGGAGGTGCTGATGCCGACGATGCGCTGCACGATGCCGTCGCGCGCCCAGCCGGGGCTCGATCGGGACAAGGAGATCGGCCGGACGCTTCGCGACCAGCACGACAACAACCTCGGGCTCTACGCGAAGATCGTCAGAGCTGGAGCCATCGCTGTTGGAGATGCCGTCCGGGCGAAGTAGGGGCGTGGCTTGACCAGTGGGTCAACACCCCGAAAGGCTTGCGGGTCCATGGCCAACGACGCCCCGCTCCGGATCGCCTACCTCACCTATCGCGGCAAGCCGCACGTGGGGGGCCAGGGCGTCTACTCCCGGCACCTCACCAAGGCCCTCGTCGACCTCGGCCACCACGTCGAGGTGCTCGGGGGACAGCCCTTCCCGGTCCTCGACGAGCGGGTCCCGCTGGTCGAGCTGCCGAGCCTCGACATCTACAACGACCACTTCCCGATGCGGCAGCCCGGCCTCTGGGAGATCAAGAACTGGAAGGACGTCCTCGAGGTCAGCGCCTTCACCGCCGGGACGTTCCCCGAGCCCCTGGCCTTCTCGATGCGGGCCTGGGACCACCTCCGCCACCGCAAGGGCGAGTTCGACATCGTCCAGGACAACCAGTGCCTCGGCTACGGCCTGCTCCTCATCGAGCGCCAGCTCGGCATCCCCGTCCTCGGCACCATCCACCACCCCATCACCATGGACCGGCGCCTCGAGATCGCCGCCGCGGAGAGCCTGTACAAGAAGCTCACCCTGCGCCGCTGGTACGCCTTCGTGGACATGCAGACCCAGGTGGCCCGCCGGCTCGAGCGGATCATCACGGTGTCGGAGAACTCGTTCAAGGACATCGTCGCCGACCACAAGGTCGACCCCGACCGCATGGCCGTGGTCCCCGTCGGCGTGGACACCGAGCTGTTCCGGCCGCTCCCCGAAGTGCAGCCGGTCCCCGGCCGGCTCGTCACCACCGCCTCTGCCGACGTCGCCATGAAGGGCCTCAAGTTCCTGCTCGAGGCGGTGGCCAAGCTGCGCACCGAGCGGGACGACGTCCACCTCGTGGTGATCGGCCGCCGCAAGCCGGGCGGGCAGAGCGACGAGACGATCAAGCGGCTGGGCCTCGAGCAGCACATCGAGTTCGTCACGGGCGTGCCCGAGGAGCGGATCATCGAGCTCTACTCGGAGGCCGAGCTGGCCGTCGTGCCGTCGCTCTACGAAGGCTTCTCGCTCCCGGCCATCGAGGCCATGTCCTGCCAGGTGCCCCTCGTGGCCACCACCGGCGGGGCCATCCCCGAGGTGGTCGGCACCGACGGCGACACCGCCCTGCTCGTGCCGCCGGGCGACAGCGAGGCGCTGGCCGCCAAGCTGCGCTGGGCCCTCGAGCAGGAAGACCTCCGCAACACCGTCGGCGCCCGCGGCCGGCAGCGCATCATCGACCGCTGGTCGTGGATGCACACCGCCGTGAAGACCGTCGAGCAGTACCGCATCCGCCTCGAGCTGGCCGGCAAGGGCAAGTAGCCGTGCTCACCGTCCGCTTCGACCAGCTCGGCGTGCGCGAGGGCGACCTCCTGCTCGACATGGGCTGCGGGGCGGGCCGGCACGCGTTCGAGTCCTACCGCCGCGGCGCCCGCGTCGTGGCGTTCGACTACTCCGCCGCCGAGCTCAAGGACGTCGGCGGCCTGTTCGCCGCGATGGCCGACGCAGGCGAGGCCGGCACGACGACCGGCTCGCTGGCCTGCACGGCCAACGGCGACGCCCTCGACCTGCCGTTCCCGGACGACACCTTCGACCGGATCATCGCCTCCGAGGTCCTCGAGCACGTGCCCGACGACCAGCGGGCGCTCGACGAGGTGTGGCGGGTCCTGAAGCCCGGCGGCACCCTCGCCGCCACCGTGCCGTCGTGGCTCCCCGAGCAGGTCTGCTGGTTCCTCTCCGACGAGTACCACGCCCCCTTCGTGGAGGGCGGCCACGTCCGCATCTTCACCGAGGCGGAGCTGCGCAAGCGGATGCGCCGGGCCGGCCTCGAGCCGCGCGGCGCCCACCACGCCCACGCCCTGCACTCGCCCTACTGGTGGCTGAAGTGCGCGGTGGGTCCGACCAACGACGACCACCCGCTCGTGAAGGCCTACCTCCAGGTCCTCGTCTGGGACATCTCCGGCACGAGGCCGATCAGCACGGTCACCAAGCTGGCCGAGCGGGCCCTCAACCCCGTCCTCGGCAAGAGCCTCGTGGTCTACGCGAGAAAGCCAGGCTCGAAGTGACGACCACCGTCGCACGGATCACCGACGCCCTGTGCCTCCTGGTCGCCTCGCCTGACGGCTCGGCTCCATCGCCCGCGGGGAAGGGCTAGCGCCATGCCCATCGACGTCCCCGGCCTCGTCTCCGCCAGCGACCTCCACACCACCGTGGACGGCATCGCCGAGTGGCAGCTCCCCTCGGGGATGATCCCCTGGTTCCCCGGCGGCCACGCCGACCCGTGGAACCACGTCGAGGCGGCCATGGCGCTCGACCTCGGTGGCCACCGCGCCGCCGCCGACCGGGCCTACGACTGGCTCATCGACCTGCAGCGGGCCGACGGCTCGTGGCACCAGTACTACGTGGCCGACGAGCAGGGCCGGACCACCGTCGAGCAGGACAAGCTCGACGCCAACGTCTGCGCCTACGTGGCCGCCGGCGTGTGGCACCGCTGGCTGCTGCACCAGGACCGCGGGTTCGCCGAGGCCATGTGGCCCGTCGTCGAGCGGGCCATCGACTTCGTGCTCGAGCTGCAGACCCCGCGCGGTGAGATCCTCTGGGCCCGCCACGCCGACGGCACCCCGTGGAGCTTCGCCCTCCTCACCGGGTCGTCGTCGATCTGCCACAGCCTGCGTTGCGCCATCGCGCTGGCCGAGCTCCTGGGCCACGAGCGGCCCGACTGGGAGCTCTCGGCCGCCCGCCTCGCGAACACGATCGCCAACGTGCCCGACGCCTTCGCCCCCAAGCACCGCTGGGCGATGGACTGGTACTACCCCGTCCTCACGGGCGTGGTGCTGGGCGACGCCGGTCGCGAGCGCCTCGACGCCCGACGCGACACCTTCTCCTACGAGGGCAAGGGCATCCGCTGCGTCTCCGACCGGCCCTGGATCACGGTGGCCGAGACCTGCGAGTGCGCCCTGGCCCACCTCGCCGTCGGCGACCGTCGCACCGCCGAGGGGCTCTTCGAGTGGGCGCAGCAGTTCCGCCACGACGAGGACGGCCGCTACTGGACCGGCACCGTCTTCCCGCAGGAGAGCCGCTTCCCCGCCGGTGAGCGCTCGACCTACACCGCCGCGTCAGTGGTCCTCGCCGCCGACGCCCTCGCCGGCCAGTCGCCGGCGTCCGCGCTGTTCGTGGACCACGACAGCGTCCTGCCGAAGCTCATCGACCTGTAGGTCCGGAACTCGTCGATGTTCTCGGGGTGGGAACCCCGAGAACATCGACCGATTCGCGCTCAGGCCCGGCGGAGCACTCGGAGGGAGCCGGCGGCGGCGACCTCCTCGAACCGGCCGGACTCGAGCGCCGGGCGGAAGATGTGGTCGTGGGGGGCCTGACCGCCGTCGGCCGGATCGGCGAACACGTCGTGGATGCAGAGCGTGCCGCCCGGGACCACGTGCGGGGTCCAGAGGTCGTGATCGAGCCGAGCGGGCTCGGCCCCGTGGCCGCCGTCGATGAAGAGGAAGGCCAACGGGGTGCCCCAGGCCCGGGCGACGGTGGGCGAGTCGCCCACGACCGCCACCACGGTCCCCTCGAGGCCGGCGTCGTGGATCGTCTTGCGGAAGATCGGCAGCGTGTCCATCTTCCCGACCGCAGGGTCGACCAGGTCGGGCTCGTGCCACTCCCAGCCCGGCTGGTTCTCCTCCGAGCCGCGGTGGTGGTCGACGGTGAACAGCACCCGGCCGATCGAGCGGGCGGCGGCCCCCAGGTACACGGACGACTTGCCGCAGTACGTGCCGACCTCGAGGCAACCGCCGTCGACCGTGACCGCGGCCAGCGCGTCGTGCAGGGCCAACCCCTCGTCCGGCGGCATGAAGCCGCGGGCGACCTCCGCCCGGGCCCGCAGCTCCGCGTCCATCACCGCTCGGCCGGGGCGGCTTCCTCGGTGGACGCGAAGACCACGCTGTCGAGGAAGAGGAACTTGGACACCCACACGAGACCGAAGCCGCCGATGTTCGCCGCCATCACCGGCCAGGTGCGATCGGTGTAGTGGTCCACCACCGTGACGAGGATCGTGGAGATGACGAGGCCGAGGAGGGTGAACGCCCAGAACGGCACGATCTCCCGGCGCACGCTGGCCGGGCCGAGCTGGCCCCACACCCAGCGCTTGTTCAGCACGAACACGGGGATGGCCGAGAGCATCACGGCCATCACGTTGGCGAGGGTCGCGTTCATGTTGAGCAGGCCGTGCAGCCCCACGATCAGCCCCTGCGTGATCACGATGCCGACGACCGACGCCATGCCGAAGCGCATGAGCTGCTCGGCCCGGCCGCGGGTGACCTTGTTCAGGAGCTCGGTGGCCGTGTCGACGACGGGCATCGGGCAAGGCTAGGGGCCGGGCCCCTCAGCGCTTCAATCGACGAGGGCGTTGGCCTGGGCGACCCGCCCGTACCAGCGGGCGCTCTCCTTGGGGGTGCGGACGAACGTGGCGCGGTCGCACTCGACGAGGCCGAACTGGGGGCCGTAGCCGTAGGCCCACTCGAAGTTGTCGAGCAGGCTCCAGTACGTGTAGCCGCGCACGTCGATGCCGTCGTCGATGCAGTCGAGGACGCCCTCGAGCGCGGCGTGCACGTAGGACCGCCGCTGGTCGTCGTCGGTCGTGCCGATGCCGTTCTCGGTGACGAGGATCGGCACCTCGCCCACCGGTGACCTCCCAGGCCCGCCGGATGCAGGCGGCGAGGCACTGCGGGTAGTACTCGTAGCCCATGATCAGGGTGGGCACGCCCTCCTCGGGCCCGAGGGTGCCGTCGGGGCCGACGCGGGTGCGCGAGTAGGCCTGCACGCCCACGAAGTCGTCGCCGGTGGTGGCCTGGAGGAACACGTCCTCCATGCCGGCGCGGATGCGGTCGCGCTTCGACTCGCCGCCGTCGACGGCCTGGTAGTCGCTCATCGCCAGGGTGATGCCCACCGGCACCCCGGGCGCATTGGCCCGGATGGCGTCGACCGCCTTGCGGTGGGCGTCGACGAACACCTCGTTCACCGCACGACGGGCGGCCGGGTCGGTCTTGCCGGGAGGGAAGGCACCGGCGAGGTAGCCGATGGTGGCCACCATCGAGGGCTCGTTGATCGTGCAGGCCCGGCGGATGACGTCCTTGAGGTGGCCCGCCGCCCGCTCGCAGTAGGCGGCGAACCGGTCGGCCGTCTCGGGCTGCTCCCAGCCGCCGCGGTCGGCCAGCCACCGGGGCGTCGTGAAGTGGTGGAACGTCACGACCGGGTCGATGCCCGCCTCCAGCAGCGCCTCGCACTGGCGGGCGTAGTGGTCGAGGGCGGCCGCGGAGAACTCGCCGTCCTCGGGCTCGATGCGGCTCCACTCCAGGGAGAAGCGGTAGTCGGTGAGGCCCAGCTCGGCGACCAGGGCGACGTCCTCGGGCCAGCGGTTCCAGCTGTCGCAGCAGTCGCCGCTCGACTCCTTGCACCCCGACCCGGGCGTGTGCTCCCACCGCCACCAGTCGTTGTTCCAGTTGCCCCCCTCGATCTGGTGGGCGGCGGTGGCGGTGCTCCAGCGGAAGCCGTCGGGAAAGGTGCGAGCGCTCGACATGGCCGGGACCGTACCCCCGACCACGTACGCGAGGATTGGGCCATGTCCCAGGAGGCCGTCGACGCGCTCGTGAAGCTCCTCGACCTCGAGCCCATCGAGGTCAACCTCTTCCGAGGCGTCTCGCCCGACGAGGAGCGCCAGCGCGTCTTCGGCGGGCAGGTGGCGGGCCAGGCCCTCGTGGCCGCCGCCCGCACGGTGGAGCCGGGCCGGTCGGTCCACTCGCTCCACGCCTACTTCCTGCGCCCCGGCGACCCGACCGTCCCGATCCTCTACGAGGTCGACCGCATCCGCGACGGCCGCTCGTTCACCACCCGCCGCGTGGTGGCCATCCAGCACGGCAAGGCCATCTTCAACCTCCAGGCGAGCTTCCAGGTCCCCGAGGCGGGGCTCGAGCACCAGGAGCCATGCCCGACACTCCCCCGCCGGAGGAGCTGGCGGACTTCGCCACGCGGATGGCCCCGTACAAGGAGCAGTTCGGCGCCTACTTCGACCGGCCCCGCCCGATCGACATGCGCTACGTCGACTGGAACCCGCCGGACCGCCGCGACCCTCTGCCGCCGTTCCAGCGGGTGTGGCTGCGGGCGGACGGCACGCTGCCCGACGACCCGGTGCTGCACGCCTGCGTCCTCACCTACGCGAGCGACATGACGCTGCTCGACACCGCGCTGCTCCCCCACGGCGGCAGCTGGGGGGCGGCGGGCCTCTTCATGGCCAGCCTCGACCACGCCATGTGGTTCCACCGGCCGTTCCGGGCCGACGAGTGGCTGCTCTACAGCCAGGACACCCCGTCGGCGTCGGA
This sequence comes from uncultured Microthrixaceae bacterium, assembly GCA_963727905.1. Taxonomy (GTDB): domain Bacteria; phylum Actinomycetota; class Acidimicrobiia; order Acidimicrobiales; family VFJN01; genus VFJN01. The sequence goes on from CAVSIC010000021.1 coordinate 345,120, forward strand.
GGGCCGCGGCCTCGGCCGCGGGTCGATCTTCACCTCCGACGGGCACCTCGCGGTCACCGTCGTGCAGGAGGGCCTGATCCGCGTGACCCGCCCGTGACCCCACTGGTTCTGGCCCGAGATCGTGGACCCAGGGGTCCACGGATCCGGGCCAGAACGCGTGGGGTCGGGGTGGCCCTGGTCCTGGGGCTCCTTGCGGGGGCGTGCTCGGGGGACGACTCGGGCGGGCAGGACACCACGACGTCGGCCCCGGCCCTCACCGTGCCGGCCGACGAGGGGGCGCTGGCGACCGTGTCGCTCGCCACCGAGCTCGTGGCCACCGTCGACGCCCCGACGGCGCTCGCCGCCCGGCCCGGGACGCTCGACCTCTACGTCGCCGAGCAGGCCGGGCGGGTCCGTCGGATCGCCGTCACGGAGTCCGCCGACGGCGAGCGCACCGCCCGCCTCGTCGACCAGCCCGTCCTCGACCTCACCGACCGGGTGCGCCAGCGGGGGCGAGCAGCGGGCTGCTGGGCCTCGCCTTCTCGAGCGACGGCCGCCAGCTCTACGCGTTCGCCACCCTCGAGCCCGACGGCGCGTCGTGGCTCGGCGCCTTCGACATCGGCGAGGGCACCCGCATCGACGCCGACGAGGGCCGCGACCTGCTCACCCTCGATCGCGAGTTCGCGAACCACAACGGCGGCCAGCTGGCCCTCGGCCCCGACGGCTACCTCTACGTCGGCCTCGGCGACGGCGGGAGCGGCGGCGACCCCGACGGCCACGGACAGGACACGTCGGAGCCGCTCGGGATCGATCCTGCGCATCGATCCCACGACGCCCGAGGGCGGCCGCCCCTACGCCATCCCCGCCGACAACCCCTTCGCCGACGGCGAGGCACCCGAGATCTGGATCTACGGCCTGCGCAACCCGTGGCGGTTCTCCTTCGACCGCGACAACCGGCGACCTCTGGATCGCCGACGTCGGCCAGGGCGAGTGGGAGGAGATCGACCACCTCCCGGCCGCCGCCGGCGGAGCCGGACGCGGGGCGAACCTGGGTTGGGACCGCATGGAGGGCAGCCACCCGTTCGACGGCGACGGCAACCCCGAGGGCGCGGTGCTGCCGGTCCACGAGTACGACCACAGCGAGGGCGGCTGCGCGGTGGTCGGCGGCTACGTGTACCGGGGCGCGGCGCTGCCCGACCTCACCGGCGCCTACCTCTTCAGCCGACTACTGCCTCCCGGGCCTGTCTGCCCTGACCCTCGGGGACACCGGCGCGGTCGACGCCGCCCGCTCGTTCGACCTGCCCCTCCAGCAGGTGCAGTCCTTCGGGGAGGACCTCGACGGCGAGCTCTACGTGCTGCTCGCCTCCGGTGAGGTGCTGCGCCTCGTGGAGGGACCGTGACCGACGCGACCGGCCTGCCCGGCCTGCCCGACGACCCCGAGGCGATGTTCCACCTCACCACCCCGGACGAGTGGGCCGTCGCCCAGGACACGGGGTCCGTGACCCCCGCCGGGTTCGCCACCGAGGGGTTCGTCCACTGCTCGACCGGGGCGCAGCTGGCCGGCACCATCGAACGCCACTTCGCCGGGCAGCCCGAGCTGGTGCTGCTCCGTCTCCACCCGACCGAGGTCGAGGCCGACCTGCGGTGGGAGGAGGGCCGGCCCGACGAGCACTACCCACACGTCTACCGGCCACTCCGGCTGACCGACGTGGCCGAGGTCGTCAGCTGGCGGCGCGCCTGAGCACGACGCAGCCCCACCCGGCTTCCGCGGTCCGCCGCACCTCCGCGCACCCGGCGCACGCGGCCACGAGGGCGTCGAGCCGGTCCTCGAGGATGCCGCTCAGCACGAGCAGGCCACCGGGCCGCGTCAGCCGCACGAGGTCACCGGCGAGATCGAACAGCGTTCGCCCGCCGATGTTGCCCACCACGCAGGTCGTAGGGATCGTCCAGCTCCGCCACCGGGCTCGAGGTCGCCCGCACCCGGTCGGCTACGCCGTTGGCGGCGGCGTTCGCATCTGTGGCGCTGACCGCCTCCGGGTCCACGTCGACCGCCACGACCTCGGCGGCCCCCAGCCGGGCGGCCACCACGGCGAGGACGCCGCTGCCGCAGCCGACGTCGAGCACCCGGGCGACCGGTGCATCGAGGTCCTCGATCGCGGCGACGGCGAGGCGGGTGGACTCGTGGGAGCCGGAGCCGAAGGCCCGGCCGGGGTCGAGGACCACCACGAGGTCACCGGCGGCGGGCGGATCGGGCCGCGGGATCCAGGCCGGGTGCAGGACCACCCCGCGGCCGGCGCGGATGGGCTCGGCCCAGGTCCGCCAGGCGTCGAGGTAGCCGTCGTCGTCGGCATCGAGCACGACCGGGGCCCAGACCGGGTCGATCGCGGCGGGATCGGCGACGTCGGCGGTCAGGCGCACGCGACCTCCGGCGAGGGCGACCTCGAGCACAGCTGACGGCTGGGCCTGCCAGAGGGCGTCGGCCGCCAGCTCCGCCTGCTCCGAGGGGACCTCGACCTGCACCACGCACCGGGTCCGCACCACCCCCCGGACTGTACGGCAGGGTATGGGCGACGGGAGGAACTTCGGGGGGCGTGCTAGAAGTCACACCAGAGGCAACCGGGGGTAACACCTCATTTCAGGCCTGACGCGAACCGCACGGGGGGTGTGGAGATGCGAGGAACGCTGCGACGCGCTGCTGCCGGGTACGCCCGCACCGCGCTCGTCGCCACGGCGTCGGTCGGCGTGCTCGTCGCCACGGTCGGGCTGGCCCCGAGCGCCGACGGCGAGACGACCCCGTTCTCGAACGGCACGGCCAAGGCCACGGCCGTCGTGGCCCGGGTGGCGCCCGGCGTCGGCAACCTCCAGCTGGGCATCTCGAGCGGCGTGGCGGTGGCCGAGGTGAAGAACACCGTCGGCCAGGCACAGGCCAAGGCGGCGCGACCTCGGCCTGGTCGGCTCGACGCTCACCGCCGAGTCGTGCACCGGCGGCGCGGCGGTGGTCGCCCCGTCCGATCTGCCCCAGCCGACCCGGGTGGACAGCCGCGGCGGCAACGCCAGCCTCGCCGAGGACTACCTGCCCCTCGCCGGCTCCGCCATCGGCGCCGGCCGCAAGGAGGTGGCGGCCACCACCGACCCCAGCGCCATGGCCGTCTCCAAGATCGTGGAGACCATCACCGGCCTGCTCGACATCCAGGGCGGCCGGGCGGAGGCGACCACCCGGGTGATCAAGGGCGAGGCCCGCGAGGCCCACGCCAGGGTGTCCCTCGACCTCACCATCGGCGGCTTCCTCGAGCTGTCGTCCCTGCGGTGGGATGCGTTCCACCGCACCGGCAAGGACCCGAAGGCCACCGCCGACTTCGACCTCGGCACGGCCGCGCTGCTCGGCGTGCCCGATCCCGCTCGACTCGCTCACGCAGATCGAGAGCGTCGTCAACTCGATCCTCGCGGCGTCGGGGGTCACGATCACGTTCCCGAAGGTCGAGCGCTTCACCGAGCCCGCCGACCTCATCCGCATGACACCGATGCGCATCATGCTCAAGGACTCCCCGCTCGGACAGCAGCTCCTCGGACCCGTCCTCAACCTGAGCCGCGTCCAGCGCGAGCAGCTGTTCGACGAGATCGCCAAGTCGGTCTGCCAGCTGGCGAGCGTGCCCCTCCTGGCCGACATCGGCATCAACGTCGTCGCCGGCAGCGGCTTCCTCATCGTGGAGATCGGCGGTGCGGAGGCCATCACCGGCGAGCTCGTCCTGGAGAGCCCGTTCGGGTCCGAGTCGCCGCTCGCCGTGCCCCCGGCCCCCGGCCCCCTCCCCGTCTTCGTTCCGAGCGCCCCGGTCTCCGGCGGCACTCCGGGAGTGGTCCAGCCGGTGGTCGAGGTCGGTCCGCTCGAGGACCACTGCGAGTCGGCCCACCCGCTGCGCCAGACGGCCTGCTCGAAGGGCGCACTGCTCGCCGTCGGCCTCGCCGGCGTGCTCGGCACCCTCGCCGTCGGCGCCCTCGACTGGCGTCACCAACGACGACGCCGTGCCCGTGCGGAGGTGGCACCGTGAGCCCCCGGTTCCTCCAGGGTCGGCGCGGGCGCATGCTGCGCTCCTACGGGCCGCTTCTCGCCCTCGGGATCGCCTTCGTGATCATGGCGGCCGCGGTGTCCCCGCTCGACCGTGAGCGTGTGGAGTACGCCGGCGCGGTCACCGTCCCGACCCTCCCGGGCGGCGGGACGGACGGGACCGCTGGCACGACCGATGGGACCGGCGGCACCACCGGCGGCACCGGCGGCACCGGCGGCGGCACGGGCGGCACCGGCCAGGTCGGGGCGCTCGGGGCGTGCCCGGGCGGTCGGACCAAGCAGGTCCCGGGCGACCCCTACTCGCCGCCCTGCTACGCGTTCAGCGGCTCGAACGGCGGCGCGACCTCGAAGGGCGTCACCGGCGACACGATCACCGTCGCCGTCCGCCGGCTCGAGGGTCCGTCCGCCGCTGAGCTCTTCGCGAGCATCTCCGGCCAGACCGTCAACGACTCCCCCGAGGCCTACGAGGACACGGTCAACGCGCTGGCGGAGTACTTCTCGTCCCGCTTCCAGTTCTACGGCCGGAAGCTCAAGATCGAGTTCTTCAAGGGCGCCGGCAGCGGTACCAGCGAGCTGCTCGGCGGCGGCAAGGAGACGGCGCTCGCCGACGCCACGCGGAGCGCCAAGGAGATCGGTGCCTTCGCCGACATCAGCGGCATCACCATCCCCTACGCCGACGCGCTGGCCCAGAAGGGCGTCGTCAACTTCGGCGCGCCGTACCCCTCGGCGCAGTGGTTCACCACCCGCCGCCCGTACTCCTGGAGCCTGTTCCCCGACGGCACCAACGTCGTGAGGTCGTCGGAGGCATCGGTGATCGCCGGGTTCCCGGCCGGCTCGAACGCCGAGTTCGGCGGGCCATCGGTCAACGGCAAGCCCCGCAGGTTCGCGGTGGTGGCGCCCGAGAACGCCGAGTACCAGGAGTCGGTCAACTCCTACATCAGCACGCTCGGCGCCGCCGGCATCCCGGTGGCGCTGAACATGAAGTACAAGCTCGACCTCGCGACGATGCCGAACCAGGCGTCGAACATCATCGCCCAGCTGAAGGACGCCGGGGTCACCTCGATCCTGTGCGGCTGCGACCCGGTGATGCTGGCGCTCGGTCTCACGCCGAAGGCGAACGAGCAGGGCTACGAGCCGGAGTGGCTCACCTCCGGCCTGGCGTTCGTCGACCAGGACATCGTCTCCCAGCTGATCGACACGAAGCAGTGGACGCACGCCTTCGGCATCGCGTACAACGCCGAGTCGGAGCCGCTCGGGCCGCTCCTTCCCGTACGCCGCGTACAAGCAGATGCGACCCGGCGACGAGCCGGCGTTCGGCGTCGAGGAGATCTACTACCAGATGTACCTGCTGGCGATCGGGCTCCAGATGGCGGGTCCGAACCTCACGCCGCAGACGTTCGAGGCGGGCATGTTCGCCTACCCCGGAGGCTCCGGCCCCCGTGGCCTGTGGGGCTTCGGGCCGACCGACTACACGCCGACCGACGACTTCCGGGAGATCTGGTGGGACCCGGACCGGATCTCGGGCCAGAACAACCAGGCCGGCGCCTGGGTCCAGCTCGGCGGTGGCCGCCGCTTCAACCCGACGAACGTCCCCAAGGGCCTCCCGCCCTACTTCAAGGAGGGCTGAGTGCCGCCGTCCCGCGACGAGGAGCTGGCGCGGCTCCGGGATCGACCTGACAACGTCCACATCGCCCGTGGGTACGGGCCGCTGGTGGTGGGCGTCGTGCTGTTCGTGCTGGTGGTCCTCCTCGCGCCGACCGTCGCCCCGGAGCGGGTGGTCGAGCGACCGGTCAACGGCGAGCCGACGACCACCCTGGTCACCACCACGACGTCGACGCCCTCCTCCGACAGCACGACCTCCACGACCCCCACGACCCCCACGACGGTGGCGCCCTGATGGTCGAACGGACGCTGCGCCAGGTGCGGTCGCACCGACCCACGCAGGTCACCCTCGGCCTCGTCGTGGCCTACTCGCTCCTCTACTGGGTGCCCGGCAGCCCGCTCCCCGACAAGATGCCGTGGGGCGTCGTCGCCCAGGGCGTGATCTTCGGGACGTCGTACGCGCTGCTGGCGATGGGCCTGATCCTGATCTACCGCACCACCCGGATCGTGAACTTCGCCTACGGCGCGATGGGGGCGATGCCCGGGTCGCTGACGGTCGGCCTGTTCGTCGCCAAGGGGTGGAACTACTGGGTGGCGATCGCGCTCGGCGTGGCCGTCGGGACCCTGTCCGGCGCGCTCATCGACATCGCTCGTGATCCGCCGCTTCGCCCGCGCGTCCCGGCTCGTGCTCACCGTCGCCACGATCGGGCTGTCGCAGATCCTCGGGGCCATCGGCCTCATCATCGGCCTGGCGCTGGGCACGGACGCCCTCATCGGCAACATCGAGACGCCGCTGTCGTCCAGCTTCACGATCCGGCCGTACCAGATCCGCGGCGACCACCTCCTGATGCTCGGCGTGACTCCGCTGCTGCTGGGCGGCCTCGGCGTGGTTCCTGCTCGGCACCAACGCCGGCCGGGCGGTCCGGGCCGCCGCCGAGAACCAGGATCGGGCCCTGCTGCTCGGCGTCCCGGTCCGCCGGCTCCAGACGCTCGTGTGGGCGGTGGCCGGCGGCCTCGCCACGATCACCTTCGTCACGAAGGCGCCGTTCACCGGTGTCGTCCCGAGCGCGCTGGTGGGCGCCACCGCGATCCTCCCCGGCCTGGCCGTCGCCGTGATCGCCCGGTTCCAATCGCTCCCCACCGCCCTCGCCGGCGGCATCGGCCTGGGCATCGCCGAGTGGACCATCCGCTGGAACGTCACCGCCGAGTCGATCTTCGACGTCACGTTCCTGGTCGTCATCCTCGTCGTGCTCCTCAGCCGGCGCGACCGCAGCACGCGAGCGGAGACCGGCGAGAGCAGCTGGGACTCCGCCGGTGTGCTGAAGCCCATCCCGGGGGTGCTCCGCGGCCTGCGCGAGGTCGCCTGGCCGCGCCGGGGCATCGCCGCCGTCGCCGGCCTGTTCCTCCTCCTGGCACCGCTGGGGATGGCGCCGTCCACGGTCACCACCCTGAGCTTCGCGCTCGTGTGGGGCCTGGTCGCGATGTCGCTCGTGGTCCTCACGGGCTGGGGCGGCAACATCAGCCTCGGCCAGTTCGGCATCGTCGGACTCGGGGCGATGGCGGCGGGCAACATCCTCACCGAGTGGAACGTCGACCTGTTCGTCGGCGTGGTCGCCGCGATGGCGGCAGGAGCGCTCGTCGCGGTTGCCATCGGCCTGCCTGCGCTGCGCATCCGCGGCCTCTACCTCGCGGTCACCACGATCGCGTTCGCGGTCGCCCTCGACTCCTACTTCCTGAACCCCGCCAACTTCTCGAGCTTCGTCCCCGACAGCACCCTCCCGCCGGTGCTGTTCAAGCGCTACGACATGTCGAGCCAGTGGGTCCGCTACTACTTCTGCCTCGCCGTCGTCGGCCTCGCGGCGATGCTCATCCGGGCGCTCCGGCGGACCCGACCCGGTCGAGTGATGATCGCCACCCGCGACAACGAGCGGGCTGCCGGCGCCATGGCCGTCCCCACCACCTGGGTGAAGCTGCAGACCTTCGTGCTGGCCGGAGCCCTCGCCGGCCTGGCCGGGGCGCTCTACGTGGTGGTGCTCATGCCGGTGGGCGCCGGCCAGGGCACGTTCCCGACCGCGTCGTCCATCGAGGTGTTCTCGTACGCCGTGATCGGCGGGCTCACGTCGATCGCCGGCGCCGTGTCCGGCGTGGCCTTCTTCCGGCTGCTCGACTTCGTGCTCGCCAACACCGACTCGATCTCTCCCGCGGCGGCCACGATCATCCGATACACCCTCTCCGGCACGGGCCTCCTGTTCATCCTCTACTTCCTGCCCGGCGGCATCTGGCAGCTCGTCCAGCGCTGGCGCGACCGGTACCTCCGCTGGGTGGCGGATCGCCACGGCCTGCAGGTCCCGAGCCTCGTGGCGGATCGCCGAGTCGTCGACGACGAGCCCGTCGGCGAGGCGCCCCACAGCGAGGACGAGACCAAGGTCATCGCGGAGGCGCTGTCATGAGCCCCCGACTCTCCGCAGGGTCCACGAACGGGGCCAACGGGAAGGCCCAGCCCGAACCGATCCTCGCCGTGCGCGACCTCGACGCGTCCTACGGGCCCGTGCAGATCCTCTTCGGTCTCGACCTCGACATCTACGACGGCGAGATCGTGGCGCTGCTCGGCACCAACGGCGCCGGCAAGTCGACCCTCTTCAAGTGCATCACGAACCTGCTCGAGCCCACGAGGGGCTCGGTGACCTTCGCCGGTGAGGACCTCACCGGAGTGCCCACGGACGAGATCGCCGGCAAGGGCGTGGTGATGATGCCGGGCGGCAAGAGCGTGTTCCCCACGTTGAGCGTGCGGGAGAACCTGCGCCTCGCCTGCTGGCTCAAGCGCAAGGACCACGCCGCGGTCCGCGAGGCCGAGGAGCGGGTGCTCGACCTGTTCCCGCGGCTCGGCGATCGCATCGACCAGATGGCCGGCAACCTCTCCGGCGGCGAGCAGCAGATGCTCGCCGTGAGCCAGGCGCTCATCCCCGACCCCAAGCTCCTCCTCATCGACGAGCTGTCGCTCGGTCTGGCCCCCACCGTGGTGGGGCAGCTCATCGACGTGGTGCAGCGGATCCACGCCACCGGCCTGACCGTCGTGGTGGTCGAGCAGTCGATCAACGTCGCGCTCCAGCTGGCCGACCGCGCCGTGTTCATGGAGAAGGGCGAGTTCCGCTTCACCGGCTCGACCCAGGACCTCCTCGACCGGCCCGACATCCTCCGCTCGGTGTTCATCGCCGGCGCGTCGGCGGGCGCGGCCACCGCGCAGGCCAAGCCCAAGGGACGCCGGAGGAAGTCCGACCCCGTGCCGGTGGTGAAGGCCGATCGCCGCCCCGCTCCCGGACCGGACGCGCCGGTGATCCTCTCGGTCAGCGGCATGGTGAAGCGCTTCGGCGGCATCAACGCCGTGAACTACGTCGACCTCGAGCTGCGGGAGGGCGAGATCCTCGGCCTCATCGGGCAGAACGGCGCCGGCAAGACCACGTTGTTCGACTGCATCTCCGGCTTCCTCCCGGCGGACGAGGGCCAGGTCCGGCTCCGCGGCGAGCTGATCACGGACCTTCCGCCGCACCGGCGGGCGAACCTGGGCCTGGGCCGGTCGTTCCAGGAGGCCCGGCTCTTCCCGGCACTGACCACCGCCGAGACCCTGGCCGTCGCCCGCGAGCGCCATCTGCTCAGCAGGGGCATGATCGCCGCCGCCCTCGGACAGCCCGCCTCCCAGGAGAGCGAGTCCGACGTCGACGAGACGGTCGACTTCCTGATCGACCTCATGGGTCTCGACGCGTTCCGCGAGAAGCTCACCGGTGAGCTCTCCACCGGCAGCCGCCGCATCGTCGAGCTGGCCTGCCTGCTCGCGTCGGACCCGTCGGTGGTGGTGCTCGACGAGCCGTCCGGCGGCGTCGCCCAGAAGGAGACCGAGGCGCTCGGCCCGCTCCTCCAGCGGGTGCAGGATGCCACCGGCGCGTCGATCCTCGTCATCGAGCACGACATGCCGCTCCTCACCGGACTCTGCGATCGCATGATCGCCCTCGAGCTGGGGGAGGTCATCGCGGAGGGGACGCCCACCGAGGTGCTCGCCCACGAGCGGGTGATCGAGTCGTACCTCGGCACCGACGTCGCCGCCATCAACCGTTCCGGCGCCGTCAGCCGCTGACCGCCTCGTACCCTGGGCGCCCATGCCCCGTCGCCCGCTCGCCGTCGCGCTCGCCCTGACGGTCGCGCTCCCGGCGGCGTGTTCCGGAGACGACGACACGTCTGCTCCGAGCACCTCGTCCCCGTCGAGCGCCTCGACCTCGACCACCGCGGCGCCCACCACCACCGCGCCCGTCGACGTGTTCACGCTCCGGCCGCCGGCGCCGGCCGACTCGCCCGCCGGGCTGGCCACGCAGATCGCTGACGCGGAGGGCGTGGCGCGCGATCCCGGCGCCACCGAGGCCGAAGTCGCCGCCGCCGCGCTGGCGCAACAGGTGGCCTACCGGTGGCTCGGCGACCATCCCGACTGGGACGCCGCGGTGCAGGCCGCCCTGCCGGCGTCACTGCAGCCGGTGGTCGCGAAGCACGCGGCGGCGCGGCGCGAGCTCCGCACGCTGGGCACGCCCAAGCCCGCGCTCCCGGCCTGGCGCATCGTCGCGCCCGCGCCCCTGGCCGAGCTCGAGGCCGACTATCGCGGCGCCGCCGCCGAGTTCGGGCTGCCCTGGCCCTACCTCGCCGCCATCCACCTCGTGGAGACCGGCACGGGCCGCATCCGCGGCACCTCCGACGCCGGCGCCCAGGGGCCGATGCAGTTCCTGCCGGCCACCTGGGAGGCGTACGGCGGCGGGGGCGACATCAACGACACCCACGACGCCATCTACGGCGCCGCCCGATACCTCGCCGCCAACAACGGCGCCACCGACATGGCCCACGCGCTCTACCGCTACAACCACAGCGACCACTACGTCCGCGCGGTGACGACGTACGCGGAGCTGTACGACGAGCACCCGCTCGCGCTCCGCGCCTTCCGGTACTGGGGCGTCTGGTACCGGACCGTCGACGGCGACGTCTACCTGCCCGTGGGCTACGGATCGTAGGAATACGCTGCGCTCGATGGTCGACAGCGCGCAGGCGGTGCGCAACCTCCTCGGCGAGTACTGCGAGCGCATGGACCTCGGCGACTGGGACGGCGTCGGCGCGCTGTTCGCGCACGGCGCGCTGGCCGATGAGCACGGCACGCCGCTCGCCGCCGGGCAGGACGACGTGGCCGCGTTCTACCGCGCGGGCACGCAGCTGCACGACGGCAGCCCGCGCACGAAGCACCTCGTGCAGAACACGATCCTCGAGGTCGACGAGGACGCGGGCACCGCGGCGGCGCGGTCGTCCTACCTCGTGCTGCAGGGCGTCGCCGGCGGGGCGCTGCAGCCGATCATCACCGGGCGCTACCGCGACGCGTTCGTGCGCGACCACGGCGAGTGGCGGTTCGCCGAGCGTCGGTTCCTGGTGGACCTCGTCGGCGATCTGTCGAACCACCTGACGTTCGACCTGCGCTGATCGTCCCGTTCGCCGGGGGGATGCGAATGGTCCGGATGGACCATGGCCGAAATGCGCCGCTCGACGGACGATCCTGGAGCCAGTGACCGCGGCCACGCCGCGGCGAAGGGGGGAACCGTGAAGAAGGTCCTGTCGTTGCCGCTCCTGATCCTCGGCATCGGGCTCATCGCGCTCGGCGCGTACTGCTACGACGCGGCAAGGGACGGGCAGCAGCTCGTCAAGGCATCGTTGGCCGACCGGCACATCACCACTCCGGCCGACGCGAGCATCCCCAACGCGACCATCGACGGCGCCGCCACCGCGATGTCCATGTCGGAGTGGATCGACGGGACGATGGAGGAGCTCACCGACGGTCGTTCCTACCAGGAGATCCCGGCCTACCTGATGGTCGACGGGACCGAGACGAACGACCTGTCGCTGGCGGCCCGCGACGAGTTCGGCCAGCCCAAGGCGAACCCGATCCGGCAGATCGCCTTCGAGGCGTCCGCCGGCCAGACCGGCCTCGGCATGAGCATCATCGCCATCAAGGTCGGCGACATGGCCGTCGGCCTCGGCGCGGTGATGGCCGTCCTCGGGCTCGGCCTGGTCGTCGGCGCACTGGCCCTGGCGGACCTCCACCTGGCCGCACTGGCCCGGCGGGTCCACCTGCCCCACGCCCGTCCGCACCACGCCTGACGGATCTCACGAGCACATAGCGCTCAAAGGAGCGGCACCGCCGGGATCGGGTCTTCGAGGACCCCGGTGGTAGGTTCGCAGCGCCGTCGGCCCCGGTCGGCGGTGTGCAGCACCGCTCCTGGGCGGGGGAAGCCGGTCCAAGTCCGGCACTGACCCGCAGCCGTAGGCCTCGTCAGAGGTGAGTCGGAATGCCCTCCCAGGGGTCAACGGCTCCACCATCCGTCGAGGTCAACGGAGCGGGAGCCCAGGATCCGCCTGGGCGCTTCGTATGACCTCTCCTCTGGAAGGCCATCGATGAACCCCCCTGCCCGCCTCACCCGCAGCCTCCTCGCCGGCGCCGTCGTCGGGACCGCCATCGTGGGACTCGCCTCCGCCAACGGGGCCGCCGCGGCCAGCCCGGAGGCAGTTCCCGCCCTCTCGTGGCTCGCCGACGAGCTCGACAGCACGGCCGACGGGATCTTCGTCTACGACTCCGGCTTCGGTGACTTCACCGACTACGGCCTCACCCTCGACGCCGTGCTGGCGCTCGCCCTCGGCGGCGGACACGGCGACACCCTCGACCGCAGCATGGACGCGATCGAGGGCAGCATCGCCGAGTACATCAGCCACCCCGACCTCGGCGACGGCAACGGCGCCGGCAAGTACGCGGGCTCGGCGTCGAAGGCGCTGCTCACCGAGCAGGTGGCCGGCCGCCCGACCACGATCGGGAGCGTCGTCCTCGAGACCGAGGTGCGCAGCGCCATCCGCGGCGCGACCCCGACGGCGCGATGGACCGGTCGGGTCGACGCCGACCACGGCGACTTCTCGAACGGCGTCACGCAGTCACTCGCGGTGCTGGCACTCTCGCGCACCAGCGGTGGCGTTCCCGCGGCGGTCCGCGACTTCCTGCTCGAGCAGCAGTGCCCGGGCGGCGGCTTCCGCATCTCGTTCGACAAGGTGAACCCCGACTTCACCATCGACGAGGCCGGGTCGACCCGCGGCTGCACGGCCGCCGCGGACGGCGACCTCGACTCCACCGCGTTCGCGCTCCAGGCGCTGCTCTCGATCCGCAACGACACCGGGGTGTCTGCCGCCATCGCCAACGCGATCGCGTTCCTCACGGCGCCGGCGAACGCCGCGACCAATGCCAACAGCGCGGGCCTCTTCGGCCAGGCGCTGCGCGCGGCGGGCGAGACCGCGGCGGCCGACGCGAACGCGGCGAAGGTCAAGGCCCTCCAGCTCACCGCCGCCGGGCCCGACGTCGGCGCGATCGTCTTCGACGCCGATGCCAAGGCGGCCGCTCCCGGCAGCGCGATCGCCCCTGCGGACCTCTCGCAGGCCTGGCGGGCCACCGCCCAGGGCGTGCTGGCGCTGGAGCTGCCCTCGTACGGGCCGGTCGTCGCCCCGCCGACCACCACGAGCACCACGGGTCCCACCACGACCAGCACCACAGCGGCGTCCACCACCTCCACCAGTGCAGCCGCGGCCACCACCTCCACCACCGCGAAGGCGGCGGCGACCTCGGGCACCATCCCGAAGACCGGCTCGTCGACGCACGACGAGGTGTCCATCGGCCTGTTCCTCGTCGGCCTCGGCCTCGCCGCCGTCGGCCAGTCGCGCCTCCGAGGCCGCGGCTCGTCGTGATCGCCACGGGGGCCGTCCGGGGCGGCCGTCGCCTCCGGGCCGCGCCTGTCCTGCTGCTCCTCGGCGGGCTCCTGGCCTGGGGACCCAGCCCGACCCCGGCCGCCGCTGCCGCTGCGGCCTCGGGCAGTCCCTGCAGCGACCCCACTGGCATCACGGTCGTCGTCGACTTCCATGACCTCGGTGGGGGCATCGAGGTCGGCTGCGCTCCCCAGCCGGTGAGCTCCGGCTTCGAGGCGCTGGAGAAGGCCGGCTTCGACGCCAAGCGCGTCCAAACCCAACCCGGCGCGCTCTGCAACATCGACGACCAGCCGGACCGCAGCTGCGCACAGATGCCGCCGACCAGCTCGTACTGGGCGTACTGGTACGCGCCGCGGGGCGGGGTGTGGTGCTACGCGACGCGCGGCCCCGACAACCGCAAGCCCCCGCCGGGGACGGTGGAGGGCTGGGCGTTCTCCCAGGGCAACACGGAGTCATCGGCTCGCAAGCCCGACTACGGCCCGCCGCCGGCGATCCCCGGCACCACACCGTCCACCGTCAGCTCCACCTGCGGGAGCGCGCCGACCACGCTGCCCCCGCCCATCACCCAGCCGCCGACACCCGTCACCGACCCTCCGGCGACCGACGGGGGTGACGCGGGCGGCGACGGGGACCAGCCCACGGACACCACCCGTCCCCGGTCGGGCCGCGCCACGACCACCACGACGGCGACCGTCGCCCCCGGCGACAGCGTCGTCGACCCCTCCTCGACGTCGACCAGCTCGACCGCCCCGCCTCGCGACGACGACGAGCAGGCGAGCGGCCAGATGCGCATCGACGACCGCGACGAGGGCGACGGCTCACCGGTCGGCGCCGTGGTCGGCGTGAGCGCGGTGGCCCTGCTCGGTGTGGCGGCGGCCGTCACCGCGCGACGTCGCCGACGCGAGGACGGCCCGTAGTGACGGGTCGCTCGGTACGACTGCCCCGGGCGCTGCATCCCGGGGCCTGGTGGATCTGGGCGATCGGCCTGGCCACCGCCGCCAGCCGCACCACGAACCCGCTCCTCCTGGCGCTGGTGCTCGTGGTGGTGGCCCAGGTGGTGGCGGCTCGTCGCGGCGAGGCGCCCTGGGCCAAGGGGTTCCGCACCTACCTGCTGCTGGGTCTCGCGGTGGTCGGGATCCGCGTCGCCTATCGGATCGTGCTGGGCGGCTCGTTCGGCGACCACGAGCTGTTCACCCTCCCGGAGGTGCCGCTGCCCGACGCCATCGACGGCATCCGCATCGGCGGCCTGGTCACCCTCGAGGGGGTGCTCGCCGCGACCTACGACGGGCTGCGCTTGGCCACCCTCCTCGTGTGCGTGGGCGCCGCCAGCGTCCTCGCCGACCCGAAGCGCCTGCTGAAGGCCGTGCCCGCCGCGCTGCACGAGGTGGGGGTGGCGATCACCGTGTCGCTGAGCGTGGCCCCGCAGCTCATCGAGAGCGGCCAGCGCGTCCGTCGCGCCCGTCGGCTGAGGGGCGAGGCCGGCCGCCGGATGGCGCTCGTCCGCACGGTGCTCCTGCCCGTGCTCACCGATGCCCTCGACCGGTCGCTCCTCCTCGCCGCCGCCATGGACGGCCGGGGCTACGGCCGCACCCGCGCCGTGGCCGCTCCCCAGCGGACCGCCACCGGCGCGCTCCTGCTCGGCGGCCTGGTCGGCGCCTGCATCGGCACCTACGGCCTGCTCGACGGCACCGCCCCGCGCGCCCTCGGACTGCCGATCCTGGCGTTCGGCCTGCTGCTGTCGGTCATCGGCCTCCGCCTGAGCGGGCAGCGCGTCGAGCGCACCCGCTACCGCCCGGATCCGTGGCTCGGCCCCGAGTGGGCGGTGGCCGCCGTCGGGGTGGCCGTCGCCGCCATCGTGCTCCTCACCTCGGAGGCCGACCCGATGCAGCTGGTGCCGTCGCTGCAGCCGCTCGGGTGGCCCGACCTGCCGATCGTCCCCGCGCTGGCCATCGCGCTGGGTGTCGTGCCGGCGTGGCTCGCCCCGCCGGTCGACCGCCCGGCCCGTCGGGCCCTTCCCGCCAGCGACGACCTCGAGCTCGAGCCGCCGTCCGAGGTGGTGTCCGTCCCGTGATCCGCTTCGAGCACGTCACGGCGTCCTACGCCGACGCCGCCGAGCCCACCTTGCGCGACGTCGACCTCACGATCGACGAGGGCGAGCTCTGCCTCGTGATCGGCCCCACCGGCGCCGGGAAGTCCACCTTCCTCGCCGCCATCAACGGCCACCTCCCCCACTTCACCGGCGGGCACCTGGCCGGGCGCGTCCTCGTCCACGGGCGCGACACCCGCACCCACCGACCGCGCGACCTCGCCGACGTGATCGGCGTCGTCGGGCAGGACCCCCTCGCCGGCTTCGTCACCGACACCGTGGAGGAGGAGCTCGCCTACACGATGGAGCAGCTGGCGGTGCCGGCCGACACCATGCGCAAGCGGGTGGAGGAGACGCTCGACCTGCTCGGCATCGCCGACCTGCGAGGCCGACCCCTCCGGACCCTGTCGGGCGGCCAGCAGCAACGGGTGGCCATCGGCGCGGTGCTCACCGCCCACCCCCGCGTCCTCGTGCTCGATGAGCCGACGTCCGCGCTCGATCCCACCGCGGCCGAGGAGGTGCTCGCCGCGATCACGCGCCTCGTCCACGACCTCGGCATCACCGCCGTAGTGGCCGAGCACCGCATGGAGCGCGTCGCGCAGTACGCGGACCGCGTGGTGCTCCTCCCCGGCGACGGCACCGCCCGCGCCGGTGCGCCGGCCGACGTGCTGGCCGACAGCGCGATCGCACCGCCCCTGGTCCACCTCGGTCGCCTCGTCGGCTGGGAGCCCCTGCCCCTCTCCATCCGGGATGCCCGACGCCTCGCTGGGCCGCTGCGCGAGCGGCTGGTCCACGCTGCCCGGACCACCCGGGCCGACGACGGACCGCCCGCCGGACCCGTGGCGCTGCAGGCCCGGCGGGTCGTCGTTCGCTACGACGGCACCGTCGCCGTGCGCGAGGTGGGGCTCGACCTCCGGGCCGGCCGCGTGGTGGCGCTGATGGGTCGCAACGGCTCCGGCAAGTCGTCCCTCCTCTGGGCGCTCCAGGGCTCCGGACCCCGCGACGGCGGCAGCGTGGAGGTCGACGGCCGCGACCCCGCGGCCCGGGGGGCGGCGGGGGCCCGCGGGCTCGTCGCCCTCGTCCCGCAGACGCCCTCCGACCTGCTGTACCTCGACAGCGTGGCCGCCGAGTGCGCCCAGGCCGACCGTGACGCCGGCGCCGAGCCGGGACGCTGTCGGGCTCTGCTCGAGCGGCTCGTCCCGGACGTCGACGACGACCAGCACCCCCGCGACCTGTCCGAGGGCCAACGCCTCGGCCTCGTGCTGGCCGTGCAGCTCACGGCCGCCCCCAAGGTCGTCCTCCTCGACGAGCCCACCCGCGGCCTCGACTACGGGGCCAAGGACCGGCTGCGGGCGGTGCTCCACGAGCTGGCCGGCACCGGTCACGCCGTCGTGGTGGCCACCCACGACGTGGAGTTCGTGGCCGCCGCCGCCGACGAGGTCGTCGTGCTGGCCGACGGGGAGGTCGTCGCCGCCGGTCGCACCGACGAGGTCATCGGCGCGTCGCCGGCGTTCGCCCCCCAGGTGGCCAAGGTCCTCCAGCCCGAGGTGTGGCTCACGGTGGACGAGGTGGCCCGGGCCCTCGGCCGTGTCCCCGCCTCCCCCGCCCCCGAGGCCGGCTCGTGACCGCGGTCGCCCGCCGTTCCCGCGGTCCGCGGCCCCAGGTCGTGCGGGTCCGGGGTCGGGCGGCGCTGGCCATCGGCCTCACCTCGTTGGCCGGGCTGGCCATGTTCTGCTGGCCGCTGCTCCTGCAGCCGGGCGACGGTGTGGCCCACCGCATCGACGCGCCGTTGGCGTTCATCCTCCTGCTCCCCGCGCTCCTCGCCGTGGTGTTCGCCGAGGTGTCCGAGGGCGGCCTCGACGCCCACGCGCTGGCGATGCTCGGCGTGCTGTCGGCGCTCGGCGCGGCGCTGCGCCCGATGGGGGCGGGCACCGCCGGCATCGAGACGATCTTCTTCCTGCTGGTGCTGGCCGGGCGGGTGTACGGCCCCGGCTTCGGGTTCGTGCTCGGCTCGACCACCTTGTTCACCTCGGCGCTGCTCACCGCCGGCGTCGGGCCGTGGCTCCCGTTCCAGATGCTGGCGGCGTCGTGGGTCGGGATGGGCGGCGGGCTCCTCCCGCGCGGGTCGGGCCGTCGCGAGCTGGCGGTGCTGGCCGTCTACGGCGCCGTGGCCGGCTACGCCTACGGGCTGCTCCTGAACCTGTGGGGCTGGCCGTTCACCATCGGCGACGGCGGCAGCGTGTCGTACCTCGCCGGCGCCTCGGTGTTCGAGAACCTGCACCGGTTCTGGCTGTACACGATCGCCACCTCCACCTGGGGCTGGGACACCGGCCGCGCCGTCACCAACGTGGTGGCGATCGTCGTGGTCGGCCCCGCTGTGCTCGCCGCGCTGCGTCGCGCGTCGCGCCGCGGCCGCGTTCGACGCGCCGATCAGCTTCGACGACGCCTAGCGGAGGAACGCGGCCGGCAGACCCCCGTCGACGGGGATGAGGGTGCCGGTCGTGCGGGCCAGGTCGTCCGAGCACAGGGTGAACACCGCCGCGGCGACGTGCTCCGGCAGGACCTCTTCGCCCAGCAGCGTGCGGCCGGCGTAGAACGACCCCAGCTGGTCGGGGGCCACGCCGTAGACCTTCGCCCGCTCGTCGCCCCAGCCGCTGGAGAAGATGCCGGAGCCCTGCACCACGCCGTCGGGGTTCACCCCGTTCACCCGCACGCCGAGCGGACCGAGCTCGGCCGCCAGCAGGCGCACCTGGTGGGCCTGGTCGGCCTTGGCGGCGCCGTAGGCGAGGTTGGCCGGACCGGCCACCACCGCGTTCTTCGAGGCGATGTAGACGACGTCACCGCCCAGGCCTTGGGCGGCCAGGACCTTGGCCGACTCCCGGCTGACGAGGAACGATCCACGGGCCATCACCGAATGCTGGAGGTCCCAGTCGGCGGCGGTGGTCTCCACGAGCGGCTTGGAGATCGACAGGCCGGCGTCGTTGACCACGAGGTCGATGCCGCCGTAGGTGGCGCAGGCCTCGGCAACGGCGGCCTCGATGGACGCCTCGTCGGTGACGTCGACGGTCACCGCCAGGCTGTGGTCGGGCCCGCCGAGCTCGCTCGCCAGAGCGGCCGCGCCGTCGGCGTCGCGGTCGGCCAGCACGACCACCGCGCCCTCGGCCGCGAGGCGCGACGAGATGGCCCGACCGATGCCGGACGCGGCGCCGGTCACGAACGCCACGCGACCCGTCAGCGGCGACGGCGCCGGAAGTCGTCGGAGCTTCGCCTCCTCGAGGGCCCAGTACTCGACGCGGAACTTCTCGGCGTCGTCGATCGGCGCGTACGTGGACACCGCCTCGGCGCCTCGCATCACGTTGATGGCGTTCACGTAGAACTCGCCGGCCAACCGGGCCTCGCGGGCGGTCGGTCCGAAGGTGAACATGCCGACGCCCGGGAGCAGCACCACCGCGGGGTCGGCGCCGCGCATCGCCGGCGACCCGGGCCCGGCGTGGCGCTCGTAGTAGGCGGCGTAGTCGGCCCGGTACTCGGCGTGCAGCTGGCGCAGCCGGTCGAGCACCTGGTCGAGCGGGCCCGAGGCGGGCACGTCGAGCAGCAGCGGACGCACCTTCGTGCGCAGGAAGTGGTCCGGGCACGAGGTCCCGAGCGGCACGACCCGGGGGGCCGCCTCGCGGGCGAGCAGGTCGAGCACGAGCTCGCTGTCGACGAAGCGGCCGACGGCGCGGCGGTCGGTCGAGCACAGGCCGCGCAGGTGCGGTGCGATCGCCGCCGCCCGGGTCCGGCGTTCGGCGGGTGGCAGCGCCTCGAAGCCCGCCCGCACCGGCCCGAACGGATCGGGCCGGCCCTCGCGGGCCAGGAAGTCCTCGGCCCGCCGGATGACCTCGAGCGACGTGGCGCGGCACGCGTCGGAGGTGTCGGCCCAGGTGGTGAGGCCGTGGCCGCCGAGCACCACGCCGCGGAGGCCAGGGTTGGCCGACTGCAGGGCGGCCACCTGGAGGCCGAGCTCGAACCCGGGCCGGCGCCACGGCACCCACGCCACCTCGCGCCCGAAGCAGCGCTCGGTGAGCGCGGGGCCGTCGGCGGCTGCGGCCAGCGCGATCACGGCGTC
The DNA here is from genome assembly GCA_963727905.1 of uncultured Microthrixaceae bacterium. Classification (GTDB taxonomy): domain Bacteria; phylum Actinomycetota; class Acidimicrobiia; order Acidimicrobiales; family VFJN01; genus VFJN01. The sequence continues at coordinate 364,776 of CAVSIC010000021.1, forward strand.
CGGGTGGAGGTGGTCGACGTGGGCCCGGTCGACGAGCGCGTGCATGGCGGTGTCGATCGACGGGGCCGCGCCGCCGGGCCCGAAGCGGCAGTGGTCGAGCAGCTCGACCTGGTCGTCCTCCTGGTCGGGCCCGCGGTAGCCGCGCTGGAGCGCCCGGACCCGGGCCAGGTCGAGCGTGGCCAACCCGGGGCGCTCGAGGGTGCCGAGGTCGCCGCCGGAGCCCTTCACGTGTAGGACCTCGACGGTCTCCCCGGTCACCGGGTCCTCGGCCACGCCCTTGGCCGAGGTGTTGCCGCCACCGAAGTTGGTGACCGTCGGATCGGCCCCGAGCGTCCGCGACCTGGCGAGCAGCTCCTCCACCACGTCCGTCATGTCCCCATGATGTGCGAACACCACTGATCGCACAACTTCGCACACACCCGGAGGCTACGGGCTCAGCCGACGCGGACGCCGTTCGGCACCTCCACGCGGAACGCCGGAGCCCGATCGTTGCCAGGGCCGAAGCGGTCGTCCTGGTCGCCGTCGTCGGAGGCGGTGGCGCTGCTGGGCAGCGGCTCGTCGAGGTCGGCCAGGACCACCTCGTCGCCCTCCTCCAGCCCGCGGGTGACCTCGGTCCAGGTGGCGCCGATCGCGCCGACCTCGACGTCGGTGGCCGTCGGAGCCCCGTCCACCAACACCATGACCACGTAGGCGCCGCCGGTGGGGCGCACGGCGGAGGTGGGCACCACCAAGGCGCCCTCGGAGGCCTCGGTGACGATCGAGACCGAGGCCACCATGCCGTTGCGGAGCCCTTCGTCGTCGTCGAGCGCGATCGTCACGGGGTAGGTGGTGGCGCCGCTGTCGGAGGACGTGGCGGCCAGGCCGATCGCCACCACCTCGCCGGCGAGCGTGCGGTCCCTGCCGTCGGGCTGCACGGTGGCCCGCTGGCCGAGGTCGATGTCGGGCAGCTGGTCGACGCCGATGGTGGTGGTGACCTCGTAGCCACCGGGCCCGACCACCACGATGCGGGCGGTGGACGATCCCGCCTCCACGGCGTCGCCGACAGCGAGGTCCACGGCCACGACCGTGCCGTCGATCGGGCTGACGATCGTCGCCTGCTTCACGGCCTGCTGGGCCACGAGGACGTCGGCCTCGGCGGCGTCCACGGCCTTCTGGTAGGCGATGAGGTCGGCCGACGAGGGCGAGGTGGAGCCGGTGGCCTCGGGGTCACCGTCGCCGCTGGTCCGGTCGTCGGTGGAGCCGTCGCCGCCCTCGATCCCGTCGGTGCTGTCCGCACCGTCCTGGCTCGCCTGCGCAGCGCGCTGGGCGAGGAGGTCGTCGAGGGCGGCGGCGGCCTGAGCCAGGCCCGCCTGGGCGGCGGACACCGAGCGCTGGGCGTCGAGGACGGTGCCGAGGGCAGCCCGGCAGGCCTCGATCCGCGCCCGGCCGTCGTCGGTCGTGGACGTGGTGGTGGGCGCGGTGGTGGACGTCGAGCTGGTGGACGAGGTGGGCGCCGGGGGCTCCGGCTCGTCCTCCGCCCCCACCACCGCGCAGATGCGGTCGGCGCTGTCGAGCGCGTCCTGGGCCCGCACGAGGCGGGCGTCGACGTCGCGCTGGCCGTCGAGCACGGCCTGCTGCGCGGCGGTCAGCTCGTCGTCGGTCTGGGGCCCCGCGTCCTGCGTGGCCGACGCCAGCACGACCGAGCCCTCGCCCGAGCCGGGGTCGAGCGATGTGAGCGCGCCGAGGCCGTCGGAGGGACCCGAGGGGTTGCCCGTGGGGGTCTCGCCGGACCGCGCCTGGGCCAGCGCCAGCTCGGCCTGGTCGAGCGAGGCCTGGGCGTCGTTGACCGCGCGCTGCAACACCGCGCCGTCGAGGGTGGCCAGCGCCTGTCCCGTGGTGACGGCGGCGCCGGCCGAGACGTCGACCGTCGCCACGGTGCCGGCGACCGGGAACGCGACGGTGGCCTGGCTCACCGGCGACACGATGCCGGTGTCGTGGAGGGCCTGGTCGACGCTGGCCCGCCCCACGGTGGCGGTGCGGTAGCCGCCGGAGCCGGACGCGCCCGCGACGGCGTTCACGGCGACGACGCCGGCCACCGCGGCGCCGACGGCCGCCGTCACCAGGAGTCGACCTCGGGGTCGACGGAGACGGGGCCGGCGGCGCCGGGTGGGGGAACCGTGGGGGCCGGTGGGTTCGGGGGTGGCGTTCATGTCACTCGTTCCGGAGGGCGTCGATGGGGGCGAGTCGGGCGGCGCGCGTCGCCGGGTAGACCCCGAAGAGCACGCCGATGCCGATCGCCATGGCGATGGCCAGCGCGGAGGCGGTGGCCGAGAGCAGGACCCGGCTGTCCGTCACGGCGGGGATCACCACGGTGCCCAGCCCGCCGAGGAGCACGCCGAGGAGCCCGCCCGCGAAGCCGAGGACGGACGCCTCCACGAGGAACTGGCGGCGGATGACCCGCGGCCGCGCGCCGAGCGCCTTGCGGAGCCCGATCTCCCGGATGCGCTCCGAGACGGACACCAGCATGATGTTCATCACGCCGATGCCGCCCACGAGCAGGGAGATCACCGCGATCCCGCCGAGCATCAACGTCAGCGTCTCGTCCACGGAGCTGGCGGCGCTGAGGATCGACTCCTGGGTGGCGATGTTGAAGTCGGCGTCGCCTTCGTCGGCGAGCCCGTGCAGGTTGAGCAGGAGGGCGTGCGACTCCTGGTAGGCGGCGGACAGCGAGCCCGACGACGTGGCCTTCACGTAGATGGCCGACACCGCGTCGCGGTCGGCCCCGCCCACGAGGCGCTGCTGGTAGGTCGTGAGGGCCACGATGGCGAGGTCGTTGTTGGAGCGGTCCTCGGACGAGCTGAGCTCCTCGAGCACGCCGATGACCTCGAGCGCGGTGCCGTCGCGCACGATCTGCTGGCCGACGGCGGCGCGGGGGCTGCCGAACAGCTCCTCGGCCGTGTCGGGCCCGAGGACCACGACCGCGGCGTTGGTGTCGAGGTCCTCCTGGCTCAGGAAGCGGCCCTCGGTGACCTCGCGGGTGCGCACGTCCTGCCACGACGGCGTCGTGCCGGTGAGCGTGGTGGTCCAGTTGGTGTCCCCCGCCACCAGCTCGGCGTTGGTCGTCGCGGTGGCGGCGACGGCGGCGACATCGGGAGCCACCTCCGTCGACGCCAGCGCCTCGGCGTCGTGAGTCGTCAGCGTCGATGCCGAGCCGAAGCCGCCCCGCACGCCGGCGCTGTCCGTGCTGCTGCCGGGCGAGATCACGAGGAGGTTGGTGCCCAGCTCGTCGATCTGGTCGCGCACCTGGGCCTTCGCGCCGTTGCCGAGGCCCACGGTGAGGATCACGGCGGTGATGCCGATGAGGATCCCGAGGGTGGTGAGCGCCGAACGCAGCCGGTGGGTGCGCACGGCCTCGGCCGCGGTGCGGAAGGTGTCGAGCCAGGTCACGCCGGCACCGCCTCGTGGAGCCAGCCGTCACGGATCTGCACGATGCGGTCGGCCCGGGCGGCAACGTCGTGCTCGTGGGTGATGAGCACGATGGTGCGACCTTCCCGGTTCAGCTGGGCCAGGAGGTCGAGCACGTCGCCGCTCGAGGTCGAGTCGAGGTTTCCGGTGGGCTCGTCGGCCAGGATCAGGTCCGGCTCGGTCACGAGCGCGCGGGCGATCGCGACCCGCTGCTGCTGGCCGCCGGACAGCTCTCCCGGGCGGTGCTCGGCGCGGTCGGCCAGCGCCACCTGGGCGAGCGCCCGGAGGGCCCGTTCCCGACGCTCGGCCGGCTCGACCTCCGCGTACACGAGCGGTAGCTCCACGTTGCGGGCCGCGGACATGTACGGCAGCAGGTTGAACTGCTGGAACACGAAGCCGATGTGGCGGTTGCGGACCTCGGCCAGCCGGTCTTCGTCCAGCGAGGCGACGTCCTCGCCCGAGAGGTGGAACGCTCCGCGGGTCGGCACGTCGAGGCACCCGATGATGTGCATCAGGGTGGACTTGCCGGAGCCGGACGGGCCGACGATGGCCACCAGCTCTCCTCGGTGGATGGTGAGGGACACGCCGCGCAGCGCCTCCACCTCGAGGGATCCCGACGCGTACGTCTTCCCGACGTCGTGCAGCTCGATGACGGGCGGCGGTCCAGCCAGGAGGTCGGTCACCCGCCACCTCCGAGGCGGGCCGCGGTGTTGCTGTCGAGGGTGAGGCCCTCGGGGATCCCGAAGCTGATGACGACCTGCTCACCCTCCTCGAGCCCGCGCGTGATCTCGATCATCCCGCCGGACGAGAAGCCGGTGGTGACCTCCCGCACCTCCTCCTTGCCGTCCTTCGTGACGGTGACGATGGAGCCGTCGCCGTCGTCGGTCACGGCCATGACCGGCACCTGGAGGACGTCCTCGACCTCCTCGATCGTGATCTCCACGAGGACGGTGGCGCCGACGTTGAAGTCGCCGCTGTCGTCGGTGAAGTCGACGGTCACCGGGTAGGACGCGACCCCGGAGCTGGCGTCGGCGAGGGTGCCGACCTCGGTGACGGTGCCACTGGCCGACGCGGCGTCGCCCGAGAGGGTCGGGCGCTTGGTCGCCCCGTCGCCGTCGCCCTCGTCGGTCCGGGCCGTCGGACCCGAGGAGAACCCCCCGGGGCTCCCGAACACGACCGCGCCCGGCGGGGCGAAGCCGCCGGGGAAGGCACCGGTGGAGCTGGAGGCGGTCGACAGGGTGACCTCGATCGGCTGGCCCGCCGCGATCGACTCGATGTCGCTGTCGTCGACGCCGAGGTCGACCTGGTAGCGGCCCGTGCTGATGATCTGGATGTGGGCGCCGGACCCGCCGCCGTCGTCGCCGAGCGAGGGGCCGGTCAGGCCCGAGCCGCTGTCGGACCCGGACGGGTCCACGCTGCCGTCGCCGCTGGAGCTGAGCTCCTCCCCGACTGCGATGTCCACCACCGCGACGGTCCCGTCGAAGGGCGCCACCAGCTGGGCGCCGGACAGCGCCTCCTCGGCCTGGTCGAGCCGGTCCTGGGCGGAGGTGACGTTGGAGACGTCAGCCGCCTTCTGCGCGGCGGAGGCCCCGGCCGCGGCGTGGTCGGACTGCGACGCCTTGGCCTCGGCCAGATCCGCCTCGGCCTCCGCCACGTCGGCCTCGAGCTCGGTGGCGTCCATGGTGGCGAGCACCTGCCCGGTGGTGACCTGGTCGCCGGCCTTCACGGACACGGCCGTCACGGTGCCCGCCGAGGCGAAGCTCAGATCCTCGGATTCGGCAGCGGCGACGGTGCCCTGCGCGGACACCGTCCGGGCGAGGGTGCCCCGGGTGACGTCCGCGGTCCGGCTGGTGGGCAGGCTCGAGGTGGGCTCGCCGTCGGGACGGACGGCGAACCAGCCGCCGAGCGCCACGACCGCCACAGCGGGCATGACCACCCAGGGGCGGCGGAGGTTGCGGCGCAGGTCCATGATCAGGACGCCCTCGTGCTGGCGCTCGGACCGGTGGCGGGGCCACCGAAGACCATGGGCGCGTCGCCGCGACGGACGGAGTCGGCGGACACGACGTCGTCCTCGCGATCGCCGGTGACCCGGATCTCGTCGCCCTCCTCGAGGTCCTCGACCGAGATCTCCTCGGTGACCTTCACCTCGGTGTCGTCGGCGACCGTGACCACGATCTCCTCGTCGAACGGGGTCTCCACCGTGATCCGGTCCCCGTCGATCGCGGTGATCTCGCCCATGGCGATCCGGTTCAGCACCTCCACGCGGTCCGGCGGCGTCATCCCCTCCGGAGGCGCCTGCCCACCCGGGAACACGCGGATCGACCCGTCGTCGGGGACCTCGCCCTGCAGGACCGGGGCATCCCCGGAGCGCATCGGGCCGCTGGTGAGCTCGTCGTCGCCCTGCTCGGTGATCGACTCCGCCGTCACGGCGCCGTCGGCGATCTCGCCGCCCACGATGATCTGGTCGCCGACCTCCAGGTCGTCGACGTCGCCGGTCACCACGTCGGTGAACGTCGTGTCGTCGTCGGTCTCGACGGTGATCTCGCGGCCCTCGCCGTCCTCGCCGGGGATCGATGACGTCAGCGTGATCGTCGACCCGTCGATGTCGGTGATCTCGCCGAACGCGCCCCGGCCCGGCCCGCCGAAGGAGTCGACCTGGCCCCCCGGCGTCGAGGTGGTGTCCACCGCGGCCGGGTCATCGTCGCGGGTCACGTAGATGCCGCCGACCACCACGACCCCGCAGGCGGCCCCCGCCGCGACCCACCCCTTCCACCCCGCCGCCGGCTTGGGGTCCGGCGACGGGGTGGGATCGGGCGCCGGGGCGGGGGCGCCCTCGGGCTCGGGCGGGAGGACCGGCAGGTCGGGGGCGGTCGGGTCGGACATCGCTGCTCCACGGTCGGGCCGATCGGGTGATCGACGGTGACGAGGAGCGTGGACGACGTTCCTGGGAGTCTCCTGGCGGGACGCTGGCAACCCTCAGGGTCCGCACAGGGGCCTCTCAGGCTCCGGCGCCGGCAGAAACGCCCGAGCCGCTCGCGCGCCGCGGGGCTACGGTGCCCCCTCCCCCCTGGGAGATGCCCGGGGCCTGCGGCGCGTCCGAGGGAGGGATGTCGTGGAGGTCGACCTGGCCACCGAACGCCACGCGCTCGCCCGCGCCCTGGCGGCGGTGGAGGCCAAGCTGCAGCGCCTCGCCGGGATCTCCGGCGGCGGCGCCGACGCCCTGGCCGACGAGTACATCGACGCCGTCGTGCGCGGCACCATCGACCAGCTCCAGCACGAGCTCGTGGTGTTCGGCCGCATCGACGACGACCAGCCGTGGCGGGTCGGGCTCTACGGGATCGACCGAGACGGCGAGCAGCTCGTGGTCGACTGGCGGGCGCCGTTCGCCGGCGCGTTCTACCAGGCCCGCTTCGACGAGCCGCTGGGCCTCGAGCGCCGCGTCACCTACGTCGGGTCGATCGTCGACCTGTTCGTCGAGGACTTCGCCTCCGGCGAGGTGTCCGGTACCTCACCCCTGCTCGGTGAGCTGTCCCGAAGCCGCGGCAAGGAGATGCGCACGGCCGTCGCCACGCTGCAGTCCGAGCAGGACGAGCTCGTGCGCCTCGACCCGACGGCCAAGCTCGTGCTCCGCGGCGGGCCCGGCACGGGCAAGACGGTCGTGGCCCTGCACCGGGCCGCCTGGCTCGTCTACAACGACACCCGGCTGACGGCCGGCCGCATCCTCGTGATCGGCCCGAGCGATCGGTTCCTCCGCTTCGTCGCCGCCGTCCTCCCGACCCTCGGCGAGGCCCGCATCGCCCAGACCACCTTCGACCGCCTGCTCGGGCCGTCGAACGCGGCGGGCAGCGACGAGCGGTGGCTCGCCGTGCTCGACCGGTTCGAGGCGGGCATCGTGCAGCCCGGACCGCTCAAGGTCGGGCTGCGCCGCATCGGCGCCGACGAGGTGGCCGAGGTGGCCGACCGGGTGGTGCAGCGCACGCTGCCCTGGCGCGACCGGCGACGGATCTTCGTGGAGCTCCTCGCCGCCCGCCACGAGCTGGCCCCCGCCGACGTCAGCAAGGAGGCCCGCGCCGTGTGGCCGCAGTGGACCACCGCCCAGGTCCTGCGCAAGCTCCGCAACCGCGCGTTCCTCACGGAGCTCGCCGTCGATGCCGACCTGGTCGACGCCTGGCTGGCCGAGAACGGCGACGGCGCGCTGGCCGACGAGGTGCGGGCCCGAATCGAGGGGGTGCCCGCCACCTACGGCCACGTGATCGTCGACGAGGCGCAGGACCTGTCGCTGCTGCAGCTGCGGGCGGTGCAGCGCCGCTCGACCGGGCTCAGCCTCGTGGGCGACGACGCCCAGCGGTCCCGCCCCCACGCCCTCGGGCTGCGTCGCGCCGCGGTCGAGCTGGCGGTGGCCCCGGTGGAGATGACCACCGCCTACCGGATGTCGGCGGAGATCGCCGACTGGCTCAACGCCCACGCGTCCGCCGCTCACCTGGATGCAGTGACGCTCGTCGGCATCCGTCCGACGGGCACTCCGGTGCGCGAGGTGGCGCCGACGCGGCCTCGCCAGGGCCGCCGGCGAGCTGTCGGAGCGCTGGCCCAACGTCGCCACCATCACCCAGGCCGACACCTGGTCGCACAAGGGCGTGGAGTACGACGGCGTGGTCGTCGACGCCGACGGGATGGACCCGAGCGAGCTCTACCTCGCCGCCTCGAGGGCGGCCCACGAGCTCGTCATCGCCCGCTGAGGCCCGGGGTCAGCGGTCCCGCCAGCGATCGATCTCGCGGCGCTCGCGCTTGGTGGGGCGGCCGGCGCCGCGCTCGCGCTCGGCCACGCGGACACGGTCGACCTCGGGCACGGGCGGGCTGTGATCGATGAAGCACGTCGCGGCGGCCGCCGGACCGACCCGCTTGTCGATCACCTCCAGGACCTCGACCTCACGGTCACGGCCGTGCACGTGGGTCGCGACCCGATCCCCCACCGCCACCATCGTCGCCGGCTTGGCGCTGAGGCCGTTGACCTTGACCTTCCCGCCACGGCAGGCGTCGGTGGCGTCGGACCGGGTCTTGTAGAGCCGGATCGCCCACACCCACTTGTCGACCCGCGTGGCGGCCACGGGCTCAGCCCTCGACGGACGCCTTGAGCGCAGCCAACGTGGCCTCCATGCCGGCCCGGTTGTGGGCCGCCTGGTCGCGCACGCCCATGACGGGCGGGGCCGCCCGCCGCATCCAGCCGGCGCGTCGGTCCGTCCAGCTCTCGGTGACCCGGCACCCGTCGCCGTCCGCCTCGAAGTCGTACGCCCACCGGGAGATGGCCATCGGGCCGAGCGCCACGTCGAACGCGAAGCGCCGTCCGGGGTCGGCCGCAACCACGGTGCTCTTGGTCGACCAGCGCCGGCGGCCCCGCGAGTTGGCCCCCTTGAACCGGGCCCCGACCGCCGGGCCGGTCGCGCCACCGATCCACTCGCAGGTGTGGTTCTCGGGGCTCCAGCGGCCCATGTTCGTGACGTCGCTGATGAGCGCGTAGAGCTCCTCGGGCGGGGCCGCGATCCGCTGCTCCACCGTCACCGGGATGTCGTCCTGCGTCCGTGCCATGCCGGCATCATGCCCGACGCGGACCCGGTACGGTCCGCCCGTGCGAACGATCGGGCTGCACCGGCTGGAGCAGGCCTTCTGGTCGGCCCACAGCCGGAGCTGGGACGACGCCCTCGACGACCCGGCGGTAGCCGCCCACGTCGACGAGCTGGCCGGGCGGTTGGCCACCGCGGTGGCAGCCCCCGGACGGGTGGCCGACCTCGGGTGCGGTACCGGCAACCACTCCCTCGCCCTGGCCGAGCGCGGGCTGGTGGTGATCGGCGTCGACATCGCCCTGGGCATGCTCGAGCACGCGAGATCCAAGTCCGCGTCCCTCGGCGCCGGCATGTCCCTCGTGCGCGCCGACCTCCGCCGTCCGCTCCCGCTCGCCGATGGGTCCGTCGCCGGCGTCCTCAGCGTCTACGCCGCGCAGTTCCTCGAGCTGGCGCCCTTCGTCGCCGAGGTGGCCCGGATCCTCGAGCCGGGCGGCGGGCTGCTGCTCGAGGTCCCCCAGCCGACCCAGCCCATCCGAGACCTGTCATCGCTCTCGCTCCGGTTCCGCGCCTTCCAGCGCCTCAAGCGCCTCGTCGCCGCCGTCGGCCTCCGCACCGGCCGGGTGCGCTGGCACTCCCCCGCCGAGGTCCGCCGGGCGCTCGACGCGGCCGGCTTCGACCAGGTCACCGCCGTCGCGTCACCGGCCGGTCTGGCCGTCCTCGCCCGCCGGATGTAGCGCTCAGGCGAGCGCCGCCACGGCATCCCAGTCGCCCGGGTCGGTGGCGGAGGCCCAGCCCGTGGTCTGGTCGAGGGCCCAGCGTGACCACGCGGCGATGTTGCGCTCGTGGTCGATCACGAACCGCAGGCCCAACGAGTTCAGGTGGAGACGTTCCGGGAACGGGGCGGTGCCGGTGCGGTGCTGGTCGACCTTGTCCTCGAGCTCGACGAGGCGGGCCTCGGCGGCCTGCGCGATCGAGGTGAGGTTGGCGCGGAGCTGCTCGAGCGTGCCCCCGTCGGCGAAGAAGACCTTGATCATCCCTTCGAACTCGAGCGTCGGCGGGACCGGGGGCTCGCCGAGGTACTCGCGCAGGGCCTTCCGTCCCGACCGGGTCACCGAGTAGACGGTCCGGGGCCGAGCGCCGGTCATCTCCTTGTCGGCGGTGGCGAGCCCGTCGGCGGCGAGGCGCTTGGGCTCGTCGTAGAGCTTCCGCTCCGCGCGGGGCCAGAACCAGCCGAGCGAGCGCTGCACCTGCTTCGCCAGCTCGTAGGTCGTCCACGGGCGCAGCGCGAGCAGCCCGAGGATCGCGTGGGAGGTGGCCGTGCGTTCGGACGTCGTCACCGGAACAGGTTGACATAGTGCCCTGGGCAGTGTCTAGTGGGTCCTGAATACTGCATCGGGCAGTATGTATCGAAGGGAGCACCGACATGGAGACGACGACGTTGGTCCGGGGACGCGAGGACGGCGAGGCCACCTGGTTCTTCAACGCGCTGATGACCACCGTGGCCAGCACGGCCGAGACCGGTGGCGCCTACAGCCTCACCGAGCACCTGGTCACGGCGGCCTCGAACCCGCCCATGCACGTGCAGGTCGACGAGGACGAGGCGTTCTACATCCTCGACGGCACCGTGGAGTTCGAGGTCGACGGCCAGGTGGTGGTCGCCGAGGCCGGCACGTTCGCGTTCGTGGCTCGCGGCGCTGCCCACTGCTTCCGGGTCCTCAGCCCCACGGCCCGCATGCTCGTGATCTGCTCGGGCAAGCCCACGGACAACCTCGAGGACTTCTTCCTCGGCATGGGCCAGCCGGCCACCGAACGGGTCCTGCCCGTCCCCGGCCCGCCGGACATGGACCGCCTCATGGAGCTCACCGCCCGCACCGGCATCGAGCTCGTCTGATGCGCCTCGTGGTCGTGATCGCGCACCCGGACGACGAGTCGTCCGGGTGCGGATCCGTCGTCGCCGCCCCTGGCGGCGGACCTCCCCCAGCAGCACGGTCGCGGCGATGCGGAGCGCGTCGGGCCGGGAAGGGCTCGGTGGCGTGGAGGCGGGCCAGGAGGCCGGCGACCTCCTCGGCGGCGCCGGCCGTCCCGCCCGGGTGCTCGCCGACCGGACGCGTCTCGATGAACGGCATCACGAGCACGCCGCCGTCGGCGTCGACGAACCGGATCGGCGGCGCACGGTACGGGAGACCGTCCGACAGCCCCCCGCTGATCTCGCGGCCGACCTGAGGACCGTGTCGGGATGCCCCGTTGCTCCGCCGTCCGCGACCCAGCGGCAACTGGATCTGGCTCCGCCAGGCTTGAGGGCCGGCGCTCAGCGCTTCCTGCTGGCGGCCTTGGCCTCGTTGTGCGCCACCGCGGCGCGGATCAGCGCCACGAACGCCTTCGGGTCGACCTCGTCGCCCTCGTGGAGGTCGATGGCCCGCCGGCTGCCGGCGTCGAGCGAGGCGTTGAAGAGGCCGCTTGGATCCTCGAGTGCCGCCCCGTCGAAGAAGGTGAGCTTGACCTTGTCCTTGTAGGTCTCGCCGGTGCAGAGGATGCCGTCGTGCGACCAGGTGGGGACACCGTCCGGGTTGGACGGCTTCGCCCACCTCCGGTCCTCGGCGACGTCGGGATCCGCCTTCTGGATCAGCTCGCGGAGCCCGCTCAACAGCTCGCTCCGCCAGTCCCCCGCTGCGGTCTTCGCCACCTCAGGCCCCCTCGGATCCGGCGGCGAGCGTGGCGAAGTCACGCTGCACCTGGCGGTACCACCTCATCCCGGACACCGGCCGCTTCCAGCGGCCCTTCATCGCCTTCAGGGCGGGCTCGTGATCGGTGGCGCCAGCGGCGGCCGCCTCGCGGAGGTGGGCGTCCTGGGCGTGGATGATCTCGTTGGCATCGTCACCGTGGTGCTCCAGGTCACAGGGGCCGCCGAGCTGCTTGCAGGTCATGGTGGTCGTCGTGGTCATGGATTGAGAGTATCACTATCATTTCGAGAGCGCTAGTCTCAATCCATGGCACCCCAGGCGCGGACGAGGCTGGCCCGCGCCGCGGTCGTGGCGGCCGCTCGAGAACTGTTCCTCGACCGGGGCTACGGCGCGACGACCATCGAGGCGATCAGCGAACGAGCCGACGTCCCGCCGGCGACCGTGTACCGGCTCTTCTCCTCCAAGCACGGCATCCTCAAGGCGATGTTCGACGTCTCCATCGTCGGCGACGACGAGGACGTCCCGATGGCGGACCGACCCCAGGTGCGCTCGGCTCTCGACGAGCGCGACCCGACCGGACAGCTGGCCGGCTTCGTGGCCATCGCCGTGCAGGTCAACGAGCGGGTCGGGCCGCTCTACCGCATCCTGGTCAGCGCCGCCGGCACCGATCCGGACGCCGCGGCCCAGCTCGAGGAGCTCGCGCAGCAGCGACAGCGGGGGCAGCGGTCACTCGCCCGTGCGTTGTCGCGGGCAGGGGCGCTCCGGCCCGAGCTCCGCGAGCGCGACGCCGCCGACCTGATCCACGCCTTCCTCTCCCCCGAGCTCTACCGCCTGCTCGTCCTCGACCGCGGGTGGACGCCGGATCGGTACGCCCGCTGGCTGGAGGCCACGCTCGGCGCGCAGCTCCTCAGCTGAGGCCGAGGTCCTCGAGCCAGGCGAGGAACAGGTCGGTCCAGCCGTCCGAGGGCAGGCCCTGGCGGGCCATGCCGAACCCGTGCTGGCCGCGGCGGTACACGTGGAGCTCCGACGGGCGGTCCGCGGCGGACCACTCGAGGTACATGCCCTCGACGATCCTCAGCAAGATGTCGTCGTGCGCGACGGCGGTGAACATCGCCGGAGCGTCGACCGGCACGGCCAGGCCGCAGGTCTCCCCGCCGTAGACGGGGGCGATGAACGCGAGCTGCTCCGCCCGGGGGTCGAGCGCGACGTCGACGGCGAGGAACGCCCCCGCCGAGAAGCCGATCATCCCGAGCGCGTCCGCCCGCAGCCCGTACTTCGGGGCGAGCTCGCGGGCCATGGCGATCGCCCGGCGACCGTCGTCCGCCGCCGCCTCGCGCGCCTGCAGGTACTCCTTGGTGGAGATCACGTCACCGATGGCCTTGGGCCGGCTCGCCGTCGGGAGCGGGACGGAGTGGAGGCCGTCCATCGAGGCCATCGCCGCCTCGAACTTCTCCTGGTCGGGGTCGGATGCCTGCACCCGGTACTTCAGGAGGAACGCGGTGTACCCGGCGTCGGTGAGCCACTTGACGACGTCGAGGCCCTCGTGGCTCCAGGCCAGGATCGTCCACCCGCCCCCGGGGGCGACGATGACGCCCACGCCGTTCGACGTCGCCTCCTTCGGCGTGAACACCGCGAGCGTGGGGTCCGAGGTGTTCCGCAGGAAGCTGGTCCCCTGGGCCACGCCCGCCTTCACCAGGTAGGCGGACTCGGGCGGCATGCCCTCGATCTCGGTGGGCGGCCCGTCGGGCCACAGGCGGAGGACCTCGGCCGCGTCGTCAGGTTCGGCGATCGTCACGCCGCATCATCCCACCGCTGTGCACGCTCGGCTACGCCCGCTCGACACGGCGGTGGACCGACACGGCGTAGTCACCGCCGACGGACCAGGGTGCCCGGTCCCAGGTGGCGTAGCGCTCCGCGAGCGTGAGCCCGGCCGCGGCCGCGTGCGCGTCATAGGTGTCGGCCGAGTAGCTCCGGTCGAGGCTGAACCCGGCCACGAGCACACCGTCCGGCGCGACGTGCCGCGCCGCGTGCGCGACCAACGCCGCCTCCGTGCCCGGTGGGGTGAACAGCGGGACGTTGCCGGCCATCACGACCACGTCGAACGTGCAGCCGAGGTCGAGCTCGGTGAGATCCGCCTCGACCCAGGTGACCTCCGGGGCCCGGCCTCGAGCCGTCGCCAACATCGACGGATCGACATCGACGCCCGTCACCTCGATGCCGTGGCGAGCCAGCTCGACCGCCACCCGCCCCGTACCGCACCCGGCATCGAGCACCGAGGTCGGGTCGTAGCTGCGCACGAAGTCGGCCTCGCCGTGCACCTCGACCCCCGCCGCCGCGAGCCGGTCGAACCGGGCCTGGTACTCGTCCCCCTCCCACTGCGCCATGAGGCCGAGGGTACGCCTCGCGGGAACTCGGTTGACTCGGGAAGCGGGCCGATGGTCACGTGGTCCGCATGGACTTCGTGATCCTCACGGTGCGCCTCCGTGGCCGCCTCGCGCCGGCACTGGGGCTGGCACGCACTCCGACCGACCTGGGCTGAGCAGGGGCAGCCGCCTGTTCCCCACGGTGGTCCCGAGCGACGCACAATGGCGTCGATCTCCATTCGGTGCTGCTCGACCAGCGTCCGCATGGGGCCCACGACGGAAGGCTACCGACGCCGACCGGGGTCAGTCGTCCAGGTCGTCGCCGACGTTGACGAGGCCAGACCACAGTGCTGTCATTCGAGCAGTGTCGAGCCCTCCCCCTGAGACAGCGATCCCGATGCACCGATCACTGACCGAGGCGCTCGTTCGATCCATCCTCGAGGACCCCACCGGGCGCCCGTGGCGAGTGAGTGAGATCGGCTTGCTCGGGCTGCGGCTCGACCCCGCAGGTGAGTACCGCCTCCACCTCTGGGATCCAGAGTCCCGAACCGATGACGACCCGATCCACGACCACCCGTTCGACTTCGCCTCGACGGTCGTGGTCGGCGAGATCACCAACACGATCTACGACGAGAACCCGTCGGGACTTGAATACCAGCGGCACAGGTACGACCCGACCGATGAGTCACGTCGCTCCACCGACACGATCCGGCTCAGCGGAACCTCCGCCCGGATCGCTGCCGGCGGCAGCTACGAGCAGAGCGCCCACGAGTTGCACGGGAGCACCCAGGCCCAGGGCACGGTGACGATCCTCCGCCGCACCTTCGTGGAGTCACCCACCCTCACCGTGTGCCGGCCCTCGGGTCGCCCTTGGATCTCCGGCACGGCCCGACCGGCCTCCGCCGACGAACTGCGCCGGGTCACCGCAGCGGCCTTGACGCTCCTCGGGTAGACCCGGAGGGCGCTACAGCGAAAACCGGTAGACGTTCGTCGCCCGAGGCTCGAAGCCGAGCTTCTTGTAGAGGTGGTTGGCGGCCTCGCGGCTGGGGCGGCTCGTGAGGTCGACCGAGACGCAGCCGAGCGAGCGGGCGTGGTCGAGCATGGCGTTGGTGAGCAGGGCGCCGATGCCCTGGCCGGCGCTGGCCTGATCGACGATGACGTCCTCGATCCACGCCCGGCGACCGGTCGGGATCGGGAAGACGGCGAGGGTGGCGACGCCGACGATGGTGCCGTCGTCCTCGCGGGCGAGGAACTGCGTGACGGCCTCGTGGGCGATCATCGCCTCCACCCGCTCGAGCGTCGGCGGCGGGTTCGACCGGGAGAGCTGGGGTACGAGCCCCACGAG
>CAVSIC010000022.1:0-30221 GCA_963727905.1 uncultured Microthrixaceae bacterium
CCGTGGCCGCGGCGTCGTGCTTCCCGGCCAGCACCTGCTTCGACAGCGGCGGTCGATCGTACGGGCGATGGGGCTCGTCGCCCACCATGGCGATCGAGCCGGTGAAGCCCTGGCCGCGGAGCTCCTCCGCGGCCCGGAACCCGGCCAACGAGGCCCCGACGATGACGACGCGCTCCATCGTGGGGCCTCCGGTCAACCCTCGATCGTGATGGCCTGCTTCGGGCAGCGGCGGGCAGCCTCTTCGACCTTGCCCCGCAGCTCCTCGCCCGGCTCCTCCTGGAGGACGTACAGGAAGTCGTCGTCACGCACCTCGAACACCTCGGGGGCGGCGGCCATGCACAGGGCGTTGCTCTCGCACAGATCGAAGTCCACGACGACCTTCACTTCACACCTCCAGGTTGGGATCCCGCTCGGGAACCTAGCCTCCCTCCCCGCATGCCTCTGTCGTCCGACACCCTCCGCCTCGACGAGGCCCGCCGCATCGCGCTGACGGCCCAGGGCTTCGCCGACCCCCGACCCGGCGGCAAGGTCGACCGTCGCCACTTCCGCCGGGTGATGGACCGGGTCGGCCTGGTGCAGATCGACTCGGTCAACGTCCTCACGCGCTCGCACGAGCTGCCCTTCCTCGCCCGCCTCGGCCCGTACTCCCGCGATGCCCTGTCCAAGTGGCTGTGGAGCAGCGGCGAGGTGTTCGAGTACTGGGGCCACGAGGCCTCCCTGGTCCCCGTCGGCCTCCATCCGCTGCTCCGCTGGCGGATGGCGGAAGGCCACCAGTGGACCGGGGTGCACAGCGTCCGCCGCAGCCACCCGACGCTGCACCTCCGCGTGCTCGACGCGGTCACCGAGCTCGGTCCGGTGCCACTCGGGCGCCTCGAGCACCTGGGTGACGCGATCAAGCGCACCAAGCCCGCCCCCGGGAACATGTGGAACTGGACGCCGGCGAAGAAGGCCGTCGAGCAGCTGTTCTGGGAAGGGACGGTCTGCGCGGTGCGGAACCCGGCCACGTTCGAGCGCAGCTACGTCCTGCCGGCGCACCTCCTGTCGTCCGACGTGCTCGACGAGCCCACGCCGAGCGCCGACGACGCCCAGAAGGCGCTGCTGCTGCTCGCCGCCCGCAGCCACGGGGTGGGCACCGCCCGCGACCTGGCCGACTACCACCGCATCAACATCACGGTCGCCCGCCGCCTGCTCGCGGAGCTGGCCGCCGACGGTGCACTGCGGGGCGTGGCGGTGGAGGGCTGGCGCCATCCTGCGTTCCTGCACCCCGATGCGGTCCTGCCCCGGTGGGTGCGAGCATCCGCGCTGCTGTCGCCGTTCGACTCGCTCGTCTGGGCCCGTGAGCGCACGGAGGCGCTCTTCGGCTTCCGCTACCGCATCGAGATCTACGTGCCCAAGGCCAAGCGCGTGCACGGGTACTACGTGCTCCCCTACCTGCACCGAGGCGAGCTGGCCGCCCGCGTCGACCTGAAGGCCGATCGCCAGGCGGGCACCCTCCTCGTGCAGAGCGCCCACGCGGAGCTCGGCGTCGACGAGGCCGACGTCAGCGAGGGCCTGGCGGAGCGGCTGCGCGAGATGGCCGCGTTCCTCGGGCTGGCCGACGTGCAGGTGCAGCCCCGCGGCGACCTCGCCGCGGAGCTCGCCCGCGCGCTCTAGAGAAGGTCGGAGCCGGGCGGCTCCGCCGACCCGAGCGGAGACACCGGCGGAGGCTGAACCCGGGCCCGAAGGGCCGCCTTGACCGGAGCCGGCATCAGCTCAGGCGGGTCAGGACGTCGCAGCCGTCGGCGGTGACGACGAGCGTGTGCTCGAACTGCGCGGTGCGGCGCCGGTCGCGAGTGACGGCGGTCCAGCCGTCCTCCCACAGGTCGTACTCCCAGGAGCCGGCGGTGATCATCGGCTCGATCGTGAAGGTCATGCCCTCCTCGATCCGGGCGGTGAGACGGGGCTCGTAGTAGTGGGGGATGTGCAGGTCGGTGTGGAACTGCTCACCGATGCCGTGGCCCACGAAGGCCCGCACCACGCCGAAGCCGGCCCCCTCGGCGTGGGTCTGGATGGCCCGGCCGATGTCGGAGAACGGTCGATCCGGTGCCACCGCGGCGATGGCGAGGTCGAGCGACTCCCGGGTGACCTCGACGAGGCGCCGGCTGTCCTCGTCGACCTCGCCGACGAGGAAGGTGGCGTTGGTGTCGCCGTGGACGCCGTCGAGGAAGATCGTGACGTCGAGGTTGACGATGTCGCCGTCGAGGAGGGCCCGGTCGTCCGGGATCCCGTGGCAGATGACCTCGTTGACGGAGGTGCACAGCGACTTGGGGAAGCCGTTGTAGTTGAGCGGGCTCGGGTAACCGCCCCGGTCGATGCAGGCCTGGTGGCAGATGGCGTCGAGCTCGTCGGTGGTGACCCCGGGGGCGACGGCGGCGGCGGTCTCGGCGAGCACCTCGGCCGCAGCCCGGCCGGCCCGGCGCATCCGCTCGATCACGTCCGGCGACTGCACCGGCGACTCCGGCCGGCGGACCGCCTGGCCCGTGTCGGCGTAGGGCGGACGACCGATGCCCTCGGGCACGAGGCGGGTCGGGCTGAGCGAGCCGGCCCGGATCCGGTCGGTGGCGGCCTTGTGGCAGCGCTTGAACTTCCGGCCGCTCCCGCACCAGCAGGGGTCGTTGGCCTTCAGACCTCCGGGCACGTGAGCGACGGACATCGGGCCAGGCTACCGACCGATCTGCGTGGGACGATGGCGAGGTGCTCGAGCCGTTGTCACCGGTGGCCGTCGAGGCGATCGAGGTCATCACGATGCCGATGGCGCTGGCCACGCCGTTCGCCACCGCCCACGGCAGCCGGTCCGAGCGGGAGGTGCTCCTCGTCCACGTCCGAGCCGGCGACGTGGAGGGGTGGGCGGAGGTGGCCGTCGAGCCGACCCCGACCTACGCCCCTGAGCACACCGCCGGGGAGCGGGCGGTGCTCATCGACCACCTGTTGCCGCTCGCCTGGACCGGGCCGGTGGGCGACGCCGTGGCCCTCGGCCGGCACCTCGGCAGGGTCCGCGGCCACCACCCCGCCCGTGCCGCGCTCGAGCTGGCGGTGCTCGACGCGCAGCTCCGGGCCGCCGGTCGGCCGTTGTCCGCCTGGCTGGGTGCCACCGCGGAGGCCGTCGCTCCCGGCGCCGCGCTCGGGATCCACGCTGACGACGCGGCGCTCCTCGCCGAGGCCGACGCGGCACTCGCCGCCGGTGCCGCGCGCCTCCGCCTGAAGATCGCGCCAGGGCACGCCTCGGACCCGCTGGCCGCGCTGCGGGCCCACGTCGGTCCCGAGGTCGCGCTGCAGGCCGACGCCAACGGCTCGTTCCGCCTCGACGACCCCGCCCACCTCCGCGAGCTCGAGGCCGTCGACGCGCTGGGGCTCACGTGCCTCGAGCAGCCGCTGCCCCCCGACGACCTCGTCGGGCACGCCCGCCTCGCCGAGCGGCTGGCCACGCTCATCTGCCTCGACGAGCCCCTCACGTCGATCGGCGCCCTCGAGGCGGCCGTCGCCCTCGGGGCCTGCGAGGTCGCCTGCCTGAAGCCGGGCCGGGTCGGTGGCTGGCCCGAGGCCCGCCGCTTCGTCGACCGGTGCGTCGAGCTCGGTGTCCCGGTGTGGGTCGGGGGGATGCTCGAGACAGCGATCGGCCGCGCTGCGAACGCCGCGCTCGCCGCCACCCTGCCGAGCTCGTCGCCGCCTCCGGACCTCGATCCGCGTGGCCGCTTCGATCCCGACCTGGCCGACCCGCTCCTCCCGGTCGACGGGTGGGTGGCGGTGCCCTCGGCTCCCGGCACCGGAGCCGCCCCGCCCATCGCCGCGCTCGCCGGCGCCGGGGTGGACGCGACGATCAGCCGGCCCCCGCGGTGACCGCCGCCGACGCCGTCACCCTGGCCGACGTCGAGGCCGCCGCCGAGCGCATCGCGGGTGCCGTGGAGCGGACGCCCAGCTCCCGGTCCCAGACCCTCAGCGAGGTGGTGGGCCTGCCGATCGTCCTGAAGCACGAGCACCTGCAGTTCACGGCCTCGTTCAAGGAGCGCGGCGCGGCCAACCGCCTGGCCCTCCTGGTGGCCGAGCACGCCGCCGCGGGCACGGAGGTGCCGGGAGTGGTCGCGATGTCCGCCGGCAACCACGCCCAGGCGGTCGCCCGGCACGCCGTGCGGCTCGGCATCGACGCCACGATCGTGATGCCGGCCACCACCCCGTTCGTGAAGGTCCACCGCACCGAGGTCCTCGGCGCCCGCGTGGTGCTGGCCGGCGCCGACCTCGCCGGCGCCACCTCCGAGGCCCGTCGGATCGAGGCCGCCGAGGGCCGCACGCTGATCCACCCCTACGACGATCCCGCCATCGTGGCCGGCCAGGGCACGGTCGCCCTCGAGCTGCTGGCCGACCACCCCGAGGTCGACGCGCTGATCGTGCCGGTCGGTGGCGGTGGGCTCATCGCGGGGATGGCGGTCGTCGCCAAGGCCCTGCGCCCCGACATCGTGGTGGTCGGGGTGCAGAGCGAGCGCTGGCCGTCGATGCTCAGCGCCGTCCGCGGCCATGTCGCGCCGTCGGGAGGCACCACCGTGGCCGACGGGATCGCCGTGCCCGTCGCCGGCACCGTCACCGCACCGCTGGTGGACGCGTACGTCGACGAGCTGGTCACCGTCACCGACGACGCGGTGGAGAGCGCCATCAACCTGCTGCTGGAGATCGAGAAGTCGGTGGTGGAGGGGGCGGGCGCCGCCGGTCTCGCGGCCCTGCTGTCCGCCCCCGAGGTGTTGCGGGGTCGGACCGTCGGCGTGGTGCTGTCGGGCGGCAACATCGACCCCCGGCTGCTCGCGTCCGTGGTGATGCGGGGTCTCGTGCGATCCGGCCGCCTCGCCCGCCTGTTGGTCGAGGTGGCCGACGCGCCCGGGAGCCTGGCCGCGGTCACCGCGGTGCTGGGCGGCGCGGGGGCCAACATCGTGGAGCTGGCCCACGACCGCATGCTGCTCGACGTGTCCGCCCGCTCAGCTGAGCTCGAGGTCGTGGTCGAGACCTTCGATCACGACCACCTCGACCGCGTGCTGGCCGCCCTCGCGGAGGCCGGCTTCCCCGCAACGGTGGATCAGGTGGTCCGCTGAGGGTTTCGGTGCACAACCAGAGGTTGCGCACCGAGCTGTGAGGCCGGCCTGTGGCCGACTCATCATCAGCTCAGGACACGGCCAAGCCGGATCCTTCGCGAAGTCCTCGCGCCACACGCTCAGGGGAGTGTGAGGGGACAGCGTCCACTCACGGTGGGAAGGGCGTGGCGCTTCCTCTCAGCTCGGTTCGGAGACTCCGGTTCCGGACCGATGGGTCAGGCGGGCTCGAGCAGGTTGCCCCGCAGACGGCCGATGAGGTCGTCGTCGATGCCGAGGTCGTGCGCCAGGCCGAACATCGAGCCGTGCTGCTCGTCGATCCGCTCGAGGAACGCGTGCATCGCGTCGGCGGGCGCCCCGAAGTACTCCGGCGGCTGGTTCGTCATCGCGTCGAGGGCATCGGGGTAGGTGGCCACGATCCACTCGGTCATGGCCTCCATGCTCGCGGCGCTCAGGTGGTAGTCGGTGGCGATCTCATCGGCCGAGACCCCCAGGAGCCCCAGGATGAGGGCGGCGAGCACCCCGGTGCGGTCCTTGCCCGCGGCGCAGTGGAACAGCGTCGGGCTCTCGTTGGCGACCAGGGCGATCGCCCGCGGCAGCTGGTCCCGGCCCTCCACGAGCATCTCGAGGTAGCGGTCCCGCAGGAACGGCACCGGCCCGTCGGTGGCGACGAAGCCCTGCTCCGACCAGATCGTGGTGATGAGCGGGAGGTGGTGCCAGGCGGCGCCCAACGACTCGGGGAAGCGACCTCGCTCCAGCTCGGCGTGGGTGCGGAGGTCGATCACCGTGCGCAGGCCGAGGGCACGGGCGACCTCGAGATCGGCGCCGTCGAGGCGGTGGACGCCGTCGGCCCGGTACACCAGCCCCCGTCGCACGACCTGGTCCTGGCCGACCCGGATGCCGCCCAGATCCCGGGCGTTGAAGACCAGCTCGAACGAGATGCGGCGGTCGGTGTCGACGGGATCAGGGGTCACGGTCACGCATCGACGCTATCGGGAGCCTGTGACGACGCCGCGACCTCCGGGCGACCAGCGACCTACAGATCGGTGAACCGGGGCGGGCGCTTCTCCTGGTGGCTGGCCAGGCCCTCCCGCACCTCCGGCCCCCCGAACCCGGCGAACTCGGCCTGGAGCGACGCCTCGAACACGGGCATCTGGCTGCGGAACCAGCCGTTCAGGGTGAGCTTGGTCATGCGGATCGCCTGCTGGGCGCCCTGGGCCAGCTGGGTCGCGACCTCCAGGCCTCGGGCCTGCACCTGGTCGTCCGAGACGCAGAGCGACACGAGCCCGATGCGCTCGGCCTCCTCGCCGAGGAGCTCGTCGCAGGTGAGGAGCAGGTACTTCGCCTTGGCCATGCCGCACAGCAACGGCCAGCAGATGGCGGCGTGGTCGCCGGCGGCCACGCCGAGGCGGGTGTGGCCGTCGATGATCCGCGTCGTCCTGCCGACGATCGAGACGTCGGCGAGCAGCCCCGCGGCCAGGCCGGCGCCGACGGCCACGCCGTGCATCGCCGACACGATGGGCTTCGAGCAGTCGATGACGTTGATCACGAGGTCCCGCGCCTCGCGCATGACCTCCGCCCGTCGGACCGGGTCGTCGAGCAGGGAGCCGACGAGCTCGAAGCTGCCGCCGGAGGAGAACCCCTTCCCCGCGCCTTGGAGCAGGGCCACGTTCGTGTCGGGATCGCGGTCGACGGTGCGCCACACGTCGGCGATCTGGCGGTGCACCGCGGCGTCGACGGCGTTGAGGCCGGGACCGTCGAGCGTGATCCGCAGGACCCCGGCCGCGGGCCGGTCGAAGGTCAGGTCGGGATAGGGCGCGTAGAGGTCGCTCACCGGTGGCCGAGCAGGAGGCGGAGCACGCCGACGAGCCCGAGCCTCGGAGCCGGCGTCGGCGCCTTGGCCGTGGCGGCCGCCGCCAACGTGCCGCCGCGGAACGGGCCGGTGACCTCGTACAGCACCCCGGGGCCGGGGCCGAGCGGGAGGTCGAGGAGCGACAGGCCCCGCTCGGAGCAGAAGTAGAGGCGGTTGCCGTCGGGCGAGAGGGCGAGGCCCGTCACCTCCGACACGAGCGGGAGCCCGGTGCCGGCGAAGATCTCGCCCTGCTGGGGTCCGGTCATCTGCACGACGGCGGCCACCACCCCGTCGGGGGTGATGGTGCACACCTCCAGGTTGCCCCCGTCCTCCGCGACGTAGAGGTCGTGCGCCGCCGACACCGCGATGTTGTCGACGCCGTTGAGCACCGGCGTCGGCGAGTCCGCGGCGTCGTAGAGCACGGTCATCGTCTGCGCCACCACGTCGTGGACCCAGACGCGGTCGTCGCCCTTGGTGGTGATGTAGATCTTCCCGTCGTCGTAGAGGCAGCCCTCGCCGCCGTCGAACGGGGTGGCCCCGGCCACCGACGTGCGCAGCGCAGCCGCGGGGGCGGCGGCGTTCGGCACCGGGAGCCACGTGGTGGCTCCACCCGGTCCGACGCGCATCGCCTCGAGCGAGCCGCCGGCGAGGGCGGCGCCCGAACCCCAGGTGCCGACCAGCGGGGTGTATCGGTAGATGAGCCCGTCGGGCTGGTCCTCGGTCAGGTAGATGCGCTCGCGCACGGGGTCGCACGCCGCCATCTCGTGCTTGAAGCGGCCGAGCGACGGGCGCGCCACGGCCGGCGTGGCCCCGGTCGGGTCGCACTCCCACACCTGGCCGGCGGTGTAGCCCGTGACCAGCCCCGCGCTCTCCCACTCCTCGCACGACAACCAGGTGCCCCACGGCGTCATGCCGCCGGCGCAGTTGCTGAGCGAGCCCGTGAGGATCGAGTAGGCGTCGACCACGTTGCCGCCGGCATCGAACCGGATGGCGCTGGCCCCACCGGTGGGCGGCAGGGTCGGCAGACCCGGCAGCTGGAGCAGCGACTCGCCGACCTTCGCGATGATCCCGGTGGCGTCGGGGACGTCGAGCGGGACCGGGAACTCCGAGTTCGAGACGTAGATCCAGCCCCCGCCCGCCGTGGGGACGCACGCGCCGCCGTCCGGGAAGACGTGCCAGGGGTAGCCGGTGCCGGAGACCGGCTGCAGCGAGGACGCGACGACGCGCGACGTGAAGCCGGCGGGGAGGCGCAGGCCGTTGGCGTCGGGCGCCAGGAGCGGCCCGTACGGAGACGGCCCGGGCTGGGCCGGAGCCGCGAGGACCCGCTCCCAGAAGCCCGAGCCGAGGCTGAGCGAGGTGGCGGCGCCCGTGAACGCGGCACCGCGCAGGAAGGAGCGGCGGTCCATGGCGACGGAACCTACTGCGCCGAAGCCGGGCGGCTCTGCCGACCCGCGCGAAGGCACGGACCGAGGGTGGCTCCCGGAGCTCGCATCAGCTCAGCCCAGGTCGTCGGGCGCGATCGCGCCGATGCCCACGAGACGCGTGTGCAGATCCGGCGTGAGCAGACCGATCTTGCGGAGGTTGGGGGTGATCTTGGCGAACAGGATGCGCTGGAAGAGCTGCAGCATCGGTGACCGGGCCGAGTCGCGCAGGCCGTCGTCGAGCGGAATGCCCAGCCGCTCCCACACCTCGGTGGCGAGGAACCGGTCGCGCATGAGCCACGCCGCCTCCACCACGAAGTCCTCGCGCTCCTTGCGCTCGGTGGCCGTGAGCTCGTCGTAGTACCCGGCCAGCGACAGCGCGCCGAACGCGACGTGCCGGGCCTCGTCGGCCATGACGTACCGGGTGATCTCCTTGATGAGCGGCTCGGTGGAGTACTGGTGCACGAGGCCGAACGCCGCCAGCGCGATGCCCTCCACGATGATCTGCATGCCGAGGTAGGTGACGTCCCACCGCGGGTCGGCGATCACGAGCTCGAGCAGCTGCCGCAGGTTGTCGTTCACCGGATAGGTCATCTCGAGCTTCTCGTCGAGGTAGCGGGCGTAGACCTCGACGTGGCGGGCCTCGTCCATCACCTGCGTGGCGCCGTAGTGCTTGGCCTCGACCCAGGGCACCTGCTCCACGAGCTTGGCGGTGGCCAGCAGGGCCCCCTGCTCGCCGTGGAGGAACTGGGAGGTCAGCCACGAGTTCACGTGGTGGGCGGCCTGCGCCCGCTCCTTCGCGTTGAAGCGCTCGAACGACTCCGCCGCGATCAGCGGCAGGTAGTCCGCGAGGCCGCCGCTGTTCAGCGGGTCCACCTCGGTGCTCCAGTCGACGTCGGTGGTGGCGTTCCACTGCGAGCGCTTGGCCTTGCTGTAGAGGCGGGTGAGCTCGTCTCGGCCGCCGCTGTAGTCCCACGAGAACTGCGCATGCCCGTCGCGCCGGTGGACGGCGAGCCCGTCGAAGCCGTCCGACGCGACGGTGAGCAGCGTGGTCTCGGGCCGCACCGACAGGACCGGGCGTTCCACGACCTCCGGAACCTCGATCAGGTGCTCGAGGACGCCGGGGTCGGCGAACATCCGGTAGTCGGGGGCGAGGTCCTTCGCGTATCGCTCGAAGTACACGAGCTGCTTCACCACGGCCACCATCTCGCGGGGCAGCCGCACCTTGTGGGCGGTGGCCACGTGGATGACCTGGCTCAGGATCTCGCCGTAGCTCACGTCGCCGAGCGCCTGGCCCACGAGCGGTGCGAGCAGCCCGGCCACGTCGTCGGCGGCGCGATCGAGGTCGACCGGGCCGTGCACCGCGCCGAGATCGGCCACCGCCGCCATCACCGACCGGTGGTCGCCGTCGATCATCACCGCCGGCAGGGTGCGGCGCAGCACGGCCCGGGTGCGCTCGTCGAGGTGCCCCATGATCCCGAAGTCGAGGAAGGCGACCTTGCCGTCGGACGTGACGAACAGGTTGCCGGCGTGGATGTCGCCGTGGAAGAGGCCGTGGACGAGCGCGCTCTCGATCCAGGCCCGCGCCCCGACCCGCACGAGCTCGGTGAGGTCGTGGCCAGCCGCCCGGAGCTCGTCGCCGTGATCGACCGGCACGCCCTCGACGTAGGTCATCACCAGCACCCGCTCCCCCACGAGGCCGTCGATCGGCTCGGGGACCACGATGCGATCGTTGCTCCCGAAGGCGGCGAGGTTGGCGGCGAACTCCGCCATGTGGCGTGCCTCGGTGCGGAAGTCGAGCTCCTCGTGCATCGAGGTGGCCAGGTCCTCCACGATCGCCACGGGGTTGAGGGCCTCGCCGACCGCGCCCATCCGGGACACCGCGCCCGCCGCCAGGCGGAGGAGGCGGAGGTCCCGATCCACCCGGACGCGGAGGTTGGGCCGGCGGACCTTCACCACCACCTCGGTGCCGTCGTGGAGGCGGGCCCGGTGGACCTGCGCCACCGACGCCGCCGCCAGCGGCTGGTCGTCGAACCAGGCGAACAGCTCTGACACCGGCCGGCCCAGCTCGCGCCCGATCGTCCGTCGGATCCGACGGACGGGCTCGGGCGGCACGTCGTCGAGCAGGCGTCGCAGCTCCTCGGCCAGGAACCCGGGGAAGAGGCCCGGGCTCGATGCGATGAGCTGGCCGAGCTTCACGAACGTGGGCCCGAGCTCGGCGAAGCTCCGGCGCACGGCCACGGCCAGCGCCTTCGGCGGCTGGTGCCGCGGGTGGAGCACGAACCGGCCTCCGGAGCGGGCGACCGTGATCACCCCGTGACGGGCGAGGACCGAGGTGATCTCGACGAGGCGCCCGAGGTCCTGGGGCCCGACGCGCCCGAGGCGGATGACCGCCGCGGTGGGGTCCTGCTCGGGGGCGAGGTCCTCGGCGAGGAGTGCGGTCATCGGGCGACCTCCGTAGGTCAGGGAGCCTGGATCAGGGAGCCTGGATCAGGGAGCGGGGGTGAGGGCGGGGACGAGGAGCTGGGACAAGGCGCCGGCCACGTCGCCGGGAGGCGGGGCCAGGAGGCAGGACAGGCAGAGGCGCACGAGCATCTGGGCCACCGCGAGCGGATCCCGCTGGGCCAGCTCGCCGGCGTCCATGGCCGCCTGCAGGATCGGTGCGAGGAGGGCGGCGATCGCGTCGAGCATCGGCGGCGCGTCGGTGACGAGGAACGGCCCGATCAGCTCGGGCTCGTCGGCCACGACCTTGGCCAGCACCGGGTGGTTGCGGCCGAAGGCGATCACCGTGGCCATCACGTCGACGATGACCTCGGGCCCCTCGAGGCCGAGCACGCTCTCGGGGAGGGCCTCGATGAGGCGATGGAGCTCCCGGGCCATCAGGAGCAGCACGATGCGGTCGACGTTGCCGACCTGCCGGTAGACGGTGGTGCGGTCGACCTTGAGCTCGCGGGCGATGTCCTGCACCGAAGTGCGGCGCACGCCGTGGCGGGCGAAGCAGGCGCTGGCGGCGTCGAGGAACGGGTCGAGGGAGGGGGGCGGGGCGGGCAGGCCCGCGGCGAGCCCGGGGAGCTGGCCCAGCACGCCCGCCGCCGTGGTCGTCACGCCGAGCAGTCTGCCACACTGCAACAGATCCGTGGTGTTGTTGCATCCGGTCCGGTGGAGCCCCCGGCATCGGGGACGATGGAGCCCATGGCCGGTCGGACCCCTCTGCGCTCGCTCACCCCGCTCAACCTCGCTCCGCTCAACCTCGCTCCGCTCAACCTCGCCGCGCTCGCCCTCGCCGCGCTCGCCCTCGCCTCGCTCGTCGCCTGTGGCAGCGACGACGGCCCCACGGCCGACGCCACGACGACCTCGACCAGCACCACCCTGCCGGCCATGCCGGCCGACTTCGACTGGTGGGACCCCTCCCCGA
This sequence comes from uncultured Microthrixaceae bacterium, assembly GCA_963727905.1. GTDB lineage: Bacteria > Actinomycetota > Acidimicrobiia > Acidimicrobiales > VFJN01 > VFJN01. The sequence continues at coordinate 11,800 of CAVSIC010000022.1, forward strand.
CGCCCATCGGGCACGGCTGGGTCCTCGAGCGCTGCACGGAGGACCTGCTCCCGGCCACGGTGCGCACGACGGTGAAGGGCGCTCCCCCGTCGGTCCTGTGCTTCGACAACCCCGACGGCCGCCACGGGATCGTGCGCCTCTTCCGCTTCCTGGCCCCCGAGGACGGCGACGTCAACGCCCACGCCGCCCGGTTCGTCGACGACTTCATCGCCGACCGCAAGCAGGGCTGCGGCGAGGCGTACGTCGTGAAGGCCGAGCCCATCGTCGGCCTCGACCTGGTCGATGGGCCCGCCCGCCGCTACGGGTTCACGGGCGGCGCCAGCGGAGCCGGCGTCACCGAGCGCACCGTGCAGTGGGCCGGCATCCGCGGCGAGGCGCTGGAGATCATCACGGCCTCCGTCTACGACCCCGGCTCGTGCATCGTCCCCGACGGCGAGGGCACCCTCGACGCGCTGGAGGAGGTCCTCCCCGGCATCGACGCGCTCGTGACGGCCTCCGGCCTGCAGGGCCCCCCCAACTAGGCCGGGACGCCCTCCGCGGCGAGGTCGTCCCAGCAGGCCGCCGGGATCGCCAGCTCGAGCAGGCGGGCGTCCTCCTCCACCTCCGCGACGGTGGCCGCGCCCACGAGCACCATCGACACCGCGGGGTGGCGCAGGGGGAACTGCAGGGCCGCGGCCGCGAGCGGCACGCCGTGCCGAGCGCACACCGCCTGCAAGCGCTGGGCGCGCGCCAGGACCTCGTCGGAGGCCGGCGCGTAGTCGTAGTGCGCGCCCGCGACCGGGTCGGCGAGGATGCCGCTGTTCAGCACCGCGGCCGCCAGCACCCGGACGCCGAGGTCCTCGCAGCGCGGGAACAGCTCGGCGGTGCCGTTCTGCTCGAGCAGGGTGTGGCGACCGGCCAGGAGCAGCCAGTCGAGCTCGACGACCCCGATGAAGCGCTCGGCCACGTGGGCGAAGTTGGTGCCGAGCCCGATGGCGCCGACGACGCCCTCGTCGCGCAGGCGCAGCAGCGCGGGGTGGGCCTCGGCGATGGCCTGCGCGACGTGGTCGTCCGGGTCGTGGAGGTGCGCGACGTCCACGCGATCGAGGCCGAGCCGGGTGAGGCTCGCCTCGATCGACCGGCGGATGCCGTCGGCGGAGAAGTCGAACTCCGGGCGCAGGTGCGGGACGTCGTCGAAGATCCCGTCGCGCGCCGCCGCGCCGCCGGGGTCGGGGACGAGCAGGCGACCCACCTTCGTGGACAGGACGTACTCGTGCCGCGGGCGACCCTGCAGCGCGGCGCCCGTCCGCGCCTCCGAGAGGCCGTGCCCGTAGAGCGGCGCGGTGTCGAAGAAGCGGACCCCGGCGTCCCAGGCCGCGTCGACGGTGGCGTGCGCGGCCTCGTCGCTGGTCGCCCGGTAGAGGTTGCCGAGCGGAGCGCACCCGAGGGCGAAGGCGCTGGCGACGCGTTGGGCGACCGGGCCGCGTGGATCGCTCAACGGGGCGGGCGCACGTGCTGGGTGGCCTCGCCGAGCCCGTCGATGCCCAGCCGCACGACGTCGCCTTCGCTCAGGTACGGCGGCGGGCTCATCGACAGGGCGACGCCGCCCGGCGTGCCGGTGGAGATGACGTCGCCGGGCAGCAGGGTCATGTACCCGCTGATCCGGCTGACGAGCGCGGCCACGCCGAACACCATCTGGTCGGTGTTGCTGCGCTGGCGGGGCACGTCGTTGACGGTGAGCCACATCGCCAGCCCGGTCGCGTCGGCGCCGACCTCGTCGGGCGTCGCCAGGAACGGACCGAGGGGGGCGAAGGTGTCGCACCCCTTGCCCTTGTCCCACTGGGCACCGCGCTCGAGCTGGTACTCACGCTCGCTGTAGTCGTTGTGGAGGACGTAGCCGGCCACGTGGTCGAGGGCGGCGCCCTCGGACACGTACCGAGCGGTGGCGCCGATCACGACCGCCAGCTCGACCTCCCAGTCGGTCTTGGTGCTGCCCCGCGGCAGGACGAGATCGTCGTCGGGACCGACGATCGCGGTGGTCGACTTGAAGAACAGCACGGGGTCGTCGGGAGGCGCCTGCCCGGTCTCTTCGGCGTGGTCGCGGAAGTTGAGGCCGACGCACACGAGCTTGCTGGGTCGGGCGATCGGCGGGCCCAGCCGGTCGCCGAGGTCGAAGGTGGGTGCTCCCTCGGCTTCGCTCTCGGCCCACGCCGCCAACGTGGCCAGGCCGTCACCACCGAAGAACGCCTCGTCGTAGTCGCCGAGGCCGGCGCCGGAGGCGTCGACGCGCCGCCCGGTCGGCAGCAGCAGCCCGGGCGATTCGGCTCCGACCTCGCCCACTCGGATGAGCCTCATGCGGTCCTCTCGCTCACTTGCGCACCCCCGTGAAGCCGCCGTCGATCAGATGGTTGCTCCCGGTGACGAAGGCGGCCTCGTCGGAGCACAGGTAGGCGGCGAGGGCGGCGATCTCGTGCGGTTCGGCCATGCGCCCGATCGGCTGCGTGGCCGAGAGCGCGGCGAACATCTCCTCCTCACGTCCGGGGTAGCTGTCGGCCAGGAACCGGTCGACGAACGGCGTGTGCACGCGGGCCGGCGAGATGGCGTTGCACCGGATCCCCTGGTCCACGTAGTCGGTGGCCACGGAGTAGGTCATCGTGAGCACGGCGCCCTTGCTCATGCTGTAGGCGAAGCGGTCCGGGATGCCGATCACCGATGCGATCGAGGCCAGGTTGAGGATGGCGCCGCCGCCGGTCTCGAGCATGTGGCGCACCCCCGCCCGGAGGCAGCTGGCCACGCCCTTCACGTTCACCGCGTACACGCGGTCGAGGTCGGCTTCGGTGGTGGTGGCCAGGGTGCCGACGTGGGCGATGCCGGCGCTGTTCACGAGCACGTCCAACCGGCCGTGCTCGGCCACCACCGCGGCGAACGCGGCATCCACCGCGGCCACGTCGGTGACGTCGCAGTGGACGCCGGCGCCGTCGGCCAGGCCGGGGTCACCGGCCAGGTCGAGCACCACCACGGTGGCGCCCTCGGCCCGGAACCGCTCGGTGATCGCCGCACCGATGCCCGAGGCGCCGCCCGTGACGATGGCGACCTTGCCGGCGAGGCGCGTGGAGGGGACGGGGGTCGGGTCAGCCAAGGATCGCCTCCGCGGCGGCTTGCATCCGGTCGACGGCCTCGGGCGCCGTGCAGGTGCCGAGCAGCGCGTCGTGGATGGCGCCCCACCCGGCGTCCTCCACCTCGGGGAACCGGACGAGGGGTGGGTAGGTGAGCATGGCGGTCTCGATGGTGGCGCGGGTGACGGCCCAGCGCGCGGCGTCGACGTCGTTCCGGGCCTCGTGGGACTCGAGCGCGCCGAGGTGGGCGGGCACGCCCCCGGCCGATGCCTCGCGCGCCCCGCCTCGGCCGAGCAGAGCCGGGTGACGAGGTCGACGGCGCCCGGCAGGTCGCCGCAGGTCCGGGGGATGGCCCAGCCGTGGCACCCCGAGTACGACCGCCCGCCCGGGTAGGCCGCCGGCGCGAGGCGATCGGCCAGGTCGCTCTTGCGGATGCGGTCGTAGCCGCCGGGCCACGCCGCCGCCATCGCGACACGACCGCTGAGGAGCGCCTCGTCGACATCGTCGTAGTGCCAGCCGGGCAGGTCGTCGGGGGCCTTCGCGGCGAGGCGCTGCAAGCAGGCGACCGCGTCCACCGCGGCAGGCCCCGTCAGCGTCGGGCGGAGGTCGGCATCGAACAGGCTGGCTCCGGCGGCCGCCATCAGCTCGTAGAACAGCCCGAACAGGCCCGACTCGCGACCGGTGAAGCCGAACGCTCCCGCCGCCGACTCCACGTCGGCCCACGTGGCCGGCGCCGCCGCCAGGAGGTCGGTGCGCCACCACAGGACGCGCACGTCGATGTTGCGCGGCGCGCAGAGCAGCGCGCCCTCGAAGCGGCACAGGTCGACCGCCCGCGGGGCGAGCCCGGCCACCACCTCCGGCGGCAGGAGGTCGTCGAGCGGGCGGAGCCAACCGGCCTGCGACGGGGCGTACTTCCCGTGCGTGGAGATGACGTCGAGCCGCTCCCCCGCCGCCAGCCGCTCGGCCACCTCGCGGTTGAGCGTCGGGTGGTCGGCGTGCACCACGACCTCCACATCGCCGTCGAGGAGGTCGTAGAGGCCGTCGTACATCGGCCCGCCCACCAGCGCGACGCGCAGCGTCACCGCCCGCTCCAGTGGTCGCCGTCGGGGTAGCGGTAGCGGGCCAGCGACGCCGGCTCGAGCTCCACCCCGAGGCCGGGACCCGTCGGAGCCCGGTAGCGGCCCTGCTCGACCACGAGGCGCTGGACCATGTGCTCGTGGAGGTGGTCGGCGTACTCCGTCATGCGCCCATCGAGGCTGCCGCTCACCGCGACGAAGTCGAACATCGAGAAGTGCTGCACGTGCTCGCACAGGCCGATGCCCCCGGCGTGCGGGCACACCGGCACGTTGTGCAGCGCGGCGAGGAGCAGTACCGCGATGACCTCGTTGACGCCGCCGAGGCGGCAGCCGTCGAGCTGGCAGACGTCGATGGCGCCGGCCTGGAACATCTGCTTGAACATGACCCGGTTGTGGCAGTGCTCGCCGGTGGCCACCCGCACGGGGGCCACCTCGGCCCGCACCATCATGTGGCCGAGGATGTCGTCGGGGCTCGTCGGCTCCTCGATCCAGTACGGGTCGACGACGGACAGCGCCCGCACGTTGGCGATCGCCTCGGGCACGTCCCACACCTGGTTGGCATCGAGCATCAGGAGCCGGATCGGCCCGATCTCCTCGCGGATGATCTGGGCGCGGCGGACGTCGTCCGGCAGGTCGCGCCCGACCTTCATCTTGAACGCCAGCCACCCGTCGGCGATCGCCTCCCGGCACCGCGCCCGGATCTTGTCGTCGTCGTAGCCGAGCCACCCCGCCGACGTGATGTACGCCGGGTACCCGTCCTCGCGGAGGCGGGCCTCGCGGGCGGCCTTGCCGTCGGCCTTCGCGCGGAGCAGGTCGAGGGCGCCCTCCGGCGTGAGCACGTCGGTGAGGTGGCGGAAGTCCACGGCCGACACCACCTGCTCGGGCGTGAGGTCGCACAGGTACTTCCACAGCGGCTTCCCCGCCCGCCGGGCCAGGAGGTCCCACTGCGCGTTCACCAGCGCGGCGGTGGCGAGGTGGACCACGCCCTTCTCCGGCCCGAGCCATCGCAGCTGGCTGTCGGAGGTGAGGTCGGTGGCGATCGACCCGAGGTCGGCCTCGAGGTCGTCGAGCGTGCGGCCGAGCACGTGGGGCCGGAAGGCCTCGATGGCCGCGCCGCACAGCTCGTTGCCCCGGCCGATCGTGAACGTCATCCCCCAGCCGGTGAGCCCCGGGTCGTCCGTGCGGAGCTCCACGTAGGCCGCGGAGTAGTCCGGATCCGGGTTCATGGCGTCGGACCCGTCGAGGAACTCCGAGGTCGGGAACCGCACGTCGTGCACGACGAGGTCGAGGATCTTCGCGTTGGCCATGGCGGCCGGATCCTAGGAGCCCGCCGGGCCCCGCCGATGGCTCGCGATGAGCACACCGACGTTCGAGACACCGAACGGCACCAGGTAGGTCACCGCGGACTTGATCCACACAGCCGTCGTGGCATCACCGCGCACCACCACATCGAGCTGGTTGATCGCGAACAGCAACGTGCCCACCACCAGCGCGGTGACCACGGTGCGAGCAAGGTGCGGCCGGTGCGCGACGACGCGGAGCGCCTCGTGCAGGGTCGTCCAGGTCGGGGGCTCATGGTGCTGGTCCACCGGATGCATCCACGCGTACCGAGCGACCTCGTCAGCCCGGCGACGCTCCGCCTGCGAGCCGTCCGTCGTAGCCCTGCTCGGCGAGGAGCGCTCCGATGAACGCGTACGTCGCGTCGTCGGTCGGCGTGGTGGCGGCGAGGCCGTCGACGTAGCGGTTGAACATGCAGAAGGCTGAGGCGACGAGGACGGCATCGTGGAGGTCCTCATCGGTCGCGCCCACGGCCCGCGCCGCTTCGATGTCCGCCTCGGTGACCTCCTTCCCCGAGCGCTGCACCTTGGCGGCGATGCGGAGGAGCATCCGCATCTTCTCGCTGACCGGTGCGCTTCCGAGGTCCTCGATGACTGCACACGCCGTGGCACCATCGTCGCCGAGCAGGTGCGACGCCACGGCCTGGTGGGCGTGCGAGCAGAAGTCGCAGTCGTTGCGAGCGGACACGAACGCGGCAATCAGCTCGCGCTCGGCCCGGCTGAGCGGCGAGGGTCCTCGAAGCAGCTCGTTGGCGAACGCGAGCAGCGCCTCGCCCACCGAAGGCTTGAACACGATGAGGCTGGCAAGCCCGGGCAACTCGGTGGGCGCAGCGATGTGCGGCATGTCGCGGACGCTACTCCCGGGTCAGCGGTGGACAGCTGCCGTGCGTGTCCTGTTGCCGACCAGGGTGGTTGGCCACGATTGCTCGGCATCGTCGCGGGCGCACGTCCGATGTGGACGTGCGCCCAGCGCTGACCCTCGCCGTCGTCCCCATCCGCCCCACGTGTACGCAGATGTCACCGCGCCGAGCTCGTGCGCCGGCTCGCCCACGAGGCAGAGCTGCTGTTGAGCCGACCCTGACCTCGGGGCTCGGTGAGAGCGCCAGGGTGAGAGCGCCAGTGGGGTCGCCATCGCAGTCCTCGACCGGGGCGAGAAGCTCAGTTCGACGGCATGGAGATGTCAGCCGGATCGGAGGCCCACAGGTTGCCACGTCGGTCGGCAAGGGCGGAGTGGCTGTCACAGCCCGCGCGGCCGGTTGACTGGACGGCGCATCGCCGACCGCCGCTCAGGGGCACCGAGCCGGTTCGAACGTCGTCACTGTCTTCCGGGCTGAGTGAGTGGAGGTGATGGGATTCGAACCCACGGCCTCTTCGATGCGACCGAAGCGCTCTAGCCAACTGAGCTACACCCCCAGGGGAACGGTCAGGCTAGCGCTGGCCCTGCAGCGTCGAGAACTCGACGGCCGGAGGCGGTACGCGGGTTCAGCTGCCGACGCGGCGCAGGAGCGGCTGCTCGTACGAGCGCTGCGGCACCGGCTCGAGGAAGCGGACCTTGAGGTCCTTCTCGGCCGACTCCTGCTGGAGCTTCACGAGCAGGCCGACGTAGCCGAGGAAGGCGACGTCGACGGCGAGGTGCAGCATCCAGACCATCCCGCTCATCGCGACGGCGAGGAGGAAGGTGACCGGCACGGCGGCCGCCAGGGTGAGGAAGACGTCGCGGCGGCGCTTGCGGGCGCTGCTCACCACGGCCCGGGACTGCAGCGACGGCTGGCGCACCATCACGGGGCGGGCGGGGGCGACGGGGGCGTAGGCGACGTTCTGCGGAGCCCACTCGGCGCGGGCGTCGTGCCGCATCCGGCCCTCGGGGGTGGCCCGCTCGAGGACGGAGAGCTGGTGGCGGAAGGAGGCGATCGAGTCGCCAGGCCGGTGCTCCCGGCGGTTCTGCAGATAGGGCGGGACCAGCACCGCTGCCCAGATGAGCCCCAGGATGACAAGAACCAGCAAGGTCGTCACGCTTCCGTCGCCGTCCTTCGTACGTTCGGGACCGTAGTGGGCTGCCGCCGGGCATCGGTGGATGCTCTGGGCGCCCGATTCGGTCGGGTTCCTGGGGTTCTCCGCCCGTCCACGGCCCATGACGGCCCGCGGACGGTTGTTACGGTTGTACTACGGAACCGCGACGGTCGCCAACGGACCCGGTGACCGAGGTCACGCGGCCGTCAGGTCAGAGCCCGAGGTCGTCGTCCTCGAGGGCCAGGGGGCGCCGGTAGGTGCCGGAACGGCCGCCGGTCTTCTCCCAGAGGGCCACATCGCCGATCACCATGCTGCGATCGGCGGACTTGCACATGTCGTAGATCGTGAGCGCCGCCACCGTGCAGGCGGTGAGGGCCTCCATCTCCACGCCGGTGCGGTCGACGGTGTCGACGGACGCCTCGACCTCGATCCAGGTGTCCTCGATCCGGAAGTTCACGAGGACCGCGCCGACGAGGAGCGGGTGGCACAGCGGGATGAGGTCCGACGTGCGCTTGGCCGCCTGGATCCCGGCGACGCGGGCCACGGCCAGCACGTCGCCCTTGGTGACGGCGCCGCGGGCGACCATCGCGGTGGTGTCGGGCTGCATGTGCACCCGCGCCCTCGCGACGGCCCGGCGGTGGCTGGGCTCCTTCGGCGTGACGTCGACCATCCGGGCCCTGCCCAGCGGGTCGAGGTGGGTGAGGCCTCGGTCCGACATTGGCCGGGATCCTACTTGCCCGCCGGCTACCCGCCGATCTGGGACATCGAGCGCCCGGGACGGATGAACTCCACCTGGTCGATGGCGTGGCCGGCCCACTTGGCGCCGACACACGCTTCGATCGCGCCCGAGAGCTCGTCGTCGGACCCTCCGGAGCGCACGATCCCCCGCAGGTCGTGGTCCTGGAGGCTGAAGAGGCAGCTGCGGAGCTGTCCGTCCGCCGTGAGCCGGATCCGGTCGCACCGCTCGCAGAACGGCTCGGTGACGCTCGGGATGACGCCGACCTCGCCCAGCCCGTCGAGGTACCGGAAGCGGGCGGCGGGCTCGCTCCCCCGGGTGACCGGCTCGAGGGGGAACACCGCGCCGATGCGCTCGAGGATCTGCGCCTGCGACACCACCTGGTCGCGCTGCCAGCCGCCGTCGGCGTCGAGCGGCATGTACTCGATGAAGCGGACGAGCACGCCGCGGTCGCGCCCGTAGCGGGCGAGGTCGACCACCTCGTCGTCGTTGACGCCGGCCAGCACCACGACGTTGAGCTTCACGGGCGAGAGGCCCGCGGCGAGCGCCGCGTCGATGCCGGCGAGGACGTCGCCGAGCTGGTCGCGCCGGGTGAGCGCGGCGAACCGCTCGGGCTGCAGGGTGTCGAGCGAGACGTTGACGCGGCGCAGGCCGGCGGCGGCCAGGTCGCCGGCGACCGACGAGAGCGTGGCGCCGTTGGTGGTGAGGGCCAGGTCGACCGGCAGCGCGGCCAGGGAGCGCACGAGCACCGGCAGGTGGGCGCGGACCGTGGGCTCACCCCCGGTGAGCCGGATGGAGCGGATGCCGTGGCGCTCGACCAGGACCCGGGCGATGCGCTCGACCTCCTCGAAGGTGAGGACCTCGCGGCGGGGCAGCCACGCCAGCCCCTCCTCGGGCATGCAGTACGTGCAGCGGAAGTTGCAGCGGTCGGTCACCGAGATGCGCAGGTCCGTGTGGACCCGGCCGAACGAGTCGACGAGCGGCCGGGGCACGTCAGCGGTGGTCGGCTCGCCCATGACCGACCAGGGTACCGGGACCCCGACGGCCGCCGTCCTAGGGCCAAGGCCTCCGGCTACGGGCCGAGGACCAGGACGTCGAGCGGGTCGCCCGCGGCGACGCCGGCGCCGTCCGGCAGCACGGCGAGCGCGTCGGACCTCGCCATCGCCGTGAGGTGGTGCGAGCCCTGGCCGCCGGCGGACCGGGCGCCGTCGGGGCCGAGCACCACCCGGGCGAAGTGCACCTTGCCGTCGGCGGACCGCCGGAGCGGCTCGGCGGCGACGACGCGCGTCGTCGGTCGCAGCAGGTCGGCGTCGGCCCGACCGGCCAGGCGTCGGATCGCAGGACGGGCCAGGAGCTCGAAGCTGACCATCGACGACACCGGGTTGCCCGGGAGCCCGAGCACGGGCGTGCGCCGCGGCCCGACGGTGCCGAGCGCGAAGGGCTTGGCCGGCTTGATGGCGATCTGCATCCAGCGCAGGTCGCCGATCTCCTCGAGCACGACCTTCACGAGGTCGATGTCGCCCATCGACACGCCGCCGCTCGTGAGGAGGAGGTCGCAGTCGGCCGCCCCGGCGAGGACCGTGGCGCGGATCGCGTCGGCGTCGTCGGCCACGAGGCCGAGGTCGACCGGTGTCGCGCCGGCCTCCGCCACCAGCGCGAGCAGGGTGAGGCGGTTGGAGTCGTGGATCTGGCCCGGGCCGAGGGTCGTGCCCGGCGGGACGAGCTCGTCGCCGGTGGAGACCACACCCACCCGCGGGCGGGGGTGGGCCTGCACCTCGGTGGCGCCGATCCCCGCGAGCACCCCGAGGTGCCCCGGGGTGAGCACGTCGCCGGCGGCGAACACCGCGTCGCCGGCGTGCAGGTCGTCGCCCGCGGCCCGCACGTGCAGGCCCGGCGCCACCTGCGCCTGGATCGCCACCACGGCGCCGTCGGCGCGGCGCTCGGTGCGCTCCACCATCACCACCGCGTCGGCGCCGTCCGGCATCGGTGCGCCGGTGAAGATGCGCATCGCCTCGCCCGCGCCCAGGGCGCGGTCGGCGGGGTGACCGGCGGCCACCTCGGCCACGACGGGCAGCTCGATCGGTGCGCCCTCGGAGGCGCCGGCGGTGTCGGCCGCCTGCACCGCATACCCGTCCATCGCCGTGTTCGCGAACGGGGGCACGTCGGCCGGCGCGGCGACGGCCTGGGCCAGCACGAGGCCGGCCGCCTCGGGCCCGGTCACCGGCAGCGAGCGCGGCGCCAGCGGCCCCACCCGCTCGAGGACGAGGGCCCGCGCCTCCTCCAGGGGGATCACGCCCGGCCCTCGCTCAGACGATGCCCTGCTCGCGCACGTAGTCGGCGAGCCAGGCGCGGAACTCCGGACCGAGGTCCTCGCGGGCCAGGGCCAGCTCGACGGTGGCCCGGAGGTAGTCGAGCTTGTTGCCGACGTCGTAGCGACCGTGGACGAACGTGTAGCCGAGCACCTCCTCGGTGGCGAGGAGGATGCCGATCGCGTCGGTGAGCTGGATCTCGCCCCCGGTGCCCGGCTTCACCTCCTCGAGCGCCTCGAAGATGGACGGGTTGAACACGTAGCGGCCGAGCACGGCCCACGACGACGGCGCGTCGGCGGGGGCGGGCTTCTCCACGATGCTGCGGACGCGCAGCAGGCGGGGCCCGGCGTCCTCGTAGCTCACGCAGCCGTAGGCGCTGATCTGCTCGGGCGGGAACTCCTTGCAGGCGATGACCGACGACCCCGTCCGCTGGTGGGTCTCGATCATCTCGGAGAGGACCGTGGACTGGTCGTCCATGATGTCGTCGCCGAGCATCACCGCGAACGGCTCGTTGCCCACGTGCTTTCGGGCCACGGACACCGCGTGACCGAGGCCGAGCGGCTCGCCCTGGCGCACGTAGTGGATGTCGGCCAGGTCGGCGAGGTCCTTCACGTCCTCGAGGAGCTCGTGCTTGCCCTTGGTGGCCAGCTCGTGCTCGAGCTCGAGGCGCCGGTCGAAGTGGTCCTCGAGGCTGTGCTTGTTGCGCCCGGTGATGATGAGGATGTCCGTGATCCCCGACCGGACGGCCTCCTCGACCACGTACTGGATGGCCGGCTTGTCGACGACCGGCAGCATCTCCTTGGGCTGCGCCTTGGTGGCGGGGAGGAACCGGGTGCCCAGCCCAGCGGCCGGGATCACGGCCTTGCGAACGGGCATCATCGCAACAGGTTCTACACCTACTGGTCGGGGGCCCGGAACGCCGCCTCGTCGCCGCGGCGCAGGCGGGCGAGGTTGTCCCGGTGGCGCACGAGGACGAGCGCGCTGCAAGCGACCAGCGCCGCCACCTCGCCGGCCGGCCGGCCGACCAGAGCGCCCACCGCCGGCAGCGCGAGGGCCACCGCCATCGACCCGAGCGCCGACACCCGCGTCGCCCCCACCACGACGCCCCAGAGGGCGGCCAGCAGGATCGACGGCAGGGGGAGGAGGACGACGGCCATCCCGGCGCCCGTGGCCACGCCCTTGCCGCCCCGGAACCGGCGCGTGGCCGGGAACACGTGGCCGAGCACCGCGGCGAGCCCGCACGCCACCCCGATCGGGCGGCCGGCCAGGGCCCACCCGCCGCCGGTGGCCAGGAGCCCCTTGCCGAGGTCGCCCACCAGCACGGTGGCGCCGGCTCTCCGGCCCATGGTCCGCAGGGTGTTGCTCGCCCCGGGGTTGCCCGAGCCCTCCTGCGTGGGGTCGCGCCCCTCCCGCCGGCCCACGAGCAGGGCCGTGGGGAACGTCCCCAGCAGGTACGCCGGGACCACCAGCGCCCACCCGAGGTCCATCCCCGCAGCGTAGGACCGTCCCTTCATGGCGCTGCGGAGGGGCCCGCCGCTACCCTTGGCACTCCCCCCATGCGAGTGCCAGCCCCCCGGAGGACGGCGTGCCCACCTACGACTACCGCTGCAAGAGCTGTGGCCACGAGCTCGAGGTCGTCCAGTCGTTCACCGACGACGCCCTCACCACCTGCGAGGTCTGCGGGGGCGATCTGCGCAAGGTCTTCGGCTCGGTCGGCATCTCGTTCAAGGGCAGCGGCTTCTACAAGAACGACAGCCGCACCTCCGCCAAGAGCGCGTCGTCGGCCTCCGGGGAGTCGTCGACCAGCACGTCGTCCGACACCAAGCCCGCCGAGACGAAGACCCCGGACACGAAGTCCGACACCAAGTCCGACACCAGGTCGACCACCAAGTCCGACACCAAGCCGGCCGCCAGCACCTCGAAGAGCTAGCCCTCGCCGCCGCGGCGGCCGCACCCCTCCGCGTCGATCCCGGAGGTGCCCCGTGCGCTCCGATCCCCTCCGCTCCGCGCCGGCGGCCCTGCCGCGGGTGCCGTTCGCGCTGGCCCTGCGCCGCCGGCCCCGCCTCCGGCGCGGCCTGGCGGTGGCGCTCGCGCTCGTCGTCGGCCTCATGGTGCACCGTTCGGTGGCCGCCGCCGACGCGGTGCGGGCCGGCTGGGGCCCGCGCGCCCCGGTCGCCGTCGCCGTCCGCGACCTCCCTCCCGGCCACGTCGTGGAGGCGGGCGACGTGCGCGTCGTGCAGCTCCCCCCGGCCGCCACCCCGCCCGGCGCGCTCGAGCGCGCGCCTGAGGGCCGCACCGTGCGGGCCCTCGTGCTCGAGGGCGAGGCCCTCACGCGGCGGCGGGTGACGGGCTCCGACGCGCTCGGCGTCGCCGCCCTCCTGCCGGAGGGTACGCGGGCGGTGGCGATCCCGATCGAGCCGGGCACCGCTCCCCCGCTGCGGGTCGGCCAGCGGGTCGACGTCGTGGCCGCCGGCATCGGCGACGACGGCGCGGCCGATGCCGCCGTGGTCGCGCCGGCCGTCCCGGTCGTCGCCGTGGCCGAGCTGGCCGTGACCCTCGCCGTGGACCGGGGTGACGTGCCGGACGTCGTCGCCGCCCTGGCGGCGGGGGCCGTCGCCCTCACCGTGGTCGCCCCGTCGAGCGGCTAGCGGGAAGCGGGCTAGCGCACCGCGTAGAGCACGAGCACGCCCAGCCCGGCGAGCACCCGGTACGCCACGAAGGGCCGGAAGCTCGAGGTGCGGACGATGTAGAGCGTCCCCCAGACCGCGCCGATGCCGGTGACGGCCGAGGCCACGATGCCCCAGAGGAACGGGGCGGCGAAGCCGTCTGGCAGGCCGTCCTGCACCACGTCGACGCCCTTGAACACGAGCGCGCCGGCGGTGATCGGGATGCTCATCAAGAACGCGAACCGGGCCGCGCCGGCACGGTCGAGGCCGGCGAACCGGCCCGCCGTCATCGTGACGCCCGACCGGGACACGCCCGGCTGGAGCGCAGCGGCCTGGCCGAGGCCCATCAGCATCGCGTCGCGGAACCGCACGTCGTCGATGGTGCGGCCACCTTCGCGGCGGTCGGCCCAGCCGAGGAGGAGGCCGAACACGATGAGCATGGTGGCGATGAGCGGGATCTGGCCGGTGTTGCGCTCGATCACGTCGGACAGCAGCGCACCGGTGACGGCGGCGGGCACCGCGGAGGCGGCGACGTACCAGGCCAGCCGCCCCTCGCCGGTGGCCATCGCCCCCCGCCGGAGACCGGCGCGGAGCAGCTGCACGATGTCCTTCGCGAAGTAGACGACCAGCGCGAGGAGGGTGCCGAGGTGGAGCGCGACGTCGAAGGTCTTCTCCAACGACTCGCGCCCGGCGAAGTCGTCCCAGGAGAACAGCCACGGCACGAGCCGGAGGTGCCCGCTCGACGAGATCGGCAGGAACTCGGAGAGGCCCTGGGTGATGCCGAGGATGATCGCGTGGAGGATCGGCACGTCAGGAGCCGGAGAGGGCCACGTTCGGGATGACCAGGGTGACGCCGCCGGTGCCGCTGGGGAGCCACTCGAGGTCCGCGCCCACCGCGGTGATGTCGAGGAGGAGCCGCTGCAGGGTCGACGCGATGGTGGCCTCGCGGATCGGCTCGGCCAGCACGCCGTCGCGCACCATCAGCCCCTCGACCCCCACGGAGAAGTCGCCCGACACGGGGTTGACCCCCGAGTGGAGCCCGGCCATCGACGTGACGAGCACGCCGAGGTCGACCCCGGCCAGGAGCTCCTCGTGCGTCCCCGCGCCGGGCGCCACGGCCATCGCCGTCGCCCCGACGCCCGGGGTGCTCGAGATGCCGCGCACCGCCGAGGCGTTGGACCCGGCACCGGAGCGGCGCCCGGTGTAGCTGTTGTGGAGGAACCCCCGCAGGACGCCGTCGACCACCAGCTCGTTGCGGCGGTGGGCCAGGCCCTCGCCGTCGAACTCCTCCGCGCCGAGCGAGCGGGCGTCGGTCGGATCGTCCACGAACGTGAGCAGCGGCGACGCGATGGTCTCGCCCATCCGCTCGCCGAACGGCGACCGTCCCTTGATCACCGCGCTGCCGCTCAGCATGCCGCCGACGAGGCCCAGCACCGTGGCGGTCATGCGGGGCTCCAGCACCAGCGTGACCCGCTGCGTGGGCGGCTTCGTGGAGCCGAGCAGGCGCGTGGAGCGGAGCACGGCGTCGGCGGCGGCCTCTTCCACGTCGAGGTCTCCGAAGTCGCGGCCGACCGAGAGGCCACCGGCGATCTGCGTCTCGCCGTCGTGCACGGCGAGGGCCTGCACGGCGAGGTGGCACGTGCTCGCGCGGCCCCAGGCGCGGATGCCCGTGCTCGTGGCGACGGCCCCCTCGCCCCGTCCGTCGCTGAAGATCGCGGTGCGCACGCTCGTGACCCGTGGGTCACGGGTGGTGGTGGCCCGCTCGAGCTCGAGGGCGAGGGCCACCTTCTCGCCGGTCGGCACCGAGGCCAGGCCTTCGCGCCAGAGGTCGAGCTCGGGCGGCACCACGCCGTCGGGCTCGGCGAGGCCGTTGTGCTCGTCGGGCTGGGCGAACGCCGCGTTGTCGCGGGCCTCGGCCAGTGCGTCCAGGACGACGCCCTCGTCGAGCGTGCCGGCGTAGGCGAAGCCCTCGCGCTGGTCGATGATCACTCGGACACCGACGCCCGCGGAGCTGGCCTGGGTGAGCGACTCGACCTCGCCCCGGTAGGCCTTGACCGAGGTGGCCGTGCTCCGGGCGACGAACGCCTCGACCTGCTCGCCGGGGGCGGCCCGCTCGGCGATCCGGGCGGCGATGTCGAGGAGCTCGCTCGAGCGTTCCCCGCTGACGCGTTCCCCGCTCACGCGGTGCCGCCGACGGTGAGGGCGGGCACCCGCAACGTCGGCACGCCGTCGCCCACGGGCACGCCCTGCCCGTCCTTGCCGCAGGTGCCGGGGCGGCCCATGGCGAAGTCGTGGCCCACGGCGTCGATGCTGGCGAGCACGTCGGGGCCGTTGCCGATGAGGTTGCCCTCGCGGATCGGCTCGGTGATCTTCCCGTCCTCGATCAGGTACGCCTCGGTCATGCCGAACACGAAGTCACCGTTGGCGGTGTTCACCTGCCCGCCGCCAAGGTGGGCGACGTAGACGCCCGAGGGGGTCGACGCCACGATGTCGTCGGGCGAGTCCGGCCCGGCCATCACGTAGGTGTTCGTCATCCGCACCATCGGGAGGTGCTTGTACGACTGGCGGCGGCCGTTGCCCGAGCGGGGTCGCCCCTCCTTGCGCGACCGGAGCAGGTCCCACATGTAGTCGGTGAGGATGCCGTCCTGGATGAGGACGTTGCGGGCCGCCGGGCTGCCTTCGTCGTCCACCGCGAAGCATCCCCACTCCTCGGCCATCGTGCCGTCGTCGACGAGGGTGATCCGGGGGTCGGCCACCCGCTCGCCCATGCGCCCGGCGAACACCGAGGCGCCCTTGGCGACGAGGTCGGCCTCGAGGCCGTGTCCGCACGCCTCGTGGAACAGCACGCCGCCGCCGCCCGGGCCGATCACCACCGGCACCGTGCCCGACGGGGCGGGACGGGCCGAGAGCTTCACGAGCGCGCGGTGCGCCGCCTCGGCCCCCTGGTCGGCGACGTCGTAGGCGTCGAACAGCTCGAAGCCCACGGTCCGACCGATCGACTGGTAGCCGGTCTGCATCCCGGTGTCGCCGGAGGCCACGGCCATCACCGAGAACAGCGTGCGGACCTGGTCGTCCTCGGTGAGGAGGCCGTCGCTGTTGGCCACGAGGATGCGGCGCCGGCTGTCGCCGTAGCGGGCGGTGACCTGCGTGATGGCCGCGCCCTGTGACCGGGCGGCGTCGTCGGCTCGGGCGAGGAGCTCGACCTTGCGGGCCTTGGCGACGTCCTCCGGGAGGACGGCCACCGGGTTCGGCCTCGGCGACTCGACCCGGGTGAGCGCCACCGCCCGCACACCGCCCCCGCCGGAGCGAGCTGCCGCGGCTGCCGCTTCTGCCGCTTCGCGCAGTCCGGCCTCGCTGAGGTCGGCGGTGTGGGCGAAGCCGGTGGTCTCGCCGACGATCACCCGGATGCCGGCGCCGCGCTCACGACCCGACGTCAGGTTCTCCACCTTCCCGTCGTCGAAGACGGCGTTCGACGAGGACTTGTCCTCCACGAACACCTCGGCCAGCTCGCCGCCGGTGCGCAGCGCGGTGTCGAGCGTCCGCTGGATCAGCGCGTGGTCGAGCAAGGCGGGCTCCTTCGTGGCGGAACGCGCGTAGCGGAAACGCGCGAGCGGGGTGTCGCCTTGTCCTCGCGGCCAGGGCGCGGCGTATCGTACCCAGGTGCCCCTCGGACCCGGACTGCACGGCAGCGCCAAGCTGATCGTCGGCGACGCCGACACGGCGGTGGCGATGCGATCGGGCGACGTGCCCGTGCTCGCCACCCCCCGCGTGATCGCGCTGTGCGAGGAGGCCGCCATGGCCGCCGTCGCCGACGAGGTCCCGACGGGCCACACCACGGTCGGCATGCGGGTCCAGGTCGACCACCTCGCCCCGACCTCCGTGGGCACGTCGGTGGCCGCGGAGGCCACCCTCGAGAAGGTCGAGGGCCGCCGCCTCACCTTCACCGTCACGGTCAACGACCCCTGCGGCCTCGTCGCCGCCGGCAAGGTCACCCGGGTCGTCGTCGAGACCGGCCCGTTTCTGGAGAAGGCCCGCTAACTGTCACCTCCGCCCAAGTAGTCTTGGGCGGTGACGCGGAAGCAGGCCATCTCCCTCGCGCTCCGGGTCACCCTGAGCGTGGTGATGCTCGCCGTCCTCGTCTGGCGGGTGCCCTCGTTCGACGCCGACCAGGTGATCCCCGAGCTCACCACCCGCACGGTGCTGTGGCTGCTCGCGGCGGCCGCCCTCACGCTGGTGGCCCTGGTCCTCGAGCGCGCTTCGCTGGCAGAAGGTGCTCGACGCCCTGGACATCCACGCCGGCCTCCGCCACCTGCTGTCCCACTACCTGGCCGGCCAGTTCGTCTCGAACGTGCTCCCCACCACCATCGGCGGCGACGTCCTCCGGGTGACCCGCCTCTCGAGGGAGACCGGCGAGTCGCCGAACTCGTTCGCCTCGGTGGTGCTCGAGCGCCTCACCGGCTGGCTCGTGCTCCCGATCATCAGCGTCGCCGGGTTCCTGCTGAACCCGGGCCTGCGCCACCTGGGCAACGCCACCCGCATCGCGCTCGGCCTCGGGTTCGCCACGCTCATCGCCCTGGTCGTCCTCCTCTACGTGGCCGCCAACGCGCGGCTGGCCGGCCGCTACGCCGCCCGCGAGGACTGGCGCCGGTTCCTCGGCGCCGTCCACCTCGGCATCGACCGCCTGCGGCGCGACCCGGGCTCGGCCGTCATGGTCCTGTTCGTGGGCTTCGCCTACCAGTTCGCCCTGGTGCTCGCCGCCGTCGCCGCCGCCCAGGCCCTCGGCCTCGGCGAGGCCGCCGGCCTCACCGCCCTCCTCGCCTTCTTCCCCGCGGTGGCCATCGCCCAGGTGCTCCCGATCGGCATCTCCGGCCTCGGCCTGCGGGAGGGCGCGTTCGCACTGTTCCTCGGCCCTCTCGGGGTGGCCACCGAGGAGGCCATCGCGCTGGGCCTGCTGCTGTACCTCCTGAACCTGGGCGTGAGCCTGCTCGGTGCACCTGCGTTCGCGGTCGGGGGGCGATCCGGCACCCAGGACCCGCTGGGCACCCAGGACGCGCTCGGCGTCACCCCACTGGGCTGATGCCTGCTCCGGTCGTCGCTCCGCTCCTCCGCCTCCGCAGGTGTCTCCGCTCGGGGCGGCGGAGCCGTCCGGCTCCGACCTGGTAGTCCTTCCCCCGATGACCGAGGTCGCCGAAG
>CAVSIC010000023.1:0-93869 GCA_963727905.1 uncultured Microthrixaceae bacterium
CCCGCAGCAGGGCGAGATCTTCGCCGGCACCGCCTCCCGCTCGTGTCGGAGGTGACGGGCCTGGCGCTCTCGCCCGACGGCAACCGCCTCTACTTCTGCTCCGAGCGGGGCCTGTCCCTCCTCGACCTCCCGCTCGGCCCCGGGCCCGGGGTGCTCTACGAGGTCACCGGCCCGTTCCGCGGCGGCACGCTGGCGGCGCCGCCGCGGGCAAGGCGTCGGAGCCGGCGCCGAAGCTCGCGCTCGTCGGGCGTGCTCCGCCTGCTGCTCGGTCGACGGTGAGCGACCTCTACGCGCCCTATCCCGGACCTGACCTTCGACCGACCCGCGGCCGGGGTGCTGCGGATCACGCTCGACGGTCCCGGCCTCAACGCCGTCGACGCCGCGGTGCACCGCCAGATCGCCGACGTGTGGCGCACCGTCGACCGCGATCCCGACACGAACGTGGCCCTGCTCCAAGGCGCGGGGAAGGGGTTCTCCTCCGGCGGCAGCTTCGACCTCGTCGGCTCGCTGCTCGACGACCCGGTCCGCCGGGCCGAGGTCATGCGCGAGGCGCGGGACCTCGTGATCAACGTCATCGACTGCTCGAAGCCCATCGTGTCGGCGATGCACGGCGTGGCCGTCGGCGCGGGCCTGGCCGCGGGGCTCCTCGCCGACGTCTCGATCGTCGGCAGGACGACGCGGATCATCGACGGCCACACCCGCCTCGGCGTGGCCGCCGGCGACCACGCCGCCATCTGCTGGCCGCTGCTGTGCGGCATGGCCAAGGCGAAGTACCTGCTGCTCACCTGCGACGAGCTCCTCGGCGAGGAGGCCGAGCGCATCGGGCTCGTGTCGCTCTGCGTCGACGGACGACCAGGTCCAGGCCCGAGGCCTCGAGGTCGCGACCCAGCTGGCCCAGGGCGCCCAGCAGGCGATCCGCATGACGAAGCTCACCCTGAACGGCTGGTACCGCAGCCAGATGCCCGTGTTCGAGGCGTCGCTCCAGGCCGAGTTCGCCGGGTTCGTGGGGCCGGAGGTGCGGGAGGGCCTGGCCAGCCACCAGGAGAAGCGCCCGCCCCGGTTCACCGATCTGTAGGTCGCTGGTCGCCCGGACGTCGCGGCGTCGTCACAGGCTCCCGATAGCGTCGATGCGTGACCGTGACCCCTGATCCCGTCGACACCGACCGCCGCATCTCGTTCGAGCTGGTCTTCAACGCCCGGGATCTGGGCGGCATCCGGGTCGGCCAGGACCAGGTCGTGCGACGGGGGCTGGTGTACCGGGCCGACGGCGTCCACCGCCTCGACGGCGCCGATCTCGAGGTCGCCCGTGCCCTCGGCCTGCGCACGGTGATCGACCTCCGCACCCACGGCGAGCTCGAGCGAGGCCGCTTCCCCGAGTCGTTGGGTGCCGCCTGGCACCACCTCCCGCTCATCACCACGATCTGGTCGGAGCAGGGCTTCGTCGCCACCGACGGGCCGGTGCCGTTCCTGCGGGACCGCTACCTCGAGATGCTCGTGGAGGGCCGGGACCAGCTGCCGCGGGCCATCGCCCTGGTCGCCGACGACAGCCCGACGCTGTTCCACTGCGCCGCGGGCAAGGACCGCACCGGGGTGCTCGCCGCCCTGCATCCTGGGCCTGCTCGGCGTCTCGGCCGAGGACATCGCCGCCGACTACCACCTGAGCGCCGCGAGCATGGAGGCCATGACCGAGTGGGTCGTGGCCACCTACCCCGATGCCCTCGACGCGATGACCGAACCAGCCGCCGGAGTACTTCGGGGCCCCCGCCGACGCGATGCACGCGTTCCTCGAGCGGATCGACGAGCAGCACGGCTCGATGCTCGGCCTGGCGCACGACCTCGGCATCGACGACGACGTCGTCGGCCGTCTGCGGGCCACCCTCCTCGCGCCCGCCTGACCGTCGGCCAGCGTCAACGGACCACCTGGTCCACGGTGGCGGGGAAGCCGGCCTCCGCGAGGGCGGCCACCACGCGGTCGAGGTGGTCGTGATCGAACGTCTCGACCACGACCTCGAGCTCCGCTGAGCGGGCCGACACGTCGAGCAGCATCCGGTCGTGGGCCAGCTCCACGATGTTGGCCCCGACGCCGCCCAGCACCGCGGTGACCGCGGCCAGGCTCCCGGGCGCGTCGGCCACCTCCACCAGCAGACGGGCGAGGCGGCCGGACCGCACGAGATCCCCGCATCACCACGGACGCGAGCAGGCGGGGATCGATGTTGCCGCCCGACAGCACCACGCCGACGGTCCGCCCCCGCAGCAGCTCGGGGGCGGTGAGCAGGGCCGGCGAGGCCCGCGGCGCCCGCCCCCTCCACCACCGACTTCTCGATCTCCAGCAGCAGGTTGATGGCGCTCTCCACCGCGTCGTCGGTGACGGTGACCAGCTCGTCGACGTAGGCGTCCACCAGCGGGGCGGTCACGGTGCCCGCGACCGGCACGGCGATCCCGTCGGCCACGGTGGTGCCGCCCGACGGCGCGACGTGGCCGCGGACGGCGCTGAGCATCGACGGCCAGCGCTCGCTCTGCACCCCGACCACCACGATGTCGGGACGCAGGGCCTTGGCGACGACGGCCATCCCCGCGATGAGCCCACCGCCACCGACCGGCACGATCAGCGCGTCGACCTCGGGGTGGTCGGCCAGCAGCTCGAGGGCCACGGTGCCCTGGCCGGCCACGATGGCGGGGTCGTCGTAGGGGTGGATCAGCGTGCGGCCCTCGGCGGCCTCGATCCGACGGGCCTCGGAGGTGGCGCCGGCGAGGTCGGCGCCGGCCAGCACCACGCGGGCGCCGAGCACCTCGGTGCGGTGGACCTTCACGAACGGGGTGGTGGCCGGCATCACGATCGTGGCGTCGATGCCGAGCCGCACGGCGTGTCGGGCAACGGCCTGGGCGTGGTTGCCGGCGGACATCGCCACCACGCCCGGCACCTCCGTGCCCGCCGCCGCGTGCTCGGCCACCAGGAGGGTGAGGCGGTTGGCCGCGCCGCGCTCCTTGAACGACGCGGTGAACTGCAGGTGCTCGTGCTTGAGGACGATCGGCAGGCCCACCACGTCGCTGAGGGTCTGGGACCGGGAGCTGGGCGTCCGCTCGACGGCACCGGCGATGCGCTCGGCGGCGGCCTCGACGTCGGCCAGGGTGACGGCGTCGGCGGCGCTCACCGCGGGCGCCGGCTGATGGTCGCGTCCACGCCGGCGCCGGCGAGCGCGGCGACGGGCGGGGCGGCTCCGGTGCCGGGAGCCGAGGGCACGGCCACCCACCCGTCGACCGGGAGGAGCGGGTCGGCCAGGTCGGGGTCGAAGCGGCCACGCGGGTCGAGGTCCGGCGGCGGCGACGAGCTCGGCAGCGTGGCGGCGAGCGCGGCGTTGGCGGCGCGGCCGATCGCCGTCTCGAGCATCCCCCCGACCCACACCGGGACGCCCAGCTCGACGCACCGGTCGACGAAGCGGCGGGCCGCGGGCCAGCCCCCGACCCGGCCCGGCTTCAGGCAGGCGACCTCGCAGGCCCCGAGGGCGACGGCCGCCTCGAGCGCGCCGATCGACGTGAGGGGCTCGTCGAGGCAGATCGGGCGTGGCCAGCCGCTCGGCGAGGCGGGCGTGGCCGACGAGGTCGTCGGGGGCCAGCGGCTGCTCGAGGCAGGTGAGCCCCACCGCGTCGACGGCCTCGAGCTCGCCGGAGGTGGGCGGGGTCGTCGAGGCGGAACGAGCCGTTGGCGTCGGCCTGCAGCGCGACGCCGGGACCGACGTGGGCCCGCAGCGCGGCCAGCGGGCCGCGGCGGCGTGCCCCGGCGCGATCTTCAGGCGCAGGCGCGCGGCGCCGGCGGCCAGCGCCGCGTCGGCCTCGGCCAGGAGCGCCTCCTCGTCGGCGTGGATCCCGAGCGCGGCGCCGGCGGCGACGGCCTCCGCGGTGGCGCCCAGCCAGGCGGCCAGCGACCGACCGGCGGCCCGGAGCTGCGCGTCGAGCACCGCCAGCTCGAGCGCGGCCCGGGCGGGGTGGTGGCCGCGGACCGCAGCCGAGGTGCCGCCCGAGCGCCACGGCGTCGCCCACCGGCCCGGTCCAGGCGAGCGGCAGCGAGGTGGTCGATGAGCACGGCCCGCTCCCCGGCGGTGTGCTCAGGGGCGTAGGTCGGGGTCGGCTCGACGGCCACCTCCGCCCACCCCTCCACGTCGCCGGCTCGCACGTGGACGAGGAGCACCTCCCGCTCGGACCGGCTGCCGTGGGCGGTGGCGAACGGCGTGGCCAGCGCCATCGGCATCGTGATGACCTCGATCGCCTCGACGGCCACCGGCGACAACGGCTCGAGCACCTCGCCATCGTCCCACGCAGATCGGTCGGTAGCCTGGCCCGGTGACCGTCGACCCACGCGCCCCGGGGTCCTCAAGGCCAACGACCCCTGCTGGTGCGGGAGCGGCCGGAAGTTCAAGCGCTGCCACAAGGCCGCCACCGACCGGATCCGTGCCGGGCTCGCTCAGCCCGACCCGCCTCGTGCCCGAGGGCATCGGCCGTCCGCCCTACGCCGACACGGGCCAGGCCGTCCGCCACGCCGGAGTCGCCGGTGCAGTCGCCGGACGTGATCGAGCGGATGCGCCGGGCCGGCCGGGCCGCCGCCGAGGTGCTGGCCGAGACCGCCGCCGCCATCGCCCCCGGGGTCACCACCGACGAGCTCGACGCCATCTGCCACCAGGCCTGCATCGACCGGGGCGGCTACCCGAGCCCGCTCAACTACAACGGCTTCCCCAAGTCGCTGTGCACCTCCGTCAACGAGGTCATCTGCCACGGGATCCCGGACGACCGGGCCCTCCTCGACGGCGACATCGTCAACCTCGACGTCACGATCTTCCTCGACGGCGTCCACGGCGACACCAACGCCACCTTCCTCGTCGGCGACGTCGACGAGGAGAGCCGGCGCCTCGTCGAGGTCACCCGCGGAGTCGCTCGACCTCGCCATCGCCGCGGTGGCGCCCGGATCGACCGTTCTCCGACATCGGCCGGGCCATCCAGACCCACGCCGAGGGGGCCGGCTTCGGCGTGGTGCGGGCCTTCGTGGGCCACGGGATCGGCGAGCAGTTCCACACCGACCTGCACATCCCGCACTACTACGAGCCCCGCCTCACCGCCCGGATCGAGGAGGGCATGACCTTCACGATCGAGCCGATGATCACCGCCGGGTCCTGGGAGTACGACCTCTGGGAGGACGGCTGGACCGCGGTCACCCGCGACCGGCGCCGCACCGCGCAGTTCGAGCACACGCTCGTCGTCACCGCCGACGGCTGCGACGTCCTGACCCGCGTCTAGCCCTCGCTAGACCGCCGTTGCCAGCATCGCGGCGAGGTCGCCGCGGGGCTGCACCCGCACGTCGGCCAGCCCGAGGAACGCGGCCACCTCGCGCAGCCGCTCCGCCAGGCCCGCGCCGACGTCGGCCTCGTCGACGCCGAGCTCCGCGTGGGCGCTCTGCACGAGGAGCGTGCCCGCCTGGCGATCGGCCTTCAGGTCGACGCGGGCGGCCAGCTCGCCTCGGTGCAGGTAGGGGAGCACGTAGTAGCCGTGCACGCGCTTGGCCTCGGGCACGTAGATCTCGATGCGGTAGCGGAAGCCGAACAGCGCCTCGGTGCGCTCGCGGGCCCAGACGAGCGAGTCGAACGGCGACAGCAGCGCGGACGCCCGCACCCACCGGGGCAGGACCGCGTCGGGGTGCAGGAACGCAGGATGGCGCCAGCCCTCCACCTCCACGCCCCGCAGCGCACCGTCGGCGGCCAGCTCGGCGAGCAGGCGGCGGGCGACCGTGATGTTGATGCGGTGGTAGTCGGCCAGGTCGCGGGCGGTGCCCACCCCGTGGCTGCGGGCGGCGAGCAGCAGCAGCGCCTTCTGGGCGTCGTCGTCGGTCGGCGTGGGCGCGTCCAGCACCGTCGGGCGGCAGGAGGTGCTCCGGCAGGACGTAGCTGCGCTCGAACGTGGCCGGGTTCCGCACCGCGCAGACCGTGCCCTCCCAGAACAGCTGCTCGACGGCCTTCTTGGCCGGCGTCCAGTTCCACATGTTCCCGGGGGCGGGCTTGGTGCGCTTGATCGCGTCGCCCAGGTGCTCGAGGCGCCCGAGCGGCACCGGGCCGAGCTCGGTGACGGCGTCGAGCACGCGGAGGTGCAGCTCCGGGTGGCTGCGCCGGACGCTGTGCACCCCGGTCCACTGGTGGCGCTCCGCCATCCGCCAGCGCAGCAGCGGATGGAGGCCGACCGGGAGCAGCGAGGCCTCGTGGCCCCAGTACTCGAACACCTCGCCGCTGCTCCACAGCCACTTGGACAGGGCGTCGCGGGGGTACGGGCCGAGGCGGGCGAGGAACGGCAGCTCGTGCGAGCGCGTGAGGACGTTGACCGAGTCGATCTGCACCAGCCCGACCCGGTCCAGCACCCGGCGGAAGTGGCGACGGTCGACCTTGCCGGCGGGCCGGGGGTCGGCGAAGCCCTGGGCGGTCAGCGCGATGCGGCGGGCCTCGTCGAGGCGGAGGGTGTCGGACGACAGGGGCATGCGGGGAGGGAGGCTAGGTTCCCGAGCGGGATCCCAACCTGGAGGTGTGAAGTGAAGGTCGTCGTCGACTTCGATCTGTGCGAGAGCAACGCCCTGTGCATGGCCGCCGCCCCCGAGGTGTTCGAGGTGCGCGACGACGACTTCCTGTACGTCCTCCAGGAGGAGCCGGGCGAGGAGCTGCGGGGCAAGGTCGAGGAGGCTGCCCGCCGCTGCCCGAAGCAGGCCATCACGATCGAGGGCTGACCGGAGGCCCCACGATGGAGCGCGTCGTCATCGTCGGGGCCTCGTTGGCCGGGTTCCGGGCCGCCGAGGAGCTCCGCGGCCAGGGCTTCACCGGCTCGATCGCCATGGTGGGCGACGAGCCGCACCGCCCGTACGACCGACCGCCGCTGTCGAAGCAGGTGCTGGCCGGGAAGCACGACGCCGCGGCCACGGCGCTCACGCCGGCGCTCGGCACGGTCGACGACCTCGACCTCACGTGGCACCTCGGGGTGCCGGCCACGGCCCTCGACCTGGCGGCGCGGGAGGTCGTGCTCGGCGGCGGCGACACGCTGCCGTTCGACGGGCTGGTCATCGCCACCGGCGCCACCCCCCGGCAGCTGCCCGGCACGGACCACCTCCGCGGCGTCCACACCCTGCGCACCCTCGACGACTGCGCGGCCATCCGGTCCGACCTCGAGGGCCCCGGTCCGCGGCGGGTCGTGGTGGTCGGCGCCGGGTTCATCGGCGCCGAGGTGGCCGCCACGGCCCGCGGGCTCGGCCTCGACGTCACCCTGGTCGAGGCGCTGCCGGTCCCGCTCGAGCGCAGCGTCGGCCCGGTCCTCGGCCAGGTGGTGGCCGACCTCCACCGCGAGCACGGCGTCGACGTGCACCTCGGGGTCGGGGTCGTGCGCATCACCGGCGACGACCGCGTCGAGCAGGTCCACCTGACCGACGGCACCGAGCTCGACGCCGACCTCGTCGTGGTCGGCGTCGGCGTCGTCCCCAACACCGCCTGGCTCGACGGCTCGGGCCTCACGATCGACAACGGCGTCCTCTGCGACGAGACGTGCCTCGCGGCGCCCGGTGTCGTGGCCGCCGGCGACGTCGCCCGCTGGCCCAACCGGCGCTTCGACGAGGTGATGCGGGTGGAGCACTGGGACAACGCGGTGGAGATGGGCGCTCACGCCGCGCGGACGCTGCTCGCCGAGGCGGCGGGCGGGACGGGCGAGCCCTACGCGCCGATCCCGTGGTTCTGGTCGGACCAGTACGACCGCAAGATCCAGCTCGCCGGCCGGGCGTCGGCCGACGACGACGTCGCCATCGTGGCCGGCAGCGTCGAGGACCGGAAGTTCGTGGCCTTCTTCGGTCGCGGCGGTCGCCTGGTCGGGGTGCTCGGCATGAGCATGCCGGCCAAGGTCATGCGCTGGCGCGGCCTCGTCGAGTCCGGCGACCAGCTGGGACGACGCGCTGGCGGCGGTGGAGGCGTGACCGGCGCCGCGTTCCTCCTCCTGGCGCTCGCGCTGGTGGCCGCGGCCGGCAACTGGATCGCCGTGGAGCGCGGGCCCAAGGCCCTCGAGTACGTGTGCAAGCCGCTGACGCTGGCCCTGCTCCTGGCCACCGCGCTGGCCCTCGATCCCGCCGACGACGGCGTG
The DNA here is from genome assembly GCA_963727905.1 of uncultured Microthrixaceae bacterium. Classification (GTDB taxonomy): domain Bacteria; phylum Actinomycetota; class Acidimicrobiia; order Acidimicrobiales; family VFJN01; genus VFJN01. The sequence goes on from CAVSIC010000023.1 coordinate 8,146, forward strand.
CGCACCTGGTTCGTGATCGCGCTGGTGCTGTGCCTCCTCGGCGACGTGTTCCTGATGCTGCCGCAGGACCTGTTCGTGCCCGGCCTCGCGTCGTTCCTGCTCGGCCACCTCGCCTACGTCGGTGGCTTCCTGTCCGACGGCGTGGTGACGAGCCGGCTCGGGATCGGGATCCTCGTGGTGACCGTGGCGATCGCGGTGATCGGCACCACGATCCTCCGCTTCGTGAAGGCCGGGCCCGACCCGGCCATGGCGGGTCCGGTCACCGCCTACATGCTCGTGATCTCGGTGATGGTCGCCTGCGCGATCGGCGTCGGCAGCCCCTTGGGCATCGTGGGGGCCGGGCTCTTCTACGCGAGCGACTCGCTCATCGCGTGGAACCGCTTCGTGTCGCCGGACCAGAGCGGTCCGACCGCGCATCCGCGCCTGGCGATCATGACCACCTACCACCTGGCCCAGGTGGGGTTGGTGCTCAGCCTGATCTAGATCTCGGGAGCTCGCGCCGCTCCGGACGCGGGCGGCGAGGGCGACCTCGACCTGCATGCGCTCGAGGTGCTGGGCCACGGTCTGCTTGCCCTGCGGCAGCGGGTGGGCGGCGAGGAACGCCTCGACGTCGGCCGCGACGTCGGGGTCGGACAGCGCCCGGATGCCGTTGAGCATGCGGGCGATGCTGTTCGACGGGAAGCGCTCGTTCAGCTCGTCCCAGTCGTCGCGGATCGTGGCCCACGCGGTGGGGCCGTTGTCGCGGTTCCCGATGCAGGCCCCGAGCAGGTACGGCGCGTTCTGGGTGCGCACCTCGCTGGAGGTGGCCAGCGCGAGCACGCGCTCGAACAGGGCGGGGTCGCGGACCTCGGCCAGCGCGAACAGGTAGCGCTGCTCCTCCTGCGGCGTGCGGCCGGCCCGGAAGCCCGCCTCGAGCGCTCCGACCTCCTCCTCGCCGGCCACGGCGGCGACCGCCCGCAGCACGGCGCCGGCCACGTTGGCCTCGACCTGGTCGCCGGCCCGCACCCGGCCGAACAGCTCGCGCGCGCGGGCGGTGGCGTCGGGATCGGCGGCGAGGGTGACCGCGGCGCCGATCAGCAGGCCGCGCAGCTCGCGGTCGAGGGCCGGCTCGCCGTCGCGGGGCGTCCCAGCCGAGGCGCTCGAGGGCGGGGCCGACGATCGCCGCCACCCGGGCCTGGAACGCCGGGCGGTCGCCGGGCGCGAGGCACCGGTCGATCTCGGCGAGCCCGCCGACGATGCGGCGCCACACCGCGACGTCGGCCTCGTCGGCGAAGCCCTCGGCCATCGCCACGAACGCCTCGGGCTCGGTGGCGCCGGCCAGGACCGACGCCCAGGTGTCGTCGACGAGGCCGTAGCGCTCGACGTCGGAGAGCTGGGCCTGCGGCGCTGGCCACCAGCGCCTCGCGGATCGGCGCCGACGTGCGGACCCGGTAGAAGCCGTGGCCCTCGGCGTTGCCCACCACCCAGGTGGCGGCCTCGGGCAGGTCGACCTCGAGCTGACGGCGCCGTCGAGCAGCACCGAGGCGCTGGCGACCTCGCCGCTCACGGTGCCGTAGCGGAGCTGCACCGGCACCGCCCAGCGGACGTCCGTCGCCTCCGGGTCGGGCAGGTAGCGGAAGCGCTCCTGGGCGAGGCGCAGCACGCGGCCGTCGGCGTCGAGCTCGACGCTCACGATGGGGTGGCCGCCCTGGAAGATCCAGGAGTCCATGATCCGGCGGACGGGCTCGCCGGTGGCCGCCTCGATGGCGTCCCAGAGGTCGGTGGTCTCGGTGTTCCCGTAGGCGTGGGCGGTCATGTAGCGGCGGATGCCCTCCCGGAAGCGGTCCTCGCCGAGGTACTGCTCGAGCATCCGCACGACCGCGGCGCCCTTCTCGTAGGTGAGGATGTCGAACATCCCCTCCGCGTCGGCGGGGGAGATCACCGGGTACTCGATCGGGCGGGTCGAGGCGAGGGCATCGGTGTCGAAGGCCTGGGACCGCGACAGGCCGAAGCCGACCCAGCGCTTCCAGTCGGGCCGGAACGCGTCGGTGACCTTCATCTCCATGAAGGTGGCGAAGGCCTCGTTGAGCCAGATGCCCGTTCCACCACCCATCGTGACGAGGTCGCCGAACCACATGTGGGCCAGCTCGTGGGCGATCACGTCGACGACGTTCTGCTGCTCGCCCTGGGTGGTGCCGTCGGGGTCGGCCAGGAGCAGGGTCTCGCGGAACGTCACGCAGCCGAGGTTCTCCATGGCGCCGAACGCGAAGTCCGGGATCGCCACGAGGTCCATCGAGTCGCCCGCGTAGGGGAGGTCGAAGTAGTCGGCGAGGTAGCGCAGGGAGAACGCGGCGATCTCGGCGCCGAAGTCGGTGAGGTGGCCCTTGCCCGGCGGGTGCACGATGCGCAGGGGCGTGCCGTCGACGTCGACCGGCGCGGTCGCCTCGAGCGGGCCGACGACGAAGGCCACCAGGTAGGTGGACATCGACATCGTGTCGGCGAAGCGCACGGCCCGGCGGCCGTCGGCCTCTTCCGCCTCCGAGGCGATCGCGGCGTTGGACACGACGGTGAGCCCGGGCTCGACGTGCAGCGTGATGGCGAACACGGCCTTGCAGTCCGGCTCGTCCCAGCACGGGAAGGCCCGCCGGGCGTCGGTGGCCTCGAACTGCGTGGTGGCGATGACGTGCTCGGCCTCGGCCTCGTCGGTGAAGGTCGACCGGTAGAAGCCCCGCAGCTTGTCGTTGAGGATCCCGGTGAAGGCGATCCGGATCACGGCGTCGCCCGGGGCGAGGGGCTCGGGGAGGGTGAGCGTGAGCCGCTCGGACTCCTCGTCGAGCGCGATCCCGCCACCTGCTCGGTGCCGCCCTGCTCGATCGTGGCCGACGGCACCGCCAGCTCGATGGCGTTGAGCACCACCGTGTCGGTGCCCTCGTGCACGGTGACCTCGATCGCCACCGTCCCGAGAAGGTGGCCGCCCCAGATCCGGCGTGAGGTCCAGCTCGTAGCGCCGAGGCAGGACGGTCCGGGGCAGCCGGTGCGGGTTCGAGGCGAGCGTCGGTCACCCGTCGGAGGCTACGCGAGGCCAAGGGCGCACCGATGCGGCGACCGCTGCCGGCGAGCGCTCGCCGCGGGTCAGGTCGTGCGGCGTCGCACGCGGGGCGATAAGTCGACTCCCGGCGCGGAGGCGATCGGTTCCGCATGTGGAACGCAGTGCCTCAGCCGCAGGTCTTCGGAACCGATCGCCGCGCGGTGACACCGCCGTGGAGGACGCGAGCCGGGGGCGGCCGCCGCCTCGGTGCGCCTGGGGTTCGGCCCACGACGACCGACGGGTAGCCTCGACCGCCGTGACCGGACCCAGCGCCATCCCCGAAGCCCTCGACGTCGTCGGCATCGGCAACGCCCTCGTCGACGTCCTCAGCCACGAGGACGACGCGTTCATCGAGGCCAACGGGCTGGTGAAGGGGGCGATGACCCTGATCGACACCGATCGGGCCGAGGCGCTCTACGGGGCGATGGGCCCCGGCATCGAGGCGTCGGGCGGGTCGGCCGCCAACACCATCTCCGGCATCGCCAGCTTCGGCGGCAGGGCGGCCTACCTCGGCCGGGTGTTCGACGACCAGCTCGGCACGGTGTTCGCCCACGACCTGCAGGCCAGCGGGGTCGTCTTCCGGTCCGCCGCCCGCCACCGACGGCCCGCCCACCGGCCGCTGCCTCATCGTGGTCACCCCCGACGCCCAGCGGACCATGAACACCTACCTCGGCTCCTCCGAGTACTTCGGGCCCGAGCACGTCGACGTGGACCTGATCGCCGCCGCCCAGGTCACCTACCTCGAGGGCTACCTGTTCGACCGCGACCCGGCCCAGGAGGCCTACTGGAAGGCCAGCCAGGCCGCCCACGACAACGGGCGCCGCGTGAGCCTCACGCTCTCCGACACCTTCTGCGTGGAGCGGCACCGCAAGGCGTGGCGCGACCTCGTCGCCGACCAGGTCGACATCCTCTTCGCCAACGAGCACGAGGCCATGGCGCTCTACGAGGTCGACACCTTCGACGAGGCCCTGGCCGCGGCCCGGGCCGACGTGGAGGTGGTCGCCATCACCTGCGGGGCGCGGGGCTCGGTCGTCGCCCGCGGTGACGAGCTGGTCGAGGTGGCCGCCCACCCGGTCGAGAAGGTGGTCGACACCACCGGGGCCGGCGACCTCTACGCGGCGGGGTTCCTCTTCGGCCTCACCAAGGGCCGTTCGATGGCGGACTGCGGCAAGCTCGGCTCGGTGGCGGCCTCCGCCGTGATCGGGCACACCGGGCCTCGCCCGGGCATCTCGCTCGCGCAGCTCGTCGACACGCTCGGGATCTGATGCCGGACACCGCGTGGGAGCAGGCGGGCGCCGCGGCCGCCCAGATCGCGGCGCGCACCGGCGTCGCGACCCACGAGGTGGCCGTCGTGCTCGGGTCGGGATGGGCGGTCGCCGCCGACGGCCTCGGCGAGGTCGTCGCCGACATCCCCGTCACCGACCTGCCCGGGTTCGCCGTGCCCGGGGTCCTGGGCCACGTGCCGACCGTGCGCTCGGTCCGCACGCCCGAGGGCCGGGCCGTGCTCGTGCTGCTCGGGCGGCTCCACGCCTACGAGGGCCACAGCCAGGCCGCGGTGGTGCACGGCGTCCGCGCCGCGATCCTCGCCGGGTGCAGGAGCGTGCTGCTCACCAACGCCGCCGGCGGCCTGCGCGACGACGTGTCCGTCGGCCAGGCGATGCTCATCAGCGACCACCTCAACCTCACGGGGCTGTCCCCGCTCACCGGCCCGGCGGCGCCGCCGGAGCTGGCCCCGACCCGGTTCGTCGACCTCACCGACGCCTGGTCGCCCCGACTCCGGGCGCTGGCCAAGGGCGCCGACCCGACCCTGCTCGAGGGCGTCTACGCCGGGGTGGCGGGGCCGCAGTACGAGACGCCGGCCGAGATCCGCATGCTCCGCGGGCTGGGCGCCGACCTCGTCGGCATGTCCACGGTGCCGGAGGCGATCGCGGCCCGGCACCTCGGGGCCGAGGTGCTCGGCCTGTCGCTCGTCACCAACCTCGCCGCCGGCATGGGCCACGGCGGGCTCGACCACGTCGACGTGCTGAAGGCGGGCGCCGGTGCGGCGGCGTCGCTCGTCGGCGTCCTCGCCGCGGTGGCCGCCGGCGCGTGACCACCCCGGCCCGCCGCGACGACCTGCTCCTGGCGCGGGCGCGGGCCTGGCGGGACGAGGACCCCGACCCCGTCACCCGGGCCGAGGTCGACGCCCTCCTGGCCGGCCCCGACCTCGACGGCCTGCGCGACCGCTTCGGTGACGCGCCTCCAGTTCGGCACCGCCGGTCTGCGCGGTCCGCTCGGTGCCGGGCCCAACCGGATGAACCGCGCGCTGGTGCGCCGGGCCACGGCCGGCGTGGCCGCGTGGTTGCAGGCGGCCGGCGCCGCCGGCCCGGTCGTGGTCGGCCGCGACGCCCGCCACGGGAGCGCCGAGATGGCCGCCGACACCGCGGCCGTCCTGGCCGGCGCCGGCTTCGCGGTGGCCCACCTCGTGGACCCGCTCCCGACCCCCGTCCTGGCGTTCGCGGTGCAGCACCTGCACGCGGCCGCCGGGATCATGATCACGGCGAGCCACAACCCGGCCACCGACAACGGGTACAAGCTCTACCTCTCCGACGGGGCCCAGATCGTCCCCCCGGTGGACGCCGAGATCTCCGCGACGATCGACAACGTCGGCGCGCTCGCCGACGTGCCGATGTCGCAGGAGGGCATCGAGGAGGTCGGCCCGGCGCTGGTGGACGCCTACGTCGCCGGGGCCGTCGCGCTGCTGGTGCCCGGTGGCGCCCGCGACGTGCGGCTGGTCCACACCTCGATGCACGGCGTCGGCGGCAACACCGCCCGGGCCGCGCTCGCTGCCGCCGGGTTCCCGGCGCCGATCGAGGTCGCCGCCCAGGCGCAACCCGATCCGGACTTCCCGACGGTGGCCTTCCCGAACCCGGAGGAGCCCGGCGCCCTCGACCTGGCCCTCGCCCTCGCCGCCGAGCAGGGCGCCGACCTCGTGCTGGCCAACGACCCCGATGCCGATCGCCTCGCCGTCGCCGCCCGCATGGGACCGGACGCGGCATGGCGGGCGCTCTCGGGCGACGAGCTCGGCTGGCTGCTGGCCGACCACCTGCTCCGCACCCGTCCGCACGACGACCGCGACGTCCTGGCCACCACGGTCGTGTCCTCCCGCCTGCTGTCGCGCCTCGCCGACGAGGCGGGCGTCGCGTTCGTCGAGGTCCTCACCGGCTTCAAGTGGGTCGTCCGCGCCCCGGCCGACGGGCAGCGTCTGCTGTTCGGCTACGAGGAGGCCCTCGGCTACAGCGCCGGCCACCTCGTGCGCGACAAGGACGGCATCACCGCCGCCCTCGTCGCCTCCGAGCTGGTGGCGGGCCTGCGGGCGGAGGGGATCACGCTCCAGGACCGGCTCGACGACCTGCACCGGCGCCACGGTGTCCACGTCACCGCCGCCCGGTCGCGCCGCGTCGACGGCACGGACTGGTTCGGGCGGGTCACCGCGGGGATGGCGGCGCTGCGGTCCACGCCGCCCACCGAGCTGGCCGGTCGCCCGATCGACACGATCGAGGACCTGCTCACCGGCCACCGACTGCCGTCGTCCGACGTGCTGATCTGGACGGTGCCGGGCGGCCGAGCGGTCGTGCGCCCCAGCGGCACCGAGTCGAAGGTGAAGTGCTACGCGGAGGCCGTGGTCCCCGTCGTCGACGATCTCGACACCGCCCGCGCGCAGGCCGGTGAGCTGGTGACCGCCCTCCTCGACTCGGTGACCGCCCTGCTGGAGGCGCAGGGCCTGTAGCCGAGGGGCGGTGGCCAGGCCAGCCCTAGTGCTGCTCCCGCGGGGGCAGTCCGAGGGCGGCGGCGGACTCGTGGTACATCCGGGCGACCTCGGCTCGCACCTGGGCCCGCTCGGTGAGCGGCTCGGAGAACGGGATGCGCACCGGCAGCTCGCCGTGGGGCCCGGTGGCCCGGAGCTCGATGCCCTCCGCGTCCATGCCGGACATGCGGGCGGCGATCGTGTCGGGCCGGCCCCCGAGGACGCGGCAGATCACCACGCAGTCGTCCGCGTGGTCGCCGTTCATGTGCGCCATCACGGCCTCGACGACCTCGGGCGTGACCCAGGCCCCGCCGTTCACCGCCCCAGCTCCTCGAGGACCTCGGTGTTGTGGCGATACCCGAGGAGGACCTCGTCGATGATGCGCGCTCGCTCCTCGTCGTCCCACGGCGCCGAGTCGAGCCGAGCCCGGTAGGCGTCCTTGTACGCGGTGAGGTCGGTGAGCTTCGCGAAGTCGTAGAAGGCGGTGCCGCTCGTTGCGTCGATCCCGTAGACCTCCTCGATCGTGCCGCGGAGCATCTGGCCGCCGGAGAGGTCGCCCAGGTAGCGCACGTAGTGGTGGGCGACGAAGCCGCCGGGCCAGGTGCGGCAGACCTCGTCCATGCGGGCGACGTAGGCGGCCGTGGCGTCGCTGGGGGCGACCTGGTCGCGCCAGCCCGGGCCGAGCAGCGACTCCAGGTCGGCCACGAGCGCCGGGCCGCGGGTGAGCGCGTCGTCGACGAACCCGCCGGCCACGGGGTCGTCTCGCATCAGCTCGGAGGCGGCCTCGAGGGACAGGTAGGCGAAGTGGTGCTGGGCGACGAGGTCGGCGTAGCCGCGTCGGTCGACGCGGCCGGCGACCAGATCCGACAGGTAGGAGGCCTGCTCCGCGTCGCCGTGCGCGTCCCAGGTGGCCTGCCGGATGGCGGCCGAGAACGGCAGCCGCTCGGTAGTAGGGGCGGTATCAGACATGAGTTAGGGTTACCTTCCGATGAAGCACAAGGCAACCGTAGTCATTCTGACGGCCCTGACGGGACTGCTGCTCTCCGCGACCGCCCCGGCGCGGGCGCAGGAGTCCTCCGCGCCGGCCACGACCCTGAGCAACGGGGGTCGGTCCGTGAGCGACGGAACCAAGGTCCTCTCGGTGTCCCAGGCCGAGGGGCTCGACCCCGCCGGGCAGACGATCTCGGTCTCCGGCCAGGGCTACCCGACCGACAAGGGCATCTACGTCGCCTTCTGCGTGATCCCCCCGACGAACCTGCCGCCCTCCCCGTGCGGCGGCGGCCGGGGTGACCAGGGGGCCGAGAGCGACTCGTCGCTGTGGGTCTCCTCGAACCCACCCGTCTACGCGATCGGGGTCCCGACCCCGTACGGGCAGGGCGGCACCTTCAGCGGCACGATGACGCTCACCCCGGAGCTGGCCGAGGGCATCGACTGCCGCCAGGTCCGTTGCGCGGTCGTGTCCCGGGCCGACCACACGCGCTCGTCTGACCGCTCGCTCGACCTGTTCGTCCCGGTGACGTTCGCCGACGCCTCCTCGGGTGGCGACACCGGCGGCGGGTCCACCGCCAGCACCGCGCCGCCGCCGGCCCCGACGGTGCCGACCACCGTCCCGCCGCTCGACCCGTCGCAGGTGGCCCCGGCCGGCACGATCGCCCCCGACGCCCTGTCGATCACCGCCGCCCCCCGGACCCTTCGCTCGTCCAAGGTCGCCGACCTCGATCCCGAGGGCGCGGAGGTCGCGGTCGAGGGGAGCGGGTTCGACGAGACCCGAGGCGTGTTCGTCGCGCTGTGCGCGCTGCCCGACCCCGATCCCGTCCTTGCGCCCGGGGCCTCGCCCAAGCCCGGCCCCTGCACGGTCGGGGGTGAGGGGGCGGCCACCTGGGTCTCCTCGAACCCTCCCGAGCACGGGCGCGACCTGGCGGTCCCGTACGGCGACGGTGGCTCGTTCACCGCGGAGCTGGAGCTCCGGGCCGTGATCGACGCGGATCACGACTGCCGCAAGGTGGCGCTGCGCGCTCGTCACCCGCAACGACGACACCAACCCGGCCGACCGCACCCAAGACCTCTACCTGCCGGTGGCGTTCGCGGCGGAGTCGACCGAGCAGGCCGACACCGCCGAGGCCGATGCGGCGAGCGCCTCCCGCTCGTCATCCGACGACGACGGCGGGAGCGCCGCCCCGGTGGCGATCGGAGTCGTGGCGGCCATCGTGCTGGCCGGCGGGGCCGGGACGTTCCTCCTCCGCCACCGACGCGGGACGCCGGCGTGATGCGAGGGAACACCGTCCGTCGCGCGTTCACGGTCCTGCTGGTCCTCGGGCTCTTGACGGGCGCGGCGGCCTGCGGCGGGAGCGATGGGCCCAGCGGCGGCAGCCTGGGCGAGGTGGGCACGGCGGACGACCCGCGGCTGCCGGTCACGGTCACGTCGGCCGACGGCCGCCCGGTGGTCGTGGAGGACATCAGCCGGATCGTCCCGCTCTGGGGGAACATCACCGAGGTCATCTTCGAGCTCGGCCTGGGCGACCACGTCGTCGGCCGAGATGTCGCCACCACCTTCGAGGAGGCGGCCGACCTGCCCGTGGTCACCCGTGGCCACGACGTGTCTGCGGAGTCCGTCCTGTCGCTGCACCCGACCCTGGTGCTGGCCAACGCGGACACCGGCCCGCCCGAGGCGATCGAGCAGATCCGCAACGTCGGCGTGCCCGTGCTGGTCCTCGAGAACCCCCAGCGGGTGTCCGACATCGAGGAGCGCATCCACGAGATCGCCGCCGCCCTCGGCGTCTCGAAGGCCGGCGACCGCATCGCCGCCGAAGCTCGCCAGCGCATCATCGAGGAGCAGGCGCAGATCCCGAAGGGCGACGAGCGGCCGAAGGTGGCCTTCCTCTACGTCCGCGGGCAGGCCGGCGTGTACCTGATCGCCGGGCCGGGCTCCGGCGCCGACTCCATGATCGACGCCGCCGGCGGGATCGACGCCGGCACCGCCATGGGCCTCACGCGCTCGTTCACGCCGATCACGAGCGAAGCGCTGGTCGAGGCCGCGCCGGACGCGTTCCTCCTCACCACCACGGGGCTCGAATCGGTCGGCGGCATCGACGGTCTGCTCGAGATCCCGGGCATCGCGCAGACCCCGGCCGGGCGGGATCGTCGCGTCGTCACCGTCGAAGACGGGCTGCTCTACAGCTTCGGCTCCCGCACGCCCGACGCGCTGCGGCTGATGATCGACCAGCTCTACCGGTGACCGCGGCGGCGGGCGACGTCGGCGTCGGCATGTCCGAACGGCGGGTGTCCCCGGCGGTCCTGCTGCCGGTGCTCCTCGTCGGCCTCGGCCTGGCCGCCGTCCTCGCGGCGGGAAGCGGCGCCTACCACGTGCCCCCCGGTGAGGTCCTTGCCTCCCTCGGCCGGCACCTCGGCATCCTCGGGGGGCACCCGGCTGACGCCATCGGCGACCAGGTCCTCTGGGAGATCCGCTTCCCCCGGGTGGTCCTGGCGATGCTCGTCGGCGGCTCCCTGGGGTGCGCCGGCGCGGCGATGCAGGGGAGCTTCTCGAACCCGCTGGCCGAGCCCGGCCTGGTGGGCGTGTCGTCCGGTGCGGTGCTCGGCGCCGCGCTCCAGATCATCCTGCACGTCCACTTCCTCGGGGTGTGGACGATCACGGCGTTCGCGTTCGCCGGCGGGCTCGTCACCGTGCTGCTCGTGTACTCCGCGTCGCGCGAGGGCGGCCGCACCGAGGTCGTCACCCTCGTGCTGACCGGGATCGCGGTCAACGCCTTCACCGGCGCGCTCATCGGCCTGGTCACCTACTTCAGCGACGACGCCGAGCTGCGGAGCATCACGTTCTGGAACCTCGGCAGCATGGCGTCGGCCACCTGGGCCAAGGTCGGGATCGTGGCCCCGGTGGCGGCGCTCGGCCTGGCCACCGCAATGGCGTGCGCGCCCCGCCTGGACCTCCTGGCCCTGGGGGAGCGGGAGGCCCGCCACCTCGGTGTGCACGTGGAGCGGCTCCGCGTGATCGTGCTCACCACCGTCGCCCTCCTGGCCGCCGCCTCGGTGGCCGTGTCCGGCGTGGTGCTCTTCGTGGGCCTGGTCGTGCCGCACCTCGTGCGCATGCTGGCCGGACCCGCTCACCGGGTGCTGCTGCCCGCCTCCGCGCTGGGCGGCGCGCTGATCCTGGTGCTCGCCGACCTGGCCGCACGGACCTGGGCGGCGCCCGCCGAGATCCCCCTCGGGGTGCTGACGTCCCTCGTCGGGAGCCCGTTCTTCCTCTGGCTGCTCCGCCGGACCCGATCCCGCCAGGGGGGCTGGGGGTGAGGGGCTTCGCCAACCGGGCCTGGGCCCACCGGGCCTGGGCCCACCGGGCCTGGGCCCACCGGGCCACCGAGCGCCTCCTGTCGGGTCTGGTCGCGGCCGGGACCGTGCCCGAGCCGATCGCCGCCGGCGGCGTCGTCCTCGCCGCCCGGAGCCTCGGCGTGCACCTCGGCGGCCGGCCGGTGCTCGACGACATCGACCTCGAGGTGCGGGCGGGCGAGCTGCTCGCCCTGGTCGGGCCCAACGGCGCCGGCAAGACCACGCTCCTCGCCGCCCTGGCCGGCGACGTCGCGTCCAGTGCGGGCGAGGTGGTCGTCGACGGCCGACCGCTGGCCGGCTGGACCCCCCTGGACCTGGCCCGGCGCCGTGCCGTGCTGCCCCAGCAGATCCAGCTGGGCTTCCCGTTCCTCGTGGAGGAGGTCGTGGCCATGGGCCGCAGCCCGTGGGCGGGGACCGACGCGGCCGACGACGATGAGGCTGCGGTGGCCGCCGGGCTGGCGGCCGCTGACGCGCGCGACCTCGTGGGCCGGCGCTTCACCACCCTGTCAGGAGGAGAGCGGGCCCGGGTCGCCCTCGCCAGGGTGCTGGCGCAGCGGACGCAGGTCCTGCTCCTCGATGAACCCACGGCGGCCCTCGACGTGCACCACCAGGAGCTCGTGCTCCGGCTGCTGCGCGAGCGCGTCGGCGGGGGAGCGGCGGTGGTCGTCGTGCTCCACGACCTGGGCCTCGCCGCCGCCCACGCCGATCGCGTCGTGGTGGTGGCGGGCGGGCGCATCGATGCCGACGGGCCCGCCGCCGGGGTGCTCACCGGGCCCCGCCTCACCTCGGTCTACGGCCATCCGATCGAGGTGCTCCCGCACCCCCGGACGGGTGCTCCGCTGGTGCTCCCCGAGCGGTGACTTGCCTTGTCGTAGGCTGATCGGCAACCCTAACAATTTGTCATAGGGAACCCGCTATTCATCTGACAGGAGTCCGAATGTCGCCGAGCACCCCCGCCGCCGAGCAGGCCCGCCGCACCGCCCGGCACGGCGCCGTGCTCCTGGCCTTGGCCGCGGTCCTGTCGATCCTGCTCCCGGTTCTCGACGACGGCCCCGCCGGGGCGGCGCCGATCTCGTCGACCGCCAGCATCACCTGGAAGATCTCCACCAACGCCTGGAACACCTCCGGCAGCCTCGTCCAGAGCCACACGGTCGAGGCGCCCGCCACCGAGTCGCCGGCCCACGTCTACAACGGCCCCGGCGGCCCCAACGGCCATGCCACCGACGGCGGCTTCACCCTCCCCGGTGGCGGCACCTACGACCCCGCCACCGGCGCCACCTCGTTCCACTTCGCCGGCGCGGTCACCATCGGGAACTCCAGCTTCGGCAACCTCAGGGTCCGCCTCTCGAACCTGGCGCTCACCATCGCGTCCGGCAACGGCTCGCTGCTCGGTGACGTCGGTTGGTGCATCGGCGTCGCCGATTGCGACGACGGGATGCAGACGACGCAGGGCGTCACGATCGTGACCCTGCCCGGCATCACCCTGAACGACGTCGCCGGCCACGTCACCGCCACGGCCACCCCGCCGTGCCCGGCCCGCACCGATGAAGGCGCGCCGGCCGGTACGCAGCAGTTCCCGGCCACGTTCCTCGCTGCGCTCGACCCGCAGTTCCACCCGTTCTTCGTCGCGGCGAACACCGGCCAGAACCCCACGAAGTGCCCGGCTCCGATCAGCCTGGTCTTCGACTACACCGTCCCGACCACCACGTCGACGAGCACGAGCACGTCGACCTCCACGTCCACCACCGTGAGATCCGAGGACGACGAGGTCGAAGGAGGCTCGATCGACTGGGGCGTCAAGAAGTCCTTCCGCGACTACATCACCGGCACCATCGCACAGGGCACGGCGACCGCCGGGAACGGCGCGACGACCAACGGCGATGGCACGTACCGGTTCCCGTGGCGGTCAGGCGGCGCGTACCGCGACCCGGATTCGTTCTCGGCGGTCTTCACCGGCTCGGTGCACTTCTCCGGCCATGACGGTGCGCTCGGGCTCGACCTCCAGAACCCCCGCGTCTCGATCTCCGGCGACACCGGACGGCTGAGGGTCACTGCCCAGAGCGGGGACACCGCCTACCCGGACGTGGAGTTCGCCGACCTCGACCTCTCGGGCGTCACGTCGATCGAGACCGCGGGCGGCGTCGTCCTCCCCGATGTCCCCGCCACCCTCCGTGCCGAAGGGGCGGAGGCCTTCGCCGGCTTCTACCAGGCCGGCGAGGTGCTCGACCCCCTCACGATCACGCTCGACCTGGCCGGTGAGGAGCCCCTCCCCACGACGTCGACCACCATGGCCGGCGCCACCACCTCCAGCACGGCCGCCGGCGGCGGCGGTTCCACGGGCCCGGTCTCGCTCGACAAGACCTCTGTCGCTCCGGGCAGCCAGCTGACCGCGACCGGCAGCGGCTTCCTCGGTGGTGAGCAGGTGCAGGCGTACGTGCACTCGACCCCGCGCTTCATCACGGTCGGCACGGCCGATGCCCAGGGCAAGGCCGCGATCACCTTCACGGTGCCGACCGACCTGCCCGTCGGCACCCACCAGGTCGAGCTGCGGGGGGTGACCTCCGGACGCAGCCTCATGTCGGGCTCCTTCACCGTGGTCGCCACGAGCGGCGGCCTGCCCCGCACCGGCACCCGGGCGATCGAGCTCGTGCGCTGGGGCCTGCTCTTCCTCGGCCTCGGTCTGCTGGCCAAGGGCCGGGCCCAGCCCCGGACGGCATAGCGCCCGGAGGGTCGCCCGCCCGGAGGGTCGCCCGCCCCTACGCCGTGCCGAACAGGCGGTCGCCGGCGTCGCCGAGGCCGGGGACGATGTAGGCGACCTCGTTGAGCTGCGCGTCGATCGACGCGGTGACCAGCGACGCCACCAGGCCCGAGGCGCGGAGGCGCTCGACGCCCTCGGGCGAGGCGAGCACGCACACGCAGGTGAGCGGCCCGGCACCGCGCTCGACCAGCAGCCGGCACGTGTGCTCGAGGGAGCCGCCGGTGGCGAGCATCGGGTCGAGCACCAGCACCGGGCGGCCGGCCAGCTCGTCGGGCACCGAGCTCATGTAGGCCTCGGGCAGGAACGTGTCCTCATTGCGGGCGAGGCCCACGAAGCCCGTGTCGGTCTCCGGGAGGTGGCGGAGGACGCCACCCAGCATCCCGAGCCCGGCTCGCAAGACGGGGACGACGAGCGGCGGCGAGGCGACCCGGACCCCCGTGGCGGTGGTCAGGGGGGTCCGCACCTCGAAGGTCTCCACCTCCAGGTCGCGGGTCGCCTCGTACACGAGGATGCCGGAGAGGTCGTCCATCGCGCGGCGGAAGCCGGCCCGGTCGGTGGCCTCATCGCGCAGGCGGGTGAGCAGCTGCCCGGCGAGTGGGTGGTCGACGACCGTGACGTCCATGCGGGCATGATGGCAGCGATGGACGACGTCTGGGATCGAGCCGCCTTCGCCGCCCTCGTCGACCACACGCTGTTGCGCCCCGAGGCCACCGCCGACGACGTGGCCGCGCTCTGCGCCGAGGCGATCGAGCTGGCGGTGGCGGCCGTGTGCGTCTCGCCGTCGAGGTTGCCGGTGCCCGACGTCGGCTCCATCGGTGTCGCCGCGGTCGTCGGCTTCCCGAGCGGGGCCCACCGCCCCGGCGTGAAGGTCCTGGAGGCGGCCACCGCGGTGCAGGCGGGCGCCACGGAGCTCGACGTCGTGATCGACCTCGGCGCCGCAAAGGCCGGCCGGTGGGACGAGGTGCGGGCCGACCTCGTGGTGGTGCGCGGCGCGGCGCCGGCCCCCGTGCTGCTGAAGGTGATCGTGGAGTCGGCCGCGCTGGACGACGCCGAGCTGGAGGCCGCCTGCCGAGCGGCGGTCGACGCCGGGGCCGACTTCGTGAAGACGTCCACCGGGTTCCACCCCGCGGGCGGAGCCACGGTGGAGGCCGTGCGGCGGATGCGCGCCGCCGTCGGTCCCGACATCGGGGTGAAGGCCAGTGGCGGGATCCGCGATGCCGCCACGGCCCTGGCCATGGTGGAGGCAGGGGCGAACCGCCTCGGGTGCTCGGCCACCCGGGCGATCCTCGACGGGCTCTAAGGAGATGCGCTGATAGGTCACCGTTGTACCGCTGCAGGGGCGAAACGACGGCGCTGTGTTGTCTGGTCGCCTCGCCTATCGGCTCGCCTCCTTAGAGGTGGGCCGCCTTCAGGGCGGCGAAGCGGGGCTTGACCAGCTCGTTGATGATCCGGAGCCGCTGGTCGAAGGGCCAGAACGAGCTCTTCATGGCATTGAGCGTGAACCACTCGATCTGGTCCCAGCCGTAGTCGAAGGCGTCGACGAGCGCGGCCATCTCCGAGGACAGGCTGACCCCGCTCATCAGCCGGTTGTCCGTGTTGACGGTGACCCGGAACCGCAGCGCGGCGAGGAGGCCGATCGGGTGCTCGGCGATCGAGTCGCAGACGCCCGTGTTCACGTTCGAGGTCGGGCACATCTCGAGCGGCACGCGCCGATCCCGGACGAAGCTGGCCAGCCGGCCGAGCGTGGCCCGCCCGCTGTCGTCGACCACGATGTCGTCGACGATGCGGACGCCGTGGCCGAGGCGCTCGGCCCCGCAGAGCTGCACGGCCTCCCAGATCGACGGGAGCCCGAAGGCCTCGCCCGCGTGGATCGTGATGTGGAAGTTCTCGGCGGCCACGAGGCGGAACGCGTCGAGGTGACGGGTGGGCGGGTTGCCGGCCTCGCTGCCCGCGATGTCGAAGCCGACCACCCCGCTCTCGCGGTGGCGGACGGCCAGCTCGGCGATCTCGGCCGAGTGGGCGGCGTGCCGCATGGCCGTGAGGAGGGTGCCGACCGTGAGGTCGGTGCCGGCGGTGCCGAGCCGGAAGCCCTCCTGCACCGCGCCCACGACCTCGTCCGGCGTCAGCCCGCCCTCGATGTGCAGCTCGGGGGCGAAGCGCACCTCGGCGTACACGATCCCGTCCGCCGCGAGGTCCTCTGCGCACTCCGCCGCGACCCGCGTGAGCGCGTCCTTCGTCTGCATCACCGCGACGGTGTGGGCGAAGGTCTCGAGGTAGAGCTCGAGGTCCCGACGGGCGGCGCCCTCGGTGAACCAGGCGGCGAGGTCGCCGGCGTCGGTGGTGGGCAGGCCGTCGTAGCCCACCTCCGCGGCGAGGTCGATCACCGTGGTGGGCCGCAGCCCGCCGTCGAGGTGGTCGTGCAAGAGGACCTTCGGCGCCCGCCGGAGCTCGTCGAGGGTCGGGCGGTGCTGCACGGCTGCAACCTACCGGTGCCGTCCGGCCCGCGGGCTCTACCGTGCAGAGGTGGACGGCCGCGAGGTGGACGGGACGGGGTCGCGGGCGGTCTGCGTGTACTGCTCCTCCTCTGCGGCGGTGGCCGATGGCCACGGCGCCGCCGCCCGGGCGTTCGGGACGGGACTGGCCGAGCGCGGCCACGTGCTCGTGTGGGGCGGGGCCCGGGTGGGCCTCATGGGTGAGGTGTCGTCGGCAGCCCGCGCCGCCGGAGGCATCACCGTCGGCATCATCCCCGAGGCGCTGCAGGCCCGCGAGCTGGCCGACCACGAGGCCGCCGAGCTGGTGGTCACGCCCGACATGGGCACCCGCAAGGCGGAGATGGCCCGACGGGCCGACGCGTTCGTCGCCCTCCCGGGCGGGTTCGGGACGTTGGAGGAGATCCTCGAGCAGCTCACCCTCCGGCTGCTGCACTACCACGACAAGCCGCTCGTGATCGTCGACGTCGACGGGTTCTGGGAGCCGCTGCTGGCGCTCTTCGAGCACCTGTACGAGGAGCGGTTCGCCCGCCCGGAGAGTCGCGATGCCTACGTGGTGGTCGATGGAGCCGAGGCCGCGCTCGATGCGCTCGACGGCCTGCTCGGGGCCGTGCCCGCGGACCTACCGGGCAAGTGGCTCTAAGCCGGACTCGGTCCCTTCGGTCTCCCCGGTCTCGTCCCAGGGGGCGTCCCACGGCACGTCGGCCCGTGCCAGGAGGACGCGCTCGCCCGCGTGTGCGTGGGCGACGGTGATGATCCCCACGACGTCGTAGAGCGCGCGGGCGAAGGCCACCAGGAGGGCGCCGGCGGCGATCGCCGCGATGCCGCGCTCCTCGGCGAGCGCGCCGTCGTCGGCATGGATGGCAAGAACGGCCACGGCGCCGGCGGCGGGGACCCACAGCCACAGCGACCACCACCGCAGGACCGCGAGGCTCACGAGACGTCGGGACGAGCCGCGGCGGGGGAGCGCGCCGACGAGCGGGCTGCTGCTTCGCCACACCTGATCGACCTCGGCCTTGGCGCGGCGCGCCCGGCGGCCGGGGACCAGCCACCCGGGGAGCGACCACGCCCGGGCGGTGCGTCGGTCCAGTCCGAGAGCGATCGAGTTCCGGCGGGTCCGCCGGACGAACGCGGCGACCGCCAGCGCCGTGGCGCCGAGGCAGAGCAGGAGGGAGACCGCAACCAGTCGCCCGGCGTGGTCGATGCGGAGGAGGGCGTCGTCGTCGAGCTCCGCCGCCACGCGGTCGATCTCGGCCACGAGGCGGGCGCCGGCGGTGAGCGCCAGCGCGAGGCCGAGCCATCCGGTGGCGGTGACCAGCCGGCGGACCCAACGCGCATCGCGCAGCAGCGGGCTCCGCCGCTGGGGGTGCTCCTCGAGACGGGGGGCGAGGCTGCCGTGCCGGCGTCCGCAACCGGGGCAGATCGACGCGTCCTGGGGGATGCGGTAGCCACAGTGGTGGCAGGATTCGGGGGTGAGCACGGGGGGTGACCTCCTCGGTGCGAACGTACGCCCCTCTATCGGCACGTGGAAGGTTCGCCCCTTCCCGTTCGTCCCGGCTCGCGCACTTCGCGCAGAAAAGATTTTCCTAGAGCTGCGTGCGCCCCCGGGCGACCACGGCCTGGCGGCTCTGCTCGATGGCGGCAGGATCCAAGCCGGACCCCACCCACTCGTTCGAGACCTCGCCCTCGAGCGTCCACGCGTCGGCGCCGGAGATGAGCGAGCCCTCGTCGTACGTGGCGAGCATCCGGCCGACGGCCTTGCGGGGCACCGAGGAGATGTCGCGGGCGAGCCCCTGTGCGAACGGCACGACCTCGTCGTGGGGGACGACGTGGTTGACCAGGCCCCACGCCGAGCGCGGTGCCCGCATCGAGGAAGTTCCCCGTCGTCGACAGCTCCTTCGCCCGCCGGAAGCCGACCGCCTCGGGGAGCAGGACCGTCAGTCCCCACCCCGGCATGATCCCGACGCGGGCATGGGTGTCGGCGAACCGGGCTCGCTCCGACGCGACGAGGAAGTCGCACGCGAGGGCCAGCTCGAAGCCGCCCGTGATGGCGACGCCGTTGATGGCACCGATCACCGGCTTGGCCATGTCCGGGAAGGGCCCTCGCTGGCGGCCGGCCTCACCGACCGCGCCGGTCTCCCGCAGCGCGTCGCCGCCACCGGCCAGCTCCTTCAGGTCGAGGCCGGCGCAGAACGCGGGATCGGCGCCCGTCAGCACGACGGCGGCGACGTCGTCGCGACCGTCGACGGCCCGCATGGTGTCGAAGAGCGCCTTGCGCAGGGCCTTGCTCAGCGCGTTGCGGGCGTCGGGGCGGTTGAGCGTGACGGTGGCGACCTCGTCGGCCACCTCCACGAGCACCAGGTCGTCAGCAGGCACGGGTCACCCCTCGTCGTCGGCCGGCAGGAAGTCGAGCTTGAGATCGCCGAGGCGGACGAGCGTGGAAGCGATCCACCCGCCCATCGACGAGAAGTGGTCGTCGAGGATCGACCCGTCGGCCAGCGTGGCCTCGTCGAGCTCGTAGCTGCCCTCGTAGGACACCTCGAGGGCCCAGTCCTCGGCCTCGAGCTCGCTGCTGTAGGCGATCTCGATCGTTGGCGACGAGCGCTCGAGGCGCTCCGCGCCGATGGGAGGGCTCGTCTCGGGGAGGACGGCCAGCACCGGCTTCACGTCCGGCATCGACGCGAGGCGCTGGATGCGCATCACGATCTCGATCTCGATGCGGGGTGACTCGTCGGAGGGCTCGCCGATGTACCAGGACCGGTACGCGGTCTGGGCCCAGGTGGGCCAGTCGAGCGTGATGTCGGCCTGGACCCGCGGCGGGAGGCCCTCGCCGGGGAGGCCGTAGCTGGTCTCCCAGGTGGTGTCGCCGAGGAGGACGTCGACCTGGAAGCGCTCCTCGAACGCCTGGCGCTCGAGGAAGGCCTTCTCGAAGGTGTCGCGGAGGGCGCCGATGGCGTCGGTGAAGACGTGGTCGAGCACGTCAGGGGCCGGGGGCCGGCTCGGGCGTCATCAGGGCGGTGGCGACCGACATGCCGAGCTCCCGGTGGCGGAGCGTGGCGATGCGGCGGCCGGGCTGGACGGCGTCCTTGATGGTGCCGAGCTTGTCGCCGAGGCGGGCGGCCAGGCCGTCGAGGTCGGACACCGTGAGGGCCAGCCCGAAGAAGCCGGGGTCGCCCTCGCCCGCCGTGTCGGGCGAGCCGATGAGCTCGATGATCACCTCGCCCATGCGGAAGAAGACCTGGCGCATCGGGGGTCCGTAGTTGTCCGTGTCGCGCTGGCCCCGCTGCTCGACGCCGATGGCCTCGGTGGCGGCGACCGTGCGGTGCAGGTCCGGGGAGATGAGGACGACGTGGTCGATGTAGGTGGCGCCGATGTCGTGCACATCCGGTTCGGCCGGCGGCGAGTCGGATGCGGTGGTGGGGAGACCGCCCAGGGAGCCGTCGGCCAGCGCGCCGTCGGGGAGACCTCGCAGCGACCAGCCGAGGATCCGCTTGCCGTGGTCGCGGCCGACCAGCCGCACGCGCACGGTCCCGATGCGGCACACGCCGTCGGGGTCGACGGTGAAGCCCGCCTCCCGCCACGCCTCGGGTGGGTCAGCCACCGTGATCTCGTCGATCGTCACAGCCATGGCCCTGAACCTACGCTGGCCGGATGGTCGATGTCGTAGTGGTGGGTGCGGGCCCGAACGGCCTCGCCGCGGCGATCACGTGCGCGGAGGCCGGTCGGTCGGTCCTCGTGCTCGAGGCGACCGAGCACATCGGCGGCGGCACCAAGACCGAGGAGCTCACGCTCCCGGGCTTCCACCACGACGTGTGCTCGGCCACGCACCCGTTCGGGGCGATGTCCCCGTTCTTCGCCGGTGCCGACCTGCAGCGGTTCGGACTCGACTTCCTGCACCCGGAGGTCTGCCTCGCGCATCCGCTCGACGGCGGTCGCGCCGGCGTGCTCCACCGCTCGATCGACGAGACGATCGCCGGGCTGGACCCGGGCGACGCCCGCGCCTGGCGCGCCCTCGTGGGCTGGACCGCGGACCGCTGGGCGAAGATCGGCCCGTCGGCCCTCGGTCCGCTCGTGCGCATCCCCCGCCACCCGCTCACGATGGCGGGCTTCGGGCTCCGCGGGCTGCCGCCCGCATCCATCGTGCAACGGGCGTTCTCGAGCGACGAGGCCAAGGGCCTGTTCGCGGGGAACGCGGCCCACACCTTCCTCCCGCTGCGAGCGCCGTTCACCGCCGCCATGGGCCTCACGCTGATGGCGTCGGCCCACATCGCCGGGTGGCCGGTGGCCAAGGGCGGCTCGGCCGCGATCGCCGACGCCATGGCGAAGCGCCTGGCCGAGCTCGGGGCCACGATCGAGGTGCGGCGGCCGGTGCGATCCCTGGCCGACGTGCCCGACTCGAAGGCCGTGATGTTCGACGTCACCCCTCGGCAGCTCCTCGCGATCTGCGGCGACGCGCTGCCGCCCGGCTATCGCCGTCGCCTCAGCCGCTTCCGGTACGGCCCGGCCGCGTTCAAGGTCGACTACGCCCTGTCGGAGCCGATCCCGTGGACGAACCCCGACTGTCGGCGGGCGGGGTCGGTCCACCTGGGCGGCACCTTCGAGGAGATCGCCCGCGGCGAGGCCGAGGTGGCCGCGGGCCGCGTGCCCGACCGCCCGTTCGTCCTCGTGGGCCAGCAGAGCCTCGTCGACCCCTCCCGGGCCCCGGAGGGCAAGCACACGCTCTGGACCTACTGCCACGTCCCGAACGGCAGCACCGTCGACGCCACCGACGCGATCGAGCGCCAGCTCGAGCGGTTCGCCCCCGGCTTCCGGGACGTCGTCCTCGCCCGGCACGTGGCCGGGCCGGCCTGGTTCGAGGCCCACAACGAGGGCCTCGTCGGCGGCGACATCAACGGGGGCTCGTTCGCCGGCCCGCAGCTCCTGCTCCGGCCCCGGCCCGGGGTGCCGCCCTACAAGACGCCGGACCCCCGGCTCTGGGTGTGCTCGCAGTCGACGCCCCCAGGGGGCGGCGTCCACGGCATGTGCGGCACGAACGCGGCCCGTCAGGCCCTGCGCACGACGCTCGCGTAGCGCTGACTAGGAGTTGCGGCCGCGGTTGGGCTTGCGGCCGTGGTTGGCCTTCTTCTTGCGAGCCCGCAGCGTGGCCTTCTTCGTGCGCTTCGACATAAGGGTTCGAGGTTACCGATGGGGCGTCGGTAGCGTCCAAACGATGGGGAGCGGGTGGGACGATCTGGAGCTCGAGCCGGAACCCGGCGAAGGGGACCGCTTCCGTGCGTCGGTCTCGGCCCCGTGGATGCTGGCGGTGGTCCCGCAGGGCGGGATCGTCGTCGCGATCGCCGTGAAGGCGATGGAGCGAGTGCTCGGCGACCCCACGCAGTCGCTCCGGACGATCTCGACGCTGTTCGCGGGACAGGTCGCCGACGGACCGGTCGAGGTGGAGGTCGGCGTGCTGCGCCGGGGTCGGTCGATGTCCCAGCTCACGGCCACCGTCCGCAACCCGGGGGCCGCGGCCGGGACCACCTGCGTGGCCGCGTTCGGCGCCCCTCGACGGGGGTTCGACTTCAGCGACCTCGAGCCCCCCGCCGTGGAGGGCCCGGACGGGCTGCGGGGCTACCGCGACCCGCTCCCCGACGGGGTCGAGTTCGAGTTCCTGCGCCCACCGATGCCCTTCTGGGAGGAGATCGTCGAGTGCCGGCCGGCGATCGGCCGACCGCCCTGGGAGCCCTTCGAGGACGGTCCCGCAGAATGCGCCTACTGGTACCGGCTCGACGACCCGCCCACGCTCGCGGACGGCACGCTCGACCCCGTCGGCGCTGTCGTCCTGTGCGACACGATGCCGGGCGCCGTCGGCCAGAAGCTGGGCCCCGACGTGGGCATGTGGTTCGGGCCGAGCGTCGACCTCACGGTGCAGGTGCTCGGCCCCGCCTCGCCGGGCTGGCTCCTGGCTCACAACCGCGCTCGCTTCGCGGGCGACGGCTACGCGTCGGTCGACATGGCGCTGTGGGACGCCCACGGCCGCGAGCCGAGGCTCGTGGCGTACGCCACGCAGCTGATGTTCTTCGCGTTCGGCGTCTGAGCCGCCGGCGGGGCAGGGGTCTAGGCCGTGGGGTGCGAGGCCGCCCAGGCGAGGAGGTCGTCGGCGCCCATGGTGTTGACGATGCGCTCTGGCTCGATGCCCATGCGGGCCGCCTTGTCGCAGCCGTAGGGCTGCCACTCGAGCTGGCCGGGGGCGTGGGCGTCGGTGTCGATGGAGACCTTGCAGTCCCACTCGAGCGCGAGCTGCAGCAGCTCCTCTGGCGGGTCCTGGCGCTCGGGGCGGCAGTTGATCTCCACCGCCGTGTCGAACCGGGCGCACGCGGCGAACACGATGTCGGCGTCGAACGTGGACTGCGGTCGGCCCGTGCCGACCACCTTGCGGCCGGTGCAGTGGCCGAGGATGTCGACGTGCGGGCTGGCGACCGCCAGCACCATGCGCCTGGTCATCTCGGGGCTCGGCATGCGCAGCTTCGAGTGGACGCTGGCGACCACCACGTCGAGGCGCTCGAGGAGGTCCTCGTCCTGGTCGAGGGCGCCGTCCTCGAGGATGTCGACCTCCATCCCGGTGAGGATGCGGAACGGGGCGACAGATGCACGCACGCGGTCGATCTCGTCGAGCTGGGCGAGGAGCCGCTCGCGGTTGAGGCCGTGGGCGATCGTGAGACGGGGGGAGTGGTCGGTGACCACCAGGTACTCGTGCCCGAGCGCCATCGCGGCCCGGGCCATGTCCTCCACCGATGCGCCACCGTCGCTCCAGGTGGTGTGGCTGTGGCAGTCGCCCTTGAGCGCGGCCCGCAGCTCGGCGCCCTCGCCGATCGGGATCTCGGTCTCGGCCTCGAGCTCGGCGAGGAAGTCGTCGATCCCGCCGTCGACGGCGAGGGCGATGACCTTCGCGGTGGACGGGCCGATGCCCGGCAGGTCCTGCACGGTGCCCTCGGCCTGACGCCGGGCGATCTCGTCGTCGCCCAGCTCCCGCACGAGGTCACGGGCGTTCACGTAGGCCTGGATCCGCCGGCTCTCGGCCAGCTGCCGATCCCGCAGGTAGACGACCCGGTCGAGGGCCTCGGCGGGGGACATCTGCATCGCGCCCACCGTAGCGATGCAGGCCGCTGTCACCTGCCTCTCTAGGGTTGGCCGATGGAGAAGTTCGGCTTCGTGGGGCTCCCCAACGCGGGGAAGTCGTCGCTGTACAACGCGCTGGCCGGCGGCGGCGCCCTCGCCGCGCCCTACGCGTTCGCCACCACGGACCCGAACGTGGGCATGGCCAAGGTGCCCGACCACCGCCTCGACGCCCTCGCGGAGATGAGCAAGAGCCGCAACGTCGTCCCGGCCGCCGTGCAGTTCGTCGACATCGGCGGGCTCGTCGCGGGGGCCAGCAAGGGCGAGGGCCTCGGCAACAAGTTCCTGAGCCACATCCGCGAGGTCGACGCGATCGTGTTCGTGCTGCGGGCGTTCGCGGACGACGACGTGCCCGGCCCGTCGGATCCGCTGGAGCACCTCGGCGTCGTGGAGCTCGAGCTCACCTACGCCGACCTCGAGACCGTCGAGAACCAGATCGACAAGCGCCGCAAGGCGGCCAAGGGCGACAAGGGCCTCCTCGACGAGGTCGCCGCGCTGGAGCTGGCCAAGGGCCACCTCGAGACCGGCCTGCCGCTCTACCGGGCCCCGCTGAAGGACGACGAGCGCCGGCTGCTCAAGCCGTACTTCCTCCTCACCAACCGTCCGGTGATGGCCCTGGTGAACGTCGCCGAGGACCAGATCGACGACATGGAGTCGGTCATCGCCCCGGTGCGGGCCGAGCTCGACGGCAAGGCCGAGGTCATCGGCATGTGCGTCCAGCTCGAGGCCGAGGCCGCGATGCTCGACGCCGACGAGCGGGCCGAGATGCTCGAGGGCCTCGGCCTGGGGGAGGGCGCGCTGCCCCGCTTCCTCAACACCGCCTACCTGCTCCTCGGTCTGCGCACCTTTCTCACCACGGGGGAGAAGGAGTCGCGGGCCTGGACCTTCCGGGCGGGCTACAAGGCGCCGCAGTGCGCCGGTGTGATCCACGGCGACTTCGAGCGCGGCTTCATCCGGGCCGAGGTCATCCGCTGGGACGAGCTCCTCGAGCTCGGGTCCTGGAACAAGGCGAAGGACGTCGGCAAGCTGCGGGTCGAGGGCAAGGACTACGTGGTCGCCGACGGAGATGTCATGGAGATCCGCTTCAACGTGTAATCGTACCGGGGACTCGCGCCTCACCGCATTCGTCGGCTACGCCGCCGAAGGGCAACGAGGTTGCTGTTCAGACACTGTGTGCATCGTCTCTGGGGGCTGGACCGGTACCGTCGGGAACATGGCGTGGCTGCTCCGGGACGGCGACGTGTTGGCCAGCCTCGAGGTGGCGGAGACCGCGGCCGCACGGCGACGCGGCCTGCTCCGGCGCGACGGGATCGACGGCGCCCTGCTGCTGCAGCCGTGCCGCTCCGTTCACACGGTCGGCATGCGGTTCCCGATCGATGTGGCCTGGTGCGACCGCGACCTCGTCGTCCTGCGGACCGCCCGGATGGCCCGGCATCGGATGAGCCGCCCGGTGCTGCGAGCCCGTGCGGTGGTGGAGGCCGAGGCCGGCGCGTTCTCCCGCTGGGGCCTCGCCGCCGGCGATCGCCTCGAGGTCCGCGCGGAGGAACGACCGTGAGCGGCGCGCTGATCCTGGTCGGCACCCCGATCGGGAACCTCGGCGACCTGTCGCCCCGGGCGGTCGAGGTGCTCAGCGACGCCGACGTCATCTGCTGCGAGGACACGCGCCGCACGGGCCGGCTGTTGCAGCACGCGGGTGTGGATCGACGACCGCTCCTCGTCGTGAACGACCACACGGAGGCGGGCGCCATCGAGGGCGTGCTCGAGCGCCTCGCCCGTGGGGAGCGTGTCGCGGTGGTGAGCGACGCCGGCATGCCCGGTGTGGCCGATCCCGGGGAGCGGTTGGTCCGGGCCGCGGTGCGGGCGGGGTTCATCGTGGAGGTCGTGCCCGGACCGTCGGCGGCCATCGCGGCGGTCGTGGCCAGCGGCCTGCCCGCCGGTCGCTGGGTCTTCGAGGGCTTCCTGCCTCGCAAGGGCGCCGCTCGCACGGAACGGCTCCACCTCGTGGGTGCCGAGGAGCGGACGATCGTGATCTACGAGGCGCCCCACCGCCTCCTGCGCACGCTCGAGGACCTCGTCGTGGCCTGCGGGCGCACCCGCTGGGTCGCGGTCGCCAGGGAGCTCACCAAGCTCCACGAGGAGGTGTGGCGGGGCTCCCTCGTGGAGGCCGTCGAGTGGGCCCGCGACCACGAGCCGCGGGGCGAGATGGTGCTCGTCGTCGACGGCGCGCCCCCGCCCGTGGCCGCCGACGACGACGCGGTCGACGCCGCCGTCCGGCGCCTCCTCGCCGCCGGCGACACGGTCCGCGACGCGGCCTCGGCGGTGTCCGACACCCTCAAGGTCTCGAAGCGCCGCGCCTACGACGCGGCGGTCCGACTGCAGCAGCAGCGCGACGACGACAGCTGAACGTCGTCGCGTCAGCCGCCGGTGAGGTGCCGGGTGGCCACCTCGGGCGGGACGATGTTGATCATCACGCCGGTGCCCTGCTCGAACCCGGCCAGGCTGGTGAGCCGCGGGACCACGTGGACGTGCCAGTGGAACGGGCCCTCGTGGTGGTGCGGGGCGGTGTGGAACACGAGGTTGTAGGCGATGTCGCCGACCTTCGTGCGCAGCAGCCGGAGCGCATCGCGGATCGACCGTCCCACCGCCACGATGTCGGCGGGCGACGCGTCCTCGAGGTGGATCTCGTGGGTGCGGGGCACGATGAGCATCTCGTAGGGGGCGCCGCTCCAGAACGGGCACACCACCACGACCCGCTCGTCCTCCAGCACGAGGCGGTGCCCGGCCCGGACCTCGGCCTCGAGCATCGTGCAGAGCAGGCAGGAGCCCTCGAAGCGGCGGAAGCCGGCCTCCTCCTCGGCGATCTCACCGGGGACGAACGGGATCCCCAGCAGCTGGCCGTGCGGGTGCTCGAGCGAGGCCCCCGCCTCCCGGCCCATGTTCACGATCGCCTGCGTGTAGCGAACGGTGGATCGCCGGGCGT
Source organism: uncultured Microthrixaceae bacterium (assembly GCA_963727905.1). GTDB lineage: Bacteria > Actinomycetota > Acidimicrobiia > Acidimicrobiales > VFJN01 > VFJN01. Next base: position 34,723 of record CAVSIC010000023.1, read on the forward strand.
GGTCCTCCATCCGATCGCGGATGGCCGCCATCACGAGACCGGCCTGCTTGTCGTCGAGGTCGGCCCAGCTGCCGTCGTGGTCGGGCGAGAGCACGAGCACCTCGTGCACGCCGCTCGCCTCCGCCTGTGTGAACACCGGACCGAGGTTCTGCACCCGCAGCGGCTCGTGGCCCTCGAAGGCGGGGTACAGGTTCGGCACCACGCGGACGAGCCAGGTGCCCCCTGGTCCGTAGGTCTCGAGGGCGGGCGGGGTGGCCTCCTCGTTGCCGGGACAGAACGGGCACTTCTGCTCCGGGTCGGCCTCGACCGACAGCTGGCGGGAGATGAGGTCGGCCGGCCGGCCCGCCCGCTCGGACGCGACGGTGACCCATCGTCCGGTGAGCGGGTTCAGTCGGAGCTGCGACATCTCTGCGGAAGTTACCGCGGCCGGTACACCGAGACGTGCGCACCGCTGTCGTCGGTGAACGGCTCGCCGTGCCAACCGGAGGAGCGCGAGACCAGGGAGAGGCCGGCGGAGGCGGCGAGGTCGTCGAGCTGCGCAGGAGTCGCGTACCGGAGGTGCCACGGCCGCAGCCGGATGCCGGCCTCCGTGATGTGGACGTGCTGCCCGGTGACGGTCTGCGCGGCCCGGTCGCGACGACTGACCGACAGCACCACCTCGTCGGCGCTCAGGTGGCGGGGGGTGAGCGCGCTGTCGGCCACCCCGTCGTCGGCGTCGGCGGGCACGAAGGCCTCGAGCACGAAGCAGCCGGCGGGCGCCAGGAGCTCGCGCACGCGGCCCAGGCACCGGGTCTGGGCGGCCTCGGTGGCGAGGTTGAAGAACGTGTTGAAGGCCACGAACGCCACGGCGAACCCGGCGACCGGCGTCTGGTCGAGCACCAGCTCGGCCATGTCGCCGATGGTCACGGGGACCGCCGCACCGCCGGGCTTGGCCCGGAGCCGGTCGACCATCGCCGCCGACGCATCGATCCCGTGGACGTCGAGCCCCCGATCGACCAGGGGGAGGGCGAGGCGGCCCGACCCGATGCCGAGCTCGAGCACCGGCCCACCGCCGGCCTCCGCCACCAGCGCCGTCACCCGGTCCGCGCAGGCCTCCGCGTCGGTCAGCTCGCCGTACCAGTCGTCGTAGACGTCGGCGAAGCGGTCGCCGTACGTGCTGGCGTCGTAGCCCTCCACCGCTCCAGTGTGGCGGTCGGGCGACCAGGAGGGAGACTGGGGGCGTGGAGTGGCACTTCCTCGACCATGCAGCCGGTGGCCCGGCGCGCCCCGAGGCGGTCGCGGCGATGCTGCCCGTCCTCACCGAGGGCTACGGCAACCCGAGTGGCGGCCACGCGCTCGCCCGCCAGGCCCGGTCCTCGCTCGACGAGGCCCGGGAGCGCCTGGCGGCGGTGGCGGGATGCGCGCCGGGCGAGGTCGTGTTCACCGGCGGCGGCACCGAGGCGGATGACCTCGCCGTGCGGGGGGCACTCGGCGCCCGTGGCGGCACCGCCCGCTGCGCGGCCACCGACCACCCCGCGGTGGTCCAGCCCGTGCACCGGTCCGGCGGTTCCACCTTCGCCGTGGACGCCCGGGGCCGCGTCGACCTCGATGCGCTCGCCGCCGCGCTCGACGACCGGGTGGCGCTGGTGTCGGTCGCACTCGTCGGCAACGAGCTCGGCGTGGTCCAGGTGATGGCCGACATCGCTGAGGTGGTGCGCTCCCGCGCGCCGGAGGCGCTCCTGCACGCCGACGCCGCCCAGGCGCTCTCCTGGATCGACGTGGCGGAGGCCGCCGCGGCGTGCGACCTGGTCACGCTGGCGTCGCACAAGTGCGGCGGTCCGAAGGGCATCGGTGCGCTGGTCGTGCGCGACGGCGTCGTGCTCGACCCGCAGGTGGTCGGCGGCGGTCAGGAGCGCGGGCGCCGCGCCGGCACGCCGAACGTCGCCGGCGCGGTCGGGTTCGCGGTCGCCGCGGAGGCGGCGGTCGCCGAGCGTGCCGCGCTGGTCGAGCGGGCCACGGGATGGCGAGGTCGACTCGTCGACGCGGTCCTGCTCGAGGTGCCGGGTGCGATCGACACGGCTGTACCCGGGGGCGACGCCGACCACCTCGTGCCGGGGATCGTCCACCTCTGCCTCCCGCAGGTCGAGAGCGAGGCCCTGCTCTTCCTCCTCGAGCAGGACCACCGGGTGCTGGCCGCGGCCGGGTCGAGCTGCTCGAGCGGCGCGCTCACGGTCTCGGCCGCCGCCCTCGAGCTCGGCGTCGCCCCCGAGCTGGGCCGCGGCGCGGTGCGGCTGTCGTTCGGGTGGTCCACGACCGACGCCGACGTCGACGCGGCCATCGCGGGGATCGTCGACGCCGCCGCCCGGCTGCGAGCCCACGCCCGGGACGGAGCGCCGGCATGACGGAGCGCGTCCTGGTTGCGATGTCCGGCGGCGTCGACTCGTCCGTCGCCGCCGCGCTCCTGCTGGAGTCCGGCCACGACGTCGTCGGGGTCACGCTCAAGCTCTGGGGCGGCGAGTCCGACCGCGGCTGCTGCTCGGTGGCCGACGTCGACGACGCCCGGTCGGTCGCCCGACGGCTCGGCATCGACCACCACGTCTTCAACTTCGGCGACGACTTCGAGGAGCACGTGGTGGCGCCGTACGTGGAGGCCCACGCCGCCGGCCGAACGCCCAACCCGTGCATCGAGTGCAACCGCCACCTCAAGTTCGACCGCCTGCTCCGCCGGGCTGACGCCCTCGGGTTCGACGCGGTGGCCACCGGCCACCACGCCCGGGTCGAGGCTGGCCGTGTGGCCCGCGGCGCGGACGCGGCGAAGGACCAGTCGTACGTGCTCCACATGCTCGGACCGGAGCAGCTGGCGCGGATCCGCTTCCCCGTCGGGACCATGACGAAGGCCCAGGTGCGCGACCACGCCGCCCGGCTCGGCCTGGCCACCGCCGACAAGCCCGACAGCCAGGACGTCTGCTTCATCACGGCCACGGGCGGCCGCGAGACCTTCCTCGGGAGCCGCATCCCGATGCGCCCCGGCGTCGTCGTCGACCGCTCCGGCGCCGAGGTCGGCAGCGTGCCCGCCATCGAGCTGGTGACCCTCGGCCAGCGCAAGGGCCTCGGCCTGCCGGGCGGCGGGCCGGTGCAGTACGCCGTGGACATCGACACCGCCTCGGGCGTCGTCACCGTCGGCGACGAGTCCGACCTGCTCACCGATCGCATCGAGCTCGATGCGCTCACCTGGGTCGACGGCGCGGTCGAGGGCGAGCTGCTCGCCCAGTGCTCCGCGCACGGCACGCCTCGGCCCTGCCGCGTCGACGGCGACACCGTCGTGCTGACCGTCCCCGCTCGTCGCGTGGCCCCCGGCCAGAGCGTGGTGCTCTACGAGGACGCCCAGGTCGTCGCCTCAGGCGTCGCCCGCTAGAAACAGTCAGACCTGACTGCTACTCTCCGACATCGAGCGGTCCCCGCGCTCGTCCCCGGACGTTGACCACCACGCACGAGGAGACGACCATGGTCACCGATGAGGCCGCCCGCCACCACCTCTACGAGCATGCGCGGACGACTTGGGACGACGACGCTGCGAGGACGCTCATGAGCGCGCTGCCCTGGGATGTCACCGAGCTCGCCTCGAAGCAGGACCTGCGCGAGCTGGAGCACAAGCTGGACGCCAAGCTCGAACGGGGCTTCCGGCTGCAGTTCGTCGCACTCGCTGCCCTCAACGCCAGCTTGGTCGGCGTCGTGGCCGCGGTCGTGCAGCTCCTGGCCTAGGGCGTGAAGGCGAGCACCGACCTCGTGGGCTCGCAGCAGCCGCTCGGCTCGTCGTCGCCGTCCGCGGGCTCGCCACCGGCGATCACCAGCTCGTGGCCGGTCCAGGTCATCGGAGCGACCTGGCGCATCCCGCCCGGGGCCGGGTCCGACAGGCGCCAGGCTCCGGTGGAGGGATCCAGCAGCGCCAGCCGGCCGGTCGACCTCAGGGACTTCGGGTCGAGCTCCCAGGCGACCACCTCGCGGTCGGTGAACACGCCGGGGTAGCGCCACGAGTCGTTGTAGATCGCGACCGGTGCGTCGGGCAGCTCTCGCCAGGAGCCCGCGGCCGGGTCCCAGGCGGCGACGTCGAGGGCGGGGTGGCCACGCAGCAACTCGCGCTCCGCCTTGGTCGCATCACGGTTCTCGGCGACGAGCTCCTGGGACAGGGCCTCCGCCGCGGCCGAGGCGACGTTGCCGCCGCCGACCACGAGCTCGGTACCGGTCCAGGCGAAGTAGCTGCCACCGCGGCGGCTGGGCTCGGCGAGCGGCGGGGTGGGCAGCCTGGTCCAGCTGTCATCCGGTGACCAGCGCAGCAGGCTGAGGTGCTCGTAGCTCTTGCCGCTGCCTCCGGCATCGCTCGCCACGAGGAGCTCCTCGCCCGTCCAGACCATCGTGTTGAAGGCGTCGATCTCGTTGCTGTTCGGTGCTTCCGACAGCCCGGCCCAGGTGTCGGTCGCCGGGTCGTACGCCGTCAGGCGCGACGGCGTCGCCACACCATCCCCGGCTTGGGCCTCCTGCGTGAGGACGAGCAGCCGGTCACCCGTCCACACGGCGCCGAGCGTCATCTCCTGCTCTTCGAGGCCCGGGTCGGGGAGCTCGTCCCACGAGTCGGCGGCGATGTCGTACCGGGCCACGAGGCCGCGGTCGACGGAGACGGCGTACACGACGTCGTCGGCCACCACCGACCAGGACCACCGCCCGGTCGGGGGGGAGGCGGCTTCCCGCCACCGACCGCTGACCGGGTCGTAGATCGCAGCACCGTCGGACCCCTGGTCGCTGTCGCCGATCCCGTCGTACCCGTCGAACACGAGCACCTCCCCGCCGATGGCGGCGGCCTGGTGCTGGAACCGCTCGCCGAGGGTGAGCGGAGCGATCTGGCGCCACCCGGGGATGCCATCGCGCGGCGTTGCGTCGGACGCCGCGGTCGTCCGCTCCGCACCGTCACCCCCGCGGACGGCGAGTCCACCGGCGGCGATGGCCAACACGGCGACGACGCCGACCAGCGCGCTGCGATGGTGTCGGGCACGGCGGGCGCGGCGGTCGACGTGGGCGCGCACGACGTCGAGGCCGAGGGGGGCGCCGGCGGGGGCGCCGTCGGCGGCGCGGCGGAGCTGGGTGCGGAGCTGGTCGTCGAGGTCGGTCACGTCGGTCCCTCCAGGAGCGATCGGAGGCGGGTGAGCCCGCGGGAGGTCTGGGACTTCACGGTGCCGACGCGCATGCCGAGGGCGTGGGCGGTGTCGGCCTCGCTGAGGTCCTCGTAGAAGCGGAGGACGAGCACGGCCCGCTGCCGGGCGGGCACCTGGGCCAGGGCGTCCATCAGTCGGTGGCGGTCGGCCACGTGCTCCTGGTCCTCGACGGCGATCTGCGAGGCGCCGTGGCGGCGCTCGAGGTCGCGGGCCTCGAGCACGCGACGGCGACCCCGACTGCGCAGCTCGTTGATCACCGCACCTCGGAGGTACGCCCGTTCATCGGTGACCCTGCCCCGCTGCCAATGGGGCCACACCCGGGCGAACGCCTCGGCCGTGGCCTCCTCGGCGTGGTGGGCGTCGCCGCTCACCAGCCACGCGACGCGCAGGATCGCGTCGTGGTGGGTCCGGTAGACGTCGGCGTAGGCGGCCCAGTCCCGGCGCACCATCGGCTCGGCCGCACTGGCCGGGGCCGAGATCCTGGAAGACCCGTCGGCCGCGTTCGACATGGACATCACGCCTCCTAGACGGCGGGGCCGTCCGGAAGGTTCAAGCGATGGTCCGAGCGCTACGCGCCGACGGTGAGGCGCATGCCGAGGGTCTGCGTCTCGAGGCGCCGGGCGAGCTGGTTCGACAGGCCGAGCACGAGGTCGGCCTGGAGCTCGCCGTGGCCGGCCAGGCCGCACGCCGGGGTGATGAGGGCCTGCTCGCGGAGGAGGACCGGATCGCAGCCGGCCCTGGTGAGGTCGCACCACTCGGAGGACAGGTGCTGCCACAGCCGCTCGGGGGTGGAGCCGATGGGTCCGGTGGTGGGCACCGCGCCCCAGGCGATCCAGCCCCCGTTGTCGAGGAACGCCCCGAGGGCTCCGGCGTGGGCCTCGGCCCCGGAGTCGAGTGGCAGCGAGAGGATCTGGGGCCCGGCCTGCAGGACCACGCGCCAGTCGGCGGGACCGCAGCAGTGGAGGCCGGTGACGGCGTGCGGCTCGAGCGTGGCGAGCACCCCCGACACCAGGTCGATGGTGCGGTTCGGGTTCAGCGGGAAGCCGGGGTGCATGGCGGCGGTGAGGCCGGGCTCGTCGACGAACACGACGAGCGGCGCCATGGGGGCGGTCTCCTGGGCGGCGGCCACGAGCGTGCGGGCCCGGGCCCGCACGGCGGCACCGGCGACGGCGAAGGCCCGCTCGTGGGGGACGCCGACGGCCTGGAGCGCGATGCCGAGGGTGACCGGGCCGGTGAGCTGGAGCTTGATCGGGGCGCGCCGGCCGGCGACCGCGCCGAGGAACGCGCGGAGCGCCACGAAGGGCTCGCCGTCGATGCCCGGATCGCAGAGCGGGGCTCGGGGGTCGAGGCACGCGTCGTCGAGCGCGAGCGAACCGTCGGCGAGGACCTCGACGCCGTGGATGCCCCAGGCGGCCTGGGCGATCATCCGCTCGCGGCCCGACCGGTTGGGCAGGGACGGCGCGGCAGGCAGCTTCGGGTGGCGCTCGAGCACGAACAGGGCCGCCTCGCGGGGGTCCGTGTGGGGCAGGCTGCCGATCGAGCTGGCCGAGCCGACGCGCAGATCCACGGGCTTCATGCTCCGCCGACCCCCCTCGTTCGCGCCATGGACCCCCCTCGGTGTCCCCCCGGAATAGCCATCCGCGCGACCGATGGGCAAATCTCGCTCGCACCGATGGCAGCAACCCCTGGTCCGTGGCCCGTGCGAATCGCGTGGGCAGCGCTCCCCGTGACCGTCGCGCCCGTGCTCGGCGCCGCCCTCGACGAGCGGAGCCTGGCCGTCGCCCGCACGGCGTCCGGCGTCGCCTGGGCGGCCTGGGCGGGGGGCCTGCTCGCCGCGATCATCCCCAGGACCGCGAGCCTCACCGCGCTGCGGCTCCTCGTGCCGGCGGTGCTGCCCGTTGCGCTGTGGGCGGCGCTGCAGGGCGATGGCGGCGTCGGCGCCGCGGTGGCGGTGGGGTGGGCGGCCCTCGCGCTGCTGTCGATCCTCTGGCCGGAGGTGGCGGAGTCGTTCGCCGACGGCTCGTCCTACGGCGACGAGCGCCGGATGCTCCTGCGCACCCCGACGGCCCTTCTGCTCGGACCGATCCCGCTGGTGTGGCTGGTGGGGGTGGGCGGGCCGCTGGCGGCCGCGCTGCTCCTGGCCTGCCGGCAGTGGGTGCTCGGGCGGGGTGCTGCTGGCGGCGTCGGCGGTCGCGACGCCGGCGGCGGTCCGAGCCCTGCACGGCCTCGCACGACGGTGGCTGGTGTTCGTGCCCGCCGGCGTCGTGGTGCACGACCTGCAGACCCTGGGCGAGGCGGTGCTCTTCCCGCGGACGTCGGTGGCGGCGCTGGCCGTGGCCGAGGGCGACCCTCCCGCGGGGGTGCTCGACCTCACCCGCGGCACGGTGGGGCTGGCCCTCCAGCTCGACCTGCGCGAACCGCTGCCGGTGAGCCCACGACAGGGCCGCCGGGCGGTGGACCTCGTGGACGTCGGGGGCTGCGGGTCGCTCCGGCCCGCCCCGGTGCCGTCCTCGAGGAGGCCCAGCGGCGACGGGTCGGGGTCGTCACACCGGGTCGGTAGCCTCGCTGGGCGATGGGGGACCTGGCCGCGGCCCGACAGGAGCACGACGAGCTCACCCGCGAGGTCCGCGAGGCCCGCTACCGCTACTACGTGCTCTCGGAGCCGTCGATGTCCGACGCGGACTTCGACGTCCGGTTCCACCGCCTCGAGGCGCTCGAGCGCGAGCACCCCGTCGCTCCAGACGCCCGACTCGCCCACGCAGCAGGTCGGCGCTCCGCTCGACGAGGCGTTCCCGCCGTTCACCCACCTCGAGCCGATGCAGTCGCTCGACAACGCCTTCGGCGAGGACCGACCTCCGGGCCTGGTCCGATCGGGTCGCTCGAGGCCTCCCCGACGGGGCCGAGGTCCGGTGGGCGGTCGAGCTCAAGATCGACGGCACCGCCATCAGCTGCGTCTACCGCGGCGGGGTGCTGGCGGTCGGGGCCACGCGGGGCACGGGCGCGGTGGGCGAGACCGTCACCCAGCAGCTCCTCACGCTCGACGACGTGCCCTACCGCCTGGCGGACGACGACCCGCCGGCGGTGATCGAGGTCCGAGGCGAGGTGTACTACCCGATCGAGCGGTTCGAGCGGATGAACGCCGAGCGGATCGAGCGCGGCGAGGCCGCCTTCATGAACCCGCGCAACGCGGCCTCGGGGGCCCTGCGCCAGAAGGACCCGCGCAACGTCGCCGACCGACCGTTGGCGATGTGGATCCACGGCTTCGGTCACGTGGAGGGTCGGGAGTTCACGGCCTACTCGGAGTACCTCGACTGGGCCCGCTCAGCCGGCCTGCCGGTCCCCGTCCAGTCCACCGCCGTCGACTCGATCGACGAGGTCTGGGCGCTCATCCACCGCTTCACGGACGAGCGCCACTCGTTCGGGCTTCGAGGTCGACGGCGTGGTGGTGAAGGTCGACGACATCGCGCAGCGCAAGGTGCTCGGGTCCACGGCCAAGGCGCCCCGATGGGCCATCGCCTACAAGATGCCGCCCGTCGAGCAGCAGACGGTGCTGCGGGCCATCGAGGTCAACGTCGGTCGCACCGGCAAGGCCACCCCGTTCGCCGTGCTCGAGCCGGTGGCCGTCGCCGGGGTCACGATCACCAACGCCACCCTCCACAACGAGATCCAGGTGCTGGCGAAGGACGTGCGCGTCGGCGACACGGTCATCGTCCGGCGGGCCGGCGACGTGATCCCCGAGGTCGTCGGGAGCGTGCGGGAGAAGCGCCCGACGGGGGCGAAGGCCTGGTCCATGCCGGCCGCCTGCCCTGCGTGCGGCCAGCCGCTGGTCCGGCCGGAGGGGGAGGGCCACCACTTCTGCGAGAACGTCGACTGCCCGAGCCGGATCGCGCAGTCGCTCATCCACCTGGCCTCCCGGGGCGCGCTCGACATCGAGGGCCTCGGCGAGAAGACCGTCACCCAGTTCCGCGAGCTCGGGTGGCTGCCCGACCTCGCCGCCGTGTTCCGCCTCGAGGAGCGGCGCGAGGAGCTGCTCGGCCTCCCCGGTTGGAAGGAGCGCAGCGTCGACAAGCTGTTCGACGGCATCCGCGCCGGCGCCCAGCGACCGCTCGAGCGGTTGCTCGTGGCGCTCAACATCCGCCACGTCGGCCCCACCGTCGCCAAGGACCTGGCCCGCCACGTCCGCACGCTCGAGGGCCTCGCCGCCACGCCGGCCGAGTCGATCGCGGCGATCGACGGGATCGGGCCCACCATCGCCGCCGCGGTGCGGGCGTGGTTCGACACCCCGCGCAACGCCGAGCTGGCCACCGAGCTGGCCCGGCTCGGCGTCCGCACCGACACCGACCTCGCCGAGCCGGCCGCCGTCGAGTCGCTGCCCCTCGCCGGCACGACCTTCGTGATCACCGGAACGCTCGAAGGGCGCACGCGCGACGAGATCAAGGCGTGGCTCGAGGAGCAGGGCGCGAAGGTGAGCGGCAGCGTGTCTGCGAAGACCACGGCGCTCATCGCCGGCGAGGAGGCCGGCAGCAAGCTCGACAAGGCCAAGGAGAAGGGCGTGCCCATCCTCGGCCAGACCCAGCTCGATCGGCTGCTGCTGGGGGCCGCCCTCAGCGACCTGCTCTGATCCCTTCGGCTCTGACCGTCAGGTCACGTCGAAGCACCACTGGAAGGGCTGGTCCTGGGCGCTGCGGCCGACCGAGGACTTCCACACCACGGCCGTCACGCAGACCTGCCCACCCTCGAGCTCCTCGATCACCTTGCCCTCGCCGGGGGTGAAGAACACCTGGTTCTGCTCGGGCACGAGGCGCAGCTCGTCCCGCGGGATCTGGACCCCGGCGACGATGAGCTCGGCCTCGTAGCCGGCGGCGAGGTCGATGCCGATCTCGGACTGCCGCAGCTGCTCCGAGCGGGCCGGGGGGACGAGGTGCTCCACGACGTTGGGAGCGGCCGAGACCGTGGCGGGATCGTCCTGGTCGGTGTTCGTGGACGCGAAGGCCACCCACATGGCGGCGGCGGCCACCACGAGCGCGACCACCACGAAGACGCGGTAGCGAAGGTCGGCGGGGCTGAGCCCGGGCTGGTCGGCGGTCATGGCACCTCGGATCGAACAGGGTCGGGACGGCTCACGGCAGGCGGGGCTCGGGGAACGCGTGGAGGGATGACGCCACCAGCCCGATGCTCAGCCCCGCGGTGGCGACGAGGGCGAGCCGGGCCAGGAGCGGCGCGTCGACGGCGCCGAAGGCGGCCACGATCGACACGCCCTCGATCATGAACAGGCCGAGGGCGGCGCCGGGCTTGAGCCGGGTCACGCCCGAAGCCCAGAGCCACTTCAGCGACAGCACCAGGATCAGGCAGACCCGGAACCCCGGGACCAGCTCGTCGCGCCGGGCGATCACCACTGCCTCGACCACGGCCTCCGACGCTGACCAGGGTCGCGGCGACGCGCAGGCGGGCGGGGGCGAGCACGCCGCCAGTCTGGCCGCGGGAGGTGGCACGAGCCCCACCGGGGCACCGGATACCCTCGCTGGGTGGTCGTGTCCCGTTCGACAGACCAGGTCGGTCGTGTGCTCAGCGGCCGGTACCGGCTCATCACGCCGATCGGCACCGGTGCGTCGGCCCAGGTCTTCCTCGCCGATGACGTTCGGCTGAAGCGCCGCGTCGCGGTGAAGGTGCTGCACGAGGCCCTCGCCGACGACGAGTCGTTCCTCCGCCGGTTCCGGGCCGAGGCCCAGGCGGCGGCGGCCCTGAACCACCCGAACATCCTCGCCGTCTACGACTGGGGCGACGACGGCGGCTCCCCGTACCTCGTCACGGAGTACCTGAGCGGCGGCAGCCTCCGGGACCTGTTCGACCAGGGCCTGCGCTGCACCACGTCGCAGGCCCTCCTCCTCGGCCTCCAGGCCACCCGGGCCCTCGACTACGCGCACCGGCGGGGCTTCGTCCACCGGGACGTGAAGCCGGCCAACCTGCTCTTCGGCGACGACGGCCGCCTGCGGATCGCCGACTTCGGCCTGGCTCGGGCGCTGGCCGAGGCGGCCTGGACCGAGCCCCAGGGCGCCGTGCTCGGCACGGCCCGGTACGCGTCGCCGGAGCAGGCCCAGGGCCAGGTGGTCGACGGGCGGGCCGACGTCTACTCGCTCGGCCTCGTGCTGATCGAGTCCGTCACCGGCCAGGTCCCCTTCACCGCCGACACCACCATCGGCACCCTCATGGCCCGCGTCGGCAAGCCGGTCGACGTGCCGAGCTCGCTGGGCCCGCTGGGTCGCCTCCTCGAGCGCGTCGGCCAGCCGGACCCGGCCGATCGTCCGGATGCCGGCGAGCTGGGCGTCTCGCTCATGGCCATCGCCGGCGACCTGCCGCGACCGGAGCCGCTCCCGCTCATCACCTCGGACCTCGGTGCGGTCGTGTCCGAGCCCGCGGCGGGCGACCACACCCTCCACGGCCACCTCCCGCGTCGGGCGGCGGACGAGCCGACCCGCCTGGTCCAGCCGGGGGAGGAGGGCGACCTCACGGTGGCCGAGGGGACCCCCGCGGTCAGCGGGATGGTCCTGCTCGAGCCCGACGAGGTCGAGGGGTACCGGCCGCCGCGCCGCCGACGTCGCTGGCCATGGGTGATCGCGATGCTGCTCCTCGCCGGCGGGCTCGGCATCGGGGGCGCCTGGGCCTACGGCAGCTTCGCGGTGCCGTCGTACGAGGTCCCGGTGGTCACGAGCCACACCGAGGCCGAGGCCCGGGCGATCATCCAGGACGAGGACCACGGCTGGTCGGTCGACGTCGAGCACGTCCGCGAGGACGGCTCGGTCGCCGGCAGCGTGATCCGACAGGAGCCCGAGGTCGGCGAGGAGCTCGAGCGGGGCAAGACGATCACCCTGTTCGTCTCCGACGGCAACACGCTGGCCGACCTCCCGACCGACCTCGCGGGCAAGCCGTTCGCGGAAGCGGAGCAGTCGCTGATCGCGGCCGGGTTCCGCGCCAAGCGCATCGACGTGCCGAGCGAGGACGTCGCGAAGGACACCGTGCTCGGCCTCACCGTGGATCCGGGCGGCCAGCCGCCGACGGAGCTCCCGAAGGACAGCGAGGTCCCGCTCGACGTGTCCAGCGGCCCCGCCCCGCGGACCGTCCCGGGCGACCTGGGCGACGGCTCCTACGAGCAGGCCGCGGCGGCCATCGAGGCGCAGCAGCTCGTGGCGAAGAAGGTCGAGGTGTTCCACGACACCGTGCCCGTGGGCAAGGTGGTCGGCACCGCCCCGGCCAGCGGCACGGAGGTGCCCCGCGACAGCGAGGTCGCGGTGCAGGTCTCCAAGGGCCCCGACGTGGTGAAGATCCCGAACGTGAAGGGCCTCACCCTCCAGCAGGCCATCGCCAAGCTGGAGGCCGAGGGGCTCACCGTGGGCGACGTGTTCGGCCCGGCCAAGGGCCAGCCGTTCACCACCTCACCCGATGCCGGCGCACAGGTGAAGCGCGGCACCAAGGTCGACATCTACCTCAAGTAGCCCTCGCCAAGGAGCTACTCGGTGATCTCCTGGATCTTGGCGGCGACCTCGGCCTGGACCGGGTCGGGCGTGCCCTGCTGCATGGCCATGAGCTTGGTCATGTCGCCCTGCACCTTGATCTTGCCGGCCATGAACGCCTGCATCCCGGCCTGCGGGTTGCCCTCGACGAGGATCGCCTTCGCGGTGGCGTAGTCGAGGGTGACCGTGAGGTCGGGGTTCTCGAGGTGACCGATGTCCATGTCGAGCTCGCCGCTCGAGGTGTCCATGTGGGCCTCGATCGTGCCGTCGCCGAAGGGCACCTCGGTGATGATCTGGTTCATCCGGACGACGTGGGCGGCAGGGGCGCCCTTGCCGGCGTACTCCTCGCGGATGGCCTTCGCGGCCTCGAGCCACTCATCGGAAAGGAATGCGTACGCCACTTCGGCACCTCCGGGTCGCCAACGGAATCGGATCCGCAACGTACCGCGTCGTCGCGCCGGAGGTCAGGGGGCCGCGGAGACCGCGCTGGGGCCGCGGAGAGCGGCGAGCGCGGCCACCTCGTCGGCGGCCACGGCGTGCACGACGTAGCGGCCGACGTAGGCGGCGAGCTCCGGCAGCGGGAGGGTGATGCGTCCGGTGCGGTGGAAGTGCGAGTACTGCCCGACCGCGCCCACCACGCCGAGGGCGAGGAGCTTCGGGTCCTCGTCGCGGACGGTGCCGTCGGCCTGGCCCGCTCGGATCAGCGTGAGCGTGTCGCCGACGTGCTGCTCGGTGCCGCGTCGGAGGACGTGGGTGAACGTGCGGCCCTCGACCTCGAGCAGCGAGAAGAAGTGGGCGTGCTCGGCCATGAACAGGACCGACGCCTCGGTTCCCCGGCGGAGGTTGCGGAGGGGGGCGTCCGACTCGTCGAGCACCGTCCCCTGGGACCGGCGCAGGTTCAAGCGGATGCTCTCGGCCAGCTCCTCGAAGAGGGCTTCCTTGTTGTCGAAGTACCAGTAGAAGAGGCCCTTGGCCACGCCGGCCGCCCGGACGATGTCGATCACCCGGGTCTCGGCGTACCCGCGCTCGGCGAAGAGCTCGGCGGCGCGGTCGAGGAGCTGCTGCTTGCGCTCCATGCCCTGCGCGGTGAGCCGCCGGTCGGGTTCCACGGCCTCAGCGTGCCGCGCCTTGACCCGCGGGTCAATGCGAACGGCACCGCCGGTGGTACCTTGCGCCGATGGCCGCCACCCGGGGGGAGCGCATCGCCGAACGGGCGCGCAACCCGAAGTGGCAGAACGCGCCGATGCGGATCGACATGTCGATCTGCATCAACTGCGACACGTGCATCCGGCACTGCCCGCCGCAGCTGGGGGCGATCTTCAACCACGGGATGGACGTGATCATCATCCCGGAGCTGTGCTCGGGCTGCGACAAGTGCCTTCCGCCGTGCCCGGTGGACTGCATCTACCCTGACCCGGACTGGACCCCGGCCGGGGACGACTGGTGGCAGGAGCAAGCCCGTGACGATCCGTACTCCTAGCGACGACACCCATCCGGTGCTGCCGGGCTGCGAGCCCTGGTCATCACCGGGAGGCGGCCCGCACGGCGCGCTGGTGCTCCACGGCTTCACCGGCAGCCCGGTGTCGATGCGGCCGCTGGCCGAGGCCCTGGCCGACGCCGGGTTCGCCGTGGAGATGCCTCGGCTCCCCGGGCACGGCACCGCCCCCGCCGACCTGGCGCTCACCACGTGGCACGACTGGCTGGCCGAGGCCGAGCGGGCGCTCGCCGCGCTGCAGGCCCGCACCCCCGACGGCAAGGTCGTGGTCGTCGGGCTGTCGATGGGCGGCGCCCTCACCCTCGCGCTGGGCACCACGCACCCCGAGCTGGCCGGCATCGTGCCGATCAACGCCCCGACCAAGGGCCCGGCCGACATGATGGAGGGGCTGCAGGCGATGCTCGACGGCGGGGTCGACGTCATCGACTCGATCGGTGGCGACATCGCCGACCCCGACGCCGACGAGTGCTCCTACGACCAGACCCCCCTGCGCCCGCTGCTCACGATGCTCGTGGCCGGCCAGACCGTGCTGGCCGACCTCGGCGAGATCCGGTGTCCCGCACTCGTGATCAACAGCCGCGCAGGACCACGTGGTCCCGCCCGTCGACTCCGACGAGATCGCCGGCGTCCGTGGGCGGCCCCGTGGAGCGGCTCATCCTCGAGAAGAGCTTCCACGTGGCCACCCTCGACTACGACAAGGCCGAGCTCGAGGCCGCCACGATCGCCTTCGCCACCCGCGTCACCGCGGGCTAGAAGCCTCTGGCTCGGGCTCCACCCGTCGCCCTACCCGATGGGGGTGAGGGCGACCGTCACGAAGCCGATGAGGACGGCGTCGACCACGGCGATCATGGTGGTGTTGCGACCGCGGGCGTAGGCCGTCGCCGCGAACAGCTCCATCAGCACGAACTGGAGGACCAGCAGCGGCAGGATCAGACCGATGACACCAGGCAGCGCGCCGACGCCGAGGCCGACGAAGAGGACGACCAGGAGCAGCACCTTGCCGAGGGCGCCGGCGATGTTGGCCCGCATGGTGCGGCCCCGTCGGAGCAGCGCTTCGAAGGCGGCGTAGAACGGCAGCGCCGCCAAGCTCATCACCACCCAGTAGACGGCCCGCTCCGGGGTCGGCACCAGGCGGTGGAACACCGGTCCCATCGGGATGAGGAGCGAGACGACCACGGCCGACGCGGCCAGGCCGGCCCAGCCGCCCGTGCGGAGCGACAGCCACTCGTCGCCGCCGAGCCAGGTGCCGAGGCGCCCGCTGATCTGGCCGCGCTTGGCCAGGGCGCGTCCGCCCCAGAGGAGGCCGCTGGCCAAGAGCAGGTGCATCACGATCGGCTGTCCCGCGCCCAGCGGGAGGATGTCGAACCACCCGACGGCGAGGAGCGGCATCGCGAGGACCATCGCCACCGCGGACATGGCGAAGCCCGACCACACCGGCCGGTCGTCGCTGCCCCCCGAGGCGCTGGCCGGCGCCGGCACGGCCTGTCCGACGGCGAGGCCGAGCACCGCGATGAGCGCCAGCACCACGAGCAGGTACAGCACCGCGGTGTTCATGCGAGGGTCCTCGAGGCCCGGGGTGGGCCCGTCGCGGTGGATGTCGAGGAGCGGGTCGAGGAACTCTGTGATCGCACCGACCGTGGCGCCGTCGCGGAGGATCGTGATGTGGTCGGCGGAGATCTCGCGCTGGGTGACCTGCCCGCCGGCGTCCCGGAGCTCCCGGGCGAGCGTGTCCTGGCGCTCCGCGATGCGATCGGGATCACCGGAGCCCACGAGGAACAGCGTGTGGGCCGGGGTGACCGCGTCGTTGGCGACCCAGCCTCCGGACACCGGCACGACCGCCTTGGCCCGGTTGTCGACCGTGGCGAAGTCGAGGGCGGCGCCGGCGCCCATCGAGTGGCCGAGCACCGCCAGCCGGCTGCCGTCGACCCAGGGGGTCGTGGTGGCCCAGTCGACGGCGGCGGCGAAGTCGTCTCGCAGATCGCCGCGGAACGCGTGCGTGTTCGAGCCGTGGCCGCGGAGGTCGATGTTGACCACCGCGTAGCCGGCCTTGGCCAGGCTGCGGGCCATCCCGCTCATGCTGGCCCGGTCAGCGGAGTAGCCGTGGGCCATCACGATGACCGGCGGGCGCTCGCCCTTCGGGAGCGGCTCGGGCAGGTCGCCGTCGTCCTCGGCGTCGACCGGGAGGTAGAGCGTGGCAGGGATGCCGTCGCCGAAGCTGAACTCGCCGTGGGCCGGCCCGCCCCGCTCTTGGTCGTTGAGCTTGAGGAGCAGGAGGAACGCGGCGAGCACGAGCACGACCGCGGTGACCCGGTAGGCGAGCGACCAGGTCGAGCCGCTGGCGGCCAGGGGCGCGGAGCGCCTCGCCGGCGGCTCGGCCACCGGAGCCGCAGCCACCGCCGCCGGTGCGGTCACGGCAGCCGTCGACTTGGCGGCAGGCGCGGCCTTCTTGGCGACGGCCTTGCGCGTCGTCGCCTTCTTCGCGGACGCCTTCTTGGCCGCCGCTGCGCGCGCCGGTCCGGCGTTCTTCCTCGGTTCCGCCATTCCCCACCTCCGCTCGAGTGGGGTGATCTTGCCCCACCCTGACCTCGGGCGCGAGGGATATCTCCGGTTCTGCCGGATCGGTGGTCGAGGCGGCTAGGCCCGGGTGCGGTCCAGGTGCTGGAGGAGCTCGTGGGCGGCGAGCTCGACGTCCTTGTGGTCCCACTCCGCCGCCCGGTACACGCAGGCGATCAGGGCGGAGCGGTGGACCCGCCGGAAGTCGCCGAACACGAACGCGTGCCGGGCCTTCGTCTCGTCGTTGGCGCCGTCGGTCAGGCCCAGGTGCCAGTCGGCGTAGTCGTCCCAGGAGTGCCCCTCGAGGAAGTCGTTCTGCTCCTCGGCGGTCGGCTGCGATTCGCCCCAGTCGCTGCGCAGGACGTACTGGTGGGCGTCGATCAGCTCGCGGCAGCGCTCCACCGCGTCATGGTTCAGGTGGTACTTCGCCATGGTTCTTCGCGTACCCCGAACGCCGACGACCCCAACCCGACGAGGAACGGACTCACTGCATTTCAGTCAATGTCACACCCGGTCCGTAGGGTGGGTCCATGGAGGCGAAGCGCTCGGCGGAGGAAGCCGGGCCAACGGCCGATGCCGCTGCAAGCACCACCACCGAAGAGCGCGGCCGGGCTAGCGGTGCCAGGAGCGGAGGAGCTCGAGGTGGATCTGGCCGTGCGACCGCATCTCGTGAAGGTGGGCGTTGGCGAAGCACCAGGTGGCGACGCGGGCGCTGTTCAGCGCGCGGGTGAGCGCCAGGAGGTCGTGGTCCCCGTCGGGGAAGCACTCCGCGACCTCGAGGTCGACCGACGCGAGGTCCCACTCCACCGGGCCGCGGCTGACGCCCTCGAAGTCGATGTACCGAGGGCCGTTCGGTGTCAGGAGCGCGTTGCCGAGGTGGGGCTCGCCGTGGATGGCCTGCTCGACCAGCGGGCGAGAGCGGAGGTCGGCCTCCAGCTCGTCGAACCGCCGGCGCACCAGCGCCAGGTCGGCGGACGGGAGCTGGCGCATGGCAGCGTCGTCGAAGAGTGTGAGGCGAGCGTGGTCCATGGCTTCGAAGAAGCTCGGCAGCTCGAGGTCGATCTCGCGCAGTGCTCGGTGGACCGCTTGCAGCGCTTCGGCCAGGGCGACCGGATCGGGAATGGCGCCCTCGATGACCTCGAGCCGGTGCCAGAGCGACACGGGGAACCCGGTGCCCTCGTGCACGGCCATGCGGGGGGCAGCGGGCACACCGACGGGAGCGCCCGCGGCCGCGAGCTGATCGCAGACGGCCACCTCCCGGCCGAGGGAGGGGATCGAGTGGGGCCACGTCCCGACCTTTGCCACGATCGGGTGCGGGTCGAGCCGGAACACGACGTTGTTGGAGCGTTGGAGCACCACGGGGTCCGCCGAGGACCAGCCGCCGGCGGCCCCGACCTCCACGGCCGCCCTAGTGGCCGCCAACCAACGACGCTCGTCCTGCTCCACGGTCCCAGCATGACTCGCCGCCGGCTGATCCCGTATGAACCGGCTTTCGGGGTCGTCGGGGCCGGCACCTACGATGGCCGGCCTATGGCCCAGCTCTCCCGAGACGACGTGGCGCATGTGGCGAGGCTCGCTCGGCTGCAGCTGACCGACCAGGAGCTCGACACGTTCACGCCCCAGCTGGCCGCGATCCTCGAGCACGCCGCCGACGTCGAGGCGCTCGACCTGGGCGACGTGGAGCCGACCTCGCACCCGTACCCGCTGGCCAACGTGCTGCGCCCGGACGAGGCCCGCGTCTCCGGCATCCGGGACGCGGTGCTCGCCGCCGCGCCGGACGCCGAGGACGGGATGTTCCGCGTGCCCCCGGTGCTCGGGGAGGCCCCATGAGCGGCGACACGGCGCTCGAGATCGCGGCGGCGGTCCGGAGCGGCAGCCGGAGCGCCCGCCGCGTGGTGGAGGAGCACCTCGCCCGCATCGATGGGCGAGAGGCCGAGCTCCACGCGTTCAACCTCGTCACCGGCGAGCAGGCCCTCGAGGCCGCCGACGCCGTCGACCGCCGGGTGGCGGCGGGGGAGGACCCGGGGCCGCTGGCCGGGGTGCCCGTCGCGCTGAAGGACAACATGTGCACCGAGGGTGTGGCCACCACGTGCTCGTCGAAGATCCTCGAGGGCTGGCTCCCGCCCTACGACGCCACGGTGGTCACCCGCCTGCGCGACGCCGGGGCCATCGCCATCGGCAAGACGAACCTCGACGAGTTCGCGATGGGCTCGTCCACCGAGAACTCGGCGTTCGGTCCCACCCGCAACCCGCACGACACCTCGAAGGTCCCGGGTGGCTCCAGTGGCGGCAGCGCCGTCGCCGTGGCCGCGGGCTTCGCCCCCATCTCGCTGGGGTCCGATACCGGTGGGTCGATCCGTCAGCCGGCCGCCCTCTGCGGCGTCGTCGGCGTGAAGCCGACGTACGGTCGGGTGAGTCGCTACGGCCTCGTCGCCTTCGCGTCGAGCCTCGACCAGATCGGCCCGTTCGCCGGCACGGTGGCCGACGCCGCCGCGGTGCTCGAGACCATCGGCGGCTACGACCCCGCCGACTCCACCTCGATCCCCGAGGTCCAGCCGCCCCTCCTCGACCAGCTCGATCGGGGCGTCGAGGGGCTGCGGGTCGGGATCGTGCAGGAGCTCCTCCACGCCGACGGCATCGCGCCGGACGTCGCCGCCCGCGCCCAGGCCGCCGCCGAGGCGCTCAGCGCGGCGGGGGCCAAGGTCGAGGAGGTCTCGGTGCCGGCCGTGATCTACGGGCTGTCCGCCTACTACCTGATCGCCCCGGCCGAGGCGTCGAGCAACCTCGCCCGCTACGACGGCGTCCGCTACGGCCTGCGGGTCGACGCGGCCACCACCGGTGAGATGTACGACCGCACCCGCACTGCCGGGTTCGGCCCCGAGGTCATGCGCCGGATCATGCTCGGCACCTACGCGCTGTCGGCCGGCTACTACGACGCCTACTACGGCAAGGCCCAGAAGGTGCGCACGCTGATCATCCGGGACTTCGACGCCGCCTACGAGCGGTGCGACGTGCTCCTGTCGCCCACCTCGCCCACCACGGCGTTCGAGCTCGGCGCGAAGGCGGACCCCCTCGCCATGTACCTCAACGACGTCTGCACGATCCCGTCGAACCTGGCCGGCCACCCGTCGATGTCGGTGCCCTACGGCGTCGGTGACGACGGCCTGCCGGTCGGCATCCAGCTCATGGCCCCCGCCCTCGACGAGGCCACCATGTTCCGGGTGGCCGCCTCCCTCGAGCGGAGCCTCGCATGAGCGACACGAACACCACCCCGAGCGACGTCCTGCCCGACGGGTGGGAGATGGTGATCGGCCTCGAGGTCCACTGCGAGCTCGCGACCGAGTCGAAGCTGTTCTGTGCCTGCCCCAACAACTTCGGCGACCAGCCCAACGTCAACACCTGCCCGACCTGCCTCGGCCTGCCCGGCTCGCTGCCCGTGCTGAACGCCCAGGCGGTGGAGCTGGCGATGCGGCTCGGCCTCGCCCTGCGCTGCCAGGTGAACCGCTCGGTCTTCTCCCGGAAGAACTACTTCTACCCGGATCAGCCGAAGGACTACCAGGTCTCCCAGTACGACCTGCCCACGAACCTGGCCGGCCACCTCGACCTGCCCTCCGGCCTGCGGGTCGGCATCACCCGGGCCCACATCGAGGAGGACACCGGCAAGCTCAACCACGTCGGCGGCGGCGGGCGCATCCACGACGCCGGCTACAGCCTCGTGGACTACAACCGCTCCGGCGTCCCGCTGGTGGAGATCGTCTCCGAGGCGGACATGCGCTCCTCCGAGCAGGCCAAGGAGTACGCCAGCGAGCTCCGATCGATCCTCCTGGCCACCGGCGTGTCCGACGCCAAGATGGAGGAGGGGTCGATGCGGGTCGACGCCAACGTGTCGGTGAACCGCGCCGGTGAGCCGTGGGGCACGCGCTGCGAGATCAAGAACCTGAACTCGCTGCGCTCGCTCGGGCGGGCCATCGACCACGAGGCGCTCCGCCAGATCGACCTGCTCGACGCGGGCGAGTCCGTCCGCCAGGAGACCCGCCACTGGGACGAGTCCTCCGGGCGCACCGGCACCCTCCGCGTGAAGGAGGACGCCGACGACTACCGGTACTTCCCCGAGCCCGACCTCGTCCCGCTCGACCCCACCGCCGAGGACCTGGCCCGCATCGAGGCGGAGCTGCCGGTCCTGCCGGCCGAGCGCAGGGCCGCCCTCGCGGCCACCGCAGGCGTCGACCCCGGGTCGCAAGGCGTGGTGCTCGCCGTCGCGCGCGGCGTCGACGGTGTCGCGAGCGCCGCGATCTCGGGCGGCGGTGACCCCGGGCGGGTGCTGACGCACCTGGAGCACAACGTCCCGGAGAGCAACGCGGGGGGCCTCACTGCCGAGGGCCTCACCGAGCTGGTCCGCATGGAGATGGCCGGTGAGCTCACTGCCACGCAAGCGAAGGTGGTCGTCGGCGAGATGGTCGAGACCGGAGCCGCTCCGGCTGACATCGCGAAGGAGCACGGTTTCGAGGCGCTCGACGCCGGCGCCCTCGAGGCGATCGTCGACGGGGTGATCGATGCGCACCCTGACGAGTGGGCCCAGTTCGTGGACGGCGACGACAAGGCCCGCGGCAAGCTCACCGGGTTCTTCATGGGCAAGGTGATGCAGGCCTCGAAGGGCCAGGCCGACGGCAAGGTGGCCACCGCCCTCCTGCGCAGCCGGGCCGGCATCTGATGCGACGGACGGTCGCCCTGCTCCTGGCGGCCGTCCTCCTGCTCGCCACCGCCGCGTGCTCCGGCGACGACGGCGATGCGGGCGACGACGGCGCCGACGCGTCGTCCACCACCTCCACGCTGGTGTTCACCGGCGACCGGGAGGGACCGTTCTGCCGGGTGCTCCGCGACCTCGCGGTGGACACGGTCCTCGAGGACCCGTCCGAGTCCGCGGAGGAGGTGGAGGCGGCCTTCACGCACCTGCTCGACGTGCTGCACCGCGCCGCCGACGCCGCGCCGCCCGAGCTGGCGGAGGACACCGCGCTCCTGGTGGCGGGCATCGCCTCGCTCGACGACGCGCTCCGCTCGGTCGGGTACGACTACGACGCGCTCGCCGAGTCCGACCAGGGCCCGGCCATCGCGGCGGCCGTGAACGATCCGGCCTTCGGCGTGGCCGGCGACCGCATCGAGGCCTACAAGCACCAGGTCTGCGGCATCTAGCGAGGTGGTACTAACCTGCGGGTTATGTACCACGACGCCGAGCCGGCCGGCCGCTCCCTGGGCCCCGAGTCCCTCCTCTGGCAATACGCCGGTGACACCCGGATCGCGTTCCTCGGCGGGACCATCGGGCTGCTGCAGCTCATGCACCCCGCCATCGGGGCCGGGGTGATCGAGCACTCCAACTTCTTCGAGGACCCGTTCGACCGCGTGTTCCGATCGCTGCCGGCGATCCTCGGCGCCGTCTACGACGCCGACGCCGACGACACCGGGCGCTGGGTGCGCGACCAGCACACGACCATCAAGGGCGTCGATCCCGGGGGCCGCCGCTACCACGCGCTCGACCCGGAGACGTACTGGTGGGCGCACGCCACGTTCCAGTTCATGGCGGAACAGGTCGTCGACCGGTTCGACGACAGGCGCCTCTCCACCGACGAGCGGGAGCAGCTCTACGAGGAGGGGCTCACCTGGTACCGGCGCTACGGCGTGAGCGACCGTCAGGTCCCGACCACCCGCGCCCGCTTCCAACAGGAGTGGGATCGCGTCTGCACCGAGGTCCTCGAGACGAACGAGGCCGTCGAGTTCGTGCTGCAGATGCTCGACCGCCCGATGCGGCTCGAGCTGCCCCGGCCGCTCGGGGTGCTCAACCCGGTCCTCCGACGCAGCCCGGTGGCCCGCGCGCTGAAGATCCCGGTGCGCGTCAGCGCCATCGGCGGCCTGCCCCCGATCGTGCGCGAGCGGTTCGACATCCCCTGGTCGAGAAGCGACCAGCGGCAGCTCGACGCGCTCGAGCTGGCCGTCCGCAAGGCCTGGCGCCTGGTCCCGTTCTCGCACCGGTGGCAACCGCGTGCGCAGGACGCGTGGAAGCGGGTCCGGGCCGAGCGACGAGGAGCGTCGTGGCCCGTCGCCGGCTGACCATCACGCTCGATCCGATCGTCCGCGCCATCGCCGAGGGCGCGCCGGACGACGCCGCCTCGGCCATGCTCGACGCCGCCGAGGCGCTGCTGCGCGAGCAGGGGCTCCACCGGTGGTCGGTCGAGGACGTCGCCGAGCGGGCCGGCATCGGCAGGACATCGGTGTACCGCCGGTTCCCGTCGCGCGACGACCTGGTCCACGGCGTGCTCGCCCGTGAGCTGCGCCGAGCCACCGCCGCGGTGAGCACGGCGGCGGCCGCCGGCACCACGGTGGAGGACGCCGTCGTCGCCGCGGTGCTCGCCGCCCTGAGCGCCCTCGACGGCTCCGTCGTCGACCACCTGCTCCACGCCGCGCCGGCGGACGTGCTGCCGCTCCTCACCACGGGAGCGGGCCCGCTCATCGCCCAGGCCCGGGCCGCCTTCGCGCCCGGGCTCGTGGCCACCGGCGCGGTCGCCGATCCCGACCATGCGCTGGCCGTCGCCGAGGCGCTGGCCCGCCTCGGGCTGTCGTTCGTGCTCACGCGCGAGACCGCGCTGCCGCTCGACGACCCCGCTGCCCTGCGCGAGGCGGTCACCGCCCTCGTGGGCCCGCTCGTGCGGGGCTGAACGGGCTGGGGCGCGCCGAGACCTCGCAGATAGCCTCCGCTGCATGGCCGATCCCACCGAGCCCCCTGCCACCCCCGTCGACATCAAGCCCCGCAGCCGGGACGTGACCGACGGGCCGTCGAGGGCTCCGGCCCGGGCGATGCTCCGGGCGATCGGCATGCAGGACGAGGACTTCAGCAAGCCGCAGATCGCGGTGGCCTCGTCGTGGAACGAGGTCACGCCCTGCAACATGCCCCTCGACCGGCTGGCGAAGCGGTCGAAGGTCGCGATCCGCGAGGCGGGCGGCTTCCCGATCGAGTTCACCACCATCGCCGTGTCCGACGGCATCTCGATGGGCCACGAGGGGATGCGGGCCTCGCTCGTGTCGCGCGAGATCATCGCCGACTCCGTGGAGACGGTCGTCCACGCCGAGCGCCTCGACGCCCTCATCTCGTTCGCCGGCTGCGACAAGAGCCTCCCCGGCATGCTCATGGCCACGGCCCGCCTCAACCTGCCCGCCGTCTTCGTCTACGGCGGCTCGATCCTCCCCGGTGAGCACAACGGCCGGGCGCTGGACATCGTGTCGGTGTTCGAGGCCGTGGGTGCTCACGCGGCCGGCACGATCGACGACGCCGAGCTCGACGCCATCGAGCGCAAGGCCTGCCCCAGCGAGGGGAGCTGCGCCGGGATGTTCACGGCCAACACCATGGCGGCCATCGGCGAGGCGATCGGCATGTCGCTGCCCGGCTCGTCGTCCGCCCCGGCTCCCGACGCCCGTCGTGACGACATCGCCTACCAGTCCGGCCTCGCGGTGGTCGACCTCGTCAGGAAGGGCATCCGGCCCCGCCAGATCATGACCAAGGAGGCGTTCGAGAACGCGATCGCCGTCACGATGGCGCTGGGCGGGTCCACCAACGCCGTCCTCCATCTCCTGGCCATCGCCAACGAGGCGCGGGTCGAGCTCGAGCTCGACGACTTCAACAAGGTCGCCGCCCGCGTGCCGCACATCGCCGACACCAAGCCCCACGGCCAGTACCACATGATCGACGTCGACCGGATCGGCGGCATCCCGGTGGTCATGCGCCACCTGCTCGAGGCCGGCCTGCTCCACGGGGACTGCCTGACCGTCACCGGCAAGACCATGGCCGAGAACCTCGCCGACATCGACCCCCCCGAGCCCGACGGCAAGGTCATCCACCCGTTGTCGAACCCGATCCACTCCGTCGGCGGCATCGCCGTGCTGAAGGGGTCGTTGGCCCCGAAGGGCGCGGTGGTGAAGGTGGCCGGCATCGACCACCTCGAGTTCGAGGGACGGGCCCGCGTGTTCGACGGCGAGGACGCGGCGATGGAGGCGGTCCTCGCCGAGCAGATCGAGGCCGGCGACATCGTCGTGATCCGCTACGAAGGCCCCAAGGGCGGCCCGGGCATGCGCGAGATGCTGGCCATCACCGGCGCGATGAAGGGCGTGGGCCGAGGGGCCGACGCGGCGCTCATCACCGACGGTCGCTTCTCCGGCGGCACCCACGGGTTCTGCATCGGCCACGTGGCCCCCGAAGCCGTCGACGGCGGCCCCATCGCCTTCGTGGCGGAGGGCGATCGCATCGTGATCAACATCGTGGACCACACCATCGACCTGTTGGTCGACGAGGCCACCCTCGCCGAGCGCCGGTCCCAGTGGAAGCTCCCCGAGCCCCGCTACACCACCGGCGTGCTGGCCAAGTACGCCCGCCTGGCCACCGGGGCCGAGCGGGGCGCCATCACCGAGGCCTGAGCTTCCTGCCTGCTCCGGTCGTCGCTTCGCTCCTCAGCCTCCGCAGGTGCCTCCGCTCGGGTCGGCAAAGCCGCCCGGCTCCGGCCTGAGCTTCCTGCCTGCTCCGGTCGTCGCTTCGCTCCTCAGCCTCCGCAGGTGCCTCCGCTCGGGTCGGCAAAGCCGCCCGGCTCCGGCCTGAGCCTGACCCTATTGGGAGACGCTGCTCACCAGCGCGCCCGCCACCAGCACCGCGAGCGCGGCCAGGTAGAGCACGAGCCCCAACGTAGGGGCGCGCTGGGCCAGCTCGGGCACGGCCCGCAGGGGTCGGACCGCGGCGATGCGCAGCCGTGAGCGCACGCCGAACAGAACAGCCAGGGCGCCGGCCAACGCCAGCACGCCGGCGACGGCGGGGGCGCCCGGGGACTCGTCGTCCTCCGGGGTGAACCACAGCACGGGGATCGGCACGGCGTCGTTGAACGCGATGCCGTTCACCTCGTAGGACTCGGGCACGACCCGGCCCGAGGGGATCACGAACGCCCCGACCTGGGCGTAGGGCAGGTCGAACTCGAAGCCGGGCCGCACGGTCTGTCCCTTCTCGATGAGGACGCGCTGCGCCACCATCTGCACGGGTGGGTCGGCGCCCGCCTCGGAGACCTCACCGTCGATGGCGCGGTAGTTGTACGCGTTGCCCGGCATGTAGAGCGTGACCATCGCCCGGTGGATGCCGTTGCGGTACTTGGGGTGCGTGCCGTCGATGTACTCGTTGGTGGGGGCGTCCTTCGGGTTCTCGATCGTGACCGTGACCCGGACCCGCCACGCGGCCGTGCCGACCGGGTAGGCCGTGATGGTGACCCGTGGCCTGATGAAGTAGTCGAGCTTGTTGGCCGAGATGTTCTGCACCGCCACCATCAGCCCGGACGACGTGAGCTCGCCGCTGGCCCCCACCTGGCGCCAGAGCCGCTGCATGCCGGCATCGCGGGACCAGGCCATGAGGTGCCGGCCCTCGGCGGCCTTGCGCAGGCCCAGGGCGAGGTCGGCGATGTCGATGTCCCGGGTCTTGAGCGCGTCGAAGATCGCCTTGGCGATCTCGCCCTGCTGCTCCTGTCGACCGCCGCGCTCGGCGACGGTGTCGAAGCTCAGGTAGTTCTCGTAGAGGACCTTCGCCTCGATGTTCTCGGCGGTGTACTCGACCCCGTCGAGCTCGACCGGCCCGATCACCTCCAGCAGCGAGCGCAGCGCCACCGGGTCGACCTCGAGGACGCCGTCGATCGGACCCGTGCCGGACTGCTCGGCCATCTCGGCCCAGATGGGCGCCGTGGTGGTGAAGTTGGGGGAGACGGCGGTCTGGACCCAGCTGCGGCCCATGAGGAAGTTCTCGTAGGTGCGGGCCCAGGCGGGGGGGAGCAGGTCGGGGGTGCCGGGCACGCGGATGTTGGCCAGCTGGCTGAACTCGCCGAACGCGAGGTCGCCGGCGCCGATGCCCACCACCCCGGCCTGGAGCGGCATGCCCGCGCCGGCCCGCATCTCCGCGTTGTTGGCGGCGAGGACGAGGTACTTCGTGGGTCCGCTGAGGAGGCCGGTGAGGGCGTCGACGTAGCTGCGGGCCTCGTCGAACTTCGCCGGCACCTCGTCGAGCTTCTCCACGAGGGCCGTGCGGGCATCGGCCAGCGGACCGATCAGCCGGCCCCGGGCGCCGACGTCGATGTCCTCGACGGCGGTCTCGATGCGGTCGAGCTCGCGTCGCACCGTGGACAGCAGCTCGAGGCGGGCCAGGGGATCGCTGCCCGACCGGTCGAGGGCGTCGTCGATGTCGGCCGCCGACCGCTGGCCGATGTGCCCGATCTCGGCGGCCGTGCCCGTGAGGTCACGGAGGGCGTCGACCTGGTCACCGACGAGCGGGACGATCGACAGGGGCTCGAGGAACGGGCTGCCGGCGGCGCGGTCGTGGGCCGAGTCGAGGCGGCCGCTGGCGTGGGAGATGGTGTCGGTCAGACCGCCGTCGAGCCGCTCGATCGAGAGCTCGGAGAGCGCGTCACGTCCGCCCTCGAGGTCGGACGTGATCCGGAGGACCGTGACCAGCACCCCGACGACGTAGAGCAGCGCCAAGACGGCGACACCGAGGAGGAGGCGACGCCACCCGAGGCGCGAGAAAGCCCGGGACCTTGCGGCCCCGGGCTTGGGCTCGCGATCCAACCGAGAGAACTACGACCGGGCGGCGATGAGGCGACGACCGGCGAGGGCGATGCCCACCGCGGCGCCACCAAGGGCCAGCGTCGTGCCGGCCGATGCACCCGTGACGGGCAGATCCTCGTTGCCCGAAGCGGCGCTGGTGGGGGTCGTGGCGACGGGACCGTCAGTCGCGCCGTCGGTCGCACCGTCGGTGGCGCCGTCGGTCGCACCGTCGGTGGCGCCGTCGGTCGACTCCTGCGCGTTGGCCGGACCGGCCACGGCGATGAGGCCGGCAGCGCCAAGCAGCCCGCTCACCACAGCAGCGCGCACGAACTTGCCGAGACCATCCGAAGACATGCTCACAGCGATTTTCTCCTCATTGAAACCGTCGATTGGACCGACACCGGAGATGTCGGAGATGGGTCCGGTTTGGACTTGGCGAGACCTTAGCAACACGCGCGCACCGCGCACGGCATCCATCGAGGATTCTCGGGCACCGGCCCCAGGGCCCGAGAATCCGGGCTTGCCTGACGGTACGGGCCGTGGGATGCTTCCCGCCATGTCCGCCCCTTCCGCCCTCCTGGTGGTAATCGGCTAGCGCACCCGCGAACACCTCGCGCGTGCGCCTCTACGACCTCCCAGCCGGGAGGTCGTCGTCGTTTTCACCGGAAGGGAAGCCCCAAAATGCAGCTCACCGGCGCCCAGGCGCTCATCAAGTCCCTCGAGATGGAGGGCGTCGACACGATCTTCGGCCTCCCGGGGGGATGCATCCTCCCCGTGTACGACCCGTTGCTCGACAGCCCCATTCGGCACATCCTGGTCCGTCACGAGCAGGGCGCCGGGCACATGGCGGAGGGCTACGCCCACGTCACGGGCCGCCCCGGCGTGGCGATGGTGACCTCGGGCCCGGCGGCCACGAACATCGTCACCCCGCTGTGCGACGCCTACATGGACTCGATCCCGATGGTCGTGATCACCGGTCAGGTGCCGGTGGCCGCCATCGGCACCGACGCGTTCCAGGAGTGCGACACGATCGGCATCACCCGGTCGGTCACCAAGCACAACGAGCTCGTCACCTCGGCCCAGGACATCCCCCGGGCCGTGCGCGAGGCCTTCCACATCGCCACGACCGGCCGCCCCGGCCCGGTGCTCCTCGACATCCCCAAGGACATCGTCGATGCGATGAACCCGAACTCCGCGATGCAATGGGAGTGGCCGACCGACCAGGAGATCCGCGACGGGCTGCCGGGCTACCGGCCCCAGACCGTCGGCGCCCGCGAGCTCGTCGAGCAGGCGGCCGACCTGATCCTCGCGTCGGCCCGTCCGGTGATCTACGCCGGCGGCGGCATCCTCAAGGCCCGGGCGGCCGAGGCGCTGCTCGAGCTCGCCGAGCTCCTCGACATCCACGTGGTCACCACGCTGATGGCCCGGGGTGCCTTCCCCGACTCCCACCGGCTCGCCCTCGGCATGCCGGGGATGCACGGCAACTACACCGCCGTCACCTCCATGCAGCGCTCCGACCTCCTGATCGCGCTGGGCAGCCGGTTCGACGACCGGGTCACGGGCAAGATCCCCGCCTTCGCCCCCGAGGCCAAGGTCATCCACGTCGACATCGACCCCGCCGAGCTCGGCAAGGTGCGCCGACCCGACGTCGGCATCGCCGGCGACTGCCGCCTCGTGATCGAGGCCCTCGTCGCCGTGCTGCGCGACCGCCTCGCCGGCGGCGCCACCTCGCCCGACCGGGAGCCCTGGAAGCAGACGATCTCCGGGTGGCAGGAGCTGCACCCGCTCAGCTACGCCCCGTCCCAGCCCGGCGACGCGCTCAAGCCGCAGTTCGTCCTCGAGCAGCTGCGGGACAACGCCCCGGAGGACACGATCGTCGCCTCGGGCGTGGGCCAGCACCAGATGTGGACCTCGCAGTACTGGCGCTTCGAGAAGCCCTACACCTGGGTGAACTCGGGTGGCCTCGGCACGATGGGCTTCGCCGTGCCGGCGGCGATCGGGGCCAAGGTCGGTCGACCCGACGCCACCGTGTGGGCCGTCGACGGCGACGGCTGCTTCCAGATGACGGCCCAGGAGCTGGTCACCGCGGCGGCCGAGCGCATCCCCGTGAAGATCGCCATCCTCAACAACGCCTACCTCGGCATGGTCCGCCAGTGGCAGGAGATGTTCTACGAGGAGCGCTACTCCGAGGTGTACCTGTCACCCGACCTGCCCGACTACAAGCTGTGGGCCGAGGCGATGGGCTGCGTCGGCATGCGGGTCGAGTCGCCGGAGGAGGTCGCCTCGGCGATCCAGAAGGCGAACGAGATCGACGACCGCCCCGTGGTCATCGACTTCCGCACGGACAGCAACGAGAAGGTGTTCCCGATGGTCCCCGCCGGCAAGAGCAACGACGACATCATCACCGACCCCGCCCTGGGCGAGGGGTTCGTCCAGTGACCGCCGAGCAGCACCACCTGCTCTCCGTGCTGGTCGAGAACAAGGCCGGCGTGCTCGCCCGCGTGTCCGGCCTGTTCGCCCGTCGCGGCTTCAACATCCTGTTCCTGGCGGTCGCCCCCACCTCCGACGAGCGGCTCAGCCGCATCACCATGGCGGTCGACGTCGAGTCCGCCCCCCTGGAGCAGGTCACCAAGCAGCTCGACAAGCTCGTGAACGTCGTGGAGATCCACGAGCTCGACCCTGCCGAGTTCGACTCGATCGACCAGCGCCTGCGAGCCTTCACCGGCCCGCAGGTCGAGACCCACCAGTAGAAGGACAGCCAGATGGCCAACGTGCAGTACGAGAAGGACGCCGACCGATCCCTCATCGCCGGCCGCAAGGTCGCCGTGATCGGCTACGGCTCCCAGGGTCACGCCCACGCCCTCAACCTCAAGGAGTCGGGCATCGACGTGCGGGTCGGCCTGCGCGAGGGCTCCTCCTCCGTGGCCAAGGCCGAGGCGGCCGGGCTCCGGGTCCTGTCCGTGGCCGAGGCCACCAAGGAAGCCGACCTCGTGATGCTCCTGGGCCCCGACACGGAGCACAAGGCGATCTTCAACGAGCACATCGCCCCGAACCTGCAGGCGGGCGACGCCCTCTTCGTGGGCCACGGCTTCAGCGTGCGCTTCGAGCAGGTGGTGCCCGCCGCCGACGTCGACGTCGCCCTCGTCGCCCCCAAGGGTCCCGGCCACCTCGTGCGCCGCACCTACACCGAGGGCGGTGGCGTGCCGTGCCTCATCGCCGTGCACCAGGACGCCACCGGCAAGGCCCACGGCCTCGCCCTCGCCTACGCCGACGCCATCGGCGGCGCCCGGGCCGGCGTGCTCGACACGACCTTCGAGGAGGAGACCGAGACCGACCTCTTCGGTGAGCAGGTCGTCCTCTGCGGCGGCCTCACCGCCCTGGTGCAGGCCGGCTTCGAGACCCTCGTGGAGGCGGGCTACCAGCCCGAGTCGGCCTACTTCGAGTGCCTCCACGAGCTGAAGCTCATCATCGACCTCATGTACGAGCAGGGCATCGCCGGCATGCGGTACTCGATCTCCGACACCGCCGAGTACGGCGACCTGACCCGCGGCCCGCGGGTGATCACCGCCGGGGTGAAGGCGGAGATGAAGAAGATCCTCACCGAGATCCAGGACGGCACCTTCGCCGCCGAGTGGGTCAAGGAGAGCGAGACCGGTCGCGCCAACTACAAGGCGCTGCAGGAGGCCGGCAAGACCCACCAGATCGAGACGGTGGGCGAGGAGCTCCGGGCGATGATGCCCTGGATCTCCGCCGGCAAGCAGCGCGTCCAGGACGCCTCCGGCGGCGACACCTGAGTTGATGCCGGCTCCGGGCATCGCTTCGCCCAACCCGCCCTCCGCAGGTGCCTCCCGGCGACCGGCAGAGCCGGCTCGCCTCCGGCCTGGCTTCACATCGTTTCAGCGAAGCTGACCACGCCCTCGCCGCGCAGCACGTTCTTCAGGAGCTTGCCGCTCGCGTTGCGCGGCAGCTTGTCGTAGGAGACATCGACGTAGGTCGGCACCTTGAAGGCGGCCAGACCGTCCGCGACCCACTGCTTCACCTCGGCCTCGGTCATGGTGGTGCCCTCGACCAGCTGGACGACGGCCTTCACCTCCTGCCCGAGCTCGGGGTGGGGCACGCCGATGATGGCGGCGTCGGCGATGTCCGGGTGGTCGACGAGGCGCTGCTCGATCTCGACGCAGTAGATGTTCTCGCCGCCTCGGATGAGCATGTCCTTCTTCCGGTCGGTGATGAACAGGAAGCCGTCCTCGTCGAGGTGGCCGACGTCGCCCGTGTGCAGCCAGCCCGCCGCGTCGATCGCCTCGGCGGTGGCCTCGGGCTTGTTCCAGTACCCGGCCATCAGGATCGGGCCCGTGATGCAGACCTCGCCGGTCTCGCCCTGGGCGAGGTCGTTGCCGGCGGCGTCGACGATCTTCACCTTCACGGTGGGCACGGGAGGCCCGACGGACGTCGGCTTGTCGAGGGCGTCCTGGCCGCTGATCGCCGTGGCGACGGACGAGGTCTCCGTGAGGCCGTAGGCGTTGGTCGTGCTCGACACGTTCGGGAACGTGTCGTGGATCATCCGCTGGAGCTCGTCGGCCGACGGTGAGCCCCCGAAGGCCACGCTCTTCACGGAGGACGTGTCGTAGTCGTGGCGGTCCGGGTGCTCGCACACGCGCCACACCATCGTGGGCACGGTCGCCCACACCGTGACCTGGTGCTCCTGGATCAGCTCCAGCGCCGTCTCGGGCAGGAACCGTCCCTCGGGCATCACCAGCTTCAGCCCGGCCAGCAGGCCGACCACGAGGGTGGAGTGGCAGCCCGACACGTGGAACAGCGGCGAGGTGAACAGGGAGACGTTCTGGCCCGCGGTGTCCGGCAGCGCGCCCCCGCCTCCGCCGGAGGCGGCGACCATCGAGCCGGCGACGGCGCCGAACATCGTGTTCTGGAGGTTGGCGACCATGCTCCGGTGGGTGGAGATGGCGCCCTTGGGCTTCCCGGTGGTGCCCGACGTGTAGAAGATGACCGCGTCGTCGTCCTCATCGATCTCCTGCTCCACGAACGCGGCCGTCGGGGAGCCCGTGAGCTCGTCGAAGGAGAGCACGCGGGGATCGTCGGCCATCCCCACGTCGGCGGGGGAGCAGTCGATGAGGAACACGTGGTGGAGGTCGGGGCACTCGTCGAGCTGGCCGGCGATGCGCTCGAAGCGCTTCTGGTCGGCCACGAGCACGCGGGCCCCGGAGTCCTGGAGGCCGTAGAGCACCTCGTCGGTGGTCCACCAGCCGTTGAGGCCGACGAGGACGGCGCCCTGCTGGACGGTGGCCCAGAAGGTCATGCACCACTCCGGGTTGTTCTGCGACAGCACGGCGACCCGCTCGCCCTTGGTGATCCCGAACCGGTCGCGCAGGGCGTGGGCCACTCCGTTGGCGGACTGCACGAAGGTGCCGAAGCCGATCTCGCGGTCGCCGTAGACGATGAACGTCTGGTCGTCGCCGCGCATCAGGCCGACCTCGGCCACCGAGCGCAGCGACGGCATGCGGTTGGCGTACACCTCCTGCTCGATCCCCCGGATGGTGTCGGTGGTGAGCTCGAACATGCCACCGGGACCGGTGAGCTGGGCGCGTACCTCTTCTGCTGTGGGCATGCTCCGGAACCTACCCGGAGATCGTCAGCGGAAGGCCGGGAGGACGTCCTCGACGATCGCGTCCATTCGGTCAAGTCGCTGCGAGCCCTTCCCGAGCGCGAAGTCCGGGACGATGACCTCGTCGAGACCGACCTCCTGCCAGGCCGCGACGGCCTCGGCGACCTGCTCGGTGGTGCCGGCGATGGCGGCCCGGCCGCCGGTGCCGGCGAGGAACCGCTCGGCCTGGGCGGGATCGTCGGTGAGGCGGACCAGCGCCTGCGCGGAGCGGGCGATGGTGGCCGGATCGCGCCCGATCGCCTCGCAGCGGGCTTCGAGCACGCGTGATCGTTCTGCGATGACCGGCGCGAGCCCCCACATGTTCCACTCGTCGGCGTACCGGGCGACCACGCCCATCATCCGGTCGCCCTTGCCGCCGATGAGGATCGGCAGCGGGGACTGCACCGGCTTCGGCTCGGCCACGGCATCGGTCACCGCGTAGTGCGCGCCGGCCACCGTGGTGGTCGGCTCGCGGAGCAGCCCGGACAGCACCTGGCAGCCCTCCTCGAAGCGATCGATGCGTTCGCGGGGCGAGCCGAGCTCGATGCCGTACTGGTCGTGCTCGTTCTCCTGCCATCCGGTGCCGATGCCGAGGAGGAGCCGCCCGCCGCTGACGTGGTCGACCGTCGCGGCCCACTTCGCCAGCACGGCAGGGTGCCGGTAGGTCATGCCGAGCACGAGGGTGCCGAGCCGGACCCGGTCGGTGGCAGTGGCGAGCGCGCCGACCGCGGCGGTGGCCTCGAGGGTGGGGGTGTCCGGGCCACCGAAGCTGCTGCCGTCGCCCATGAAGTGGTCGGCCACGTAGGCGCCGTCCCACCCGGTGGCCTCCGCGTGCTGGATGACCGCGAGGACGTCGGCCCAGGGCTGCTGGAGGTTCGGCCAGATCGAGAACCGCATCAGGCGGTCATGGCCTCGACGACGAAGTCGACGCACTTCGTGAGGGCGACGACGTCGTCGGGGTCGATCGACGGGAAGAGCGCGACCCGGAGCTGGTTGCGGCCCAGCTTGCGGTAGCTCTCTGTGTCGATGACGCCGTTGGCGCGGAGCACCTGCGACACGACGTTGGCGTCGACCACGGCCTCGTCGAGGTCGATGGTGGCGACCACGTGGCTGCGCTCCGCCGGGATCCTTCACGAACGGCGTGGCGTAGCTCGAGCGCCTCGGCCCAGCCGTAGATCGCGTCCGCGGAGGCGTCGCAGCGCGAGGCCGCCCAGTGGAGGCCGCCGTTCTGGTTGATCCAGTCGACCTGCTGGTTGGCCAGGAAGATCGTGGCGAGGGCCGGGGTGTTGTAGGTCTGGTCCTTGCGGCTGTTGTCGAGGGCGATCTTCAGGTCGAGCGAGGCCGGGACCCAGCGGTCGGACGCGGCGATCTGCTCGATGCGCTCCACCGCGGCCGGCGACACGAGGGCCAGCCACAGGCCGCCGTCGCTGGCGAGGCACTTCTGCGGGGCGAAGTAGTAGACGTCGACCTCGTTGGGGTCGAAGCGCAGGCCGCCGGCCGCCGAGGTGGCGTCGACCAGCACGAGGCCGTCGGCCCCGGAGGCCGCTCGAGCGGCATGGCCACGCCGGTGGACGTCTCGTTGTGGGTGAGGCAGTAGGCGTCGACCTCGGGATCGGCCACCGGCATCGGGTGGGTGCCCGGGTCGGCGAAGAGGAACGACGGCTCCTGGAGGTGCGGAGCGGCGGCGGCCGCCTCCGCGAACTTCGACGAGAACTCGCCGAAGCGCAGGTGCTGGCTCCGGCGGTCGATGAGGCCGAACGTGGCGGCGTCCCAGAACGACGTGGTGCCGCCGTTGCCGAGGAGCACCTCGTAGCCGTCGGGGGCGGCGAGGAGCTCGGCCAGCCCGTTGCGGAGGGCCCCCACCTCGAACAGGACCCGGGCCTGCCGGTGGGACGTGCCGAGGTAGTCGGGGGCCGCCTCGGCCAGCGCCGCCACCGCCTCGGGTCGCACCTTGGAGGGTCCGCACCCGAACCGCCCGTCGGCGGGCAGGAGGTCGGTGGGGATCTGGATCTGGGGGGTGTCGGCCGGGGTCACCGTGCCATGATCGCGGACCGACCGAGCAAGGAGCGAGACCGTTGGCCACCCCCCGAACCGACGCCCGAGTGAGCGCCCGCGTCGCCGCGATCGCCGAGTCCGCCACCCTGGCCGTCGACGCCAAGGCCAAGGCGCTCCAGGCGGCGGGTGAGCCGGTGATCGGATTCGGGGCCGGGGAGCCGGACTTCCCCACGCCGGCGCACATCGTGGAGGCCGCCGTCGGCGGCCTGCCACGACCCCAAGAACCACAAGTACACGCCCGCCGGCGGCCTCCCGGAGCTGAAGGAGGCGATCGTCGCCAAGACGATCCGCGACTCCGGCTACGACGTGCCGACCTCGGGCGTGCTCGTCACCAACGGTGGCAAGCACGCCGTCTACAACACCTTCACCGCCCTGCTCGACCCGGGCGACGAGGTGCTGCTCCCCGCGCCGTACTGGACCACCTACCCCGAGCCGATCGCGCTGGCCGGTGGGGTGTCCGTGGTGCTCCACACCGACGAGACCACCGGCTTCCGCGTCACCGTCGACCAGCTCGAGGCCGCCCGCACCCCCCGCACCAAGATCCTCCTGTTCGTGTCGCCGTCGAACCCCACGGGCGCGGTGTACCCGGTCGAGGAGGTCGAGGCCATCGGCCGCTGGGCCGTGGAGCACGGGATCTGGGTGGTCACCGACGAGATCTACGAGCACCTGACCTACGGCGACCACGAGCACGTGTCGATGCCGGTCGTGGTGCCCGAGCTGCCGCGACCGCTGCGTGGTCCTCAACGGCGTCGCCAAGACCTACGCCATGACCGGGTGGCGGGTCGGGTGGATGCTCGGCCCCGACGACGTGATCAAGGCCGCCACCAACCTGCAGAGCCACGCCACGTCCAACGTCGCCAACGTCAGCCAGCGGGCTGCCATCGCCGCGCTCACCGGCGACCTCTCCGCGGTGGCCGAGATGCGCACCGCGTTCGAGCGCCGCGGGAAGCTCATGCACCAGATCCTCACGGGCATCGAGGGCGTCACCGCCATCGAGCCGCAGGGCGCGTTCTACGGCTTCCCCAACCTGTCGGCCCACCTCGGCCGCACGATCCGCGGCCGTACCCCCGAGACCACGCTCGACCTCTGCGCGCTGCTCCTCGACGAGGCCAAGGTGGCCATCGTGCCGGGCGAGGCCTTCGACGCGCCCGGCTACGCACGGCTCAGCTACGCCCTGGGCGACGACGACCTCGGCGAGGGCTGCCGCCGCATCGCCGACCTGCTCTCCGAGGGCTGATCACGCCGTGACCGGCCCGGAGCCCACGGTCCTGCCGTTCGGCTCCTGGCCGACCCCGGTCACCAGCGATCTCGTCGTGCGCTCCGCGCGCCTGCCCAGCGCGGTGCGGTCCGACGGCGACGACGTGTGGTGGTCGGAGTCCCGTCCGGAGGAGGGCGGGCGCACCGCGATCCTCCGCCTCGGCGCCGACGGTGCCCGGACCGAGGTCCTCCCCGCCCCGTGGAACGCCCGGTCGGGGGTGCACGAGTACGGGGGCGGTGCGTGGTGGGTGCGGGGCGGCGTGCTCTGGTTCACGGACTGGGCCTCGCAGCGCATCCACCGGCTCTCGTTCGACGGCGACCCCAACGCCCTCGACCCCCAGCCGATCACCCCCGAGCCCGACCTGCCCCGGGGGCTGCGCTACGCCGACGGCGACGTGAGCCCGGACGGCACCACGCTGCTCTGCGTTCGGGAGGAGCACCGCGCCGACGGCGAGGTCGTGAACGTCATCGTCCGGCTCGACGCCGGCGGACCGTCCGAGCCGGAGGTCCTCGTGTCGGGGCCCGACTTCGTGTCGAGCCCCAGGTGGCGCCCGGACGGCGACGCCTTCTGCTGGCTCGAGTGGGACCACCCCGACATGCCGTGGGATGCAGTGCGGCTCGTGATCGACGAGGGCGGCGAGCGCACGGTGGTGGCCGGGGACCAGCTCCGGGAGGCGATCGTCCAGCCCACCTGGGCGGCGGACGGCGCCCTCTGGTTCACCACGGATCGCACCGGGTTCTGGAGCCTGCACCGTTGGACGCCCGCCGGCGGGGTCGAGCTCGTCCTCGACCTGGAGGAGGACATCGGCGTGCCGCACTGGGTGTTCGCCCAGTCGGTGTTCGCGGTCCTGCCCAGCGGTCGGGTGGTGCTCGTCCACCGGGGCGACGGCCTCGACCACCTGTCGATCCTCGAGCCCGATGGCTCCGTCACCCCCGTCGATCTCGGGGCGACCTCGCTGGAGGGGGTGCGCCCGCACGGCGAGGGCGTGGTCATGGTCGCCGCGTCGCCGGTGTCCGAGCCGCACGTCGTCGCCATCGACCTGGCCCAGGGTCGCGCCGACGTGCTCGTCCCACCCCGCGATCTCGGCCTCGACGCGGCGTGGTGGTCGGTGCCCGAGGCGATCGACTTCCCGACCCCCGGCGGCATCGACGCCCACGCCCTGCTGTACCCGCCGACGAACCCCGACGTCGTCGGCCCGGAGGGCGAGGCCCCGCCGCTGCTGGTGATGATCCACGGCGGCCCGACGAGCGCGGCACGGCCGATGCTCCGGCTGAGCACCCAGTACTGGACCTCGCGGGGCTTCACGGTGGTCGACGTGAACTACCGCGGCTCGACGGGCTACGGCAGGGCGTACCGCGACCTGCTGCAGGGCCAGTGGGGGGTGGCGGACGTCGAGGACTGCGTGGCCGCGGCGAACCACCTCGCCGCCGCCGGGCGCATCGATCCCGCTCGCTGCTGCATCACGGGCGGCTCCGCCGGTGGGTTCACCACGCTGGCGGCGCTGGCGTTCCACGACGCCTTCGCCGCGGGTGCGTCCCACTACGGGGTGGCCGACCTCGCCCTGCTCGCCCAGGACACCCACAAGTTCGAGGCCCGGTACCTCGACGGCCTGGTCGGTCCGTGGCCCGAGGCCCGCGAGGTCTACGACGCCCGCTCGCCGATCCACCACCTCGAGGGCATCACCGTGCCGCTCGCGGTGTTCCAGGGCCTCGACGACGCGGTGGTCCCACCCAACCAGGCAGAGATGATCGTGGAGGGCCTGCGCGGCCGCGGCGTGCCGGTGGCGTACGTGGCGTTCGAGGGCGAGGGCCACGGCTTCCGCCAGGCCGCCAACATCCGCGCGGCGATGGACGGCGAGCTCAGCTTCTACTCACAGGTCCTCGGCTTCCCGCTCCCGCCCGACGAGGCCATCACCCCCATCGAGCTCGCGTAGCGCCAGGCGTCAAGGACGCAACGAGGCGGCGGCGGGGTCGAGGTGAGGCCCGTACGCGCAGCGATACGACCACGCGGTGCAATAGGTCCGAGCGACCGGCAGCCCGAGTGGATGAGTTCGCATGGGGACACCAATTGCGTCAGGCTCGGGGTCGCGGAAGCCGGTTGCTCGGGCGCAGTTTCGGTGACGGCCACTGATGTCGCCGCTACGTACGGCGTGACCGGGGAACCCTGCCGCCGCATCGCTGCGGGGTTGTGGGTCGCTAGCCCGGGACGCGCTCGATCACGAGGGCGGGGGGTGATGCCGGGGCGGGGCCGACCGACCACGCGCCGTCCAGTGCCTCGAGGGCGCGGGGGAGGCGGGCGGGATCGTCGGTGTGGAGCTCGAGCAGGGGCTGTCCCGCGACCACCCGGTCGCCGACCGTCGCGTGCCACACGACACCGGCACCGGCGGAGATCGGATCCTCCTTGCGGGCCCGACCGGCACCGAGGCGCCAGGCGGCGACGCCGACGGCCATCGCATCGAGGCGCTGGAGCACGCCATCGGTCGGCGCCGTGAGCACCTCGACCTCGGCGGCGCGGGCCGACGGCTGGCCGAGGTCGCCGCCCTGGGCCTGAACCATCGCCTGCCAGGCATCCATGGCCCCGCCGTCGGCCAGCGCGTCGGCCGGGTCGACGCCGTCGAGGCCCACGAGCCCGAGCATCTCGCGGGCCAGGGCGAGCGTGAGGTCGACCAGGTCGGCCGGCCCGCCGCCGGCCAGCACGTCGATCGCCTCGACGACCTCGAGCGCGTTGCCGGCCGTGCGGCCGAGCGGCACGTCCATCTGCGTGAGCAGCGCGGTCGTGCGCACACCATGGGCATCGCCCAGGCCGACCATCGTCTCGGCGAGCGTGCGAGCGCTGTCGCGGTCCTTCATGAAGGCCCCCGACCCGACCTTCACGTCGAGCACCAGCGCGCCCGTCCCCTCGGCGATCTTCTTCGCCATGATCGAGCTGGCGATCAGCGGGATCGACTCCACCGTGCCCGTGACGTCCCGGAGGGCGTACAGACGACGGTCGGCGGGGGCGAGGTCGTCAGCCGCGGCGCGGATCACGACGCCGGTCGATCGCAGGACCGCCTCGGCCTCCGCATGGCTGAGGTCACCCCGCCATCCGGCGATGGCCTCGAGCTTGTCGATCGTGCCGCCGGTGTGGCCCAGACCGCGGCCCGCCGTCTGCGGCACGGCCGCGCCGCAGGCGGCGACGAGCGGGCAGAGGACCAGCGACACCTTGTCGCCGACGCCGCCGGTCGAGTGCTTGTCGACCGTGGGGCGGTCGAGCCCGGACAGGTCGAGCCGCGTGCCCGACGCGATCATCCCCTCCGTCCAGCGGGCCAGCTCACGGTCGTCGAGACCCCGGAAGAGGATGGCCATCAGGAGGGCGCTGGCCTGCTCGTCGCCGACGGACCCCGCCGTGTACGCGTTGAGGAACCAGTCGATCTGGGCGTCGGTGAGGGCACCGCCGTCGCGCTTGGTGACGATCAGGTCGATGGCGTCCACCGTCGCTACCGGAGGTCGTCCGGGCCGAACGCGTCCGGGAGCAGCTCCCCGAGCGGCCGTCCGTCGACCAGCAGCCCGGCGCCGCCGTGCTCGAAGAGGACCTGACGGCAGCGGCCGCACGGGAGCAACGGCTCACCCTTGCCGTCGACCACCGCGATCGCCACGAGCCGCCCGCCGCCGGTGGCGTGGAGCTGCACGGCCACGCCCAGCTCGGCGCAGGTGGACAGCCCGTAGGAGGCGTTCTCCACGTTCGTGGCCGACACCACCCGCCCGTCGTCGACGAGGGCCGCGGCGCCGACGGGGAAGCGGGAGTAGGGCGCGTAGGCGAGCGTGGCGACCCGCTTCGCCTCCGCCCGGAGGGCCTGCCAGTCGACCTCGGCGTCGGTCATCGGGACCGCTCGAAGGGGACGCCGTCGGCGGCGGGCGGGGTGGCCCGGCCGACCACGCCGGCCACGACGACGATCGTGACCACGAACGGGAGGGACTGCCACAGCTCGCTCGGGAGGCGAGAAGCGACCCGACCTCGACGCCGAGGATCTGCAGTCGCGCGCCGAGGGCCCGCGTGAAGCCGAAGAGCATCGCTCCCGCGAACGCGGTGCACGGCCGCCACCTGCCGAAGATCAGCGCCGCCAGCGCGATGAACCCGGCGCCGTTGGTCATGTTGTCCTCGAACCCGGCCTGCGACTCGAGCGAGAACCAGGCGCCGGCCAGCCCCGCGATCAGGCCGCCGATGATCACGGCGGTGTACCGGATGCGGATCACGTCGATGCCGAGCGTCTCCGCGGCGTGGGGGTTCTCGCCGACAGACCGGACCCGGAGCCCGAACGGCGGTGCGGAACAGCACGACGCTCGGTCAGGCCGACGATCGACGAACATGGCGAAGAAGATCGGCTTGTTCGTGAACAGCTGGTCGCCGACGATCGGGATCTGCGACAGGCCGGGCAAGCGCGCAGGCGCGCGTGTTCACGCCCGTGGACGATCGCCGGACGGGACGATCACCTCGGAGCGGAGGAAGCCCGTGGCCCCGAGGGCGAGCAGGTTGATCACGACGCCCGAGATGATCTGGTCGACGCGGAACGTCACCGACAGGAGGGCGTGCAGCAGCGCCACCAGACCGCCGGTGAGGATCGCCGGCGATGACCGCGAGCCAGAGACCAGGTCGAGCTCGGGCGTCGCCGACGACGGCGTAGACCATGAAGCCCGATCGCCGCCGAGAACAGCATCATCCCCTCGATGCCGATGTTCACGACGCCGGCCCGCTCGCACCACAGACCCGCCATCGCCCCGAGCGCGATCGGGCAGCCGAGCTTCAGCGACTCGACGAGCAGCTGCATCACGTTGGTGCTGTCGGCGTCGGACAGCGCCAGGCGCGACGACCATGACCAGCGGGATGCAGAGGACTGCGCTGAGCCCGAGGAGCAGCTCGGCACGGTCGCGGCCGAGCCGGCGCTCGAAGAAGGACGGCGACGCCGGTGACGACGAAGCACCAGCACCGATGGCGGCGACGACGGTGCCGGGCCGGAAGGGACGTCGGAGCGGGTCGGGCGGGCGCTCGAAGCTGACCGCCTTGCGCGCGTCGTCGAGGTGCCCGGCCACGTAGCCGACGAGGTAGAGGCCGAGCAGCCCGAACGCGGTGCCGATCGTCTGGCGGCGGCCGAGCTGGAGCCGGCGGGCGGCCGCTCACGTGCCCTCCCCCCAGCCGCTGCCGAGCTGGGCGGTCTCGAGCGCGGTCGTCGGGCGCGGCGCGGCGGATGCGGAAGATCGCCCGCACCACCACGTCGGCCGCCACGAGCAGGAGCACGAGGGCCTGGAAGATCCGGACGGCATCGATCGACAGCCCGGCCTCCTGCTGCATCAGGCCGGCGCCGGAGAGCATCGACCCCCAGAGGGTGGCGGTGAGGATGATGGCGAACGGGTTGGCCCGGGCCAGGAGGGCGATGGCGATGGAGTCGAAGCCGATGGCCACGAACACCCCGGGGCTGAGGTAGCCGGAGGTGCCGGACACCTCGCCGGCGCCGGCCAGGCCGGCGAGCGCGCCGGAGAGGACCA
Organism: uncultured Microthrixaceae bacterium; assembly: GCA_963727905.1. Lineage (GTDB taxonomy): Bacteria > Actinomycetota > Acidimicrobiia > Acidimicrobiales > VFJN01 > VFJN01. The sequence goes on from CAVSIC010000023.1 coordinate 76,564, forward strand.
TCACCAGCGACGATCGTGCGGTTCGACGCCCATGCCGGCGTACTTCGCCGCGTTCGGGTTGGTGCCCACGGTGCGGACCTCGAACCCGAAGGTGGTGCGCTTCAGCACGACGTAGACCAGCCCAGCAGGTGACCAGCAGCACGATGAAGCCGAGGTGGAGTCGGGGGCACGCTGCCGACGAGCTCGGGTAGCCGGCCGGCGTCGGGCATCGGGGCGGTGCGGGGGACCGACGCCGCCGGTGTCGCGCAGCACGACCGGGTCGGTCGAGCCCACCAGCCAGCGCACGTAGAGCACGGCGACGCTGTTGAGCATGATCGTGACGATCACCTCGTGGGCGCCGGTGCGCACCTTGAGCACGCCCGGGGATCGGCGCCCCACAGCCCGCCGCCGAGCGGCGCCGGCCACGAGGATGATCGGGATGAGCAGCGGGCCGGGCAGGTCGGCCAGCCAGCCGAAGGTCCCGACCCAGGCCGCGGTGGTGGCGCCCACCAGGATCTGACCCTCGACGCCGATGTTGAAGAGCCCGGCCCGGAACGCGAAGGCCACGGCCAGCGCGCCGCCGATGAACGGGGTGGACCGGGCCAGCGAGGCGGCGACGCGGTCGCCGCTGCCGAACATGCCCCGCAGCAGGGCCCAGTCGGCCTCGAGCGGGTTCTTGCCGACCGCCAGGATCAGCAGGCCCGCGAGGACGACCGCCACGAGCACGGCCAGCAGCGGGACGTAGGACCGGCTGGAGCCGGGCGGCGTCGAGCAGGGCGCCGCCGGCTCATGCCGACGGGGACCTCGGCGTCGAGCCCGCAGGCCATGAGGAGCCCGAGGTGCTCGCGGGTGGCGTCGGCGCGGTCGAACGTGCCGACGAGCGCGCCCGCGGTAGATCACGCCGATCCGGTCGGCCAGGTTGAGCACCTCGTCGAGCTCGGCCGAGACGAGCAGCACGGCGGCGCCCGCGTCGCGCAGCCGGACGATCTCGCGGTGGATGAACTCGATCGAGCCGACGTCGAGCCCGCGGGTCGGCTGGGCCACGACGAGGAGCTTCGGATCGCCGGTGAGCTCCCGGGCGATGATCACCTTCTGCTGGTTGCCGCCCGACAGCGTGGAGACGGCCGCGTCCGGGCCGAGCGTGCGCACGTCGAACCGGGCCGATCAGATCGGCGGCACGGTCACGGATCGGCCGTCGCTTGGCGCAGGCCGCGGCGGGCGAACGGCGGCGTCGGTAGCGGTTGAGCACCAGGTTGTCGCCGATGCTGAACGACGCGACGAGGCCGTGCTTGGTGCGGTCCTCGGGCACGTGGCCCGACCCCGAGGTCGATGACCTGGCGGGGGGTGGCCGAGGTGACGTCGTGGCCGTCGATCTCCACGGTGCCGCCCGCGCTTGGGCCGCATCCCCATCAGGGCCTCGACGAGCTCGCGCTGGCCGTTGCCCTCCACGCCGGCGATGCCGAAGATCTCGCCGGCCCGCACCTCGAGGTCGAGGCCGTTCGACGGTGGTGGCCCGCGGTCGTCGGCGACGGTGAGGTCCCGGACCTGGAGCACCGGGCGGCCGGGCGTGCTCGGCGTCTTCTCGACGGCGAAGCTGACGTCCCGTCCGACCATCAGCGTGGCGAGGCTCTGCGACGGTGGCCTCCGCGGGGTCGGCCTCGCCCACGACCTCGCCGCCGCGGAGCACCGATGATCCGGTCGGCGACCGCGAGGACCTCGCGGAGCTTGTGGGTGATGAAGATGATCGACTCGCCGCCGCCACCAGGCTGCGGACGACGTCGAAGAGATCGTCGACCTCGCCGGGGGTGAGCACCGCGGTGGGCTCGTCGAGGATGAGGATCTCGGCGTCCCGGTACAGCGCCTTGATCAGCTCGACGCGCTGCTGCTCGCCGACGGAGAGGTCGCCGACCGTGGCGTCGGGGTCGATCTCGAGCCCGTAGCGCTCCGCGAGCTCCACGATCCGGGCCCGGGCGGACGCGAGGTCGAGGAACGGGCCCCGTGCGCACGCTCGTTGCCCAGCACGACGTTCTCGGTGACGGTGAACACCGGGATGAGCTGGAAGTGCTGGTGCACCATCCCGATGCCCAGCGCGATGGCGTCGGCGGAGCCGGTCAGTCGCACCGGCTCGCCGCGGACGAGCGATCTCGTCCGGCGTCGGGCTGGTACAGCCCGAACACCGTGTGCATCAGCGTGCTCTTGCCGGCGCCGTTCTCGCCGAGGAGGCAGAGCACCTCGCCCTCGTGGAGGGTGAGGTCGACGTCCCGGTTGGCGACGACGCCGGGGAACGCCTTGGTGACCCCCCGCACCTCGAGGACCGGCGCCGGCCTCGGGTGCGGGGGCTCGATCCGCGTCGGACAGGTGGAGCTACTCCGGCGAGCGGGCCGGTGACCGGGTCGAGGCCCGTCTTGATGCGTGCCGTCGGCCAGGCCCTTGCGGGTCTCCTCCAGCTTGGCGGCCACGTCGTCGGGGATGTCGGCGTCGTGGAACGGCGCGTAGGTGATGCCGCCGTTGGCGGCGGTCAGGCCGAAGATCCCGCCCTCGAAGGAGCCGTCGAGGATGGCGACGATCTCGGTGAACACGCCGAGGTCGACGCGCTTCACGGCCGACGAGGCGAGGTACTCGGCCCCGGGGGCGTCCCCGTCTGGAAGGTCGCAGAAGTACTCGTCCTGGTCGACGCCGATGCCCCAGATGCCCGGACTTGGTGGCGGCCTTCGACGCCGGCCGAGCCGGTCTTGCCGCCGGCCCCGAAGATCACGTCGGCCCCCTCGCCGATGAACTGCTCGGCGTCGGACTCGCCCTTGGCGGTGTCGTTGAACGACTCGTTGTAGACGGACAGCACGTTGATGTCGGGGTTCACCGACTTGGCGCCGGCCTTGTAGCCGTTGACCAGCTTCACCACGGGGGGACGTCCTCGCGGCCGCCCACGACGCCGATCGATGCCCGTCTCGCTGAGCGAGGCGGCGAGCACGCCGGCCATGTAGCCGCCCTCGTCCTCGTTGAACAGGACGCCGACGTAGTTGTCCGGGAAGTCGGTCTGGAACTGGTCGATGCCGATGAAGTTCGTGTCGGCGTTGGCATTGGCGGCAGCCAGCGTGTCGGTGGCAAGCAGGAAGCCGACGGTGATGACCACGTCGGGCCCGCCCTCGAGGGTGGTGGCGATGTTCTTGGCGTAGTCCGCCTCGCTCACCGTCTCGATGAAGCTGGTCTCGAAGCCGAAGCAGTCCTCGGCGGCGATCATGCCCTCGTAGGCGTACTGGTTGAAGGTGCGGTCGTCGACCTTGCCGATGTCGGTGACGAGGCGGACGGTGAAGTCCTCGGGGGCCTCGACGCCGGCGTCCTTGGCCTCCTGGCAGAGGTCGTCGAGGGAGACCTGGGCGTCCGACGCGTCGCCGGACCCCGTGTCGTCCGGGGCCGTGGTGGTGGTGTCGTCCGCGTCGGTCGAGTCGTCGTCACCGCACGCGGCGGCGAGGAGGCCGAGGGCGAGCAGCCCGGACAGGAGTCGAAGGTTGCGCTTCTTCACACGTGCCTCCAAGGGGCGTTGGTGGTCCGTCGGGACCTTAGCCAGACCTGGGCGGACCCGCCGCGGGGCGCGTGTACGGTTCGGGCGGTGCTGCGCCGTCGCTTCGGAACGCTGGTCGCGGTCCTCGCGGTGGCCCTCCTCGCGGCCGCCTGCGGTGGTGGGGACGACGGCTCGTCAGGGTCCGCCGGCGCCGGGTCGCAGGAGATCGGGGTCGTCTACGACGTCGGGGGCCTGGGCGACCAGGGCTTCAACGACGCGGCGCTGCTGGCCCTCACCCGCGCCGAGGACGAGCTGGACGTCACGGTGCAGGAGTTCGAGACCGACGACAGCGGCAGCGACCGAGAAGAGCTGCTGCGGCTCCTCGCGGATCAGGGCTACGGGCTCATCGTCGCGGTGGGTGCCGCCTTCCGCCCGGCCGTCGAGGCGGTCGCCAAGGACCACGAGGACCTCACCTTCGCGATCGTCGACGATCCCGGGAGCGAGCTCCCGAACGTGACGTCGATCGACTTCGCCGAGGAGGAGTCCGCGTACCTGGCCGGAGCGGCGGCGACCCTGGCCAGCACCTCGCGCCGCATCGGCTTCCTCGGTGGCCAGGACGACGCCCGCACGCGGCGGTCGCAGGCCGGCTTCAAGGCCGGCGCCATCCGGATCGACCCCAAGGTCGTCGTCGACGTGGCCTACCTGCCGCCGGCCGACGGCGGGGTGATCGACCCGGCCAAGGTCCGGGAGGTCGCGCTGGCCCAGCTCGGCACCGGCGTCGACGTGGTCTACGGCGTGCCCGGTGCACTGAGCGACCCGCTGTTCGCGGCCGCCCAGGAGCGGGGTGGCGTGAAGGTCATCGGGGCCGACGCGGACCGCTCCCTCACCGCCGACCCCGCCGTCGCGGCCGTGATCCTCGTCTCGCTCGTCAAGGCGGTGGAGGCGGCGGTCTACGACATCATCGAGGCGCACGCCGAGGGCGGTCTCACCGCGGGCACCCACCGCTTCGGCCTGGCCGAGGAGGCGATCTCGCTGTCGGAGGCCGGATCGCTGCCGGCCGACGCCCGCGCGCAGGTGGACGAGCTGCGTCAGAAGATCGTGGGCCTCCACATCCAAGTACCGTCGACCCCATAGCCATGGAACCCGTCCTCCGTTGCTCGGGCCTGGTCAAGCGCTTCGGCGATCGGACGGCCGTGGATGGGGTGTCGTTCTCCATCGGGGTCGGCGAGACCTACGGCCTCCTCGGCCCGAACGGGGCGGGCAAGACCACCACGATCTCGATGATCTGCGGTCTGCTCAACCCCGATGCCGGTGACGTCGCGGTCGCCGGACACCCGATGGTGGGCGATGCCATCGAGGCCAAGGCCGAGATCGGCCTCGTGCCCCAGGACCTCGCCCTCTACGAGGACCTCACCGCTCGCGACAACCTGCGGTTCTTCGGCCGCCTCCAGGGGCTGAAGGGGAAGGTCCTCGCCGACCGCCTCGACGAGGTCCTCGACGGTGGTGGGCCTGGCCGACCGGGCCGACGACCGGATCGAGACCTACTCCGGCGGCATGAAGCGCCGGGCCAACATCGCGGTCGGCCTCCTGCACCAGCCGCGCCTCCTCGTGCTCGACGAGCCGACGGTGGGTGTCGACCCGCAGAGCCGCAACGCCATCCTCGAGAGCGTCGAGGCCCTCAGCGGCCAGGGGCTCTCCGTCCTCTACACCACCCACTACATGGAGGAGGCCGAGCGGCTCTGCGACCGCATCGGCATCATCGACGCCGGCCGCCTCGTGGGCGAGGGCACGCGCCGCGAGCTGATCGACCAGGTCGGCCAGGGCGACTGCATCGAGATCACAGGCAACGGCGACATCGATGCCCTCGCCGCCGGGTGCCGGTGGCTCGACGGCGTGTTCCGGGTGGACCGGATCGACCGGGGCATCTCCGTGCGGTCGACCCACGCCGCCTCCACGGTCGCCGACGTGGTCACCGCCGCAGGGGCGGCGGGCGTGAGCATCACCGGGCTGACCGTGGTCGAGCCCGACCTCGAGGCCGTGTTCCTGAAGCTCACCGGGAAGGCCCTGCGCGACTAGCGCCGCACCGTGCGCCGCACCATCCGCGCCGCGGCGCTGATCGCCGCCAACGACCTGCGCCGCCGGCTGCGCAACCGGGCGTTCCTGCTCCAGGCCTTCGTGGGGCCGCTGGTCATGTCGGTGCTCATCAGCCTCGCGTTCGGCAGCGGGTTCGGCTTCAAGCTCGAGATCGGGTTCGTGGCCGAGGACCGATCCGAGCTGGCCACCGAGCTCCAGCGCCGGTTCGTCGACACCCAGGTGGAGGGCGTCACCTTCGTTGCCTTCGACGACGTCGACGACGCCACCGAAGCGGTGTCCGACGGAGACGTGGGCGCCGCCATCGTGGTGCCGGCAGGCTTCCAGGCGTCGCTGGCCACGGCCGATCCCGAGCCCATCGGGATGGTGGTCGACAACGACCAGTCCGAGCTCTACGGCGCGGTGGCGCGTGCCGTGGCGGAGGGCTTCGTCGCCCGGATCAACGCCGGACGCCTCGCGACCGTCACGTTGCTGGCCGACGGTCGCGCCGCTCCCGACGTCGCGGAGCTGGCCGAGACGGACCTGCCGATCGAGATCCGGCAACGGGCGGCCGGCGACGAGGTGTCACCGGCCGCGTCCGTGGGCCCGGGCATCGGGCTGCTGTTCCTCTTCCTCAGCGTCGCCATCGTCGCCCGCAGCCTCTTCGAGGAGAAGCGCCTGCGGGTGCTCGACCGCGTCCGTGCGGCCCCCGTGTCGATGAGCGCCGTGCTCCTCGGCAAGGGGATCGGGGTGGTGGTGCTCAGCGCCGTGACGATGGGCGTCCTCTGGCTGGCGACCTCGGTGCTGCTCGGGGCCAGCTGGGGCGATCCCATCGGGGTCTCCGCGATCGTGCTGGCGGCATCGGTCGCGGTGGCCGGCATCGCCGCGTTCATCGCCGGCACCGTCCGCTCCGAGCGCAGCGCCGACCTCTACGCCACCATGGTCGCCTTCGTCCTGGGCATCGTCGGTGGCTCGCTCGTCCCGCTGTCGGAGCTGCCCCCCGGCCTGCTCCGGCTCACGCTGCTGACACCCAACGGATGGGCCCTCCGGGGCTTCGCCGAGCTCTCCGCCGGCGATGGGACCGTGGTCGACGTGCTCCCGCACATCGGCGTGCTGCTGCTCTGGGGGGCCGTCGCCGGCGGCATCGGGCGCTGGCTGCTCCCGCGACGTCTGGGGACCCGCTGATGCTGCGGGCCGTCTGGGCGATCTGTCGCCACGACCTGCTGCGGATGGCGCGCGAGAAGTCGATGCTGGTGTTCGGGCTGGCCCTGCCGGTGGTCATCATCACGCTCGTCGGGCTCACCTTCGGGGGCGCGGGCTCGCTCGACATCGGCGTCCAGGACCTCGACGGCTCGCCGCGGTCGACCGCCCTGGTCGACCGCCTCGAGGACCTCGAGGGCGTGACCGTGAGGCACTACGACGACCTGGGCTCGATGCGCCGTGATGTGCGCATCACCACCCTGCAGGCCGCCCTCATCGTGCCCGAGGGGTACGGCGAGCGGGTGGACGAGGGATCGGCCCAGGTGGACGTCCTCCTCGACGTCGACGAGGAGGCGTTCAGCGCGCTGGCCACGATCGACGCGGCGGTCACGCAGGAGGGCGTGCGCGAAGGGGCCGTCAACCTGGTGGCCGCCGACGGCAACCCGGCGGTGGCCCGCCGGCAGGTCGACGCGACGCAGCGGGACCTGCACCCCGTCGAGGTGGTCGACCGCCGCACGCTCGGTCGAGACGTGTCCGGGGGGACGTTCTCCTACACCGCGCCGGCCAACCTCGTCCTGTTCGTGTTCATCAACACCTTCGCCGTGAGCACGATCCTCGCCAACGACCGGAAGACCGGCGTCATCAAGCGACAGCTGGCCACGCCCAACCGCGCGTCCGCCATCCTCCTCGGGATCGGCGTCTCGAAGCTGCTCTTCTCGCTCGTCCAGTCGGCGCTGATCGTGGTCATCGGCACGGTGGCCTTCGGGGTGACCTGGGGCAACCCGCTGGCGGCGGCCGCGCTCGTCGCGACGTTCGCGGTGCTGGCCACCGCCGTCGGCGTGCTCCTCGGATCGTGGGCCAGCGACGCCGACCAGGCGCAGTCGATCGGGATCCCGATCGGGGTGGCCACCGGGATGCTCGGCGGGTGCATGTGGCCCACCGAGATCGTCCCCCGGGCGATGCAGGTCGCCGGCCACATCTCGCCCCACGCGTGGGCCATGGACGCCTGGCAGGAGCTCATCTACGACCGTGCCGACCTGGCGGGCATCGCCCCGAACCTGGCCGTGCTCGGCGGCATGGCGCTGGTGGTGGGCGCCTTCGCCGTCCGCCAGCTGCGCCGGAGCATGCTGGCCTAGGCCCGCGGTACCGGTTGGCAGGCCTGCGGGGCAGCCGACCAGACTCCGGGGATGGCCCGCATCCTCGTCACCGAGAAGATCGCCGACAGCGGTCTCGATCGTCTCCGGGCCGCCGGCCACGAGGTCGACCTCCAGCTCGACCTCGATCCGGAGCAGCTCGTGGCCGCCATCCCCGGTGCCCATGCCCTGATCATCCGGTCGGCCACCACCGTCACCGCCGACATCCTGGCCGCCGGGCAGGACCTGGTCGTCGTCGGACGGGCCGGCATCGGGCTCGACAACGTCGACGTCGACGCCGCCACCGTGCAGGGCGTGATGGTGGTCAACGCGCCGCAGTCGAACATCCTCACCACCGCCGAGCACACGATGGCGATGCTGCTGGCCCAGGCCCGCAACATCCCCCAGGCCCACGCCGCGCTGGTGAGCGGGCGCTGGGAGCGCTCGAAGTGGGAGGGCGTCGAGCTGGCCGACAAGGTGCTCGGCATCGTCGGTCTCGGGCGGATCGGCAAGCTCGTGGCCCAGCGGGCCCTCGCCTTCGGCATGCGGGTCGTCGCCCACGACCCCTTCGTCGCCCCGGAGCGGGCCCGGCAGATCAACGTCGAGCTGCTCGACCTCGACGAGCTCGTGGCGGTGGCCGACTTCCTCACGCTGCACGTCGTGAAGACCCCGGAGACCCTCGGCATGATCTCGGCCGATCTGCTCGCCAAGGCCAAGCCCAACCTGCGCATCGTGAACGTCTCGCGCGGCGGGGTGATCGACGAGGCGGCCCTCGCCGACGCCATCCGCGACGGCCGCATCGGCGGCGCCGCCATCGACGTGTTCGCCACGGAGCCGACCACCGAGTCGCCGCTGTTCGCCCTCCCCCAGGTGGTGGTCACGCCGCACCTCGGGGCCAGCACCGCCGAGGCCCAGGACAAGGCCGGCGACACGATCGCCGAGCAGGTCGAGCTGGCGCTGGCCGGCGAGTTCGTGCCGTTCGCCGTGAACGTGGCCGCCGCCGAGGCGTCGAGCACCGTGCGCCCCTACCTGCCGCTGGCCGAGCGCCTCGGCCAGCTCTACTCGGGCCTGGTCGCCGGGGTCCCCGACACGGTGGAGATCACCTACGAGGGCCAGATCGGCGAGGCCGACACCCGGATCCTCACGCTGTCGGTGCTCAAGGGCATGTTCGGCAGCGTCAGCGACGAGCCGGTCAGCTACGTCAACGCCCCTCGCCTCGCGGCCGAGCGGGGCGTCGAGGTGCGCGAGTCGTCGAGCCCCGTGGCCCGCGACTACGTGAACCTCATCACCGTGCGGGGCGGCGACCACGGCATCGGCGGGACGCTCGTGGGCCTCCGCGGCGAGCCGCGCCTCGTGCTGGTCGACGACCACTCGGTGGACGTGCCGCCGGCCGACCACATGCTCGTGGTCCGCAACGAGGACGTGCCCGGCATGATCGCCGCCGTCACCGGCGAGCTCGGCCAGGCCGGCCTCAACATCGACGACATGCACCTCGGCCGCTCGGAGTCGGGCCAGGCCGCCCTCATGGTCCTGGCCACCGACGTGCGGGTCCCCGACGAGGTCCAGGCCCGCATCCGGGCCCTCCCCGGCGTCGTCTCCGTGGCCGCTCTGTAGGGGGCGGCGGAGTGGAGCGGGAGCTCGTCGCCCCGGTCTCGCTGTGCACGGCCGACGGCGGGCTCGCGCCGGACGCGGTGGGCTGGGCGCGGCAGCCGCTGATCGACTGCGCCCTGCCGGGGCGGTGGGGGCGGCGCAAGCGGTGGGACTTCTGGAACCTGCTGGGGCCGTCGTTCGCCTGCAACATCACCTGCGCCGACGTCGACTACCTGGGCCTGGTCGACGTGTGGTTCCGCGACCGGCGCAGCGGGGCCGAGCTGTCGAAGGTCGCACCCCGCCCGTTCGGGTCGACGCGTGGCCCTGGCGCCGCGAGCCGGGGAGTCGGCGATCGTGCACCGCGGGAAGCTGTTCGTCTCGATCGTCGACGAGCCCGAGGGCACGGAGCTCATCGTCCGGTGCGACACGGACCGCGGCCCGTTCGACCTGGAGGTCGTGGTCCGCAAGCCGGAGGGCCACGAGTCGCTCACCGTCGTGATCCCCTGGTCCGACCGCCGCTACCAGTGCACGACGAAGGACCTCGCCCGACCCGCGACCGGCCGCATCCGCTGGGGCGAGCACGTCCACGAGCTCCGCGACGACGGGCACTCGTGGGGCACGCTCGACTTCGGCCGGGGGCGTTGGCCCTATCGCACGACCTGGAACTGGGGGGCCGGCATGGGGCTCGTCGACGGTCGCCGCGTCGGCATCCAGGTCGGCGGCAAGTGGACCGACGGCACCGGGATGACCGAGAACTCGCTGGTGGTCGACGGCCGCCTGTCGAAGGTCTCCGAGGACCTCGTGTGGGAGTACGACCCGTCGGACTGGCTCCGACCGTGGCACGTCCGCACGCTGCAGTCCGAGCGGGTGGCGCTCGTGTTCACCCCGGAGTTCGACAAGCGCGGCCGTCTCAACGCCGGCGTGGCGTCGAGCCGCACGGATCAGTGCTTCGGCTCCTGGTCCGGCCGCGTCGTCACCGACGACGGTGAGGCGATCTCGGTCGACGGCCTGCAGGGCTGGGCCGAGGAGTGCACCTGGCGCTGGTAGCGCCGGTCGGCCGTCAGCGCTTGGCGGGACGGAGGCCGTCGGCCTCGGCGCTGCCGCCGTCGCGGTAGCAGCGGTCGGGCTTCGTGCGGTCGTAGTTGAGCATCCCGGGCAGGTGGAAGATCTTCGACGAGAGCTTCGCCTTCACCGGGTGCGAGGTCGGGCAGACGTCGCCGCTCGGCTCGACCCACGCGGCGGAAGGCTTGGCCGGAGCCTTCCGGCCGCCGCCTGTCTTGGCGGCCTTCTTCGCGGGCGCCTTCGGCGCCTCGGGATCCGGCTCGAGCGAGGTGCTCCGCGACGCGGGCACGACGTCGGGGTCGGGCTCGAGGCGGGGCCACGGACGGGCGGGTAGGGGCGCGGGCTCGGAGGTCCGCCGGCCACCGAGCACCTTCACGAGCGCGAACGCCAGACCGAGGAGCACGCCCAGGGTCAGGCCGTATCGGAAGGAGCGGCGGAGCACGGCGTCCAGGGTAGTTCCCGCTTGACGGCTCGACCGGCGAAGGGATGATCGTCGGGATGCAGCGGCCGACCTCCCTCCTCCTGCTCATGTAGGCGAACGCCCCACATCGGCGTTCGCCTCTTCGACCTCCTGCCCTCGGCAGGAGGTTTTTGTTTGTCCAACTACTCATAAAGGAAACAGCGATGGCCCCGGAACCCGTGACCCCGAAGCAGATGCCCTTCGACAAGTACCGGCCGTTCCTCCCGCTCGCGCTCCCGGACCGCACCTGGCCCGACCGGCGCATCGAGAAGGCCCCGCTGTGGTGCTCCGTCGACCTCCGCGACGGCAACCAGGCGCTCATCGACCCGATGGACCCGGCCCGCAAGCGCCGCATGTTCGACACCCTCGTGCACATGGGCTTCAAGGAGATCGAGGTCGGCTTCCCGAGCGCGAGCCAGCCCGACTTCGACTTCGTCCGCCAGCTGATCGAGGAGGACCTCGTCCCCGACGACGTCACCATCCAGGTCCTGGTGCAGTGCCGTCCCGAGCTCATCGAGCGCACCTACGAGTGCCTGCAGGGCACCGAACAACGCGATCGTCCACTTCTACAACTCGACCTCCGTGCTCCAGCGCCGGGTCGTGTTCGGGATGGACAAGGAGGGCATCACGGCGATCGCCACCGACGCCGCGAAGCTCTGCCGGAAGCTGGAGCCGCAGCTCAAGGGCAGCAACATCCGCTACGAGTACAGCCCGGAGAGCTTCACCGGCACGGAGAACGAGTACGCCCTCGAGATCTGCGCGGCCGTGAGCGAGGTCATCGAGCCCGACGCCGACCGGCCCCTGATCCTGAACCTGCCGGCCACGGTCGAGATGTACACGCCGAACCACTACGGCGACTTCATCGAGTGGTTCTGCCGCAACGTGCCCAACCGGGCGCACCACGTCGTCTCGCTGCACCCGCACAACGACCAGGGCACCGGGGTGGCCGCCGCGCAGTTCGGCCTGATGGCCGGCGCCGACCGCGTGGAGGGGACGCTGTTCGGCAACGGCGAGCGCACCGGCAACCTCGACGTGATCAACGTGGCGCTCAACCTGATGACCCAGGGCGTCGACCCCGAGCTCGACATGAGCGACATCGATGCCCTGCGCCGCGTCGCCGAGTACTGCAACCGGCTGCCCGTGCACCCGCGCCACCCCTACGTGGGCGACCTCGTCTACACGTCGTTCTCCGGCAGCCACCAGGACGCGATCAAGAAGGGCTTCGACGCCCTGGGCTACGGCGACTACGAGGAGTGGGGCGTCCCGTACCTGCCCATCGATCCGAAGCACGTCGGCCGCACCTACGAGGCCGTGATCCGCGTGAACAGCCAGAGCGGCAAGGGCGGCGTGGCCTACCTGATGAAGGCGGAGCACGGCCTCGACCTGCCCGCGCCGCCTCCAGATCGAGTTCTCCAAGACGATCCAGGCCATCACCGAGGACACCGGCACCGACATCGCCGTCGGCCGAGGTCTGGGTCGCCTTCGAGGGCACCTACCTCGACCCCGATGCGCCGGTGCAGCTCGTGAGCCACGAGACCACCACCGGGGCCAAGGGCTCCACGGTCACCGCCCAGCTCCTGGTGGACGGTGAGCACCGCACGGTGATGGGGTCGGGCACCGGCCCGCTCTCGGCGTTCGTCGCCGCCCTCGCCGCCGACCTCGGCGTGGAGGTCGAGGTCACCGACTACAGCGAGCACGCCGTGAGCGCCGGCACCGATGCCCAGGCCGCCGCGTACGTCGAGGCCCAGGGGCCCGACGGCGAGGTGCGCTGGGGCGTCGGCCTCGACGAGAGCATCCTCACCGCGTCGCTCAAGGCCGTCGTGAGCGCCGTCAACCGCCACCGCGCGGAGCGCCGCGAGGTCCACCACCACGAGCCCTAGGGGCTCCCGGTCAGCAGGGACGTGCCGGTTAGGGTCCCGGGGATGCGCACCCCGCGGGCCCTCACCGTCGTCGTCCTCGCGATCCTCGTTCCCACTGCCGTCGCCGCCTGCGGGGGAGGCGACGACGGGCTCTCCGCCGAGGAGCAGCGCTACGCCGACGCCTTCGCCCGCGACCTCGCCGACGGCGACGACGGCCTCGCCGTCGACGACGAGGAAGGCCAGTGCGTCGGTGACGCCATCCTGCGCGAGCTCGGCACCGGGCCCTTCAAGGAGGCGAAGGTCGAGCCCGCCGACCTCGCCGGCGACGAGAGCCCCGGCGAGCTGCTCGGCAAGGGCGCGGTGAGCGACGACCAGGCGAAGGTCATCGCCGAGGAGTGGAACGAGTGCGTCGACCTCCCCGAGGTCTTCGCCCACCAGGCGAGCGACCAGTTCTCGCTCGACGAGGACGGCGTCGCCTGCTTCGAGGACGAGCTCCGCGAGAGCTCGGTGCTCGACGAGTACCTCCGCGTGTCGTTCACGAGCGACGACGCCGACGACGGCCGGGCGGTGCTGAACCAGATCGTGGGCCTCGTGCAGCACTGCTCGTCCCAGGGCGGGACCGGCGGCGTCCTCGTCGACGCCATCGCCGCGTCGCTCGCGGAGGACGGCACGCTCACCTCGGAGGAGGCCACGTGCGTGGCCCAGCACGTCGTCGACGAGGTCGGTGCCGACAAGCTCGTCGGCATCGGCGGCGGCGAGTCGCTGGCCGACGCGCCGGAGGACGTGCAGAAGGACTTCGCGACGGCGATCGTCAACGCCGCCGAGTCCTGCGACCTCGACCTGTCCAAGATCGGCTGACCCGCGTGCGCCCATCCGGTCGCGCGCTCGCCGGCGGGCTCGTCGCTGCCGGGCTGCTGGCCGGGGCGGTCACCTGGGCGGTCGCCCGGGACGACGGGGCCGGGGGCTCGGCGTCGACCACGACCTCGACCTCGGCCACCGCCCCGGTCGTCGGGCAGCCGGGGGCCCGAGGCGTCGGCGACCCGTACTTCCCCGACCTGGGCAATGGGGGCTACGACGTCGACCACTACGACCTCGACCTCACCTGGCGACCGACCACGGGTGTGCTCGAGGGGGTGGCCACGATCACCGCCACCGCCACGCAGGACCTGTCCAGCTTCGACCTCGACCTGTCGGGGATGTCCGTCCGCTCGGTCGAGGTCGACGGCACCGGGGCCACGTTCACCCGGGACGCGGCCGAGCTCGTGATCACCCCGGCGATCGGCATCCCGACGGGGGAGCGGTTCACCACGACGGTCGCGTACGACGGCTCGCCGACGGGGATCGTGGGCGCCGATGCGTTCTCGGTGGGGTGGCAGACGTTCGGCGCGCGAGGTCTTCGTGGCCTCCGAGCCGGAGGGAGCGGCCACCTTCTTCCCCGTCAACGACCACCCGTCGGACAAGGCGACGTACCGCTTCGAGGTCACGGCGCCGAGCGAGCTCATCGTCGCCACGAACGGCGTCGCCCTCGAGCACACCACGGGCAGCGACGGCACCACGACCTGGGAGTCCGAGGAGCGGGAGCCGATGGCCTCCTACCTGGTGCAGGTGGCCATCGGGGACTTCGCGGTGGTCGACGGCGGCACCAGCCGGTCGGGGGTGCCGATCCGCCACGTCGTCCACCGCACCTACCAGGCGGAGGCCACCGCCGCCCTGGCGCGGACCGCCGAGATGATCGACGTGCTCGAGGGGGTGTGGGGGCCGTACCCGTTCGAGGTCTACGGCGTCCTGTCCCTGCCGATCCAGCTGGGCTACGCCCTCGAGACGCAGACCCTGACGCTGATCGGTCAGGACACCGTCGCCGACCCACGCGGGGCGCTCACGCTGGTGCACGAGCTGGCCCACCAGTGGACGGGCGACGCGGTGAGCCCGGCCACGTGGAAGGACATCTGGCTCAACGAGGGCTTCGCGACCTACAGCGAGTGGCTCTGGACCGAGCGCACCGGCGGCGAGCCGGCGTCCGAGCAGGCTCGGGGCATCCGGGCCCTCGGCCTGGACTCGCCACCGGGGGACCCGGGCGTGGCCGGCCTCTTCGGACCGGCGGTGTACCACCGCGGTGCCCTCACGCTGCAGGCCCTGCGCGAGGCGGTCGGCGACGAGGCCTTCTTCCGGACGCTGCGGGCCTGGGTCGACGAGCACACCGGCCGGTCGGCGTCGACGCTCGACCTGATCGCGCTGGCCGAGCGCGAGTCGGGCCAGGAGCTCGACGCGCTGTTCGACGCCTGGCTGTACCAGCCGCGCCTGCCCCGCTTGCCCTGACGGCTACAGCCGACGGCTACAGCCAGGCGGGGCGGGATGCCTCGAACGAGGTGATCTCGTCCTCGCTGCGCAGGGTGATGCCGATGTCGTCGAGGCCCTCCAGGAAGCGCTCGCGCACCGAGTCCTCGAGCGGGAACTCGACCTCGAGCCCGATGGCGGGCGCCGACAGCGTGCGCCGGTCGACGTCGACGACGATCTCCAACGACGGATCGGCCTCCACCGCGGCGAGGAGCTGCTCGCCGACCTCGCTCGGCACCTGCACCGGCACCAGGCCGTTCTTCGTGCAGTTGTTGCGGAAGATGTCCGCGAAGCGGGAGCTGACCACGGCGGCGAAGCCGTAGTCCATGATCGCCCACACCGCGTGCTCCCGGGACGAGCCGGTGCCGAAGTTCGGTCCGGCCACCAGGATGCTGGCGCCGGCGAAGCGCTCGTCGTTGAGGACGAAGCTCCGGTCGTCGCGCCACGAGGAGAACAGCCCCTTGCCGAAGCCCGTGCGCTCGACGCGCTTGAGCCACTCGGCCGGGATGATCTGGTCGGTGTCGACGTCGCTGCGGTCGAGCGGCACCGCGGTGCCCTGGACGATCTGGACGGCCTGCATCACTGCACCTCGTCGAGGTCGGTGGGCAGCGCGAAGTGCCCGGCGATCGCGGTGGCGGCGGCCACCGCGGGGGAGACCAGGTGGGTGCGCCCGCCCCGGCCCTGGCGTCCCTCGAAGTTGCGGTTGCTGGTGGACGCCGAGCGCTCGCCAGGGGCGAGCTTGTCGGGGTTCATCGCCAGGCACATGGAGCAGCCCGGCTCCCGCCAGTCGAACCCGGCCTCGGTGAAGACGGTGTGGAGGCCCTCGGCCTCGGCCTGGTCCTTCACGGCGAACGACCCGGGCACGACGAGCGTGCGCACGCCGTCCTTCACCTTGCGGCCCTTGGCCACCGCGGCGGCGGCGCGCAGGTCCTCGATGCGGGAGTTCGTGCACGAGCCGATGAACACGGTGTCGACGGGGACGTCGCGCACCGGCACGCCGGCGGTGAGGCCCATGTACTCCAGGGCCCGCGCGGCGCTGTCGCGCTCGCTCGCGTCGGCGAAGTCGTCGGGCGACGGGATGTCGCCGGCGAGCGGGACGACCTGCGCGGGGTTGGTCCCCCACGACACGTGCGGCGTGATCTCCGCGGCGTCGAGGAAGACCTCCTTGTCGAAGGTGGCGCCCTCGTCGGTGACGAGGGTCTTCCAGTCGGCCACGGCGGCGTCCCACTCGGCGCCGGTGGGCGCGTGGGTGCGGCCCTTCAGGTACTCGAAGGTGGTCTCGTCGGGGGCGATGAGCCCGGCCTTGGCGCCGGCCTCGATCGACATGTTGCAGACCGTCATCCGGCCCTCCATCGAGAGGGCGCGGATGGCCGAGCCGCGGAACTCGATGATCGAGCCGATGCCGCCGCCCGTGCCGACCTTGCCGATGATGGCGAGGACCACGTCCTTGGCGGTGGTGCCCTCGGGCAGCACGCCCTCGACGGTGACCGCCATCGTGCCGGGCCGGACCTGCGGGCAGCGTCTGGGTGGCGAGCACGTGCTCGACCTCGCTGGTGCCGATGCCGAAGGCCAGGGCGCCGAAGGCGCCGTGGGTGGAGGTGTGGCTGTCGCCGCACACGATGGTCATGCCGGGCCGGGTGCGGCCCTGCTCCGGGCCCGATCACGTGGACGATGCCCTGGAGCGGGTTGCCCATCCCGTAGTGGGTGATGCCGAACTCGGTGGTGTTCGCCTCGAGCACCTCGAGCTGCTTGGCCGAGATCGGGTCGGCCACCGGCTTGTCGATGTCCTCGGTGGGGACGTTGTGGTCGGCCGTGGCCACGGTGAGGTCGGGGCGCCGGACCTTGCGGCCGGACAGGCGGATGCCGTCGAAGGCCTGCGGGCTGGTGACCTCGTGGACGAGGTGGAGATCGATGTAGAGGAGGTCGGGCTGGTCGCCGCCGGAGCGGACGACGTGCCGGTCCCAGACCTTCTCGCTCAGGGTGCGGGGTGCTGCCATCGTCGGGAGTGTCCTTGCCGTCTTACATGATGAGACGATAGTCTCGCTGTGTGGACAGTGTAAGCGGGGTCGGCGTCCTCGACAAGGCGATGGAGGTGATCGGCGCGCTCGAGGCCGGTCCGG
>CAVSIC010000024.1:0-9746 GCA_963727905.1 uncultured Microthrixaceae bacterium
AGCCTTCGCTTGCTCCGGGCCTCGCTCCGCTCGAAGCGCCCTCCGCAAGTGCCTCCCGGCGTCCGGCGGAGCCGGCCCGCCTTCGGCCGCTCGCCACGCGGTTTGCCGGGATCACGGCCCTCCCCATAGAGTTGCAACCCGGCATGGCACGCCTCCGCGCCCGCCGAACCCTCGGGACGGCCCCGTCGTCCCGTCATCCTTGATCTCTCGCGAGGTAGTGCGTGCCCACCATCCAGCAGCTCGTCCGCAAGGGCCGGCAGTCCAAGCCAGCGAAGGCGAAGACCCCCGCCCTCAAGGGCGCGCCCCAGCGGCGTGGCGTCTGCACCCGCGTGTTCACCCACACGCCGAAGAAGCCGAACTCGGCGCTCCGGAAGGTCGCCCGCGTGCGCCTCTCGAGCGGCCAGGAGGTCACGGCCTACATCCCGGGTGAGGGGCACAACCTCCAGGAGCACTCGATCGTGCTCGTCCGCGGCGGCCGGGTGAAGGACCTGCCGGGCGTCCGCTACAAGATCATCCGCGGCACGCTCGACACCTCCGGTGTCAAGGACCGCAAGCAGGCTCGCTCGCGCTACGGCGCCAAGAAGGAGTCCTAATGCCTCGCAAGGGCCCCGCGCCACGCCGAGAGCTGATGCCCGACCCGATCTACGGGTCGGTGCTCGTCACCCGCATCACCAACAAGGTCCTCATCCGCGGCAAGCGCTCCACGGCCGAGAAGATCGTCTACGAGGCCCTGGCCACGATCGAGGAGAAGACCGGCGCCGAGCCGATCGCCACCCTCAAGCGGGCCATCGAGAACATCAAGCCGCAGCTCGAGGTCAAGAGCCGTCGCGTCGGTGGCGCCACCTACCAGGTGCCGATCGAGGTCAAGGCCCCCCGGGCCAACACCCTCGCCGTCCGCTGGCTCATCGGCTACTCGCGGCAGCGCCGCGAGAAGACGATGGCCGAGCGCCTCGCCAACGAGCTCATGGATGCCAGCAACGGCATCGGTGCCTCGGTGAAGCGCCGCGAGGACATGCACAAGATGGCCGAGTCCAACCGGGCCTTCGCCCACTACCGCTGGTAGCGGCCGACACCCCTGTCCACCACCAGGGGGTGCGCCCCCGGTGCATCCCCACGACGACCGGGCACCCGCCCGGTCGTTCGCATGTAGACCCCCCCACGAAGGCATGACATGAAGCGCACACATCCGCTCGAACGAGTCCGCAACATCGGGATCATGGCCCACATCGACGCGGGCAAGACCACGACGACCGAGCGGATCCTGTACTACACGGGCAAGAGCTACAAGATCGGCGAGGTCCACGAGGGCGCCGCCACGATGGACTGGATGGCGCAGGAGCAGGAGCGCGGCATCACCATCACGTCCGCCGCCACCACCTGCCAGTGGCACGACCACAACATCAACATCATCGACACCCCCGGCCACGTCGACTTCACCGTCGAGGTCGAGCGCTCGCTGCGCGTGCTCGACGGTGCCGTGGCCGTGTTCGACGGCGTGGCCGGCGTGGAGCCGCAGACCGAGACGGTGTGGCGCCAGGCCAACAAGTACGGCGTGCCCCGCATGTGCTTCATCAACAAGATGGACCGCCTGGGCGCCGACTTCTTCTTCTGCCTGACCACCATCCGGGAGCGCCTCGGGGCCAACGCCGCCGTCATCCAGCTGCCCATCGGCGCGGAGGGCAACTACAAGGGCCTCATCGACCTGGTCACCATGGACGCCCTCGTCTGGCACGACGAGGAGCTCGGGGCCAAGTGGGACGTCGTCGAGATCCCGGCCGACCTCAAGGAGCAGGCGGACCAGTACCGCTCTGACCTCATCGACCTGCTCGCCACGTTCGACGAGAACATCCTCGAGAAGTTCGTCGGCGAGGAGGAGATCACCGTCGACGACCTCCGCAGCGCCATCCGCGCCGGCACGCTCGCCGGCGAGATCGTCCCGATCCTCAACGGCACCGCCTTCAAGAACAAGGGCGTGCAGCCCCTGCTCGACGCCGTCGTCGACTACCTCCCGAGCCCGCTCGACCTGCCCCCCACCAAGGGCATGAACCTGAAGGGCGACGAGGAGATCGAGCGCAAGGCCTCCGACGAGGAGCCCTTCTCGGCGCTCGCCTTCAAGATCATGACCGACCCCCACGTCGGCAAGCTCACCTACTTCCGCGTCTACTCCGGCACGCTGGAGAAGGGCGGCACGATCGTCAACGCCACCAACGGCACCAAGGAGCGCATCGGCCGCATCCTCCAGATGCACGCCAACGCCCGCGAGGACATCGACGCGGTGTTCACCGGCGACATCGCCGCCGGCATCGGCTTCAAGAACACCCGCACCGGCGACTCGCTCTACTCCGCCGGCGGGGAGATCGTGCTCGAGAACGTGGAGTTCCCGGAGCCCGTGATCCGCGTCGCGGTGGAGCCGAAGACGAAGGTCGACCAGGACAAGATGGGCAAGGCGCTCTACGCGCTCTCCGAGGAGGACCCGACCTTCCAGGTGCGGACCGACGAGGAGACCGGCCAGACGATCATCGCCGGCATGGGCGAGCTCCACCTCGAGGTGATCGTCGACCGCATGCTCCGCGAGTTCAAGGTCGATGCCACCGTCGGCAAGCCGCAGGTGGCCTACCGCGAGACGGTCAGCCAGAACGTCGTCAAGCACACGTACACGCACAAGAAGCAGACGGGTGGCTCGGGCCAGTACGCCGAGGTCACGATCGACATCGAGTCGACCGGACCCGGCGGTGGCTACGAGTTCGTCGACAAGATCACCGGCGGTCGCATCCCGAAGGAGTACATCCCCTCGGTCGACACCGGCGTCCAGCAGTCGCTCGATGCCGGCGTGCTCGCCGGTTACCCGATCGTCGATGTGAGGGTCATCCTCACCGACGGCAAGTACCACGACGTCGACTCGTCCGAGATGGCGTTCAAGATCGCCGGGTCGATGGCCTTCAAGGAGGCCCTCCGGAAGTCGAAGCCGGTGCTCCTCGAGCCGATCATGGCCGTGGAGGTGACCACACCGGACGAGTACATGGGCGACGTGATCGGCGACCTCAACTCCCGTCGTGGTCGTGTCGGCGGGATGGACCAGCGCGGCGTCAGCCAGGTCATCCGTGCCCACGTGCCGCTGTCGGAGATGTTCGGGTACTCGACCGACCTGCGGTCTCGCACCCAGGGTCGAGCGAACTACTCGATGGAGTTCGACAGCTACCAGCAGACGCCGAACTCGGTCCAGGAAGAGATCGTCGCTCGGGTGCGCGGCGAGTAGCCGGCATCCGCCCCCACCGAACAGAGAAGAAGGACGCAGTCATGGCCAAGGAGAAGTTCGAGCGGAACAAGACCCACATGAACGTGGGGACCATGGGTCACATCGACCATGGGAAGACCACGCTCACGGCCGCGATCACGCGGACGCTCGCCGACAAGAACGGCAACGTCCAGGCAATGGCGTTCGATCAGATCGACAAGGCGCCGGAGGAGAAGGCTCGTGGCATCACGATCAACATCTCCCACGTCGAGTACGAGACGGACAACCGCCACTACGCGCACGTCGACATGCCTGGGCATGCTGACTACATCAAGAACATGATCACCGGTGCCGCGCAGGTCGACGGCGCGATCCTGGTGGTGGCGGCCACCGACGGCCCGATGCCCCAGACCCGTGAGCACGTGCTGCTGGCCCGTCAGGTGGGTGTCCCGGCGATCGTGGTGGCGCTCAACAAGGTCGACATGGTCGATGACGAGGAGCTCCTGGAGCTCGTCGAGCTCGAGGTCCGTGAGCTGCTCAACGAGTACGAGTTCCCCGGTGACGACACCCCGGTCGTGCGGGTGTCGGCGCTCAAGGCCCTCGAGGGCGACGCCGACGCGGCCGCCCAGGTCCTCGAGCTCATGGCCCAGGTCGACAGCTTCGTCCCGGAGCCGGAGCGGGACCTTGACAAGCCGTTCCTCATGCCCATCGAGGACGTCTTCACGATCACCGGTCGCGGCACCGTGGTCACCGGCAAGGTCGAGCAGGGTGTCGTGAACACGGGCGACGAGGTCGAGATCGTGGGCATCCGTCCCACGCAGAAGACCACCTGCACCGGTGTCGAGATGTTCCGCAAGCTTCTCGATCAGGGCCAGGCCGGCGACAACATCGGCGCCCTGCTGCGAGGCACGAAGAAGGAGGAGGTCGAGCGCGGCCAGGTGCTGTGCAAGCCCGGCAGCATCACCCCGCACTCCGAGTTCGAGGGCCAGGTGTACGTGCTGACCCAGTCCGAGGGTGGCCGTCACAAGCCGTTCTTCTCGAACTACCGGCCCCAGTTCTTCTTCCGGACCACCGACATCACCGGCCACGTCGAGCTGCCCGAGGGCACCGAGATGTGCATGCCCGGTGACAACACCCTGATGAACGTCACCCTGATCCACCCCATCGCCATGGACGAGGGCCTCCGGTTCTCCATCCGCGAGGGTGGCCGCACCGTCGGTGCCGGCCGGGTCACGAAGATCATCAAGTAGTACGGTTCCCCTGCCCTTCGGGGCATCCCTTGGTTCCTTGACAAGCGAGAAGGCAGATGGCTGAGAAGCAGAAGATCCGGATCCGGCTGAAGGCGTACGACCACGAGGTCATCGACCAGTCGACGAAGAAGATCGTCGAGACGGTCCTGCGCACCCAGGCCCAGGTCCGGGGGCCGATCCCCCTGCCGACCGAGAACCACCGGTTCACCGTGATCCGGGGGCCGCACAAGGACAAGGACAGCCGCGAGCACTTCGAGATGCGGATCCACAAGCGCCTGCTCGACATCCTCGAGCCGTCGCCGAAGACCGTCGACTCGCTGCAGCGGATCGAGCTGCCCGCCGGCGTGGACATCGAGATCAAGATCCAGCAGGCGTAGCGCAAGGCGTAGCTCGCAAGGCGTAGCTCCCAAGGCGTAGCCAGCACCACGCACCGCCGCGTCGTGGACGAAGGCCGACCTCCGGGTCGGCCTTCGTCGCGCCCGGGGCACTACGGTCCGCGGGGTGCGCGGGAGGCTGGTGGGGGCGGTCGTCGTCGGGCTCCTCGCCGCGCTCCTCCCGCTGCATCCCGGGTCCGCGTCGGCGGAGGCCGCGGTCGCCAAGGTCGTCGACGGCCGGCCGGATGACTGGGTCGGCACCTCCTCGCTGCTCTCCGGTCGCACCGCGATGTCGCGTGGCGAGCTGATCTACCAGGACCATGTCTACGACGACTACGGCGCCGGCACGTCCGACCCGTCGGCGGCGCAGTTCCAACGCCTGGAGCCCACCGACGGCCGGTATCGCTACCCGACCGACGAGGAGCGGTTCGCGGGCAACGTCGCCGACCTCTTCCAGCTCCGCGTCGCCATCGACGGTGACCGCGTCGTCCTGCTGGCGTGGCTCGATGCGCTTCGACGGCGCGACACGACGGTGGTGTCGGTGGCCTTCGACGTCGACGCCCGCGCGGGGCAGGCCGCCCGGCCGTGGCCCCATGCCTCGGGGCTCCGGGCGTCCGGCGCCGACGTCGTCGTGACCGCGTGGGGGACGGGGGCGGACCTCGTCGACCTCCGCACGGGACGTCGCACGCGACTCGACGAGGTGGCGGCCGACGTCACCGCCAACGCGATCGAGGTGGCGGTGCCGGTGGAGCTCCTGGGCGGGGAGCGGTGGAGGGTCTGGGCTGCGACGGGGTTGTGGGATCGTGCCACGGCAGGGTTCATGGCCGTGCCGTCAGGCGCTCCAACCCCGTCGAGGCCGGGCAACGGCGGCAACGGCGCCGTGGGCCAGGCCTTCAACGTGGCGTTCCGCGACCACGAGTCGGGCGCCTACTACGAGGAGCGGCAGGCCGCCGCCCTCCGGACCGGTGACCTCACGTCGTTCGCGGGCGTCCTGCGCGTCGGCCGGCTGCGCGGGGGCGAGTCGGATCCGCTCCCACGACCGCGGCGAGGAGAGCCCCAGGCCGTGATCGTGGACGAGGGGTCCACCATCGGTCCCCGCGGCGAAGGGGCATCGTTCACCGGCATCGGCCCCCAGGCGGTGAACGGCCTGCTCCAGGGGTCGGCGTCGTTCCAGTTCTACGGGCGCTGGCAGCCGTACACGCTGTACGTGCCGAGGTCCTACGACGGGTCGACCCCCATCCCCAGTGCCGCGGTGCTCCACGGCCGGGGTGGGTCGCACGTGTCGTACAACACCCGTCCCGGGTTCCTGCGCGACATCGGTGAGGGGGGCGGCACCGGGTTGCCGGGCCTGGCCCTCATCACGCCGCTCGCCCGGGGCGCGTCGTTCTATGCCGACGCGGGCGAGCGCTCGACGCTGCTGGCGCTCGACGACGCGGCCCGCCGGGTGCGGCTCGACCCCGAGCGCCAGTACCTCACCGGCTACTCGATGGGCGGGTACGGGGTGTTCCGCCTGGCGGTCCGCTACCCGGACCGTTGGGCGGCAGCGGTCTCGTGGGCGGGGTTCACCGGGGAGTGGCTCGGCACCTACGAGCTGAGCCAAGCCGTCGACGAGGTGGCGGCGAGCGATGCCACGGGTCTGCGGGAGCAGGTGATCCAGCCCCTCGTCACCCAGCTGCTCGGCCGTCCTCGCGGTCCGATCGAGTTCCAGGCTCCGAACGGCGATCCGGTGCGCGCCCTCGAAGCGCTCGAGCACCTGCCGATCCTCCAGCTCGGCGGGACGGCCGACGAGCTCGTGCCGATCACCGGCCAGCTGGCGGCCGCCGCCCGCCTGCGGCAGCTCGGGTACCGGCAGCGGTTCGACCTGTACCCCGCCTACGAGCACCTGTCGTTCGCGCTGGTGGACCAGTGGGCCGACGCCCGCGCGTTCCTCGGCGATCGGCGGCGCGAAGAGCGGCCGCGCCACATCGCCTTCGCGGCGACCCCGGGCTGGGAGCAGCCCGGGTCCCCGTCGGCGACGAGCGCCTGGTGGGTCTCCGGGCTGCGCGTGCGAGCGGGCGCTGATGACGTGCTCGCGCTCGGACGGGTCGACGCGACCAGCGCCGCCATCGCCGCGCCCCGCCACCGGGTGGAAGAGGACAGCGGCGTCGGCGCGCTCCCCACGCCCCACGTGTACCTCGGTTCGAGGTGGTCGACCTACGGCCGCGAGCGACTGGCCAACCGGCTCGACCTCCGGCTGGAGAACCTGGCCGACGTGTCGATCGACCTCGCCGGTGCGGGACTCCGGCCGCAGTGCCTCAAGATCGGGCTGTCGACCGACGGTCCTGCGGTGATCCGGTTCCCCGGGACGACGATCGCACCGATCGCGGTGCCCGCCGGTGCGCGGACCCTCCGGACGGCGTGCTGACCGAGGTCAGCTGATCGGGTCGAGGAAGGCGGCGGTGCTGCCGCCGAGCGGGGTGGTGGGCATCCCCAGCTTGCGGTGGTCCCACGTGCGGACGCGCGTGGCGTTGATCTTCACGGCCACCCGCTTGTTCAGCATCATCTCCACGAGGGGCTTGACCTCCTCGGAGTACGGGCCGTTGTAGCGCTCCCACACGCTCTTCCCGACCTCCCAGATCGCGCCGGGGTCGTCGATGATCTCCGCGGTGCCCTCGAGCTCGACGCCGCGGAGGGTGTCGTAGGTGTGGCCGGCCTCCACGAGACAGCTGATCCGGTTGTCCCGCTTGAGGTTCACGACCTTCTGCGACTTGGCCTTGGTCTCGAACCACACGTCGCCGTCGACCATCGCGAACCACATCGCCACCAGGTGCGGCATGCCGTTCGGGCCGATCGTGGCGATGTTGGCCACCCGCTGCTCCTCGAGGAACTGCGCCACCTCCGCATCGGTGAAGGTGATCTTGCTGCGCTCGTTCGTTCCCATGGGCGCAACCTACCCGGCCGCGCTCGAGCGCTCAGCGCTCGGCGCTCAGCAGACGCCGTGGGCGGTGAACAGGCCGTCGATGCGGTCGAGCGCCCTCGAGACCCGCCGGTGCACGATGTCACGGGAGGCGACCTCGTCGTCCACCAGCACGCCGTCCTCCCGCACGAGGCGGCGCTGGCGACGCAGCTCCCCCACCGCGTGGTCCGTCAGCTGCTCGGGGTCGCGCTCCATCCCCGACCAGACCGCTCCGACCGTGAGCATCTCGACGTACTCGGACCCGAGCGCGCCGCCCGTGGCGGGGGAGATCAGGCTGCCGTGGTCGCCTCCGCGGCGGTTCTCATCGATCAGCACCTCGTTGAGCCGACGGGTCCGCTCCACGGTGGGGCCCTCCCGCCAGCCGGGGATCTCCGGGCACGCGTACCCGCCGCCGATCAGCAGCGCGATCGAGCCGATGGCATCCGAGAAGCTCAGGCCCGGATGGATCGACAGCAGGTCGGCGACGGTGATCGGACGCTCGGCCAGGAGATCGAGGAGCGGCTGGTAGAACGCGTGGTCGAGCGAGACGGTCCCCAGAGGCACCGCCACCCACGCGCCCTCGACGAGCGGCTGATCGAGCCCGATCACCGTGAGGTCGCGCAGCCAGCCCTCCTGGTCGACCACCGTCGACGTGGCCAGGCCGCGGCGGAACAGGTCGCGGCGCAGGGGGCGCTGCACCGCGAGGTCGCGCATCGTCTCGCGCACCGTCACGTCCGTGACCTCTCCCACCAGATCCACGAGCCCCTGGGGGCCGAGGCGGGTGAGGAGATCGGTGGCCTCGAGCGAGCCGAGGTACGAGCACCTCCCTGCCGCCATGACCTCCTCCACCTCCTCGAACATGACCGGTCGGAAGTGGGCGCCGAGGAACTCGTGGGCGGCGTAGCGCGGGTCGGACGTCCGCAGGTTCTCGAAGGCCGGCGCCTCGTAGGGCGAGAGCGGGAAGGCCGTGGCGCCGGCATCGGCGAGGCGGAAGAGGTCGGCGGTGGCGGTGGTGAACGCGAGGTCGCTCCGCCGCCCGTCGACCTGGGCGCGGAGGTGCAGGGCCTCGGCCACGGGGGTCATCGCCGACCAACCGGTGGGCACGCCATAGCTGACGAACACCACGCCGCCTGGGCGGAGGCGCCGCTTGACGATCTCGCCGATGTGCTCCTGGTTGGTCCGCGAGATCCACGAGTAGACGCCGTGGACGACGATCACATCGGCCGAGACGGGTCCGAGGTCGTCGTTCGCCGCGACCTCGGCGAAGGACGCCTCCTCGAAGGTGCAGACGTCGGAGAGCCCGGCATCCGCGGCGAACGCGCGGGCGCGCTCCACGTGCGCGGGGTTGAAGTCGCAGCCCCACACCTCCACGTCGCGGTTGGCGGCGGCGACCATGCACGCGGACACACCGCTGCCGCTCCCGAGGTCGAGCCACGTCAGGGGACGGTCGAGCGAGAGGGGCGGCTGACCGTGCAGCACCGCGCTCATCGAGATGTGCGACGGGCACAGGTAGCCGATGATCGGCTCGGTGTAGGCGACGTCGACGACGTATCCGTCGTTCCACGCGTTGGAGGAGGTCGGACCGGCCACCTCAACCCTTCCTCCGCGCGGTGGGAACCGCGCGCACGCTCGCCGACCGGGCCACGCTGACGGCGCTGCCCAGGAGCGCCGTGGCCCGCAGGTCCGGCCCGCCGCCCGGCTGCGCTCCGAGTGCGGCGTTCAGCGCCTCGCAGGCCTCGACCGCGCCCTTGCTCGGCCGGTTCGCCACCACGGGGTGGGCCTGGCCCGCATCCATGAGGACCGCCGCGACCCGACGGACCTGGGCGGCGTCGTCGGCCAGCTCGGCGGCGGTCACCCCGACGGTCGTGAGCTTCTGCCAGGCGTCTGGGCTGACGTCCGTCGCCGGCGCCTCCTCGGCTCCTGTCAGCCCCGCGAGGCTGAGTTCGGAGAGG
>CAVSIC010000025.1:0-13438 GCA_963727905.1 uncultured Microthrixaceae bacterium
GCCTGGCGTTGCCCACCGGGGACCTCGCCGAGCGGGCCGAGACCAACCACCAGCGCCTCGACGAGCTGATCTCCCAGAACCCCGAGCACCAGGCGATGGTCACCCAGCTCGAGGCCCAGGCCGACGAGGCCGCCACCAGCGCGGCGTTCTCCGGCACGTCCGGCGACGACCTCGCCGCCGAGCTCGAGCGCTTCCTCCGGGAGCAGCGCTAGCGGTTTCGGCTCACAACCAGAGGTTGCGAGCCGAGCTCTGAGGAAGCGCCTTCGGCGCTGCTCACCCCTCGGGCTCCGGGGATGGCGAAGCCACACCCTGCGCCAGGCGAGGGGGCTCCCGCCCCCTCCCGCTCCCCAGGGATCGGCAGCGAGCAGGGGTGTCCGAGGGGAGGCATCCCCTCGGCTGCGAAGGACCGGCTTCGCCGTGTCCTGAGCCGGGATGAGTCGCCCGAAGGGCGGCCTCAGAGCTCGATCTCGAAGCTCTGCTTCGGGATCGACATCCCTTGACCGCCCGGTCAAGTCGAGGACTAGGGTCCTCGGCATGCGCATCGACGGTGGTATCGGAGCGAACCTGAGCGGCGCCGGCGCCGCGGCGAAGGTCCTCGAGGAGCAGGGCTACAGCGGCATCTGGACCGCGGAGACGGCCCACGACCCGTTCTTCCCGCTCCTCCTCGCCTCGCAGGCCACCGAGCGGGTCGAGCTGGGGACCGGCATCGCCGTGGCGTTCGCCCGCACGCCGATGACCCTGGCCAACGTCGCCTGGGATCTCCAGGCCGCTTCGAAGGGCCGGTTCATCCTCGGCCTCGGCAGCCAGATCAAGCCGCACATCGAGAAGCGCTTCTCCATGCCCTGGTCGAAGCCCGCCGCCCGGATGCGGGAGCTCATCCTCGCCATCCGCGCCATCTGGCAGTCCTGGGAGGACGGCTCGCAGCTCGACTTCCGCGGCGAGTTCTACACGCACACCCTGATGACCCCGTTCTTCAACCCGGGGCCCAACCCGCACGGCAACGCCAAGATCTTCCTGGCCGGCGTCGGCCAGCTGATGACCGAGGTGGCCGGTGAGGTGTGCGACGGGTTCCTGTGCCACGGCTTCACCACCGAGCAGTACCTCCGCGAGGTCACCCTGCCGGCGCTGGAGCGCGGCGCCCAGAAGGCTGGCCGCACGCTCGCCGACATCGAGATCTCCGGGCCGGCCTTCGTGGTCACCGGTACCAACGACGCGGAGATGGCGGCGTCCACCGCAGGCGTCAAGCAGCAGATCGCCTTCTACGGCTCCACGCCGGCGTACCGGCCCGTGCTCGAGCTGCACGGCTGGGGCGATCTCCAGGACGACCTCAACCGGATGTCGAAGGAGGGGAAGTGGACGGAGATGGGCGAGCTCATCACCGACGACATCCTCGCGGCGTTCGCGGTGGTGGCCGAGCCGGAGGGCATCGCCCCCGAGCTCACCAAGCGCTACGGCGACGTCGTGCAGCGCCTCAGCTTCTACGCGCCGTACACGAGCGACCCCGAGCGCTGGGCGGCCGTGATGCGCGACCTCCAGGCGGTGTAGACCCGGGAGCGCCGGAGCCGGGCGGCTTTGCCGACCCGAGCGAAGGGACTTGCGGAGGGCGTTCCGAGCGAAGCGAGGCCCGGAGCAAGCAACGACTCAGACGACGAGGCTGAGCTCGGCCCCGAGGTAGCGGACCTTGCACAGCGAACGCTGCAGCTTGCCGGAGCTCGTCTTGGGCAGGCTGCCCGGCTCCACCAGCACGATGTCCTTGGCCGGGAGGCCGATCGCCTCGCGGACGCGGGCGGCCACGGTGGACCGCACGAGCGTGGAGTCGGCGGACTTCGACTCGGCCACGACGACCACGCCCTCCTTGCCCCGGCCGTCGACGCCGAAGGCGATGACGTTGCCGGCGCGGACCCCGTCGACGTCGGCCAGGGCCCGCTCGATGTCCTCGGGGAACACGTTGCGGCCGCCGACGATGATCACGTCCTTGATGCGCCCGCACATCACCATCTCGCCGTCGACGAGATAGGCGAGGTCGCCGGTGCGGAGCCACCCATCGTGGAAGATCTCGGCGGTGGCGTCGGGGCGCTTGTAGTAGCCGGGCATCACCGAGGTGCCCCGGATCTCGAGCTCCCCGACCTCCCGCTCGTCGAGCACGTCGCCGGTGGCAGGGTCGACGACCCGGATCTCGAGGCCCTGGACCGGTCGGCCGAGGATGGCCAGGTGGCGGGCGCCCTCGTGGTCCGGATCGACCGGGGCGGCGTAGCGCTCGGCCTCGAGGACCCGCTGATCGACGGCATCGGTGCGCAGCCCGGACATCGGCTCCGGGAACGTGCCGGCGATGGCCACCTCGGCCATCCCGAACGCCGGGAAGACGGCCCCCGGCCGGAGGCCGTGGCGCGCGCCCGCGTCGATGAACTTGGCCACGGTGGCGGGGTCGACGGGCTCGGCGCCGTTGAGCGCGATCCGCAGGCGGGAGAGGTCGAGGACCTCGCCCCGCCCGAGGGCTCGGGCGGCGAGGACGTACGAGAAGTTCGGCCCGGCGGTGGCGGTGCCCCCGTAGGTGGAGATCCACTCCATCCAGCTGCTCGGGTTGGCCGTGAAGTCGGTGGGGGCGCCGAGGACCAGGGGGGTGCCGGTGGTGAGCCCCGTGGTGAGCAGTCCGACCAACCCCATGTCGTGGTAGAGCGGCAGCCACGAGACCAGGACGTCGTCGTCGGGGTCGAGCGAGGTGGCCACGGCGATGGCATCGAGGTTCGCCGCCACGGTGCGGTGCGGGAGCGTCACGCCCTTGGGGTCGGAGGTCGATCCACTCGTGAACTGCAGGATCGCCAGCCGATCGGGGTCCTCGGACGGGCGCACCCAGTCCGACGCGGCGGCGGTCGACCGGCTGGGGCGGAGCGCCCCCCAGCCGACCATCGGCGGATCGCCCGGGACCGGCTCCACGAAGGGGGCCAGCTCGGGATCGATGAGGACCAGGGCGATGTCGGCGTTGCGGATCCGGGTGCGGGTCTGGTCCACGAACTCCTCGATGGAGCTCATGCGCATCGGCAGCGGCAGCACCACGACCGTGGCCCCGGCCAGCCAGACCCCCTCGATGGCGGTGACGAGCTCCCGCGAGGTCGGGCCGAGCAGGCCGACGTGGTCGCCCTCCCCCACCCCGAGCCGCTGGAGGTTCGCGGCGAACCCCGTGGCTTCCTCGAGCAGCTGGGCGTAGGGGACCTCGTCGGGCTTGCCGCCGACGACGAAGGTGAGGCTGTGGCCGAGTTCCGGGGCGCGCTCGAGTCGCTCGTTCAAGGTCAGCACGGCCCTGGGACCCTTGCCGGCAACCGGCAGTTACAAACCCCTGGGGGATCGTCAGGCGACGATGTTGACGATCTTGGGCGGCCGGGCGATGACCTTCTTGGGCGTCGCGCCGGCAAGGGCGTCGATCACGTGGGAGTCGGCCAGGGCCAGGGCCTCGGCGTCGGCCTCTCCGATCCCGGGGTCGACCTCGAGCCGGGCCTTCACCTTCCCGTTGACCTGCACGACCATCGTGACCGAGTCGACCGCGGTCAGCGCCGCGTCGGCCACCGGCCAGCGCTGGGCGTGGATGTGCTCGCCGGGGTGACGGCGCTCCCAGAGCTCGGCGGTGACGTGGGGGGCGGCCGGGGCCAGGAGCAGGAGCAGCGTGTCGACGGCGAAGTCGGTCGAGCCGTGCTTGTACAGGAGGTTGGTGAACTCCATGTACCCCGCGACCGCGGTGTTGTAGGACCAGCGCTCGTACTCACCGGTGATCCGCTCGATGAGTCGGTGGGCGGCCCGGTCGACCAGCGCCACGTCGTCGCCCTGGGCCGCCGGGACAGCCTCGGAGCCGGGATCGGCGGCCCGCCAGACGCGCTGCAGGAACCGCCAGCACCCCTCGATGCCCACGCCCTCCCAGTCGACGTCATCACCGGGAGGCCCCACGAACAGGTGGGCCAGGCGCAGGGCGTCGGCCCCCTCGGAGTCGAAGATGGCCTCCGGCGCGACCAGGTTGCCCTTCGACTTCGACATCTTCGCCCCGCCCAACCGGACCATGCCCTGCGTGAACAGGCGGGCGAAGGGCTCGCGCAGGTCCGGCGGGGCGAACCCGAGGTCCGATAGCGCCATCGTGAAGAAGCGGGCGTACAGCAGGTGGAGGATGGCGTGCTCCACGCCGCCGATGTACTGGCCCACCGGCATCCAGCGCTGCACGGCCGCGAGGTCGAACGGGGCGTCCTCGTTCCAGGGGTCGCAGAACCGCAGGAAGTACCACGACGAGTCGACGAACGTGTCCATCGTGTCGGTCTCGCGCATCGCAGGGCCGCCGCACTGCGGGCAGGTGGTGTGGAGGAAGCCTTCGTGCTGCCGCAGCGGCGACTCGCCCGTCGGCAGGAACTCGACGTCGTCCGGCGCCACGATCGGGAGCTGGTCGTCCGGCACGGGGACCGCGCCGTGGTCGGGGCAGTACACGATCGGGATCGGGCAGCCCCAGAACCGCTGCCGGGACAGCAGCCAGTCGCGCAGGCGGTAGTTCACCTTGCGCCGGCCGACGCCCTCGGCCTCCAGCCACTCGATCGCCTTCGCCTTGGCCGCCACCACGTCGAGGCCGTCGAGCCAGGCGCTGTTGATGGCGGGCCCGTCGCCCGAGTACGCCTCGCCGTCGAAGCCGTCCGGCGGCTGGACCGTGCGGACGATCGGCAGGCCGAACGCCGTGGCGAAGTCCCAGTCGCGCTGATCCTGGCCGGGGACGGCCATGATCGCCCCGGTGCCGTAGGTCGAGAGCACGTAGTCGGCCAGGTAGATCGGCACCGGCCGGCCGGTGAACGGGTTGAGCGCGAACGCGCCCGTGGGGCAGCCCCGCTTCTCGATCGCACCCTCCGACGACAGGCGGTCGACCTCGGCGGTGTTGCGGGCCTTCTCGACGAACGCCTCGATTTCGGCGCGGTGCTCGTCGGTGGTGACCGGCTCCACGAGCGGGTGCTCGGGGGCCAGCACGCAGAACGTCATGCCGAAGCTCGTGTCCGGACGCGTCGTGTACACGGTGAAGGAGACGCCGGTGGGAGCGCCGGCCGCGTCGACGACCGCCATCGTGAACTCGGCGCCCTCGGACCGCCCGATCCAGTTGCGCTGCATCGTGAGCACACGCTCGGGCCAGTCGAGGGAGTCGAGGTCGTCGAGCAGCTCCTGCGCGTACTCGGTCGTCTTGAAGAACCACTGCTCCAGGTCGCGGCGCTGGACCAGGTCTCCTGATCGCTCGCAGGTGCCGTCGCCCAGCACCTGCTCGTTGGCCAGCACCGTCTGGCATCCGGGGCACCAGTTCACCGGGGCGTTCTTGCGGTACGCGAGACCCCGCTCGAGCAACCGCAGGAAGATCCACTGGGTCCAGCGGAGGTATCCGGGGTCGTGGCTCCGCACGATCCTCCGCCAGTCGTACACCGCGCCGATCCGCTCGATGCTCGAGGTGAGCTGGGCGATCTTCTCCTCGGTGAACTGCCGCGGGTGGACCCCGCCCTTGATCGCGGCGTTCTCCGCGGGGAGCCCGAAGCTGTCGAAGCCCATCGGGCTGAGGACGCCGTAGCCGAGCATCGTCCGGTAGCGGACGATCAGGTCGCCGAACGTGTAGTTGCGCACGTGGCCCTGGTGCGCGGGCCCCGAGGGGTACGGGTACATGTTGAGGACGTAGAAGGGCGGCCGTGGGTCGTCGTTCTCGATCTCGTAGGTGCCCTCGTCTCGCCACCGCTGCTGCCAGCGGCGCTCGACGGCCTGCACGTCGTACACATCGGCCATAGGGGCCGGATCGTACCGGCGCCCCCTCCCGCCTCCCGAACCCGTTGCGCGCCCGGCGGTCATTGGCGGGTCTGCCTCGCACCGATCTACGCTCGACAGTCCCACGGGGCTATAGCTCAGTTGGTAGAGCGCTTGCATGGCATGCAAGAGGTCAGGAGTTCAATTCTCCTTAGCTCCACTCCCGAAGGGCCCGCCGAACGGCGGGCTCTCTCGCGTCACGGGTCACCTAACCTCCTGCGATGGAGCTGCACCTCGCCGTCGACGACGTGGTGCTGCTCGGCGCGGCGGTGATCGTCGTCGGGGTCGTGACAGCCGCGGTGGCGGGTCAGCTGCGGGTGCCGAGCCTCCTCGTGTTCCTCGGGCTCGGCATGGCACTCGCCGACGACGGGCTCGGGATCGTGCACTTCGACGACCCCGAGCTGGTGCAGTCGATCGCCGTCGGCGCCCTGGTGCTGATCCTGTTCGAGGCCGGTCTCGCGTTGGACCTCGACGAGATCCGGCGGGTCGCCGCTCCGGCCGCCCTCCTGGCCACCGTCGGGGTGGCGATCTCCGCGACGGTCGTCGCTGGTGCGTCGCTGGTGCTGTTCGACGTGTCCGGCACCACGGCGTGGTTGCTCGCGGCGGTCGTCGCTTCCACCGACGCGGCGGCCGTGATGGCCATCCTGCGGCGGGCGCCGGTGCCCGCCCGATTGCAGGGGGTGCTCGAGCTCGAGTCCGGCCTCAACGACCCCATCGCGGTCTTCCTCACCGTGGGGATCCTCGAGACATGGGCGGGCGACGCCTCCCCCGCCGGCTGGCTCGTGTTCGGGGTGCAGCAGATCCTCGGTGGGATCGCGGCGGGCGTCGGCGTCGGTCTGGCCGGAGCATGGATCGCCGAGCGGATCCGGCTCGGTGGCGTCGGCCTCGTGGCGGTGCTGTCGACCGGCCTCGCCGGGCTTGCCTACGGGCTGGCCACACAGGTCGGTGGGTCCGGTCTCCTCGCCGTCTTCCTGGTCGGACTCGTGCTCGGCCACCAGCTCACGCGCTACCGCCACACGCTCCGCACGGTCCACGAGGGCTTCGTCTTCGCCGCGCAGATGAGCCTGTTCACCCTGCTCGGGGTGCAGGTGTTCCCGTCCGAGCTGCCCGATGTCGCTTGGCGCGGGCTCCTGATCGCCGCGGTCCTCGTGTTCGTCGCCCGACCACTCGCCTCGCTGGCGATCGTCCCGTGGTTCCGGCTCGGTCGCGGCGCCACCGCACTCGTCGGCTGGGTGGGGTTGCGCGGGGCGGTGCCCATCGTGCTGGCCACCTTCCCGCTGACCGCGGAGTACCCAGAGGCCCACCTCGTCTTCAACGTGGTCTTCTTCGTGGTCTTCCTCTCGGTGGCCGTGCAAGGGGCCACCATCCCGTTCGTGGCGCGCCGCCTCGGCCTGCAGGCCGACCATCGCCCAGCCACCACGATCGTCACCGGCCTCGATCACGTGGCCGCTTACGTGATCGAGCTCACGCTCGACGAGTCCGCCGCGGTCGTGGGCTTCACGCTCGCCGCCGCACCGATGCCCGCGGGCGTCCGGGCGTCGCTCGTCGTGCGCGACGGCCGAGCCGTCGTCCCCCACGGCGACACGGTGCTCGAAGCCGGCGACACCGTCGTCGCCGTCGCCGCGTCCGATTCCCGCGCCGAGCCCCTCCTCCAGGCCTGGGCCCGTGGCGACCGGCTGTCCTAGCTACGCGGCGTCGTCCGTCCACTCGACGCGGGGGACGTCGGCCCACAGGCGCTCGAGGTCGTAGAACTCGCGGATGTCCTGCTGGAAGATGTGGACGATCACGTCGCCGTAGTCCATGAGCACCCACTGGAGGCTGTCGAGGCCCTCGATGCGCTTCGGCTTGGGTCCACCCGACGTGTGCACGCGCTCCTCGACCGCGTCGCACACGGCCTTCACCTGACGGTCGTTGCCGGCGCTGGCGATGACGAACCAGCCGCACAGGGCCAGCACCTCGGCCACCTCGAGCACCACGACGTCCTTGGCCAGCTTGTCGTCGGCGGCCCGGGCCGCCTCGATGGCCCACTGGCGGGTGATGTCGGTGTCCGGCTCGGTCATCGTGGAGGCCGACCGTACAGGCCGCGCTCCTCGATGCAGTCGATCACGTCGTTCGGGACCAGGAACTCGAGCGGTCGGCCCGCCTCGGCTCGGGACCGCAGCTCGGTGCTCGACACCTCCAGGAGCGGCACCTCGAGGTGGACCCACCGCCAGCCCTCCAGCGGGGGCACCAGCGGGCTGCCCGGCCGGTCGACGACCACGATGGTGGCCAGGTCCCGGACCTCCTCCACCCGCTCCCAGGTGAGGAGCCCGGCGGCCGCATCGTTGCCCAGGAGCACGAACAGCTCCCGGTCGGCGTCCTCGGCCCGCAGGGTGGCCAGGGTGTCGGCCGTGTAGGACATCCCGCCGGCGTCGAGCTCGATCCGGCTGGCCTCCAGCCCCTCGACCCCGTCCACCGCCGCCGAGACCATGGCGAGGCGGTCCTCGGCCTCGCTGATGACCCGGCTCCCCACCTTCTGCCACGGGACGTTGTTCACCACGAGCAGGACCCGATCGAGGCCCAGATCGTGCCGGGCGTTGACGGCCGCGGCCAGGTGGCCGACGTGCGGGGGGTCGAACGTGCCCCCGAAGATGCCGATCCGCTCGGTCACCCCCAGGAACCTATGCGCCCCTGAGATGGCCCTGTGGCCGGTGACATCGGTCACCGATCGGGCGGGAATCCTCAAGGACCCGTCCCGGTTGGCCGATTTACCCCTATCCCGATGGTGGAAATCGCTGTCCCGAGGGAACACCGCTGGGGTAGCAACCGTTGAGGAGATTGCCATGACAGATTCCGTAGGTCAGTACCTCAACGAGATCGGCCTCGTGCCGCTGCTCACCGCCCAGGAGGAGCGCGAGCTCTCCCAGGTCGTCGAAGCCGGCACGAAGGCCCGCGCCGCCATCGAGGCCGGCGAGGACAGCGCAGAGAACCGCCGCCTCTCCCGCAAGGGGGCGGAGGCCAAGGACCGCTTCATCCGGGCCAACCTGCGCCTGGTCGTGTCCGTCGCCCGCCGCTACCCGCTCCCCCCCGCCATGGAGCTCCTGGACCTCGTCCAGGAGGGCAACCTGGGCCTCGAGCACGCCGTCGACAAGTTCGACTGGCGCAAGGGCTTCAAGTTCTCCACCTACGCCACCTTCTGGATCCGGCAGGCCATCGGCCGGGCCCTCGACCAGAAGGCCTCCCTGGTCCGCCTTCCCGGCGACCGCTCGGCCAGCCTCCGGGCCGCCCTGCGCCAGGTCTCGGGCGACGGCGACGAGCTCGACGACGAGAACGCCCGCCTCTACCGGCTCACCACGCCCACCTCGCTCGACCGCACCGTCGGCGACGACGACGGGAGCGAGCTGGTGGACCTCATCGCCGACGACAAGCCGGGACCCGAGCAGATGCTCGTGCACGCCGAGGAGCAGGAGCTCATCGGCGACCTGCTCGACGTGCTCGACGACCGGGCCCGCCTCGCGGTGGAGCAGCGGTTCGGCCTCCACGACGGCCGCAAGCGCAGCTACCGAGAGGTCGGCGACGAGCTCGGCGTCACCGCCGAAGCCGCCCGCCGCCTCGTGAAGCGAGCGGTCCACGCCGTCCGCGAGGAAGCCCTCGCCCGCAGCGACGCCGCCTAGCCCGACTGCGGTCCGCCACGCGCCCTGCCATTCGGCTTTGCCCTGGCGGGCCGCACAGGCCACGCTTTCCGCCGTGACCGCCCCCTGGACGCCCGCCACCTGGCGTGACCGCGCCGCTGCGCAGCAGCCGAGCTGGCCCGACGGGGGCGCCTACGACGGGGTCCTCAAGCAGCTGTCGACCCTGCCCCCGCTCGTGTTCGCCGGCGAAGCCCGCCAGCTGACCACCGCGCTCGGGGAGGTCGCCGACGGCAAGGCCTTCCTCCTGCAGGCGGGCGACTGCGCCGAGTCCTTCGACGACTTCACCGCGGACGGCATCCGGGATCGCCTGAAGGTCATCCTGCAGATGGCGATCGTCCTGAGCTACTCCTCGGGTGTCCCCACCGTGAAGGTCGGTCGGATCGCCGGGCAGTTCGCCAAGCCCCGCTCGTCCGACACCGAGATCATCGGTGACCTCGAGCTGCCCTCGTTCCGGGGCCACATCGTCAACGACATCGCCCCCACCGCCGCCGCCCGGATCCCCGATCCCGAGCGCCTGCTCCAGGCGTACCACCAGTCGGCGTCGACGCTGAACCTCCTCCGGGCCTTCGTGAAGGGCGGCTTCGCCGACCTGAGCCAGGTGCACCAGTGGAACCAGGAGTTCGTGGCGTCGAGCCGAGAGGGCCGGCGCTACGAGTCGCTCGCCGACGAGATCGACCGCGCCCTGCGCTTCATGGGCGCCTGCGGCATCCACTCCGCCACCCAGCCGAACCTGCACGAGGTCGACTTCTTCACCAGCCACGAGGCGCTGATCCTCGGCTACGAGGAGGCCCTCACCCGCCAGGACTCGCTCACCGGCGGCTGGTACGACTGCTCGGCCCACATGCTCTGGATCGGCGAGCGCACCCGGCAGCTCGACGGGGCCCACGTGGAGTTCCTCCGCGGCGTCGGCAACCCGCTCGGCTGCAAGCTCGGCCCCACGGCCACACCGGACGAGGTCCTCGCCATGTGCGAGGCGCTCAACCCGGATCGGATCCCCGGCCGCCTCACGCTCATCTCCCGGATGGGCGCCGACCACGTCGAGGACGCGCTGCGCCCGCTGCTGGCTGCCGCCCGGGATGCCGACCACCCCGTCGTGTGGGCCTGTGACCCGATGCACGGCAACACCTTCACCAGCGTGAGCGGCCGCAAGACCCGCCACCTCGATGCCGTGATGTCCGAGATCGCGGGGTTCTTCGCCGCCCACCGCGCCGAGGGAACCTGGCCCGGCGGCGTCCACGTCGAGCTCACGGGCGACGACGTCACCGAGTGCCTGGGCGGGGCCGAGGAGATCCTCGACGCCGACCTCGACGCCCGCTACGAGACGATGTGCGACCCCCGGCTCAACGGCCGCCAGTCCATCGACCTCGCCTTCCGGGTCGCCGAGCTCCTCCAGCGGTGATGGCCGACATTCCTCCCTCAGGGGCGGAATGTTGACTGGGTGAGTCGGGTTTGGAACCATTGATGTCCCACCACTCCCACCCAACGGGGACCCCCATGCTGGTTGAACACGAGATCGACCCCGACATTCGGGCGGACATCGAGAAGTTCGAGGTCCAGCTGGCGCGGTACCTGTCGGGCGACCTCGAGGAAGACGCCTTCCGCGTCTTCCGCCTGAACAACGGCATCTACGGGCAGCGCCAGGGCGGCCACAACCAGATGGTCCGCGTGAAGGTCCCGTACGGGTCCATCACCCCCGAGCAGCTCGACATGATGGCCCACATCGCGGACACCTACAGCCGCGGCTGGGGCCACCTCACCACCCGCCAGAACGTCCAGTTCCACTTCGTGGACCTCGAGCAGGTCCCCGCCGTCCTCCGCGAAATGGCGTCCGTCGGGCTCACGTCGCGCGAGGCCTGCGGCGACACGGTCCGCAACGTGATGGGCTGCCACCTCGCCGGGGCGTGCCCGTACGAGTACCTCGACATCAGTCCCTGGGCCGAGGCGGCGTTCCAGCACTTCCTCCACCACCCGCTGGCCCAGCGCCTCCCGCGGAAGTTCAAGATCAACTTCTCCGGCTGCGAGACCGACTGCGGCCAGGCCATGTTCAACGACGCCGGCGTCATCGCCACCGCCCGCACGCTCCCCGACGGCACCCGCGAGGCGGGCTTCCGGGTGTTCGTCGCCGGCGGCCTCGGCGCCAACCCGCACGCCGCGCTCGCCCTCGAGGAGTTCACGCCCCGCGAGGACCTCATGGCCACGCTCGAGGCGATCCTCCGCGTGTTCTCGAACCACGGCAACCGAGACAACAAGCTCCGGGCCCGCCTCAAGTGGGTCGTGCAGAACGAGGGCTGGGACGTCGTCCAGGCCCGGATCCTCAAGGAGCGGAAGCTCCTCGTGGCCAGCTCCACCTGGCCCGGCGGCATCCCCGCCCACGTCGAGAAGGTCGGCGACGCTCCGGCCGGACTCGGTGCCGGCATGACCCCGACCGTCATCGGCCAGGGCACCCCGGTCACCCTCCGCCGCACGAGCCCGTTCGATGCCTGGGACGACGCGAACGTCGTCCGCGGCTCGGCCAACGGCACCGTGTCAGCCATCGCCTACTCGAAGCTCGGCGACATCACCTCCGCCCAGTGGCGGGCGCTCGCCTCCATCCAACGCGAGCTGGGGGCCGAGATCCGGATCACGAACCGGCAGAACCTCGCCTTCCGGGGGCTCACCGAGTCGCAGCTGCCCACCCTGCACCAGCGCCTCGATGAGATCGGCATGGCCGAACCGGGTGCAGAGCTGGCCCGTGACGTGGTCGCCTGCCCGGGCGCCGACACGTGCAACCTGGCCGTCACCCAGAGCCGCGGCCTGGCCGACGCCATCGATGAGGCCCTCACCGAGGCCGGCCTGGCCGAGGTGCCCGGCATCCGCACGAACATCTCCGGCTGCACCAACAGCTGCGGCCAGCACCACATCTCCGACATCGGGTTCTTCGGCGCGGAGCGCCGGGCCCACGGCCAGTCGGCTCCGGGGTACCAGATGCTCCTCGGCGGCTACGTCGGTCAGGAGAAGATCCACTTCGGCCAGAAGGCCCTGCGCCTGCCCGCCAAGAACGCTCCCGAGGCCACCGTCCGCGTGGTGCGTCGCTTCAACGACGAGCGGCAGGCCGGCGAGGCCTTCCGCGGTTGGATGGACCGCGTCGGCGGCGCCAAGGCGATCGCCGAGGACCTGAAGGAGCTCGACGAGTTCCCGCTGCCCGACGAGGCGCCGGAGTACTACGTCGACTTCGGCGAGACCGGGCCCTACGTGGCCGAGACCGGCGAGTCGGAGTGCGCGACCTGATGACGGACGTCGCCACGGTGTTCGAGGTGCCCGACCACTCCGACGAGGAGCTGGCCGAGCTGAACCGCGAGTTCGAGCGCATGCCCGCGTCGAAGATCATCCAGTGGGCGGTCGACAGCTTCGCCCCCCACCTGTCACTCAGCGCATCGATGAACGATGCGGTGCTGATCGACCTCGCCACCAAGGTCCATCCCGGCATCGAGGTGGTCTTCATCGACACCGGCTACCACTTCCCCGAGACCCTCGAGACGGTGGAGCTCGTGCGGCGGCGCTACGGCCTCAACCTGCGGATGATGACCGTGCCGCACTTCGCTGACGAGCTGTGGAAGATCGACCCCGAGAACTGCTGCTCCGCGGTGAAGGTGGGCCAGCTCGACCGGGCGCTCGAAGGCAAGGCGGCATGGATGAGCGGCCTGCGCCGCGAGGAGGCCGCCACCCGTGGCCAGGCCCCGATCGTCGCCCGCGACCTCCGCGGCCTGGTCAAGGTCAACCCGATCGCCACGTGGTCCTCGCTCGACGTCGAGGGCTACATCGCCGACCACGACGTGATCGTCAACCCGCTCCGGCTCCAGGGCTACCTCAGCATCGGCTGCCAGCCCTGCACCCAGCTCCCCACCGACCCAGACGATCCGCGCTCGGGTCGCTGGGTCGGCCAGGACAAGACGGAGTGCGGCATTCACGACTAGGTCGTGGATGACTCGTCA